>CADCIH010000034.1 GCA_902801465.1 uncultured Bacteroidia bacterium | reverse complement strand
GAAGATGGGATTGGAAAACCCCAGCGTGGTGTATTACAGGGAACTGACGCCCGGTTTCACCTTCGTCAACTGCTACGGTAGTTGCACGCACACCGTCGATTATTCGACCATCTATGTGCCAAAGGTGGAATCCACGACGATGGACATGTACGAGACCGACAAGTACATCAAGGAGAACATCGGCCGCAAGATTGTCATCGTCGGCGCCTCGACGGGTACCGACGCCCACACCGTGGGTATCGACGCCATCATGAACATGAAGGGCTATGCCGGCCACTACGGACTGGAGCGTTATGAGATGATTGACGCCTACAACCTCGGCTCGCAGGTGCCCAACGAGGAGTTCATCGCCAAAGGCATTGAACTCCATGCCGACGCGCTGCTCGTGTCGCAGACCGTGACGCAGAAAGACGTCCACATACACAACATGACCAACTTCATCGAGTTGATGGAGGCCGAAGGCTTGCGCGACAAGATGATTTGCTGCTGTGGTGGCGCCCGTATCACGCACGAACTGGCCAAGGAACTCGGCTTCGATGCCGGCTTCGGAATGAACACCTACGCCGACGATGTGGCTTCGTTTGTGGTTCAAGAAATGGTGAAACGAGGCATGAAGTAAAATGATATTGAACAATGGATAGAAACTACAGATTACACAGATTAAACAGATTCCGTGACGTTAATTTTGCAGCTAAAGCTGCGGATTTGTACAGAAATCTGTGCAATCCGCAACGAAGTTGCAGAATTACCCACATTTTATTCTGTACAATCTGTTTAATCTGTAGTTAAATAACTGAATATTAAATCTTTAAATCTTAAATCTTTAAATAACAACACACTATGGACAAAAATGAAATGAGAGAAGTGATCGCCAAGCGTGCTGCAAAAGAATTGCACGACGGCGATGTTGTCAATCTGGGTATTGGCATTCCGACTTTGATCCCCAACTACCTTCCTGAAGGTGTCACTGTGACCCTCCAGACCGAGAACGGCGCCATGGGCATGGGCCCGACCCCCGAAGAAGGCAAGGAAGACAAGAACCTCATCAATGCTGGCGGTGGCGCCATCACCCTGCTGCCTGGCGCCTGCACCTTCGACTCGGCTACTTCGTTCGCCATCATCCGTGGCGGCCATGTGAACGTGTCGTTCCTCGGTGCCCTGCAAGTGGATGAGAAGGGCAACCTCGCCAACTGGATCATCCCTGGCAAGATGGCTCCCGGCATGGGCGGCGCCATGGACCTTGTTGTGGGTGCCAAGCGCGTGATCCTCACCATGGAACACACCCAAAAGGGTGCTCCCAAAATTCTGAAGGAGTGTACGTTGCCCTTGACCTGACCGCTGCCGGACAGGTGAACATGATCATCACCGAGATGGGTGTCATGGACATCACGCCTGAAGGCATCGTGGTGCGCGAAATCCACCCCGAGTTCACCTTCGAGCAGATGCAGGCTGCCACCGAGGCCAAGCTCATCCTTGACCCCAACTGGAAACCCATGGACATCTAATCCCTGCGGACATGGACTACAGTTTCTTGAAGATTGAGCAGCACGACCAGATTACCGTCATGAAAGTGTCGGCGCCCAAGTCGTTGAACGCGCTCAACTCGACAGTCCTGAAGGAAATCGACGACTTCGTGAGTCACCTCGATACTGCCCAGACGCGCGTCCTCATCATCACGGGCGACGGTGAGAAGGCCTTCGTGGCCGGTGCCGACATCTCGGAGATGGTACACCTTTATGAGAAGGAAGGCTACGAGTTCAGCAAACTCGGCGCCATCGCGTTCCGCAAGATCGAGACGCTGCCGATACCCGTCATTGCTGCCGTCAACGGCTTCTGCCTCGGCGGTGGCTGCGAGTTGGCCATGGCTTGCGACTTCCGTTATGCCTCCTCGAAGGCCAAGTTCGGTCAGCCCGAAGTGGGACTGGGCATCACGCCCGGCTTCAGCGGCACCTACCGTCTGGCCAAGCTCGTCGGACAAGGCTACGCCAAGGAGATGATCTACACGGGCAAGGCCATCCGCGCAGACGAAGCCCTGCGCATCGGCTTGGTGAACGCCGTCTATGAGCCAGAGGAACTGATGGACAAGGTGATGGAGACCGCCCAGAAGATGGTCGCCAACGCACCTTTGGCCATCGCTTACGCCAAGCAGTGCATCAACGAGAGTTACGACCTGATTGCCACCGACGCCATCGAGTTGGAGAACACCGCCTTCGGCAAGTGCTTCGCCACCGAGGATCAAAAGGAAGGCATGACGGCGTTTCTGGAGAAGAGGCCTGCCACATTCAAAGGAAAATAAACCAGTAGAGACGTAGCGCGCTACGTCTCTACAAAACGACAACAATAAATCAAATCAACAAATAAAATCAAACATCATGAAAATCTGTGTTATCGGAACCGGCACCATGGCTAAAGGTATCGTGAAGGCATTCGCCGCCAAGATGCCCGTCGTCATGAAGAGCCGCACGCAAGCCAGCCTTGACAAGGCCATGGCTTCCATCGCAAAAGGTTACGGTAAGCTGGTGGAAAAGGGTAAGATGACCCAAGAGGCCGTCGATGCCTTGCTGAAAAACATCACCACCACTACCGACTACGCCACCTTCGCCGATGCCGACCTCGTCATTGAGGCCGCCGTCGAGGAGATGCAACTGAAGAAAGACGTCTTCATGGAGCTTGACAAGATCTGCAAGCCCGAGACCGTCTTCGCCACCAACTCGTCCTCGCTGTCGATCACCGAGATCGCTGCCTGCACGAGCCGTCCCGCCCAATTCATCGGCATGCACTTCTTCAACCCCGCCGACCGTATGGCTCTCGTTGAAGTCATCAAAGGCCAACTGACCAGCGACGAAGTGACCAAGTGCATCGTTGACCTCGCCACCTCCATCGGCAAGCAGCCCGTCGAGGTGAAGGAAGCCCCCGGCTTCGTCGTCAACCGCATCCTCATCCCGATGATCAACGAAGCAGTCGGCATCCTCGCCGACGGCATCGCCAGCGCTGAGGACATCGACAAGTGCATGATGCTGGGCGCCAACCACCCGATGGGTCCTCTGGCTTTGGCCGAC
>CADCIH010000033.1 GCA_902801465.1 uncultured Bacteroidia bacterium | reverse complement strand
GATGGATATCGGTTGCTACAGAGGTGTCCGTCATCGTGCAGGCCTTCCCGTTCGCGGACAGAGCACGAAGAACAACGCACGTACCCGTAAGGGCCGTAAGAAGACTGTTGCAAACAAGAAGAAAGCTACGAAGTAATACGTAGTTGGATCATCTCAAAATTACTAAACCACACAATTAAAAAATGGCAAAAAACAACAAAGTTACAAAGAAACGTGTTGTGAAGGTTGAAGCGACGGGTATGGCATTCGTGAAGGCTTCCTTCAACAACGTGATCGTTTCTCTGACCAACAATGAAGGACAAGTCATTTCTTGGGCATCAGCTGGTAAGATGGGCTTTAAGGGCTCGAAGAAGAACACCCCTTATGCCGCACAAATGGCCGCTGAAGAATGTGCCAAGACTGCCTATGACTTGGGATTACGTAAAGTTAAAGTGTATGTAAAGGGACCTGGTTCAGGACGTGAATCCGCCATCCGTGCCATCCATTCGATGGGCGTTGAAGTGACCGAAATCATCGACGTCACCCCGCTGCCTCACAATGGCTGCCGTCCTCCAAAACGTAGAAGAGTGTAAGTTGAACAATTAAAAACGTAGAATTATGGCAAGATATACAGGTCCAAAAACGAAGATCGCTCGTAAGTTCGGAGAACCCATCTTTGGTTCCGACAAGTACTTCGAAAAGAGAAATTATCCTCCTGGAATGCATGGCGCCAACAGCAGAAGAAAGAAAGTCTCGGAATACGGCACCCAGCTGAAGGAGAAGCAAAAGGCAAAATATACTTATGGAGTTCTCGAGAGACAATTCCACAAGACCTTTGAGCATGCCCGCCGTAAGGAAGGCGTCACCGGTCTCATCCTGATGCAACTTTTGGAATCGCGTCTTGACAATGTAGTGTACCGCTTGGGTATCGCTCCCACCCGTGCCGCTGCCCGTCAGCTCGTGAACCATTGTCATATCGTCGTCAACGGTAGCGTCCTCAGCATCCCGTCCTACCTCGTGAAGGTTGGTGATGTGGTTGGCGTTCGTGAGAAATCAAAGAGCTTGGAAGTCATCACCAATTCCCTCGAAGGCCGTCAAGGCAGCAACTTCGCCTGGCTGGAATGGGATTCTGATAAGATGTGCGGCAAGTTCATGAACTATCCGGCTCGTGAGGCGATGAGGTTATCATGGTTGAAGGCTCCGACACCAAAGGCGTTTTCGAGTTTCGACCTCTAGAACCAGGTTTCGGCATCACCATTGGTAATGCGCTTAGAAGAATCCTGCTGTCTTCACTTGAAGGCTTTGCTATCACTTCTATCCACATCGACGGTGTCACCCACGAGTTTGCTTCCATCGACGGCGTTATTGAAGACGTCGCTGATATGGTGCTGAATTTCAAACAAGTGCGCCTCAAACAGGTGGTCCCCACTGAAGTCCACGAGAAGGTCAGCTTTACTATCACCGGCCAAGAGCAATTCAAGGCTGGCGACATCAACAAGTATCTCTGCTCCTTCCAAGTGCTCAACCCCGATCTCGTCATTTGCAACCTTGAGCCTTCGGTGAAGCTCAATATCGAGCTCAACATCAATAAGGGCAGAGGCTATGTGCCTGCCGACGAGAACAAAGTGGCCGGCGCCCCTGTCGACACCATCGCCATCGACTCCATCTATACGCCCATTCGTAATGTGAGCTACAAGGTGGAAAACTGGCGTGTCGAACAGAAGACCGACTATGAGAAGCTGGTCATCGAAATCGACACCGATGGTTCTATCAATCCTAAAGATGCCTTGAAAGAAGCCGCAAAGATCCTCATCTACCACTTCATGCTCTTCTCCGACGAGAATATCAACCTCGTTCCCGATGAGAAGGCCGTCACCGAAGACTTTGATGAAGGCTCGTTGCATATCCGTCAGCTCCTCAAGACCAAGCTCGTCGACCTCGACCTCTCGGTTCGTGCGTTGAACTGCTTGAAAGCTGCTGAGGTTGAAACGCTTGGTGAACTTGTCGCCTTCAATAAGCAGAGTTCGGTATGAATGTCAGCAAATATAAATTAGATAAGGAATAAGAAAGATGAGACACAATAAGAAATTCAATCACTTGGGAAGAAAAAGCGCTCACCGCAAGGCCATGCTCTCCAATATGGCTTCCTCGCTGATTCTTAACAAACGCATCATCACGACGACGGCCAAGGCCAAGGCTCTTCGTATGTACATTGAGCCCCTGATCACCAAGGCTAAGCCTGAGAATAACACCACGACCGAGACTGGCTCGAGCAACCGCCGCGTTGTTTTTGCTTACCTGCAAAACAAGTATGCTGTGACCGAGCTGTTCCGCGAGGTGGGTCCGAAAGTGGCTACCCGTCCCGGTGGTTACACCCGCATCATCCGTATGCCGGAAAACCGTAAGGGCGACGCTGCTGAGATGGCTCTGATGGAACTCGTCGACTACAACGAGGTTTATACTCGCGAGGGTCAAAAGCCTGCCAAGGCTAAGAGCACCCGTCGTAGCACTAAGAAAGCTGCTCCTAAAGCTGAAGCAGCTGTCGAGGCTCCCGTCGAAGCTCCCGCTGAAGAAACAGAAGTGAAAGAGTAATGTTTTTTCAATAGATGAAGGAAGGCCGTCATTTCGATGACGGCCTTCTTTTTTTTGTTATCGGGCACTTTTTTTTTCGCTTTTTTTAAAAAAATAGGTAATTTTACCTATGGATATTTTGTTTTTTATTCCTAATTTTGCCCTATCATAATCATTTGAAATGATAGTTCAACCTAGTACTAACTTAAAAAACTAATCATTATGAACAAATCAATCAAAAACTGGGGCAAAGTCCTCATGATTGCCTGCTTGGGCATTGGTCTTATGACCTTCTCTTCCTGCAAAAAGGATGATCCGGTGAATCCGACTCCAGATCCTGTCAATCCTACTCCCAACCCTAATCCTACACCAGGTCCCTCAAACTCTGGTGATTCATGGGCCAATCTCATCAACGAGACTCCTCACGAGGCTATCGTCAATGGCAATACTTTGACTTATGGCGACCACACCTATACCGTGAGCGGTGAACTGACTTACGATCAAACTTATTATGACACACCTACTGCATTCGTGACCTTTACCAACATTCCTTCGGGTGTCACCGAGTTCAAGGCCGTTTATGACAATTTGTTGGGCAACACTCCTCAAGGCGCTGCCGCTATGGTGCCCATGGCCATTGAAATCTACGCTCGTGATGCCAATGTGGGTGAACAGTGCTTCAATGTGCTCTGCAACAGCTCTTCGACCGTCGCTGGTATTGTGCGTACCCTGAAGACCAAGTTCAACTATTCACAATACAGCCCCGAGAACGACCCATACGTTCAGCGTTATTTGCCGGCCGCTTTGCTGAAAGGCGCTACCTACACCAACGGTTACAAGCCTGAAGAACCCTACACGGTCAAAATGAGTGGCAACCCCAATGGTATCCAAGACGCTCCTCTGACTGGAGGCACTGTGTACTATTCTTATATCTTGACCGATGGCGGTTGGGACACTTTCCAACGTGGAGTTGAGATCTTCCAACCCTATGGATCCAATAAATATCAGGTGTTCAACTGCCCTGCCACTTACGTGCAGTGCAGAAACATCCAAAACGGTCCTTGGCAAGGTCTGAAGTAATTGATTCGACTCATTACATGCAAAAGGGACGAGGTTTCTCGTCCCTTTTTTTTACCATTACATGTAAAAAAAGCCGCTGATAAGTCAGCGGCTTTCATTTTTTCGGATGACCGATGTTTAATTCTCAGCCTTGATGTTGTCCATGCCAACCTGGACGGCCTGCATGTTCAGCGGGATGAGCTTGTGGGCACGCTCCGGCAAGGAGTGACGCAGACCCTCTTCGACGTTCTTGTTGTCGATGATGGGACGCACCTTCAGGAAGGCACCCAGGATGATCATGTTGAACACCTTGCTGTTGCCCATATCGGAGGCGAGTTGTGCGCCTTCGATGCTGTAGATATGGATGTCCTTACGGGTGGGCTTGTGGGTGATGCCGTTGGGGTCATAGATGAGGTAGCCACCGGGCTTCACTTTGTCCTCAAACTTGTCGAGCGACTGCTGATTCAGAATGACGGCAGTGTCGAAAGCGTTGAGGATGGGGGAGCACACGCGCTCGTCGCTGACGATGACGGTCACGTTGGCCGTACCGCCACGCATCTCCGGGCCGTATGAAGGCATCCAGCTGACTTCCTTGTCCTGCATGATACCACTGTAAGCAAGGATCTTACCCATTGACAAGACACCTTGTCCGCCGAAACCGGCT
>CADCIH010000032.1 GCA_902801465.1 uncultured Bacteroidia bacterium | reverse complement strand
ACGGGCATAGAACTCATCAGCGATGTCCTGCTTGCCCATGTCCTCGGCCATGCGGGCCACGCACCAATCGTCGTAGGCATATTCAAGGGTCTTGGAGACCGCCTCACCTTCGACCTCAATCGGGATGTAGCCGTACTTCATGTAGGCACCCATGCCGCGGAAGTTGTCTTTTGAACTTGCCACCATGGCTTCGAGAGCCTTTTCCGTGTCGAAGTCGCGGATGCCGGCAAAATAGGCGTCGGCGATGACGGGGATGGCGTGGTTGCCGATCATGCAATAGGTTTCGTTGGCAGCCAGTTCCCAGATGGGCAGCATGTGGTGCGGGTTGGTCTCGTACTTATTAATAAAGGTGTTGATGAAGTCGAGGGTACGCTCGCGCTGCATCAGGCTGAAGAGCGGATGCAAGCTGCGGAAAGTGTCCCACAAAGAAAAGACCGTATAGACAGGTCTCTCCGAATTGTAGACCTTCAGATCGTGGGCACGATAGCGTCCATCGGCATCGCTGAAGAGGTTGGGTGCCACCATGCAGTGGTAAAGCGCCGTATAAAACACCGTCTTGTTCGACTCGTTGGGGTCGCTCACCTCGTAACGCAGCAGTTCTTTGTTCCATTTATCATACGCCTTTTGTTTCAAAGCATCGAAATCAAAGTCATTGTCGGCAAGTTCGGCTTTCAGGTTGTTTTTCGCACCTTCCACATCGACGGCGGAAAGGGCAATACGCATGGTGATTTGTTCGTCATAAGACTCAGGAAACATAAAAAAGACTTTCATAGGTCTCCTATTCGGTAGTGGTTTCCCATCAACTATTGGACCATCATAGTGATAACAAATCCATGGTTGATTTCCAGGCTCTTCTATTACGAAAGGCGTTGAAAACTCTGCATAGAAATACAAGTACTGATCATTTGCCCAATCGCGAGTGCGACGAAAACCACTGATGGCATGGTCGCTTTCCACATTTATCTCAGTTTCATAAACATACTCGTCATTGACACCATGTTCCATATCAAGCATCAACCACTCAAGTTTATCTTTTGGATATGTGCAACGCATCATACCAACGCGGTCACCCGTAGTCAACTCAACTTTCACACTATCATCCAAAACCACGGAATAATAACCCGCTTGGGCATCTTCATCCTCGTGTTTAAAGGATGCGTGACTATAAAGAGAATCATAGTAGGCATAAGCTTCGTCTGTCATATCGCTGTCAAACACAAACTTTTCCGTAAACGGCATAAACCTAAAATCACCATAATCAGAGCAGCCCGTGCCGCTGAGGTGGGTGGTGCTGAAGCCGAGGATGGTGTTGTCGGAGGTGTGGTAGCCCGAGCAGCCGTCCCAGTCGTTCATGCGGGTGTCGGGGCTGAACTGCACCATGCCGAAAGGCACCGTGGCGCCCGGGAAGGTGTGGCCGTGGCCACTCGTCCCGATGAAGGGGTCTACATATTGGGCCGCATCGGTGACGAAGTCGGCCTTGGGTTCCTGTGTACATGCCGCAAGGGCAAGAAGCAATAAGGGTAGGAATAGTTTTTTCATAGAATCCATATTTGAGGGTGTAAAAGTAGAAATAAAAACTGTCCGTTTTACAAGAGCAGGTGTTTTTTTGAGATTCCCAAGGGAATGGAGTTTCTCCAACCTGTTGTTATCCGCGGCGGCTTATGACGTTCCCAACAATGAATTCTTTTCTGCCGCCGCTAAATATAAAACAAACACCTCTCCATTCCCGCAGGGAACCTTCTGCCGCCGCATTACACGCCGAACTTATTCTCCATTCCCTACGGGAATCTCTGGCACAGCTTTTGCGAAGAATTGCTTTTTGAAGAAAAAAAATCATTCTTTTGGCCGCATTTAACCAAAAATGTTTATTTTTGCGACCTAATATCGACAACAATTATCATTAACCTTAAAAACAAAACATCATGAAGAAATTGTTTTTACTAACTTTGAGCCTCGCATTAGGCTTTGGTGCAATCGCACAACAGCGCATGGCTAAGAACGACATTCGTTCAGGTGTTGCCCGCGCACAAAAAGTTACCGTAGGCAAAGAGACGGTAGACCCCTCTGCTGCCCAATTTGCCCCTCAAGCCCCCGTTGTGGTGAGCAGCAGATATCAAGGTGACCTTGATTACGCTGGTACCATCATGTCCTTCTACGACCTCCAGTCGAACTCTTTTGTTGCCAACCGTATGTATCAGATGCCCAATGGTTCGGTTGCCATTACCGCTACCATGTCGCACCTGACTCCCAACAATACCACTCCTGCGGATCGTGGTACAGGTTACAACTTCTACAAGCCCCAGGAAGGCAAAGAATTTGCCACTGGTGAATGGATTTATGGCACTGTCGAAAATGGTGAAGGCCCCGAAGCTCGCGTTGAGAGCTGGGTATCGGGTTGGCCGTCAATCGCCCAATGGGGTGATAATGGCGAAATCCTCCTGTCGCACGGCAATGGTGCTTTGAACTGCTACACCAGAGAGCACGCCGGTGAAGGCGAATGGCAATTCCGTGGCGCTCTGCCGAACTATCCTGAAGGCTATCCTTACAACGAATATCCGACCTGGCCGAGAGTGGTCACCACTGGCGATCACCACAACATCATCCACGTGGCTGCCGCTTTGCAACACAGCATCAGCAGCGACGAGACCGACATCCGCACGGTGTTGTTCCGCTCGGAAGATGCCGAGAACTGGACGGTGAGCTACGGTCCCCTCGAGGAGTACGACTATCACATTGGCACCTTCTCGGCTGACGACTATGCCCTGGCTGCCAACGGTCACACCGTGGCCCTTCTTTATTCAGGCTGCGTTACCAACAGCGTCTGGATGTTCAAGTCGACCGACGATGGCCAGACCTGGAACACCTTCAAGATTTGGGAGAATCCCTATGAAGGCAGATCATTCGATTTTGAAAATGGTCAACCCTGGGGCATGGAAGACACCCTCTTCATGCCTTTGCAAGGCTCTGTCGTGATTGACAACAACGGCGTTGCCCATGTCGCCCTCAACACCTTTGAAATGGTCCACACCGTGGACAACGAGGAAGGCTACTATACCTACTTCACAAGCCGTACCGTTGACGGTATCCTCTATTGGAACGACACCCAAGAGGCTCCTATGCAAGACACCTATCACCCGGAATACACAGACCCCACCCTCGCAGGCCCCAACCCTCACAATGTTGCCCGTCTGTGGTGGCCGGATCCCGAAAACCCGGGCTATGTCACAATGGTGCCCGACTCCACCAAATGGATTGGTTTCTTGCCCTACTATGAGGAGTTTGATGATTGGGAACACTGGACCAACAGTTTTTATCATGGAGACGACTACACATCCAAGACATTCGCTCCTTCAGCTCAACCAGCCCTTTCATGCGATCCCCAAGGCAATCTGGCTTGCGCCTACTCAGCACCTTGCTCGGATCCCGAGAATAGCGGCTACTACAACATGAATGGCAACAATTACTTCTACAGACACATCTATGTGAGCTATCGTAATGTCGAT
>CADCIH010000031.1 GCA_902801465.1 uncultured Bacteroidia bacterium | reverse complement strand
AGACCTCACCAAGATAAAGCCCTACGGCGACACCATGAACGACGGCAAGATGCAGTTGAGCTTCACCTTGCCCGTGCCTTGCGGCGCAGAAGCCATCGAGGCGGCCAAATTGCTGCTGAAGAAGATGGGACTGGAGAATCCCAGCGTGGTGTATTACAGGGAATTGACACCCGGTTTCACCTTCGTGAACTGCTACGGCAGTTGCACCCACACGGTGGACTATTCGACCATCTACGTGCCCAAGGTGGAATCGACCACGATGGATATGTATGAGACCGACAAATACATTAAGGAGAATATCGGACGCAAGATCGTCATCGTCGGCGCCTCGACGGGTACCGACGCCCACACCGTGGGTATCGACGCCATCATGAACATGAAGGGTTATGCCGGCCACTACGGACTGGAACGCTACGAGATGATCGAGGCCTACAACCTCGGCTCGCAGGTGCCCAACGAGGAGTTCATCGCCAAGGGCATCGAGCTCCACGCCGACGCCTTGCTGGTGTCGCAGACCGTCACCCAAAAAGACGTCCACATCCACAACATGACCAACTTCATCGAGTTGATGGAGGCTGAAGGCCTGCGCGACAAGATGATTTGCTGCTGTGGCGGCGCCCGTATCACGCACGAACTGGCCAAGGAACTCGGTTTCGACGCTGGCTTCGGCATGAACACCTATGCCGACGATGTCGCTTCGTTCGTCGTTCAAGAAATGGTTAAAAGAGGAATGAAATAACAAAACAACAATAAACAATTCAACAATTAAACATTTCTAACTATGGAAAAAAATGAAATGAGAGAAGTGATCGCCAAGCGTGCTGCAAAAGAATTGCACGACGGCGATGTTGTCAATCTTGGTATTGGCATTCCGACTTTGATCCCCAACTACCTTCCTGAAGGTGTCACCGTGACCCTCCAGACCGAGAACGGTGCCATGGGCATGGGCCCGACCCCCGAAGAAGGCAAGGAAGACAAGAACCTCATCAACGCTGGCGGTGGCGCCATCACGCTGCTGCCTGGCGCCTGCACCTTCGACTCGGCCACTTCGTTCGCCATCATCCGTGGCGGCCACGTGAACGTGTCGTTCCTCGGTGCATTGCAAGTGGATGAGAAGGGCAACCTCGCCAACTGGATCATCCCCGGCAAGATGGCTCCCGGTATGGGCGGCGCCATGGACCTCGTCGTGGGTGCCAAGCGCGTGATCCTCACCATGGAACACACCCAAAAGGGTGCTCCCAAGATCCTGAAGGAGTGCACGCTGCCTCTGACCGCTGCCGGACAGGTGAACATGATCATCACCGAGATGGGTGTCATGGACATCACTCCCGAAGGCATCGTGCTGAAGGAGATCCACCCCGAGTTCACGGTTGAAGATGTGCAAGCTGCCACTGAGGCCAAGCTGATCATCAGCCCCGACCTGAAACCCATGGACATCTAATCCCTACGGAGATGGAATACACCTATCTTAAGATAGAAGAACACGATCAGATTGCCGTCATGAAGGTGTCGGCTCCAAAGACCTTGAATGCCCTTTGTACGGATGTCTTCAAGGATATGGACGACTACCTGAACCATTTCGATTGCAACAAGTTCCGTGTCCTCATCGTCACCGGCGACGGCGACAAAGCCTTTGTGGCAGGTGCCGACATCAGCGAGATGGCTAATTTGGGCATGCTTCAAGCTCAGACCTTCGGTGCTCGTGGTGCTGCTGCGTTCCGTAAGTTGGAACAGCTTTACGTGCCCGTCATCGCCGCTGTGAACGGCTTCGCCCTTGGTGGTGGCTGTGAACTGGCCATGGCTTGCGACATCCGCATCTGCTCCGACAACGCCAAGTTCGGTCAGCCCGAAGTGGGTCTGGGCATCATCCCGGGTTTCAGCGGCACCGTGCGTCTGGCGCGTCTTGTGGGGCAGGGGATGGCCAAGCAACTCATCTATACGGGCAAGGTCATCAAGGCTGACGAAGCCTTGCGTATCGGTCTCGTCAACGAGGTGGTGCCTCAAGCCGAGCTGATGAACCGTGCCTTCGAGTTGGCCAACCAGATTGCTGCCAACGCTCCCTTGGCCGTGAAAGCCGCCAAACTCTGCATCAATGCCGAGTGGGATATGCACGTTGACGAAGCCATCCAAAACGAGAGCATCATCTTTGGTCGCTGCTTCCTCACAGAGGATCAGAAAGAGGGCATGGCCGCGTTCCTCGAAAAACGTAAACCCAATTTTGCAGATAAGTAACAAAAACTCAACCACAATGAAAAAGACGCTTATATTCGCATTGGCACTGGCAACATTAGGTGTTTTGCCGTTTTGTACGAAAGATCCCGTACCAAACGGAAATGACAATGTTCAAACCAATGATACCATCCCGCAGACCAATGATACTATCCCCATTGTTAGCAACACGATTGTATTTGGTCAGACAGATGGAATGATAATCAAGACGTATGAAAACCATTCCTCCATGAATCTTTCTCTCGATCTTAATGAGAATGGATGGACTGACTTGGAATTTATTTCGGAGGTTGTCGGTTCTGCTGGTTTAGGTCACGATATTGTTACAACACTCAAGTGTAAACATGAGAAAGTTCTCTTGTTAGGTGATATCATTCAACAGGAGCAATATCTCCACATTGATTCAACGTTCCATTCTGAGGACAGCATTTGGTGGGTGGTAGGAGTTTCATACATTTACACATGTGAGCAAATGGATGAAATGGACTCCATTGTCAATACTTCGGAGAGACTTTCACTTTATGCCAATGACGCTGGTGATACCTTTGGTTGTGACGATAGTTTTAAAAGTACAGACATCACTCTTAAAAATCGTTCGTACCACTATCCTGGAGGAACCGCTAATGGAAATCACATGTTAATCCATTATCAGTACTATTACCAAAATGATTGTGACTATTTCCCTATGGATGAAGAGAAGTATATCGGCTTCAAAATTATCGAAGGGGAGAGAGAACGCCTCGGATGGATCAAGTTCATACTTCATTATGATTGTGTCGAACTCATTGAAACTGCTATTCAACAATAATTGAATCTTAATAATAATTCTTAAAATCTAAAAAAATGAAAATCTGTGTTATCGGAACCGGCACTATGGCTAAAGGTATCGTGAAGGCATTCGCCGCCAAGATGCCCGTCGTCATGAAGAGCCGCACCCAAGCCAGCCTTGATAAGGCTATGGCTTCCATCGCAAAAGGTTACGGTAAGCTGGTTGAAAAGGGCAAGATGACCCAAGAGGCTGTTGATGCCCTGCTCGCCAACATCACCACTACCACCGACTACGCCACCTTCGCCGATGCCGACCTCGTCATTGAGGCCGCCGTCGAGGAGATGCAACTGAAGAAAGACGTCTTCATGGAGCTTGACAAGATTTGCAAGCCCGAGACCGTCTTCGCCACTAACTCGTCCTCGCTGTCGATCACCGAGATCGCTGCCTGCACGAGCCGTCCCGCCCAATTCATCGGCATGCACTTCTTCAATCCCGCCGACCGTATGGCCCTCGTTGAAGTCATCAAAGGTCAGCTGACCAGCGACGAAGTGACCAAGTGCATCGTTGACCTCGCCACCTCCATCGGCAAACAGCCCGTCGAGGTGAAAGAAGCCCCCGGCTTCGTGGTCAACCGCATCCTCATCCCGATGATCAACGAGGCTGTCGGCATCCTCGCCGACGGCATCGCCAGCGCTGAGGACATCGACAAGTGCATGATGCTGGGCGCCAACCACCCGATGGGTCCTCTGGCTTTGGCCGAC
>CADCIH010000030.1 GCA_902801465.1 uncultured Bacteroidia bacterium | reverse complement strand
TGAACACGGCCTTGATGCCGCCTTCGAGTTGGGCCTCGGCGTCGTCCGGGAACTCGGTGCCCAGCACTTCCTTGATGCGGACCTTGAAGTCCTCAGCCAACTGCTGGAGTTCTTCGGCCTTCAGCTCGGTGTCGCTCTTGTAACCCATCTTCTCCTTGTAGGCGTCGAGCATGTCGTCAAGTTGCTTGCGGATGCTCTTGCCGTCAGCGGGTTCAATGCCCTCAGCCTTTTCCATGACGACGTCGGCGTACATCATGATGAGGCGGCGGTAGCTGTCATACACAAAACGGGGGTTGTTGGTCTTCTTGATCAAGCCAGGGATGGTCTTGGAGCAGAGACCGATATTCAGCACGGTATCCATCATGCCGGGCATCGACTTGCGCGCGCCGGAACGGCAGCTGACGAGCAGCGGGTTCTCGGGATCGCCATATTTCATGCCCATGATGTTTTCCATGTTCTTCATGCCAGCGTGGACCTCGTCCATGAGGCCGGCGGGCAGTTGGCAGTTGTTCTGATAATAAGCGGTGCAGCACTCGGTGGTGATGGTCAGACCAGCGGGTACAGGAAGCTTGAGCAGGCACATTTCAGCAAGGTTAGCGCCCTTGCCGCCGAGCTCGTTCTTCATCGAAGCATTGCCTTCGGCGGTCTTTCCACCGAAGGTGTAAACGTACTTTGTCATTTTCTTTTCGATATTTTTATAGTGACTAATTAAAAACTCTCAAAATTGGTTTTTTGAAGTCGCAAAAATACAAAAACTATTTTTTTTGATTATCTTTGCAGTCCAAAAAAATCACGCAAAATGGGATTTTTTACCAAATTAATTTTAACAGGATTGGGTTGGGCCTTTGGAGGTCCGATCGGAGGAATCATCGGATTCGCCTTGGGCAGCCTTTTCTCGAGCAGTAGTCCGTTTGTGATTCGTTCAGAGGTCAACGAGCATTTTGGCGATACTTCCGAGAAACGCGATTTTAATGTGACGTTGTTGGTGCTTTCCGCCGCTGTGATGAAAGCGGATGGCAATGTGAAGAAGTCGGAACTTGATTATGTAAAGCGTTTCTTTTTGCAGAATTTTGGACAGGAGAATGCGGAGCGCTCGATTAAGATGCTTCGCGATATTTTGGACCAAGACTATGACCTTTATGAGGTGAGTCGTCAAGTGGGGCGATATATGCAATACTCATCGAGGCTTCAACTGCTGCATTATCTTTTTGGCATTGCGGCAGCCGATGGTGATGTGTCAAAACCTGAGATTGACGTGATTCATACCATTGCCTTGAACATGGGTTTGTATGATTCTGATTACGAGTCGATTAAATCGATGTTCGTAAGAGAGATCAATGCTTCTGAAAACGCCTATAAGATCTTGGGTGTGGATCCGTCAGCTTCTGATGAAGAGGTGAAGAAAGCCTACCGAGAGATGGCCAAGAAGAACCATCCTGATTTGGTGAGTAGCCTCGGCGATGAGGTCCGACAAGCCGCCGAGAAGAAATTCCAAGAGATTAATGAAGCCTATGAGCTCATCAAGAAGCAGAGAGGAATGAGTTAGAACGGAAAGTGGAAAGTGGAAAACTCTACACTTTCCACTTTCCACTAATTAAAGAGTCTCCAGTTGATTCCGAAGAAGATCTTGCTGTCGCGCATTGGGTAATGTGGCGCGACGAAGGCGTCGTAGTTGCCTGTGAGGAGGAACATGTTGCTATACTGCACGAAGATGTCGGCCTGTTTGACATTAATTGCGAGCGCCAGGTCGATGTACGGATAGTTTCCAATCATGACATCGTCTTGCAGGTAAAACGTTCGTAAAGCAGGCATATAGGCATTGGCGCGGTATTTTGTGAAATAATGCACGGTAAGGCTGGGTTGCAATATTGCAGCTCTCTTGAAGATGGGTTGTGAATAGCTGGCTTTCAGGCGGCCTTGGAATGTTGGGAGGCGAAGCACATCCTCGTTGCTGACGTAGTTGAGGGCGAAGAATCCTTCCAATTGGAACCGGCCGAGGGTGGTTGCCGCGCTGCCATAGATTTCGCTGATGCTTACGATGCCGTCGTGTTGTGCAGGTCGTGCTTCTTGATTGAAATAGATAAGGTCGTTGATGGTGGTGTTTCTCACGCCGGCATGGAAGCTCTTGTATTGGCCGTGTAGGTCCATGGTGAGATAAGTGGCGGCGTGGAAGTCGTTTTCCCAGCGGAAGTGGTTGGAAGTGTATTTGGTCTCGAACCAGGTGGGTGATTGGCGTCTCAAGTCGATGTCAAATGACAGGATGCTGTTCTTTCCGAAGCCTGATTCGCTTTTCCCGAAGCGTTGCTTCCATTGTCCTCTGAGGTCGAAATCGCCGATTTGGTAGCCCAGGGTGATGAGTTGGGCGTGTCCGGTGATGGTGGTCAGCCCGAAAAGGTTTACGATGACATCACCATGGAGGATGACTTGGGAGTGTGTCCGGTCGGTGAGTGTACTGTCCTCGAGGTAGTTGTATTGTTTGATTTTATAGAAGTCGTAGTCGATGCCCGCATTCAGGTAGAATGGGACGTTGTCGCTATAGTTTTGGTAGCCCAGGGTGTTCCATGAGAGGCTGTTGTGGTATTTGTGGATGAGGGTGGTGTCGGTGGTGTTGGCAGAAAAGAGGGTGTCGTACGTGGCGTAGAAGGGTAGGGCTGCAGAGGTCTCGTTATAGAACATCTGGTTTCGCTGGTAGGCGAAGCTATGGTTGATGCGTCCCAGCGTAAATTTCCTGGTGGTTAAGCTGTCGGTGACGGGGTGGATGGAGTCGTTGACAATGGAGTCGTTAACGATGGTGTCGGTGGCTATGACGGCTGTTTTCTTGTATTGTGGAAGCAGGTTGAAGTAATGTTGGAATCCTGCTCCTGACACTTTGATGAGGTTGGATGCGTTGGTGAGGTTGGTAAGGATGACGGAGTTGTCGCTTTCCTGATGGCTGGTATAGACGCTGTCGTATTGGATTCCGCCGTTTTCTTGGACAGCGATCTTGTTGCGGAACCAGTAGGCGAGGGCTCGGTAGCGTTGGTCTTTGGTAGTATATAGCACGTTGACCGAACAGTTGTTGTTGTCGGATTTGTTGTTGGTGAAGACGCCTGGAGAGTAGCAGTTGCTGTATTCGAAGGTGAGGTATAGGCCTTGGTATATTTGTCGTCCGAACTGGAAGTCAAGGTGTTGTTCCTTGTCGACGGAAGTCATCACATATTGTATCTTGGAGTAGGGCAGGAGGGACAGGTAGGTTTTAAGGTCTTTATCGGTTTTGATATATTGTTTGAAGGCGTTGATGTCCATGTCGAATCCGATGGACTTTGTGGCCATGAATCGCATGGATTGATGAGCCAGTCCTGTATTGGATAGGGTGGAGTAGAGGCCTCTATTGTTGTATAGCGGGTCGAAGTCGTTGGCGTGGAAGGTGGTGGTATCGAGGTAGTGTGGACTATTGAGTGAGATGGAGTCGAAGTTGGAAGGGTAGAAGGTCACCAGGGTGGAGTCGGTTTTTTGAGTCTGTGCGAAGACAGTTATGCCGATGAGGAGGGACAATATGGTGACGAGGAGTCTTTTCATGGTGCAAAAATAATAAAAAGATAAAAGATAAGAGATAAAAGATAAAAGTTGGGTGGCAACAGGACTTTTATCTCTTATCTCTTAACTTTTATCTAAAACGAAGAAAGCCCGCTCGTTGGCGGGCTTTCCCGTATGGGTGGGCGGCGACCTACTTTCCCACGTTTCACCGCAGTATCATCGGCACTGCCGGGCTTAACTTCTCTGTTCGGAATGGGAAGAGGTGCGCCC
>CADCIH010000029.1 GCA_902801465.1 uncultured Bacteroidia bacterium | reverse complement strand
TATCGCCATAGAAGTAAGTATAAGAATTATGAATGCCTTCGTTGCCATGCGGAGGTTTATGATTCAGAACGCAGCTGTTTTGATGCGAATAGCGCATTTTAAAAAACACAACACCCAATATCCTGAAATAGCATTCATCCAGCTACCTCACCGCAACCACGACCGCTTCCTGATTATCAAGGACAAAGTCTATTTGTTAGGAGCCAGCCTGAAGGACATAGGCACAGGCCTTTGTGCCGTCACTGAAATGACCATCACGCCCGAGGTGATTTTGGGGATGGTGAGGTGAAATCAGGTTTTTGTTTTGCAGTTATCTTTTGCAAACTTTGCAAAAGAGGTTTGTAATTTTATTCCATGTTTTTCCTATCTTTGCACACATCCAAACACATCGATGAGCGACATTGCAGCAGAATTGGCCAAACTTCATACCCTGAAAGGTGCTGACTACTCCCGACAGGTGGAACGGATTGCTCTTATGGGCAATTTCCATCCTGTTGAAGGAGAAACTGGTATCTTTTCTACTGGTAGTGAAAGCGAAGACGATTACAGCAATCTGCTCAACGCTGCCCGTAAGGCCGTCACGCATGGATACAAAGTGTATATTCTTCCCAATCCAAGTAAGACGCAATCCCCCGATTTTATTTTTGAACGAAAAGGCGTTTATAGAATCTACGAGTTAAAGACCATACAAGGAAGTTCATCTGCCTCAAACCGGTTAACGGATTCAACGAGCCAGTCAAACCATGTCCTCTTGAACATGACCACCCGATATAACGGCGGTTTGTTAGCGGTTCAGATCAGGAATTATTTCGAGCAAAATGCTCATGCGTTGGAAGTGCTTATCTTCAAGGGAAAAGTTTCGCTATCTATTAAACGGAACTTTGCTTTCCGAAAAGACTTTGTAAGGAAATTCCGAAAGGAATACGGGAAATAAAAAATGGAGGCTGTTGTCAGTCTCCATCTTTTAAGTTTGGAGCAGGGGCGGTGTAGTCTTACTCCCACGCGGAAAATACCGGATTAGTCATTTCTGACACTGCAAAAGTACAACAAATTTCGTTCCTCGCAACTCTTTTTGATACTTTTTTCCATTTTTCCCACAAAAACAGTCATTCCAAGCCTTTCAATGCAAAGTGTCTATAAGGTTTTGAACTTTTTTGTTCAACATTTTCCAAAGTTTGTCTATCTTTGCCCTCATCAACCCAAAAGAACATACCAATACAGAAGATAACTGATTATATAACATATTGATATAAAGCGTTTTTGCTTTTTATAGTAATTGTTAGAAGAAAAACAACACGATGAACTTTGAATCATTAGTCGGACGTATCAATCAAGTGCAAGACATGTTGCAAGCACAAACTGCGCATGCTATAAATCTCGCAGTTACTGCTCGAAACTGGCTAGTGGGGTTTTATATTGTGGAGTTTGAGCAGCATGGCGAAGACCGGGCCAAGTACGGCGAGAATCTTCTGAAGAATTTGGCGCAAAGACTCAATAGACGAGGACTTGGTGAACGTAGATTGTATGAGTTCCGTTTAACTTATATCATATATCCGCAGATTGGTCAGGTAATAGCTGACTATATCGCAAAAAATAACCGGCAAGACATTTTGCGGTTGCCGACCGCAAAATTACAAATAGTTGAAAATCTTGAAGATGGAAATTTGCGGTTGCTGACCGCAAAATCTCATGTAGAAGTGTGGCAAACGCCTGCGGATAGGCTTTTCAATAGGCTTTCAGCCACTCACCTTGTTCTCCTCTCCAATATAAAAGACCCACTAAAACGAGCCTTCTACGAACAAGAGACCATTCGTGGATGCTGGACAGTCAAGGAACTCGACCGTCAGATATCCTCGCAATATTACGAACGCATGGGGTTGTCGAAAGACAAGAAAGGTCTACAAAGACTGACGGACAAAAATGTACAACAACTAACACCTAGAGACATCATCCACGATCCTGTCACGCTTGAATTCCTTGGCTTGCAGTCGCAGGATGTTTACACCGAGACCAGATTGGAAACGATTATCTTGAATCATCTCCAGATGGTGTTGATGGAAATGGGACGCGGGTTCTGCTTTGAAGCCCGTCAAAAGCGCATCCTCGTTGACCAAGACTATTTCAAGGCCGACCTTATCTTCTACCACCGTATCTTGAAATGTCACGTCATTGTCGACCTCAAGATTGACCGCTTCCGTCATGAATATGCCTCGCAGCTCAACCTTTACATGAACTACTACAAGCATGAGGTGATGCAGGCTGACGACAACCCACCCATCGGCCTGCTGCTCTGCACCGACTATGGTGAGACCACTGTGCAGTATGCCACCGAGGGCCTATCACAGAACCTGTTCGTCAGCAAGTATCGTCTTCAGTTGCCGTCGGAAGAAGAGATGCGACAGTACCTTCTGGAAAGTGCCACCGAGGCCGATTGGGAGGAATACAGGAAAGAGAAAGACAATAATGAAAGAGAAAAATAATATCTTTGCAGTCATTAACTCAAAAAGAACATACCAACACAGAAGATAACTGATTATATAACATATTGATATAAAGCGTTTTTGCTTTTCAAGTAAAGTCGAAATCTGGACAATTTCAACTATCATTACACAAGAGGGCAGAACGCTCACGGTATATCCGTGGGCTTTCTTGTTTGTAATGATAGGCAGTCCAGAGCCTCGACTTTAGACAGAAGTTCACGGATTCTTTTTGTGACCCATCAGAAGGGCGAAGCGCTCAAAACGCCAAGCCATAATGAGTACCAAGTTCTTCAATAATACCGAGACGAGGCTGATGGACAAATTCCACGGCATCGCCTCTACCATGGCCAACTTCGACATCTTTCATGCCGTGGTTGGCTATTTTCGTTCCAGCGGCTACTTCAAACTGCGCAAGGAATTGGAAAATGTCACCGAGATACGGATTCTCGTTGGCATCAATATCGACAATCTCTTCCGCCAATCGCAACTCACTGGTAAGTTTTTCTTCGAAAACAAAGAAGCAACGCTTGAACAGTATTGCGAGGACTTCCTTCGTGATGTCTACCAGTCCGAATACTCGTCAGAAGTCGATGAAGGCATCCGTCAGTTCTGCGCCGACATTGCCAACAATCGGTTGCAATTGCGTATCCATCCCACCAAAGACCTTCACGCGAAATTCTACCTCTGCTTGCCGAAAAACCATAATGAACATAGCGACGGCTGGGTCATCATGGGTAGCAGCAACCTTAGCGCACAGGGTCTCGGCACCACCGAACCGCCACGCTACGAATTGAACGTGGCCATGAAGGACTACGACGATGTGCAGTACTGCGAGGAAGAGTTTCAAAGCCTTTGGAAAGATGCCATCCCAGTGACAATGGACGATGTGAACCATATCGTTGACAAAACCCATCTGACCCCAAAAGAACATCAGCCCACACCCTACGAGCTTTATATGCGGATGCTCATCGACCATTTTGGCGATCAGGTCGAAGACGACTTTATTCCTCATCTGCCCGACAATTACGACAACCTCACTTACCAACGTGACGCAGTAGTGCAAGGTTATAATATCATGATGCAGCATGGTGGCTGTTTCATTGCCGATGTGGTGGGTCTGGGCAAAACCGTGGTGGCTGCCATGATTGCCCAGCGGTTTATCGCCGCAAACGGCAACAACACCCGTATTCTTGTCATCTTCCCTCCAGCGGTGCAAAGCAACTGGGAAGACACTTTCCGCGATTTCCAAATCAAAAACAACTATAGCCAGTTCGTCAGCAACGGTAGCTTGGAAAAGGTCATTGAGGGCACCAACAACTACAGCCAGCCTGGTTACTACGACCTCATTATCGTTGATGAGGCGCACAATTTCCGTCACGACAGCACAGGCAATTACGACCTGCTGCAACGCATCTGCAAGTCGGCACGATTGAACAAAGGCAATGTCAAAGGCAACAAGCGTGTGCTGCTGCTTTCGGCCACGCCACTCAATAACACGCCCGAAGACATCAAGAACCAACTGTTGTTGTTCCAAGACACTGCCCGTTGCACGATTGATGGTGTCTCCAACATTGCCGATACCTTTGCCCCTTGGATTAAGGAATTCAAGAGCCTCATGTCGCAACGTCGCACTTTGAGTGCCGAGTTCCTTACCAGCCGCATCGATGCCATCAATCAGGAACTACGACACAAGGTGCTGGAGAAGGTGATGGTGCGCCGTACCCGCAGCAATATTCAGCATGAGCCTCGCTATGCCAACGAGATACACTTCCCTCAGTTGCTCGACCCCACCGACCGTACCTATCAAATGCCTCCTCAAGTACTTAAACTCTTTATTGACACCTATATCAAGTTAGTGGACACGCCATCGGCTAACCTGAAAGAGGTAAACCCGGACATGTTCGACGGAAGCGGTTTGCGTTATGCCCGTTATCGTGCCATAGAGTATTGCCCGTCCTACAAAGTTCCTTCTGGTAAAATGGCAAAGCACATGGCCGATTCGTTGGCCTCCATCTATCAGACACACATGGTCAAACGCTTGGAAAGTAGTTTCGATGCTTTCAAGAAATCGCTTCACACCCTACTTGATGCCACTAAAGGAATGATTAAGATGTTCGAGGAAGACAAGGTCATCATTGCGCCAGACTTGAATGTAAAAAAGCTGCAAGCTGACGGCATAGAGCTGGACGAAATCATTGAACTGGCCATCGGCAAGGGACTCGACCAAAAAGAGATTCTCTTCCATGCTGCCGACTTCCTGCCTGATTTCTTACCCATGTTGGAATACGATGCCGAGGTATTGGACAAATTGTGCAAGCGATGGGAGAAAGTGAAATCCGACCCCAAACTGGAACTCTTCATCACAATGTTGCAAGGCGAATTGTTCGACAAGAAGAAGAACCCTGGCGGCAAGCTCGTGGTGTTCAGCGAAAGCGTGGATACCGTCAATTATTTGGAAAAGGAGTTGAAACAACGCTTGAATCGCAACGACATTCTTGCCGTTTGCGCCAAAAGTCGCAATCGTCTGCGCGACACCATCAAAGCCAACTTTGACGCAAAGTATAAGAAAGAATGGCGCAACGACTATAACATCATCATCACTTCCGATGTGTTGGCCGAGGGCGTCAATCTGCATCGGGCCAATGTGATTGTCAACTACGACAGTCCGTGGAATGCCACCCGACTGATGCAACGCATCGGGCGTGTGAACCGTATCGGATCCACCGCCAACGCGATTCACAACTATATGTTTTATCCTTCCGACCCAGGTGATGCCATCATCAGTCTGAAGAAAAACTCCCTCATCAAATTGCAGAGCTTCCATTCCGCCCTTGGCGAAGACACCAGAATCTATTCACATGATGAAATGGTGCATGAGTTCAAACTCTTCAATGCCGATGTACGCGACGAAACCGACCGTAGCCTGGAACTGCTGAGCGAAGTACGTGCACTTCACGACACCAATTCCGCACTATACCGTAAAATCAAGCAGTTGCCTCCAAAGAGCCGTTGCGCCCGTCTCGCTACACAAACGGCTCCTTCTTCACACACGATTTCCTATTTGTCATCACCTTATAAAAAGGCTTACTACCTCGTCAGCGACACCACCCGAGAACTCTCATTCCTTGAAGCTGCCGACCTCTTCCGTGCGGAACCTGGTGAAAAAGCCGTACCCTTTGGGGATGGCTTACAACTCCACTATGAGCAGGTACAGAAAGCTTTGGCGGAATACACCCTCGACCAGCAGAGCGAGGTTCAAGAAGAAAAGCTCAAAATCGGTAGCAAAGACAACGATGCCAAGAAAGCCGCCGCTTTCCTGCGTGAAATACGCCCCTTGTTCGATGATGATGGCCGCCGTACCGTTGACCGCTTGAAACAGATTGTGGAACGCGGTACCTACAACCAACTGGCCGATGCCTTGAACCGCATTTCAAAAAAGCAGAAGAAAGAGCCTTCGCCATCCATAAAAATCCTGGAACAACTTGAAGAGTTGGACGAACGCTACAGTCAGCCAGAAACGCCGACTGCCACCAAGCAAGTGGCACTCACTACCGCCGACATCATTCTTTCAGAAACATTCATTTAACACTCAAAAACATGAACACCTCCATCATACGACAAATCTTCCAGTCGAAATTCGATTACCCAACCTACTGTAACGAAGTAGTCCACAACGTTTTCGGTTGCAACGATATTTCCACCCATCCCGAATTGCTTGATACCACAGCTGATGGTGACAACAGTTATTACATAGGTCGCCAAACCGATGCCGATGGTCGTGAACTCGGCTTTTTCTACACCCGTGTTGCCCAAGGCAGCGATGTGCGCCGCAAGCGTGTTGGGTTGCGCAAGATGATTGCTCCTTACCTGAAATACGATGTCGATGCCGCCATTGCCGTTTTTGCCGACGAAAACCACTGGCGTTTGTCGTACATCTGCGACATGAAAGAAGGTGTCACCAACGCGAAGCGGTTCTCATACATTTTAGGCGACGAGCAGGGGCAGTATAAGACACCCTTGGAGCGACTTGATACCATATACGCCAAAAGAGGAAGGTTTGTCTTGAATGACTTGCGCGAAGCTTTCTCCGTCGATGCACTCAGTGACGAATTCTTTGATGAGTATCATATCCACTACGACCGCATTGTGGCTGAGTTAGCCCGACAAGGAAAGACGGGAGCCGTCTATCACGATTATGTGAAGAAACTGATGGGGCGCATTGTCTTTCTGCATTTCCTGCAAAAGAAAGGCTGGCTTTGTGGCGATACCAACTTCATGCTCAACACTTTCAGCCAAAGCAACCGCAGAAGCGACTATTTGGAAAGCGTACTTGAGCCGCTTTTCTTTGGCATTCTCAACACTGAACCCATCAAACGCGAGCAGGTTTTCAGCAGGAATGGCTGGCAACAAGATTTGGTGGAAAAATGGGCGAACATCCCTTACCTCAACGGAGGTCTGTTTGAACGTGATGAAGTTGACAACCTGAGGATTGTTCTTCCCGAATCCATCTTCAGCAATCTCTTCGCCTTCTTGGCCTCCTACAACTTTACCGTCGACGAGAACGACCCCGACGATGCCGAGATTGGTGTTGACCCCGAGATGTTAGGCAAAATCTTCGAGAGCCTTTTGGAAGACAACAAGGCCAAAGGTGCCTTCTACACGCCCAAGGAAATTGTGCGCTATATGTGCAAGGAGTCGCTGATAGCCCATCTTGCATCTAAGTTGCCCGATGTTGCTGATGGTGTTGTTCGTGCCTTTGTGGAAAGCCACGAGATGCAGCCCGAATTGGAGCTTTTCCGCGACACACTCTCAAATGCTCTTCGCAAAGTGAAAATCTGCGACCCCGCCATTGGCTCAGGCGCATTCCCTATGGGCTTGCTGAATGAGTTGTGGCGTTGCCGTGAAGCTTTGGGAACGCAAATGTCGCGCCTGCAACTGAAAAAGGAGATTATCGAAAACAACATCTATGGTGTGGACATCGAGCGTGGTGCCATCGACAT
>CADCIH010000028.1:26540-32398 GCA_902801465.1 uncultured Bacteroidia bacterium | reverse complement strand
CCCCCGGTCCCGAGTCCATTTTCCTCACGAAACACACCTGAGGAAAATGAGGAAAGTGAGGAAAACGAGGAAAAACCCATCCCGCAAAAAACGAAAAACTTCTCCCTTTTTCACCTTGAAAAAGAGAAAAGTCTTACTTTTGTACCCGTATAAGACATAATTAGGGCTTTACGC
Source organism: uncultured Bacteroidia bacterium (assembly GCA_902801465.1). GTDB lineage: Bacteria > Bacteroidota > Bacteroidia > Bacteroidales > F082 > Limimorpha. Next base: position 32,224 of record CADCIH010000028.1, on the reverse strand, counting down.
TCGCGTTTCTCAGCAACGAAATCTGGTAAATTTCAACAAATGGGAACCGAACGATAAGGCCTGCGCCAATAGGCGCAGGCGATCGTTTTCATATTTGGAAGGTTTACCAGAGCCTGTTGCTGATGAAAACGGTGCAGTCTGCGCCTTTTTTATGCCCCAAAAAACATGATATGGACGACGAACTCATCATCCAGCGCCTCATGGAACTGAAGGCGCAAATCGCCAACTTCGACGAACGCCTGGCAGGTCTCGACAACCTGCTGGCCGACGGCCTCACCGACGAAGCCGTGCACCGCTACGCCCGTGAGCTGTCAAAGATCATCGAGGAGCGCGAGCCGGTACTCAACGAAATCCGGCAATGGCTGATGCTCCTTGACAAACCAGCCGACGGCGAACCCCTGCCGAACTGATGGCCACCCCCTTTCATGTCACCTTGTTATATTGCCCATTCGCCGGATGCTCCAGCATCCCCGACCTACACAAATCCCCAATGTACCGTTCTGCCGTCTTCTCGCCGATGCCCATTTGGGCAGCCGCCTGAAGATAAGCCGTGCGGTTGAAGGTGTCCGGCAAGGCCGACAGCAAAGCCTGTCGGCTGCCCTCCGTTCGCTGCTGCCTGCCCTGCCTGAAGCGTCTTTCCGTCCTGCGTGGCAGGCTCTGGAACACCGAGGCCGAGTGTCGCAGCAGCACCCTCACCATCGCCATGGCCGTGTCAAAGTCCGCATCCGCACACACCAACGAGGCCTCCTTCCGTTCCCCTTCGCCTGTCGGCGGCGGGAAACATCTATCGTCCATCTGCCGCAGCACCGTCAGTATCATCGTAATCCGGAAGAAGATTAGCCCGAGACGACGTACCGAGGCGATGATGTCGTTGCCGAACAAGGCCGCATATTCCTCCTGCGCTTGCGTGAAGAAGGCGTTGAACCTGCCTTGCTGTTCCCGCTGCAGGCAGAAACGCACCGCCTGTTCCGTCAGTGGCTTGTGGAACTGGTAGAAGTCCCTGCCGATTTGTTCAAAGAGCTCATCGGCCGTCGGACCCTCCGAGGCATCGAACATGTCGTGCCACACGATTTCAGTCGGCATCACGTAGAAGATGAAGCGGCTGAACAGCCCGTTCTCCGCCGAGGGTATCAGGTTGAAAACCTGCTCCGGCGTTCCCGACAGGATGGCCGAGAACTTCGGCTTCGTGATTTCCACATACTCGCGGTCTTTCTTCCGCAGGTACGATATCGCCTCATGGTGGAAAGCCTTCCTGAAGCCGTCCGAGTAGTTGCCTAAGTCCGAGTTGAAGGCGTTGGCCAGTGTGTCGCCTTCGGTCTCAAACAGCAGCCCCACGCCGTCATTCTGCGACAAAGTCTGATACACCACCGTCGCCGTACTGTTGGCCGGGATGAACAGCGTCAGGAATGGCGGCTCCTGCGGCTCCTCCATGTCGCCGTTCTTCCTGTTGATGACATACTGCACCTGCTCCTGCTTGTACCGCTCCATCGATTTGCGGTATTGCTCCCGCAACTCCCGATGCAGTGGAGCGGCCAGGTGTCGGCACAGCGACAGCCGTCCTTTGCCTGACGACGCGCTGGCCGTCACATACAGGAACAGGTTGGCGAACACCTCCCGACGGTCATATACCCCGTAAACATTCGGCATACAGGCCGAAAACACCGTCAGCGAGCCCAGGATGAGCAAGTCAGCATCCACCTCCGACACGGCATCCGCCACGATGCGTTTCAGGATGCCGGGCAGCTGTGCCCTCACCGACTGCGAGAAAGTGCCGATGCGCGCGGCCTCCATTTTCCTCACTTCCTCATTTTCCTCAATTTCCTCACATCGTTTTCGTGAGGAAAACGAGGAAGGAGGCAAGCCGCCCGCAGCCCACCGAATGCCGTGTGCCTTGGCGATGCTGAACAGCGAGGCGATGCTGATTTCACGGCTGCCGTCACGCACACAGGCCGAATACTGTCGGTCAGCTTCAGCAGCGTCGTAGCCCGGATAGAAACGGCTCAGGCGGTGGAACAGCTCACGCCCGTCCTCGCCCAGCTCCGACACCAAGGCGAACGCGATGGCCAACCAGTCCGAATAACTGGCCGTGATGTCGATGCCCGTGGCCTCCACGGCCTCCACCACGGCAAGGATGGCCGTCTGTTGCGCCGACACGCCGACGGCTGGAGAAGGTGCCTTCTTCACCTTCTCCGCTCCCGCAGCGTCCCATTCGGCAGGGTTGAAAACAGCGTCTTTCATAACAGTGAGGGGTTGAGATAGGCTTCCGCATCGTGTGGCAGATAACAAGCCCGTGAGAGGTTCCTGCAATGCCTATCCACTTCCACGCCGTAGTGGTTGAAGATGTAGTTGTAGAGGCTGGCGAAAAACCTGACCTGGTATTCTCCGAAGGTCTCCCCGTCGCTGCCGTAGCGGAAGAAGGAATCCGTGAACGAGACCACCCATTTCAGCCCGTCACCCGAGGGGCTGCGAAACAGCAGCAGCGTCTCAAAGTACGGGTCTTCCTTCAAGGCCTCAAACACAGCCTCCACATCCTTCAGATGGTCGAAGTCGAGGCAGATATACCCTGAATGTTGGATGATGGCCTTGTCGGCACGGACGGAGAAGATGCCGGAGAAAGTGCAGTAGTCGAACATGTCGGCCTTGTACTGTCGGCGGTACCGCTCATCCTTGATGGTGCGGTACTCGTCGGTGCGGTCCTTGGCATAGTTGCAGATGATGTAGTTGTACACATCGATCAGGTTCACCACCTGGTAGGGATACTTGTTCGTGATGGGTCGCCTGAAGATGCTGAAGCCAGGCATGTTCTTCAGGTCGCATTTGGCCGACGGCTTCACGGCGTAGTTGTTCGGCGTGCCCCAGAAATACATCGCCGGGGCGTTGGTCTTGTCCATGTTCATGGCCTGTAGTTTTGGTAGTGTGAATACATGAAACGCTCAATGTCCTGGCGCAGGAAATAGGTCTTGTTCTTGATACGGCTGCACTTCAGCTCACCTTCCGAGCACCACTCTTTGAGGGTGTTCTTGGTGAGGTGCAGCATCAGCATCAGGTCTGAGAGCTCTATCCAGTCGTAAAGGATAGGGTAGGCGTTAAGGTCTTCATTCGTCGTCATCGTCAAGGCCTCCTATCTCCATTTGTCGCCGTTGAGCGAGAATTTTAGCGTTACGGAGGGCAACTTGTTCCTCACGCGACATGTGGCGGCTCGACGCTATCCAAGCGTCGATTTCCGACTTCTTAAACTTCACGCGGCGCGTTTCATCGTCTTTATAGAAAGGGATGTAGCCGAGCCGTTTCCAGCGGCGGACGGTCTGGTGCGAAGGGTGGTCGGGATGATAGGCGCACAGTTCCTCAACGGTCATGTAGGTGTCTTTCCCAGAGCCATTCTCGCGGAGCTCTTCGCAGATGGACTTGATTTCCGTGATGCCGTCAAGGATGTGGGAGACGGCTTGCGGCAGTTGGTCGAATGTGATGGTGTCTAACATAATGCTTTCGTTTTGTGCCTGGGCCTTCTCCATGGTACCGATGAAAGAAAAGCCCACGACGGTTAAATCGTGGGCAAAGGTGAGGACTTGTTGACAAACGAATACGATACTTAAACTTAACTTAAAATTCTTGGAAGGGTATCTCCATCTCCATTGGGCACTCCTTGGCGCTACGCTTCCCTCTTGTGTTTTCAAGGGCATCGCCCCTGGTGTAGTAGTCCGAAGCCTTGGCCGTGAGTTTCTTGAACACCTCCATGAAATTATTGTTCTGTTTCGCCGTAGATAGCAGCACATGCGGCGCGTTGATTTCGGTGTTGAAGAAAGCCCCCAAAGCACCGATGAACTCCTCAAAGTTCGAGGCATACAGGCCGTTGTTGCACTCGAAGATGTGGATGTCGTACGCTGCCCGCATGATTTTCACGAAGTTCGTGATCTGGCGGTTGGCGATATGATACGAGCTGTTGGAGGGCTGCATGTCCTGCCGTTCAGCAATGCGCTCCATGGCAAGTTCCACGATCCTGTACCAGTCGTCGTTCCCCACCGCCACAGCCGACCGCACCGCCTTCAGCACCATCATAGCCTCATCCTTCGGCAGCCGTTCTGCCTCATCAATCAAATGCTGAATCTTAACACAATCCTTGTTGTCGCTCATTGTCCTATTAGTCATATCTGTCTTATCCCCCTTTTTAAGGGCGTGGCCATCCCCCTTTGTAAAGGGGGTCAGGGGGATTGCCGGGGGATTGGGTGTGCCCATTTCCCCCTTTTAAGGGGGTTAGGGGGATTGGAGGGTGGTGCCGCTTCGCGGCGGGGGAGTCTAAGTATCATCTGTCCTATATGTCCCACTGTCGTAAGTACGTTAGCACGATAGTACGCATACCGATTCCCCAATCCCTTATAACTTAAGATTCACCCCAAGACCCAGCAAATGCATGGAATGCTTGATGTCATATTTGTATTCCGCGGTAACCAAAAGATTACGCACGATTTCGTATCCTGTTTCGGCACCGACCATCACATTATATGTGGATCCGACATCTGTAAGAATCGTTCTTCGGATTTGGTACTGCCCCGTTGGACCGCTGATGCTGAAATCCGATTTTCTATGGTTGGTAAACTGATAGCCCCCGCTGGCACTGAGCGCAAGCAGGAAACCACCACGGTTGACCACATTAAACCGCACTACAGCATCCGCATAATACCTCTTATACATGTCGTTGATGATAGTGAAATTATCATTAATGGTAATGATGTATCCGTCCAGATCCACTTGAGCATTATCTTCGCAAACACGAATTGCTTCATTGTAGCCCAAAACCAAGCCGACCGAAAGGCGGTTTTGCCACACTTCGTAAAGCCCTCTGGCCGAAACGCCTCTTGGCGAGGATCTGAAAGTCTCACAGTCGGTTTTAGCGGCTTTGAGAAAAACGGGCTGTTCATAGCCAAGTTTCAATTCCCATTTCTTTGATGATTCCTGTGCGCTTACACCCAACACAAAGAGGATGCACAGCAGCGATAATGCCATTTTTTTCATTTTTACAATTCCTTTCTTTTTGATTTGATTATAATTAGTTTGTTTGTCCTATTAGTCAGGTCTGTTTCTTTCCCCTATTAAGGAGCCAGGGGGATTCCTTCGTTAGCACGTTAGCACGTTAGCACGCATAACGATCAACTCTAAACTCTAAACACTAAACTCACTTATCGCTCTCCCACCTGCTCATCCCGCCATGCAGCACCCTCCACCGCTCCATCCGCTCATAATACTCCTCAAGCGAGTCCTTCCCCCCGTCATTGCGAGGAACGAAGCAATCCAGAGAACTCTCTTCGGGCGGTGAGTTTTTCTCCTCCTCACATCCACTCCGGCATCCCGTCAACAATAGGGTTGCCATCACCACCAGCAAAGCACATGTTCTTTTCATTGTTCTATTTGTCTTATTTGTCCTATAAGTCTCACTTCGTAAGCACGTAAGCACGATAGTACAAATAACGAAACCTTATTCTTTCATTACTCGTGCCACATAGTTTTTCCCTTCAGCATCCAAAATCCTCACCAAATAAACCCCTTCCGACAAACCTTCCACACTAATTTCATTTGAGTTCCGCACCCTCTTCACCAATTGCCCATAGGCATTGTAAACCTGCACTTCGTCAGGACGGATGCCATCTATCGTTATTTTTTCCTTTGCGGGATTGGGGTAAACCCCAATC
>CADCIH010000028.1:0-26534 GCA_902801465.1 uncultured Bacteroidia bacterium | reverse complement strand
CCAGCAATCAAATTCAAAGCCTGGTCTTGGATATGCCTTGGCCCATGCCTTGATGTCACAACAATCTGGGAGTTGGGTGACATAAGCGTATCCCATCTGCTCGTCGGCACTTTCCACCGTTATCTGGTATGGGAAAACCGCTGTGATGTTTGTATAATTAGCCCAATATTGGTTGGTCGATTGAATGGCGAGATAATCGCATAGGGATGCACAAGGCACATAAATAGGAGTTGTATAATAGCTAAAGGTGTGTCCTCCGATAATTGGAGGCACCGTCGCTTTAATGAAAACCGATTGTAAATCATAACACATAAACGCCTGTGAATCTATAAAACTGACACAAGGCCCAATATGTACCGAAGTAAGATTGTTGTCATAGAAAGCAGCATAGCCGACATACTCAAGAGAATCGGGGAGTACCAAATCGCCTTCAATGCCGCTACTAATTTCAACGCACCCGTCTCCTATAACCACAGATGTAACATTGGCATCAAAAAAAGCCTGTTCGCCTATGCGAGTCACGGAATTGGGGATGACGACATCGCAAGCAAGATCGTCAAAACAATAGAATAGTTTTGCTGGAATATACACCACATTTTCTCCAATAGTAAGTGTATTAATATTTCTATTCCTATTCCTAGACGAACCGAAGGGTGGCGAGACCACATCATTGCAATTGGTTGCGTTGTAATGTATAATCTTCAAATTAGAGCAATCAAATGCATGATATCCAATGTTTTGGACAGATTCACCGATGGTAAGCTCGTGAACGGAAACAGCTGAAAACGCCTCGGATCCAACAGTAATCACACTATCTGGAATTATAAGATGATGTCCGTATCCATTTGTGTTGGTACCATGGAATGCATGTGAACCTATTTCAACCAAAGTGTTCGGCAAGGTGACCGCACCCAAAGAATAACAACTATAAAAAGCACTTGCACCTATTATTGTTACTGCATAGGTCATGCCTTGGTATTCCACGCTATCAGGAATCGTCAAATCACCTTGGGGCATTTCATAACCGGAATAATAGTTGTGTTGTCCGCCATAGCAGGGATAAGTAACCATTACGGAAACACCATCGTTATTGAGGTTATAGTAAAGTGTTTGTCCCGTCGAACATATTGCTTCAAAATCGTAAGCAAAAAGCCGTGAAGTCATCAGCAGGAACGCAAGCAGTGCATAAATTCTCGTTGTTTTCATTATTCTATTGGTTTTTATTAGTCTTATCAATCCTGTAAGTCCCACTTCGTTAGTACGATAGCACGTAAGCACGCATAACGATAACTTACTCCTTTATCCATTTTCCACTCTCCACTTCCTTTCCAATAAGTCCCCTCACTCCAATCCGTCGTATTGATGGCAGTGACATTTTCCGTAATCTCTTGCCTATAAACCATCCTTCCATTCATATCATACACCTCCACAAAGACATTTTGTAAGCCAGTGCGGATGTTGAAAGTATTTTGCCCTGGATTAGGGTAAGCCGTGGCAACCCTAAACCCATGCGAATGCGCTTCCTCAACATTCAAGAAATCTTCCGGCATGATTTTGTAAATGCAATAATCGGCTTGTTCTGTTCTTCTTTCCACACGGTTACAACATACAACACATCCTCCCGTAGGGATTGCTGCAATATCCAAAGGACCAAGATAATAGTCATCTGGTCTATAATAGATTTCGCTCAACTTGTTCAAATCCTCATCCATGAAACCCACATAAATGTTCTCTGGTTTAGAAGATGTCCTAATGTCCATCCAACCTAGCATGTATATCTCTCCCTGTTCGCCGAAGCACATGCCAAAGCCTTCATCGTTGCCCTCAGGATTGATAATGCCCCAAGTCCAACCCAATTGTTGGAATTGATCATCATACACACCCATTATAACATCCATCTCGCCGTTTGATTCAAAAGAAGTTTCGCAACCAACCGAATAGGTACGGCCATTGTAAGGATGGACACCAAAAAGACAAGGGAGTTCGTGGATGCAGTAATAGGGCCAATTGTTTACATAGGAATTGGAATAATAGACCATTCCTGCATCTTCAACTACGGATATGGTATTTAAATCCTTGTCCAAGGTGTGGCAATCATAGGCGTAATGATTGGGATTCATCAAAATGAGACGATATCCCAATGAATCTGGCACAGAGAAGAAATAGTTAGTTAAACTTGCACGTAGGTCGTAGAATATCCTTTCCTTCCTCACATCACCCTGGCTGTCGAATTGTACCAAGTGTATTGCTTCCTCTTGTTCAATCATCCAAAGACTGTCAACGGGGTAAGATATAGTCAGGCTGCCATCCTTGGAAAACACATAGTGAATCATGCTCCTATAAAATCCAGTTACCGTTGGATGATCGAAGTCGAGGCCTTCCCAGTTGTAGCCCGTATAAGTCAGCGACAGGTCATCCGTGTCGACATCCACCACGCAGAGAAGGGGTAATGTGTCGTTGTCATCCGCACGAAACGAAACATAACGAAACTTCCCATTCATAAAATTACCCTGGTCCCAGTATTCCAACCGATTATTGGGCAAGCCAATGGAATCAAGGATTTCACCATTGTAGGTCATTTTCATCAGAACGCGACTGCCGACATCAGTCCCGCCAAAAGCCAGAAAAGTGTTCTCATCTATGCTTTTTATGGTTTTTATCCATACACTTTCAGAAATATAAATAGTTGTAAGATCTTGAGGATATTCTTGTGCTTGCATTCTCACCCCTCCCGCCATCATCAGGAGCGCAAGCAGGGTGTAAATCTTTAAGTCTTTCATATTCTGTTGATTTTTGATTTGTTATTCCTTTATCCATTTTCCACACTCCACTTCCTTTCCATCAGCCATCACCTTCCAAACATAAGCTCCCTCACTCCAATTCGTCGTATTGATGGCCGTGACATTTCCCGTTATCTCCTGCCTATGAACCATCCTCCCATTCAAATCATACACCTCCACTCGCGCATCCTTTAACCCCGTCCTGATATTCAGCACATCCTTCCCAGGATTAGGATAAGCCGTGGCAACCACAAAACCATGCGAATGCGCTTCCTCAACATCCAACAAATCGGAAATGGTAACTTTGTAAACAATAGCCTTGAATTCTCCTGTCTCATTATTAAAAGTGTTACATGACACAAGGCAGCCCCCATCAGGGAAAGCCATCACGGTAATGGGCAATTGCGTCAGCTTGGGATGTACAAAATGAATCTCACCCAACTTGTTCAAATTCTCGTCTAAACAGGCAATGTATGGATTGGTCATTACATCCATAACCCCTGCCACATACACCCTGTTTTCTGAATCGAAATCCACCGTATGCTCTCCTCCTCCCATATCCGCATACGGAGAAATCATTCCCCATGTATAATCCATTTGATTCATGTCCTGATCAAACATGCTCATGATGATGTTCTGGCCATCATCGGGATGGATTGGGTCGATATAGCTGGAAATAGAATAAGTTTTACCAATGTTGGGATTGTAATGATAGTCGGTGTAAGAACTACAATAAATGGGTCTAGAAACGGCATCTACATCATCCACTCGGTTCACGAGATTCAGAGAAGAATCGAATGTATAGCAACCAAAAACGCAAAAGGCAGTGGTGTCCGTGCGCCACTTGACAATATGGATTCCCATGGAATCAGAAGTGGGTATGCAGCCATGATAGTTCACCTGTTGAGGATGGCGTTTCACTGTGCGTTCGGCCGCCACCTCTCCGGCAGCGTCGAACCTTACAATGCGGATGCTGTCTTGTACCGTACTGTAAGAGAAGAAGCACCCTCCGTCTTTATTGACAAGCACATGAACTTCCTTCGAGTCTTCTACCGTCTCAGGACAATCAAACCCATACCAATCATATTGTTCAAAAACAGGTATCATGTCATCCCCAATGGTCACTTTATGGAAAGTGGCTGTGTCACCGTCAAGCTGTTTTTCCAGATAATAGACAAGCGTTTGTCCCTCTTCGTTGGTGAACATTTCAAAATCGAGTATGGCTTCATTTCTTGGCCAAAGCAAAATGGAATCCAGCAACAATCCATCATCATTATACTTTTTGATGGCAATGCCTTGCATTGATGAGGTCATTGCAGTAATCTCGTTGTCACCCGAATAGTTCATCAGAACCACCAAATCATCCGACACGATGAACTCTTCCATTTCGTAAACATCTTGGGCCATCAACATCCCGCTTCCCGCCATCAGCAGCAGCGCAAGCATGGCATAAATTCTCATTGTTTTCATTATTCTATTGGTTTTTATTAGTCTTATCAGTCTCTTCCCCCTCATCCCCCTTTTAAGGGGGCCAGGGGGATTTGGGGTGGCCGCAGGCCGGGGGAGTCCGTCGTTAGCACGTTAGCACGATAGCACGAAATGCAAAGCATTCAACGAAGTTAATAACGAAACTGATCAACTCCCAATTAACGACTCTCAACTTTCCACAACTCTAAACTCTAAACACTCAACTCTAAACTAACCCAGCCCCGGGATTATTCCTTAATCCATATCCCACATTCAGCTTCCTTTCCATCAGCCACCACCTTCCAAACATAAGTCCCTTCAGCCCATCCCCCAGCATCAATCCCCGTCACATTCTCCATAATCTCTTGCCCATAAACCATCCTCCCACTCATATCATACACCTCCACCCGCGCATCCTTCAATCCCGTCCTGATGTTCAGCACATCCTTTCCCGGATTAGGATAGGCAACAGCCACAGCAAAACCAGCGTCATGGGCTTCCTCAATTCCTACAATAGTATCATCCGAAAGTTTATAGATGGCATGTTGCTGCTCACTCGTCCTGCGATCCTTTCCTGCGGTCGTAACCAAACAACCTCCTGATTGAAGGGCAAGGATGCTATAAGGAATGATAAAGCGCGTTTCACTATGGTAGTAAATCTCGCCTTTGAGGTTCATATTTCCATCAAGCAAAGCCACATAGAAATTTTCAGACTCCATTGGATCGATGACACCTGGAGCCATGATGTTCATGGAACCACACATGTAAATGTCATCCTCATGGAAATCAATGGCTTCACATAATGAAATTTGGTCGTATTCAGCATCGGTGTATGGACCCAACACATACTTTGTCTGCATAAAACCGGGATCAAATTGGCTCATATAAATGTCAGCCGTTATCTTAGGGTTGCCGTTGAAAGCCGGAAAACTAACAGCGGACAAGAGATAAATCATGTCCGTTACTGGATGAACTGCAAAATGCTCGTAATGAGGTCTGTAGATACCTATTGCTTGATTGTAGATGCTGTGCTTGATGTCAACAACATTTAGGCTGTCGTCAAAGACGACGCACTCCGAATTGACATCCTTGGCATCGGGGTCATCCATCACAAGACGACAACCCGAATTGCCTCTTTCGGGCGGCAACAAACTGGTGGTGGCGCGGTTGGTGATTTCAGACCATTGGTGAGTAATCTCGCCAGCTTCATTATAACGAACCATCATCTGAACGCAATGGTTGCCCTCGATGTAAACGCCCGAAACGAAGGTACTCCCGTCATCATTTGGAAGCCATGCGAAATTCCACCAGTTGTCATTTGTGATTTCTTCAGGGAAAGGAAATGCATCGGGGAACTCAAAAGTGGTAAGTTCGAGCGCATTCGAAATGGTGACCTTGTACATGATAGGCCTGTCGGGGCCGTTCACATAATAGAAAAAACGGCTTCCGTCGCTCGACTTGAAAAACTTGCTCTCTGTGAGGAAGGAGCAAGTGTTGACATTGTCGTACCAAGCCTCCGAATGGGCAAGGTTGCCTTCTTGATCAATCAGCATCACATAGCGACCTTCTCCCATTATGTCTGCATTGAGCATGATAAATCCATCGTCCCACTCGCAAATATGGTAGGCAAGAATGTCGGGAGAGTAGAAAAACTCTATTGGTTCGTTCACTTGCGCTTTCATCGTCACCCCTCCCGCCATCAGCAGGAGCGCAAGCAGGGTTGTAATTCTTGTTGCTTTCATATTCATATTAGTCTTATTTGTCCTATAAGTCTCACTTCGTTAGCACGTTAGTACGCATAACGTTAGCACGAAAAAAATCACTCCTTTATATAAGTCCCCTCACTCCAATCCGTCGTATTGATGGCAGTGACATTTTCCGTAATCTCTTGCCTATAAACCATCCTTCCATTCATATCATACACCTCCACCCGCGCATCATGCAATCCCGTCCTAATGTTCAGCACATCCTTCCCCGGATTAGGATAGGCAACAGCCACAACAAAACCAGCATCATGCGCTTCCTCGATGCCGACAAGAGTCTCTTTCGTGATTTTAATCAGGCAGTTCCCTGCTTCATTAGTGGCTTCGTGGATTTTATGGCAACTCACAAGACATCCACCTTCGGGACAAGCCGCCATCGACTTCACCATATAAGCATAATCATCCACATGGTAGATTTCCCCCAATTTGTTCAGGTTTTCGTCCAAATAGGCGATATACAGGTTACGATTTAAAAACTCGTTAGCCATAACATTATCCATCTGGCCAACCATATACACATTGTTGTCATCGTCAAAACCAACCGATTGAAGTATTCCAGCGCCATCGTGGCTTTGTGTGGTTAGACCCCAAGCATAGTTTGTCTGACGAAAGTTTTCAGCATCAAACACGCTCATCATAATATCCTCGACAATAGCAGGATTGCCACCGTATGCTGGATAATTTATGATGTTATTGGAGTATGTCTTTCCATTAACTGGGTTGGTGCACAGATAGGCAAAACGGCAGCACTGGTAAGGCCACGACAATTCTTCCACGTTTTCTTTGACAGCTATCGTGTTCAAGTCGGCATCCAAAGTGTGGCAATCCAGTTTGGGCGAACCGTTACTCCGAAGGATGATACGACACCCCAGCGAATCAGGAGTTGGCAGTGTGTGATGGCGGTCTTGTCCACGAAAGCCTTCCATCAGCCGTTGACCAACAAGTTGTCCTTCAGCATCGAATTTTAAGAACTGCATGGCTTCGGTGCCGTTAAGATGGTATTGACTGTGAGGTGGATAAGTGATAATAACGTTGCTGTCCTTGTTTACGACCACGCCTGTATTATAAGGATAGAAAGTCCTGTCGTCATCATAGTAATCATCGGTTTCCCAATCCAATTGAAGGGTGCTGAAAGTAAGGTCATCATTCAAATTTACACGATAAAAAGTAGCAATGCCGTCAACCCTTTTCGCATAGAAAATAGCTAATCCACCATTGGGAAGACGCTGCATAGGACTCTGCCAAACAACTTCGGCATACTCTTCCCTTGAAAACAATTGTTGCGAAGCCAGTTCCTCACCTTCGTCGGTCATTCTGACAAATTGAATTTCCGCAACATTGGAGTATTGGTCAACGATAGTCCTATTCGCAACAAACGTATGTTCGTCCTCAAACATCATGCTGTAAACCCACGAATCGGGCGACCAAAAAATTTCATTCAGTTCCTGCGCTTGCATCGTCACCCCTCCCGCCATCAGCAGGAACGCAAGCAGGGTGTAAATTCTTAGCTTCTTCATAATGTTATTACTTTGATGCCTCAAAATTATAACAAAAAACCACGAAAAACCCAACCAAAACGCCAATTATAACTTTTTGTTTTTACTTCCACTTGAAAATCAAATGGTTACAACGGCCAAATATAAGTTTTTGTTAATCCAAAAACGCCGAAAACGAGGTGTTTTCGGTCTTTTTTCGTAGGTTGTAGCGGTATTGGTTCACCGTGTTTTCGCTCAATCCCAGCAGATCCGCCATCTCCTTCGCGCGGAACTGCAGATGCGACAAAACGAAAATCCTGCGCTCCGTTGGCGTCAAATCCGGGTAGGCAGCGGCCACCCGCTCCAAGGCCTTAGGATAAGCCGCCTCAAACTCCGCCATGATGCGCTCCAAGCGGTTCCCCACCTTCGAGCCATAAATCTCGTTCGCCCGCTGCGGCAGCATCGCCCGCGCCTGCTGCAAGGCATCGTCCGCTTGTGTCTGTAGTTGTTGCAAGGCATCATCCACCTGAGTCTGAAGCTGTTGTTTCTCCTTGTGCCAGGTATGCGTCTCGGCCTCGTGTTCTTTCTTTCGCCTGGCCAACCACCACCACAATCCAAGCCCCAAGGCCATCATCACCACCACGGTAACCGCCAAGCCCCGCCTCCAGCGTAGCCGTGCCGCCTCCTGTTCAGCCAATCTTCTTTTAGCCTCGGCCTTCTCCTGCTTCCCATGCAAGTAGTTCTGAAACAGGTCGTTCAGTCGCGAGACCTGTGCTTGGTTACTGGGTGCCAAGGCACCCTCTTTGGCAAGGACAATGGCGTATTCGTTGGCTTTCAGCGTGTCGCCTTCGCATAAAGCGATTTCGCGCAGGAAGTTGGCCGCAAAGATTCTCCTAATGGAATCGTTTTCAACAACTGGTTCTAGACAAGTCTTGGCGGAATTGTAATGACCCATAGTATAGTAAAGGCTACCAATAGTCATTTTTCGGTTGGTTCTTTCCGCTTCATCAGCGGCTTGTGCAGCCATGCTTTTCAGGCTGTCCAAGGCGGCAATGGTATCGTTGTGAAACAAAAAGTCGAACAATGCCCGTGACGAAACGATGTCCCTATAAATCATATTGTTTCTGTCGGGCATCAGTTCCAAAGCCTTTTCATAGTAATAAGCTGCGCTATCGATTATTTGCAGTTTGTCGTATTGCTTTCCGATTCTGTAAAGAATGTTGGAATTGCCGTATGGCGAAGTCGGTGCAATTCTATTGTAAACCAAAGCCTGCTTGTAGCAATAGACGGCTGGCTCCTGCATATATTGTTCGGAGAACAAATCCCCAAGGCGGTTGTAAGTCAACGCCATAAACCGTGCCTTGTGTCCCACCAAAACCTTCTCCTCAAAATGCCCCTCCATCATCCGCAAGGCATTGAGATATTCCTCGCAAGCGTCAATAAGGCTGTCACGTTCATAGTATCCCACACCATTAATATAATGCGCCCGTGCATCCAGGAATGGTAGGGACACACCGCGTGTGTCCGCATTACGCCCATCTGCAACATTCACAATCGAATCAAAATACCCCACCGCCTTCAGCACTCCCGCCCGGTTGCTTTGCCCATAATAATTCTTAAACAGCAGCTCCGCAATCAGCACCTGGCAATAATGCCCCTCAAACGCATCCATACCATCCGTCGCCTCACTCCCCGCAAACTCCATCATCACCTTCAGCGCACTATCCGGCTGCCGCCACATCAAACTATCAATCCCCTCCAAAGCCTCGTGCGCAGTCGTCCCCCTCTGAGAGGGGGTGGCCGCAGGCCGGGGGAGTCCATCCCCGCATCCAGCAAGCACCACCATCAAAACAATCCCTATATAAATCCGTACTTTCACGCCACAAAATTACTCAAAATCCATCCTCCTGCCTTCTTCCGTCAGCACATACCGCTGAGCAGGGCTATTAGGGGTTTCGGGCAAAGTCATCTCTAAATACCTGCCCAATAGCGGGTCGATATATTTCTTCTTCATCTTATATCGGTCAGAGAGTCCCAAATGTTCGGCAATCTCCGCCAGCGACCTTGGCTCCTTGCAGTATTCGGCGATGCGCTCCAATATATGGAAGTCCACGCCAAGCTCCTTGCCAACTCCTTGCCAACTCCTTGCCGACTCCTTGCCAGCAGGCACGGTCTCAATGTCTTTTTCCTTCACCATCTCCATCACCATCTCCACTCTTTCAGGCTCAATGTGCTCACTCAGCACGGGCTTGGTCCACTTCTGGTCTTCCCAACCTTTCACAATCACGTCCGCACCGCTTCCTGCCTTCTCGCCAACACCGATAAACACAAACATCTTTTGCAACAGCGGATTGCGGCATACACTATGCTGCCCCTCGTAGAACTCGCTCACACTCACCAGCATCGAGCCGGGATTGCTGATCACTATTTTGTCAACCCAACTGTCCACCACCACATTGCCCATCGAGTTGTGCTGCGCATGAATCAAGGCATTCGCCAATGCCTCTCTCACCGCTATATGGGCAGGGGTAAACTCTAATCTCGTCATCCCGTCGCCAGCCAAACGGAACGGCTTGGGCAGCAACTGTACCAATTTGCGGAACACCCGTGTGAAATACTGATACACATTCGCTTCCCATGTGCCGTCGGGGTAGATACGGTCGCTCCACCGCTCTCCCTCCACCGTACCGAGATGCTCTCTATAGTCGGGGAAGAACCAGGGCATACACTGTTGGTCGGTCACGCTCTGCGTCTTGCCGAACATCATGATGCCCGCCACGGTGAAACCCTCTTCACCCGTTTCACGGTCTTTCCGCCAGGCCTCCACCTTCTTCAGGAAGTCCATGTCCGACAAATCCGACCAAGGATGATTCTCGTGACGTGCATCGTATGCCTTGCGGTAACTATGCAGCGTATCAAGGTCAATATCGTCCATCGAGTAACCCTTCAGGATACGCGCATCCGTCGAACCATGTCGCAGGTTGGCATCGGCAAACATCTGACGCACCTCCTCATCGGTACACAGGTAGTCACCTTCATGTCTGCGCTTGTAGGTGTTACCATACGGACGGCCATTCAGGAACACAGGCCTACGGTCGTAGGAAGCCCTCGGCACCTCGCACACCAGCACCCAGCCCTTTCCCGCAATCTCTTCCACATGAGCATCATCGTCCTCCAACAGCGGGTCGCTCACCTTCTGCGGGTTGTGAGCCATGTCCCAGAACTTCTTCTTCAGGTCGATGGCTTCCATTTCCGTCAATCCGTCAACCACTGGCAGTTTGTTCTTCTCTTTTATGCCAAGCACAATCACGCCGCCATCGGTATTCGCAAAAGCTGAGAATGTAGTCCAAAACGACTGTGGAAACCCGCCCCGTGCCGTCTTAAACTCCACCACAGTACCTTCGGTGCTGTGCAACAAACCATATATGTCGTCAAGTTTTACCCTCATCCTTCAAGAATTTTTGCAAAAATACGACTTCTTTCCACACAGACGTGAACCAGCCACATAAAATGTTCAACACGCCAATCATCCCCAGTCCCGAAGAGGTGCCGCGCAGCGGCAGGGGAGTTCTTCCCCTCAGAGGGGGTCAGGGGGAGTCCTTCGTTAGCACGATAGCACGAAAGCACGTTAACACGCATAACGAAACTGAACAACTGAACAACTGAACAACTAAACAACTCCCAACTCTAAACTCTAAACTCTAAACTTTCCACTACTCTAAACTCTCAACTCTAAACTCTAAACTAAAAAAATCACCTATCCAACTCCACTCCCGCACCAACCCACTCAATCAGCTCCATCTCCATCCTAGTGCTATCCACCGCAGCCGTCCTGCTGCTTTCGGCAGGCGCATCCTTTGTCTGTGCGGCCTTCTCCTGTCGGCATCCTTTCAGCAGCAGGGCGGCCAAAGCCGCCACTGCTACTGCAAGGATGACAGTTTTTGTGATATTTTCTTCTTTTTGATTTGGATGTATTGAACCTCTTCAATCCCTTCTGTTTTTGTCACCATGGCAAAAATCATAGTTTTCGGGGCAGCGGCTACCGCCCCGAAAAAGACTTTCCATAATTTCTTTATCTGACAAACCTTTTGTAATACTTATTACGGCCACATAATATGTCAGGAATGTCGCACGGAGGCCAAACCGATCCCTCGTAACACTCTACATCAGGCAAATCTTTAACATACGCATCGGTTCCGCTTATCGTCCAAACTCTCCAATTTACATCGGCATTATTGTGAACCACTTTCCTCACAATTTCACTTATTTCCGTGAAAAACACGATGTCGGATATATCAGGTATGGGCTGTTTGCCAATTTTCTGCCACCCGAAAAACTTCACTCCGGCAGCAACTGTGGTATGAATGTAAAAATCCACTTCTTTTAGCGTTTCATCTTTAAAGACACTTATTACATTTCCATTCAATTGATTGATGTCGTTACAGATATATTGAATATATCGTACTCCACATTCGGTCTCTATGGAAAATACATCTCCTTTTTTTACTATTGTTCTTGTCATGGCAAATTTGTTACTTCTACTTTAATACTAAAATTATTCCATCTTGATGGTGCAATAGAACTTTAACCCGATGCAAGCCCCGCGCAGCTTCGGGCTACTCTCAACTCTCAACTCTCAACTTCCCCCTTTCAAAGGGGCCAGGGGGGATTAACTCTAAACTCTAAACTGACTCTAAACTCTAAACTGACTCTAAACTCTCAACTCTAAACTCTCAACTACTCTCAACTCTAAACTCTAAACTCTCAACTAAAAAATCACCTATCCAACTCCACCCCCGCACCAACCCACTCAATCAATTCCATCTCCTTCCTCGTGCTATCCGCCACCGTCCTGCTGATTTCAGCAGGCGCATCCTTCGCCTGTGCCACCTTCTCCCGTCGGCATCCCGCCAGCAGCATCCCGGCCGCCATCAAAACCAAAGCCCAAATCCTCATCGCTCTCATAGTGTCTATTATTAGTCTTATTAGTCCTCTAAGTCCTATCCGTCCCCGTCGTTAGCACGTTAGCACGAAAGCACGCATAACGAAATAACGAAATGCCTTGCATTCAACGAATTTAAAGCACGAAATCCCACTCAATACTTCTCCCTCAAATAATCCCTAATAACCCCATTCACTTCCTCCCGCTTCACTCCCAGCAGCATCTCGATCATTTCATATTCATCTTCATTCCTCTTTGTTTCAAACAGCATCCGCTTCACCAAATCCATTCCGCCCTTTTTGTACAGCATCTCGCAAATCACCATCTGGATGTCATAACTATAATTCGAGTTTACATCACTATAAGGCCTTTTGTACTTTATGACGCTTTGGGTTGAATCATGCGTGTATTTTCCATCTGCATCCATATAAGCCTGAATCAAATCCACGGAAAGGTCGATTTGTGGATTGTCATTCAAAAACGCCTTCAGCTTGTCAAAATGCCACTCTTTGGTCTGTAGAACATGTTCGCCAAAATAGCAGCACACCCCTTCCTCAAACCAGGAAAAGCGTTGGCCATTCGACACGCTTTTAAGCATCAAATGTATGAATTCATGGATTTTGCTTTCACCGCCTTTTGTGTAGCAAATCTTGTTCTTGCCTATTTTACTGTTTCCGTATGGGACAACCGTTTCAGCCGAATAGAAGTCATAGCAACTGCCGTCTATCCCGAAGTAATGGAACATTTCCGTCTTGTTCTCAAACAAATAATACTCCACAGGTTCCATTCCATCGACACCAAACTCTTCGGCGAATGCCGAAAGCCTCAACACGGCAGTGTTGGCAGCCTGTTCATCAAAATGATATGTCGATGGATAATAGTAGGTAATCCACCCGATTTGTTTCTTACAGAAATAGCTTTTATTGATGGTCAGCTTATTGACCAACTTGAATCCATCGCTTGTTCTTATCAGTGGAATGGTAAAAATCCCCAACAACTGTTTTGGGCTTGGGAAGTCATCAAAAAACGCAGTTTGGAGTTCATATAAGGTGTCATTGCGTTTTGCAACCCCCATAAAATACTCTTCGTATGTATAAAACGGCAGCAAATTGCACTGGATGATGGAATTGGGGTTCCCATAGTCCTCTTTTTCGAAATCAGTCCAAAAGTCGTAATTCGTTGGCTTATAGTTAGGGTCGCTTATCTTCCCATAATCCAAAAAATACGCATATTCATATCGTTGCCAGAAATCATAAATCTCATGAAAAATCATAGAAGTGGTATCCAAAAACAAAGGATCTCTCAACGAAACTATCCGCTGAAACTCTTGCCCATGCATCTTAACCCCTCCCGCCATCAGCAGGAACGCAAGTAAGGTCAAAATTCTTGTTGTTTTCATTGTCCTATTAGTATTATTAGTCATATTTGTCCTATAAGTCCCATCTCTCGCATCCGGTAGGCTCATCCCCCTCTGAGAGGGGGTGGCCGTAGGCCGGGGGAGTTCCCACTTCGTAAGCACGTTAGCACGAAATGCAAAGCATTCAACGAAGTTATATAACGATAGCACGAAAAAAAACACTACCTCACCATCACCTTCTCCAAAAAGATTCTCCCTTCCTTATCCCTAATCCTCACCAAATAAACCCCTTCCACCAATCCCTCCAAACTCACGTCATTAGAGTTCCGCACCGTCTTCACCACTTGCCCCAAAGCATTATAAAGCCAAACCTCCTCAGCCTCAACACCACATATCCGCACCAAGTCCTTACTCGGATTTGGATAAACCCCAACGCCATCTCCATTCCATCCTTCCTGTTCCTCGACACCCTCATAATCAAAAATGTCAGTAAGATGGAAAACCCAATAGTTTTCCTGCGATCCTGACACCACATT
Source organism: uncultured Bacteroidia bacterium (assembly GCA_902801465.1). GTDB lineage: Bacteria > Bacteroidota > Bacteroidia > Bacteroidales > F082 > Limimorpha. Next base: position 12,214 of record CADCIH010000028.1, on the reverse strand, counting down.
GGGGCAATAAATATCGCCACATGGATAGGTCGACGGGTACAAGGTCTCTTGACAAAGAAAAACATACTCCTTGTCGCTGACTTGCAAGGCATCGTTATAATACTGTACTGATGCCACATCAGCACCCATCACCCTTTCCCACAGCAAGATGCCTTGGGCATCCGTCCTAAATATCCAAGGCTTTTGAGGTCCCCAAGACCCTTCAGGCTCTTCATACAGTTGCAAGGCACTTTGTACATCGCCATCCCTCGATTCCGACCAACCTGTAACCGTGAAACCGCCATCGTCATTTTGGAATACCTTACAGCCCACATCTTCAAGAGAACCGCCATAGCACTTACTCCAAATCACATTGCCGTCAAAATCGGTTTTCATTAGCCATGCATCACCGCTGTACCCGTTTTGGGGTAAACCTTGATGGTAGCCAAAGTGGTGTCCGGCTCCTTCCAGGTCACCATCATCCGAGACTGCACCACCAACATAAAGATAACCGTCCTCCAATTCAATGAAATTGTTGAAACAATCATTCTCATTATATCCTCCGTAACAGCGGTTGTCCAATATGTTGCCGTCAGCATCTAATTTGGCCACTACGCCAAAAAATATGTCGGGCCTCTGGTTACAACTGTATAGCGAACCAAATTGCTGTGGACTACCATTAATCAATACTGTAAAGGAGCCGTCATTCATTTCCTTAATACAACTAACTAATTCGTTGCTTTCAGTGCCTAAAGTAACCTCCCATTGCATGTTGCCATCGCTGTCAAACTTGAAAATCCATGCATCCCACAAGTCGAAATGATGACTGATGTCGCCTCCGTCCCATGCCACAGAATGACCGCCGATACATCCTCCGTCACTTGTTGCTACGATTCTCGGCGCATACCAGGATGTGTATGCAGGATTTCCTATGACACGCTTCCAAAGCACATTGAACTGTTCATCTATCTTTACGACACATGTATTGGCTTGATCACCAACAGGGTCTTCTCCTATTAAATAGTAATGGTTGGGATTTGTCTTAGATTGCGAAATCTGGCTTATGTTGCCCATCTCCACACATGATTGGTCAACTAATTCTCCCACCTCATTTAACTTGATAATCCAACCGTTTCGTTGGCTAGAGTGTTCGCATTCAACAGAAAAACCACCATCATTATCAATGGAGCCTCCAACCAAATAGCCATCTGCTATTTTCGTAACGCAATAGGGATAATCGTCTCCCATGCTGCCGTAGCCCCATTGCCAATCGAAACGCACTTGGGCTTGCATCGCCTCGCCCGCCATCACTAGCAGCGCAATTAGTGTCAAAATTCTTGTTGTTCTCATTGTTCTATTGGTTTTATTAGTCATATTTGTCCTATAAGTCCCATCTTTTGCGTCAAGGAGGCTTCCTCCTCTTCCCCCTTCTAAGAGGGTCAGGGGGATTGGGGGTGCCACGCAGCGGCGGGGGAGTCCACTCCCTCTCCTGGAGGAGAGGGTCGGGGTGAGGTCGATGGAGTCCGTCATAATCCCGTTAGTACGTTAGCACGAAATGCAAAGCATTCAACGAAGTTAATAACGATAGCACGAACAATCCTATCACTTCACCGCCAACTTAGCCGTAAACACTTTCCCTTCCTCATCTCTAATCCGCAGTAGGTAAACGCCTTGCGGCAAGCCCGCCACATTGATTTCATGTGTGTTTTCCACCGTCTTCACCAACTGTCCAAGGGCATTGTGGAGCTGAACTTCGGCGGGCTTTACACCTTCAATCAGCACAGTCTCTTTAGCAGGATTGGGGTATAGCGATACTTGCTGAAGGTCTTGTTCTTGAACCGATGTCTCATCAATATAGCAGTCGTTGAACTCCTGATTCACAAAAACCTGCTCACCGTCTTTATATGCACACAGCAAAAAGTTATCGCATCCGAAATAGTCCATATATCCCATCGGATAATAGTTCGGGAAAACACCTTCGCAAAACACTAGGTCACGATAAAGCCAATTGTGTGTCAAGTGTATCACTTTCTTCCCATTCTCAAAAGTCACGCTTTCCACTTCGACCTGAAAAGTCCCGTCTGTATTGGTAAATTCAAAGGTGTCGCCCTCCGTCAGCGACATGTCACAAATAAGCACCTCATCCTCATCATGCAATGGGAAATAGCGATAAAGCCTACCTGTGGCAACATCTTCGCGAAAATAGAATTCCTCAGCATAGTAATGATCTGCTTGGGTCCCTTGCGGAAAACCTTGATAATAATCGCGTCCGTTAATGTTCACTAACTCACCGTTATTGATCACTATGGGGATAGTGATGAGCTGGTCAATACATTCTTCAAACACATTCAATCGAGTAGAGTCTGCACCAAAATAGGATTCATACTCTTGCGCTTGCATCGTCACCCCTCCCGCCATCAGCAGGAGCGCAACCAGGGTGTAAAGTCTAATTTTTTTCATGGTGTTATAGTTTTGAAATTCGTTTCCGCAAAACTATAACAAAAATCAACGTGGCTCAAACCCAACAAATCCGCCTCCTCCTTCGCGCGGAATTGCAGGAACGAAAGCACGAAAAGTTGGGTCTCCGTCTTGGTCAGATTGGGGTAGGCAACGGCCACCCGTTCCATGGCTCCGGGATAAGCCGCCTCAAACTCGTCCATGATGCGCTCCAAGCGGTTCGGCACCTTCGCACGGAAAAGGTCGGCCACCCGCTGCGGCAGCATCGCCCGAGCCAGTTGCAAGGCATCGTCCGCTTGCGTCTGTAACTGTTGCAGCGCTTCATCCACTGTCTGAAGCTGCTGCAAGGCATCGTCCACCTGCGTCTGAAGCTGTTGCTTCTCCTCGTTCAAGGTCTGCGTCTCGGCCTCATGCTCCTTTTTCCGCTTGGCCATCCACCACCACAATCCAACCCCCAAAACCAGCAACACCACCACGGCCGTCACCACGCCCTGCACCAAGCGTCGCCGTGCCGCCAACTGTTCGGTTTGCCGTCTCTCGGCTTCAGCCTTCTCCTGTTCCCACTGCAAATACTGCTGGAATAGGTCGTTAAGCTGCGAAGCCTGCATACTGCTTTCACCTTTTGGAGTTGCATTCTCTGCTTGATACATGGCATATTGTGTGCTTTTCAGCAAATCGCCCATACTTTGGTAAATGTTGTACAAACAAATGGCGGCAAGCCTTTGTGTTGTTGCATCCTCTTTGTTTTCAAACACCGGGGTCAGGTAAACTATTGCCGAATCATATTGTCTGTTTTCAAAATAAATACCGCCAAGTGTAAAAAAGCGGTTCAACCTTTCCTGCTCACTTTCTGCCTGAATCACCATACGTTTCAAGTCACCAATGGAAGACTCGGCATCTTCCCCCATGTTAAAATGGAGCAGTGCCATTTGCGAAACCAAATCCCTGTAAACCAAATTGTTCGTATCGGGCAATAGTCTCAAAGCCTCGCCATAATAATACGCTGCGCTATCCAATTGATTCAGTTTGTCAAATTGCTTTCCAAGGTGTCTTAAAAGTTTGGAAGCCCCTAAAGACGAAGTGGGTTCCATGCGATTGAAAGCAATGGCTCTCTTGAAGCAAATGATAGCTGGTTCAAGCACAAACTGGTCCGAAAACAACTCCGCGAGCCGGCTATAAGTCAAACCCATAAATCGAGGAATATGCCTATCCCGCAACACTCCAACATCTTGCGTCTCAATCCCCGGGAAATGCGTCTCCACAATCTCCAACGCCTTCAGATACTCCCCGCAAGCCTCAATAAGGCTGTCGCGCTCATAATACCCCACACCATTAATATAATGTGCCCGCGCCGCCAAAAACGCATCCCGCCTCTGTACGGACACACCGCGTGCGTCCGCTTTACCGCGTGTGTCCGCTCCATCCATCCCCACAATCGAATCAAAATAATGAACCGCCTTCAGCACCTCTCCGCGGTTGCTCTGCCCATAATCATTCTTATAAAGCAGCTCCGCAATCAGCACCTGGCAATAATGCCCCTCAAACACATCCAAGCTATCCGCCTCTGGGCTTGCCGCAAACTCCATCATCACCTTCAGCGCACTATCCGCCCGCCGCCACATCAGCGAGTCAATCCCCTCCAAAGCCTCGTGCGCAGTCGTCCCCCTCTGAGAGGGGGTGGCCGCAGGCCGGGGGAGTCTTTCCCCCTCTGAGAGGGGGCCAGGGGGAGTACATCCCACCACAAGCACCATCAAAACAATCCCTATGGAAAACCACCATTTCACGCCCGCAAAATTAGTCAAAATCCATCAAACTCAATCAAAAACCCATTCAAAACAATTCAAGTGCCATTGTCTAAATCTTTTTCCCAACCTTTTATGCTGTTTTACGAAAAACAACTAATTTTGCAGGCAGTAAACAACAACTGTCTGATATGGAAAGTAAGACATTCAATATCTATTGCGACGAAAGTTGCCATCTGGAGCACGACCACAAGAAATTCATGTTCCTCGGCTCGGTCAGCAGCGCATATCCTCAAGTCAAACGGCATTGTCGGCGTATCGAAGAACTTAAGCGAAGCCACAACTTCTACGCAGAAATAAAATGGGCCAACGTGTCGATGTCAAAACTCCGTTTTTACCTCGACCTTGTAGATTACTTCTTCGATACAGACCTCCGCTTCCGAGCCATAGGTATTGAAAAGTCAAGGATCAAGTGTGACGATTTCAACACCTCATTCGATGATTTCTACTATAAGATGTACTACCAGTTGTTGAATTACAACATCGATACACTCTGCCATTACAATGTCTATCTCGATATCAAGGACACGTTGAGTGCCTTGAAGGTGAGACGACTGAAGGAAATCCTTAATGTAAAGTTCGGTGTCTTTCGCAATGTCCAAAACATCCGCTCCGACGAGAGCCTTTTAATGCAGCTCGCCGATTTCCTGATGGGTGCCATCTCCTATAACGTAAACGACGAGGCAAAGGCAAATCCCGCAAAAGTCCAAATCATCGAAAAAATAAGCAGGCACGCCCAACTGCCCGACCTTGGCAAGACCAATTATTCCGACAAGTTGAACCTCTTTTTTATAGAACTGAAGTGACATGCCACACAATCTGATTAAAGTTTACAATGAGCTGCTCGATTTGGTGGCCTATACGGAAACCCAAAGGACGGAATCCCTGAAACGCATCTTCAATCGCGATATAGCTGAAAATCCAAATTTCGCATTCAAGACAAAGAAGATCAATCCCACTACCGCCGATGGCGAGGACACCATGGAGCGCTTCTTCCGTCACCTCACTACCATGATAACCGACAAGAGCATCAACAAGAGGGAGTTCGACATGCAACGTTCAAGACGACTCCATTGGATAAAGTATCATATTGAGGAATCGAAGAAAGACAACATGAAGGTGTTCTCTGTCCAAGAACCCCAAGGCATAAGGACCTACATCTACGATGTGGACGAACAATATGTGATTATTCTTGAACCATTGCGCAACAAAGATGAGTATTACATGTTGACGGCATATTACATGGAGGGAAAAGACGCAGCGAGAAACAAGATGGACAAGAAGTATAAGCGAAGGATGAGCACTCTCATGTAAAGCAAAAAACGCATAACTTCAAGGTTATGCGTTTTTCGATTTCCTTCTCTCAAATGAGAGATGAACTCGGCTGCAAAATTACGAACATTTTTATTACTGCCAATAGGTTGCATCAACATTTTTCATAAAGCATCGTAATTTAGAATCGTTTCTAATTAGTTTTCTGTTATTTGGGCGCATCCCCCGCCGTCCTTCCCCCTTTGAAAGGGGGTGGCCAAAGGCCGGGGGAGTAACTCCTAACTGCTAACTCCAAACTGCAAACTCTCACCATCCCATCCCCGTCAAGGTGTTCCGACCACCGTCGAAGCCCTTGTACTGTGTGCGGCAGTGCAACAGTCGCTACCATTCCGCTACAGGCACGGTTCGTACCTCTCTGTGCCTTCCGCTCCATTAACGCGCCCAGCATTGCCTTCCCAGTCCTGCAGGCATCGTCGGCGGTCTCCACATCGTGTTTGTCCCGCCAGCCGCACAAGGCCTGCTGCTGCCATTCGCCGCTACGGTCGCTCACGGGCGTTGCCAACGCAAACGAACTCCCTCAGCTTCTACTAAGGTCCGCGCCCTGACAACTACCTTTTCGCTCCGTCGGGCAGACGACGCTTCCGTACCTCCAGCGTCGTCTGCTCGCTCCGCTTTCAGTCCGTTGTCAGGTCGCTGGCTCTACCACCGCCTTAAAGCTATATGATGAGAATAAGCCACACCTGCCGCAGTCGGTCGCCCGTCACCCACCCAAAAACGCCTGTGGACTCCACTCCGCGGCCAATACCAGCAGCCGCACCCCGTAAGAGGGCACCGACCCATCACTATAAGTCCCATCCGTCTTATAGCTCCCATCATTGGCTTTTACCGACCAAGCCGCCGCTGTCACGGTTTTTGCAGGCTTGGGCTTTTACTCTGCCTCCCCAAAGCTGTGCGGTCAAGCCGCCGAGCAGGGTGGCCGTCCTCGTTCCTGCGGGTGACCACTCTGCTCGTCGACATCACCGCCCAGCGCCGCGCGACGGCCTGCCACTACTTCTATATCGCCCTGGGCAAGAGTCGCAGCGGTCGCGGGCTTCATGTATTTTTCTTTTAGCCCTTGCTCCGCTGCGACACATGCCCGGGGCGGCCACATCGGGCTTGTAGGCGGCTCGCCTGCATTAAAGTTTTATGAAAGGCCGTCGCGCCTTACCCACTACTGAAGCTTTATGATGGGCAAAAACACCGCGCCAGCGGCTGTCTCAACTGCTATCTTAAAGCTTCAACGTACTTGAAAGCCCTCAAAGCCTCACCGTCATTGCGGACTTGATCCGCAATCTCTAAACCACTTTCGTAAGCACGATAGTACGAAAGTACGCATAACGATAGAGAATATCAGTCCCATCTGTCCTATAGCTCCTATTATTAGCCTTTACCTACCAAGCCGCCGCTGTCACGGTTTTTGCAGCGGAAAGCTTTAACCTTGCCTCCCCAAAGCTGTGCGGTAAAGCAGACAGGCAGGGTGCTCGTCCTCGTTCCTGCGGGCGAACACTCTGCCTGTCTGCAACACCGCCCAGCGCCGCGCGACGGCCTGCCACCACTTCTATATCGCCCTGGGCAAGAGTCGCAGCGGTCGCGGGCGTCATCTATTTTTCTTTTAGCCCTTGCTCCGCTGCGACACATGCCCGGGGCGGCAACATGGTATTTGGGAAGCCTCTACTTCTCTGAAAGTCTAATGAAAGGCCGTCGCGCCTTACCCACGGCTTGGGCTTGATGATGGACAAAAACACCGCGCCAGCGGCTGACTCAACTGCTATCATAAAGCTACAACGGACTTGAAAGCCATCCATCCACACTCTCATTGCGGACTCGATCCGCAATCTCAAACCATCGTAAGCACGATAGCACGTTAGTACGCATAACGTAAAAAACGAAAAAACGTAAATAACAACACACCCCACCGCACAGCCCACCCAATAAAAACCGAGGGGGAAATCGGTGTTCCCTGCGTCGCCGCTTCTTGCGCCTGCCTTGGTGTGCGCAAGGCTATAACGAGCGCTGATGAAAACAAAATGCTGAGCTCCGCAAGCTCCGTGCGCTTTTGCTTTCATCGGCGGCCTTGCGCAACACCGCCGCTTCCTTCGTCTGTCCCGCGACACTCGCTCCGTTGCACTCCACTGGCGCGGCTCCAGACGAGCGTCTTCGGCTCCAAGGCCAGCCGCTTTCGTGGCTCCTTGCTCGCTCGGGGCTTTCTTGGCCGCCCCCGTGACCCCCTAAGCGGAGCGTCCGAACGGCCGCATCTTTTTGTCGGGTGCAGCCGCGCCCCTTTAGTTTTGCGCCCCTGCTTGGTCGCCCGCCCGGCGGTTCCCTTGTCGGAGCGCTAAAGCGCATCGTGTTTCGCGCCCTCATCGTTGCCACCTCATCCCGCAAGGCCTCCGCTGGTGCCTGCCTCTTCGGGTCGCGCCGCCGCAAAGGCACGCCCGCCGCCGCTTCGGATTGTAACCGTGCGCGGACTCCTGTCCTGTCGGGCGGGTCGGGCTCCCTGGCGCGAACGGGGCGCAGTCGTTCTCATCGCAGTCGTAGTTCTTGGGCGCAGTGTTTGTCGTTCTGCTGAAACTCCAGCGTAAGTAGGCCGCAGGCGCTTTTCCCCCAATCGGTTTTTCCCAACGCACATCCGTGCCACCGTCACCCCCGACCACCACCCCGTGTCATTGCGGGCTTGTCCCGCAAACTGGTCAGGTCGCTCCGCTAACGCTTCGCTCCGGCCAACCACCAACAATCCCCACCAACCACCCTAATTTTAGTATTTGGAAAGTGTCGCTCGGCATGCCTCGCTCGTACCGCCATCTAACCCCTCCGCCACCCTAAATTCAGAAGCCGTGACGGCTTAATGTCACCTTCCCGGGTACGGTGCTTAAAAAAGCCAAGCCCCTAAATAAACTCCGCCCCGTTGGAACGGGTTTCCGTTTGCCGTTAGGGTACTTGCTTTTTTAACCACCTCGTTGTCAACATTTCGCGCAATCGTCTCATCTTTCAGAGTGTAGAAACAGAAAAGCCCTCCACCGTTATGGCGAGGACTTTCCCGAAAAAAATGAAAAAATGTATGTTCTTTGATGACTTTCTTTGTGGTCCGGTAGGCAGTCTCGAAGTCCCGCAGTCTCGTGTCCCGCGTCATCGAAGCTCAAAGTGGCACTTATCGACGAACGTCTTCCAATGGCCACCCCAAACGATTTCGGTGCCCTGGTCGCTGGCCACCTGAAACATCAGGTCTGCCAGCTCCTCGAACCTGGACCAGTCCACCTGCTTCCGATTCATCGTCAACGGGTACAGGTCGACAGCTCTTCCTGTGAGGTGCTTGCTGTTCATCGTCCGTGACTTGCCCTGCCTCACATATTCGCGCTGCTGCTCCTTCGTTCGCAACCCTTCAGACACATTGAAAGGGTAGGGGCAACGCGCAGCGCACTCAATCACAATGGCCTTCAGTCGCTCATCCACGCCCTCCAGCCGTTCCATCGATAACTTTGACAGTTCCATTGTTCACCTCCTTATCTGTAGCCGTCGCGCTCGTACTTATCCATCTTGCGCCACTTCCAAGGCGGCACCGCTCTGTCATCGCTCCACAAGCCGCGTCCGGCTTGTTTCGCTTCCATCTCCAGACGTGCATAGAGAGGGTTGCTGTCATGCTCTTTATAGTGCCAGGCTAAACCCTCCTTCAGCATCTCCGCGCCGATGTCTGCGCCGTCGTGGTACGCCGTCGCTATCCATCGGCCAAACGTGTCCTTTTGCTTCAGCTTCAGGCCTACGGCCTTCCCGCTGATGAGCCACTGCAGGTGCAGCGTGGCCACATCCCCATAATACTGCCCGCGCTCAGGCGCATCGATGCCGTTAATGCGAACTACAATCTTCGTGAGCTGTACCATCCACGGATTGACACCGGGGTTGCCGCCGTTATCCAATCGACCCTCAAAGGTGTCGCCGTCAATGACGCGGCTTACATGCAGCACGACACCGATGGTGTCGCACCCGGAAAGGCATCCTGTTACACTCGCCGCTACGCGGCTCGTTGTCCCCCTCGTCCCCCTTTTAAGGGGGTGGCCAAAGGCCGGGGGATTAAGGGTGGCCGCAGGCCGGGGGAGTTTTGTACAAGCTTTGCTTTCCGTCACTTCGTTCCGGCAGCTGCAAGAAAGCATAAGAAGCGCAGCCACCACCATCAAAAATTTCTTCATAATCCTATTGTTTTTGAACCACCGCAAAAATATTACAAAAAAACGTCAAGAAATCCTATCAAAATCCGTCAAAATCAATCAAAAACAATCAGAAAAGCCCCCTTTTTTGCCGTTTCAACTACATTTGCCCTGCCGCCGCCAAAATAGGAGCCAGAGCCGCAGAGGAAAAACAATATAAAGATTATGATCTGCTTCTCTACCCATGACGGCAGCGGCCACCGACAAAGGCCTTTGTCCCGCGTCTCGCGTCCCGAAGTCCCGCGTCGATAGTTCACTCATTTATTAACCCCTAAAAACTTACAAATCATGGGTAAAATCAAGCAAGGAATCCTCGGTGGATTCAAAGGTAAAGTCGGAACCGTCATTGGTTCCTCGTGGAACGGCATCGCCTACATGCGTGGCCTCGCCCAATCCGTCAAGAACCCGAAGACCGCAGCTCAGACCACGCAGCGCGGCTTCTTCAGGGAAGTCCTGGACATCGTTGGCCAGTTCACCAACGAACAGCTGGCCTTCCTGTTCCCGACGGCTCCCAGCGGCATGACCCGCCGCAACGCCCTCGTCAAGCAGCTCGCCGCTGTGTTCGCCGTCGATGGCGACACCAAGAGCGTCGACCTGGGCAACATCAACTCCCTCGGCAATGCGGCTACCGCCGACATGCCGGAGGTCGCCATCACCGCAGCTGGTGAGAACCTGACCATCTCTTGGGATGGTGACGGCGACTTCCGCGCTGAGCACGGCGACGAGTACCCGACCATCTTCGTGGCCAATGTCACGAAAAAGAAGGTCTATCTGGTCAACTCCACCGCCGCCATCGGCACGACTGGTGCCCAGTCCTTCAACGTCGGCCTGGCCGCATACGGCGAAGCCGAAGACACCTTCAGCGGCTACATGATGACCACGGGCTCCAAGATTGCCCTCGTCGGCTTCGGCACGATGATCGTCACCAAGCGTCCCGCTCGTCCGAAGAAGCGCGACTAAGCTTTTCTGTTTTTCATCATCTTTTTGAAGCCGTCCCCTCGGGCGGCTTTTTTTGAAAGCACTAAAAACGCAGCGCTATGGGAAAAATCAAGCAAGGCATCCTCGGCGGATTCAGGGGCAAGGTCGGCACCGTCGTCGGCTCCTACTGGAATGGCATTTTCTACATGAAGGCTCTGCCTCAGTCCTATAAAAAGGGCAGGTCAGGATCCAAAATGCAACAAGGCTACTTCAAGGAGCTTATCACCCTCGCCATGTCGCTGTCCAACGAGGACCTGGAGTTCATCTACCCTCGGAAGCCCAAGGGCATGACTCGCAGAAACCTGCTCGTCAAGCAGCTGGCTTCCTACGCTGTCCTCGTCGACAAGTCCAAGACCGTCGACCTCGACAGCCTGACCACCCTTGGCAACGCTCCCATGACCGACCTTCCGGCGGTCACCGTCGCTGCCAACCGCACCGTCCTGCAAATCTCGTGGGATGGTGTGACCTACTACCGCGACCAGCACCCAGAAGACTATCCCGTCATCCTCGTTGCCAACATCACACAGCAGCAGCTGTTTCTTGTGGCCTCTCCCGTGATGATGAAATCGTCCGGCAAACAATCCTTCGAAGTCGACCTCAAACCCTATGGCAGGGAAAGAGACAATTTCTCAGGCTTCATGTTCGCCGCTGGCCAAGGTCGCCCGTCAAAGGTCGGATTTGGCACGATGGGGGTCACAAAACGACCCGCTCGGCCACCCAAAAAATCGAAAGGTACAGGGGACGAAAAACAGCCTGATTCCGCTCCTGACCAAGTCCCGACCAAGTCCGTACCAACATCGCAAGCTCAAACGTCGAAAAACCAACCCTAAAAATCGCTAAAAACTATGGGAAAAATCAAACAAGGAATCCTCGGTGGATTCAGAGGCAAAGTCGGTACCGTCATCGGTGCCTCGTGGAATGGCATCGCCTACATGAAAGGCCTTCCACAATCTCAGAAAGACCCTAAGACTCCCGCTCAGATGGCGCATCGCGCCTTCTTCACGGAAGTCCAGGATCTCGTCGGCCAACTGACCTATGAGCAGCTGGTCTTCCTGTTCCCCAACTCAGCGAAGGGCATGTCACGCCGCAACGCCCTGGTGCAGCAGCTCGCTGCTGCCAAGGTCGTCGAGGAGGGTGCCATGCACGTCGACCTGGCCAGCATCGCCACCATCGGCAATGCGCCCACTGCCGACCTTCCTGAAGTGTCCATCACTGCCTCGCGTTCCAACCTCACCATTTCGTGGGATGAGGAAAACGACTGGCGCACCCAACATGGCGACGAGTACCCGACCATCTGTGTGTTCAACGTCACGCAGAAGAAGATCTTCCTCGTGCATTCCACAGTGACGGTCGGTGCATCCGGTGAGCAGTCCTTCAGCCTCAACCATGATGCCTTTGGCATCGGCTCGGACGAATACAGCGGCATCATGCTCAGCACAGGCTCCAAAATCCCGCTCGTCGGCTTCGGCACGTTGGCCATAACCAAGC
>CADCIH010000027.1 GCA_902801465.1 uncultured Bacteroidia bacterium | reverse complement strand
CCGAATCATTGGAAACCATTTACGTCCCCGCAAGCAGTGTGGACGCATACAAGACCTCGCAGTATTGGGGGCAGTTTGCTTCGATAATTGTTGGACAATGAATGTTCGGCAGCCAGTGTCGATGCTTACCGTGAAGCTGTGGGCTGGAATCGTTATGCCGATCAGATTGTGGGTTATTAAAAAATATAGGGACAAAAACTATTTTGATAGGGACATGAAAACCTTTGGGGAAATGCTACTGCATTGATAACCATTTGTATAGAAACAGACGTTTCTGGGAAATACGGGACAAGAATTTGACGGCCTCCGAAAGCCCCTTGACAAGCGTTTTTTTAGTATACTTTTGCAACGAACAACTAAAACAAACGCTTATGAAAACGACAAAACAATTCTTGATGATTTGCTGCCTGATCGTGACGGCAGTGACAACTTTTGGCCAATCCAACCCTTGGAACGGCTATGACTTCAGCGCTGAATGCGAAACGGGACAAACCCTCTATTACATCATCACAGACCCCATTAATAAGGAGGTGACCATGACGCATCCTGCTCCTTATAGTTATGTCACCTCGGATTTTTGGGACGGCTATGAGGAACCCTCGGGCAACATCGTTTTTCCATCGGAAGTGGTTTACGGGGGGCAGACCTACACTGTTACCAGTATTGATGACGGAGCATTTAGGGGATGCGGCGGAATGACTGGCTCTTTAGTGATTCCGAACACGGTGACTTACATTGGCAATTATGCTTTCGACGGTTGCTATCAATTTACTGGCAATCTGTTGATTCCCAGTCAAGTGTTGATCATAGGAGACTGGGCTTTCAATGGCTGCAGGAACATCACTGGCGAGATCAGCATTCCCAACTCTGTGGTTTCCATCGGTTCATATGCCTTTTCCAGTTTTTGGGAAATCACCGCCTTCAGAATTCCCGAGTCGGTCACTTATTTGGGACCCGGTTTTATTTGGGCCTGCTCGAAACTCGTGACCTTGGAGGTCGATGAGAACAATCCAGTCTATTATTCCGAGAGCAATGCTGTCATTGAGCGAGAGACAAAAAAACTATTACAGGGCACAAAAACAACCGTCATCCCCGAAGACATTACCATCATTGGAGAGCGAGCGTTTTTGGCCGTTGAAAACCAAGGCCATCTCGTCATCCCTCAATCCGTTGTTTCTATCGAAGACGAGGCTTTCAAGTATGCCACGTTTACAGGTACTTTGACGCTTCCCGAGAATTTGCAGCATATCGGAAAATACGCTTTTTACACCACTTATTTCACTGGGAATCTGTATGTCCCCGACGGAGTTTCCACCATTGGCGACCATGCGTTTGCCCGTACACGATTCGCCGAAGTTCACCTTCCCGAAGCCTTGAAAACCATCGAATGGGATCTTTTCTGGGATTGTGGCCGCTTGGAGCAACTTGAGATCGGTTCGCAGGTTGACACCATCCAATCGGGCGTTTTCCAGTTTTGTGATCGTCTGAATTGCCTGAAAGTCCATTGTGAGGTCCCGCCAACAGCTTGGTACAATGCCTTTTACGATGTGTCCAAAGACATTCCTGTCTATATCCCAGTGGGTACACTATCGGCCTATCAAAATGCGCCTTATTGGAATGAGTTCAGCAATTTCATTGAATACGACTACACTTCAATTGGCGAACATGAAACGAATTCTGTTCAGGTGTCTTGTTATCCCAACCCTGCAACAACAACGGTAACCATAGATGGCCTCGAAGTCGCTGAAGTACAGGTTTTCAACCTCCTTGGGCAGTTAGTGAAAACCGAACGCTGCACGAACGAGATCAGCGTGGAAGATATGGCCGGAGGCATTTATTTGCTGCGCATTATAGACACTAAAGGAGTTACAAGAACGGAACGTATCGCAGTGACAAAATAATCAAAATCAAACGCTTATGAAAACAAACAAACAAACAACACTGAACGGCACCATCAGGGCATTGACAACGAAATCCCAGAGCGCAAATACGAAAACAACAAATTATTAATCCGTACCCATGAAGCTGCTTGATGTTTCACTTTAATTCACTATATTTGCAGTCTCAATTAATGGGTACATTATACTTCCAAGATCATTCCAATAACAGATTCTATACGGTCATCGGGTATTGGTTCAACGAAATCGACATCCAGACGGGTATCTGTATATCCTCAAAAGGCAACAAACCTCCACGGGAAAGATCAGAAGTTATGTGGAAAGGGTGGATTTTTAAGCCAATTACATCTTCTTCCCCACCGCCTTCTGCATGACGATGGCGCAGGAGGCGTCACCCGTGACGGACATCACCGTGCGCCCCATATCGATGATACGATCGATACCTGCAGCGACAGCCACACATTCAACCGGAATCCCCGCCGAGGCAAACACCATCGCCATCAAGGCCAAACTGCCACCCGGGATGCCAGGTGTGCCAATAGAAGCTATCGTAGAGGCAAAAGCAATAGCCAAGTATTGACTCATGGTAAGATCAATGCCGCAACATGTCGCCATAAACACCGACACCACGCCTAAATAAATGGCGACGCCGTCCATATTGATGGTCGCCCCCAGCGAAAGCACGAAACGGCCGATGTCCTTGCTGACGCCTAGTTTCTCAGTGCATTGCATGGAATAGGGCAGCGTAGCCACCGACGAGTCGCTGGAGAAGGCGAACAGCATGGCCGGCTGCATGCCTTTGAAAAACTTCAGCGGCGACAGGCCTCCCAGCAGCCACACCGCCGAGGAATAGACAACGCCTGCATGGACGAAGAAACACAAGAAAGCTAACGCTATTAAAGCCGCGTATGATCCCAGTACGGCAGGACCGTTGGTCACCACCACAGGGGTCAACATGCAGAACACACCAATGGGTGCCAGTGCCATGATATATTCCAGAATCTTACCCACCACGTCGTTGAAACTGAGGGTCACCCTGCGGGCCATCTCCCCCTTCTCCCCTACATGCACCATCGCGATACCAAAAATCAAGGCAATCACGATGACTTGCATCATTGCCATGGAACTCACCGGCTCGACGATGTTGCTCGGAAACATGTTGACCAATTGGTCCATCACCGACAGATGAGGCACCTCAACGCTGTCTGCCGCAGAATCAAGGTCGATGTGAATGGTTGGGAGGATGCCTTTCAGCAGGCTGGGCACTACCAGCCCCAACGTCACCGCGAAGAGAGTCGTCACCATAAAATAGATCAACGTACGAAGCCCCAACTTCCCCACTTTCTTGATGTCGTTCATCGACAGGATACCTGCCATGATGGAGAACAGTACCAGCGGCACCACGATAAACTTCAGCAGGTTCAGGAAGATGGTGCCTATAGGCTTGATGTAGGCATTGACGAAGTCCGCTTGGTTGCGAAGCAGGACCCCTGCCACCACAGCAAGCAGCAGGGCGATGCCGATTTGGGCGGTAAGGGATGGCTTTTTCATAAACTCTTGATGTATTCGATAGCCGCGTCAAGTTGAGGCTTGAAGTCGCCGTTGTAGTCCTTGCGGAGTATGATTTGATCAGGGTTACAGCCGATGCCTTCCAGCACCTTGCCGCCTATCTGGGCCTCAAACGAAGAGGTGTAGACATAATGGTGCATGGTGCTGATATCACCAAATGGGCCACCGTAGTTAAGATCGATGCATGAGGCTGGCTGCAGGGGACCCGTACCTCCATAGGTACGTTCACCGATGACATAGCTCGTAGGCAACACGGCTTTGATAGTCAAGGGTTCTATCTCCCCCATGCTGACCGAGTTAATGTCGCAAATGATGACGTAGGGGATGTTCTCAGCAGTGATGTCGCGGTGATACTGGATTTGTGGGTCGATGTAATAAGGCGTCCAGACCGAATGTTCCAACCTTCCTGGACCTTCCTTGTAACGAGTCCTTAAGATTTCCGTCCGCTCATTGAGGAATGTACCAATGAGGTAGTCGAGATCATCCTGATAGCCGCCGCGGTTGGCGCGATTGTCGAGGATGATTCCAGCCAGTTCCTCACGAGGAGTCTCTGTGATAGCCGTCAACCAATGCGTAAGGAGTGAGTATCCGGCACTGGTTGTGTCACGCAAAACAGGTGTTAATGCCGCCATAGACTGCCAGAGATAAGGGATTTTTCGGCCGTCAGCAAGTTTTATCAAGAAGTAATGGTAGGTTACAGTGGTTCCCAGTTCCTCCACCGATGCCGTAGCCGACTCGTGGGCTTCAATCTCGTAATACGACTCCATCTCACCAAAGAAAGCGATCAGTTTGCTTTGTTCTTCCCCTCGGGGTTCGATGTAATAGTCCCTCTGCTCCACTTCCATCAAGCCTGGCTGAACAGTCAGATAAGGAGCGTTGTCAACGCTCGCTGGGTAAAGATTTCTCACCCTGAAGGACATGTGGTGGTCCTTCATACCGCCAACTGCGCCTTTATAAAGGGCATTCAACTCCTCCAACGTCACTTCCAGGCCAGCTTCGTGCTGGGCGTCAAGGGATTCGAACTTGGGCATGTATTCGTCGTAAACCGCATCCCAGTCGGTGGGGTCAACGTCCCAAAACACGTAACCCGTGCTCATGCATTTCCATAGGAATTCGAACTGGGTGGCGTAGCTGTCGTAGGCCAGTTGATCGGTTTCGCCGATATAGGGATGGTAGTCGGCTTCTTTGCGGCAGCCGCTGAGAACCAGGGCGATGATTGCCAATATAAGGATATTCCTTTTCATAGTCATCCAATTTAGAATTTATAATAAAAGCCTAAACTCACTGATAAGGTATTGAGATAACGAGGGTCGCTCAAGTGGGCATAGCCCTTGTGATAGCTAACCAAGTCATAATAGTACAACGATTCAAGGAAGAAAACCTCATGCGAGGTAGCCTCGAAACTCAAGCCGATACCGCCAACGGCTCCTGCCGTAAAACGTTGGTCCTCGCTGTTGAACTCACGCTTTTCGTTGAAGTCGTTGAAATAAACGTAATAGTCCGTCATCCAGTAGGTCTTGCCATTACGGTGGGTTTCCAACCAGTAGCCAGCAAAACCACCACAGAGCAGATGACCACGCAACCTCTCGCCGCCAAAGGAGAAGTCGCCCATCACAGGAAGCATGGCGTAGATGTTACGATACTCTGTATAGACTGGATCCAAATAATGGAGGTTGCGATCCATGCGATGCGAGCGCAACATGACGCTGAGGTCAGCGCGTAGAGCAACCCAATCATTAAACTCGCGACGAGCAAAGAAACCCGCATCCATGCCAGTCAAAGGCGAAAAGGTTTCGTCGATGCGACCTGAATAAGAGCGGTCTGCCGTGGTCCAAGTGGGCCCGAACTTGGCGCCAACAGCCCACTGGGCTTTGGCTTCAGTCGCCATCCAGCACAGCATGACGACGACAAGTAGTTTAAGGTAGTTTTTCTTCATATTGAAATGTTTTTCATCATTAATCAAGTTTGGTAAGCCACTCCAGTGCTTCTTGCTTGGCGGTTTCCCATTCGGGACCTTGGGCATAAATGCCATGTTTGTCCATAATACGGACGGCTTTCTTGACATACCTTGTGTTGGGGTCGCTGCAGGAGGCCATGACAAGGATGGTCAGTAATAGGATTAGGGGTTTTCGCATGATAAGATAATTTGACTGCAAAAATACAGCAAATTCATGGTTTCTCCAACCCCGTTCTGATGAAATGTCCCTCTTGAACAGCAGCAAATGATCAACATACCTTACTCTAACACAAAGCTCCTCGGATAGAAGTCGCTGTAGAAACGTCCATCGGTGGCGGTGAACTTCAGCACGCAGTAGTTCGGGTCGGTGACGCCGCCTGGGTAATATTCCGTGTCGCCATCGCGCCAAATCATCTCCTTGCTCTTGGCGTCGGTCAGCACCTCCATCGTGCCGCGTAACATCATGCCCTTGAAGCCTTCGGCATCGCAGAAATAGATGCTGGCCTTGGGGTTGGCCTTGTAGTGAGCCACACGCAGCGAGAAGGTATTGGTGGTGAAATAGAACACCTTGATGCCTTCACGCACCCGAGGTGACAGCATGGCCTTGGTGCAAGGGAAGCCCTCCTCATCGACTGACGATATCATGGTGATGGGCAGTGTGTCGGCCATCTTGGCGATAAGTTCTTTAACGCCCATCAAAGCTGGGTTTTCTGGAGTGTCATCATCTATCGACAATTCCTTATGCCAGCGTTTCAGGTGCGGGAAGTACATCTTCATCTGGCCGATATATTCTTCCTTCGTGATGGGCTGCGGCAGTCCTTTGTTTACCTCGTCCACAAACTGAGCACAATGCTCAATCATTTCGTCCATCGTGCAGTCTTGGATGAACTTGCCATTCTTGTAGCAATAGATGCAGTAGTCTTCGTTCTTGCTTCCATCGGCATTGGTGCCGAGGATTTCATTGGTGAGCGGCATTCCGCAGCTTTGACAAAACTTTTGTTCCATGGCTATATAATTCACAACTAAACAGCTGCAAAATTACAGGATTATCCGTTTCGAAACGAAAACCATACATGGACATTTTTATGGACTATGCAACATTCTTGTTCCTAAAACGCATTGGAATTGTATGTGATTTCCTTACTTTTGCGGCGGATAATAACGGAACAGTTGTTTTATTATGGCAAGACCGACAAGCGTTACGAAAGAAAAAATACTCGCTGCTGCCATTGACATCGTGAGAAAAGGGGGTACTTCCGCACTTACTGCCCGAAGCCTTTCTTCAGCTTTGGACTGCGGTGTCAATGCCATTTTCTCGAAATTTGGCTCCATGGAAGGTGTATTAGAGGCCGTCCGCACCGAAGCCCGCCGATTGTTCAAGGAGCGTGTCGGCGCAGGCTTTTCCCTGAATCCTCCTTTCAAGGGCATGGGAATGGCTTTCCTGTGGTTTGCGATAGACGAGCCTCAACTTTTCAAATTGGTGATGGACGACAAAGCTTCGGCAACCTCTTTTGAGGATTACATCGACACCCGAGTAGGTTTCAAGCAGGAGTCGATTGCTGCCATAGACCAGTCCTTAGGCCTGAAAGGAAGAGATGCTGAAATGCTTTATTACCAACTGATGCTTGTTGGCATTGGGCTGGCCCACACCTGCGTGGAAGGTGGTGCGGCGCTCAGTATTCCCCAAGTGTCCGAAATCTTCGGCAAGAATGTGAGGGCGTTCCTGATGGTCATGCGCGCCGGCAATGACAAGCGCGAATCGTTTATGCCTCGCGAAGGCACAGGACCCGAAGGTGATGTTGAGTCTTATCTCCTGATACATTCCCTTGCTGGCCAGAACCATCTGCTGCAAGAGCTTCATGCCGCGCCCCGCTATATTCAGGATAACGAATGGGTTGAAGTGGAACGTGTGTTCCGAAACGGTTTCTCCCTCACACCTGAATTGCTTCGGGAAAAGCACCCCAACCTCACCCGTGGTGATGTCCGCCTGATCATGCTTTCCCGACTTCAGTTTTCCGTGACCGAGCAAGCCCTGCTTTTGGGCATTTCGCCTGCCTCAGTCACCAAGGCCCGCCAACGGCTTAAAGCCAAGTTGGGAATGTGATGAACACGACCTACGATTTCATTCTTTCTTGGGCATCCTTACCAGCGCCCGTGCCCGGGTTGTTGATGACTTCCACATCACGGATGTCGTCGCTACGCAGGCGGCGCAGCTCGCTGTTATCGCGCATCAGCCAGCGAGCACTACATTCACGAAGGGCATAGGTTCGCCGTTTTCATCTGTAATGTGCCCGACTAAGTTTTGATTTTGAGCCAATGCCGAAACCGTCATCAGCAGTGCTGCGGTAAGCGTTATCAATTTCAGTATTTTCATCTTTTTGATTTTATTTTTCAACTTCTATTCTCATTTCACAATCTGCTCCCCCACCCAAGATGGAGTGACAAAGCGTTACGGTGAAATTTTTGCCTTTCCACAAACTTTGCATCGAAAAAATCACGCTTTGGCGCGAACATTCACAGAGCAAAGGTGTTGTGACATACCCTTTTTTGCACAATTCACAAGTGCATTCCAAAAAGACCAACCGATAGACATGACCTTTCTCGACGACCTCACCTTTCACTCCAGGCAAATCATTGGCCATCTCAAAGAAAACATCCATGTCACCTTTAGCGTCCTCATAGAGTTTTTGGTAAACCGAAAGCGTACCACCTTTAACACAGTTCTTTCCGCATTCCGCGAAGAAAACCGACCGTTGCTCTGGAGAAAGCCGTGCAACGCCTTTATCGAATCCCTTAAACCAATTTGATAATTCCATAACGATGTGATTTTAAACCTGTAAGAACCTTACTCTTCCATATCAAATCGACCGCAAAAATAGCGCATTATCCGTTTCGAAACGAAACCCAAATGTGGACAATCACATGGACAATCTAAAAACAAATTAACATTGAAAATAAAAAAATTGTAGTTTTGCGATGAAAATCAAATCATATCACAATGTCGAGACTTTTTTCCTTCTTAGTAATTGCTCTTTGCGCTTTGAATGGCTGGGCGCAGAGTCCTCTCCTTAAATCGCATTGGACACAGAATCATCCATACAATCAGTTTTGTCCA
This sequence comes from uncultured Bacteroidia bacterium, assembly GCA_902801465.1. Lineage (GTDB taxonomy): Bacteria > Bacteroidota > Bacteroidia > Bacteroidales > F082 > Limimorpha. The sequence goes on along the minus strand of CADCIH010000027.1, from coordinate 3,178 downwards.
GCGGATCCTCTTGAGAATTATACCCATTGTTATGCTGGGTGTCCCGCCGTTGCCATGGGGCAGATCATCAATTATCTGCAAACGACGCAAAACACCCGTTTTGACGATGGTGACGACTATTATTCCAGCTACGCCGGTCGCAATTTCCATATTGACGACGATTGGGCGGCTTATTCTTTCCCTTCCTTCCCGCAGTTGAACGAGATGCTGGACTCCGTGGATGCTACTTTCCAGCGTCACGAGGAACTTAGCGACAAGCTGGCAGCTGCCGTGGTTTTTGCTTGCGGCACGGCCCTCACACAGATCTATACTGCCTCAAGTTCTTATGGTTCCGGCACATACGCGGTGGACCAGGCTTTTGAGGCCTATCAACGCTTTGGCTTTACAGATTGCGTGCTGTTTCGCGAACCCGACTCCCTGATGTATGCCACTTTGATTTCCAATTTGCAAGCGGGTTACCCAGCTCATCTGGCTGTCGAGAATCCCGCTGGAACAGCCGGGCACAACGTCGTCGTTGATGGCTATCGCGAGTCGGACGGCAAGTTCCACATGAACTTCGGTTACGGTGGGTCATACGACAACTGGTATGATATCCCTGATCCCAATTTCTTTTACGGATTGACCAAACTGGAGGGAATCATACTGAATATCATTCCTGTTTCGGATACTTTGGCTGTTCATGAGACGACTCTTCAACAGCAACTTGAAGTTTATCCCAATCCGGCCTCCGACATGCTTTATCTGAAGAACCTTCCTTGCGAAACGGTGAAGTACTCCATTTTCAATGTGTTAGGCCAAGAGGTGAACACAGGAACTACAAGCGGTAGCATCTCTGTTGCCGGATTGCAAAACGGCGTTTATTTCTTGCAGATCAAGGGTGAAGGACTTCTCGAAACAAGGAAGTTTGTGGTGAAGTAACCCATCGTGCTAGCGGTTTGCTTCCTGCGGTTTTGAAGCATCTCAGAGAAAAAATGCTGGAAAAATAAACAAATTTTGTAGTTTTTCCGTCATCATTGCGTCTAATAGGCAAACGATTCAAAACCATGAAAGAAAAAGAGAAGGCTTTTTCCGACCTCGTCAAGAGGCACAAAAACACGATATTCACCGTGTGCTACCTCTTTTCGAAGGACCAGGAAGAGGCCAACGACCTATTTCAGGAGACGCTCATCAACCTTTGGCGAGGCTTCGACTCGTTTCAGGGAAAATGCGATGTGAAGACTTGGATCTGGCGCGTCAGTTTCAACACTTGTCTCACTTTCGAACGCAAGAAAAAACGCCATGTCGAGACGGTGCCCTTCAACATGGACATCAACCTCTTCACCGACACCGACGACGACACCAAACAGATTCAACAACTCTACCGTCGCATCAACAAATTAGGCATGGTTGACCGGGCCATCATCCTGCTTTGGTTGGAAAACCTGAGTTACGAAGAAATCGGTCAGATCATCGGCATCTCCACCAAGAATGTCTCGGTAAAACTGGTTAGAATCAGGGAACAACTCAAGAAAATGTCGAACGATTAAAGACGCAAAACGATGGAAAACAACGAACTGGAAGAAATGCGGGCGCAACTGGACGTGTTGAACAAGAAACTCGAAGGCGAAGCCATTGTCAGCGAGACCATGCTCAGCAATGCCACAAAAAAGAGCGTGTCGAAAATGCAGAGGAGGTTGCTCATCAGAATCATTGTGGCAATCGTTTTATCTCCTTTGGTTTTCACCTTCGGAGGACTATGGATCCTAATATGGTGCTTAGGCGTAATCGCATTGAACCTGTATGTCTATCTGAAAACCAAGAAAACCTATGCCGAACCGCTAGATATGGCAGGCTTTACCACGCAAACCCACAAAATCATCAAGACCTATAAAAGGACAAGGAAAATCCTGTTCATCTTTTTCTCGGCATCCTTTTTGGCTTTAGGAATCTTTCTTCTTCTTGTGACCGGTTTCTCAGCTCAAGCCTTCAGCAGGTTCTTTATTATCTTGATTTTTGCCATCTTCAGTTCGGTGATCTATTTCGTCGTCGAAGAAGTCTTTGTCAAACCCGACGTGGAACTTACTTTGGAGCAAGTCCTACACGACTTGGAGGTCCAGCCCAACGAACAAGCATAAAATGGCTTATCGTATGTTCATTGCTTCCAACGCTTAAACATCGTCTCAAACTGATCGTTCGTCTTATCAGAAAAAAAGCATAGTTTTGCAGTATGATTCAAAAATCATGTCAGCACTGAAGACGATATTATCAAATAGAATCAGCGGCTACGATGCCAAAGCATTGGCCCAAGCCGACTTCAAAGAGGAATTGTTTCGGTTGCTCTTCGACCCCGACAAGCGCACTTCCGACAACGCCGCCTGGGTGTTGACCCATTTGCCCAAGACCGCCAATGCTTGGTTGTCCGAACGTCAAAACCTCCTCATCGATGAGGCCATGCGTACATCAAGCACCACCAAACGCCGCCTCATCATGAACCTCTTGGATCGGACCATCTTCGACCCCGACCACCTCCGCACCGATTTCCTCGATTTCTGCTTCAACGCCATTCTTTCCGATGAACCCATCGGCGTGAAGAGCTTGGCCATCAAGTTGGCCTACGCGCAGAGTGCCCATTACCCCGAGCTGCTCGAAGAGATCGACGCCACCCTTCAGCTGATGGAGCCCGAGGAACTTCCTGCGGCTTTGAAGCACCTGCGGGGGAAGATGCTGGCTAAAGAAACTACAAACAACAAAACAGAATAAACTAATGGAAGATCAACACCCCATCCAAGAAGGCTACATGCCTTATCTCGGCTATCAGACCTACTACCGCATCGTCGGTAAACCTTCAAGAAAGCCTGCATTGCTTTGTCTGCATGGCGGACCAGGTAGCACCCACAACTATTTCGAAGTGCTGGACCGCATCGCCGACACGGGCCGTCAGGTCATCTCCTACGACCAAATCGGCTGCGGCAACTCTTACCTCGACGGCCATCCCGAACTGTGGACCCAAGAGACCTGGATCAACGAGCTCATCGCCTTGCGCGAGCACCTGCACCTCGACCAGCTCCACCTCCTCGGCCAGTCGTGGGGCGCCATGCAAGCCATCGCCTACATCATCGACTGCCAGCCCAAGGGCATCAAGTCGGTCATCCTCTCTTCGGGCCATGCCTCCAGCTCGCTGTGGGCCAGCGAGCAGCAC
>CADCIH010000026.1 GCA_902801465.1 uncultured Bacteroidia bacterium | reverse complement strand
ACCCCAGCCATAGCTCTTACCAGTCAGAGCGCCAGTGCTGTGTTCACGGGCGAGCTTCTTGTAAGCGCCATAGAGGTAACCGATCTCACGGCCGCCGACACCGACGTCACCTGCAGGTGAATCTTGGTCAGCACCGATGTTTCTCCAAAGTTCATACATGAAAGCTTGGCAGAAACGCATGATCTCTGCGTCTGACTTGCCTGTTGGGTCGAAGTCAGCACCGCCCTTACCACCACCGAGAGGCAGGTTGGTCAGGGAGTTCTTGAAGATCTGCTCGAAGCCCAAGAACTTAAGCATAGAGACATTGACTGCAGGGTGGAAACGGAGACCGCCTTTGTAAGCGCCGAGAGCGGCGTTGTACTGGACACGGTAACCGAGGTTCACCTGAACCTGGCCTTTGTCGTCAACCCAAGTCACACGGAAAGTGAAGATACGATCAGGTTCAACGAGACGTTCAACGATCTTTGCAGCTTCAAATTCTGGGTGTTGGTTGTACACTTCTTCGATTGATTCGAGCACTTCGCGTACTGCCTGTAAATACTCTTTTTCGCCTGGATGTTTGGTCTCCAGAGCGGTCATGATTTCATTTACTTTCATTTTATTAGTTTGATTATTAAAAGGTTGTGTTATAAATAACTTTGTTTTTCTTATTAAAAGCGGTGCAAAGTTAGCACTTTAAATCTTATAAAAAAAATAAAATCCAAAGTTTTTTCATTTTACTCTTCGTCACCTATCCATTCCCCATGTTCGTACAAGGCTACACGGGTGATCCGGCCGTCGGGATTGTAATAAACCTCCCTCCCGTGCTTCTCGTTGTCGACATAATTGGTGACCAGGCATTTGTATCCCGACTGCTCATAACTCGTCTGAGTCCCCGTACCCATCACAAAGTCAGCCTTGGCGGCAAGACTCCCGTCAGCATAAAAAATCAGCCAAGAACCGTCCATCATGTCATCGACATACTGGCCTTCCTGAAAAACCTGACCATTCTCATACCAACGACGGTATTCTCCATTCAACTTGCCTCCGGAATAATTGCCCTCCTCTACCAAAATGCCCTTCAGAGAATAGGAACGAAATACACTGTCCTGCACCCCGTCCTTGTACCACGACTCTTCCATGATGTTTCCGTTCTCATACCAACGGCGAGAGAGTCCATTCATCTTGTTATGGCTGTAATTCACCTCCAGCTGGGGCTTGCCGTTGGCCAAATACCAAACACTAGGACCATTGAGCTCACCATCCTCATAGGTCAGCTCCGACTTCAGATTGCCGTTCTCCCAATAGTCCTTCTTGACTTCAACAGCGTCGTTGCAGGCAACCATAAAGGCCAACAACACAACAAAACCAAACCATCTTCTCATCTTATTCCTCCTCCGGATAAATCCAAATCGGTTTCAACTCAATCGACTGGCTATCATACTGATAGATACTCCAAAAACGGTTCTCCAAACCATCCTCGTAACGATGCTTGGTGAAATAATAACGGGTATGCATCATCGGCATGTGCTCGTAAGGAAGACAACCCTGGGCATGAGGCCCATACTGCATGAGCGAATTCAAGAAATACCACCCCACATCGAAACCCTCAAAGGCATAGTCCGCCGGCTCGCTCCCATACCTCAGCCTATAATCATCCACAAACTTCAATGTCAACGAATCGTTGTAGTCAACAAACCGCTCATCGAAATAAATGGCATTCATATTCAGCAAGTTAGGCACTAACAAGTTGTCAAACTTCGACCACGAGGGCAAACCTATCAATGTAATGGGATATTTTTGCGTGGATTTATTAATAGTATTCAATATTTTTGTTGCAAAAACAATATCTTTTCCGTATGCAATTAATACATTGTCACGGGCAGCGGAGAGGCCGTTCCTGAAAGCTTCAATGTCGCTGGTGCCATAGACCTCGAAGGGGTTGTCGAAATAAATTGTCCCATCAGGATTGTCTTGCAGCGAGCGCGTTGAGAAGATCTGTCCCTCGACCTCCAGGGTTGACAGTTGGCGTTTGCCCATCTGGCGACGGGCGCTCTCCCTGACAATCAGTTCCAACATCTCCGCATTGCTCATGAAGACCTCAGGGCTCACCACCGAGTCGAGTGCGTGGCGCAATGCGGCGACCATTGCCGTGTCATCGGGATTGTTGTCAGTGATCAGGCTGACCTTGGCTTTGGGATAACGGAGCGTGATCAGGTCAGCGAGCTGGTCGACCATGGATTGCCGGCTCGGCTTGAGTTTGACCACATTGGGAGCGTCAACGATGATGCTGCCTCGTTCCGACATGGGGTTGACAACCTGTATATGCTGCCGGAGGGCATATTCCTCAACCACCGCAAATGACTTGCTGAAGAAAGGCCCTACAATCAAATCAATCGGTTCGTTTTCGAGCTGGCTGACTGCCGAATAGGCCGATGCCACGTTCTCATGCACATCGATGACCTTGAGGTCAAGATGAAGTCCTGCATTCTCCGTCAGCGAGTCGACAGCCATCATGAAGCCTTCATAGAACTGGAGGAATTTCATTGCACGGCTGTTCTTGGTCTTCTCCGCCTTCTCTTTGGAGGTGTCGATACGCTCAATCTCGTCGAGATAAAGCGGCACTAGGAGCGCCACATGATAATGCCGTCCCGCGTTATAAGACGAGGGATAGCAGGTATCAGGCCTCACCTCGGGTAGCACATAGCCCCCAGATGGTATCTCCACAACTTCCAGGGTATCCTCCACGGGCTCAACTGTATGGACAACGATGGTGTCGGGCTGATGCACGACAGGCTGTTCCTCCTGGATTTCTTCCTGAGGCTCGTCCGTCGGGATCAACACTTTCTGACCAACGAAGACCCTCGAACCTACCGAAGGGTTCAAGCGATGAAAATCGTCAGGCGAGACATCGAAGCGCCGTATCAGCGATTTGGTTCGCTCCGACTCTTGTACGGTATAGACGAAGTAGCCTTGGCCACCTTGATATCCATCGTCAACTTTCACAGGGATGCCGATGACCATGTCGGCTTGGAGGCCAAGTTCATTAATCTCGGGATTCAGGTTCTTGATTTCCTCCTCCGTGACCTCATATACACGTGCCAGGCTGTAAAGCGTCTCCCCTGCCTTCACATGGTGCATATAGTACTGTTTGCTTCCTATAGTGGTGATCTCTGTCGATTTCTCAATAGCCACCTGAGCATGTAACACCCTGGGGAACGCCACTATTCCAAACAAAATCAATAATAATATTAATTTCTTTTTCATCTTGTATATTTTAATCCCACAGAACGCAACACCCCAACTTTTATCTATTATCTTTTAACTTTTATCTTATCTCACTCCCACTCAATCGTCGCCGGCGGTTTCGACGAGATGTCGTAGCACACCCTGTTAACTCCCTTTACCTTATTTATAATGTCGTTCGACACCTTGGCGAGGAATTCATAGGGCAGATGCACCCAGTCAGCAGTCATGCCATCGGTTGAGATCACCGCCCTCAGAGCGATGGTATATTCGTAACTGCGTTCGTCGCCCATGACGCCCACCGACTTCACCGGGAGCAGCATGGTGCCAGCCTGCCAGATGCTGTCGTAGAGGTTGTCCGCCATCTCGTTCGGGTACGAGGCGCTGGGCAGTAAACACGGCCATTCGCGCAATCCCTTGATGAAGATGTCGTCGGCATCGCGGAGGATACGCAGTTTCTCTTCGGTTACTTCACCCAAGATACGGATTCCCAGACTCGGTCCAGGGAAAGGATGACGGCCAATAAGTTCGCGTTTGATACCCAGCGAGCGTCCCACACGTCGGACTTCATCCTTAAATAGCGTACGGAGCGGCTCCACGATCTTGAGGTTCATCTTCTCAGGCAACCCACCCACATTATGGTGCGACTTGATTTTGCAACTTGGGCCGTTGACGCTGACACTCTCGATGACATCGGGATAGATGGTGCCCTGGGCAAGCCAACGTGCTCCTTCGATCTTTTGTGCTTCGGCGTCGAACACGTCGATAAAGGTGGAACCGATGGCCTTGCGTTTCGCTTCGGGATCGGTGACGCCTTTCAGTTTCTCCAGGAAAAGCGGTCCTGCATGGACTCCGATCACATTCAGTCCCATCTCCTTGTAGGAGTCGAGCACATCCTCGAACTCGTTCTTGCGGAGCAGCCCGTTGTCGACGAAGATGCAGGTCAGGTGCTGTCCGATGGCTTTGTTCAGCAGGACGGCGGCCACGGTGCTGTCGACACCTCCCGAGAGGCCGAGGATGACCTTGTCGTCGCCCAGTTGCTGTTTCAGGCTCGCCACCGTGTTGTCGATAAACGAGTCGGGGGTCCAGTTGCCGTGGCATCCACAGATGCCGAGGGCGAAGTTAGCCAGCATTTTGGATCCTTGTTCAGTATGGAACACCTCTGGATGGAACTGCACGCCGTAGGTTTCCTCACCATCAATTTTATAGGCGGCGTTCACCACGTCAGGCGTGGATGCGATGACACGCGCACCGGTAGGGAGCTTGGCGATGGTGTCGCCATGGCTCATCCACACGATGCTGTTGATGTCGACGTCATGGAACAACAACGACTTGGTGTCGGTAACGGTCAGCATGGCACGTCCATATTCACGGGCGATGGAGCCGTTGACCTCACCTCCGAAGTGATGTGCCATGAATTGGGCTCCATAACAGATACCGAGCAGTGGTAATTTTCCTTTGATGCCGTCAAGGTCGGCGAAAGGCGCCTTCGGGTCACGCACCGAGAACGGGCTGCCGCTCAGAATCACGCCTTTGACATCGGCTCCGATGGCCGGAATCTTGTTGTAGGGATGGATCTCACAATACACGTTAAGCTCGCGCAGACGCCTGCCAATCAGCTGGGTCACTTGCGAGCCAAAATCCAGGATAAGGATGGTTTCCTGCATGGCGAATTATTTTTTTGCAAAATTAGCTTTTTTCATGTTTGCTGAGCCGAATAATTTGTATTTTTGTCAAAAATTCACTCTTCAGTCATCATTAAACTCAAAACACCATGGCATTATTGTTACTCGGAATTTCAATTCTACCCGTCATCCTGTTGTTGGTTTATATTTACAGACAGGACAAATACGAAAAGGAACCTTTGGGGCTGCTAATCCTTGCTTTCGTAGGTGGCATCTTCGCCATATTGCTGGACCTTGTCATCGTTGGGCTACTCAACAACATTTGGTATTCCGACACGGTGTTCTACTCCGCCTTCATGGAGGCAGGGTTCCCGGAGGAATTGTGCAAGTTCCTTATTGTGTTTTTACTGATCTGGTGGAACAAGAATTTCAACGAATATATGGACGGCATCGTGTATGCCACTTTCTGCGGTCTGGGCTTCGCCTGCCTTGAGAACATCCTCTATGTGATGGAGGGAGGTCTCGGTGTGGGCATCATGCGCGCCATCATTTCTGTTCCCGGTCACTTCCTCTTTGGTGTGATGATGGGTTACTTCCTCTCGCTGGCCAAGTTCAGCCAGGAGAACCGCGTTGGATATCTCCTTTTGAGCGTCATCGTCCCAGGTATTGTCCACGGCATGTTCGACTGGCTGCTGATGGTCACCGACGAGATAGGCGCTTTTGGTCAGATCATCATCCTGGTGGCATTCATCGCCCTCGACATTTTTATGTGGATCTTTGGTGTCCGTTCCATCCGCAAACACCGCGAGAACTCTCAATTTAAGAATATACAACCTAACGTTTAATCATCATGGCTCTTAACTGTGGCATCATCGGCTTGTCGAGTACCGGCAAGACCACTATTTTCAATTGCATTTCGAACACCAAGGCGGAGATAGGTTTCGCTTCCAAGTCGAACATCGGCATGTGCGAAGTCGTTGACGACCGTCTTAAGAAGATCGACAACATCTCGCATTCGAAGCGCATCGTGCCCGCCACAGTGGAGATCGTTGACCTGCCCGGCCTGAGCAAGGGAGGTCAAGGCGTTGGCAACAAGCTCCTAGCCGAGGTGCAAACCATGGACGCCCTCATCCACGTACTTCGTTGTTTCGACGACCCCAACATCCCTCACAGCGAAGGCAGCATCGACCCTGTGCGCGACATGGAACTTGTCGACCTTGAGTTGCAAGTGCGCGACCTCGACTTGGTCACCCGTAAGCTGGAACGCGTTCAGAAACTCCTGAAAAACGGCGAGAAGGACAACAAACGAGCCTTCGAGGTACTCAGCATCTATAAAGAAGTGCTCGAGAACATGGGCAATGCCCGCGACGCCAAAGTCGCCGACGAGGACAAGCGGTTCATCCAAGACCTCCAGCTCCTGACCGCCAAACCCATCATCTACGTGTGCAATGTGGACGACGCCTCCGCCACCACAGGCAACGCCTATTCCGAAGCCGTCAAAGGCGCCTTGAAAGAAGGCCAGGACATGCTCATCATCGCAGGCAAACTCGAAGCCGACATCGCCGAACTCGACGCTGCCGACCGTCAGCTCTTCATGGAAGACGCCGGCCTGACCGAACCCGGCGTGAACAAACTCGTCCGCACCGCCTACCATACCCTCAACCTCCATTCGTTCTTCACCACCGGTCCCGACGAGACACGTGCCTGGACCATCCACGTGGGCGACACCGCCCCTGTGGCCGCAGGCGTCATCCACAGCGACTTGCAGCGTGGTTTCATCCGCGCCGAGGTGATGAGCACCGAGGACTTCCTTCAATACGGCTCAGAAGCCGCAGTGAAAGAAGCCGGCAAGTTCAGAGTGGAAGGTAAGACCTATGTTGTCCAAGACGGAGACATCCTTAACATCAGATTCAACGTATAATGGAACACGTAGTACTGGTTGACGAAAAAGATACCCAGATCGGCATCATGGAAAAGATGGCGGCTCACATTGTGCCCCGCCTCCACCGTGCCTTCTCCATCTTCATCTTCAACTCCAAAGGGGAACTGCTGCTCCAACAGCGCGCATTGACAAAATACCACTCCCCCGGCCTGTGGACCAACACCTGCTGCAGCCACCCCCGCAGCGGCGAGAGCCTCGCACAAGCCACGGCACGACGCCTGAAAGAAGAGATGGGCCTCAGCTGCGACATGCACGAAGTCTTCACCTTTATATATAAGGCACCCGTCGGCCTAGGACTCACTGAGCACGAATTCGACCACGTATGGTTCGGCACTTCCGACGACACCCCCGTCATCAACACCGAAGAAGTGGCCTCGTTCAAATACATGAGCCTCGACGACATCGCATCCGACATGAAAGCTCATCCCGAATGCTATACCGAATGGTTCAAAATCTCATTTGAAGAAGTCAGAGAACACCTCTGACTTTTTTTTAAATATTTAGTAAATATATTTACTATCAATATTTTTACTATTTTTGCCGCCGTATTTATTGAAAACAAGTCTTAAAAATTATTTATTATGAAACGTAACTTATTGTTAATCATTGCTTTAATCGCGATCAGCTTTCCCGTGAGCCTCCGCGCCCAGGAAGGGCCGAAAATCTCGGGCTTCGTGCAAGGACTCTATCAAGCCAACTTCGACCAGGATTTTAATCTCAAAGACAACACCCTTCGCATGCGTCGTGTCCGTATGTCGGTCGAAGGCAAGCTCACCAAAGAACTCTCCTACAAGATTCAAGGCGACTTCAGCCGTTCACCCATGTTGGTTGACGCTTTCGTGAAGTACAAACCCTGCACCGAGTTCGCCATCCAAGTCGGTCAGTTCAAGACCCCCTTTACCCTTGAAAGCCCCATCAACCCCGTCAACCTCGAGATCTTCGACTACGGCGAGAGTGTCCAGAAACTCGTCGGCTACAGCGACGTGTGTGGTGTCGGCGGACTGGGTCGCGACCTCGGCATCATGGCCAGCGGTGACCTCTTCCGTCCGGAAGGCAAAGACTTCTCCATCGTCACTTACTATCTCGGCGTGTTCAATGGTAACGGTCCGACCACTACCGACAACAACAACCGCAAGGACATTGTCGGTCGCTTGGAGATCCATCCCATGCTGAAAGCCCTGACCCTCAGTGGCTCTTACTATAATGGAAAATACAAAAAAGATGACATCAACCAAGGCGCCCGTGAACGTTGGAGCGCTGGTGCACAATACAACGACGGCGACCTCGTCGTCCGCGCTGAGTACCTGAGTGGCACCACCGGCCATCAAGTGGAAGCCTACGACGATGCAGGCCCCATCCTTGACGAGAACGGCGACCAAGTTTATTACGAAGACCTCCTGCTCAGCCAAGGCTACTACGCTGTAGCTGGCTACAACTTCCGCTTCGGCAAGGAAAACAGCCAAAAGCTGATGCCCGTATTGCGTTACGAGCATTTTACCCAAGATAATGACATTGTCAATGGTGGCACGAATTACTATACCGTTGGCATCAACTACTGGCCAGTGAAGTCACTGAACTTCAAACTCGACTATTCCTTGATCCAAAAAGAAACGGGAAGCAACTCGCATCGCGTGGTCGGGATACTCAGCTATAAATTCTAAATTCTAAATTCTTAATTCTTAATTGGTATGTCTAACAACAAAATATCCAACCTTTGGAAAAAAGAGGACTGGCTGGCCGTGTGGATTGGCTTTATTGTCATCGCCGTGGCCTGCATTGCCGTCCTGACTGGTTCTTTTGACTTCTCCGCTGCCAAGTTCGGTACCTGGCACTGGTGGGAGAACGTGGAAGAAAAGAAATCCTTGGCCGCCCAGTTCAATGGCGAGTTCTGGATCAAACTGCTCCGCACCTTCTTGGTGACTGGCGTGTTGTTTGGCATTGGCATCAAGCTGCAGGGTGAGAAAATCAAGAAGTTCATCCCGGCTTACGTCGTGCTGTTCATCATTTGCATCGTGGTGAGAATGATCAGCGCCGAATACACCTTAAAGATGTACCTTGAATGGGCTTTCTGGGCTCTGCTCATCGGCCTGCTCATCTCCAACACCGTTGGCACGCCTGAATGGCTGAAACCCGCCATCCGCACGGAGTTCTACATCAAGACTGGTTTGGTCATCATGGGTTTCTCGGTGCTGTTCAGCAACATCGCCAAGTTCGGCCTCTACGGTCTCGGCATCGCATGGATTGTGACGCCTATCGTCATCATCTTCATGTGGTGGTTGGGCACCAAGGTGCTGAAGATCGACAACAAGCCCTTGGTCATCACCTTGGCTTCGGCCACCTCGGTGTGCGGTACCAGTGCCGCCATCGCCACGGGAGCGGCTGCCAAAGCCAAGAAGGAAGACCTCTCGTTGGCCATCAGCATCTCCATCATCTTCACCATCCTCATGATGGTGTTCGAACCCATGATCATCCGCGCCTGCGGCATGAACCAACTTATGGGCGGTGCCCTCATCGGCGGCACCGTCGACTCAACGGGTGCTGTGGTGCTGGCCGGTAACGCCCTCGGCGAAGAAGCCGAACAAGCCGCAGTCCTCGTGAAGTCCATCCAGAACATCCTCATCGGCTTCATCGCCTTCTTCGTGGCCATCTTCTTTGCCACCAAGGTCGACAAAGACCCGAACCAGAAAGTGAGTGCTGGCGAGATCTGGAACCGCTTCCCGAAGTTCATCATCGGTTTCTTCGTGGCTTCGCTGGTCGCTTCCTTCATCGTCCAACCCATGGGCGGCGACGTGAAAGCCATCAACGGCGTGCTCGACCAATACAAAAACTGGGCTTTCGTGTTGGCTTTCACCAGCATCGGCCTCGACACCAACTTCAAGAGTCTCTTCAAACAGATGCAAGGCGGCAAGGTGCTCTGGCTCTACATCATCGGCCAGGTGTTCAACATCGCCCTAACCCTGTTTGCCGTGTGGATCCTACTTTCCGGTGTGCTCTTTGAGGTACCCGTACTCGACATGTTCAAATAATGGATAAAAACCATAAAATATTCAAAGTGATTACCATCCTCGTGGTGGTAATCACTTTGTTTCTAGCTGGTTGGATCATGGCCAACCAGCTCGGTCTGGTCAAAGGCTACGACTTTGGTGCTGGTTCATACTACTATGCCGACATCCCCACTGAGCAATATCAACAAATCGACAAGGAAGGCGCCTACCAAACCTCCGTGCCAAAATGGATTTTCTACGTCCTCTTCTTCGCTTGGGGCTATTTGATGTGGCGGCTGTGGGTGAGAGTGGAAAACGGAAAACGGAGAACGGAAAACTGAAAAACTTTCCGTTCTCCGTTTTCCGTTTTCCGTTCAATCATATTCTGGATTAAGCTCTTTGAATTTCCTTTCGTATTGCCGGATACGGTTTAAGGTGCGCCGCGCCCATTCCAGGCGGATTTCATCTTTTTCTTCTTCTGAAAGATGCCAATTCACATCGCTCATTTCGTGGAGACGATGTGTCAGTGTGTAGACCAGCAAAGCCGCTGAGACACTGATATTGAAACTCTCCGTGAAGCCGTACATCGGGATTTTCACGAATTTGTCGGCATGTTCCATCACATAATCGGTGATACCAGTCTTCTCTGTACCGAACACCAAAGCCACCGGCTGGTCCAGCGGCAGCGTCTCCGGCGAGAAGTCGTCCTGATGGGGACAGGTGGCCACGATTTGGTAGCCTTTGGCTTTCAGTTGTTCAATGACAACCGGGGTATTGAAATCCAATTCGTTGTAACGACGAATGTCGAGCCACTTGGTGCTGCCCATCACCACGTCCGGATTGACGTCAAAAGTATAGTTGTTCTCGATGATATGGACATCCTGAACACCAGTCAAGTCACAGCTACGCAGCACGGCGCTGGCATTGTGCGGTTGGAAGATATCCTCAAGCACCACGGTTAGATGCCGTGTCCGCCACGAAAGCACCTCCTCAAAACGATCTTTGCGCTCATCGGTGAGAAATTGGTATAAAAAATCAAGTAAAGCCTTGTCTCTTGGGGTCATTTCAAAATGAATTTTTTGCAAAAATAAAAAAAACGTGATTTTTGTTGATACAAACGCAGAATTTCCTATTTTTGCAGTCCGAAATTTTTTGATTAAAATAATATTGAATAAATATGGCAACTAAGAAAGAACAAGAGATTAAAAAAGGCGAAGAAACACTGGAAAACGTTGAAACCGCTCTGAGTAAGACTGAACTTTGGATCGAAGAGCATCAGAAACTCATCTATGGCGTCATTGCCGCCATCATTGTCATCGCCGGTATCATCTGGGGCTTGAAGGCCTTGAACGACAAAAAAGACCGCACTGCCAGCAATGAAATCTTCACTGCACAGAAATATTTCGAGAAGGAGATGTACGATGCTGCCTTGGTGGGCGACGGCAACTATCTCGGTTTCACCGAGGTCTATGATGCTTACAAGAGCACCAAGACTGGCAAACTGGCCGCCTACTACGCCGGCATCAGCAACATGAAGCTGGGCAAGTATGATGAAGCCATCGACTACCTGAAGAAATACACTGGCAACGACGAGATCCTCGCCCCCATGGCCCTCGGAGCCATCGGTGACTGCTACATGGAACTCGACGACATGAATCAGGCTGTCGCTTATTACGAGAAAGCCGTCAACAAGTCGAAGAACGAATTCACTGGCCCGATGTTCCTTACCAAGGCCGGCATGACTTACGAGATCCTCGGCGACTATGCCAACGCGCTGAAGTGCTACAAGGCCCTGAAAGCCGACTACCCGCTCAGCAACGAGGCCTTCGAGATCAACAAGAACATCGCCCGCATCGAGGAACTGATGAAATAATGCGTCTCGTTTATTTCGGGACACCGGAGTTTGCCGCCTCACAACTGGAAGCCATTCTGGCAGCCGGTTATGAGGTGGTTTCCGTTGTGACCATGCCCGACAAGCCTGCGGGACGTGGCAAGAAGATCCAATACTCCGACGTGAAGCGCACCGCTTTGGATCACCAGTTGCCCTTGCTTCAGCCAGAGAAACTCAAAGACCCCGTCTTCCTCAAAGCCCTCGAGGACTGCCATGCCGACCTGTTCGTCGTGGTCGCCTTCAGGATGCTCCCAGCCGTGGTCTGGAAGATGCCTCCACTCGGCACTTTCAACCTTCACGCCTCACTCCTACCCCAATACCGGGGCGCCGCACCCATCAACCATGCCATCATCAATGGAGAGAAAGAGACTGGTCTGACCACCTTCTTCCTCAACGAGGAAATCGACAAAGGAAAAATCATCCTCCAAGAACATGTCGCCATCCGCCCCGACGAAACCGCAGGAGAGCTGCACGACGAGCTGATGAAGCTGGGTAACCGACTCGTGGTGGACACCATCAAAATGA
This sequence comes from uncultured Bacteroidia bacterium, assembly GCA_902801465.1. Taxonomy (GTDB): domain Bacteria; phylum Bacteroidota; class Bacteroidia; order Bacteroidales; family F082; genus Limimorpha. The sequence goes on along the minus strand of CADCIH010000026.1, from coordinate 7,739 downwards.
TTGAAAAAGGTGACCTTAAGACCGTGACCCAAGAGGAACTTGCCGAAGGAACCACCCTGAAAGACGCACCAAAGATTTTCAAGGACTTCTGCCTTATCCACTGGGACCGCGACTGCCAATCAATCTACAACCATATCAGAGGACTCTCTCCCTACCCTGCCGCACATACCAGACTATTACCCAAGGAAGGCGACCCAATCGAACTGAAAGTGTTCGCTTCAGACATCGAACTCGTCGCCCACACCCACCCTGTCGGCACTGTGCTCACCGACGGAAAAAGCTATCTTAAAGTAGCGGCAACCGATGGTTATATTCAGCTGACCACACTTCAACAAGCGGGTAAGAAAGCGATGAACATCGCTGATTTTTTAAGAGGTTTACGCCTTGAAGGCCCTTTAAAAGCCGAGATTTGAATATTTTTCTACACAAAAATTACTCAAATCTTTAAAAAAACTTTAAAAAAAAATCAAAAACGCTTGCAAACTAGATTTTTACATTATCTTTGTGGTCGAAAAACACTATCACTATTAACCTTTAACACTATTAAAAATGAACAAAGCTGAATTAATCGATGCCATTGCTGCAAAAGCCGGCATGACCAAAGTTGACACCAAGAAAGCCGTTGACGCTGCCATCGCAGTTGCCAAAGCTGAACTGAAAAAGGACGGCAAGATCGCTCTCGTGGGCTTCGGCACCCTTGCCACCACCACCCGCAAAGCCAGAAAGGGCCACAACCCGAGAACCGGCAAGCAGATCACCATCAAGGCCAAGAAGGTTGTCAAATTCAAACCCGCTGCAAACATTCTGAAAAAATAATTATTCAGGATACTACAAACAATCGTAGAGACGGTGCAAGCACCGTCTCTACGTGTTTTTATAGGGACAGGATATCGCCATTAATTCGGATTTTCCCGTTATCAACCATCCAACGAATGGCCTCGACCACTTCTTCTTCGTCGTGGCCTTGACAAATCTCGGTGGCTTCACGCACGCTTAGCGAGCGCTGAAGCAGCACTGGCTGTAGCAATTGGACAATCTGCTCATATTCGTCAGCTCCAAGATGGTGTTCGGCATGGCTCAGACACACGTCGCAGCGACCGCACACCTTGTTGATGGTCTCATTGAAATAGCGCAGCAGCTGCACGCTACGGCATTCCTGGTTGTTGTTGACAAAGTCGATGACAGCCTGCACTCGCTCCTCTGCATCACGCTTGCGGTCTTGATAGTTCTCGTTGGAGATGCTGAAGTATCGGGTGTCGAGCAATTCCGTGAGCAGCTGTATCTGCGGTTTGTCCTTGCGAGGCACATAGGTCAGGAAATTGTATTGTTCCATCTTCTTCAGCTGTGCCATCACCTGTTCCACCGTCAATCCCGTCTTCTGCGCAGCAACTTCTTCGTTGAACCTCACAAAATCGCTCAGCACCCCCGGCATGTTGCGCAACATGTATTTAATAAAGGTGTCGAACTGAGGGAAGGCCACCTGAAAGCGATATAGGTCCTCGCGCGGAGCCTTGATCCACACCTGCGAAGGTTCCTCAAAGCTGTCCGATAGCTGCAAGATTCCTTCTTTCTCCATGATTTTCAATGCACTATACACCTCCATGACACTGAAGTCGTACCTCTGGGCGAAATCGGTCATGACAAAGGGATACATCTCCATCTTCCCTGCTCCGATGGGCAACTGCAGATAATTGCCCAAGGCACGGTAGATCATCTTGATCCGATCCATCTCAGGGAACGATTGCCGAAGATTGTCCTGTAGCTGTCGCACGTCAGCCTCCGATACCAGCAGGAAAGCCTCTGCGGGTTGCAGGTCACGCCCGGCACGTCCCGCCTCTTGGAAGTAAGCCTCGATACTGTCGGGCAGGTCCATGTGGATCACCAGCCTCACATCAGGCTTGTCGATGCCCATGCCGAAGGCGTTGGTGGCCGCCATCACCTTCACCTTGCCTTTCATCCAAAGATCCTGTCGCTCGTCACGTGTCTTGGAATCCAGCCCTGCATGATAAAACGTGGCAGAGATGCCCACCGATTGAAGCCATTCAGCGATGACCTGCGTCTTTTTGCGGTTTCTGACATAAACGATGGCACTCCCCTGCTGCAAGGCATGTAGTTTCCTGTAAAGCACCCCGAACTTGTCAGGCTCATGATACACGTTATAGGTGACATTCTTCCGCTCGAAACTGCTTTGGAACACGTTTTTTTGCTTGAACCCCAGCCTGAACTGGATGTCGTCGACCACTTTGGCGGTGGCGGTAGCTGTAAGGGCCAGCACCGGCGTCTTGGGAATATACGGCCTGATCTCGGCGATCTTCAGGTAAGGCGGACGGAAGTCGTAGCCCCATTGCGAGATGCAATGCGACTCATCCACGGCCAGCAGGTTGACCTTCATGCGTTTGATGGCCTCCTGGAATTGGTCGGTCATTAATCGTTCCGGTGAGACATAGAGGAACTTCAGTCTTCCGAAGACCGCTTGGTTGTAGATAAGTTCCACTTGGTCGGGATGCATCCCTGAATAGATGGCTGCGGCCGGAATCCGTTTGGCTACTAAATGCGCCACTTGGTCCTTCATTAAAGCTATCAAGGGTGTCACCACCACGCAGATGCCCTCCATGGCCATGGCAGGCACTTGGAAACAGATCGACTTGCCGCCACCCGTGGGAAGAAGCGCCAAGGTGTCGCGTCCAGCCACCACCGAATCCACAATATCCTCCTGCAAGGGACGAAACGAGGGATAGCCCCAGTATTGCTTCAGTACCGACCGTGTACGCTGGCTCATGATATCGTGAAAACTTTTCTTCAAAGGTACGGATAATATTCAACATAGCAAGCATTTTCAGAAAAGATTTCCGAAAATCAGGATTTTTTTCTATTTTTGTCGGTTAATAATTAAAATGGTGTATATAATTTAAGATGCAGAGTATCAGAAACATAGCTATTATAGCTCACGTTGACCACGGTAAGACCACCCTGGTTGACCGCATTTTATATCAATCAAAACTGTTCAAAGAGTCGGACGAAAACCCGGGAGAGCTCATTCTTGACAACAACGACTTGGAGCGTGAGCGTGGTATCACTATCCTTTCGAAGAACGTCTCCGTCCGTTACAAGGATGTCAAGATTAATATTATCGATACCCCTGGTCACGCTGACTTTGGTGGTGAGGTGGAGCGCGTGCTCAACATGGCCGATGGCGTTTTATTGTTGGTCGACGCCTTTGAAGGGCCCATGCCCCAGACCCGTTTCGTGTTACAGAAAGCCATCGAACTGGGACTGAAGCCTATCGTGGTCATTAATAAAGTCGACAAGCCCAACTGCCGTCCCGACGAGGTTCAGGAAGCTGTCTTCGACTTGATGTTCAACCTCGGCGCCACCGAGGACCAACTCGACTTCCCCACCGTGTACGGCTCGTCAAAACAAGGCTGGATGTCGGACGACCCCAACAACATCACCAGCGATGTTTCCTATCTGCTCGACACCATCATCGACACCATCCCCGAGGCCAAGTTCGAAGAAGGCACCCCACAACTTCTGATCACCTCGTTGGACTACAGCTCCTATGTGGGACGTATCGCTGTGGGACGACTGAAACGCGGTGTCTTGCAAGCCGGCATGAACGTTTCGTTGGTAAAACACGACGGAAGTGTTGTAAAATCGACAATCAAAGAACTTTACACCTTCGAGGGTCTGGGCAAGGAACGCACCAAAAAGCCCGTCGAAGCCGGCGACATCGTAGCATTGATGGGTCTGGAGGACTTCGAAATCGGTGATACCGTAGCCGATTATGAGAACCCGGAAGCGCTGCCACCCATCAAGGTTGACGAGCCCACCATGAGCATGCTGTTCACCATCAACAACTCGCCTTTCTTCGGCCGAGAGGGTAAATATGTCACCTCACGCCATATCCGCGAACGTCTCTATAAAGAGACTGAGAAAAACCTCGCCCTGAAGGTGGAGGACACTGAATCGCCCGACTCGTTGATGGTTTATGGCCGTGGCATCCTGCATCTCAGCATTTTGGTCGAGACCATGCGCCGCGAAGGCTACGAGTTCCAATTGGGTCAGCCCAAGGTAATCCTCAAATACATCGACGATGTGAAGTGCGAACCCATCGAGTGCCTCACCGTCCTGGTTCCCGAGGACTTCTCCGGACGTGTCATCGAGCAGGTCAGCGCCCGTAAGGGTGAGATGACTCAGATGGAACCCAAAGGCGACCGCATGTGCCTCGACTTCGACATCCCATCAAGAGGTCTTATCGGTCTGAGAAACACCCTTCTGACCGTCACCGAAGGCGAAGCCATCATCTCGCACCGCTTCAAAGCCTACGAGCCTTGGAAAGGCGAGATGCCGAGCCGCAACACCGGAGCCCTGATCTCGATGGAGACCGGACAAGCCATCCCCTACGCTATCTGGAAACTGCAAGACCGCGGCACCTTCTTCGTCAACCCGAACGAAGATGTCTATGCCGGTGAAGTCATCGGTGAGAACACCCGCTCCAACGACATCGTCATCAACGTGTGCAAGACCAAGCACCTCACCAACGTGCGTGCCTCCGGAAGCGACGAAGCCATCCGCCTCATCCCGCCCGTGCGTTTCTCCCTTGAGGAGTACATGGAATACATCCGCGATGACGAGTATCTCGAAGTCACTCCCAAGAGCTTGCGCCTCCGCAAGATCATACTTGACGAGTTGGAACGCAAACGCGCAAATAGAAGCAATGAGAATTAAGAATTAAGAATTAAGAATTAAGAATTAAGAATTATGAGAAAAATCGTTAGAGTTATTGTACTGGTGATGCTGACCGCTTCCTTTACGGCATGCGAACAGCTTGCACAGATCGCCAATCAGGCGGCTCAAGTGATGAACTTGAAGAACTGCACCTTTGATGTGACTGGTGTCAACAACATCAACATGCTGGGTATCGACCTCAGTAAAGGCATGGATCAAAGCAACCTGAACGCCGCACAGCTCATCAAGGTGACAAACTCCTTGATGAACAAGAAGTTGCCCGTCACCTTCAACGTCAACCTTGATGTGAACAACCCGAACAGCATCGCTGCCGCATTGGGCAAGATGGACTATATCATCGCCTTGAACAACAAGGAGGTCATCAGCAGCACGTTCACCAACGGGTTCAGCATCGCCCCCAATTCCAAAGGTCAGGTCGCCATCCCCATCAGCACCGACCTGTTCCAGCTCTTCAGCGGCGAGACAGCCGACGCCATCCTCAACCTGGCTTTCAAGCTGGCCGGTGCCAAGAGCGACCCGGTCAACCTCGGAGTCAAGGTGAAACCCTACATCAAGATCAACAACCAATCCCTTGCTTATCCAGATTATATCACAATAAATAAAGTATTAGAATGATTAGAAACAATTTCATCAAACGCCACAACGGCCCTACTGCATCGGATGCTGAAAAGATGCTGAAGGTCATCGGCGTCGCATCGCAAGAACAACTTGTCGATGAGATTATCGCTCCTGAAATCCGTCTTCCCAAGCCGCTTAACATCGGCGAGGGCATGAACGAGTACGAAGTCATCAGCCACCTCAAAGCCATCGGCGCCAAGAACAAACAGTTCCGCACCTACATCGGCTTGGGTTACTACAACACCATCACCCCCGGTGTCATCATGCGCAACATCCTTGAGAACCCGGGCTGGTACACTTCCTACACCCCTTACCAGGCTGAGATCTCCCAAGGCCGTTTGGAAGCTCTCTTGAACTTCCAGACTGTCATCAGCGACCTGACTGCCATGCCTTTGGCCAATGCATCATTGCTCGACGAGGGCACTGCCGCCGCCGAAGCCATGCTGATGTTCTGGCACGCCCGTAGCCGCGCCCAGGTGAAGGCTGGCGTGAAGAAGTTCTTCGTTGCCGACGACGTGTTCCCGCAGAGCATCGAGGTCATCAAGACCCGCGCTCACTTCCAAGGCATCGAGGTTGAAGTGGCTCCTGTCGACCAGTTCACATGCAGCGAGGCCTACTTCGGCATCCTGCTCCAGTGCCCCAACCAATTCGGTGCCGACCTGCTCAGCCTCACCCTCATCACGCCTCCCGGCGAATGGGGTGCCGACGTGGTCTTAGGTTCCAACCAGCGTTTCGGTCTGCCGATGGGATTCGGCGGTCCTCATGCCGGTTACTTCGCCACCACCGAGGCTTACAAGCGCGACATGCCTGGCCGTATCATCGGCATCAGCGTCGACGCCCTCGGCAACCCTGCCTACCGTCTGGCCCTCCAAACCCGCGAACAACACATCAAACGTGAGCGCGCCACCTCGAACATCTGCACCGCCCAAGCCCTGCTGGCCATCATGTCGGGCTTCTACGCCCTCTATCATGGACCGGAAGGCTTGACCGAAATCGCACACCATATCAACTGCCTCGCCGGCAAGCTGACCTCTGAACTGGCCAAACTCGGCGTGAAGCAACTCAACAAGCATTTCTTCGACACCCTGTTGTTCGAACTGCCCGAAGGCGCTTGCACCTGCAAGGTGAAGGAAGCCGCTGAGAGACACGGCATGAACTTCCGCATCATCGACAAGCAGCACTTTGGCATCAGCATCGATGAGACCACCGCTCGCGAAGACATCAACGAGATCGGTCAGGTCGTCGCCGAAGCCCTCGGCAAACAGCACGAAGAGCTTGTCTGCGACCCGAACTGCCAGAAGTTCAGCGGCATCCAACCCGAGATGCAGCGCACCTCCAAGTTCATGCAGGCCCCGATGTTCTTCAAGTACCGCAGCGAGACCGACATGATGCGTTATATGAAGAAGCTCGAAAACCGCGACCTCAGCCTCAACCGCTGCATGATTCCGCTTGGCTCCTGCACCATGAAGCTGAACCCCGCCACCTCGATGTACGCCCTCAGCTGGCCTGAGTTCGGCAACATCCACCCCTTCGTCCCCGCCGACCAAGTGGAAGGCTACCTCGAACTCATCAACGAGATGGAGAAAGACCTCTGCGAGATCACCGGTTTCAAGGGCATGAGCTTCATGCCTAACTCTGGTGCCAGCGGCGAATATGCCGGTCTGCTCACCATCCGTCGTTACCAAGAGGCCAACGGCCAGGGTCACCGCAACATCTGCCTGATTCCTGCCTCCGCCCACGGCACCAACCCCGCCTCTGCCGCCATGGCTGGCATGCAGGTGGTCGTTGTCGCTTGCGACGAGCACGGCAACATCAACCTCGAAGACGCCAAGGCCAAGGCCGAACAATACAAGGACAACCTGGCAGCTTTCATGGTCACCTATCCTTCGACCCACGGCATCTATGAGGACGGCATCCGCACCCTCGTGAAGATCGTCCACGACAACGGCGGCCAAGTCTACATGGACGGTGCCAACATGAACGCCCAAGTCGGCTTGACCAGCCCCGGTTACATCGGTGCTGACGTCTGCCACCTCAACCTGCACAAGACCTTCGCCATCCCGCACGGCGGTGGCGGTCCTGGCGTAGGTCCCATCGGCGTGGCCGAACACCTGAAGCCCTACCTGCCTTCACACATCCTGTTCCACTGCGGTGGCGAGAAGCAGGAAGGCGCTGTTTCAGCCGCCCCGTTCGGTAGCGCTCAGATCCTCACCATCACCTACTGCTACATCAAGATGTTGGGTGGTGAAGGCCTGAAGAAAGCCACCATGGGCGCCATCATGAATGCCAACTACCTGAAGGAAAGACTGAAGGACTACTACCCGATCCTGTATACCGGCAACCACGGCCATGTGGCTCACGAGATGATCCTC
>CADCIH010000025.1 GCA_902801465.1 uncultured Bacteroidia bacterium | reverse complement strand
TAGTTGCGGTTCTTCAAAGCAGTATGTTGTGGTACCACCCGAAGAGGTACCTCCAATCGATGAGATGCCTGAATTTCCAGGCGGTTTGGAAGCTTTGGGGGTGTGGCTTGGGCAAAACATTCAATACCCAGAAGCAGCACAGTTGGCAGGCGTTCAAGGCAAGGTTATAGTGTCTTTTACAGTGGAAGTTGATGGTTCGATTAGTGACTGCAAAGTGGTTCAGAGCCTTAGCCCGTCATGTGATGCAGAGGCTTTGCGCGCGGTAAAATCGATGCCCCGATGGAAACCTGGTATGTATGAGGGTCAGCCAGTTAGTGTGGGATTCTTTTTGCCAATCAGTTTTAAGATTCCAGTGAAAACAGATCATTAAGTTTTTTATTCCATCGCCCTAACGAATATCCAAAGCCTGCACCATCCTTTCCAACGCCTCCTTCACGATCTTCCGTGGACAGCCGATGTTCATGCGGACGAAGCCTTCTCCGCCTTGGCCGTACATGGCGCCGTTGCTTAACAGGAGCCCGGCTTTGTCGGAGAAAAAGCGCATCAGCTCCTCCTGCTGGAGCCCCATCGCACGGCAATCCAACCAAACGAGGAAAGAGGCTTGGGGTGGAATGGCCTTGATGCCCAAATCGTTATAGGAGAAGAAATCGACGACTTCTTGGACGTTGCCCTGAAGGTATTCCCGAAGGGATTGGAGCCAAGGAGCCCCTTCGGTATAAGCGGCGATGGTGGCGACCAAACTGGGGATGGGGGCCTCGTCGAGCTTCAGGTCCCTGAGTTGCTTCAGGTAGGGCTCTCTTAGTTCCTTATTGGGGATGATGCAGTAGGCGGTCATCGAGACCCCTGCCAAGTTGAACGATTTGGTCGGGCTGGCAAAAACGAGGCCGACGGCCGATGCGTCTTCGCTGACACTGCAAAACGGAGTGTGTTGATAGCCGGGGAGAGTGAGGTCGGCGTGGATCTCGTCGGAGATGACAAGCACACCTTTTTGGCGACAGATGGAAGCAATCCGCCTGAGGTCATCAGGGCCCCAGACGATGCCGACGGGATTATGGGGGTTGCAAAGGACAAGAATCTTGATGTCAGAAGAGGAGAGGGTCCTTTCCAATCCAGGGAAATCCATCCGATAATGTTTGCCGTCGAAGAGCAAGGGGCAGTCGATCACCCGTCGTCCCAACCTTTCGGCGTACATCCTGAAAAGATTGTAAACGGGTGGCATCACGACGATGCCGTCGCCCGGTTCGGTGAAGGTGAGGTAAGCCTGGTTGATAGCGGTGATGACGCCGGGGCAGTAGGCGACCCAGTCCTTTTCCACCTGCCAGTCGTGCATTTCCTTCTCCCAGTGGATGATGCTTTGGTAAAACTCGTCCGGCGTGTAGGTGTACCCCAGCACATCGCGGTTCAGCCGTTCTTTCAGGGCTGACGATACGGCGGGCGCCGTCCTAAAGTCCATGTCGGCAATCCACATTGGGATTTGTCCCTCGGAGGCCCGACCGTATTTGATGCTCCACGTGCCGCTGCGGTCAACCACTTCGTCAAAGTTCCATGATTCGTTGGCAACAGAAGGGGTGGTGGGCTTCCCTTCGTCAGTCAAATTCGTGCATCCGGTGATCAAGCCGCCGACAGAGGGCAGCAAAGCCGCCGCACAGGCTGCCTTTGAGGTGATCTTGATGAATTTTCGTCTTTTCAATGGTCTCGTTTTTTATTTTTCTCCCATCGCTTTAACAATATCCAAAGCCTGTGTCACGGTGCTCACCTCCTTAATGGTGAGGATGAGTTTGCTTTCGGTCTGCTTGAGGGCGCAGCGCTTGGGGTGGTTGATGATGTACTGCATCACCTGACGATAGGTATCGGTCTCGTAGTAGGGCGACTCCTGGTTGCTCACAAAATGGGCCACCATGAGGTTGTCGCGCAAGGCGATCTTTTCGAAACCGAGGTCTTTGGCCCTCCACCGCAAACGCACGGTGTTGAGCAGGTCGTTGACGGGCTTGGGGATGGGACCGAAGCGGTCGATGAGCTGGTCGGTGAACCTCATGAGTCCTTCCTCGGTCTTGATATGGTCGAGCTCGGTATAGAGGCTGATGCGCTCTGCGGTGGAGCTGACGTATTCGGAGGGTAGCATCACCTCCATGTCGGTCTCGATGGCGCAGTCGGTGACATAGACCAACTCGGTCTCCTTGTCGAAGAGGTCGGAGAATTCGTTCTCTTTGAGTTCGGCGATGGCTTCGTCGAGGATTTTATGGTAGGTCTCAAAGCCGATATCATTGATGAAGCCGCTCTGCTCGGCGCCAAGGAGGTTGCCGGCCCCGCGGATGTCGAGGTCGCGCATGGCGATATTGATGCCGCTGCCGAGGTCGGAGAACTCCTCAAGGGCACGGAGGCGCTTCTGGGCTTCCTCGGTGAGGGTGTTCAGAGGCGGGGTGAGGAGGTAGCAGAAGGCTTTCTTGTTGGAACGACCCACGCGGCCACGCAGCTGGTGCAGGTCGCTGAGTCCGAAGCGGTGGGCGTCGTTGACGATGATGGTGTTGGCGTTGGGGATGTCGAGGCCCGACTCGACGATGGTGGTGCAGAGCAATACGTCGTATTCACCGGCGATGAAGTCGAGCATGATCTCCTCCAGCTTTGAGCCTTCCATCTGGCCGTGGGCCACGGCGATGCGGCATCCAGGAACGTAACTCATGATCATGTCATGCACGTCCATGATGTTCTGCACCCGGTTGTGGATGAAGAACACCTGTCCGTTGCGTGCCATCTCGAACATGATTGCCTCACGGATCAACTCACCGTCGAAGGCCCTGAGTTCGGTCTGCACGGGATAGCGGTTGGGCGGCGGGGTGTTGATGACGCTGAGGTCGCGGGCACCCATCATCGAGAACTGCAAGGTGCGGGGTATCGGGGTGGCGGTGAGGGTGAGGGTGTCCACGCTGGCTTTCATCTCCTTGAGTTTCTCTTTCACGGCGACGCCGAACTTCTGTTCCTCGTCGATGATGAGCAGGCCGAGATCCTTGAATTTGACGTCTTTCCCAGTAAGTCGGTGCGTTCCGATGATGATGTCGATATGGCCTTCTTCGAGTTTCTTCAGGATTTCCTTTTGTTGTTTGGCGGTCTTGAACCTGTTGAGGTATTCGATGTTGACGGGGAAGCCGTCCAAACGGTTTTTGAAGGTCTGGTAATGCTGCAAGGCCAGCACGGTGGTGGGCACGAGTACGGCCACCTGTTTGCTGTCGGTGGCGGCCTTGAAGGCGGCGCGGATGGCCACCTCGGTCTTGCCGAAACCAACGTCGCCGCAGACGAGACGGTCCATGGGACTCTCTGACTCCATGTCGCGTTTCACGTCGTTGGTGGCCTTGAGTTGGTCGGGGGTGTCCTCGTAGAGGAAGGAAGCCTCGAGCTCCGTCTGGAGGTAGCTGTCAGGGGCGAACTGGAAACCCTTGCTGCGTTTGCGCTCTGCATAAAGTTTGATGAGTTCGCGAGCGATGTCCTTGACCTTGCTCTTGGTCTTAGACTTCAGGCGGTTCCATGCGTTGGACCCCAAGGTGCTCAGCGAAGGCTCGGCTCCGTCCTTGGAGCTGTATTTTGCAATCTGGTGAAGTGAGTGAACACTTATATAGAGTGTATCACCATGATTGTATGTTATTCTCAACACCTCTTGTTCTTTGCCGTGCAGCTCGATGGTCATCAGTCCCTCGAACCGTCCGATGCCGTGGTCGATATGGGTGACGTAGTCGCCGGGCTTGAGGTCGTAGAGGTCCTTGAGGGTGATGGCTTGTTTGGTGCTGAAGTTGTCGCGCAGGTGATAGCGGTGGTAACGCTCGAAGATCTGGTGGTCGGTATAGCAGCAGATTTTTTTGTCGTGGTCGATGAAGCCTGCATGGATGGCGATGAGCTTCCGCTCGAAATCGCTGTGCAACTCATCGTGGTGCTGGATGTCGTTCAGGATGGCCTGGATGCGGTCCAGCTGCTTGGAACTCTCCGAGTATAGAACGATACTGTAGCCTTTCGCTTTGTAATCGTTGATGTTCTCAATGAGAAGGTTGAAGTTCTTGTTGAAAACAGGTTGCGCCGTTGTATGGAAGATTCTGTCTCCTGCCTCTTGGCTTTTGAATTCTATGGTGTGATGTTCCTCTAAATGCTTTAATAGTTCTTCAGATTTGGCGAACAGCTTACCTGGATTAATATTCTGTCTTCCGTCTTCTGTCTCCTGACTTCCCAACTTTTCCCACGCTTCCACCGCTCTCTCGTATTCTTTGTCGATCTGTGTAGCGAAGAAGTTCATCTGTTCGATCCACACGGTCGTGGAGTTGGGCAGGTATTCCAGTATCGACTCACGTTCTTCGATGAAGGCTTGTTGCTGCATGTTAGGCAGCAGCACGATGTTGTTGAACCGTTCGATGGAGAGTTGGCTGGCGATGTCGAAGCTGCGGATGCTTTCAACTCCGTCGAAGCCGAATTCGATACGGTAGGGGTTGTCGCTGGCGAACGAAAACACGTCGATGATGCCGCCGCGGATGGCGAACTGTCCGGGCTCCACCACGAAGTCGACGTTCTCGAAACCGTATTCGTAAAGCAGGTCGGTGAGGAAGTCGAGGTTGATGTTGTCGCCTTGTTTCACCTTAGTGGTGTTCTTGGCGAGGAGCTTGCGGGTAAAGACCTTTTCGCTAAGTGCTTCGGGGTAGCTGACGATGACCGTTCTTCTTTCGCTGGTGGAGATACGTTGCAGTACCTCGGTGCGCGAGAGGATATAGGTGTTGTCGGGGCGTTCGGGCTCGTAGGGACGTTTGTAGGAAGTGGGGTAGAAGAGGATTTGTTTCTTGCTGTAGTCCATCTCCCTTTCGCCGAATAGGGCTTCGAGGTCGTTATAGAAATAGGCAGCGTCCTCTTTGGAGGCGCAGATGACGAGGTGCTGTCCGCCGTTTTGGCGGAAGTGTTCCTCCACGGCGAAGGCTTTTGCTGAGCCCACGAGGCCGCTATAAAGAATATGTTTGTTGTTCGATTCCATTTGAGGACGCAAAGGTAATAAAAAAAGGCAACCCCGAGAGGTTGCCTTAAAAGTTTGTCGCGGTAGCGGGATGCGTCTATTTGAGCTTGTATTCCGTGTCGCTGCCGAGGTTGCTTTCACCTGCAAGGATGGTCAGGGTCTTGCCATCCAATTTGTAGTTGAAAACGGTAGGATCGGTGGATCCTTCATAGTTGAGGACGAGCTGGCCGTTGCTCTCGGTGTAGGTGAAGTTGCCGAACAGGCTGCCAAAAGCGGTGTAAGAGCCGGTGCCGTCTTCGTTGAAGGTGTAGAAGGTGTTGTCGTTGTAGTACCAGCTACCGACGATACCTTGTGCTTTGTCGTTGCCTTTGCTGCCGCCATTGCCGCAGGAGACAAAGGCCATGGCCATCATGACCACTGCAATCGTTGATAAAATAACTTTTTTCATAGCTTAAAAAAATAGTTGAAAAAAAGGAGTGAATTCTATTTCGTGTTTGACGATTTAGGCTCAAAACAGGTTCTCCAGGATATTGTCGTCGACCAAATTCGGCATGGTGACCCTCAACTTGGGTTCACGTTCCATGGCGCGCTTGATGGCGAAGGTGGCGCCTTCGTTGCGGGCCCAATTGCGTCGTGCGATGCCGTTGTTGACGTCCCAGTGCAGCATGCAGTGGAGACGACGGTCGGCTTCGGGGGTGCCGTCGAGGACCATGCCGAATCCGCCGTTGATGACCTCGCCCCAGCCTACGCCACCGCCGTTGTGGATCGAGACCCAGGTGGCGCCGCGGAAGCCGTCGCCGATGACATTCTGAACTGCCATGTCGGCGGTGAAGCTTGAGCCATCGTAGATGTTGGAGGTCTCGCGGAACGGGCTGTCGGTGCCGGAGACGTCATGGTGGTCGCGGCCAAGGACGACGGGACCGCTCAGACGGCCGTCGGCGATTGCCTTGTTGAATTCGGCAGCGATCTTGGTGCGGCCTTCGCAGTCGGCATAGAGGATACGGGCTTGCGAGCCGACCACGAGGTGGTTGGCTTGGGCGCCGCGGATCCATTGGATGTTGTCGCGCATCTGCTGCTGGATCTCGGCAGGGGCCGTGCGGGCGATCTCTTCAAGGACACTGCAAGCGATCTCGTCGGTGACGGCGAGGTCCTCGGGCTTACCCGAAGCGCAGACCCAGCGGAAGGGACCGAAGCCGTAGTCGAAGCACATCGGGCCCATGATGTCCTGTACGTAGCTGGGATAACGGAAGGTGCCGTCTTCCTTCATGATGTCGGCGCCGGCGCGGCTGCTCTGCAGCAGGAAGGCGTTGCCGTAGTCGAAGAAATACATGCCCTTGGCGGTGAGCTTGTTGATGGCTGCCACATGGCGGCGCAACGAAGCCTGCACCTTCTCCTTGAAGAGCTCGGGGTTCTCGGCCATCATGGTCTTCGACTCCTCGAAAGACTGTCCTACGGGGTAGTAACCGCCAGCCCAGGGGTTATGCAGCGAGGTCTGATCGGATCCGAGGTCGACGTGGATGTCGTGTTCGGCGGCATATTCCCAGAGGTCCACCACGTTGCCTTGGTAGGCATACGAGCGGGCTTCTTTCTTCTCGAGGCTCACGTTGACGTGCTTGAACAACTCTTCGATGTTGTCGTAAACCTCATCGACCCAGCCTTGGTCGTAGCGCTTCTGCGTAGCGGCGGGGTTGATCTCGGCGGTGATGCTCACCACGCCGGCGATGTTGCCTGCCTTGGGCTGGGCGCCGCTCATGCCACCGAGGCCGGCGGTGATGAACAGCTTGCCTGCCGTGCTGCCACCGTGTTTACGGGCGGCGTTGAGCACGGTGATGGTGGTGCCGTGGACGATGCCTTGAGGGCCGATGTACATATAGCTACCGGCGGTCATCTGGCCGTATTGTGTCACGCCGAGGGCGTTGTAGCGCTCCCAGTCGTCGGGTTTGCTGTAGTTCGGGATCATCATGCCGTTGGTGACCACCACACGCGGAGCGTCCTTATGCGAGGGGAAGAGGCCCATCGGGTGACCGCTGTACATGGCCAGGGTCTGCTCCTCGGTCATGTTGGCGAGGTATTGCATCACCAGACGGTACTGTGCCCAGTTCTGGAAGATGGCGCCGTTGCCACCGTAGATGATGAGCTCGTGGGGATGCTGGGCCACGGCGGGGTCGAGGTTGTTCTGGATCATCAGCATGATGGCCGCAGCCTGTTGGCACAGGGCGGGATATTCCTCGATGGGACGGGCGTACATCTTATAGGAAGGACGGAAACGGTACATATAGATACGGCCGTACTTCTCCAGCTCTTCGGCGAACTCTGGGGCCAAGATGGCGTGCCACTTCTCAGGGAAATAACGAAGGGCATTGCGGATGGCCAGCTTCTTCTCAGCCTTGGTGAGGATGTCCTTGCGCTTCGGGGCGTGGTTGATGGTGGTGTCGTAAGGCTTTACTTCGGGGAGCTCGTCAGGGATACCGGCGAGGATCTCTTTCTGGAAATCGTTATATTCGATCATTTTTATTAAAAGATTAAAATTTTAAAATTCCAAAAACGTTTAGACTTGCAAATTTACGGTTTTTGTTCATTGAAATGACAAAAAAGTTTTATCTTTGCATTCTTAAATGAAATCCATGAAGAGAATTGCCTCCATCATATCCCCTTTGCTGTTGACTTTGCTATTGGCTTCGGCTGGACTGCTCCAAGCGCAGGAGCAGGATACTTGCTTGATTTTTACCAACATGAGGCAAATGCGGTTGACCTGCAACAACAACGACGCCGACAATGGCCGCACCGCCCAGGTGAAGGTCAACGTCACAGGCGGCCAGGCTCCCTATTCCTACTATTGGGAAGAGGGCTATGGCGTTGGACGCTGGTCGGAACTGAGCCTGATGCATGTGTCACCCAACGACCCTGCGGTGGCTATCGGCCTCAAGGCCTACAGATGGTACCGCGTGGAGGTCACCGATAGCCGAGGTTGCGTCAAACTCGACAGCCTCTTCACCCGTGCCTTCCCCACACCAGTGGTCGAGATCACCTGCGACCCGGGCGACACACTCTACCTCCAGAACCCCGACGCCACCTTCTCGTTCGAGAACCTCTCAGCCGACACATTGGGCATCGACCATTTCTTCTGGACTTTCGAACATGACATTACCTCCACACAGGAACAACCTGTGTTCACCTATGTGGAACAAGGCACTTTCAACGCTACCCTTACGGTGTACGACGACCTCGGATGCGACACGGTGTTTATGAAAGAGATTTATGTCAACCCCGTCAAACTCAAGATACCCAGCGTGTTCACCCCCAATGGCGACGGCATCAACGACACCTGGGTGATTACTTTGGCCAGCGGCACCGACAACCCCAACGCCAACGGTGGCGACGTGAACCGCAACAGAGCCGACGGTCCTGACGAGATTCCCCTGAACGACTATTATAAGACCACCGACCTCATGGTGATGAACCGCTGGGGACGCATCGTATATCACTCCACCGACTATCAAAACGATTGGGACGGCGGCGGACTCAGCGACGGCACCTATTTCTATGTGCTCAAATGCCGCGGCCTGAAGGAAGAGATACAGTATCAAGGGGCGGTGATGATTATTACCAAGTCGAGGCAGTGAGAACGGAACCCCGAAGGGCTCACCGACCGAATGGGAGGTAAAACGGAAAATGAAAAACGGAAAATGAAAAAAATAACAATATTACTATTATTTGTTTTGGTGGGGATGCTGTCCTCTTGCAATAACGGCAACGACAAAAAGCTTCCTCCGGATTTGATCAACATTTCGAAATCGGCGGAGAATCCGACTGACAAACAGGCGGTCATCTCCTTCGATAAGACGGAGTTTAACTTCGGAAAAATACTACAAGGCGAGGTGGTTTCGTATACCTTCCACTTCACCAATACAGGAAACGTCCCGCTGCTGATCACCAGCATCGACAAGAGTTGCGGATGCACCGCGGGCGACTATCCGCGTGACCCCGTCGCCCCAGGCAAAGGTGGCGAGATCAAAATCACCTACGACAGCAAAGGCCATTTCGGGTTCCAGTCGAAGACCGTGACCGTCAACTCCAATGCCATGCCAGCCAGGACTACGTTGACCATCAAGGCGGAAGTGAGGACGGCGGAACAGTTGTAGAGATAAAAGATAAGAGATAAAAGATAAAAGTTTAATAAAAAAACTATAGTTATGTTACTTACTATTCTGCTTCAAGCACAACAACAGCAACCCAAGAGTATGTGGTCTAGTTTGATTTGGATCGTTGCATTAATCCTCATTTTCTGGCTGTTTTTCATTCGTCCCCAATCGAAGAGGGCTAAGGATGCACAGAAGTTCCGCGACGAGTTGAAGAAAGGCGACCCGGTGGTCACCATCGGGGGCTTCCACGGCAAGATCACTGAGGTGAAGGAGCACACCGTCATGGTGTCGGTAGCCCCTGACACCGTCGTCGAGATTGAGAAGTCGGCCCTGGTGCAGAACGCCTCTCAAGTGGGTGGCCAAAACTGATATGAGCGTCGAAGACATCAAAGAAGAAATCAAAGGGAAGGACAAGACCAAGTTCTTGACCTTCCTGTTCTTTTTATTGATTTCAAGCCTCCTTTGGTTCCTTATCAAACTGACGAAGGACTACACCACCCAAACGGTGTTTACCGTGGTCTACACAGAGGTGCCTGTCAACAAATGTGTGTCGTCGACAGAGCAGAAAGTGAACCTCAATTTTGTTGCCGACGGTTTCGTCACCTTGAGGCATAACCTGATTCGGCAGCCCAACCGTGTCGTCACGATATCGCTTGAAGAGGTGCCTTACCGTCTCGAGGGTGGCAACACCTATAGCTATGGCTCACAGTATGTCGCGGAGCGTGTGGCCGACTGGCTGGGCGTCCCTGCGGGTAACGTCACCGTGAACGACGACAAGCTGTATTTCAATATGGAGGACCTCCAGCAGAAGGAACTTCCGATACAGGTGCCTTTGGAGGTCACTACCCAACGGCAGTACCTCGTCTATGGCGCCCCAATCGTCGAACCTGCCACCGTCATGGTATATGGCCCCAAGTCGGCACTCGACACGATGAACGTACTCCGTACCGAGCCTTTCATCGCCACAGGCGCCAATGCCAATCTCACTAAAGACCTTGTCGTCGACTACCATGGAGGTGCCGTTAAAGGCGCAGAGCCCACCGTGAAGGTGACGGTGAGGGTGGAGCAATATACCGAGACACAGGTGGAGGTCCCAGTGATGGTCTCCGACTCGTTGCAAGTGCGTTTCTTCCCTGAGACCATGAGCGTGAGGTGCATGGTGCCTATCTGCGACTTCGCCAGCCTCAACGCCTCCGCTTTCATGGTGCTGGCCGACACGGCGCAGCTGCATCTCCGTCAGCCGCTGCTCGACATCCACTTGGTGCGAGTGCCGGAACACGTACATGTTGTCAAGACCGAGCCGGAACAAGTGGAATATCTGATTGTAAATTGAAAGTGGAAAACGGAAAGTTGAAAGTTAGTATTACCGGTAATATTGGTTCGGGAAAAAGCTATGTCTGTGGGCTCTTCAAGAACCTTGGTATTCCTGTCTTTGACTCCGACCGTGAGGCCAAGTTGCTGTACGACCGTCCTGAGGTCAGGGAGAAAATGGTGGAGCGTTTCGGGGAGAACATCTATCGTGCCGACGGTAGCCTCGACCGTGCTTTGATGGCTTCGAAGGTGTTCGGCGATCCCTGCGCCTTGGGTTTTGTGGAGGCGGTGCTCTATCCTGTGTTGAACGAGTGGTTTTCCCAATGGGCTGACCAGCAGGAGGCTCCCTACGTCATCTATGAATCTGCCTTGATTTACGAGAAACACCTGGAGTCGATGTTCGATGCCATTGTGGTGGTGGCCGCTTCGGAGCCCGTCCGCATCCGTCGGGTGATGACGCGCGACCATTGCACCGAGGAACAGGTGCTGGCACGAATGGCGATGCAATTACCTCAATCGGAAAAAGTCACCAAAGCCACCTATGTGATCGTCCACGATGAGGACGATGAAGACGAATTCTTGATGGACCAGGTCCGAAGGATTCATCAGGAATTAGTAGGTTTTTAAGCTGCTTTTGGCATTAATACAGCGCAACGGTCAATGATTTGATTGGCGAGGCAAAAACCTTGGCTACAAACTTTCTTGTCGCGTATGCCGTCATAGTTCATATAAAGGTGTATCACCATGTAACCGCTGTCTACCCATCCTAATAGTTTTCGGTCACGCTTGCTTACGGCTTCCAAATAGTCGTCGATATGGACTCGGGTGCGCCGGTCTTTTCGCACCTGAAACACGGCATCCAAGGCCAATAGTGCCCCAAGCCACAGGTAATTTCCTGCTGCTCTGACATATTTGGGGTCCTCGTATAATCCTGTTTCAGGATCAACGGTTGTGTTTTCCTTCAGCACATCGTTGGCGTTCTGGACATAACGCCGTGCTTCTTCGATGGGATCTTTCTTTTTCATCATTCCAAGATTTAGTTAGATAATAGTAAGTAATCTTGGTTCAATTGTTTCTCGATTGCAAAGATACTACTAATTTTTTAAAATCAATGGAATTATTGAAAAAAATTAATTGATAATGATTTTCTGAATTCTGACCTTTTCAGATGTGGTCAGTCGGAGTATGTAAACGCTAGTGGGGAATGCGGAATGAGGAATGCGGAATGCGGAATGGACATCACTGCTGAACAATTGATGACCGAGGACGTCGTAGACTTGGAGGAGGCCGTCACCGTTAACGATGAGGTTGCCGTCGGCATCGATAAAGGCAAAGTCGTCGTTGTTCCCAGCGCCATTGGGGTTGAACACCAGTTGGAATCTCGATGTGTAGTCGTTGCTCGAAGATTCGAACTGATAGCTCGGATTTTTCAGCAGGTCGATGTCGGCACCGGTGATGTGGTCGATCAGATGGAGGTAACCCAAATCCAGGCCTTTGGTGTCGACGCTGAGAGTGTAATGTCCGTTGTTGGGTTGGTAGCAAAGGTCGATGGTCTCGGCTTGGTCGCGGACCAGCATGATGTAAGGCTTGCCCTCATGGTTGAGCCATAGTGGGGAATGCTTTCCTTTGAAGTTGAGCAGGGGCATGCTGACGCCCTCATTCAACTTGACGTAAGCCTTCTCTCCGTCG
Source organism: uncultured Bacteroidia bacterium (assembly GCA_902801465.1). GTDB lineage: Bacteria > Bacteroidota > Bacteroidia > Bacteroidales > F082 > Limimorpha. Next base: position 7,369 of record CADCIH010000025.1, on the reverse strand, counting down.
ATGTCGATGGCAATGAAATCCTCCTGGTTGTTGCGGGTGTCCCTGTTGTGAGAGTTGAGTGTCACGCTTTGGCCTGAGGCGTTGGCCTTCACCAGAAAGCCTCGGCCCACAGGAACGGTGTTTCCGGCTTCATACACCCAGTTGTCGCTGTTGCTGAGGTAATAGTAACCGTCTGAAACGTTGTCGGTCTTGCTGAAGGTAATGTTATGCGCCGTGGGGTTGCCGAGCAGATTGTACCCTTGGATGTCGGCATTGGTATTGGCATAGCTCAGGTTGACGACCTGTTGGGCATTGCCGTTATTGAGCGTTCCTGTTGTCCGGAGCGAGGTGGAGGGCTTATGGGCGTACAGGTAGCCCATGCCCGGATCGATGTTGAAGGTGAAGGTGTTGGCTTTGTAGTTGATCCATTCCGCTTGTCCGTCCTCGTCGTAGGCATAGAGGTCGTAGTTGTCGCTGGTCAGCGGGGTGTCGGTGGGGCTGAACGAGGTGAATGGGGTGGCGATGGTATACCATCCTCCGTTGTCGGAATAAGCTGCGACGGTTTTCTTGAGGGTGGCTTTAAGGCCGCTGACAGTGTGGTAGAGCTGTGCTCCTTCTTCAATGATGACGAGCGAGGGGTCGGTGGTTTGGTCGACACCCAGCACATTGTTGGCGGTCACGGTAACGCCCGAGTGGATGATGCTCTTGTCGAAGCTGTTGAGGCATGCCAGCGTGGTGTTGGAGGTGTATTCGTTTTCTTCGCTACGGATGAAGAGATAAACATCTTGCTGTGTGGTGCTGTAACAAGAGAAAATATTGCTGTTTTTGTTAAACCAAATAGTATGTTTCACCACGGTGGCATCAATGGTCTTAATGGTGGCTTTGTTATTAGCATCCAATGTGATGGTCCATCTGCCGGCATCAGTTAAAGTGGTTTGAGTCTTCAGATAATTGTTGTTATTACTTGTACCGCCAGCAGCGTATAGATATCCGCTATTGTTGGTGGCATCGAACAAGGTCCAAGCTCCTTCAGCGCCACCCAGCCTCAACTCGCAACCGTCTCCCTGTGTCTCGATGATACCATTGGTAATGCTGACATCAGCCGCTGAACGATTGTTGCCGTTTTGGGTTTTCCCTAAGGCCTTTTGGTTGGCGATATTCACGATCAGGTAAGTCCTGCCGGCGACCAGTTGGTCGGTTGAGGTGACCAGGTAGTATTTCTGTTCCAGGGGCGTTTCGGGAACGGTTTCAATCTTTTTGTAAAGCTGGATGGGTTGTTGGTTGGTATATGAAGCCGATTTATAATAGCGGAATCTTTTCTGATTGTCGGCGTTGTTATACCTCAAATGACTCAAGCTGATGACAATATCGGCATTTCCATCTGTTATGGAGATGGCATTGACATATTCTTCGGTTAGGCTGGACAATAGAGTGTTTGCATCGCTATCGTTGCCAATGAAATAGCCACTGGCACTTTTTATGGAGTAGCCACCGGTCTTTGATGTGATGGTGAAGGTGGCGGCATTTGTTTCGGCACTTGAGGCGATCGTTCCGTTGCTGATGGTGACGGAGATATTGTTGTTGGCGGCATCCAAGGTGGACAGCGCTCCGTTGAAGGCGACGTTGTTGTTTTCGCAGACGATGAGGTATTCGCCGTCGGTAATGTCATCGACGGTGGTCACTTTTACGAAATCCCCGTTGGCGGTGATGTTGGGGGGCCAGGTGGGATCCCAGATCATACGGGCATATTCCGGGTTGTCGATGAAGGGATTGCGGTTATGCTGATAGGAGGTATAAACCACGTTGTTGCGGTCTATTTCCTTTTGACTGACGGGATCGTTGGCATTCCAATCCAGCAGCATGGTGATGGCCCAAGGTTTGAGGTCGGCACCTTCGGTCATGCCGCTACTGCCCCATCCAGAGTCTTCTCCGTAATAACGTGTGCTCATATAGAAATAGGCGCGTGCGATGTCGCCTTTGTATTCGTCGATTGGCTCGAACACGGTGCCATTGTATCCCAGTGACGACTTGCATGAGCCCAGTTTGGAGCCGTTGTGTGAGGTGTATGATGCTGTCTGCACTTCGCCGTAGGGGTAGTTGCTTCTTTGGGCGTTCACATATCCGTCGGTAGGAAAGATATGGTGGAGGTCACGGCCTGGCGTTGAGTTTTCGTTATTGTCGAACCAACTTTTGGGCCATGAGTGTTCACGGTTGTAGCAGTCCCCTTCTTGGGCATAGTTGCCACATTGTCCGTCGCCAAGGGTAAAGAGTTTAGGTGTGCCTCCAGGGATGTCGGAGTAGATGTCCCATACTTTGTCAGTCTGGTCGGTGCGATGGTCCGTATTGTAGAAGGCGTCCCAAATGGCATCGTAGGAGATGGAGGTATGGTTGCTGATGATTTCGTGAAGAGCCTGTCGCAGCTCCTCCCCTGTCTTGCCGTTGGCGCTGTTGTAATATCCTGCGGGGGCTTGTGCTTGGGCGGTGATGCCTACAAGGGCCAGCAATATGACGAGTATGTGTTTTTTCATGGCGGAAAATTTTGACAAAGTTACAAAACCTGACTGAAAAAACCTCAAAAAAACGATGGTGGCAATCTCTTTATATTAATATGCAGAAACATATTAATTGTAAAAAGTTTAAAAAATAATACATAAGAGTATTGACAAATAGAATTTTCTTTGTATATTTGCATCGAGAATTCAGATGAGCCAAAATCTTTATTGTCTAATCTTTAAAAAATTGAATGATGATTCGATTTATTAACCCTTTTATCGATTATGGCTTCAAGAAGCTCTTTGCTACTGAAGGCAACAAGGATATCCTTATCAGTTTTCTGAATGCGGTGATTGAAGATCCTGGCGATCCTGTCGTCGACCTTACCTATAAGAATGTGGAACAGATTGGCGAGTTCAACGGGTCGCGTCGGAGTTATTTTGACGTTTATTGTGAGACTTCCAAAGGGAGACAGTTCATCGTGGAGATGCAGAACACCTGGAAGCCTTTCTTTAAGGATCGCACGTTGTACTATGCCGCGCAGGCCATCCGTGACCAGGGGGCGACGGAGGATGCGGATTTTCAGCCTCAGGGAGAAGAGGAAAAGGAGTCTTGGAACTATCGCCTCAAGGAGGTTTATCTGATCGCAGTGATGAATTTCAACTTCCCGAAGAAGGAGTATGGACCTGAGGAATATTACCATAAGGTGATGCTTACCGACCTCAGAGACCATCATGTGTTTTACGACAAGCTCACGCTTATTTATCTGGAGATGCCAAAGGTGGGCAAGGCAAGTCTTGATATGGGGCGGCCTCTCGACCGTTGGCTTCAGGCGCTTTATGGGCTCTGGGCTGGAAACGATTGTCCCGCCGAGTTGGACGAGCCTGTCTTTCAAAAGCTCTATAAGCAGGCAGAGTATGCCCGTCTCAACTCCGACCAACAGCTCACTTACATTCGAAGCAGGAAATATTGCCTTGACACCTATAACGAAATCAAAGGAGGACGCATCTTGGGTCGCATGGAGGGTCGTGAAGAAGGACGCAAAGAGCGCACCATGGAAATCGCACGGCGAATGAAAGGTCTGGGAATAGATAAAGAAACCATCCTGAAATCGGTTGAAATCACCGAGGAGGAATTCGAAAACCTTTAATAGTCATCAAAACCGTGATGCTCCAGATGCCTTAATGCGACTTGTCAGGGAACGCCGGTACAGCTGGAATCTCAGGATAATCCTTCAACTGTTTCAAGATGACCTCGATGGCTTTGTTTAACTGGTCGTCGATGCCTTCGAACTCATGTGCGGGGTCGTTGTCGATGACGATGTCGGGATCGACGCCGTAACCCTCAATGACCCAGTTGCCGTTCTCGTCGAATGGAGCGAACTCGGGACGGGTCAACGTGCCTCCGTCGATGAAAGGCAGGCTGCCCCTGATGCCTACGACACCGCCCCATGAACGGGTGCCGATGGTGGTGCCGATCTTGTGTTTCTTGAACTGATAGGGGAACAGGTCACCGTCAGAAGCTGAGTATTTGTTGAACAACAAAACCTTGGGTCCTAACACCATCTTGGTGGGCTTGGTCTCGGGCTCGCAGTTGCGCATCATGTCGTACATGGAGAGCTCGCGACGCAAGCGCTCAATGATCATGGGGCTGACGTTGCCGCCGCCATTGCCGCGGTCGTCGATGATCAAAGCCTTCTTGTCGAGCTGCGGATAGAAATATTTGGCAAACTCGTTCAAGCCGTCCACGCCCATGTCGGGGATGTGGATGTAGCCCACCTGGCCGTTGGTGGCCTTGCTCACCTTCTCGATGTTGTCCTGCACCATGTTGTAATAGTACAGCCCGTTCTCGTCGGCAATGGGCTTCACCACCACGTCGTGGCTGCCTCCCTCGGAGGCTTTTCCGTTGACCGTCAACAGCACGGGCACGTTGGCCTTGCCGATCAGGGCTTGGTACATGTCCTTCATGTCCTTGGTGCTCTGCCCGTCGATGGCGATGATGTAGTCGCCTTCCTTGACATCGATGCCCACCTCGGTGAGAGGCGAACGGGTCTTCTCGTTCCAGTTCTCGCCCTTGAGGATCTTGTCGATCTGGAAATACCCCGACTTGTCGCGGTGGATCTGTGCGCCGAGCAATCCGAGCTTGATGCGCTCGGGCTTGAGACGGTCGCCGTCGCCCACATAGGCATGTCCGATGTTGATCTCGCCGATCATCTCACCGATGAGATAGGTGAGGTCGTAACGGTCGGAACAGTAAGGGACAAGCTTTCCGTATTTCTCTTTCATGGCAGGCCAGTCCACGCCGTGCATGTTGGGCGCATAGAAGAAGTCGCGTTCCTGACGCCAGGCCTCGTTGAGAATCTGAGTCCACTCCTCCTTGAGGTCGACCCATTTCTTCATCTGGCTGAGGTCGAGGGCACCGTCGTCCTTGCCACCAGAGCCTTCTTTCCCTCCGGGCATGGGTCCCTTAGGGGTGTTGATGATCTTGTAGCCGCCACGCTCCCGGACGAGCATCTTGCTGCCGTCGGGGGTGAGCTGGTAGCCCATGCCGCCTCCGATGTTGGTGCATTTCTTGGTCTTGGCGTCGAAGAAACCCAAGCCCCCGTTGCCACGACCGCCGGACACGTAGTAGAGACCGTCCATGACGCCGTTCAGGTTGTAATAGCTGCCTGCGTTGACGGGCAACACGACGATACGGTGAGTGATGCCCTCGAAGTCGATGGTCACCTCCTTGGGAGCGTCTTTTTTGGGCTTCTCAGGTCCTTGTCCGGCCTTGGCGCCATCTTCTTCGACCTTCACCTCGTCGTTCTCCGTCAGGAAAGGCGAAGGGGTGTCGTTCTGCAAGGTGAGCAGATAGATGCGGGTCATGTCGGTATAGACATGGTTCCACTCAGTCCAGCTGTAGGTAGGCCGGAAGTCGCGTTCGGAGCAGAAATACAGGTACTTGCCGTTCTTGTCGAAGGTGGGACTGGAGGCGTTGAAGAGCTCTTCGGTGACCACTTCGTCCTTGCCCGAGGCCACGTTATAGATATGGATCTGGCTCACTCCGAAGGTGCTGGGCATGGTGTAGGCGATCCAGCGGCTGTCGGCCGACCAGGCATAGTCGCGCATCTCACCGGTCTTGTTCTCGGCCACAACGGTGACTTTCTTGCTGTCGATCTCCACGATGTTGAGACGGTTCATCTTGTCGTACCATGTGACGTATTTGCTGTCGGGTGACCAGCTCACACCCATCTTGTAGGTGTCGGCGTTGTCGGTGAGTTGGATGGCTTCTTCCTTGCCGTCTTGGCTTTGGATGAATATCTCGTCTTCGCCAGTCCTGTCGCTGATGTAGGCGATGTATTTGCCGTCGGGCGACCAGGCCACGTTACGGTCGTGGACGCCGTCGCTCTTGGTGAGGTTGCGTGTGATGCCTGACTTGGCGGGAACGGTCCACACGTCGCCACGGGCACCGAAAGCCACGCGTTTGCCGTCGGGGGCGATGGAGCTGCTGTTGATGAACTTGCTGCAATCCACATACTTGGTGCGTGTGGAGTTGCCGTCGTCGACGATCTGCACCGGGATGGGATATACCTTTCCGTCGCTCAGATGGTAGCGGAACAGCTCGCCGCCATTCTCAAACACGATGTCGTTGTCACCCAACGAGGGGTATTTGATATCATAATAGGTGTAGTCGGTCACCTTGCTGGTCTGCTTGGTCTTGGTGTCGTACACGAAGAGGTTCATCGTGCGGTCGCGGTCGCTGCAGAAATACACCTTGTCGCCCACCCACATCGGGAAGATGTCTTGGGCGTCGTTGTTGGTGATGTTCTCGATCTTCTTGTTCTTGAAGTCGTAGATCCACACGTCGTCGGCCATGCCGCCCTTATAGTATTTCCAGGTGCGGAACTCGCGCATCACGCGGTTGTAGGCGATTTTCTTCCCGTCAGGGGAGTAGGAGATCCACCCGCCTTCTGGCAGGGGAAGTTGTTCGGCAATGCCGCCCTCGATGTTGGCGAGGAAGAGTTGCCCCACGAAGTCATCCCAGCTCTGTTTGCGGGAACGGAACACGATGTTCTGGTTGTCCTTCCAAGTCATCACTATGTTGTTCGGTCCCATACGGTCGCTCACATCGTCGCGGCTCAACGTAGCAGTATAGGTGAGTCGGGTGGGGGTGCCGCACTCGGGATAGGGCATCACATAGACTTCGGTGTTGCCATCGTATTGGCCGGTGAAGGCCAGGTGTTTCCCGTCAGGGGAGAAACGGGCGAACATCTCGTAGCCGTCGGCATCGTTGGTGAGTTTGTGAGCTACACCGCCTTTGATATCGACTTTGTAAAGGTCTCCACCATGGGTGAACACCACGTCGTTGTCGTGGATGGTGGGGAATCGTAGCATCTTGGCCTCTTGTTGGGCGCTGAGGCTCAGGGCAAAGAGGAACATGGTCGTGAAGGTAAGGAGTCTCTTCATGGCTTATTGATAGTTAATGATTACTGTTAAAATTATTTTCATTTGTTCTCGGCTACAAAAATAATAAAAGAAAAGCAGAGCCGAAACATTTCGACTCTGCCTTTTAGTCAAACGGACCCAGAAAAAGGAAAGTTTTCCGTTTTCCGTTCTCCGTTTTCCGTTACTCCCTGTTTCTCTTCTTCAAAGCGTATGCTGCTCCGAAGCCGATCAGAAGGAGTGCGCCACTGCCCAGAGGGGCGGGTTGGTTCTGGTCATTGCCGTGGGTAGGCAGAAGAGGCATCATTGGGTCAGTCCTGCTATCGTAACCGGCGCCATAGTATTCCTCGTCGCTGACGGCACCGTAGCCGAATAGGCCGCCTTGGGCGTATACGCCGAGGCCAAGACCGAAGATGATTGCTAAAGTGATGATTGTCTTTTTCATATCTATAAATTCTTAATTATTAATTCTA
>CADCIH010000024.1 GCA_902801465.1 uncultured Bacteroidia bacterium | reverse complement strand
GTAACGTCGGTGGTTCTGAAGTAGAACTGAGGACGATACTTGTTACGGAACGGGGTGTGACGGCCACCTTCTTCTTTGCTCAGGACGTAGACCTGACCCTTGAAGTGGTGGTAAGGCTTCACTGAACCGGGCTTGGCAATAACCATACCACGGCGGATCTCATCCTTGTCGATACCACGGAGCAGCAGACCAGCGTTGTCGCCAGCTTCGCCCTCGTCGAGGATCTTGCGGAACATCTCGACACCGGTAACGACTGATTTCAGCTTCTCGGCACCCATACCAAGGATTTCGACGGGGTCGTTCACCTTGATGACGCCAGTCTCGATACGACCGGTGGCAACGGTACCACGACCGGTGATGGAGAACACGTCCTCGATAGGCATCAGGAACGGTTTGTCAACGGCACGCTGAGGTTCAGGAATCCAGGTGTCGCAGGCATCCATCAGTTGGTCGATAGCGGGAGTCCACTTCGGGTCGTCGTTCAGAGCGCCCAGTGCGGAACCGCGGATGATAGGAGTGTTTTCGGCATCGAACTCATATTTGCCGAGAAGGTCGCGGATTTCCATTTCAACAAGCTCGAGGAGCTCCTCGTCGTCAACGAGGTCGCACTTGTTCAGGAACACAACCAAGCGGGGCACACCAACCTGACGGGCGAGCAGGATGTGCTCACGGGTCTGGGGCATGGGACCGTCAGTGGCAGCGACAACGATGATAGCACCGTCCATCTGGGCAGCACCGGTAACCATGTTCTTCACATAGTCAGCGTGACCAGGGCAGTCGACGTGTGCATAGTGACGCTTCTCAGTCTGATATTCGACGTGAGCGGTGTTGATGGTGATACCTCTTTCTTTCTCTTCCGGAGCGGAATCGATGGAGTCGAAGGACTTGATCTCAGACAGACCCTTCTTAGCCAGATGCAGGGTGATAGCAGCGGTCAAAGTGGTCTTACCGTGGTCAACGTGGCCGATAGTACCAATGTTGACGTGCGGTTTCGTTCTTTCGAATTTTTCTTTTGCCATTTTATTTCTAATTATTTAAGGTTATTGAATCCTATATACACACTAAAAGAGCCGATGGGGAGAATTGAACTCCCGACCCCTTCCTTACCAAGGAAGTGCTCTACCGCTGAGCTACATCGGCTTTTGTCGTCGAGCGGAAGACGGGGCTCGAACCCGCCACCTAAAGCTTGGAAGGCTTTCGCTCTGCCAAATGAGCTACTTCCGCTTGATTGTGGGGGAGGGTGGACTCGAACCACCGAACGGATTCCCGGACAGATTTACAGTCTGTTGCAATTGCCACTATGCGACTCCCCCAGGTTTGTATAACCCAGAGCCGGTAGACGGACTCGAACCGCCGACAGGCTGATTACAAATCAGCTACTCTACCAACTGAGTTATACCGGCATTCTTTCTAAGAACACTCGCGCCCTTTAAAAGAGCACACCCTTTCACTTGGAAAAGGTGTGCAAAAGTACATGTTTTTTTGATACGATAATCAAAATCTTCACACTTTTTTTCAAAAAAATGCAAGATTTTTTTTAATCATCTGATTATCAATAAATTAATTATTTGGTAAATTTGCCCTTATATTTCTCCAATTGTTTCTTTAAGGCATCCACCGCCAAATCGGTCGCCTCTTCGAAAGTCTTGCACTGCTTGCTGGCATACAAATCATCGCCCTTAAGCATCAAACGGATGTCGGCGATCTTGTTCTCCGGCGTGTCAGTGTTGTCCAACTTCAACGTCACCTCGGCTCCGATGACCTCGCTGAACTTACTGCAAACCTTTTCCACTTTCTGAGTGATGAACTCCTCAAGGTCGCTACTGGCCCTGAAATGGACCGAATTAATCATAACTTTCATAATAACTCCTTTCTTTAATTCCCTTTCGGGTGTGCTTGTTGGTGTATTTTTTTCAGTTGTTCAATCGTGTTGTGCGCATAGACCTGCGTCGTGGCCAGCTCGGTATGCCCCAGCAGCTTCTGGATGGCCAGCAAACTGGCCCCCTCGTCCAAAAGATGCGTGGCAAAGGTGTGCCGCAGCACATGGGGACTCTTCTGCCTCAAGCTGGTGACCTCCTCCAAAATCTGATGCACCTTATTATATACAAAGTAAGGCGTCATCTCCTCCCCTTTGTCATTCAGCAGCAACCTGTCAGCATGGACCTCGAAACTCGCGTCACGCAGCGCCTGGTAGTGGGATATCATCCGCAACAGCTCGCTTCCGATGGGGATGAAGCGTTCCTTGTTCCTCTTCCCGAGCACCTTGATCCTGCTTTCCACGTCGTCCACATCAACGTCCTTCAACCCTATCAGCTCCGCCTTTCGAATTCCAGTCTGGTACAATATCTCAAACAACAATTCGTCGCGTTTTATTGTGTAGTCGTCACAATTTTCAAACGACACCTTATTAATATCGGACTCAGGAACGAATTTCACCAGGTTCTTGGGAAGCTTCAGATTCCGGACACCTGTCATGGGCGATTTCCTCACCAATCCCTCACGGAGACAATACTTGTAGAACGTCTTGAGTGTGGATATCATCCGGTTGATGCTGCGGTTTGACAGGCCTTCATCTTTCAGATAAACGAGAAACGACCTCACCAGCAAGGTGTTCACCTCGGTCAGGTCTCGCACCTCATAAGCCTCCTTCATGTAAAGGGCAAAGCGGTCCATGTCACGCCGATAGGCTTTCACCGTCAACGCCGAGTAGCGTTTCTCCGTTTCGATATATTGGATGAACCTTTCAATCATCACAACTGGGGTCTTGCTTGCAAAGATAATAACAAAAAACGGATTTGTCAAGACAAAAAAAAGCCGCATCTTGCGATACGGCTCTTTTTTCTGATAATATTCTTGCGTCAGACGAACATCGGTCAGGCGTTTTCTTCAGCCTGACGGAGCTGCTGCACGTAGATAGCCTTCAGACGCTGGGCGCGTTTGATGACGGAGGGCTTGGTGAACTTTTGGCGTTCACGGAGTTCCTTCACGACGCCGGTCTTCTCATACTTTCTCTTGTAGCGCTTCAAAGCTCTGTCGATGCTTTCGCCTTCTTTTACAGGAATAATAATCATGTTAAAACACTTCCTTCTTTTAAATGGTTAATTAATAGTGAGTTGTTTTGAGGGCGCAAAGATACAACTTTTTTGGATATCAGCAAGAATTAAAACTTTTTTTGATATAATCAGTGATGCATTACTCAAAAAATAGTTACATAGTTGCCAACCACCGGTTTTGCTAAAAAACAATAGATAGTTGCAGGCAATTGGTTCGTGCTGATTTCATAGGTAGATAGTAGAACGCCTGGTATTCTTCTCTGCCTTTGATGACATTGACCAAGCCCAGACTCACCGTAACTTGAACACCCAATCTTTTATAAAATTGATATCCAATCCCAAAATCCGCAGACATGTCGAACCGGTTCGGTTGAAGGTAAGCAGAAGAATGATATTCCGGCTTTCTCTCCAGTTTCACCATGGGACTAATTCCCCCAACAAAAAACAATGGTTTAACAAAAGGTCTGTACTTGACCATAATCGGCAACTTTACATAAGTAGCGGCAATATCCTTCGAAAACACTTGAAGACTATCAATCACCGTCCCATCTACGCCAATGAGTTCTGTTTCATAAACCACTGACTTTTCTCCCAAAACCAAAGTGGGCGCCACTTGCAAACCCATCTTGGAATCTATCTGTTTCTCAAAAATTAATCCAAGGCTGACATCAGAACTAAACCTATATCCCGTTTTCACATCAACGACTCGGAAGCCCGATAATTGGCTTTCATCTATATGCGGCACATGTGAAACAGGCGGCGACCAATGATATAGAACAGCCGTAATAATAGCCTCAGGGGGCCTTATCTGTTGATAATCATCTTTCGTTGCCAGTGAATACCATCCTGTACCCATGCCCAGTTGGAACCGAACTCGTAACGGTCGTCTTTCAGCTAACTTTTGGGGGTCATCCCGCTCCTGAGCCGCCAACGGATTGGAAACAGCCAGCAAGAGGGCTGAAAACAAAAGTAAGAAACTAGTTTTAAGGCAACTTCTCATAATATATTTAGATGGAAAGGTTTTACATTTAATTCAGATTACAAGTTAGTATTAACAATAGGATTTTGTCTTATCCAGAAAAAGTTGCCGGACGGGGTTGGGTGGTGCACTTCCGCGCCCACTCCGCCCAGCAACTTTCTCAACCATACACGTGCCAGTAACGAACAAGGGTTAGTTCTAGGGTGCAGAGCGCACTGGACGGACAGATTGACCCTCGGCCCGGTGTCTGGAGGTCACGCCGTGGCCGGTCGAATCTAAAACGAAGATCTCCGCATCTTCCGGGTAGACCGGAAACATGATCATACTGGCCCAGTAACCGCCGTACGAGCCAACGTCTTCGAGAACATCGTTCCAACGGATGCCCGTAGCGGGCAGGAAGAGCGAAGCGCCATTCACTGTGGTGAACAGCCAGCCGTTCACACCGTTTAGCTTCGTCCAAATATTGGTGGTGTTCCATACCAATTCATGCCATTGCTCTCCCGTAGGCATGCACCAACCACTACCCCAATTGGCTGTGGCAGCGTCATCCTCGGGTAACAGGACGGTCAGGGTGTCGGTAAAGCCGTTATAGCCACAACTGGAGTGGCTGCAATATTTGGTGAGTTGTGGGTCTAGCCAAGAGGTGCCATTAGCATACTGGTATGTGCTCCAATTGTATGTGCTCTTGGTTGTGGTCTCTCCCCATGCGAAATAGTCACCGTATTCCTCAGGGGCATTGGCACCCACATTGCAGGTAGCCCACAGCGTTCCACTCGGCAGGCCAAGATCAACGTATTCGTGTTCACCAGAGCCGCCACCTTGAAGCGTAGTAAACTCAATATCTTGCCCATACGCTGTGCCGGCCTCGTTGGTGGCATAGGCACGAACATGATAAGTGGTATTGGCTTGCAAGCCGCTCACCGCAGCAATAAATGTACCCGTCCCTGCGCCAGCAGCAACATGGTTATCGGTCAAAGTGGGATTGGCATTAGTACTCCAGCAGATGCCACGCTCAGTTACCTCGGAGTCTCCATCAGCGGTCACCTCGCCTCCACATTGAGCGGAATTGGATGTGATTTCCGTCACTTCCGCTGTGGTTACGATGGGCAATTCAGCGACAGGTGGTTCCGGCGCATCAAAAGCCTGTGTATGGAATGTCTTTTGCATAGTATTGTACGCATCGCCACTATTTGGATATAGCTCATAATAGTACCAATAGAGCGTGTCCTTCAGCAGGTCGTTGAGTGTAATTTCAAACAAGGTTTCCTTTTTCGTCATCTGTGCGGCGGCAAACTGCTGGGCGTTGCCGTTGGCATCGGCGGGACAGTAATGGAACATCACTTTGCTGAACTCTGAAATGTCCGCTGGCATATATTCCACATGGACATCTTTCATGCCCACCGTTACGATTTCATCGTTGCCATCCCCTATTTCCGGATGGACTTCTTTGCTCTTGCTGCAAGACATTAGGGCTACTAAGAGGCATGCTATTATAATAGATAGGTTTTTCATTTAATTTAAATTTTAAGGGTTTGCATCTTGGACAAGACGAACACCTTGACTGTCGTAACGGCAGCTGATGTTAATGCCGAGATTGGAATTGTCGAAACATAGGTGGCATGCGCTGTCATTATTGGAATGCGAGGTCGACCAGTAGTCGCCATGGGAACCTGCATAGAACACCGAAGTCTCGTGCCGATAACCTGCGGCAGGAAGGAAGACGGCTCCAGTACCCTCAAGAATTATCCACTGGGCAGCTGTAATCGTGTTGCTGTCGAAACTGTTTCCGCTACTGTTCGCGCAGCTCAAACTGAAAGTACTATTGTCCCAATCATCAGGTAACAATACCACACCGTTCACATTGTTTACATTCGCCTTGGCATATCGGATACCTGAAGTGGTGAATCGTGTATTGAAAACATAGATCCATTCTTCCATGGTCAGAGTGCGCCATCGGTTAGCTTGGTTGCCACCGTTACTAATTGGGTTGTAAACACCCCAATCATAGTTGGCACTGGTGCCCGTAAGGTCTAGGTCTGTCATATTCGTTGAAGGGCCATAACCATAGTAATTGTAACTCGAATTGAAAATCGATGTAGAAATAGACCATGGTTGATAGTTCACATTGTAAGGATCATTCTCATCATGGTAGCCGCTCGTACCCCAACTGAAAAGATCAATCCAGCCGAAGTAGGTGGGGGAGATATTGCTGTTGTCACTGTCATAAACTGTTCCTCCAGCACTTCCCAAAAATGGGTTTTGAGAACCAACAAAATCCCACTGGTTTTCAGCAAATCTCCAAGTATTGGTAGATGCCTGATACTGCAAGTTCCCTTGCGAAAAATACACTTGGTCGCCATTGCTGTTGACGGTAAACAGACCTCTTATCGCCCCGGAAGGAGCAAGCGTAATGAAACTCTCATCCGAGCCATAAACGGTTCCTCCTTCATTTGTGGCATACGCACGAACATGATAAAGTGTATTGGCTTTCAGATCATTAACGATTGTTGAAAAGCTTCCAATTCCCGAACCGACATGAACGTGATTGTCATTCAACGTTGGGTTTTCGTTGAGGCTCCAACAAATACCACGTTCGGTTTCAACAGCACCGCCATCTTGAATAACTTCACCTCCACATTGCGCTGAATTCTCAGTAATCTCAACCACGGCTGATGTAACCACAACAGGCAATGCTACTCCAGTCTTGAAAGTCTTCGTCGCCGACTGCATAGTATTAAAGCCATTAACAAACTCGAAGAAATAACTATAAATAGTGTTTTCCTTTAGGTCTTTAATATCAACACACAAGGATTTATCTACCACTCGCATCTCGGCAGTGTTCATGTCGGTGGCATCTTCGCCTTCGCCATAATAAAGGAAGGCTTTCTTCAAGGTGACGATGTATTCGTAATCGCACTGAATAGTGGCCGTAGTGGCGCCAACGGTAATTAAGTCGCGCTCCACGTCAACGTATTCCTTGTTTACTTCGGGGACTTTCTTGCAGGCAGCCATAGCCACCAACAAAGCCAGTATCAATATGCTTATCTTTTTCATGATCATTCGGTTTTTAACGGTTCTCAAAACTATATCCCAGTCCAATCTTACCTTCGAAAATCTTTAAGTTGGTGGTCACGGCATCCAACGAGAGGACAAAGCCTTTGAAGTTGAACATCATACCTGCCGACACATCCACGCCCACGGCGGAATAGCCTCCGTTGCGCACCCAGCGGTCGTCGAGGGTATTCCACGACAGCGAGCGGTTACCAAAGCCCAAACCAGCTTTGAGGTACATCGCGTCGTTCAAGCGCATCACGCCACCACCCATGATGGATAGGGCGGTGTGGGCGTATTCGTCCTTGTAGAACGGAAGGTCCTCACCGACAAAACCGTTCTCGTCGCTGGTAGCCGCAGGAAACAATCCCCCGAAATGGAAGCCGCTCATCACCGAGGCAAACCAGCCGTATTTCTCAACTTGACCGATGGTAAAGCCCACCGAGGGATTCTGGGTATTGGTATAGGCTCCGTTCAAGGTGACAAAGGTAATGTTAGGTATCCGTTTGATTTTCAGCTGTTGTTTCTCTTCTGTTATAAACTTGAAACGAATCTCAGGATAGTCGCCATAGCCCAAATCCTTGTAGGCTTGCCAACGAATGACCTTGTTCTTTCCAGCAGGCACAATCTTGTTTACCATACCCGACACCTTCATTGTGTCGGTATAATGCTGTCCGTCGTCTAGCGAAATCAACATTTTCACTTCGGAACGCACTTTCAAATCGTATTTGATGATTACCGTACGGTCCTCCTGTCTGGCTCGGATGTTAGTCACATGCTCCTGCGCCACAGCTATCTGCAAGCCGACAAAAAGGCACATTGTTAATATAAAACTCTTTCTCATGGCTTCACGGTGTTTTCTGGTTCAACCTCTTTGAATGCGTCGTGGATGGTCATCTCTACCGAGACGCGGCGGTAGCCTCCACCCTTCTCCTTGTTCTCCACAGCGAAGCTTTGGAAAGTGTTCTGGGTGTGTTTCAGCGGCTCCACTTCCGTTTTCAGGAAATGCTCCACGCCCTGAGTGCGCAGGAAGGCCAGCTGACCGTTGGTGGTCACGCCTGTCTTCTGTGTCACCGTCATCTTGAAGGGTGCTCCGTTCAAGGTGATGGCCTTGTCGGTAAAGTCGCCATACTCGCCCTGGTAGGCTATCTTCGAGCGTATGGGCGTACCGTCGGTGGCGCCCGTGATCTTCACATCGACCTTGGTCCCTTGTTTCAGGAACTCCAAAAGGTCATTCTCCATCTTGTTCTTGAGGAAGTTGCACATCAGCATACAAGCGTTGGAGTTCTGGATGGTGTACTTGCCAAGGGCATAGTCATCGGCCGCATCGGCCACAACGAGGGTCTCGTAGGCCACAGCGATGACAAGGTTGTCTTCTTGGACATCGGTCTGAACCTCGATCTTCACGTTGTCGGAGATCAGCCCTTCTCTCATTTGTTCAAGTTCTTCCTGCCAGTTGCGCTGGCGCTCCTCGTTGTCCTGTTGGATCTGTTCTTTTGTCTGTTCCTTTTTCAGGTACTGGTAGTGGAAACGTTCTGAGACCGTTTCCACCGTCTGGCCGAAACAAAGCACGGACAACAGGACAAGACATGTTAGGAATAAAAATCTTTTCATATTGCGCGTTTTTTTGAAACATTTCACTTTTTCCGTTACATACAAAAAGAAAGCGGGGTATCTTTCCTCACTTGTCGCTTCGTTAGGTCCTAGGAAACCTCTCCAATAACAAGCAGGTCAGATACCCACGCTTTAACACGCGAGCATCCACCATTGCTTTGTTCTTGATTGGAGTTATTGAATTTCCTAGGTTCAACGAAACCAAAAACAAGCGTTGGCAAACGCCTTCTTCTCAATATGTAGGCCATGCTTTTAGGGCATGACGGGACAAAGGTAGTTATTAAATAGCTAAAAAACAAATCATAACATGAAAAAAGACACAGCAAACCCTTGACAAATGAAATAATATTCCTATCTTTGCAGAAGCGTCGATGATACAATTGGACATATTATCAACAAATTATGGAATCAATAATTAATTAACATTATGGTAATTAGATACATTAATCCATTCATCGACTATGGCTTCAAGAAACTATTCGCTACCGAAGCCAACAAGGACATCCTCATCAGCTTTCTCAATGCGGTGATTGAAGACACCGCCGACCCCATTGTCGATCTCACCTACAAGAATGTCGAGATGATCGGCGAGTTCAACGGAATGCGCGACAGTTACCTGGACGCCTATTGCGAGACTTCGACAGGGCGTCAATTCATCGTGGAGATGCAGAACAGCTGGAAGCCCTTCTTCAAGGACCGCACCCTCTACTATGCGGCCAAAACCATCACTAGCCAAGCCGTCAAAGACGATCCTACCAAGCGGGAACCCGAGAAGAAAGTGCAGAAGAAAGCGGAGAAATGGAACTACCGCCTCAAGGAGGTCTATGTCATCGCCGTAATGAACTTCAACTTCCCCAGAAAGGAATACAAGCCAGACAAGTATTGCCATAGGATCATGCTCACCGACCTTGACGACAACCATGTGTTCTATGACAAGCTTACCCTTATCTACCTGGAAATGCGCAAGGTGAACAAAGTCAAACTCGACATGAACCGGCCGCTTGATCGCTGGATTAAAGTGCTCTATCTGCTATGGGGCGAAGAAGATTGTCCGCCAGATCTTGACGAACCGATATTCCAAAAACTATACAAGGAGGCCGAGTATGCCTGTCTCAACCCTGACCAGCAGCTCACTTATGAACGTAGCTGGAAACGCGAACTCGACATCTACAACGAAATCGAAGGCGGACGTATCTTGGGTCATGAGGAAGGTTTCGAAGAAGGTCTTGAGCAAGGCCTTCTCAAGGCAGCACACAGCATGAAAGCCCTTGGCCTTGACAACGAGACCATTATGAAAGCCACAGGCATCACCGAAGACGTGTTACATGAGATACCATGATCATCCCTTGATCTGAAGATTGAATCCTTCCTCAATCAAGGGCTTCAAGAAAGCTCTCATCTCTTCCACTGTGAACTTCTGCAAACCTTCTTCGGGAGTGGGTCTATCAATTGTATAAGCCATCACCTCGCGGGGCTTCAAAAGACGAACGATATCCATCCAGCCGTTCAGAACCTCAGGCGAGGAGGAGTCAAAATCCTTGCTCTTCAAAAACATGGTCTGCAAAACGAAGTCGCCGTTGAACTGCTTCAAAGCCTCCACTACCCTATCAACATCGTATCCTGGTGCAGGCTTATTGATCTTCTCCACCAATTCGTTGGTCGGGGCATCGATCTTCATGATAGGGTTATCGACTTTGCGCAATGCGGCGAAAATCTCCGGACGATGAACCTGCGTGGCGTTGGATAGCACCGAAACCTTGGCTTTCGGATAATATTGATCACGCAGTTTGATCGTATCATCGATGATTTGCGGGAAATCAGGATTGATGGTCGACTCCCCGTCACCGCTGAAAGTGATGGAATCCACCGGCGTACCATCGGCCACCAGCTGTTTCAGTTTGGCTTCAAGGGCTTCGCGAACCTCTGCGGCCTTCGGCAAACGGGTGTCGTTGCGCCCGTCCTTGTTCCAGCCACACTCGCAATAGATGCAGTCAAACGTACAGATCTTGCCATTCACTGGCAAAAGATTAATACCCAAAGAACTACCCAACCGACGGCTGAAGATCGGTCCGAAAACGGTTTCTTCTCTGATCATTTCAAAACGAACAATTAAAAGGATTGGTCCCTGAATTAATAGTCAAGCAGATGCTTGAACAGGAAGTTGTCAATCTTGGTGAAGAGATGCATCCGGCACTCGCCGTCACCATACTCGTAACCGCCGTAGATGCCGTGGTTCTTGTTGGGATAGATCATCAGGTCGAACTGCTTGCCATTGCTGATCATGGCCTTGATGAGCTCCATGGCGTTCTGGTAATGGACGTTGTCGTCGCCGCTACCATGGCAGAGCAGGTAGTTGCCCTTGATCATCTCGGTGTTATGAACGGGTGAGTTGAGGTCGTAGCCGTCGGGGTTCTCCTGAGGGGTACGCATGAAACGTTCGGTATAAACGTTATCGTAGTAACGCCAGTTGGTCACAGGAGCCACTGAAACGGCGGTGCTGATGACGTCGGCACCCTTGGTGATGCCATTGGCGGCCATGAAGCCACCGTAGCTCCAGCCGTAGATACCGATACGGTCGGCGTCCACATACGGCAGCTGGCCCATGTACTTGGCCAGGGTGATCATATCCTCAGTCTCATATTTGCCGAGTTGGAGGTAAGTCATCTTCTTGAAGACCTCGCCTTGGGCACCGCTACCTCTGTTATTGATGGACACGCTGATGATGCCGTGCTGGGCGAGCAGTTGCAACCACCAGAAGTCGCTGTCGGCCCAGGAATTGTTCACCGTCTGGTGACCGGGACCACCATACACGTAAATCAACACGGGATATTTCTTGTTCGGGTCGAATTTGGGCGGCAGGATTTCCCAGGCGTCCACGTCCACCTGAGTGCCATCGGGCAAGGTGAAGGCGGGGTCGCTGATCTTCAGAAGCTTCTTCTCACCGAGGTTGATGGTCTTGAGCTTTTCTACTAACTCATGGTTGTCCTCAAGCACACGCACCAGTTTACCCTTATTGGTATAGAGTTCATACTGGCGAGGCTGGGTGATGGATGAGTTGATATTAATAAGGTAGCTGAAGTCGTTACTGAAACGGGCTTGGTTGGTGCCGGGGCGACCGATCACCTCGCGCATCTGGCCTTTCAGGTTGACAGCGTATATCTGGCGGTCCACCGGAGCGTTCTTGGCGGCTTGGAAGAACACTTCCTTGCCGTTGAAGCCATACACTTGGGTCACATCCCAATTGCCGGAGGTCAGTTGTTTGACCATGGTGCCATCCAGAAGATAGAGGTAGATGTGGTTATAACCGCTCTGTTCCGAAGTCATCAGGAAGCTGTTGCCATCCTCGAGGAAGGTCCAGTCGTCGGTGATGTCGATGTAATAATCATTGGTCTCGTCGTAGAACACGCGGCTATCACCGGTGGTGGCGTTTGCTGCCAGGATCTCCAGATGGTTCTGGTGACGGTTGAGGCGTTGGATGGCCAGCACGTTAGGATCTTTGGTCCACTTCATACGAGGCAGGTAGATGTCAGTCTCGGTGCCGGTATCCATCTTCACGGTCTTGCCAGTGGTGAGGTCGTACACATAAATCTCGACAATTGAGTTGTCCTCGCCAGCCTTGGGGTATTTGAAGCTGTACCATTCGGGATAAAGGCCCTCGAATTCTTCCATCTGGAACTCCTTCACGTTCGACTCGTCGAACTTCATGTAGGCGATCTTCTTTCCATCGGGCGACCAGCAGTAACCCTGTGAAAAGCTGAATTCCTCCTCATACACCCAGTCGGGGGCGCCATTGATAATATGATTATAACGACCATCGGAGGTAAACTGTTTCTCCTCTCCTGTCTTCAGGTCTTTGATAAACAGGTTGTTGTCACGCATGAAGCACACTTTGCTGGCATCTGGAGAGAAGGTGGCCAAACGCTGTTTGCCATTCTCAGAAAGTGCTTGCAGCGATTTGGTCTTGATATCATAAACGTAATAGTTGGCTGTGTAGGAATGGCGGTAGATGGCCTCCATATCAGTCAGCACGAGGATTTTCGACTCGTCGTCGCTCAACTCATAATCCTGCATCCTGATGGGTTTCTCTTGCCCTGGCAGCACCAGGTCTTTCATCTCAAACAGGGTGTTGACCAGTTTGCCGGTCTTATAGTTATAGATGTTGAGGGCACCCATCTCGAAGCTGCCATAGGTGGCGCCGTCTTTCATGGAGTTCATGCCGCGGACCCCTCTTTGCGAGAACGTCGGGCGCATGTAAATGTCCTCAAGGGTGAAGTACTTCTTTTCCTGCGCGGTGGCGAGGAGGGTTCCCATCAGAAGGAACAAGGTAAGGAACAGAGATCTGGTTTTCATTTTTCAAATGGATTTAATGATGGGCAAAGGTAAGAAAAACTGCGACACAATCCCAACGACATGAATAAAATCCTATCTTTGCCTTGTCAAAAGAATGTTTTTACGAATTCACAAAACGCTACCCACCATGAAAAACAATGCCATTATGATCTGCGCAATAGCCCTGTTTTGCTGCCTTGGCGCAAAAGCACAAGACCCTTTCAAGGACCTCTACATCTATGCCTACGACAACGCCACCAAGAAACTCTACATGATTGACCAGGAACTGCTCGGATTGGGCGATGACATCCGTGGCGAGGTCACCTTTGCCCTCCCCCTTAAGGGCAAAGACATCGATGTGTGCATCATCAATGGCTCCGAGAAAATCCAGAAAAAGTTGGTTTGGAACGGCAAAGGCTTCAATCTGTCAAAATAAGCCTTGTCTCCAGATACTTACAAAAAATAACCCACTGGTTTTCAGTGGGTTATTTTTCTGTGGGACGTACTGGACTCGAACCAGTGACCTCTGCCGTGTGAAGGCAGCGCTCTAAACCAACTGGGCTAACGTCCCCCGCTTTGATTTAAAAGAGACGCAATGCATTGCGTCTCTACGATGTGGGGCGAACAAGGATCGAACTTGTGACCTCATGCCTGTCAAGCATGCGCTCTAAACCAACTGAGCTACCGTCCCATTTGCGGATGCAAAAGTACAGCTTTTTTTGTTATCTCCAAGTTTTCGGACAAATATTTTTTGATTTTTTTAAAAAAATGCTTACCTTTGCCCTGCCAAATAAATCGGCACTTTGTTTTAACTTAATGAAAATCAAATCATTTTTATCATGATGCAAAATAATATCGTCCCTGTTGACGTAGTGAAAAAACTCTTTGAAGAAAGTGGCCTGGCCTGCATCGGCAAGGCTGGTATTCGTGAAATCAACAAATTAGCCCGCGACATCGAAGCCGCCTCCGGTAAGAAGTTCATCCACATGGAAATTGGCAACCCCGGTCTGCCTGCCGCACGTGTCGGCGTGGAAGCTCAGATCAAAGCCATCCAAGACGGCGTACCGGCCAACTACCCTCCTATCGACGGCGCTCCTATTTTAAAGAAGGAAGCCTCACGCTTCATCAAGTGCTTCCTCGACCTTGATGTTGACCCCGCCAACTGCGTACCCACCGTGGGTTCCATGCAGGGCGCCTTCGCCTCTTTCATGATTGCCGGTCACACCAGCACCAAGAAAAACACCATGCTCTTCATCGACCCAGGCTTCCCGGTGCACAAGTTCCAGAACCGCGTTCTGGGGATTCCGATGGAGCATTTTGATATCTACGACTACCGTGGGGAGAAACTTCGCGCCAAGCTTGAAGAGGTGCTGAGCAAGGGCAATATCCACAGCTTGCTCTACTCCAACCCCAACAACCCGACTTGGGTTTGCCTCACCGACGAGGAGTTGCGCATCATCGGCGAACTGGCCAACAAATACGATGTCATCGTCATGGAGGACCTCGCCTACTTCGGCATGGACTTCCGTAAAGACTATAGCCATCCTGGAGAGGAGCCTTTCCAACCCAGCGTGGGCAAATATACCGACAACTACATCCTCATGATCTCCAGTTCCAAGGCATTCAGCTATGCCGGCGAGCGTTGCGCCATCCTCGGCATCAGCGACAAGCTGGCCAAGCGCCACTATGCCGACCTGAAAGCCTTCTGCGGACAAGAGATCTTCCTACGCGCCATCCTCTTCGGCGCCCTGCACCCGTTGAGTTCAGGCACCTCCCACTCCGCCCAATATGCCCTCGCCGCCGTGCTGAAGGCCGTCAACGACGGTACCTACCGCTATCGCGACGACGTGCTCGAATACGGTCGCAAGGCTAAGCTGATGAAGAAGGCCTTCACTGAGAACGGATTCTACATCACTTACGATGAGGACTGCGGCGAACCCATCGCCGACGGCTTCTACTTCACCTTCTGCTATCCTGGCTTCACAGGTGCCGACCTGGTGGAAGAAATGATGTACTATGGCGTCTCCGGCATCTCGCTCGACACCTGCGGCAGCCAGAAGCAAGGCATCCGCGCCTGCACTTCGCTCATTCAAAGAGATGAGATCCCTGTATTGGCCGAAAGACTGAAAGCCTTCGCCATGGATCATCCAGTGAAAAACTGAAAACGGAAAACTATGAAAAAAGTTGGAAGACGAGTTTGGGTTTGGATCCTTTCGGGATTCGCACTGCTGTTTGGGACTTCGTGTCATTTCCACAGGGCTCCCGAAACGATTTATGGCCCTCCAGAGGAGCTGTATGGCCCCCCAACACCCGAGATGGAAGTTGACTCCATTTCTGAACCTGACACTAACGTCGAAGAAATCGAATAATTTATAGCAAAGCCCTCAGCGCAAAAGGGTTAATGACTGGTCATAATACTTGAAATAGATCAGTCCGAATTCCTCGTTGTAGTACCAGTTGTAAATCAGTTCGCCTGTATATTGGCTGTAGAGGATTTGCTGGAGAACATGTTCATATTCGATGCCATCGAGGCTTGGGCAAGCTTCAAGGCTTGGTCCAGATAGACGAAGGCGCTGTCGTATTCATCGATGACGATGTTCATCATAGCCACCGCGTTGATGCACTTGGCCTTACGGGAGAGGCTATCGCCCCACAACTCGGCGGCAGCTTTATAATTCAAGATGGCCTCGGCCTCGTTACCGCTGTTGTTGAGCAGATCACCAATGTAATATTGGGCAAAAGCCGCGCTGACCGAGTCGCCTGTCATGCGACCGTAATGGTCGGCCTCTTTGTAATAGTTCATTGCGGCTTCGTATTCTTTCTTAGCCTGACGCACCCGACCGCTGTAAAGGGCGGCTGGAGCAGCGTTTTGGTAATCCTTGGTGTCAACAAAGTAATCATAGGCCTCGAAGATCTGGTTGTCATTGCTGATGTCCTCGTCGGCCCGGTACTTGTCGCGCACCTCGCTGACCACTGCCGCCATACGCTCCGTCTTGGCCTTCGAACGGAAGGTGCACGACGAGAGCAGGGTAGCTGCGATGATTAGCCCCAATAAGAACCTTATTTTGAAAAAATGGATCATTTTCCCCATCTCCAACCTAATGAATATGACATCAAAAAGCCTATTTCTCCAGAGGTTGTAGCGAATCCAGTCCATGAAACACGGAGCCATCTCCCCACGTCCAATCCTATTCCAAGTTGCGCCAATGCGGCGGCTTTGTCTTCATAATGGTATTTCCAAATATCCCTCTGAAAGCTTGGAGCAATTCCACCACGTAAAAACCACGCGGTATGTTTTCCTGAAGTCAAGGCATAATCAGCGTAACCCAATAGATAGAGGTAATTGGAGTAAACCAAAGTGTTTTCATCGATGAACTCCCATTCGAAATCCATGAGACCTGGATTCATGAGTCCAGCTGTAATTCCCCATCTCCACCGGGTGTTATCAATTCTTTGGCTATATCCACTTTCATATTTCATCATGAAACCTGCGTTGGAATTGGATCCACCAACTCCAATAGTACTCAGATCAATCTCATGTTTATATTTGAATGCGATTTGACCTTGAGCGTGGAAGCAGTTGAAGCCAAACAATATTGCAAATGCGATTGGTAGTTTTTTCATTTCGCTTTTTTGTTTCCGCAAAAATAGGAACTATTTTCGGGATTGGTACATCTCCTAGAGGTTATTACAAACTATTCCAAAATATTGGTATTGATTATCAAAGCGTTAGGATTTTCGATTACAACTATTTCCTGACAAAAAACGTCTTAAAACAACGCATGAGCCAACCGCTAAAAAGATTGTAGTGATTTAACGTAATTATCCACGAATCAATATGATAGATTTACAAAAGTTTGTAGCGGCCTTCCAGCTTGGAATTTCAGCAAAATTTTGCTATACTTTTGTCCGTTGAATGAACAAACGAAAATCAACCTAAAAATCAACCTAAAAAGTTAAGCTATGAAAAAAGTACTTTTAATTGCTGTAATCGCATTATTTGCGTTCAGCTCCTGTGAGAAAAGCGGTATCATTCTTCTGGAAAAAGCCCCTGAACTGAAGGGGGAATGGGTGTGGACTCACACCGTAGTGGGTGGTGTTGTGGGGGTCATTCTTGCCGAACCGAAAAGCCTTGTCATCGATTTCAAGGACAACAACACCCTTAGTGTGAAATACGATGGCGAAACCATCGTGAACAATGCCTCCTACACCTGCAGAGAAGCCGCCAACACCACCTATGGCAAGTATCAGATTACCCTACCCAAAGGAGTACGGACCAAGGTCGCCGAAAGACTTGGCATTTCGGAAAGCCACATCGTTCTTGACGGCTATATCCTTCTCGATGACGCTGTCGATGAACTTCCCACAGCTGATGATTTGACGTTATACATCACCAATGTGGACATGGAGGGCGGCAGCGATTTCCATTGCACCTCAGGATTTAAACAGAATAGAATAGTTTTATATTGAAAATCACTCCACCACAACTTTCTTAACTGAATCCCCCAGTTTGGCGAAATATAGGCCCTGGGGGATTTCTATTGTGGTTTGTCCATCAATCTCACGAGTCAGGAGGATCTGACCAAGAGCGTTGGTGATAATTAGTTGGCCTTTGCCTTCGACGGTGATGCTGCCACAAGATGGATTGGGATAGAGTTTGAAAGAGACCTCTTGGTCTTCGACGATTCTAACAAACGAAGCCCTGATGGGACCAACAGCAGGTGAAGTGACCGTTCCCACACAGTTCTCTGCGGAGACCTGCACGCTGATTTTTGAATTGACATCCGCTTCGACCAAAGTATAGGTCTGGAACACGGCACCTTCAATGACAATACTGTCTCTCAGCCATTGGTAATGCAATTCGCCAAGGTCAGGGATGGCAGGTGTGGAACTCAAAGCGGTTTCAGCCGTCAAGGTTTGTCCACATACGGTATCCCCGGCAATCTTGGCTTCACCCGTCAAAACAGGGGTGACCGGTACATTGAGCATCTCTTCGATAGCGCCATAGGCATTCAACCTTCTGCTATCGGCCACTAGGCCTTCGAGGGACGCAAGATGGTCGGCACCATCAAGAAGCGAATGCCTCACTGAAAGGCAGAATTCAGCCGGATCGTTTTTGCAAGCCATCATCATCTCTTCAGGCATCGCCGCATACATCAGCGCGATGGTTCCTGTGACTTGTGGCGTAGCCATCGATGTACCCGTCTTGTTGCCATAGCCGTTGTTGGACACCGTGGAATAGATGGAGGTACCGGGTGCTCCGATGTCGATGTTATTGATGCCATAGCCAGCGCCGCTGTTCTTCACGTCGGCCGAGGTGGTGTTGGTGACGCCAATCAGATAGTCGCCTGGGCAGGTGGAGGGCACATCGCCAACCACATCGACATTCACGTTCATATTGGGCCCTGCGCCACAACTCAAAACACCCACGGCGCCCATCTCGTCGTACATGGAGCACCAGATCGGGTAATTGTTGGGGTTGCCGTAGTCCACACCGAAGGACGAATTGGTGGCTACGACGAAGGCTCCTTCCTGGCCGTTGGTCTCGTTATAGCGGGCTCGCATCTCCAGGACGTAGGCATAAGCCTCCACCACGATGGACTCGTTGCCCGAGCTGCCACCCACAGGCATGACCTGCACGTTCCAGTTGACGCCGCAAACGCCCGTGCCGTTGTTTCCAACAGCACCGATGATGCCTGAAACATGGGTGCCGTGGTCGTTGCTTGGGACGTTTCCGTTGTGGTTATAGGCATTCCATCCGTTATAATCATCGACATACCCGTTGCCGTCATCATCGATGCCGTTGTTGGGAATCTCCCGATAATTTTTCCAGAAGTTCAAGTCTTCGTGATTCAGCGAAACTCCTCCGTCGATGACGGCCACCACAATGGTGTCACCCGTTGCCGTGATGCCGCCCGTGGTGAACGCCTCCCAGGCCTGAGGCAGGCTCATGATGGCCGGTGCCCATTGTTGGGTAAAATAAGGATCGTCGGGGATCAACTCACGCATCACAATGTTGGTATGGTTGTTCTGGACGACCCGCACATCGGCATTTTGAGCCAGACGATCCATCATGTCTTCTCTCTGTTCTCGGCTGTCGTTAATCTCAAAAAGCCAGATGTTCAGCCGTTCCGATAGCAGCCGTTTCGGCATAATGCCGGCTTTGGCGTTTTCGGCAAAAGTCGAGGCATCGACACCTTGTTCCAGCCAGATGATCAATTCGTTCTCCACATACTTTTCTTCTTGGCCGAATGAGACCAAGGAAATAAGCATCAAGGCCAAAATAATGATTAGTCTTTTCATACGATTTGGTATTTGATATCGCAAAAGTAAACACATTTGTCGGATTTGTCAATGGCAGGACCGCAAAAATACCATGCAAAATACCGGTCCAGCATTTATTTTTTTTAACTTTGTCGCCAACAAACCACTACCATTATGAAAAAGTTATTGCATATCGGCTTCTCCGGACTCTTTATTTTGTCGCTGTTCTTCAGCTGCA
>CADCIH010000023.1 GCA_902801465.1 uncultured Bacteroidia bacterium | reverse complement strand
TGCAGCTGAAGAACAGCGACAAAATAAAGAGTCCGGAGAAGCCGATATGCAATAACTTTTTCATAATGGTAGTGGTTTGTTGGCGACAAAGTTAAAAAATAATTAGATAATTTGGCACATCAGATTTTCAACAGACTCAATCCCGGTCTTTTTCTTGATGCTGGAACGATATTTCGCCACGGTGTTCTCGCGGAGGTCGAGAATGTTGGCGATTTCCTTCAGGCGGAAGTTGAAACAGGAAAGGACACAGATGTCGAGCTCCGTGTCGGTCAAATCGGGGTAAATCGCTTTCAGTTTCACCACGGCTTCGGGATATACCTCGTTGAATGCCTCCAAGATGCGTTTGGCCTTGTTGCCGAGCTTGTCTTGGTAGATGGCGTTCACTTTGGTGAAAAGAGCATCTTTTTCTTTCACCTTCAAGGCATCCTGCACTGCCTCCAGCTGTTTGCCCAATTCCTCTTGTTGAAGCTTTAGCCGTTTGCCATAGCCCCGTCGTGCCACCACGATGGCAATGGCCACCAGCAAAAGTAGTCCCGCAATCGCCATCCAAATCCAGCGGCTATGTCTTGCTGCTCGTTGGCGTTCCTCTTCCTTGGCTCGATCAAGTTCCCATTGCAGATGCTGCTGAAACAGGTCGTTGAGCGTTGAGACTTGGGCGTTGCTTTCGCCCTCAGTGGACGTGTTGTCCGCAATGTACCGCGCAAAGTGGGCAGCCTTCACCGTGTCGCCCGTGTTCAGGTAGATTTCGAGCAAATATGGGGCGACAACCTTTTGCCTGTAAGGGTCATTCTTGTTTTCAAACACGGGGGTCAGATATACCAAGGCCGAGTCGTACTGGTTGTAGCTGTGAAAGATGCCGCCGATGGCCAGATAGCTGCACAACCTTTCGGTCTCGTCGAGGGTTTGGGCCGCTATGCGCTTCAAGACGATGATGGAGGGCTCGAAATCTTGGCCCATATTGATTTTCAGCAGTTCCAGTTGCGTGACCACATCGATGAAGATCCGGTTGTTCGTGTCGGGCAGGTGCCTCAGGGCTTCGTTGAAATAATACTCGGCGGTGTCTGCTAGATACGGTTCTTTATTCAGCTCGTACAGTTTGTTGTATTGTAGTCCAAGGTTGAGGAACAGCGAAGAAGTGTTGTAGGGATTGAAGGAACAGATGGTGTCGATGGCGAGGGCTCTTTTGCCGCAGACGATGGCCGGCTCCTGCATGAACTGCTTGGAGAACAGCACTTCGAGACGACAGTAGGTGAGATCCATGAACCAGAAGAGGAGGTCGGATGATATAGATGTGGCGCCATGCGTTGCTGAAATGTGCTGCGTGGCGATGTTCGGGAAGTGCGTCTCCATCAGCTCCAAGGCTTTCAGATACGCCTTGCAGGCCGAGACGACGCTGTCGCGCTCGTAGTAGCCCACACCATTCATATAATGCGCCCGGGCGGACAAAAACGCATTGTCGCTGTTGTCAAAGTAATCCACCGCCTTCAGCAAGTCCAGTCGATTGCTTTGTGCATAATCGTTTTTATACAGCAGCTCCGAAATCAGCAGCTGGCAATAGTGGCCGTCAAACTCATCCAAGCTATCCGCCCTGCCACTCTCGGTAAACTCCATCATCACCTTCAAAGCACTATCCGGCTGCCGCCACATCAAACTATCGATGGCAGATAACGACGAAGATGCCATCGGGGTATTTCTATGGGAGGGGACGCAGGCGGTCATCATAAGACCGAATACCAGGAGAATCGGATATGCTTTCATCATTGGATTATTTATGAACCTTAAACGGAAAATAAAACGAGAAAGTATCAAAAGTTTACAAGTCATTCATGACTTTTGTAAGCCTACCATCTTCAAAAAAGTAAAACTCCCCGTCCAGTTCTTTAGGCACATCCCGCTCTTTCGTCTTACGTGGCAGTCCCACCAATTCGTTGGTGAAATAACGCACATAAAGCGGCTGCAAGGAAGTTCTATAATAATCGTTGTCGATGACAAACAGCGGAAACTCCGCCGACTGGGCAACCGCATCCACCAGCCCTGCATAACTAATCATCACTTGGTATAGCACATATCCGTTTTCTTGCGCATACTGCTGAAACGACGAAAGAGGCTTACAGGCATTGCCCCTACAGGCTGGATTGAAAACCCGCACGATAGCCTTGGGCTGCTTCTCCAGCTCTTCCTTCAGCATCGGAATGGTCAGTTTGTAAACCAAGCCTGGTTGGGCCTCATCAAAACGCTCCAATGGACGCACCAACGCCTTTTGGCTTTCGGTCAAGTCTTTGTAATCGTTTCCCAAACCATTGATTTCAATGATGGCGCATGAAGGAAACGCCAACAACAGCAGCAGCGCAAGCAGGTCATAAATTCTAATTGCTTTCATAGTATTATTCTTTTATCTATTTTCTGATTCCGTATGTATTATCAATTATTATCGATTAAAACCTGAACCTCACCGAAGCCATCACCTCCATGGGGCGCAACGTGTAAACGGTTTCCTGCACTGAGAAGGCTCCGGAATAGTACGATACATATTTCTTGCTGTTGAATATGTTGTTCCATCGCACCTCGAAGTCAAGCTTCGGTTGCTTGATGGAAAACTCATAGCCGGTATCCACAAAGAGGTAGGGCTGTCCCTGGTGGCGATAGTATTCTGCCGTCAGACTAATGGTTTGGTTTTTCGGCAGAAAAGCGAACGCCTTGCCAAAATGCCGCCAATAGGTGATATCACCTCGTTTTTGGCCATCAATAAAGGAATACAGCCTGTTGTAATTCAACGAATAATCCACATTCAACCATTGCGTTGCCTTGAACATTACCGAAGGCGAAAGGCTGAAGGAAATGTTTTGCGTGTTCATCAACGCCCCGTTGACCCAAGCAACGCCGCGCGAGTCCAAAAGGTTGCCTTTCAGACCAATGGAAGTGCGGATTGGAGAGAAATACTTTTTTATGCTGCCGTTCAGTGTTTGATAGAACCGTCTGTTGGGCATGGCGATGACTTCCAAGGTACTGATGCCGCCCTCCCCTATTTGGTAACGATATAGGTTTTCCGAATGGGTATGCCCGATGCCATAACGCAAATCGGCATTC
Organism: uncultured Bacteroidia bacterium; assembly: GCA_902801465.1. Lineage (GTDB taxonomy): Bacteria > Bacteroidota > Bacteroidia > Bacteroidales > F082 > Limimorpha. The sequence continues at coordinate 20,050 of CADCIH010000023.1, read as the reverse complement.
AGCGAGATGAACGGCTCCTTGAATTGGGCACCCACGCTGCCCGACAAAGTATGCGACAACGAGAGCGGCGCTTTGCGCATCACCAGGTCCTGATAGTCGGTCAGCAGGTAGCCGTCCAGCCAGGTGGCGTAGTTCTCGATGCGGTGGTTCATCCGCACTGATGCGTTGAGTGTCCAGAAGTCGCCGAGTTTCAGACGGCTCCAAAGGCTGGGATTGAAAAGCAGTTTGGTCATCCGGTCGCAGTCGTTTTCGCTCTGCACCATCACGAATTGAAGGCTCAACGGCAGTTCCATGCCGACACTGAATCGGTTGCGCTTGTATTCCACACTGGCGTCAACGTAAGGCTTCAGCTGACGCCGCCGCACCTGTTGGTCATCCAATGATGGACTAAGTTGGTCGGTTTCGTCTCCCAAGGGAATCAAAGAAGAACCGATTTGACGCTCTACAAAGAGAAATCCCGCCTTGGGGCAGATAATAAATCTGCCTACGGTGAAAATAGCACTGACGGCATGGTCGGCGAAGTATTGTCGGGTGTTCAGTTTTTGAACGGTCTTAGGATAGGCAACGCTGTCGTTGAGCAAGTCAGCGAACACGCCAGGTTCCACTTCAAGGCGATGGGGCGTTTGGCCATATCCAATAGTTGAGGTGAAGTCCAATAGCCGTTTACCGACGGGAATGATCAGGCGTAAGTCATTATCAACGGACAACGCGGGCGTTTCGAGCGTTTGGTGAACGGGCATTCCGCTGTTGATGTCGATACCGAAAGCCTTGTCCCATGCGCTGGAGAAGCTGAGCTTGTCATCCAGGTAATAGGCCTTGTCGTTGCGGTTGAGCGTGATGGTGCCAAAAAGCCGATTGTCGCGGAAACGGTTGTCGATTTGCTCGGTGTAAGCGATGGTGTCAGCGGCAAGGAAAATCGTGTTGCTTTGACCGACCGACTGTTTCCGCAGGTCGTTGAGGTAATAGAGGTTGACGCGCAGTGTGGTGTTCTCACCGATGGGAAACAGCGTGTTCAGATTGCCAAGATGCGTTTGGTTGTCCAAATAGCGGTTGGTGCTGAAAAGCGGTGTGGCGGCCTGCTTGATGCCCAGTTCCTCGCCCAACTTGGCGGGGCGGTCGCTTTGCAAATCTTCCACGGTGAGCATTTTCGTGAATAGCGTGAGGTCATCGCCCGTGTTGTTGGTACGATAGGCAGCCAGCATCTGCACCTTGCCCGAGAACAGCATCGGTGTGAGGTTGACGTTCCAAAGGAAAGGGCAGGTTCCCACGCCCACCTTGGCCGTACCAGTGAGTGCCACGTTGTTGGCCAACCTGATGTTGATGGAAGCTTGTTCAGACTCGACTTTATCCTCCAGCATCTTGATGGGCTGGTGGTTTTCATACACCTCCACCGACGACACCGACTGGTGCGGCAGGTTCTTGCTGACCGTCGCATAGTTGCCGCCCATCAAGTCCATACCCTCCACATAGAACTTCTGGATGGGCAGTCCTTGGTAGGTGATTTGTCCATCGTCGGATACCTCGATGCCAGGCATACGCTTCAGCACATCCTCGATGCTCTTGTCCTGTTTCTGCACGAAGGAGCCTACGATATATTCCAAGGTATCGCCCCGTTGCTCAATACTGCGGGCTTGCACAGTCACGCCTTTCAACTCCTGCACCTCCTCACGAAGTGCGAAATCCACCGTCTGGCTGCGGTTGGCGATGCGTTTGGTCTGCTTCTCGAAAAAAAGCGACGAGGTGGACACGTCCAAGCTGTCAGCGGCGGTATTGACACTAACGCTGTAAAGGCCATTGATGTCAGAGGCCGCATTGGACACAATGACACGGCTACCCGCTTTATAAACCATCACATTAATGTTGGGCAGAGGCTCTCCTAGGATATCCTTCACGCACCCAGTGAGCACGGTTTGCGCTGACAAAAACGGGCAAAACAAAAGCAATAGGACAATATGAACCAAACGAAGCGTCATCTTCTATCCAATTCAATGGGATTGTTCTTCGTTTTCGCATAGAGGTACAACCGATGTTGAATGTCATTGGTGTTGCCATCAACAGGGGTGATCCGCTCCATGCCGTTCTCGATGATGTTGGCCATATTGTCGTCATACGCTTTAAAGAAGGCCTTCTTGGTGGTCCTTATGCAATCCTTGTCATCCCAAAGGATGTACATCTCTTCAGGGATCTCAGCCGAAAGCATCTCAAAACGGTAGTGGTCTTGGGTGTCAGCCACTTTGATGATGAGTCCTGGCAAGCCGCAGAATAGATACGGCCCGTCGTTGAAAGGCAGCTCGGGCGCAAACCACGCCTCCCAAGAGCGACCGCCATAGTCGCAAACGGCTTTCTGTGTGAAATGACCCGCAATGGTGGCTGTGTCCTCGGTATATTCCCATGTCATGGAGGGATAGTCTTCCTCATAAAGGAACGTGCCCGACATCAAAACACGATCCATCATCGTCACTTTACCTTTGGGGTGGTTTTTATACACCTTATACTGATAACGGGGTATATCCTCCTGTTTCACATTGTATTGTTTCGCAAAAACGCCATCTTTCATAGCACGTCGAAGCGCTTTCAAAACCCTGTAAGCGGTGTAGCTTTGGAAAAAGCTGACCTCGTCGCCGATGAGTAGCATCATCTGTTCCGTGTTGGCTCGGTCAAGGTGGTTGGTGTCCTCGCGGTAGGTGAGTTCGTACATCACCATCAAGCGGGCTTGGCAGAGCGTGTCTTCCTCCTGGGCCTTCAACGGGATGACCAAGGCTATCAAGGCTAACAAAATAAGGATCTTAGTTTTCATCATAAATCGCATTGAATTACTTTTGCGAATTTATAACTAAAAACTTAATTACTCATCGTCGGATTGTTCCCATTACCCCTAAATCCACTATTTTCTCAAAGATTTCCTTTGAGAATCAATAGATTACAAAACAAAAATCCACTAAAATTTAAAAACTATCTTGTTTCTATCTCGAACTCCGACCAATCGTTCTGCGTCGTCAAAAGATCGTAATAATAGCAGATGTTGTCCTCGTTGATCGTTTCGCCGTTGACCGAGATGATTCGATCACCAATGTTGAAAACCTCGTTGCCGTCAAGAAGACGGGTAGAAATCTTTAAAGTACCATCGGCAGTCACCAAGCCGTAGTGGACTTCTGTCAACTGCATCGTGTCTGCGACATGGGGTCTGGCGTAAACCCTGTTATAATAGTCGTCGATAATCCAGTCGAAGCGTTTGAGATATTGCAAACCCACATTGTTGAAAGCCAGGCCGTTTTCCATGAACATGACGGGAACGGTCTCCTCTCGTTCCGCAAACCTGACCTTGGTGTCGGGGGCGATGATGAAATGCTGGGATTCCGTCACCCCACCGACAGCTTTTCCGTAAGAACCTTCGTAAAGCAAATCCTTTTCAGTATGGTTTTCAACCCTTTGAGCGTCCTGGATGAGGATTCCTTGTCCGTTGCCCGTGTCGAAGACGCACTCATACTCGACACCGTTGATGGTAGGATAAACAAACAGCACATCGCTTTCGAACTTGCACTTCACGGGGAGGTATTGTGTCGAGTCTATTTGGGAACGACTCATCGCATAAATCTGGTTTTTTGTAAAGTCGACGGAATAACACCCGATACTGATTCCTTTGAATCCCAGGATATTATATCTGTTGATAGCGGCTTCTTTGTCGCACCAATGGTTTGGCTCCAACAGCATGGCATTGCCGAACAACTCACAGATATACATGTTGTGCTTGATGGTGACGGGAATATAGGTCATCCATATCTTTGTCTTTTTATCAGCACCCATCAACGGCACTTTGTAAAACTTCATTCCCCTGGGTTTGTTTTCGTCGGTATAAAACAAAATCGCCGCGATGCTTGACCCCGAATCAAACAGAACCGTGTCTTCCACACCGTTGATCTCTGCCTTCATCAGCATTTGCCGGTAGTCTTTATGTATGACAAACCGGACAGTGTCGTCATCGGCCTCTTCATTGGTGTTGTAACTGCGGGTATGGGTGTCGGTCTTCGCTACATGGATGGCGTACCCGATGGGGCCGTTGCATGAAGTCATAAGCAAAAGCCCAAAGAGCAATGAAACGTATAGGATGGTGTTTTTCATAAGTGATGTTTTTGGTCTCAAAGTTAGTACAATTTCATCATTCTATAACTCATCACCCATGAAAAAAGCGACCGCTCAGGCCAATCCACTATTTTCTCAATGATTACCATTGAGAATCAATGAGTTACAAAAAGTTTTTCCACTATAAAACCTAGTTCAGAAGGCTTTCACTATCAATAATTGCAGGGTTCCACTTCAACCCACAACAGTCTTTTCGGTGTTTTTTAAATTAAAAGTTGCGCAATATGGAACAAAAATCTATTTTTGCCCTTGATTTCGTGTAAAAAATACCCATCTAACAACCTTGATTTCGTGTAATTATTCAAAAACTCAAAGCTTGATTTCGTGATGAAAAGAAAAATCTATGACCAGTTGCTCCTTTGGAAAAACAAGCGCAAAGGCAAGTCAGCCATGATATCTGTTCAAGAATTACAAGGACAATCTTGACATGCTTTTCACCTACCTGAGCACCTATTATTCAACACGGCTCTATCCAAGGGAGTCCATCATCGTTTTCGACGAAATTGAGTTCTGTCCTGCCGCCCGTGCCGCTATCAAGTATCTGGTGGAAGATAGGCGATTCGACTATCTGGAAACCGGATCCCTGCTCGGCATGCAGATGAGTACGAAGAAAAAGTTGAAGAAAAACGAAAAGAAAGAAGACTATCTCGTTCCATCCGAAGAAGAAAAGATGGTCATGCATCCAATGGATTTCGAAGAGTTCCTCTGGGCCTTTGGCGAAGAGTCACTTATGGACTTTGTCCGTATGAAATTCGCCTCTCAGGAACCCGTCGGCCAATCCATGCACCGCAAGTTGATGGACTATTTCCGTTTGTATATGATTATCGGAGGAATGCCGCAGGCCATCCTGGAGTATTTGGACACCAAGTCGTTCGAGGACGTTGACCGAGTGAAAAGGCAGATATTGAATCTTTACAACAACTGCATCGACCAATATGCCAGCGTTCATGCCGCCAAGGTGAAAGCCATTTACGAGGCCATCCCTGGGCAACTTCAGCGGCATGAACATAAGTTTCAGCTCTCCGACCTCAACAAAGATGCCCGTTTTCGCGATTACGACAGCTCTTTCTTCTGGCTCCGCGATGCCAAGATGGTGAACCTTGCCTTCAATACCACGGAACCCAGCATCGGTTTGGGACTGAAACAAAGCGACAACTCATTGAAATGTTATATGAACGACACCGGTCTGATGATCAGCCATGCCTTCGATGAGCGAGGGATTGTCTCGGAACAGCTCTACCAAAAGATATTGAAAGACAAACTGGAAATCAATTCAGGCATGCTAATGGAAAACATTGTGGGACAAATGCTTACAGCCATCGGCTGCAAGTTGTTCTTTTATTCCAACGCTTCACGTGAGAACAAGGATGACAGAATGGAGATTGATTTCCTCATGTCGAAGAAAGCCGTCACCAGCCGTCATAACATTTCGCCCATCGAGGTGAAGTCCTCCAAGGGTTTCACCACCACCTCGCTGGAGAAATGCATCAAGAAATACGCCTCTCACCTTGCCCAGGCCTACATTGTGCATACCGGTGATCTCGAAAAGGACGGCGACTATCTCTACATTCCGTTGTATATGGTACCTTGTCTGTGATCCATTATTTTTAAGATTGCCTTTGAAAACCAACAGATTACAAGAAGTTTTTCCACTATGATTCACTTGCCCGTAGGGCAAAATGGCCATCCGTAAGGATGCACTGGACGCACAGAAAAGCCTATGTATCGTTCGGCTGTGGCCGTGCTGTTGCCAATGACGTCAAGGTCGGCACCGATCATGAAGTTCCATGCATTGGTCGGATTTCCCGTATCGAACGAATTCAACCAGTAGTAGCCGTGTTCAACACCCACGGTATTTCCGTCATCATGGCGCATTCCGCCAGCAGGCAGGAAAATGCTGTTGCCGTTGTTCGCCTCGAAACGGACACCTTCCACGCCGTTTAGGGTAGTCCATGTATGCGTGGTGTTTTGGTACAGTTCCTGCCATTGTTTCTTGCTTGGAATCTGCGGTCCTTGATTGTAATCGAAGTTGCACCAACCGGCATCATCGGGTCTGTCCAATATCGTCAAAGTGTCGGTGAAGTGGTTGTAGCCGTAGGCTGGATTGTTGCAATACTTGGTCAACTGGTCAGCAGCTCCGTTGCAGTGTATGTAGTTTTCCCAACTGTAAGTGGATTTGGGAGCAATTTCTCCCCACGCAAAGTAATCGCCAATGCCTTCAGGTTTGTTGGTTCCCACATTACAGTTCGCCCACATAGTGCGGCTCGGCAAACCGAGGTCGATGTATTCTTCTTTTTTCCTCATCACCACATCATGTTCCTGCGAGGCGATCCAACGTTCCACGTGGTAACCTCGCACATAGTCATACCCCGACTTTTCGATATCCAACCGATAGGAATAATCGTCGTTGTTGTCAAATTGGATGAAATAATAGCCGTTTTCATCCGTCTTCGTGTGAATGCCTGTGCCATAGTAAAAGCCCATCAAGTTCATGCGTGTGATACACATCAAGTCAAGACTCACATTTTCAACAGGTTGTCCATCCTCATCGATGATATGGCCGCTGATGGTGATGGTTTCGGGACTCTCTTGCACGATTTTGCTGCATGAGCCGCAAAGAACCATGACTGCAATTAAGATTATTGATTTGGCAATTGTTTTCATAACTGTTTGATTTTTAATATTTAAACTCATATCCAATGATCAAGCCCAACCTGGGTGTAAAACTTCTGCTGCCAAAGACAAACACAAACTGGTTCGCCTCCTTATTGGAAGTCGCCCCCAGCCAGGCCATCCCATAAAGCCCTTTGTAATAGTGCCATTTATAACCTAAGGTGAAGGAGAAGTCGTAGAAATTGTCCACCCTGACCCGTTCGGACGTCTCCTCCAGGCAGTATTTGCCTAAAAGGCCATAGTTCACACCTCCGAAAAAGCCTTTGTAGAAATAGCACTTCACGCCGACATCGAATCCTATGAAAGGATTGTCGCCAACGCGTTCCATCCCTGCATAATGCCCTTTATGAAAGAATGCCTGGTTGCAGCCATCATACCCTATGGCGGCGTTGACAGAGATCAACTTGTACTGAATCTCAGTTCCTATTCCTACCATACCCCCTACATTGGTGTAGTTTCCCAAACCGACATACACCGAAGGTTTGATTTGCGCCAGGGTTTGCAGACTGAAAAGCAAAGCGAAGGCCATGATGACCCAAATCCGCTTTTTGAAATGGTTTGTTTTCATACTCGTTATCATTTGAAGTTTTGGCAAAATTACTTCATAATAACGCTTGTCAAGGTGTTCTCGGACACCCTCGGGGGATTTGTCCCCTATTTCCCCGGGGTGTCTGTTTCTATACAACTGGGTGTCAATGCAATAGCATTTATCTGATAGTTTTTATGTCCCTATCAAAATATCATTTGTCCTTATGTTTAAATGGTATTGATTATTCTTTCACCCATTTTCCTGTTTCAACTATCTTGCCGTTGGACATCCGCCACCTCTTTGGCGCGAAAGCCGAGGAAAGAGTGAGTTACATGAATTTCAGCTTGGCCTTTTCAGGTTCCTCGAAAGCATTGCAGCTTTTCAAATACGACCATAGGTCAGCAAAAGTACGACCGTATAGCGTTTGCCCGAAAAGATGCATCTTTTCCATCACCTTAATATAGGTAGTAGGATTCCCCTGTCGGCTCAACTTGCGGAGCGAAAGCAGATAATCTTCGCGATACACAGTTGGCACGATGATTTTGGCTTCGCCTGCCCTAAACAGTTCGGCGTTCATCATCACCCGGGCGGTACGTCCGTTGCCATCGTTGAAAGGGTGCGTCTCGCTGATAAGGAACATCATGAAAATGGCTTTTGCCAAAGGCGAGCTCAGCGCAGTGTAGTAATCGAATCCGACTTCCAATGTTCCTTGAACCAGTTTTACATCAACGAACTCGGTGTTTCCCGCGCGGTTATTCACCTGCTTGAATTGTCCTGGGTTCAGGTCGGGACGACCCGACAACAATATGGCATGACGGCGGTGTAAAATGTCAAGCAATTCCTGCGGAGATTGAGGATAGCGTTGCATCTCGCTCCGGTTCGACACTAGTTGGAACGTGCCCAAGATGTCGTGTGAGTCTTCGTTCCTGTTCGCTATCGGGATACCTGTCTCAACAATCCGTTTGGCTTCATCAACCTCGAATTCCGTTCCCTCAATGTAATTGGAGAAATAACTCTCAAAAAAGGCAATGTCACGGTACTCATTCTCCGGCTGCGGATGGATTGGCCGCGAAACAAAGTGTTGTTCTTGCAAAGCGTCATAGAGAGTCTCAAACAGATGTTTCCTGTTTTCGTCGTATCTCAAACCTACTGAAAGGGCTTTTGCGTAGTTGGTTGTAAGCGCAGCCGAATCATGCGTCGCCAACAATGCCGAAATCAGTGCATTGATCTTTTTGAACTCCTTGTCCATATCAAGCCTTTCGGCGGTTTCGCGCAAAGTGTCGCGGTAAGCGTTCAAGCCCGCTTCGCCACTGGCAATCAGCACGCTGCCAAGTTTCTTTTCTATAACGTCGACAGACAGCACCTTCGACTCTTCGCCAGTCCTGCGCGATTCCTGCATGTTCTCAAGCATCCATCGATACTCGCCTGCGATGTACAATTGGCCAAACACAATATCATTCTTGTCGGCGACGGGACCCTTACCCACAACAATCACAACACCCGGCAAATCGGTCACCTTTTTGTTGAAAGTGCCAGTAAGAAAGAAATAACCATTAGCCGTCAAACGCATTTCACGTGCGCTTCGGTGACTGATTATTGTTCCAGGGAAGCGCCACATAAGGATATTCAGGATGTTGCGGCGAACGATACTCTCTGGACTGTCAATCAAGTTTGTCGTATAAAGCCGAGGGGCTATCTTTCGCAGTTTCTCCTGTTTCACCAGGCGTGAGATCGCATGCGAGACATCGGGATCGGACGACGCAAACACGATTTCTCTCGTTAAATCAACCAGTTTCTTCATTCAAATTTTATACAATTGCAACCGCAAAAATACAAATTTCATCGAATAGCAGGCGGAAAACTACAAATTTTAAACCCCATTTCTTTCACTCCTTAATCCACTTACCCGTTTCCGCTAATTTGCCATCGGCCACCACCTTCCAGACATAAACGCCCTCAGCCCAATCCCCAGCATCAATTGTCGTCAAGTTCTCCGTGATGGCTTGGCAGTGAATGAGCCTCCCATTCACATCATACACCTCCACCCAAGCATTCTGCAATCCCGTGCGAATATTCAACACATCCTTCCCCGGATTAGGATAGGCGATGGCCACCTTCAGGCCATTGGCGTGGGCTTCCTCGATACCCACAAAAGCTTCGGCGGGAAACTTTACAACAGAAGTTGCACCTATATTAAAGTCATCAAGTTTTATTGATTCCAAAACCAACAAGACACCATCATCGTTTGTCAAAGAAATACTTTCAGCAACATAACATTGGCGGTCTGAATCAGTGCCATAGTAAACTGTTTGTATCGTTTTGAAGTCTTCATCAAATCTTTCAATGACTATCCATGAATCACCGTAATCAAATCCCACATTCAATGAATAACAGAAATAAACGGAATGGTCGTCGCCAACCTCAACAGCCTTACATTCAGCCACAAAGTCATGGTCATCAGACTTACGCTCAATTTCATTGGTAATGGGAACGATTTCTTGCGTGTTTTCAATGTCATCGTCAAATTCGTACAGGAAGCAATTGCTTTTTCCCGCCGAACTATGCCTGCTTGAACGGGTGGCCATATAAGTCGTGTTATGGTCGCTCCGAACGACCGACACATCGTCAAACCAATAAAATCCGCCGCCGTTACCACCTGGATGCACCAATTTTCTTGTTCTTAACAAGTTAAAGTCTTTGTCCAAATATGCTACAGTTCCGGCATATTCACGGTTTTCGCCAACACTATTTGGTGCAGGTGGCGTGTTTTGCTGACGGCTGTAATATATGTATCCATAATCTGTGCTTACCATTTGCTCACGCCAAAACGCCCCTTGCCACTGCATACCGGAATAATTAGTTTCAATGCCGACATTGGCCAACAAATCACCTTCAAAGTTCATCCTGAAGAAAAACAGAGAATCTTTTCCTGTTGGATTGCTGGTTAGACTCACACTTTTTGTGTATGCACCCACAATATAGCCATCATCAAGAATAGCGGAATGGATGAAAATATTGCCGCTTGCGTCGCATGGCAGCATGTTATCCTGCCCTTGAGCCGTATCAATTGGAAAACTGTACTCAAAACTCTCCACGATTTCCAAATCATCGTTGAGTTTGTAAAGTCCAAGAATGGCATCAGTTGGCGGGTTTTCATAGTTCAAAAAGTAGTTGAAGTAATCAGGGTCATGGTCAGGGCTGTACGACATCAGCGCAAAAACCTCTCCGTTCTCATTCTCAAAAACGTATGGATTGTAAGACGAACCCCAATAGCTATCTCTAAAATAATCCATTTGCGCCAATTCTTCTCCGTCAGCCGATAATGCTATCAAGGCATTGTGAGGCGGATAGAAATTGGGATAAGAGCCGTCATTGTAAAGCAACTGGGCACTGATAATAATTCGCCCATCCGACAATTCGTATGCGCAATACTGGCGAGTCATTTCTGGATCTGCCATGTAATAAGGGATGGAGTATTCCCACTCCTGCCCAAAGGCATTTACTCCGAATAACAGCGCAAGGGCAAAGGCGACTGAAAGTTTGAAATTTATGTTCATGGCATTACGTTTTTGAATTTGCATCCAAAATTATAGCAAAAACCTAAGCCATTTGCAAAAATCACACACACATTTCACACACATTTTGGGTATTTTTGGCTCAGAAAAAGAGGTTTGGTTTTAAATCATCCCCAAAATGGTTTCAGAAGACAACTCCATTTTAGAGAAAGCGAAAAGCTTCTTTCCCAGATCTTTCAATGAGGCTCCGATATGATAGACTGTCTCGTCAATGATCAAAAATCGATCATGGATGTTGTTTCTCTCATCAATATTAATAGCTGGATACTGGCTGTTGTGGCGGTTCAAATCCAATCGGAATTGGTTGGAAATTGTCTTGGTGATAATTTGGGCTGTCACGTTGGGTTCACGTTTGGAAAGTGTTACCAAGACTGATTCATCGAGGTAATTATCAACTAAAACGATCCTTTTCTTCGCAGTTTTGATCAAATTAGAGGCAAAAACATAAGCATCGAATATTTGCCCATCATAAAAAACGCCTTCGACTGGAGGTAATGATGTCCGAACGAAAAAATCGATCTTCTCCTCGGTCTTTGTTACACGTTGTTCCAAACGTTCAATACGCTGATTAATAGCATAGCCACGAAGGAGGTATTCTTTTAAGATTTTGTTTGCCCATCTTCTGAAATCTGTACCTCGTCGAGATTTTACACGATAACCAACGGAAATAATGACATCCAGACTATAGTACTTCACTGGTTTATCAGAGAAAGGAATGTGCAAAAAATGCACATTGCTTTCTTTTTCAAGTTCTTTTTCAGTAAAGACATTATTGATATGGCGAGTAATTACTGTTCTGTCTTTTTGAAACAATTCCGCCATCTGGGCCTGTGTCAGCCAAACGGTTTCCGACTCCATTCGCACTTCAAGTTGAACGGAATTGTCTGGCTGGTAAAGTATGATTTCACCTTTTGCCATAAAAATATCGATTATATGGCAAAAGTATAAAAAACATTTGAAACCATTTACATCTTTTTGATAAAAAATTAATATAATTTTATCAAATTTTCATGTATTATCTCAGCATGTTTTTCAAATAATCCGAAAGACTCTCATCGGTGCCCAGGACTTTCTTGATTTTCGTGATGCGGTTCGTGAACGAATTGTACTTCACGCCCTGAAGCACGGCCATCTCGGCATGGCTCAACCCCATCAAAGCAAGGCAGCAGGCGTTGATGTCGGCAGGACTAAGGTCGGGGTGATTTGCTGCCAAACGAGAGACAAAACCGCCAAACGCCGCGTCCACGGCATCCTTTAAGGCCCCAAAATCGGCCTGACTCAAAGCTAATTGGGGAAAGTCCTCCACGTTTTTAGAGGAAATCTTCGGGGCATCGGCAGCCAACCGCTCCCGGATGCGCACAAAGATATCCGACTTCTCGAACTGGGCCCAACCCGCTGCGTATGAGGCTTGGTGTTTTTTCTTCCGCTTGACGATAGCCGCAATAACGACTGCCAGCAGCAAAAAGGCCAAACCGCTACAAAGCCAGAAAGTAGTCTTTTTACGTGTTGCCTTTTGCTCCCGCAAGGCATCAAGCCGTGCGTCACGCTCCGCCTTGAACTGTGCATATTGCTTGGCCAACAAAATGCCATCGGAAACACGATCCGACTCGGCTTGGGCGTATTTCGGCAGAAAACGGTTGCAAAAAGCCACGCTATCGGCATTGCCTTCTTCCTCATAAAGCTGCGACAACAATGACATGACCGCTCCCGATTCCAAAGTAATGGTGTCGGCATAAACATCCAATACTTTCAAAAGATAGGGTTTGGAGGCCTTTTTCATCGGGCTGAAAAACATGTTGATGCCCAATGAAAGCGAGTCGCGTTTCGTTTCCAAGCCTCGATGGGCTTTCATCGCGATAATACGACTTTCCTCCGCAAAGGCTGCATCGTATTGTTTCTGATCGTAATATTGATTGGAAACAAGGCGGCACACCCTCAAATAGGTATCGAAATCGGCCACAGAATCCACCAAAGGGACCAGTTTGTCCAAATAGTATTGTGCCGAGTCGTTTTCCATCATACTTTGCAAGGCACCCACAAGCTGTTCCCAAGTGCGCATCAGCCAAACGGTGTCATGAACGGCTTCTTGATAGTCGCAAGCACGTTTATAGGCCTCAACCTCGAGGTCGTTCTCCATCGTTCCGCCAAAAACATAACCCATTTGGTAATAGGCGCGCGATACAAACAAGGTCTGTTCGTCATCCATGTCCTCGGGCAGCATCTCCGTCAGACTGGCGGCGTTGAGAAAATGTGGGAACGCTTCATTCAGATCTTCCTCTTGCAAGCACTCAAAGCCGCTTTTATACTCGCTTTGGGCCTGCTCCATCGTCTCGGCAGAGACACGTCCCATTTTGTTCGCACAAGAGAAAAAGGCGAGCAAGACCAAGCAACAAAATATGTTTCTTATGGTATTCATGACATCATAACGCATTTTTGTATTTCTTCGTACACTTCTTCGGCCTCATCCTTCCGCAAGCCGAACTTTACGGCAAGTTGAACGGCGTCCGTTTTTCCGGGATCTTTATAGTTGCCATTCACCGAAAGGCTATGGAATCCGCCCAAACCTTCGCAAGGCAGCACATCGTAGGCAGGAGCCAACTGCCAAACATCGTTGCGACAAATGAAAGCAAAGTTTTTCACATGGTCGTCGCAGTTGCCGATGATGAGGTTGAACGCCATCAGGCGAAACACCTTCCACAACTCCTTGACGGAATGAGTGAGTTGGCTGCAAGCCCAGAACAGATGGCCGTAATCAGCAGTGGGCAGATGATAGTCGAGGTTCATCAGGGCAGAGAGACTGATAACATGCAGTTTGCCGCCATCTTCGGTACGGTCGAAGCGCTTTGAGCCGAAGTATTTTCCTTCGAAAAGTCGAGTCTCGGCCATCTCAATGCCACATTCGCGAGCCAGCAGCGAGGTCACATATTCGATTCTGCCCACATTGGGCGGGTCGGTGCGGTCGCGGAACTTCACCAACCACTCGGCGCCATCGTGATGCACAAACACTTTGGGTCTCGTGCCGCCCGAGGAGCCACCACGTCGCCAGGCCTTATCGAGCTCATCGGAATAGTCGGTGTTCAGCACGCGCTGCGACTCCTCGGCCATGCGGTCGAGGTTGATGATGTCCTGCTCATCAACGGTGCTTTGGTCGGGATGGTATTCCAAGGCACCACGCCCACGGCTACCGACAAACATCAGTTGCTCCAACAAATCCAACGAAGCCAATGACTTGCCTTGCGACCTCAGATAACGGTCGAGCACCAATGCACTCCAGCCGTCGGGCAGGCTGTCGTCGAACACGCCGAAGTTGCCGTCAAAAGGCTTCTCATCGGCGGTGAACAACCTCGATTCCAATGGCAGATGAAAGGGCGAGATGGGGAAGCCGTTCCGTATCCAATCCGCGTCGTATTCGAACAAAGCGCGACCGTCTCTGTCCAAGGCTATCCGCCCGACTTTACGGGAGCCCATCGTTACCTCAACAACCATCTCACTCATTGCGTTTCCCTCGCTTTCTGTTTGTGGTGGTGGCATGAAGCGCCTCATCCAACGTGGCATATTTGTGCGACTCAAACAATCGGTCAAAGTCATTCAAGGCATCCAATGCGTAGGCCACATGGAGCAGTCCGTCCAAAGAAATCTTGCCTGTCCGCTCAAAGCGGCGGTAGGTCGCCAAAGGCAATCCCGACCGCACGGATAGCCCCTCCTGTGTCAGGTTCATCTCCAGACGGCGTGCCTTTACCCGCTCCGCCAAAGCCCTGGCTTTTCCTTCTGGCGAAACAATATCAAATAATAATATATTATTAGTTATATCCATTTCTATATATCAACTGCTTAAATAATAGCAGTTGCAAAGATATAACTATTTTTCGGATAATCCAAACTATTTTGTGATTTTGTTAAAGTTTGATTTCAACACCGACACTCCTGAACTTGTCCGTCGTGACCCCAGGCTTGTACTCGGGCAGAAGGTTGGTGAAGACCCTTACGCCGTGGATAATGCCCAGATGTTGCGTGTTGAAGCTGAGACCCACTTCCAATTGCCAAGGGTTGAAAACACCATCGATATATTCCTTTGTCCAATTCTTAAATCCTATCGACTTGGTGGGATCGATGCTGGTGTTTAGTACCTCCCCAAAGAGGCGACCACAGAATAAGTCTAGCGAAAAGCTCTCGGTTTGTCGCTTGCCAAGGTAATAAGACAAGGAGACTGGTATGCCGATGTAAGCGCTCTCCAATCGATTGCGTTGGAAATCCCCTTGTCCGTCGGTCACTACCAAGGCATCGGCTTCATAGCTCACCTGATGGCTTAAGTATTTCCAATTAGTATTCATCCGAATGCCTGTTTTTAGGCCTAAACGTTTGCTGAAGCTGTAAGAGGTGGTCATGTCGAAGTTAACCGACAGTGTTCCGTTTTGCAACAAGGGACTTTCGGCATTTTTGGGATTGGCGCCCAAGCGATAGCCAAAAGAAGCCGCGATGTATAGGACGTCATTCCATGTCTTTTTTCGTTCGGTCGTGACCAGTTCGCCATCCACTTCCTTGGTCTTGATTATCCTACAATCCTTTGGGATATATGACGGATCAGAAGTGTTTTCAAAGGTAGACACCATGATTGTGCCTTCTAGGGTGTATGAACCGTAACGAAAGACTCCTTCATAGGTATTCACCACAGCCTTTCCTTTTCCCGAAATGGTATCGATAGTCAGTTGGGCATGGTCCCGAATCTCCATATAACGCGAGTTGTCGGGGTCGGACATGTGATAATGCTGGACGTGAAAGCTTGAATACTTGGAAAGGAAGAGGTCGGTCCGTTCTTCCAGTAGGGACGCTGCGGATGCAACGACATAATCCGCTTCAGCCGTTGCCCTTTCAAAAAGATTAATTGATCCGAAGGTCATGGGACCTTCAATCTCCACCACGGTGCCTCGGGGCAGCTGGGTGTTCTCAAGAATGGTCAAGGTTGAGTCTTTGACATTGCAGAGTTGCACATTGTAGGCCCGTGCCGCCAAATCCTCTTCGGTGATGATGGCTACGCGGTAACCGCTGTCGGCCTCGTGGTGAATCAGATGGACATCCCATCCTGAATAGATTTCCAGCTTGTTGATGCGCTGGTTGATGTTTTGCTCAATGACGACTTCTTCCTGGGCGAAGCCTATCTGTGCAGCCAAAAAAATGGCTATTGATAAAATGATGCGTTTCATGGTTTCCAAGTTTTAATTGAGTTTGATTTCCAAGGCCAGCGATCCGTTTTTCATGTTCGGGTCTTGCGGCTGACCGAATAAGGTTCTGTCTTCCATGACAGGTTTGGTGAAGAATTCGGGGTCCTTCTGACATTCGTAGCACACCAGGTTGAGGCTCCGGATGACTCTCCGCTGGGGCTTTTGGACGGCTGAAGGCGTTTCGTTTGTGGTGGTTATGGTATTGGATTCAATATTTGCTGTATCTTCAAGTTTCGTTGGCGTTACTTCTGCCAGAGTGGGCTGTTCGACCACTTCTTCGATGATTTGAGTCCTCGGTTTCTCCTTTTTCATCGGGGTTTTTTGTGGGACGACGGGTGTCTCTTCTGCCAAAAATGTTTCGTTAGCAACAGGTTGTTCAAAGACGGCATCGTTCACCTCGGTCTTGACGGTATCAACGGTTTGGGTTTCCTCGACAAGGATTTCCTGTTCCATCTCGGGTTGCTGTTTTGCGTTTGGTTTGACGAGCAGCCAAAACAGAAGGCATGCCGCGGCGGCACCCATGACCCACCAAAGCGGGGTGAGTTTTCTATGCTTGCGCGGCATAGAAATCGTTTTTTCTTCATCGGCAAGACGATCGATCAAGTCGCCAAGTTCCTTTTGTCGGTGGGCGTTCTTCCCATGTTCTTCCAGGCTGTCGAGCAGCTGACGGACTTCCTCATTGATTTCGTTTTCAGGTGTCATGGTTGTTCCTCCTTATATTGTTTTATGGCTTCACGCAACGATTTGTAGGCGCGCGAGAGCGTTGCATACAGATGGGTGCTGCTCATGCCCGTTGCTTTTTCGATTTCCTCGTTGCTAAGGCCGTCCTCATATTTCATCAGGATGGTGTCGCGCTGGCGTTTAGGCAGTCGATCAACGAGTTTTCGGGCCAGTCGGTAGCGTTCATCGTTATCGTCCTGTGGCGGTTCGGCAAGCATCAGGCTTTCCGCATCAATTGGTACGGTGGGTTTTTGCTTCCTAAGTAGGTCGATGCTACGCCGCTTGACGACGGTCAAGCTGAGCTTTTCCATCTCATGGCTGCTTAGCGTCGACCGTTGCTTCCACAAAGCGATGACGGCTTCCTGAACGGCATCCGCAGCGTTGTCGGGGTCACCCACAATGCTTTCGGCAGTCCGCTGCAATCGGGGTTGCAGTCGCAAAATGTTACGTTTGAACTCTTCGGTCGTCATTCCATCCGGTCGTTTGCTATTATATCGTGGAAACGACCGAAATCTTACATTTATTTTGGAAAAAAGCCATTACGGCCATCAGCAGGAATCGGCCTGTTTTTACGATTTCCACGTGATATCCAAATAATAATCGTCGCTTTCATAGACGCAGCCGTCATGATCCTCCGGCCCCTCAATCTCGCTATGGAAGTGAACGGTCTGACCTGGGGTGAGCTGTTTGGTCTCGCCATAAAAGGCAAAAGTGATGCAGCGTCTCTGGATACGGTCGATGCGAAGGCCGCCAAATCCAGTGAAATAAGGGAATGTGCCCACCTGCGCTTCCACCGTTTGTTTCGCTGAGTCATCGCCATAAAGCCATACGTTTAGCATGATAGGCTCGCTAGGCGCTTCGTCTTCTTGGAACAAGCCTTCCTTCCAGTCGCCGTCTTGCGTTATGCCGCCTGCAGGATAGGTGAACACACCATATCCGTGACATAGCCCGTCCTTGAACTCGCCTTCGTAGCGGCGACCTCTTGTGTCCCCACCGTCGCCAACAAGCACACCGATACCATTGGGACGGTCGTCGGCCATGTCGCCGTCATAGAGCCAACGGTGATAAGAATAGACGATGTGGCCGTCCCAAACCAAAGCGTGTACCAAGTCGCCCTTGTTGAACGGGTCGGGCAACTGGAGAACTTTTGCCCCGTTTTCGTCCCATTGGTCGTCATCTAATTCCACTAATTCGCCATTTTCCCATCTTTCTCTGTGGTATTTCCCATTGGTGCTATGGACGGTGACATAACCATCGTATGGCTGTAGATATTTCAGGTTGTAGCCGTAATAGTCTAGCGAACTCCCATCAGCATATAGAATAGAGCCACGCAAACCGGTTTGGAACACCCATCTGTCGTATTGGTTCTGCTCGAGTTGGCCACTGTATTGTGTGATGACAGTGCCATCTTGCAGCCTTATGGTTAGCTCAGCGCGATTCTTGTCCTTTTGTTGAAACTCGTATGAAGCCACCGCTAACTCTTGCAACTTTTCGCCTTCATGCCATTCGATGGCGAAGGGTTTTTCGACCAAGACAAGCTCCAATCCATGACGTTTATTGCGGTGGAAAGGCGTAATGGTGTCGGGGCCTTGGGGATGTTTGATGGGATAAACGCCTATCAAGTCCATGACTTCCAAGTCCTTTGAGGTGTCGATCCAGGCATGCTCAATCATTGAACCGTCCGCAAAGGTATATTTCCCATCAGCGGCGTAGGCAGGGCCGTTGATATGGGCATAGCTGAGATGAAAACGGCCTTCGAAACGGTCACCGTTTGGATATTTCACGATGCCGTCACCGATGGGACCTTCCAGCTTTTGCAAAATGACACTGCCGGATTGCCATTCGCCTTGATAAAGGATGCCGTTATTTGAGTTCTTCATGGGAATTGAATCTATATTATTCGTATTTGACGAAGCCGCTCAATGGCTTGTATTCCGTTTTTGGCACGAGGCTGACCGTGTAGGAAGCACTGGAACGGTTGGTGCTGCCGTGGGTGGAAGCGGGCATGTTGGGGCCTACGATGATGTCCTCTCCTTTGTAGTTCTCAAGGAAAAAGAACTTGAAAGTCAGTTGGTTTTCCTCAATTTTGATGCAGTTCAGATAGGTTTGTGGGTCTCTCCGGCGCGGCATGTTTTCGCCGTGATAGGAGGTAGGTTCCAGCTTGTCGCCTTCTTTAAGGCCTTCAAGGTCGGCATCGTAGCAGTCGAAGCTATGGGATTCCACGCCCCAATCGTCTCGCTCGTGGTAAGAGTTGCGTTCAACGCGCAGCATGTAGTCGCTCCAGTTCATATTTTGTATAGTTTGGTTACAAGGGATTCAAAACAAGCATTGGCAAAAATAATAATTTTTTTTTGCAATGCTGTCTTTTCCTTTAATTTACAAATCCAAATCAACCCTGATTCTGTGACCCTTTTGAAGCGACAAGATCACATAAATCAAAACTATTCATTCCTCAGCGACTTCACCGGATTCACCGTGGCCGCCCGCAGACTGCGCAAGGTGACCACCGCAACGGTGACACCCAACACCGCCACCAACGCCACAGCAAACACCCAAATGTGCAGCGACACCTGATAGGCGAAGCCTTCCAGATAACGCCGCATGATGACGATGCTCACAGGCACGGCAATGACGAAGCACACCAGCACAACTTTTACGAAGCGCGAGTTGAACATCGCCAAAACCTGCCCCACCGTGGCACCGTGTACACGACGGATGCCGATTTCCTTGCGGCGGTGCTCCGTCTCGAACATCACCAAGCCGAACACACCCATCAGCGAGATGACGATGGCCAACACCGTAAACAAAGTGACTAACTTCGAAAGATTGTTCTCCTTTTTATATTGGTTTTCAAGGGCCTGACTGAAAGGCGTCACCTCAATATCAACGCCCTCGGCCCAATCGGGATCAAGGTCTACAAGGGTTTTGCAGATGCGCTCCTTTAAGGCAGGGACATCCACGCCTGGCTCGGTGCGGATGAAGAGCATGTTGCAAATATTCCACGGGTCCTTGCCATACACATAGAAGGCAAACGGTCCCATCCCATTTCGCAATGCGCAAAAGTTGAAGTCCTTGCAGAAACCGGCAATCTCGGCAATTTGGTCATCATGGCCGCCGATCTGGTCATCAAGGGTAATCTTGTAATAGTCACGTGCAAATTCATTGAAGATGTATGTTCCTGTAGATTGTTCATC
>CADCIH010000022.1 GCA_902801465.1 uncultured Bacteroidia bacterium | reverse complement strand
CGGCCCCAACGGAACGCTCACCAACCTGCTCGACCGTCTGTTTTATAGCGCCCATTATGACCTGCGCATGAAAGTGGGTGCGGCCGTCGTCTCGGCACGACGTGGCGGCACCACGGCGGCTTTCGATCGGCTCAACAAGTATTTCACCATCAGCGAGATGCCTGTCGTGAGCAGTCGCTATTGGAACATGGTGCATGGCCACTCCGCTGAAGACGTGATGCAAGACGAAGAAGGCGTGCAAATCATGCGCATTTTGGGTCGCAATATGGCCTTCCTCATGCGCGCCATCGCCGCCGAACGCGAGCGCAATGGATTGCCCGAAAAGGTAGTGGCGAGTTACACGAATTTTATTCGATAAAGACACTGTGTTTATTTGCGAGACCAATAATTCATGATAAAACTGAACAAAGTACACCATATTGCCATCATCTGCTCCAACTATCTGCGAAGCGTCGAATTCTATACCCGTGTTCTTGGCTTTCATGTCATTGCGGAACATTATCGTACGGAAAGACAGTCATACAAAACCGATTTGGCATTGGGTGATGACTACATCATTGAATTGTTCTCGTTTCCCTCGCCTCCACCACGAATGACCCGACCAGAGGCCGCAGGATTGCGCCATCTGGCCTTCGAAGTCGATGATGTGGCAAAGGCTGCAACGGAGTTTGACGAAATGGATGTCCCACACGAAGCGGTCAGAATAGACGAATATACCAACCGACGCTTTTTCTTCTTCCAAGACCCCGACGGACTTCCTATCGAGTTGTATGAAGGATGTGCCCAGGAAGAAACAAACCAATAATATGTAAGAGTTTATGATAACAAACCGACCCAACCCCAACGAGGCTTTTCCGAATCCCAACATCCCAAGCCTCTGCTTCATTAAGAATGTGGTGAAGAACCCGCGTATCATCATCGGCGACTATACTTATTACGATGATGTGGATGGTGCAGACCAATTCGAGAAGCACGTCACTCATTTCTACGACTTCATTGGCGACCGGCTGATTATCGGGAAATTCTGCGCCATCGCCAAAGGGGTGGAGTTTGTGATGAATGGCGCCAATCACAGGATGGACGGCGTGACGACTTATCCGTTTTATGTCATAGGCGGTGACTTGGATTGGTCAGCATGTCACCATCATGCCAGGTGTCCATATTGGCGACGGAGCCATTATCGGAGCCAACTCGGTGGTGGCCTCGGACATTCCTCCATACACTGTCGCCGTGGGTAACCCTTGCCGTGTGGTCAGAAAGCGCTTCGACGACGAATTCATCGCTTATCTGCTGGAACTGAAATGGTGGGATTGGAACATTGAGAGGATTGAGGCCAATTTCGAGGCCTTGTCAAGTGGCGATTTATCGCTGATTAGAAAGATTGATCAATAGTTTGTCATCCATGGTTATACTGATAGCAGGTGCATCACATACGGGTAAAACGCTTTTGGCGCAGCGGATGCTTGAAAAATACAAGTATCCTTATATGTCTATGGATCATTTGAAGATGGGCTTGATCCGCAGTGGCAACACCACCCTGACACCGGAAGATGATGATGCCTTAACGGAATACCTTTGGCCCATTGTCCGCGAGATCATCAAGACAGCGATCGAAAATCATCAGAATCTCATAATAGAAGGCGGCTATGTTCCATACAACTGGAGAGAATGCTTTGAAGAACCGTATTTGAACGCTATCCGTTTCATTTGTCTTGCCTTGACAGACGAATACATTGACCAACACTTTTCCGAAATAAAAGGACACAGCTTGGATATTGAAAAGCGGCTGGAAGACAGTTGCACTGTTGCCACTTTAAAGAATGACAACAAGAACTATATTGATGGTTTTAAGAAGGTTGGAGAAAAGGTCTGTATGATCAACTCCGATTATGAACAAGTGATTCAGTCTATTTTGGACATTTAATTCAATTTTCACGAAATAATACTATGAAAAAAGTAATCGTTATTTCAACCAGTCTCCGTCCCGGCTCGAACAGCCACGCTTTAGCGGAGCAATTTGCCAAGGGCGCAGAAGCCGCTGGGCATCAAGTGGAACTCATCTCGCTCAGAGGCAAGGAAATCAAGTTTTGCATTGGCTGCCTGTCGTGCCAAAAGACGGGTGCCTGCGTCATCAAGGACGATGTGCCGGCCATCATGGAGAGCGTCTTGAACGCCGATGTGGTCTGTTGGGCCACGCCTATCTATTACTACGAAATGAGTGGCCAGATGAAGACCCTCATCGACCGCATGAACGCGATGTATCCCAAAGATTACAAATTCCGCGACATCTATCTGCTGACCACAGCAGCTGAAAACGAGGAGTTCGTGCCGAAGCGCGCCGAAAGTGGCCTGACCGGCTGGATCGACTGCTACGGCAAGTCTGAACTCAAAGGCCATATCTTCTGCGGTGGCGTAGGCGGACCGAAAGAGATTGAAGGCAATGCCAAGTTGCAGGAGGCTTACGAATTGGGCAAACAAGTTTAAGCCATGAGATACTACATCGTTGACGCTTTCACCGACAAGCTTTTCGGAGGGAATCCTGCCGGAGTGGTGCTACTCGACGGGGAGGTTTTCCCTCAGGAGAAACTGATGCTGCAAATCGCCGCCGAATTGAGATATTCGGAGACTGCCTTTGTGAGACGGCACTCCGAAAAGGTGTTTACTCTCCGTTATTTCACCCCCATTGCCGAGGTGGAGTTGTGTGGTCACGCCACCATTGCCACCTTTGCCCTATTGCATCAAGAAGCTGGGCTGTCGGGGTATTGCCTGTGTCATACGAAAGCCGGAGAGCTTTCCATTGAGGTGGGTGCCCAGGTGATGATGCAGATGGCCACACCCCGCATCGTCGCCAACATCGAAGATACAGAGGCGATTTACCGTGCCCTCGGTGTTTTCAATTACCAGCCATCACTGCCAGTTCAAATTGCCTATTCAGGACTTCCGGATCTCATGATTCCCTTACCCAATGTGGCTACGCTGCAAGCATTAAAGCCCGACATGGCGGCCATTACGTCCATTACCCAGCAACACGAAGCCGTCAGTTTCCACGTGTTTGCTCTTAGTGACGACGGTCACACGGCTCATGTACGTGATTTTGCCCCGCTTTATGGTGTTCCTGAAGAGTCGGCCACGGGTACCGCCAACGCGGCACTGACCCATTATCTTCAAAAGAATGGATGTATCCCTGCCGCAGGTGACTTCACCTTCCTGCAAGGCGAGGCCATGGGAAGGCCTTCGGTTGTCGCAACTCGTGTCACCGCGGATGGCACTGTCTTTGTTGGCGGCACAGCGGCTGTGGTGGCAAGTGGAGAGCTCAACGTGTGAGACAACGGTGTTTACTTCACCATCACTTTCATTGCTTCACCTTCTGAGGTCTTGACGATATACAAACCTTCGGGCAGCCCGCTTATATCGAGCTGGTTAACGCCTTTTTTCACATCGCGCTTGATCATCACACGTCCCTGAAGATCGAGGACTTCAAGGCTTGAATCCACATCCACTGTGACATTACATGAACTCGAAGTGGGGTTGGGCCAAAGACGAAAGGCAGCCGACTCGGGCTCTGCGAGGCCGTCATTACCTCCGTTGCCCGTGACGAAGAACCTATGGATTTCCTTGATATAACTGATGTCATACTGCGCATCGCTGTGATACCATGAGTGGTTGCCGCCGATTACCTTGATGTGTTGCAGTTCTGCATCGCCATCGTAAGTGTAGCGGATAAAACGCAGGCCGTCGTTGTGAAGGTCAGGGAATGTGTCGATCACAGGCTCGTCAACACAGTGGTTTGCATTTTTCCAATAGTCCAGAATCTCGTCCACGCTCAGCCCTAGATCCATGCCGAAATATTGGGAGTTGCCGTCGTACCCCACTACTGGGTCGTTGGTGCCATGGATGTGAAGCATCTTCACGGGAGCCACAGGGGTAAAATGCGACATGGGACTGGTGATCAATCCGCTGACTGGAGCGCAAGCCGTGATGCGGTCGCCATGCTCGATAGCCATGCGATGCGTCATGAAACCGCCCATCGAGAAACCAGTGAAAAACACGCTGTCTTGATTCACAGGATATTGTACCGACAATGAATCAAGAAGGGCCATCAAGAAGCCAGAATCATCGGTAGTGCTATAGGTGAGGTAAGCGTTCCACATGGTGCCGTTACCTTCGTTCAAAGCTTGCGGAACGACCATCATCCATCCGAATTCATCGGCGATCTGCTGGAAGTGGAACTCGTTGTCCAAATGGGTAATGTTGTCGCCCAGACCATGAAGGAAATACAAAACGGGCATCGTTTCGTTGAATTCAGCAGGCGTCCTGACCAAGTAATCGCGTTGAACGCCTTGCCATTCCATGTGTTGGATTTGAGCCCGTGCTGCCAGAACCATCGAGAGGAACAGCAAGATAAAAAAGTTTGACTTTCTCATGTAGTGTTCTAATATTATGATTAATAGGTCACAAAGATACAACAATATTAATAATGGAAAGCATAAATCCCTATCTTTGCACATTTATAACCGATCATTATGAAAAAAATGAACATTCCTCTGATGGCTACCCTGCTGGTGTTGTCCATCATCGTTTGCCCGGTTCTGTATTTTACGTTGGGGCCCACCTTGGACCACACGCAGTTGGAGACGCTCAAGGTGTTGGGCATCATCGCGACATGTAGCGCGGCCTTTTGTTTTATCGTGGGAGAAGCCACGGGCAACAACAGCCAGATGGACAAGCTGTGGAGCTTGCTGCCCATCGCCTACACATGGGTGATTGCCGTTAAAGGGGGTATGAATGTTCGTCTGGTGGTGATGGCCATTCTAGCCACCCTGTGGGGCATTCGACTCACCATCAACTTCGCCCGCAAAGGAGCCTATAAACTCAAGTTCTGGGAAGGCGTGGAAGACTACCGCTGGGCTGTGGTTCGCTCTGGTCAGGCATTCAAAAAGCGTTGGACATGGACGTTTTTCGATCTTGGCTTCATCTGCATCTATCAGAACGCCCTCGTGTTGATGACGACCTTCCCTGCCTTGGTTGCCATGCGATCCGACAAACCATTCGGTTGGATCGATGTTTTAGCCACCGCCTTTATGCTGGGATTCATTGTTCTGGAGACTGTCGCTGACGAACAGCAATGGCGTTTCCAGACCCGTAAATGGGCCATGATCAACGAAGGTAAAAAGCTGGAAGACCTGCCTTCACCCTATAACAAGGGGTTCAACACCACCGGTCTTTGGGGACGGAGCCGCCATCCCAACTATTTTGGTGAACAGGCCATCTGGGCATCTTTCTACCTGTTCTCCGTCGGTGCCGGCATCGGCATTGTCAACTGGAGTGTGATAGGCGCACTGCTACTGATCGTCCTGTTCCAAGGCAGCTCATCGCTGGCCGAAGAAATCAGCAGCGGCAAATACCCTGATTACGAGAAATACTGCCAAAGCCTGCCTCGCTTCTTCCCAGGAAGAAAGAAGACCCTTTCTTAGTTTACCACATTCGAACCCACCTGTTCGACAATAAAAAAAATTCAAAAAAAATGAAATATCGCTTGCGATATAAAAAATAATGTGTAATTTTGCATCGTGAACGATATAAATTTGTGTGATGGAATACGAACAACTCAAATTGGAAAACCAAGTGTGCTTCCGCCTATACACGGCGGCACGCCTCACCATGGGGGCCTATCATCCCTATCTTGACCCGTTGGGCATCACCTACCCGCAATACCTTGTATTATTAGTGTTGTGGGAACAGGACAAGCAGCCGGTGAACGACATCGCCCACAAGCTGTTGTTGGAAACCAACACCGTCACTCCCCTACTCCAACGCATGGAAAAAGCAGGATTGGTCAAACGCGCTAAGGGCAAGGAAGACACCCGCCAGCGCATCGTTTCGTTGACGAAAAAAGGCATCGAAATGCGTGAACAAGCCAAGCACATCCCTGAATGTCTCAGTGCCGACATTATCAAGAATGAAGGCTCGGTAGAAGAAATCACCCAAATGATCCCCACGCTCGACAAGCTTATCGAAGGACTGAAACAAATGTAATTCACACTAAACAATAAAGATATGGCTACGATTTATGACTTTAAGGCCCTGAACAACAAGGGCGAAGAAGTGAACATGGCCCAATACAAGGGCAAAGTTCTCATGATTGTAAACACCGCCTCGAAGTGCGGTTTCACACCCCAATACGACGGTCTGGAAGCACTCTACAAGAAATACAAGGACCAGGGGTTCGTCATCCTCGGATTCCCCTGCGACCAATTCAAGCACCAAGAACCCGGCACTGACGAGGAAATCGCAGAGTTTTGCCGCCTCAACCACGGCGTGACCTTCCCGCTGATGAAGAAGATAGACGTCTTCGGCGAGAATGCCCACCCGATTTTCAAGTATCTGACCCAGCAAGTGCCGACCGAAGAAGTCCACGGACTCAAAGACAAGGCCACAATGAAACTTGTCGACAGCTTGAGCAAATCCGAAGGTCGTGAAGAAGGTGGTGTACGCTGGAATTTCACCAAGTTCCTCATCTCGAAGGACGGTAGCCTCATCAAGCGTTTTGCTCCTGTGGCCAAGCCTGAGGATATGGAGGCTGATATTGAAGCTATGCTTAAATAAGATAACTAACACTAAAACTAAACAACAATGGAAGCAAAAGATCAAGTTCTGCAAGCTATGCGCGAGATTGGCGCACCCGTCAACGCGGGAAAAATCGCTGAAGTGACCGGCCTCGACCGCAAAGTGGTCGACAAGGCCTTCGACGCCCTGAAAAAGGAAGGCGCCATCGTGTCGCCCGTCCGCTGCAAGTGGAAACCGGCCAAATGATAGGCAAAGCCGAACGGCGGCGCAAGGAGTGCCTCAAAAAAGAGGGACTTGAGGTGCCGCCGTTCCTCATAAACAAATCACTTTCCGATGCAAAAACGGCTGAAAATGGAGCCCAAGACCTCATCGGTAGTGATTTCCCCGGTGATGCTTCCTAGATAATAAAGGGCCTCACGAAGGTCTTGCGCCACCAAGTCGGTGGGAATGCCTTCATCCAATCCTTTTTGAACGGCACTGAGACTATCATGAGCATGTTTCAAGGCTTCGTAATGACGCATATTGGTAACCAAGACGGCATTTTGCGTATCCATTAATTTACGGCCTATCTCAACCAACATGGCGTGAAGCTGGTCAAGTCCCTTCCCTGTCTTGGCAGAGATGCTGAGACCGACTCCGCCAGAGAGCTGGACGATGTCTGTCTTGTTCAACAAGATCAAAAGAGTTTGATGGTTGCTGTCAACATGATCGGTGATGGCTTGGATGGCACTTTGAATCAGAGAAGGCGCTTGAGTGGCGTCAATCAACCCCAACACGATGTCGGCCTCGTTAATCTTTCGGAAGGTACGTTCGATACCGATCTTCTCTATGGCTTCAGAAGTTTCTCGTATGCCAGCGGTGTCGATGAAGCGAAATAGGATTCCATCGAGGTTCATCACCTCCTCGATGGTGTCGCGGGTGGTACCTGCGATGTCGGACACGATGGCACGGTCTTCGCCCAAAAGGGCATTAAGCAAGGTCGATTTTCCGGTATTCGTCTCCCCCACGATGGCCACCGGGATGCCGTTGCGGATGGCATTGCCCAAGCGGAAAGAGTCGGTCAAGCTGTCAACATGCTTCAAAGTCTCGGTGAGCAACGCCTTCAGTCGGCTACGGTCGGCAAACTCAACGTCCTCTTCTGAAAAGTCTAATTCAAGTTCCATCAATGATGTGATTTCCAAAAGCTTGGATCGCATTATCTGAAGTTCCTTTGAAAACCCGCCTTTCAGTTGGTTCATGGCCAGGCGGTGTGCGGCTTCGTTTTGCGAGGCGATGAGGTCGGCTACGGCCTCGGCCTGAGCAAGGTCGAATTTACGGTTCACGAAGGCGCGTCGGGTAAACTCTCCAGGCTGGGCCAGTCGCGCTCCCTGTTCAATGAGGAGTTCCAGCAGACGTTGCTGGATGTACACTGAGCCGTGAACGCTGATCTCAGCAGCGTCCTCTCCTGTGAACGAGTGAGGCGCTTTGAAGAAGGTGACCACAGCTTCATCGAGGGTGGTGGAAGATTGGACTAGTTGTCCGAAATAAGCTCGATATCCTTCGATACGCTCTTCAGGAAACGGCTTCCCTTGTCGGTGAAACAGGTGGCACACGATGGCGTGGGCTTGGGGACCGGAGACCCTCACGGTGGCAATGGCACCCATCCCGGAGGGGGTGGCCACGGCGCAAATGGTGTCATCGGATAAAAAACTCGTTCGCATTCTTTGTCAAATGGTAGGCAAAGATAATGTTTTTTGTAATTTTGCGCACATGAAACGCTATTTTATTCATCTGGCCTATAACGGTGCCAACTATTGCGGATGGCAGATCCAGCCCCAGTCACCCAGCGTTCAAGCGGAGCTAGAGCGTTGTCTGGGACTCAAGTTGGGTGTCACGATAAGTGTTACGGGCTGCGGCCGCACCGATACAGGCGTCCATGCGAGAAACTATTACGCGCATTTCGACATGAAGGAAGCCATCCCCGACTGTGACGAGCTCACCTTCCGCCTCAATGCGTTTCTGCCAAACGACATCGTGGTTTATCGTATCTTTGAGGTGGCTCCTGAGATGCATGCCAGGTTTGATGCGCTTTCGCGCACCTACCATTACCAGATCACGCAAGTCAAAAATCCGTTTCATCAAACCGATGCCTATGCCTACTACGGACCATTGGACGTCGACTTGATGCAGCAGGCGGCCGACTTGTTGAAGAATTACACCGACTTCACCAGTTTCAGCAAGCTACACACCCAAGTCAAGACCAACAATTGTAAGATCATGGAAGCCAAGTGGATGGAACAGGACGGGCTGCTGGTGTTCCATATCAAGGCGGACCGTTTTTTACGCAACATGGTAAGAGCCATCGTGGGCACCTTGCTCGAAGTAGGCAAGGGACGGATGACACTCGACGGGTTCCGTTATGTGATTGGACAAAAGGACCGTTGCTCGGCAGGCGAGTCGGTTCCGGCACAGGGTCTCTTCCTTGAAGATGTCGGTTACGATTTCAATCTCTGAAACAACTCCCTTGCATTTATCCTATGGGGATAGCTATATTGCGTTTCCTCGTGCATGACGATGCCGTTGGCATAGCTCTCGCGCAGCTCGTTGATGTCCATGGCGCCCGATAGGGCATGCAGTGCAGTCTCGTAATACGGCAGAAGCGTGTCGTAGAGTCGGTCGAACCCCTGCATGAGCCTGTTTTGCATTAGAAGATGTGCATTGTCGAGTTGAAAGCGCTGTCCCGCCTCCAGGCAAGTGACGTCGTCTGAAAGCCGTGTCTTAAGCCGGTTGACGCACACACGGTAAGTCACAGGATGCATCCCCATGGCTTGGGCCACCAGTTCTTGGGGAAGCGACAGCTTATGGTCAAGGATGGTGAGCAGCATCCGGAAAAAGATAAACCTGTTGCGTGGCGGCAGTTCCTGATCGGCGTAAGCGATGGCTGTGGCGATGAAATAGACAAGTCTCTCATCGGTTTGGTGTTCCTCTTCATCTTTTGAGCGTGCCTCTTCCATCATCTCTCTGCGTTTCATCTCGTCTTTGGCTTTGTTTAAAAGGAAGTTTCGATAGGTACCAACCATCCAGCCAAAGAAGGCTTGTCGCTCACGCACCGTCTCCAGGATGGCAAAAGGCCGCCCATCGCCTCGATCGTATAGATAAAGAAAGAAATCGTCGATGGTATCGTCGAAGTGGTCGTCCAAACCAAACC
The DNA here is from genome assembly GCA_902801465.1 of uncultured Bacteroidia bacterium. Classification (GTDB taxonomy): domain Bacteria; phylum Bacteroidota; class Bacteroidia; order Bacteroidales; family F082; genus Limimorpha. The sequence continues at coordinate 19,335 of CADCIH010000022.1, read as the reverse complement.
CGTGCAATTCGAATACCCGACCCATGGCCCTCACCAAACGTTTCTTCAACAGGTAATAAATTGCTTCTGAAGCCCGCTCAGGTCTTATCGTCACCGCATCATAGTAATCCGAGGCCGAATAGTTCTCAAATTCTTTTATTAATATCATTATAAATCCGTAATATTTGATGCGACAAAATTACGGATTTATTTCTGATTATTTTAGATATACATTCACTTTTTTCGTAGTAGTGTTTCCGACTGCATCTTTGACCACTGCCTTGATGCAGTTCTTGCCCTTTTTCATGTGGGTGTCGATCTCATGATAGAGAAGGTTGTTCTTGGCATCGTACTTTCCGAGGATCCAAACATCGTTTGCATACAAGTTATAGCTGTCGATACCAGTCATGTCATCGCTAATTCTAAACTTTAAAGTATTGCTTGAAGTGATTGTATCATTTTCTTTTATATTCAATATTTTAACCACAGGTGCTATCGAGTCGATTTTCAAGGCGTATTGTCCCAACGATCGCGTGGTGGTTTCCACGTAGCCGTCGTTACACAGCTTGCCTCCTAGCGATGAGACCTTACCTTCGCCATCGAAATAGGCGATATAGAGTTTCTTGTTGCCAGCCCATTTCGGGTCGGGATGGATGCGTACGGTGAAGAGTTTGAACACTGCCTGGGTATATTCGCCAAATCGGTAGCAACGCGAGCAGCAGCCCTTGGGGTCGGTGGCGTCGGTTTTCATCCAGGTGTCGCGGAAGAGCGTGTTCTTCTCCATGATGACCTGGAAGCTGTCGATTTGGATGCGGCTGTTCAGGCTGCCATCGGCTTTCACGAAGTATTGGCTGCGAGAGATCACCGGTGCTTCCACTTCGACGGGGGTGGTGCCTACCACTTGGAACGAGGCCTTGGAGATGTTGCCGGAGAAGTCGGAGATATGGAAACGCACGTTGACGGTGTCGCCTTCCTCCACCTTGGCCACGCCGCGTTTCATCTCAATCATCGAGAGGCGGTTGTAGGGATCGACTTCAGTACGGACAAATCGGTTGCCTTTTTCCTTATAACGTTTATAGTCGATGAGGCTGTTGATGTATTTCGGCTCGCTATAGGAGAAGCTGTCGCACTCCATGCGGAAGCTGAGCAAGTCATCGATGAAAAGCTCATAAACGAACGGTCCGTTCTTGTTGGGCGACGAGCCCACCTGATCGTCGGTGTTGATACCGAAGGCGATACGGCCGTTGGCGTGGACCACCGCATTGTCTTTGAGGGTGCATGAGGCATTCTTCCCTTCCACACCGTAGTATTTGGGCTCGTTTTTCCCTTCCACGGTCGAAGTTTCGTCGACAGGATAAACCGCGATGCCCTTGATGTTAGGCCTGACATCGTCGGTCACAGGAAGGCCGAAATAAAGCGGGTTGACGGGTTTTTCGCTGGCGGTATGACGAATCTCATAATGCAGGTGTGGACCGCCCGAGCTGCCGCTGTTGCCACTCAGTCCAAGGAAGTCGCCAGCCTTGATTGGGAAAGTGTCTTTTGAAAGATAAATTGTCGCCGTGAAGGTCTTGTTGCGGTACTGATAATCGGTCACATATTTGGCGATGGCCTTGTTGAAGCTCTGAAGGTGGGCGTACACTGAGGTATAGCCGTCGTTATGGGTCACATAGACCACGTTACCATAACCGTATGGCGACACCCCGAGGCGGCTCACGTAGCCGTCAGCGACGGCATACACGTTCTTGCCTTCCACACCTTGGGTCTTGATGTCAACACCCGCATGAAAGCTGTTGTTGCGCAACTCGGCGAAGGTGGCGCTCAGATATACAGGGATATCCATCGGCGAAGGGTACTGGGGAAAACTCTCTTGGGCGGCCAAGCCCGAGGCAAGGGCAACAAAGGCCAGCAATACTGGGAATCTCTTCATGTGAAATGATTATTTATTAGGTGCAAAGATACGAAGAAATAGTTAATTTTGCAGTCCCGATAGATATGAAATTAATGGTCAACTACAATCATAAGAAGAAAAAGACGAACATCATCGGATGGCCAGCTACACAGTTGATATTCAGGCTGTTGATGGTGTTGATACTGTTTTCACTCAGCCGATGGCTGATTTATCTGTTCAACACGGAGTTCTTCCACCATCTTACTTTAAGCGAAGCAGCCAAGTTATATGTAATCGGGCTGCGGTTCGACCTGGTGGTGATCGCCTACGCCAACATGCCAATGATCCTTTATTACTGTCTTCCCTTCAAGTTCATCTATAATAGGGTTTTGCAGAAGATTGTGGGCATCTACTACGTTTTTGTCAACGCGGTCATCATCATCCTCAACATGGTGGATGTAATCTATTTCAGGTTTATAGGCAAGCGCATGACCTCGGAATTATTCCAGTTTCTTGGCAACTCCGATGAGAACATCGGGGCCATTTTGAGCCAAGTAGTCGTTGACTATTGGTACATGCTGATACTTATCGTGCTGTTTGTGATGGTGTTGGTGGTGGTGAGCAAACACACTCACCTGAATGCCGAGAAGGCCGTGCAAGATAGCAGATGGCATTTCGTCCAATGGATGTCGCTGATTGTCTTTGGGGCACTCACCCCGGTTGCAGCCCGGGGTGGTCTGCAGAACAAGCCCGTGAACATGAGCACCGCCCTGCGCTACACCGACTCGCAGAACTCCCCCATCGTACTCAACACACCCTTCACCATCGTGAAGAGCTCCACCAGCCACGGACTCACTGAACGCCATTATTTCGACCCCGAAGAGATGGACTTCTCCCCCATCCATTACTCCACCCAAGCACAACGTTTCGTTACCGACAGCCTGGGCTTCCAACCAAATCTGGTCTATATCGTCTTGGAAAGTTTCGGCCAGGAGATGATCAGCTACTACAACCCCAGCCGTCGTTATCCGCTGACTCCTTTCATGGACTCGTTGCTGGAGCAAAGCCTGACTTTCGATGGCCGCGCCAACGGTCGGCGTTCCATCGAGGCACTGCCCTCGCTCTTCTCAGGACTACCCTCTTTAATGGATGTCGACTTCTCGTCATCGCCTTACTTCGACAACAAGGTGGAAGGCCTTGGAACTGTTCTGAAGGCGCATGGATACAATACCTCAATGTTCCACGGAGGCAACAACGGCACCATGAATTTCGATGTATATGCCCATAACACCGGGTTCGACCGTTATTTTGGCCGCAACGAGTACAATAATGACGACGACTTCGACGGTCGTTGGGGCATCTTCGATGGACCTTTCATGCGGTATTGCCTGCGACAAATCGACAAAGAGACCCAGCCGTTTGCCACGGTGATATACACCCTCTCTTCCCACCATCCATATACCCTTCCAAAGGGCTTCGAGCTTCCTGCGGAGAGCTATCTCTGGAGTGGTTTCGAGAAGACCGTGTATTATACCGACTGCGCCCTGCGCGACTTTTTCGCCGAGGCTGCCAGCAAGCCCTGGTTCGACAGCACCTTGTTCGTCATCACCGCCGACCATGCCAACACCGAGCATTACCTTCCCGAATACAGCAACATCTGGGGCATGTACTCCATCCCCATCGCCTTCTATATGCCTTCAAGGATCTCTCCCAACAGGTGCGACGAACTGGCTCAACAGATCGACCTCAACCTCTCCATTTTGGCTTTACTAGGCGTCAACGACACGGTGTTCTCCTTCGGACGTAATGTGTTCGACACCATCAGCAATCCCTTCAGCATCGCATATATTAATCAAACCTATCAGTACAGCGACGGCCAGTATCTCCTCCAAAGCGACGGCGACAATACCATCGGCATCTTCAACCTCATGAATGACCGACAACTCAATGACAATCTCATCGACCGTATCCAATGCGAGGATCTGGCCCGGAAGATGAAGGAATATATCCAAGAATATAACAATAGATTCATTAATAACCAATTGTTTGTCGACAAGGAAGCGATGTATGAGCAAGCAAAAGATACGCTTTATTTTCAACCCGATTTCGGGGAAGTCGCACCGGAATGACCTTCCGGCACAGATTGAGCGTGTCTTGAACACCGCTCGGTTTGAGTACGACATCAAAATTTCCGAATATGCCGGCCACTCCCGGGTATTGGCCCAGGAAGCGGTCAACGACCATTATGACATCGTTGCTGCCGTGGGTGGAGATGGAACCATTAATGAAGTCGGCGTGGAGCTCATCGGGACCGACATCGCCTTGGCCGTCATCCCTTGTGGCTCGGGCAACGGCCTCTCCCGCTGCCTCAACATCCCCCTCGATCCGGTGAAAGCCATCGAATTAATCAATCGCAACGCGGTGTGTCTCATCGATACGGTACGGGTCAACGACATGCCTTTTATCAGCATCGCCGGCACGGGTTACGACGCCCAGGTGGCCGACGACTACGCACGCGACACAAGGCATGGCTTCAACACCTATATGCTTTATATCGTAAAGAACTATTTTAACCTCGGCGAGAAACAGTACACCTTGCAGCTGTCCGACCACAGCTTCACTACCAAGGCGTTTTTCATCTCTTTCGCCAATTCCAACCAGATGGGCTACGACTTTCCCATCTCGCCCAATGCCTCGCTGTGGGACGGAAAGGTCGATCTTTGCATCGTCCGCAAGCCCAACCCCCTGGAGCTCCCCATCGTAGGCAGCTTCTTCTTGAGCAGCCACATGGACAAGTCGCCCAAGGTCGACATCATCCAAGTTTCAGAGGCCACCATCATCAGGCCCGAAGCCGCCGTGGTGAACATCGACGGCGAGTCGAGAATGCTCGAGAAGGACCTCCATATCAAAGTCGACCCGCTGTCGCTTCACGTCATTGTTTGAATAAAAAATCAAGAACCCATGATATCAAAACTTGTCTCCTTATTAGCCGACTTCTTTGTCAGATTAGGCTCAAATGCCTACTATACAGCCATGTTGTCCGAAGGAATAACCTTTGTGCTTGTATTGGCAATTGGCATCTTGCTCATGTACCTTGCCAGATTCATCATTAAAAAGACCATCTACAAGGCCATCCTCAAAACCGAGTCGAAATACGACGACCAAATCATTAATAACAAGGTCCTGATGCGACTTTGCCTGATGATTCCTGCAGTGCTGGTCATGAAAACCTTTTCAGCGGCCATCCCCAGCTTCCCCAATGTTCAGCATTTCGTGCTCAGCTGCGCCATCATCTACGTTATCGTGGTCATCACCATGGTGCTTTTCTCAGTGGTGAATGCGGGCAGCGACATCTACAACATGCACCAGACAGCCAAGATGAAGCCCATGACAGGTGTGGTCCAGACCATCAAAATCATATTAATCATCTTCTGCGTGTTGCTGATCATCTCCTTCCTGATGGGCAAAAAAGTGAGTTCGGTCATCATCGGCTTGGGCACCCTCTCAGCGGTATTACTGCTGTTGTTCCAAAACGTGATCCTTGGCTTTGTAGGCAGCATCCAACTGACGGTGAACGACATGCTTCGCATCGGTGACTGGATCGTGATGGGTAACGCCGACGGCACCGTGACGGAAATCAATCTGACCACTGTGAAGGTACAGAACTTCGACAACACGATCACTACCATCCCCACCTCGTCGATGGTCACCAACCAGTTCACCAACTGGCGAGGGATGAGTGAAAGCGGCGGACGAAGGATCATGCGAAGCATCACCATCGACTCGCGCAGCATCGTGTTCTGCACCCCCGAGATGATCGAACGCTACAAACAGATTGAGCGTGTGCGTCCCTATCTGGAACAAAAAGAAGAAGACATCGCAGAGTACAACAAGGCGAACGGCATTGACACCTCGAACATCATTAATGGTCGCCAGCAGACCAACCTGGGCGTGTTCAGGGCCTATATCGAGGCTTATCTCAAGGCAAACTCCAACCTCAACCAGAACATGACCCGCATGGTGCGACAGCTGCAACCTACCGAGTTCGGCGTGCCCCTCCAAGTGTATGTGTTCAGTCTGGAAAAAGATTGGGTGAAATATGAACAGATCCAGAGCGACCTGTTCGACCATATCATCGCCGCCGCGCCTTTGTTCGACCTGAAGATTTACCAACGCCTGTAAAACCCTATGAGCGCCGGACGACAGTTTACCGAAAAATACCTGAACGTGATGTTCGCCTCATTGAAGGACGCCACTCCCGAAGAGGTGCAGCAAGAGCTGGAGCATTGCCGAAAGATCAACCAGAAGCCCGTAAGGGTGCCAAGGATACACCGGGCCTATTTCACCGAGAGCCTGTTTGAGGCACTTAACGGTTTCAACATGCAGGTGTTCTCAACCCACGACTATGGAAAAGACACCATCATCGTTTACCTCCACGGCGGCGCCTGCATCTACCAGCCAGTGTTCTTCCATTGGCGTTTTGTGCACGACCTGGCCTTGCGCACCCATTGCCATGTCATGATGCCTATCTACCCAAAATACCCTGAATATCATTGTGTTGACAACATGGCAGTGATGTTGGACTTCTATGAGCGTCATGTGATGCCCTTGAATGCCCGCAAGGTGGTTCTGATGGGTGACTCGTTCGGGGGGAACGTAGCCATGTCGATGACCCAGGAAATCGCCAAGCGTGGCATGCAACCCGTCTCCTCACTGATACTGATGTCTCCTTGTGTCGACAACGCCTTCACCCGTCGTGACGACATGGTGGCGTTACAGCCTTTGGACCGGATGATCAAGTTGGAGCGCATCGAAAGCATCATGGGCGGCTGGCAAGGTTCACTGGAGGCGACACATCCTTGGGTCAGCCCTGTTTATGGTGATCTGACTGCCTTTCCGGAGAACACATTAATAATCTATGGCAGCGACGAGATTCTGAAGGTCGATGCCGAGCTGTTAGTTGAAAAAATGCGTGAGATGGGTCGCCCCATTAGAGCGCTGGAATACCCAGGGATGTTTCACACCTTCCCTCTCTTCCCCATCAAAGAAGGGTTTGACGTCATCAACGTCATAGCTTCCTCACTCCATTCCCATTGAGATGATCTGTCCCGTATTGGGATCCAAGGTCATCTTGTTCCTGCCAAGTGGCGCCAGCATAAACACGCCGAATTGGGCCATGGTCTCACGACGGTCGATTATCGTCTCGTTGCCAATGGTCAAACGCACGTTGACGGTTTCAGGAATGCGGTAGAACAGTTTGTTCTCGTGACTGAGGCTTTCCACGGCCGACTGGCTGGGCTCGTTGATGTTGCCAGTGGTGTTAAGCGATATGGCTTGCAAGGTGATCAGCGTTCCGACTCCGGCGACATTGGTGGTGAAACCGGTGATGGGTGAGAACTTGCCGATGGTCTGCGTGGGCACCTCCTTGGTAGGCGTCACATACACGGTCTTGACCGTAGTGGTGACGATGCGCTTGCCGATGAACAGGCTGAGGTATTCGGCTTCCATCTCCTCCAGGTCGGCCAGCATCTGGCGGTAGGTCTCCAAGGTGAAAGGCGTTTCCTGGAAACCGGTGATCAATTTGATCTTTTCCTCACGGATGCGCGACACCATCTCAGCAGCATTGTGGGCCAACTGTTCCTCTCCACGCATGGCATTGGAACCATATTGGTATTTGAAACTCTTGTCAGCCTTGGCAACATTCTGCGGATACATCGGGTAGACAGGGGGGGCCACGGTGACGGCAGGCTCAATGCCGATGCCTTGTAGGATGCCTTTGGAGTTCAGGACAAACTCTGACCCCTCGCCTTTCTTGGTGTTCATGGCGACAAAGAAGGTGGCGTTGGGGTCGGCCTCGGCATAAGTGCTCATGCGAACATCGGCAAGACGGTATTCCTTGCCATTGCCGGTCACATACTCGTCGGCACCCACCAGATACACGTAGTCGCTATATGGTCCCTCAATCAACTCTATCTCTTCAACGACGAAGTCGAGCTGGATGACGGTGCGAGGCAAAGCATAGTACATGCCTTTCTGCTGGCCGGGCATCACAATCTTGGCGTGACTGGTGACATATTGCGCATTGACATTCAAGTTGAAAGCCAGTGCCGCTATCAAAAACAAAGCAAATCTGAAATGTTTCATCATGGACCTCCTTGGTAGTTTTTTCGTTTTGGGCTTCAAAAATAATAAAAATATTCCTAGTTTTGCAAAAAAATATTGGAATGATCACCTATCCTTACCATAAAGACGGACGTTTCTTCCTCATGGCCGGCCCCTGCGTCGTGGAAGATGAGAACTCGCCACTTCATATCGCGGAGATCCTTGTGAAGATGACCTCAAGGCTTGGCATCCCCTTTATCTTCAAGGCTTCGTACCGTAAGGCCAACAGGTCTCGGCTCGACTCCTTCACGGGCATCGGCGATGAGAAGGCTTTGAATGTCCTGGCAAAGGTAAAGGAGACCTTTGGCGTTCCTGTAGTCACCGACATTCACTCCGTCGACGAAGCCGCCATGGCCGCCGAGGTGGCCGATATCCTTCAGATCCCAGCGTTTCTGTGCAGGCAGACCGACCTTTTGGTGGCAGCTGCCAAGACAGGCAAGGTGGTCAACATCAAGAAAGGCCAGTTCCTCTCAGGTGAGAGCATGGGCTTCGCCGTAGACAAGGTCCGGCTATCAGGCAACAACCAGGTGATGCTCACCGAACGCGGCTCCATGTTCGGATACCAGGATTTGGTGGTCGATTTCCGCAACATCCCCATCATGCAAGGCTTTGGGGTGCCTGTCGTGCTCGACGTGACGCATTCGCTCCAGCAGCCCAACCAAGCGTCGGGTGTGACGGGAGGCAAGCCCGAGATGATTGGCATGATGGCCAAAGCAGGTGTCGCCATCGGCGTCGACGGCATTTTCATGGAGACGCATCCCGATCCAGCCCATGCCTTGTCGGATGGAGCGAACATGTTGCCATTGGATAAGGCGGAATCGTTATTGGAGGAATTAATTAGAATTCGGGGTTGACGTTTGGTCCACCGATGTGACACCCTCTTTCTTACTGGCTATCATCAAGCCTGCGAACGTCAACAAGCCGTTGACGATGAGGATTTCAAAGCCAAAATGATATCCCCAGAGGAGTTCTGCCGAGTAGGTCTTCAACAGGTAACTTATGACTGGTGAAGCGATGGCGATGTAAGGCACCGCCTTGTCGTTCACTTTGCGGTTTTTCACGAAAAGGCCGAACGTGTAAAGGCCTAACAGAGGACCATAGGTAAGACCGGCAATATCGAACACTTTGTCTATTAATGATTCATTATGGAAAGGCCGGAATAGGATGATCACCAACAAATAAAGCAAGGCGAAAGCCACGTGGATGAGTTTGCGGTATTTGGTAATCTGCTGCTCGCTATAGCCTTTCTTCTCGAAATGCAGGAAGTCGAAACAGAAGGTGGTCGTCAGAGCGGTCAAGGTACCGTCGGCACTTGAATAACCTGCGGCCACCAAGCCAAGGACGAAGACCACCGCCGTGAATGTACTCAACGAAAACGCCACCGAGGGAAATATCTTGTCGTTGACCACCACCCCATCGGCATTCACTGGAAGGGCAAATCCCGTCTGTTGGGCATAATAGATCAGCGCAGCACCCAAACTCAGAAAGATGATGTTCACCAAGATAAACAGTCCACTGGAGGTCATCACATTTTTCTGAGCGTCACGCAGGTTCTTACAGGTGAGGTTCTTCTGCATCATGTCCTGGTCCAAGCCTGTCATGGTGATGGTGATGAAGGCACCGCTCAAAACCTGTTTCAGCCAAAACTTGTTATGGGTCCAGTCAGTTTCGAACAATTTGGTGTATCCATCCTCCGCAGAGGCTTTCAGTATGTCGCCAATACCCATGCCCAGATTCTTCGTGATATACACAACTGTCAACACCGCCGCCAAAATCAAAAAAGTGGTTTGTAATGTATCAGTCCATACAACTGTTTTAATTCCTCCTTTAAAAGTATATAATAAAATAATTATAATAAACACTACTGCCGGCACCCAGAACGGGATGTTCCAAGCCTTGAAGACATATTCATATAGGACAAACACCACCAGATACATCCTCAGGGCGGAGCCCAGCAGCCTCGAGAGAATGAAGAAAGCCGCCCCCGTACGTTCCGAATGGACGCCGAAGCGCATCTCCAGATAGGAATAGATGGATGTAAGGTTAAGCTTATAATAAAGAGGGAGCAGCACCAGAGCGATGACGGCATAGCCTATCACGTAGCCCAAAACGATGCCCATATAGGTGAATTGTCCCGTATAGACGCCGCCTGGCACCGACATGAAAGTCACGCCAGAAAGCGAGGCACCGATCATCCCGTAGGCCACCACAAACCAAGGCGACTTGCGGTTTCCTTTGAAGAAAGCGTCGTTGTTTGACTTCCGCGAAGTGAAGTGGGCGATGAAAAACAACAGGGCGGTATAGATTACAAAAACAGAAAATATAAGGACAGGATTCATTGTTTCAAATGGTTGGCAAAATCAATTAATGAGGAGTATGTGTCATCCGCATTGGGGTTCTCCTCTCCAATAAAAATGGTTTTTGTTCCGGCGTTGTGCCCGAACTCGATATCGGTGGCTCCGTCGCCCACCATGACGCATTTTTTTAGATCGATGTCGGGGAACAACTCACAGGCCATGTAAGCCATCTCGGGACTGGGTTTTCGGTAGTTGTCGGGGTCGGAAGCCAGTTGGGGGCACACCAAGATGCCATCGATACGTCCATCGCTGGCTTCCACTTCAAGGCACATCCGGTCGTGGATGGCATCGACAGTCTCCATGGTCATCAGCCCCTTCCCTACGCCTTGCTGGTTGGTGACGACGATGATGTATCTAAACCTCTTGGCAAATATCCTCAATGCTTCGAGCACGCCAGGAAGGAACTCAAATTCCTCCCACGAAGTCACATAGCCATCGATAATGCGGCGATTAATCACCCCATCGCGGTCGAGCAGCAACGTCCACTGGTCGTCAATGATATGATTCCAGTCAAGCTTCATCCGAAAAGTTCCTTTTCGATGTTTTCACAAAGGATATGGCCTATCAAGATATGGCTTTCCTGGATGCGCGGAGTGTCGTCACTTGGCACATTAATAAGCACATCGCAGTGACCGTTGAGCCGTCCACCGGTCATTCCGGTTAGGGCAATCACCTTCACTCCTATCGTTTGAGCCAGTTTGGCCGCTTCGAGAACATTTTTCGAGTTGCCCGAAGTGCTGATGGCAACAAGCACGTCACCTTTACGGGCACAGCCCTCAAGGAGGCGAGAATAAACCATGTCATAGCCATAATCGTTGGCCACGGCTGTCATGAAGCTGGTGTTCACATGAAGCGCCTCAGCGGGTATCGACTTGCGGTCGAGATAAAACCTTCCGCTGAGTTCAGCTGCCAGATGTTGTGCGTCGGCGGCACTGCCACCGTTGCCGGCAAACCAAATCTTGCCGCCTTTTTTTATGGAATCCACGCAGAGACCCACAGCAGTCTCCACCTGTCCGAGCAGTGCTTCATCGTTGAGAATGAGCTGCTTGATGGCGATGGAGTTTTCGATGGCCCTTTTTATTTCGGTAAGGTGATTATTCATGGCAAAAATTTTAAGCAAAGATATAAAAAAACGACTATCTTTGCCGAAAATTATTGTAAGCACTATGAAATTCTATGACCTTGATGACGTCTTCACCTTTGGCAAGTACGAGGGAATGACGATTGCTGAAGTCTATCAGAAAGACCCCAAATATATCAAATACTGCGAAGAAAACATCGACGAGTTCTACGTTTCACCTTCATTGAAGCGTGATTTGAAGGACCTGGGGCGCGCCGTCAGCGACTCTGCCCTGCTCGACATGGATTTCGACAAGATGAGCGACGACGAGATCGACGCTTTCATGCACGGCATGGACGAAGATGATGAATTCAGCGAAGAAAAGCTGGAAGACGACTTCGACTGGGAGAATGCCGACATCCCCGACGACAGTCCGTTTGACGAGTTCGAGGATGAATTCGACGAAGATGAATTTGGTGACGAGTTCGGTGATTCCTTCGGAGGCGACAGCTACGACGGGAACATTGATGACCTTTATTAAACGGAAAACGGAAAACGGAGAGTTTTCCGTTTTCCGTTAAAATCTCTCTGAAATGGAGTAAACTCGTTTGTCGCGTTGTGTCGAGGTGATCATCTCGGCAAGGAAGCCTGTGCTGAAAAGTTGCACACCCACGATCATGGCCAGGATACCCAAGTAGAACAAGGGGCGGTTGGTCATGGCAACATAGTTATGGCCGAAGTATTTGGTAAAGACCAGATACAGACTGATGATGAAACCGGCCAGGAACGACAGTGTACCCAACACTCCGAAGAAATGCATGGGGCGGTTGCTGAACTTCGAGATGAAATTAATGGTGATCAGGTCGAGGTAGCCACGCACAAAACGGCTCATGCCGAACTTGCTCTTTCCGTGAAGGCGTTTCTGGTGGTGCACCACTTTCTCCCCGATATGGGAGAAGCCGTTCATCTTGGCGATGACGGGGATGTAACGGTGCATCTCGCCATACACCTGGATGTTCTTCACCACCTCGTTGCGATAGGCCTTCAGTCCACAGTTGAAGTCATGGAGTTTGATGCCCGACATGCGACGCGTGGTCCAGTTGAAAAACTTTGAAGGGATGTTCTTCATCACCTTCGAGTCGTAACGTTTTTTCTTCCAGCCCGAGACCAGGTCGTAACCTTCCTCCTTGATCATGCGGAACAGCTCGGGTATCTCGTCGGGGCTGTCTTGCAGGTCGGCATCCATGGTGATGACCACATCGCCTTGAACCACCTTGAAACCCTCGTTCAAAGCCGGTGACTTGCCATAGTTGCGGCGGAAACGCAATGCATGGACATTAGGATTGTTCTTCGCCAAGTCCTGGATGACCTTCCATGAGTTGTCGGTGGAGCCGTCATCCACGAAGACGATCTCATAGCTAAGGTTTTCCTTTTCGACGACACGGCGGATCCAGGCCTCCAGTTCCGGAAGCGACTCAGCCTCGTTGAGCAGCGGGATGACGATTGAAAGGTCCATGCTTATGATGTTTTTGCAAATATACACAAAAAAGGGTAAGCTACTTATATCGCACCGCTACAACCGCCTACCCTTGCTACCTTCCGGTCCTGGGGGAATTCAGCAGGAGCTGGTCGTATAAGACTTACCCGATGCAAAAGTACGGGTTTTTATTGGAATGGCAAGTAAAAAACGAAAAAATTTACTCGTGGCCATAGCTCGACCCGTCGAAGCAATGCGTGCAGAGATCGCATTTTGGCAGGCCTATGGCGTTGACAACGCTCTCCAAGGTATTGAATTTCAGCGAGTCCACACCCACATGTTGACGAAGCATCTCGATGAGGCGCTCGTATTCCGGAGTGGTGGGATCGCAGTACTTATCGATGTTGAGGTTGTCGTCGCCTTCCATTTCCTTGATGCAACGTCGGGTGATGAGTTCCATCACGTTTTTCGATGCCGAGAAGTTGAGGAAGGGACAACCAAACAGCAAGGGAGGGCAGCTGATGCGCACATGGACCTCCTTGGCGCCGTAATCGTAAAGCATCTTCACGTTGTCGCGAAGCTGGGTGCCGCGCACAATGCTGTCGTCGCAGAACGCCACTTTCTTGCCTTCGAGCAGGGCCCTATTGGGGATGAGCTTCATCTTGGCCACATGCTCGCGCTGGCTCTGGTTGACAGGCATGAAGCTCCTGGACCACGTGGGGGTGTATTTCACCACGCCACGCAGATAAGGCACCTTGCGTACGTTGGAGTAACCCAGCGCCATGCCGATGCCCGAGTCAGGGATGGCCGACACATAGTCAATGTCAATATAGTCGCGTTTGCCCATCTCGCGGCCTTCGTTGTAACGGGCTTCCTCCACGTTGACACCTTCATAGTCGGATGCCGGGAATCCATAATAGATCCACAGGAACGAACACACCTGCTTCTTCGCATTCGGTTTTAGGAGTTGTTGCACCCCGTCCAAGGTCACCTTCACGATCTCACCTGGGGCAACGTTGTAACAGGTGGTATAGTCGAGGTTGATGTAGCTGTGGCTCTCCGAAGCCAACACATAACCTTCCTCCCCTTTTCCAATTACAATGGGGGTTCTCCCATAGTAGTCACGTGCAGCAATGACACCATCCTCGGTGAGGATGAGCATCGAGCAAGAGCCCTTGACCTTTTCATAGACATTGCGGATTCCGTCGACGAAGTCCTCGCCTTGGGTGATGAGCAGTGCCACCAATTCCGTGGGGTTGGTGAAGCCCATGCTCAACTCGGCGAAATGCTGCTTGTTGGCCAGACAGTGCTCGGCCAGCTCATCAAGGTTATTGATCTTGGCGACAGTGCTGATGGCGAACTTGCCCAGGTGTGAGTTGACGATGATGGGCTGTGCGTCGGTATCGCTGATGACGCCAATGCCATTGTTACCCTCGAACTTGCCAAGCTCATCACTGAACTTCGTACGGAAATAGGTGTTCTCAATGTCGTGGATAGACCTGTGGAACAATTGGCCGTCGTGTGTCACGATGCCTGCGCGTTTTGTACCCAGATGTGAGTGATAGTCAATGCCATAGAAAAGATCCTTGATGCAAGGATGCTTTGATACAGTGCCGAAGAAGCCGCCCATGATTTAATGTGATTTTTGAAAGCGCAAAACTAATAAAAATTGTAATTTTGCACCCAAAATTTTTAATAATGTTTTTAAAACTATACCCCAACAACCCTAACCCCCGATATGTCAAGATGATACTGGAATGTCTCCACGACGGCGGCACCATCATCTTCCCTACCGACACCATTTACGGACTTGGAGGCGACATCCACAGTCCCAAGGCGTTCGAGCGTATCTGTCAGATCAAGGGCATCAAGAAGGAGAAGGCGAACTTCTCGTTCATCTTCCACGACCTCAGCATGTTGAGCGATTTCACCCGGCCCATCACCAACGAAGTGTATAAGATGATGAAACGCAACTTGCCGGGAGCATTCACCTTTATATTAAATGCCAACAACAACATCCCTCGGATTTTCCAGAGCAAGAAGAAGACCATCGGCATCCGTATCCCGGATCAGCCCATCATCACCAATTTGGTTCAAGAACTGGGCAATCCCATCATGACCACTTCGTTGGTTGACGAGGACGACGAGATGGGGCGTTACTACACCGACCCGGAGGAAATCAACGAGAAATACAAGGATTTGGTAGATATCATCATCGACGGTGGGGCTGGCGAGCATGTGGCCAGTACGGTGGTCGATTGCACCGAAGATGAGATCTATATCGTCCGTCAGGGCAAGGGTATATTGGATTAAAGAAAGTTTTTTTCGATTTCTTCTTGCGAATTGAAAAAAAAGGTGTACTTTTGCACCCGCAAATCGCAAAAACGGTAGACTCGGTAGCTCAGCAGGTAGAGCACAACACTTTTAATGTTGGGGTCCTGGGTTCGAGCCCCAGCCGGGTCACAAGCATTGGAAATCAGTCTTTTAAGGCTGATTTCTTTTTTTACCCAACCACTTCCCAAAAACAAAGCCCCAAAACAGGGATTACTTCTCTATTTTTGTATTTTTGCAGAAACATTATGGTTTCCATTTTCGACGATATGACCCAAGTCACTGAAGCTGAAGTGCAGCACATGTTGCCTTTGGTGGACGAACAACGTCGCAATGAAGCCTTGCGCTACAAACACCTGTTCGGTCAGTTTGCCAGTCTCAAATCGTGGCTCATGCTGAAAGAGCTGCTAGCCCCTTTAGACATCAACGACATGGAAATGGATTTCAACGAACACGGCAAGCCTTTCTTAGCTCACCATCCCGAGGTACATTTCAATCTCAGCCATTGTAAAAACGGCATCGCCGTGGTGGTCGACTCCTCCCCTGTCGGCATCGACATCGAGAGTTTCCGCCGCAGCAATTTGTCCTTAATCGAAAAAACGATGAACCCTGCTGAGTCGGAACAAATTTTCACTTCAAGCGACCCCGTCGAGGCCTTCACGCAGTATTGGACCATGAAAGAGGCCGTGTTGAAATTACGCGGCACAGGCATCGTCAACGACCTGCATCACGTGCTTGACGGGAAGGGCTACCTATTGGAAACCCATGTCAATCGCGAGAAGCGCTACGCATATAGCATAGCGTACCATACCATCTAATAGAACAATTATAAATAATTATGAGGAAAAGAGGCGGCGCCTTAGGGCGCCGCCTCGGAAACATTTTAAGGAAGTGAAGTATTACTTCTCGATCTCCTTTTTCAAGCGTTCCGTCAACATCGGGACAATCTTGTGCAAGTCACCAACGATGCCGAGGTCGGCTACGCTGAAGATGGGAGCGAATTTGTCCTTGTTGATGGCGATGATGAAGTCGGACTCTTCCATACCGGCGAGGTGCTGGATGGCACCGCTGATACCGCAAGCCATGTAGAGGTTCGGGCGGACGGTCTTACCGGTCTGACCCACCTGACGGTCGTGAGGCATCACGCCGTTATCGACCATGGCACGGCTCGATGAGACCACGCCACCGATGACGTCGGCCAAAGCCTGGAGTTTGTCGAATCCTTCCTTGTTCTGGACGCCACGGCCACCAGACACCAAGATCTTGGCATCGGCGATATCGACCACGGTCTTGTCCTCCTTGATGGTCTGCACCAGCTTCACTTTGAATTTCGAGGTGTCGAACTTGGGAGTGAAGTCGGTGACGATGCCTTGACGGCCCACTTCGCGTTGACGCTTCTGCATCACGCCAGGACGCACTGTCGACATCTGGGGACGGGTGTTGGGGCAGATGATGGTAGCCATCAAGTTACCGCCGAAAGCAGGACGGGTCATACGGAACTGCAGCTCGTTGTTGCTCTTTTCATCGGCAACCACCTCGAGTTTGGTGCAGTCGGCCGTCAGACCGGTCTTCAGACGTGCGGCAATACGGGGAGCCATGTCACGGCCGATGGTGGTGGCACCATACAGCACGATGTTAGGCTTGCGTTCCTTGATGATCTGGTCAACCACTTGTGAGTACTGCTCGCTCAGATAGTCTTTCAGCTCGGGGACGTCGGCCACGATGACCTCGTCGGCACCGAATTCGATGAGTTTCTGAGCTTGGTCTTTCACATTGTAGCCAAGCAACATGGCCACGACCTTTTCACCGAGGGCGTCAGCCAGGATGTTACCTTCACGCTGTTCAGCGAAAACGAATACGTTCTTATAATCTTTCAATTCCATGGCTGTAACTTTTAGATGATGTGTTTTTCTTTCAGTTTGTTGACGATCAGCTCAACGGCCTCTTCTTCGCTCACCTCGTGGACCTCGCCTGGGGCCTTCATGGCCTTCGGGAAGCTCTGGAACACCTTGGTGGGAGAACCGGAGAGACCGAGCTTGGTCTCATCGTAGTCGATCTTGTCGGCACCCCAGACCTCAACTTCCTTGTTGTAGGCCTCGACAATGCCGCTGACGGTCATATAACGTGGCTCAAAAGCAGAGGCCAGCACGGTCAGCAGGCACTTGCCTTCCACCTCGAGAACCTGGACGCTGTCCTCGTTCTCTTTGTGGACTTGCAGGTTGCCGTTGGGCAGCAGCTTGGCGTCGCAAACGTAGGTGATCTGAGGCAGACCGAGGTGTTCTGCCATCTCGGGACCCACCTGAGCGGTGTCACCATCGATAGCTTGACGGCCGGCGATGATGAGGTCATAGTCCAAAGTGCGGCAGAGACCGGCGATGGCGTAGGAAGTGGCCAGGGTGTCGGAGCCTGCGAACTTACGGTCGGAGAGAAGGATGGCACGGTCGGCACCCATGGCGAAGGCCTCGCGCATGATGACGTCGGCTTGCGGGGGACCCATGGAGACCACAGTGACGGTGGCGCCAAACTGGTCCTTCAGACGGAGAGCCAGCTCGAGACCGCCCTTGTCGTCAGGGTTCATGATGCTCGGAACACCGTCGCGGATCAAGGTGCCCTTTACCGGATCGATCTTGATTTCAGTGGTATCCGGAACTTGTTTGATACAAACGATAATATTCATACTGCTTCCCTCCTATTATTTCTTGAACAATTGACCGGCGATGACCATGCGCTGGACCTCTGAGGTACCTTCGTAGATCTCAGTGATCTTGGCGTCACGCATCATGCGTTCCACAGGATACTCACGAGTATAGCCATAACCACCATGGAACTGAACAGCCTTAGTCGTCACTTCCATTGCGGTTTCTGCTGCAAACAACTTAGCCATGGCGGCGTCGGTTGAATACGGCAGGCCCATGTCTTTCTTCCAGGCGGCGCTGCGCACCAACAGACGGGCGGCTTCGACCTTGGTCTTAAGGTCGGCCATCTGGAACTGGGTGTTCTGGAACTGAGCGATCGACTTGCCGAACTGTTTGCGTTCCTTGGTGTATTTCACGGTCTCATCCATAGCACCTTGAGCGATGCCGAGAGCCTGGGAGGCGATGCCGATACGGCCGCCGTCCAAGGTCTTCATGGCGATGGTGAAGCCCTTGCCAAGAGGTCCAAGGAGGTTTTCCTTCGGCACTTCGCAGTTTTCGAAGATCAGCTCGCAGGTAGCGCTGCCGCGGATACCCATCTTGAGTTCCTTCTTGCCGATGCTGAAGCCCTTCATGCCCTTCTCCACGATGAAGGCGGAGATGCCTTTGGTGCCTTTCGACTTGTCGGTCATAGCCATGACGATGAACACATTGGCGTAGGAGGCGTTGGTGATGAAGATCTTGGTTCCGTTGAGGATCCATTTGTCGCCAGCATCGACCGCTGTGGTCTGCTGCATGGCGGCGTCGGTGCCGGCATTGGGCTCGGTCAGACCGAAAGCGCCAATCCATTCACCTGAAGCCAGCTTGGGCAGGTATTTCATTTTCTGTTCCTCGGTGCCGTTCTCCAGGATGGGAGCCATGCACAATGAGGTGTGAGCCGAGACGATGACGCCGGTGGTGGCGCAGACTCTCGAGAGCTCTTCTACCGCCATGATATACATCTGGACGGTACCGCCCTGTCCACCGTACTGCTTCGGAATCGGGATGCCCATGATGCCGAGTTTGCCCATCTTTTGGACAGTCTCCATCGGGAAGCGCTCCTGTTCATCGACTTCGGCGGCCAAAGGCTTTACTTCGTTCTCCGCAAACGATCTGATCATCTGCAGGAAGAGTTGTTCTGTCTTTGAATAACTAAAGTCCATATTTTTTAGTATTTGTAAAATCCTTCTCCAGTTTTACGACCGAGCAAGCCGGCTCTCACCATCTTGCGGAGCAAGGGATGAGGACGGTACTTCGGGTCGCCGAACTCTTTGTACAACACTTCCATGATGGCGAGGTTGACGTCGTTACCGATAAGGTCGGCCAAAGCCAGAGGACCCATCGGGTGGTTGGCGCCCAGCATCATGCACTTGTCGATGTCCTCAGCGCTGGCGATGCCGTCGGCGAGG
>CADCIH010000021.1 GCA_902801465.1 uncultured Bacteroidia bacterium | reverse complement strand
CCCAAAGCTTCCAAACCGCCTGGAAATTCAGGCATCTCATCGATTGGAGGTACCTCTTCGGGTGGTACCACAACATACTGCTTTGAAGAACCGCAACTACCGAGAAAAGCTAACGCTACACATAGTAGAATAATACATTTTGCTTTTTTCATACTATTAATCATGAGATTGTTTTTGACTCGGTAAAGATAAGAAAAACTAATATCTATTGGACGATTTTTTATAGCACCAGAATGTTTATTTAGATGCCCGAATGAGAAACTGCGAGAGGAAGAATAAATTATTGATTATCTTTGCCTCATCATCACACTTCACCTAGACATGAGCACTACCGCCAAACACTACATCGATAAGCTTGGACTTGAGCCCCATCCCGAAGGTGGCTATTATCGTCAACTCTACGGCAACGATGGATCAGGAAAGAAGGATGTATCGACCATTTATTATATGCTGACCGCCAACGACATATCAGCACTCCATCGTTTGCATGGTGTTGTCGAGATTTGGTACTATCATGCTGGCGAACCCCTCAACCTCTATGTTATCGATGCCGGGGGAAATCTGGCCGTTCACAATCTATCACCCGACGGAGAAATGCAGGTGGTGATACAGCCCGAAGAATGGTTTGCTGCCGAGATTCCTTCTAAAAACGGCTTTTGCTTGGTGGGATGTTCTGTGGCTCCGGCTTTCACTTTCGAGAACTTTGAGTTGGCCAAGAAGGAAGATTTACTACACGATTTCCCACAGCATAAAGTGCTAATTGAAAGAATGTGCAGATGATTTAGAACACTCATAAATATGAATTGGACAGTTATAGTTATTGAAACGATTGTTTTGACAGCAGCATTCACAGCGATGATCCTGATTCCGCTAGTGAAGAATCCTGTTTGGTGGAATGCTTATCGGTCTCATCCCCTGCCTTATAGGAGCTGGTCTTTATGCGTGGCTGGTTATTCGTAATGCCTAATTCTCACATCAACTCCATCGGCTTCCAGTTGTGATGGGATTCCGCTAATATCAGTCTGGCCATAGTGATAGGGAAAGAGCACCTTCGGCTTGACCATACGTGCAGCATTAAGGAGTTGCTCAACCGTCATGGTGTAAGGCTGGTTGCATGGAAGGAAAGCGATGTCGATGTCCTTAATATTGGCCATTTCGGGAATATCTTCAGTATCAGCGGCGACATAGATTCTCAGTCCGTCCAAGGTTAGGATGAAACCGTTGTCCCTTCCCTTGGGATGGAACTGTTGGTGCCCTTCTGTGGTGTTGTATGCAGGTACGGCTTCAAGGGTAAAATCATCTGCCAACTGAAGCATATCTCCGTTAGCCATCACTGTGCCATAACCGAGAATATCAGAGCAGGATTGGTTTGTGATAAGCTGTGTGTTGTCGCCGGAGAGGACTTTGATGGCGGCGGTGTCTAGATGGTCGAAATGCTCGTGGGTAATGAAGATATAATCAGCCTTGGGCATGGCGGCGTAGTCAATGGTTTTCTCGCCCAGTTTCGCCACGGGGTCTATCTGAATCTCCTTGCCGTCATATTCGATACGCATAGATGAATGGACAAGGGCGTGAATCCTGACAGTCTTTCCGTTGGAGGTAGTGAAGCTATCGACCTCGTATGTGTCCGCGGCAGTCTCTATGGGCATCCCGGCTTCTTTCCATGCCATAATACCACCCACGAGATTCACGACCCTATAGCCTTCTTTGGTAAGCATCCCGGCGGCGTTGGCAGAGCGTTTTCCACTACGGCAATAAACTGCGACTATTTTTCCGGAAGGTATAGTTGACTTCACTTTTTCCACGAAGCCATCCTCCTTGACATCGATATTGAGAGCGTTGGCAATGTGACCTTCATCGTACTCATCGGCGGTCCTTACATCGACCAGAACGACCTCAGGGCTTTCAATACGCGTTGCAAAAGTGTTGACATCTGCATTCTCATAAACTTGTTGGTTACATGATGCCAATCCCAAGAAGGCAAGTAGGGAGGTGATAATCTTCTTCATTGTATTTGTTGTTTGAGGCGGTAAAGATACAAAAATTGATTATTTTTGCCAAAACTTCACACTTCACCTGTGCATGAACACCATCGACACCACCAACATGTGCTCCCATTTGCAGAAGAAACTGTTTGAAGAGGACGGCGTATATCATCGGCTTTGGTTGGCACTACAAGAATAGGAGTTATTTCTTAGATGAAGAGCGCACTGGACGGATAGCGAAACCACAGTACCGGCTGTCGTTGTTCGTGTAGTAATCGTCCGAATAGAAGTAGAAGCACCACGCAAAGTTCGGGCGGTCAGGGATGAGCGAATTCGACCAATAGTAGCCGGCGCCACCAGCGTCGTTGAGCACGTCCCAACGGAGCCATCAGCAACGGTCTCAAAATCCTCTTCATAATAAATATGTTGTTATTGGACGATATAATGGTTTAAAACACCCGCAAAGATAAGTAATTCCATCCATATTCACAAAAATTGTAAATATAACATTATTTTGAAAAAGCTTATATTTGCAAAAAAAGATAAAACACAATGAAAAGACAAGTTAAGACGCAAGAAGATTTGTTCACTAAATACCATGCGTCTGAAACGGTTTCAATTCAAAATATTCTGCTACCAGTGTTTTTCAAAAAAAAAGCAAAGATTTTTTTCTCTTGATGAAATGGTAAAACAAAATTAATTAGATTTGCAATAAAAATAGAAAGCAACCAATCTTCCAGTTGTTTTAAACTCGTAGTTATGAAGAAAAAACACTTCATATTTTCATCCATTAGCTCGCTGCTTTTAATCATATTTACATATTTTGCAAACAACTCCCCTCTCTTTACAGAAGAGTCTGCGCTACAATACTATGTTATACAGTCTGTTTTTAGTAGTATCGCTAGCCCAAAACCAGTGGATTACGGGAATGCTGTTTTTTACGATGTTTCCTTCGATAAAATGTTAATACCCGCCATAAGTGACGACAAGGAAAATGACACTTTGGGAGTCACGGTTATTACCGACAGACAAAAGTTACTACGCTTTTTAAAGCTACTGGAAAAAACCGACAAATACAAACATGTTATTGTTGACCTGGTGTTTGATGAAAACGACAGGAGTGTTTATGACGACTCCCTTTTCTATCAGATTTCAATAATGCGAGACATAACGATAGCCAACTCCTCTATCATAACAATTTCCGATTCAACTTTAGTAACACAAGGAAGAACCGGAATGATTGATTATTACATCACTAATGCGAACACTAATTTTGGCCGTTGGGAATATATGACAAACGAATCAAAAAGTTTACCTTTGGTCGTATATGAGAAGATTAATCCTGAAAAACGAATGAAAAGATTCGGCTGGGGCCGTCTTGCTTTTTATACCATCGGCGGAAGACCATGTCAGAACGGCTGTTTCTTGACTTTTGACAATTCATATTTTGAGCCCACTGTTGTAAAACTCTCTAATCAAAAAATAGCAAAATATGACAAGCATATCAACTTGGGCAGTTTTATTAACAATCCTCGACGTAATGAGCAAGACTTGTTGTATTTTACCAAGAAACAAACGGAAAACAGATATGTCGTTATCGGCAATTTTAGCGACGACCAACACGACACCTACATGGGACGCGTGCCCGGTTCAATCATAGTAATGAGGGCGTTAGCCGCATTGGAGAGCGGAGGCAACCTGGTTTATCTCGCACCTTGTATATTATGGTTCATTGTCTTCTTTCTAATCAACATGTCCATTCTAAGCGACAAGCCCATTTCGAAAAGAATTCCTCTCGTTAGAAAAAGCAAATGCAAATGGATTCATTTTCTGTTTTCGATTATCACTTTTGCTGGTATTCTCACAGTCTGCACTACGCTTGAATACCTCCTCAATTATCCGGTTTCTTCAATAACAATTCCTTCATTGTACTTCTCTATATTAAAAACAGTTGTTCGTTATAAAAACACCCCTCTATCATGAAAAACCATCGATTATTGTTACTGTTAACACTGTCATTTATTCCCTTTGTGGCATTTTCACAGCATACATCTCTCTATTTCAACCACGGAGATACTCTGAAAATAATAGAGGTTAAAACAAATACACAAACTGTTACTATAGACGGGGCTCCAAGAACAATAGGGTATTGTTTTACTATTGATAGCAATATTGATCTCAACAAAGGTGATTACATCATAGTGGACAATCTCAGTACGGGCTGCATTGATATCACCATTTGCGGTGATGAATTGGCCGTAACTCGGTCATCCAGACTTTCCACGTACATTCAAAAACGAATGGCCGGAAACAAGGGTTACTTTGACGGTTTTGGAAGTTTTCTTGAGGAATACTCATGGTTTATAGTTGAAGATACATTGTACATTCCAACCGATTATTTCCTGGACAACCAGCACGGTTTCTTCCTAAAAACAATTACAGAAAACCGATACTTGAAAAGGGCTGTACCTTTTGACACCAAAACAAATGAGTTAGTTTTCACCAAAGACTATTTCCTGGAAAATGGCATCCATTTTACCCCTGGGCAAAAATATCAGTTCAGAGTTGAGTATTGGGAAGGTCACAACAAATCAGAATTCATAACGGACAAATTCTTTTTAGAATATATTGAAAAACGCTAACAACTAACGACATGAATAACATAAGCTTTAAAAGACTAATTGTAGGATTACTGGTTCTTTTGTTTTCTTGCAACATTTTTGCACAAGAGAAAAAGGTTGCATTAGTATGGGGCAACGCAACATATGCTGGCAAGTGGCAATCCCTCAATGTTGTAAAAAACGATGCCAATACAATGAACAACGTATTGAAATCGATAGGCTTTCAAACTAAGTTATTGGTCGATGGAACTACAGAAGAGATGAAATCCAGTTTGAGAGAATTCGCTTCCATGGCAAAGAACGCAGACATCGCCATTTTTTATTATTCGGGACATGCGACATCTATTAATGAAGGCTATTATCTCATTCCATCGAAGACCCAATTGCCAGACAACCTATTAACATCAGATTTGTTGCCCATGCAGGATATTTTGATACCCATGAGAGGAAGTCGTTTAAAGCTCTTGTTTTTTGATTCTTGTAGAGATATTATTACTATTGAAGGGCTATCCAAAGGAAATCCTAATATACTATCTCCGAACGATGTAGGTCCAACTGGAGAACCAGACACCGAAATGCCTTCTGGAACCATGATATGTTATTCTGCTGAAAGGGGGAAAAAGACACATACCGGTTCCGGATCGCTTAGCACCTTCACCAAAGTATTATCGGAACATATTACCGATGGTGATGAGTTTAGAACCGTATGGAGGAATATCACAAACGACGTCTATCTCATTCAGAATCAAATGCCTGACAATAGCGGTTATTATGAACATGATTTATATCTGAACCCCACGGGAAAGAAACAACCACGTCCTTCTCAGCCCCTAACTGGCAATTCAAGTAAAAGAACCATCACCATCAAAACAAATGTCCCTGGTGCAGTAGTAGATTTCTATGGAAATAAATTCAGCACTGACAAACCGCTTTTATTTGCTATTGGAGAAACATACACATTTACCATTACTGCTGATGGATATAAACAATACGTTGGAAAAATTGACGTGACCGACTCCTCTCCTTCCACAATAAATGTCACATTGGATAAAAATGAATCCGCCACATTATATGTTACTTCAAACGTAATAGCGGAAGTTGTTTTTGACGGAAAACCCTCAGGTAAAACCCCAATACTACTTAACTCAACTTCGGGCACTCACACAATATTCTTAAAAGCTAACGGGTATTATCCCCATTCAACAAACATAGATTTAGTCACTGGAACAAACTCAAAAAACATTTCGTTAATAAAAAAATTGCCATGGTTCTTTGATTGGGACCGTTATTCACCAAACACACACATAAGTTACATGTACAGTCCAAAATATCAATTTGGTTTGCAATATTTACAAAGGTTAAAAGGAACTCATGCTTTGTTAGGTGCTACTATTTCAATTTCGACCAATACTTTTAAAGGCTTAGAATGGAACAAGGTTGTCGTAACAACTAGTAGTACATCAACTTCATCGGTGACTTATTCTGTCGTTGATGGAAATGGCAATGTAGTGGAATACAAGAACGAAACAACCATAACATATAGTGATCAGCAGGATGATTATTCTGAAGAAATAGACCCGTATAATGAGGCAGAGGTATATACTTCCAATTCTATGTATATGTTATCGGGTGGATATCAACCTTGCAATGGGATCGTTTTTGAAACCGGCTTTGGTGTATTCAAGCATTCTTTAAAGCACTACATGCCCTATTCGTATGCCATACGTAAAACCGTAACAACGAATTCAAGCACAGGTGAGGTTGTTGGAGAACCCGAATATAATTATACTCGCATCAATTCATCCCATTGGTTTAAAGACAACACCTTGTACCCCGCCATGCGTTTGGGGGTGAAAGTTCTTATTCCTTTAGGAAAATACAAAGACAACAGCATCACATTGGGTTGCGGATACACCTTCCCGTTCGGCAACAAGGAGTTTAGCTCATGGGATGCCACTATAGGATTTGCTTGGTGACCTCCATACCGCCACCTATACCTTTCCTGTCAATAAAACAACTAATGTAGTATTGGTGTATTATTATCCCTCTTTGATTAGTTTCAGTCCTTAGCAGCAAACTCGCCCAACACCTCCTCGATAAACCGCATAATCCTGGTTTCAATCAACACCTTGCACTCCCACGCTGTTTTTTGCATCAAGGCGTGGTGAAAATTAATAACATCTTCTTCGTTGTTCTGTCGGATGCGTTCTACTAAGCTTCTTCTTTTGGCTTTTCTAAAGAGCTTCTGCAAATCATCCTCATTGATTTCGGGACATGGCTTGAGCTGATCGAAATACAACGGAGCCGACTCTCTAATATA
Organism: uncultured Bacteroidia bacterium; assembly: GCA_902801465.1. Classification (GTDB taxonomy): domain Bacteria; phylum Bacteroidota; class Bacteroidia; order Bacteroidales; family F082; genus Limimorpha. The sequence goes on along the minus strand of CADCIH010000021.1, from coordinate 29,400 downwards.
AGCCAACGCATTACCTGCGGCCTTTCCCCTGTCATCACACTCTTTGTCAGTTGCAGAATTCCAACAATCATTCAACTCACCAAGAATCCTATCCTTAAGTTCTCGGTTCAGCAAGTTGTCCGCCAATCCGCCAAAATCGCTCAGAACATCGTCTTTAAGCTGAAAAGCCAGTTCCGAAGGGATTCGCTCTGTCCACGCCGGCACATTCTCGAAATAATCAACATCGATGTCATAAAGCTTCTTCGCCATCTTGTTAAATGGAGAGGAATCGTCGGATATAACTGTTTTGAATAGGTGATCAAAAAATAATCCGTTTAAATTGCTGGGCTTTGACATGATACTAGAGTTTTTAATAATTTTGCTATTATTAGGTACAGCCGTGTTGTGAATGTTGTATTTAAAGGTTGGTTAGTTGTTGCAAAGATAGTGGATTATTGTTTGGGTTTCAAATTCTTTCCGGGGTGTCAGTTAAAAATGTAGATTTGCAAACAGTTTTTATCCATCCAACTCATTACTCTGGTTCGTTCAAGGCAGCTTCACATTTATAGGAATGGCAAGAAGGTACTTGTGTTGGCAGGAAAGAGCGCCCCTAAGGTTATCAGGGAAGATCGGATTTGTGAAATGATATAAAAGGCGACCCGTGTTGAAATGAGTTATTTCTGAGTTGACGAACGCACTGGACGGACAGATCGACCATCGCTGCGGTGGTAGCCTTCCAATCGGCACATGCCCGGAACGAAACAGCAGTACAACGCGTAGCTCGGATCGACTGTGAGGAGCGAACTGGACCAGTATTCGCCACTATAGCCAACGCTGTGGAGAATATCGTTCTGGCGCCAGCCCGCAGCGGGCAGGAAGAGACTGTTGCCGTTGTTCGCAGTGAAGAGTCTGCCGTTCACGCCGTTCTGGGTCGTCCATGTGTGAGTGGTGTTCTGATACAGCTCCCTCCACTGGTCGTGTGTAGGCGTGCACCAACCGCTACCCCAGTTAACAGTAGCCGCATCATCCTCAGGAAGTAACGTGGTCAGGTTGTCGGTAAAGCCGTTGTAGCCGTAATTAGAATTGTTGCAGTACATGGTGAGGGTGTTCTCGCCTTCACCGCCGTTACAGTACTGGTAAGTACTCCAGTTATAGGTGGTCTTCGGTGCGGTCTCACCCCAAGCATAATATTCGCCATACTCCTCTGGCGTGTTTGCACCCACGTTGCATGTAGCCCATACTGTTCCGCTCGGCAGTCCCAGGTCAACATAGCTAAGGCTCTCAGTAGTGAAGCTCTTATCTTCGCCATAATAATACTCTAAACCACGCAATGCATAGGCTCGAACATAATACTTAGTTTCAGGTTCTAAATCTGTAATTATGCAAACATACGGTTCGCGCCAATTCGTAGTGAAAACATGTGCATTCTCTATCGTGGGGTTCTGTTCTTTGCTCCAACATACCCCAAGTTCACTCAATGAGAGTCCTTGGACAGCAATCACGTCGCCACCACATTTTGCCGTTGTTGCAGTGATGTCCTGTGGCATGTAAGTGGTCACTCGCACATCAGAATCATTATTACCATTATTTCCTCCACCATTATTTGGGTCATCTTCTGGTTTACATCCAGCAACAAGCATCATCGCCACGGTTAGCATCATGGCTGCTATGGACTTCATGGAATTAATCATATTGCTATTGGTTGTTTATTTGGCAAAAATAAGCAATTCTAAAAACAAAAAGGTAATCTAATGAAAAAAGGTGAAGTAGAGATAATGCCACTCTATAAAACATTGTTTGCTGAGTCGGAAAATGTTGTATTTTTGAATAATCTTTGTTTCTTTCATCACTAATGGAGAGTAAGATGAGTTCGTAATACTTAAATATTAATATAATATATGTATGTATGTTTTTTTAACTATCATTATTGGGTTAATTCTTTTAATTCTCTTCGGCTTGGGCAATATGGGTGTTATAGCCTTGTTTTCTGATGAACTTGATGAAGTAAAAAAGGACGGTTGTAGTATTTTTGGCTTTGTTATTATCGTCCTTGTTATTCTATTACTAATTGTATATGGATTAAGAACTTGCGTGTGAATGAGTTGTCTTTCTTCTATCATGCGCTAGCTTCATCATGTTTAAAAAAAACAGATCGTATTTATTTGTTCAAAAAAAGCTATCTTTGCTGCTAAAAAAGGATTAAACATGAAAAAAACGTCTTTAATTGTCACTTTATTGGCGGCTGTATTCTTCATTTCATGCACCAATGAAAAAAATAACTCAGAAAATGATAGCACAAGAACTATCATTTTAAAAACCGCGGATGAAAGTCCTAGTATTGTTGAAATCGGAGACGGCACAAATTTTTATTGTGAACCAGTCTCTATAGGTAAATACGAATACTTTGTTCAACATTCAACAATGAGTTGTCCAAAAATAGAGAAAGGTGTTCTTCGTAATTGTTATAAATTGGACGGTTATTACAACATCTTTTGTCCCACCTGTATGAATGATTGGCTTATTTCGAAATTTAATAAAAGGTTTTTCCCCAATGGATACAAATAATATTGAGACAACTATTACGGGGGCATAAATCAAAAGAAATAAGTTTTTTTATTTACTAATCAAAGAAAACGGGTCTTTAACGGCCCGTTTCCATCGCGTTTAATTGTTCACGAATTGGTTTTTTATGGTCTGCACGGTCTGTATGCTATAGCCAGTCAGTTTGGCCACGTTTCTGATGCTATATCCACGTTTCAGCAGCGATATAACCTCTTTGTACTCTTCCTTCCTTTGCTCAGTGGTCTTTACGCTGCCCTTACGCCGCCCAAGCTTGCCGCCGCGGTTGATGTATTGCTGGCGACCGCTGTTGAGACGGTACTGGATGTTGCTGCGTTCGATGTTTGACATTTCCGCGAGTATGGTGATCATGATGGATGCTACCGGGTTGACCTCGCCGTTGGGTTGCAGCGAGTAAAGGCCGATGTTCTGGATATAGACGCACACTTTGGCCTCGTGCAATATCTCAAGGCTACGCAAAACCTGGAGTGTCGATCGTCCAAGTCGCGACAATTCTGAGATAAGTAGCCTCGGGTACGCAGAATCCTCTGTAGGTTGTTTGTCTTTCAAGCGATTACAGAGGGTTTCTTTTTTCTGTGTGAAACCCATGCAAGTTTTTATCAATTGGGGTCGTTTTTTTTGAAAACAAATACCATTTGAAATGGAGTCTTCTGTAATTTTGCGCCCTTAAAAAAACGACACAAAAGCAATGTCAATGAAAACTAAAAGAATAAATCTGAAAGCCATCGTACTTTCGCTCGGGCTGGTGGCCATGATGGCGCCAGCCACACTGAACGCCCAAATCAATCATGGGCTGCTGAATGATCCCTACAATGACAACAGCAACATGAATCATGGATTGTTTAACCAACAAGGCAACCGCAGTGGCAGCTACGAACTCCAAAACCAGACCTTTGAAGAGCCCTTGGGCCCCGCCACAGAATTAGTCGACAGGTGCTATGCTAATATGTTTGACGGATGCGGTAACCTCGAGGCTTTGATCTGCTTAGCCACCACCATCACTGGCACTGACTGCATCACAGACTGGCTCAACGGAGTGAAACCTTACGGCACGTTCTCCAAGGCCAAGGATGCATCCTGTTGGTCCCCGGGTAGCAACGGTATCCCCTCTGGCTGGTCGGTGAACGAATACTAACCCTACAACAATCGTCTATCTTTTACTATTTCAGCAGGCGCCCTAACACCTGGGGGCATCAAAAAGGCTGATTACCTCATCCATTTTGATATCCAAAGGCTCCGTTGGCACTTCCTCCACCAGTTGGAAATCGAAACAGATGCCAATCCGTTTCACATCCAGATGATGGCAAAGGAACCGGTCGTAATAACCCTTGCCCCTGCCGAGACGGTTGCCTTTACGGTCGAAGGCCACACCTGGAACGACAATCAGATCAAAACCGCCCGTGTATGGCTCGTTCTGAGGTTCCAAAATATTGAAGTCGCCCACGGCAAAGCCTGTGTCAGCGCCATATTCCACAGGGATGATGTCGTCGCCGACCACAGTGGGCAGGATGATGGTCTTGCGCAGATGCCATTTTTCCAAAAATGACTGGGTCTGCACCTCATCAGGCAAAGCACTGTAGAGCATGACACGCTCCGCCTCGACAAAGTCGGGATGTTGTTCCAGTTTGGCAAGGATTTGCTCGGATTGCTCCAGGAGCTGCTCCTTGGTGTGTTGTTTTTTCAATGCCTTGATCAAGGCCCTTAGTTCTTTTTTTTCCATTCCGCATTCTTAATTCCTAATTTCCTCAAATCCCTTTCCATACGCTCCCATCACCAGGTTCATGGTCATGAATGCCTTGGGGTCTTCTTCCTTCACGATGCGGAGGATCTGTTGCGACTCACGTTTGTGGGTGACCACCATCAGGATGTCGCCCTCACGCTTGGTGAACCAGCCCGTTCCCTTGACCACGGTGACGCCTCGATGCATCTCATTGGTGATACGGTCGGCCACCTTCTCGGGTTCCTTTGTGAAGATGAAAGCCTGCACCGACTGCTTGTTACCTGTCAGCACCAAGTCGATGCAATAGCTGCAGATGCCCATCACCACAAAACCATAAATGATGGCCTGTATCTTGTCGGACTCAAGTACAAAATAGGAGCAAGAGATGATGATGATATCCAGGAACAAGATCACCTTTCCCTGTGAGATGTTGCGATATTTGCACACCATCATGGCCACAATGTCGGTGCCTCCCGTACTGCCTCCCTGGGTAAAGGCAATGCCGATAGCCGTTCCTGCCAAAGCACCGCCTATCAAGGCCGAGAGAAACTTGTCGTCAACCAGCGGAGCCATCTCACCCGCCAAGATCGGATCGGTGATGTAATGTTGAAGGAGGGAGAAGAAGATAGAGGCCATGATGATGGAGTACACCGTCTTGATGCCGAACGACGGGCCGAGCACCTTAAGGGAGATCAGCACCAAGATGCCGTTGATGACGAACACGGAGATACCCGTTGAGATTCCCGTGGCATAAAAGATCAAGGTGGCGATACCGCTCACGCCTCCACCCAACACATGGTTAGGGATAAGGAACCCCGTCCATCCGAAAGCCATCAACAGCAGTGCAAAGGTGATGATGACATAACGCCTCAATTCGGCCAAGACTGTTTTTTTATCCTTTTTCATGACTTAATGTTTAGAATTCCATTTCTGTTGACGACCACGTGGAATGCCTTGTACTCCACTTGGTCTTCCCATTTGAACTGCAATACGAAATGCAGGGTATACACACGTTCCGCCGTAACGGAGCGCAGCTGCATGTTCTCATCAAGACAGGTGATCTCCGACTCGGGGTTGTCCATCTTTTTGGTCAAATAGTTGATATGATACCGGATGATGTCGTTGATCCCCTTGAACTCATAGTCGAACTGGTTACGCAGCACGACATTGTCGATCTCGACTCTTTTTCGGTAAAGAATGATTTTCTCTTCCAGCAATTTGTTCTCCGCCTCCAGTTTGTTACGGTTTCTCAGCTTCAGCACTTCGTCCGGAACCTTGTCGTCGGTGATGAAGTCCATGCCTTCCTTGAGCCAGCCTATCGACTTGCTCTTGATGCTCATCACGGTCTTGTTGTCGTAGTATTTGTCCTTCAGCTGATAAGCGAAAAGCCAACGGGTCAACTCCTTGATTCGGTCCTTCAGGATGTAAAAAAGGACGAGGATGAAGAAGATCAGGCTCGGATAGTTGCCCAGATACTTCTGGAAAGGCATGGTGACGAGAAGATAGACCATCATGGCGAGACCCGCGGCCAAGCTGAAAGAGATCTGCTTGACCGCCTGGCCGTCTTGGGTGGTGTTTACTTTTAGGAACAGGGCGCTCTCGATATATTTCTTCAGGAGGCTATGCCGGTAAAGCAAGCGCCTGTTGTTGTCCTTGTCACCGATGACGGCATGGCTGTATCCTTGCGAGGTCTTGTAGGCCTTTTCCGTGACGATCATGTCGGCCAACACCTTGAAAGAATCCCTCATGGCCTGCTGGTCGGGATGATTGACTGCTTTGAGCACTTTCATCGTCCGGATGTCGGCCTGGTGGCTGATGAACTCATCGGCGAAATTCATTTTGGTGACCAACTCCTCGCGACCAGATGGGATGCTGTCGCGAACGCTACGAAAAGTCTGAAGCACGCGACACACGTCATCGACATAATCAAGACACTTCTGTCTGATTTCAGGATCGTTGGGATGTGCCATGATCTTGGCCGACTCGTTGCGGATGGAGCTCTTGAAGATAGAGGCGAACAGTTTCAATTGGAACTCAAACTCGTTCAAATGCTCCGGCGTCGTCTCTTCAGTCACCGATTGCAAAGCCTTCTTCACATGAATAATGGGAGCCCCCTCCCCTTCCAACATCTGCTTGAGCGTGAAGGCTGGGGTAAGCAGGCGCACATTCGACTTCATGTCGGCATAGAAACGCTCTTTTGAGTATGTTTGTTTGTTGATATCCAGTCCATTAGGGATAAAAATCCAAGAGTTCACATCAAAGTGGTCCACTTTGACGCCTTCCCTCCCGCTGAATCCAATCTTGAACTCCACGGAGAACTTATCGTGTATCTTGGTCTGAATATCAATCATCTCAAATCAAATTAAATGAACAGTCCAGGAGTGATGCCAAGCCATTTCAGCACTGTCTGGCCCCACAACAGGATCAGGAACCAAGCGAAGGTCATCATGGTGATGCCGAACTTGAAGGCATCTGTTTGGCTGTACATATTGGTGTTATACAACAACGCGGCCGGCTTACTATTGAACGGAAGTACATAACAATGTTCAATTAGCATCGCCACTGGAAGTGAGAGGCTCATCACGGGGAAGCCGAAGCGCGCCTCGACGCCAAGGGCGATGGGGACGAACACCATGGTACGGATGGTCTTGGACTGAAACACCAGTCCAGAGTACATCATCAGGAAGGTGAGGATGACGTAGAGCACCCAGAAGGGGGTGTTGGCGGTGATGCCTAGGCTGTCGAAGCCCGCGTTGACCATGGTGTTAGGCAGGTCGGTGGCGTTGAGGCCCGAGCCGAGGGTATAGGCGCCAGCCGAGAAGAGCATCAGGTGCCAGGGGATGTCCACGTCGTTCCATTTTACCACGCCGATGCCAGGCAGCAGGGCGAGGATGGCGCCGAGCAAGGCCACGATGGTCTCGTCGATGTTATGGAAGGTGCCTTTGGTGACCCACAGGAAGAGCACGAGCACGAAGATGGCGACGGCCTTGTATTCTTCGGCTTTCATCTTGCCCATGGCCTCGAGTTCTTTCTTCAGTCGTTCCAAGCCACCGTCGATCTGGGGTTTCTGTTCCTCTTTCTTCATGGGGAAGAAGATGTACATGCCCACCAGCAAACCTACGACCAAGGTGATCAAGCTCATCGGGCCGACGGCGATGAGCCAGTCGGCATAGCCGAAGTCGCAACTGCCCACGAAGCCGGCGATGAGCGAGATCGCCAACAGGTGAGCGCCGCTGCCGGTATAGAACGCATTGGCACCGACATTCACCTGGAAAAGGTTCTGGATGACGAGGTTTCGTCCGAAGTTGTTGCGATGGTCGCCCGTGGCACCGTAGATGGCACAGACGGTCATGAAGATGGGTAGCATGATGGTGGCCTTGACCGTGGTGGCGGAGATGAAGGCCGAGAGCACGATATTAATAATAAGGAAACTCCAGAGCACTCCTTTTGCGCTCTTGCCGAACTTGATCACAAAGGCCAGTGCCAATCGTTTGGCGAACTGGGTCTTGACCAGCATGCTGGCCAGGACAAAGGATAGGATGTTGAGCCACATGACCGGATGACCAAGTTGCGCCAACGCGTCTTTCTGGGAGGTGACGTTGCAGATCACCGTCCCGAGGATGATGAGCAGGGAGGTCAGGTAGTTGGGGATGGCCTCCGTCATCCACAGGATGAGGCCCGCGATGAAGATGGCGAACATGGCGTAGTTGGAGCGGATGAAGGCGTCCATGCCTATCTCTTGGCTGCGTTTCAGGGCTTTGGCGGTCAGCAGTTCGGGGTTCAGGTTGTCGATAAACCCGATGGGGACGAACCAATACAGCAGCACGAAGGCGATGATGGCGATGGGACCGCCGAGACGGGCCATCCACTTCTCGAAGGAGGATTTCTGCATCTTAGGCAGCTTTTCCACCTTATAATTGTTCATATCTAGCGGGTCGAATGTGCTCATAGGAATTAAGAATTAAAAATTTAGAATTAAGAGAAGTTGGGACGCTGGTTTTCAGCGTCCCAACTCATTGTTTATTTCCAATTTTTATATGGATTCTTCATCAACATGGAGTTGAAGTACTTGGGGTCGCCGGTGACCTCTTCGCCGAGCCATGCGGGCTTGTCGAAGGGTTCGTTCTCATCGGTGAGCTCCACTTCGGCGACGGTGAGACCGTCGTTGTCGCCGTAGAACTCATCGACTTCCCAAGTGTGTTTACCATCGGTGTTCTTGACAAGATAGCGGGTCTTGTCAATCACACCCGGTTCGCAGATCTCGAGAAGTTGTTGCACTTCCTCGACGGGGATTTCCTTCTCCCATTCGAAGCGGGCGGCGCCAGAGGCGTTGCCGATGCCCTTGATGGTGATGAAACCCTTATCGCCTTTCACACGCACGCGAACGGTACGTTCCGGCACGCTGGAGAGGTAGCCTTGGGTGATGCGCGTAGCCTTGAAGGCCTCGGCTTTGAAGTCACCCTTTACCAAAAATTTCTTTTCGATTTCCTGTGCCATGATGTTTATTCGTTTGCGAGCGGTTTGTCGGACATGCCGATGACGCGCTTGATTGCCTGTAAATAGTTGATGTTTTCGACACCTTCGAGGCCGCAGTCCTTGATGGTCTTCTTGATATCCTCAATCTCGGTGGATTCCGAGTTGATGGTCACCACTTTGGCGCCGTTGATGAGCACCTCGCCGAACTCGCAGATGGTGTCGTTGACCATGTAGCCGAAGCGGCGTTTGTGGACGCGCACGGCAGCCAGGTCAGGGTTGGCCTTCACCATGGCGATGAACTCGTCGTAGGTGTAGGTATCCTTGGTCAGCTGAGGCATCTCCACCATGAAGGCGGGGAACACTTCCTTCTCAAGCACTTCGCGGCTGATGGGGAACTCGCCTTTCATGAGGGGATTCCATTGCTCGAGGCCGTCGACGCTCTGGACGAAGGTCTTGATGTCCATCTTGCCATCACGGATCTTGGTATTGTTGATGTCGTTTTTGCGTGAGATGATGTAGATCTCATCGCTGAGGCGCTCCCAAACCTTTTCGGGAACGGGCATTGACAGGCGGGCCATGCGTTTGTGGGCCTCGCAGAAGCACTGTCCGAAGGAGCGGAATTCAAATCTCGGCTTCGACACTTCGCCGATTTTCATTTCTTCTTTTGCCATTTTTATCGTATTTTAAAAGGGCGGACACCAGGTCCGCCCCAATGACCAAATTATTCTTGAGGAATGTCTTCGCCAGTGGCGGGGTTGGCTTCACCCGGGGTCGGGTCGGCCAGTTTCCAGTCGCCGCCGTCGGGCGTACGGGCGTATGACTGGGGAGCCACGTTGGAGATGGTCTGACCCCATTCGCCAGTATTGCCTCTGGTGAACACGTCTCTCTCGGCGCCGTCAGCCATGTAGAGGGCGAAGCGCACCGTCTTCTTGGCTGAGAGGCCGCTGTTGAAGAACATGTTATCACCAAGTTCCGGATGGTCGGCTTGGGTATCAACACTATAAAGCACAAGATAGCCATGAGCAGGAACCACATGGGTTGCGTCGCCCGTCCACTTGATATCTTCTTCGTTGCCGTCCTTGGTGAGGTACATGCCTTCCATGGAGAGGTCGAGGTCACCCTTGTTGTAGAACTCGATGAACTTGGTGTCGCCATTCAGCTCGTTGAGCACCAGGTTGGTATAGTCGGGCTCTGGGGTCGGAGGTTCCGGAGGAGTGACACCGCCTTCGAGGCCGAGGACGGGATTCACACCATCGATATTGGCTACACCCATGGTGGCGTCGCCATAGTACCAGTTGCCATCGGCGTTACGGCTGTAGGAAGCGGGGGCTTCGACAGAGCCGTAGGCTTCGCCGTTCAGGTCGATGTTGGTCAGGTTGAAGTCGTCGATCGTCTCACCGGCGGGAGTGAAGAGTTGGATACGCACATTCTTCTTGGCGGAGAGACCGCTGTGGAAGATAAAGTCCTCGGCCACCTGCGGGTCATCAGGATTGATGACGTCTTCGCTCAGAAGAACCAAGTATCCACCGGCTTCGACGAAGACATTGGAAGTACCCACCCAGTTTTGTGAGCCGTCCTTCTCGATATAGACACCGTTCAGGTTGACGGTCTCAGTACCGGCATTGTAGATTTCGATGAACTTATCGTGGCCATTCAACTCATTGAGACGAAGCACGCTGTAGTCGATGGCAACAGCACCCACTTCATATTCCATGGTTTGCGACTTTACGGTGTTCTCGCCGTTCTCAGCCTCAATCCAGAATTTGACAACCGTTCCGTTAGGTTGTGCGGGAATGACGCCTGAATAAACTCCTTCGGCTTCAGTCATGGCCACTGGAGTGGATTCTTCGGTAGTAACATAAAACAGTTGGGCAGTGACAGCCTTGAAGGAGGTGATGGTAGCCGAAACTCTGACATCGGAATATTCGGTGACAGCAGTGGGAGCATAACTCATGTTGGAGATGGTGATACCCGCATATTGCTTATCCTTGACACATGAAGCAAGGCCAATCAAGAGGGCCATAGCCACAAACATTATCTTTTTCATATTATTCTCATTTTTAAGGTTATACATTTTTCTGGTTTAGAAGGCGACCTGGAAACGGGCCAGCAGCATGTGGTAGTTCACACCGGCTTCGCCATCGGGAGCGACGACTTTGGTGAAGTCCTTGGTGGCATTGCCATCGGCATCGAGACCCACATAGAGTTTGCCCTTACCGTTGGCGTAACGGTCGTTGTTGACATACTGGTAGTTGAGGGCCATTTTGACGTTCTTACCAAAATAGAAGTTGAGGCCGGCACCGTAGAGTTCGGCTGAACCGCCATAGATGGCGAGATCGCCACGGCCTTCGTAGTCGTTCATGTTGAGGAACTCATACTTGAGGGCGAGTTCCACATCACCCCAGAGACGACCGGGGCGGACGCGGTTGAACTTGGCACCGTCGGAGTCGTAGCTCTGCTTGCCGCCGAGGAGGAGGCAGCCGCCTTCGACATACCAACCTTGGAAATGATAAGGCTTGTCAAGGACGACCTTCTCAGGATCCATGTAAGTCCAATCCGACATCCAGGCGCTCTCGATACGGAGGCCGTCATAGTGGCCTGCCAATTCAGCGGTGGCGATGAGGTTATACTTGGTGTTCTTGATATCGTCGGTGTCGATGTATTTCTTACGGCTGATGTTGGTGGTGTTACGGCAGCTGAAACGGGTGCCGGCATAGACGCCAGTCTCGTCGGAAGTCTTAGGGGTGTCATACATCACGGCACCACCGATATGGATACCATAGTCGGCCTCGTTCACGGGACGCACCACGATCTTGCCGATGTAGGAAAGGCCTTCATCCATGCCATAGTCCTTGTTGTTGGCTTCCACATAGTCGCGGGTCTCCTGTCCTTCGATTTCCTGGAACAGGATGCTGGCGCTACCGAAGAAGTACTTGTTGGTGTACTTGGCGAAGACGCCGAGGTGACGGCTGGGAGCGAAGGCGTTGACCACCATCGGGCGTTCCATGAACTCGAGGTAACGTGAAGAGGTGTTACGCGACATGGAGAAGTCAGGCTTCATGCTACCGACGTTGAACTGCCAGTTTTCCAGTCCGGTGTAACGGACGAGAGCGTCTTTCAGTTCAAAGGAGCCGTTGGCCAGTTCCATATCGACTTCACCGTACCAGTCGGGAGTGATCTGGGTCTTCACGGCAAAACGGGCGCGGCGGATGCTGGCGCCTGAGCCAATCGGGTCGGCCCACTCCTGGGCACCGAAATAGTGACCGAAGTCAACCTGAACTCTGGAGTCAAACCAGAATTTGTAGTCTTTGTCCTTTGATTCGAAGACAAGGATACCATCGCGATCGGATGGATACACTTCCTTCACATTCACTCTGTTGCCATACTGATCAACCACATTGTCAGTATTCTGGGCATAGGCCATTGTTCCAATGAACAATACTGCCAACATAAATGCAATTTTTTTCATTGTTTTGAATTTAAGTTAAACAATTAAAATATTATTATTTATTAAAATCAACACTAATTTCCCATCTTTCAAGGAACCAGAACATCACTTCCGTCTTATGGCAAGTATAACTTAAGTCGTAACTGTCGTAAACATAACGGCTGCCATCGGAGAAGACAATGTCAAAGCTGAAGGGTTTGCAATTGGGGTCCTCGCTACGGAGGGTTCCGTTTTCCCTAAGATCCTCGGTGATGGTGGTCACTCTCAGGTCTTCAAGCAGTTCAGCGGGCTTTTCAATCACTTCATGACGCCCGGTGGTTTCATCATCGATCGTCACCAAAGCATGGTCGCCTTGTGGTTCGATATGGACTTTTGTGGAGATATAGGTAAAGTCGAACGATGCCAACCGATTCACTTCAACCTCCATTTTTTTCCATTGGTCGAGGCATGCAATGACATCGGCAAACGCCTCCCCGTAGCCATTCGGGCCGGCCATATAGCCTCCTGCACTGATGGAAGCTCCCGAGGCATATTTCACATAAAAGTCCCAGGATTGTCCATCAAAGATTCGCATGGAAGGCTGATAGTTGCCTGAATACTTGTACATCTTGTGTTTCATCACAATCTGTTGGAGGCTGTCGAAAACCGAAGCGTCGTCGATGATGAATTCCTTTTCGTCGGGATAATCCTTATTGAAGAGGAAGTGGGTGCGTCCGTCCTTGGTCTTCTCCACGAGATACCTATAGCCATCGAAGCGACGCATTCCACCACCCATATAGTATGAGAAATAGGTGATGGTGTCGTTTTCGTATTTGTCGCCTGACGACTGGCATCCAAAGAAGGATAAAATACTGGCTAAAACAACCATTATTTTCATTCTCTATCTATTTACTTGATTCCCAGTTTCTTGGCAATATCCTTCGGAAGGGCGTCCTTATGAACGACGATGTTCAGGGTCTTGTAGCGGACGAAGGCTTTGGAGACATACCATTTGCCGTGGTATTGTCCGGCGTCGCCCCAGCTGTTCTTCACGATGAAGTATTCGTTGCCGATTTGGTCTTTGGCGGTGCCGTAGATCAGCATGCCATGGTCGTCGCCTGTCTCATAGTTGTCGTAAGCGATCTGACGTTCTTTTTGGGTGACCCATTTCTGGGGAGTGGGTTGGCTCTGGGCTTCCTTCTTACGGTCGGCGGCGCTCAGTCCCATCCAGTGGGCCATGTCGCTACCTTGCAGATCGGCTTCTTTGGCGTCGAGGTCGGGCAGCACGGCGATACCGGCCATCTTGCCACGGAGCCAGCCGCTTTCGCTCACGTCGGAGCCCCAGGCAATCGGGTAGCCTTTCTCGATGGCGTTGTCCATGACCTGCATGAACTCGTCGATAGGCAGGTTCCAGGCCTTGCCCCAGCGCCAGTTGTCCTGAACCTCGATGACGAAGGGTTCATAGAAGGGGTGATGGGTGAAGGAGGTGAGGTTGACATATTCGTCCATGTTGAGGCCGGTGGATTCGGCGAAGCTCATGGGGGTGTATTTCTTGCCATTATAGGTGAACTCGGTCGGAGGCACGCCAAGGTAAGCGTCGTAGATACCGGCCAGGCCTTTCTTCCACAGCGGGTTGCCATCGGGGTCCATCTGGATCTTGCGGCTCTTGATGACGCCTTCGATGTAAGGATCGGTGACAGCGGTGAGTTCGTTGAAGTTGGAGAGGGAGTCACCGTGCATGGCACCGGCAGGCATCTCGCTATCCGGGACGAGGCCATAATGCTTGATGGCATAGAGCACATCGCCGAAGGAACCACCTTGTGAGTACGACACGTCGCCGTGGGTACGGACAGCGGCTTGGGCACGGTCGAGGTAGGTCTTGTAAACAATGTACATTTCGGAGAAGTCGTATTCGGGTTTGCCCATGCGGAGCAGTTCTGCCTCGAAGAAGGCCAATGTCGAGTAGCACCAGCAGGTACCGGCTTGAGCCTGGTTCTTCACTGAGGTGACAGGTAATTCCTTGATGGTTTCAAACTTGAAGCCTTCATCTTGTTTCTCTTCCGGTTTGGGTTGCGGTTGAGCCACGGCGGCAACGCTGAGCATCACGGCGGCGGCAGTCAAAAAATGTCTGATTTTCATTTTGTTAAAATGTTAAATAAATGAATTGTTTGTTTTTTATTGTATATTGTATATTGTATCGTATTCTAACTTTTAACTTTTATCTTTTATCTTTTATCTCTTAACTTTTATCTTCTTCGCCATATCCTTCGACAGCGCGTCCTTGTGCAGTGTGAAGAAAATGGTGTATTGGCGGAGATACTGTTCAGAGCAATACCAGTAACCTTTATAAGGTCCCCTGTCGCCCCAGGAGTTCTTGATCTTGTAGTATTTGTTGCCGTTTTGGTCCTTGGCGATACCCACCACCAGCATGCTATGGTCGTCGCCGGCATCCCAGTTGTCGTAGGCTTTTTGGTGGTCTTCGTCGGTCACTTTCTTCTCGGCGACGATCTCTTCCCAGAGGGTGGCCTCGGGATCTTCGGGAACGATGCCGATGCCGGTCTTGCCCGAGAATCCTTTGTTGCTCACGTCTTGGGCCCAGCCAAGGGTATAGCCGTGCTCAAGGGCATAGTCCACAGCGCCCATCAGCTCATCAAGAGGCATATTGTATGCGGGTGTCCAGGTCCAGTTGTCGGGAATCTCCACCACGTGAGGTTCGTAGTAAGGCTCACTGGTGAAGGAGCATATCTCAATGTAGTTGGCGGGGTCGATCGGGTAAGCTTCTGCAAACGACTTGGCGGTGTATTTCTTGCCATCCACGGTGAAGTCTTCCGGCACATCGCCGAGATAGGCGTCGAGCACGCCCTGCAAAGCCTTAGGATAGGCAGGAGAGAGCTTTTTGTTGCCGTTTTTGATGACGGCACGGGCAACGCTGCCAATCACTTCGTTCATCTCGCTGTGCATGTGACGGTCCTCGCCGATCACCTTGCCGGTATAGTCGGCCTCGGGCATCATGCCGTATTTGTTGATCATATACAGCACGTCACACACCTCACCGCCTTGGCTGAGGGTGCTGTTTCCATGCATACGAACGAACTTGGCCACCTTCTCCGACCAGGCGTTACGGACGACGAACATTTCCGAAAGATTGAATTCCTTACCATACATTCGTAGAATTTCAGCCTCAACAAAACCGATACCTGCAAAGCACCAGCAGGTTCCTGAGCTGCCTTGGTTATCGACGGCGGTATGCGGAACGTTTAGGGTTTCGGTAATTTGATACACCGGTTCTTTTTCTTCGTTGGCATCTTGAGCGAGTGCCACGCTACCCACACCCAGCAGGAGGGTGACGGCAAAAAACTTAAAAAATCTGCTCATTTTCATTATTTTTTAAACTGATTATTTCACAATTACTTTCACCCTGGCGTTGCCGTTTCCAAGGATGTAGAGCCCTGGGGTCAGGTTGAATTCGCCGTACAGGGTCTGTTTTTCCGAGGCGACCACACGTCCCAGAAGGTCAAACACCGTGATGTCGGAAGGTTGCTCACAAGTCACCAACAGACGCCCGTTGCTACACCAGGCCTTCAACGGCATTACCTGCTCCTCATCCACTCCTGCGAAGCCCGAGCAATAGAGGGCAAACTCGGTATCGCGGTCAGCGCTGATGATTGAGCACGAGAGCCATTGGCTCTTGAGCGTCATGTCGGCACCTGAGGTATAGCCCATGCCTTCGTCGACAACAGTCTGCCAGAAAGGTTCGAGACCCAGCACGGTGTGAACATCGACCGAGGGTCCGTAGCGATTTTCATAGACATCGCGAACAACCCAGTCCACTTCATTGAAGACGCTTCCTGTCTTTCTCAGCAGGTTGCCTTCTGCGTCATATTCATATACCCATTTGCTATCGAGGACCATGTCGCCGCCGCCGAACCATCCTGAGGCCACATAGCAATACTCTGCCAGAAGCTCGCCGTCTTCATATTCGAAGTCGTAACGATAGTTGTCTCTCCATTGGTTGGCGTTGGGTCCCCAGCCACCCTTGGATTGGATGCGGAGACTGGTGCATCGGTGTTCTTCGTCATAGGAATAAATGTTCCTTTGGGATTCTCTCCAGTTTCCGTTTCGGATGGTGTAATACAGGCTGGTGTCGACCGATCCAGCCTCGTCATAGGAGTACTCGTATTTCGAGTTTTCGACCCATGAGGTATCGCCTTTGACATAATTCATGACAAGGGTCAATTGACCGAGGTCGTCATATTGATAATCGGTCCAGGAAGAGGGGGTCAATACGGTGTCTTCGGCGACTGAGGTGATGGTCCCCAAGAGTTTTTGGAAGCCGGTGGTATACTGATAAGCCTTACCTCCTGAGAGGGTCCACAATCCATTCTCCCAGCTATAGGTCTCGTCCAAGATCACCGAATCTTCCTCGTAATAAGTAAATATTGTCTTGAAACGGGTCCAGTCGAAATCGTTCGATCCGACCACGCTGTCGAGTTTCTGGGTAAAGTGGACAGGTTCCTGGGCGGTCACATTCATTGCGCACATCAGCGCCATCACAAAGAATATATGTTTTTTCATGGATTTCATTTTTTAGAAGGTTTTCATCAGAACGAGTTTTTGGACCATCTCACCGTGGTCGGTGTTGACCTTGACGAAATACACGCCGGGTTTCTGGCCGCTGAGGTCAAGCACTGCTTCGTCGCCAGCTGTCTGGCAGCTGATGACCTTTTGTCCGGTGAGGCTAAAGACGTTGACTTCCCGAATGCCTTGGGCTTGAACGAGTGTCGTCCCATTGCTGGGGTTGGGCATGAGAGTCATGCCTGCCGACGAGGTCTCATCGATGGTGTAATGGGCATAGAATGCCTTATAGGAGGGACTTGACTCCACCCCGTTGAGCACGCCTGTCACCTGAAAATAGGCAGGTTCACCGTCGGCGGCAAGCACATATTGGGTCTCGGAGATACCATCGGCGATGCGTTCCCCGTTGCGATACACGTTATAGGTCTCGGCCAGCATGGCCACTTCCCATTTCAGTATCAGGTTGCCTTCTTGTTCATCGAGGGTCAGGCCAGAGGGCATGTGAGAACGGTTCACTTCAATGAAATGTTGGTCAGGATGTTTCAGCGAGCGGGCTTGCGAAGATGAGATATAGCCCCGATCGCGATAGACGGCTATCAGATAATAATAGTAAGTATTGCCGTCGTCCACACTGAAGTTGTCGGTATTGGAGTTCGCATTTACCCCCAAGGTCTTAATACGCTTGTATTCACCATCCTTGGGTTTACGATAAAGCTCGTAACCAGCCAACAAGTCGTTTTGTTCCGGAGCGGTCCAAGTTATCTTGATTTTGCCGCTTTCAAGGATTTCAAAGTCGAGGTCTTTCGGCGCGCCCAGTTCGCTTTCGGCGACGGCACTGACCGTGTTCGACGGGTCGCTCTCTCCTTCCGGCGAGAAAGAGGACACGCTATAGGTGTGCATGTTTAGGGCTGCCAGTTCGTCGGTGAAGGTAGTGGTGCCATGCACCATGGTATAGAAGTAACCGTCACGATAAATGATATAGAGGGCATCGGGGTTGGTGGATCCCTTCCAATGGAGGACCACATTGTCGCCAACCACTTCCGCTTCCAGTTCGGAAGGTGTTTCAAGCTCGCTTTCTTGGCCGCAGGTGTTCACTGTCTCGAAAAACAGCCCTTGGGGCATCAAGGTGGAGGGGCCTTCATAGGCGAACACGGTCTGTCCCGAGGCGTCGATGACTTCCAATCCCACCTGAATGCTGTCGGTCGGGGCTTTCCAAACGAGGCTGGTCCTGCCCACGGGCACTTCGACTTCGAACGACTCTTCGGATCGGCTGGCTGTCAATTCGGCCAGGACCACACCTGAGGAGTTGATCAGGGTCAGCACACCATTGCCCCAGCCCGTCTCCTGATCCGCTGTAAGGTTCACCTTCCAGTTGCAGGCGGGACCGAGGTTGATGCCGTTGGCATGGGCCTTACGGCCGTCGACACCTTGATAGACGGCATGCACCGTATAGTTGACCGTGATGGGCAGACCTGCTTCATCCACGAAGGTCATCGTCTCTCCAGGCACGGGATGGTCGAAGCTCTTTATGGCGACGCCATCACGCATGACCACCAATTCGTCGATCGATGCCATCGGAGCGCCTTCGACTGTGGCGACAGGATTGGTCCAGGTTAGCGTGACTGAGAACCCCTCGTCGCCGTTGGGGACTGCGGTGAAATAGTCTGGGGCTTTGGAAACGTTCACGAACACCTCGGCAGGAACGAAGTTGGCGATAAAGGCTTGGCCTGAGTTGAAGGCATAGCTGGAGACGTTGAGTTCATCGATGGCGAAGAAGCCGTCGCCCGAGCCGCTCCATCCCCAATTGAAGTGGAACAGGTCGTTCTCGTCGTAGCCGTCGCACACGAAGGCGTGACCTCCATTGCCGTCGACATCGCTACCCGAGTAGTAGACAGGCCATCCCATGTCGAACTGGTTTTTCAGCTGGGCTTGGAACTCACCCAAGGAGAGATAGTCGCGGTACACCAGGCGGCAGCAATTGGTATAGCCGAAATACTTCAGCACGGCGTCCGGCACATCTTCCGAATAGGCGCCGCTACCATCGGTGCCATAGCCCATATCGACGGCGACGCCACAGTGATACATGAACATGGCAATGGCGTCGATATTCTCAATCGGCGACTGCTCGTTGATGGAATTCGGCATCAGGTCATAATTGTACTCGGCCTCGGAAAAGTTGGCCGAGAGTTCACCATATTGATAATGGGTATAGGAATGCTGTCCGTAACCGTGGGTGGGATGTTTCCAGAAGTTCATCACCTGCGACATGGCGGTAGCCACGCAACCCGCATAGGTCCGTCCCCCTTCCGAAGGGCAGAACTTGTTGTAAGGAGCGTTCTGGTTCCATTTGGTCTTAACCAAATAGAAGGCTTTGCGTTCTCCGTCACGCAGAGAACCGCCACCAAGCAGGCGCTGCCACTCGTCGGCAACCTCGTCATACTGACGCATGGACGCCTTGATAGCAGCATCACGGCCTTGGCTGAGATTCTCGAGATAATACATCATCTCAGGTGAAAGATTCTCCAGGGGGAACACACCTTCTTCAGAATAACCCACAATGGGACGGAAACGGTCGTCGGAAGAGACGATAACAAAACCCGTTTGCCCGACATTGAACACAAAATAAGCATCGGAAGTCATCACCAAATCCAGCGAATTGCTCCGCGATGACTCGGCAAAAGCCGTTTGGGCAAAGCCTTGTGCCACTTTCCGTGCAGTGCCCACCTCTATTGGAGCCCCAATCATCTGACTGAAACTCAATATGATAAGCAACAGTGTAAAGAATCTTCTATTCATAGGACATTTCGTATATAATATAAGGTGTCAAAATTAGTATTTTTTTCGTTTAAAAATCCAAATATTAAAAAAAATTATAAAATCGAAAGTATTTATACTTATAGTAAGTATATTTACTAATTTTTGTAATTTTGCCGGACTAAACAAAGAAACCATGGGAAAATACAAGTTGATGAACGTGGCCGACGGCCGCATTTTTGACGACAAGGGATGGATTTTGGACGACCCCGACGGCAAGGCTCCGAGCCTTGTGAGGGCTGTCTTTGAACAAAAGCAGCTGCATGTTGGCGACGATAGTCTCGGGCTGTACAAGTTCGCCGACTGGATGCCTATCCAGCGACTGTTGGAGAATCCCTCCTGCCCCATCACATACAAGAGCGAGAAGCTGGCCAAGAAGTTGGGACTGAACAGCCTCTACATCACTTTCAGCGGTTGGTGGCCCGAGAGGGGCGCCCGCATGACCACCTGTTCGTTCAAGGAGACCGAGGCCTATTCGGTATGCGCCCGGTTAGGCGAAGGGCAGAAGGACCAGGTGCTTGTGGTGGCCTCGGCAGGCAACACCGCCAGGGCCTTTGCCAAGGTGTGTTCCGACAACGGGATCCCGTTGCTCCTTTGCGTGCCGCAGGACAACATCAAGGCCTTGTGGTTCGACAAGCCGCTGAATCCCTGTGTGAAGTTGTTCACCACCGCTTCGGGCAGCGACTATTTCGACGCCATCCAACTCTCCAACTTCGTCTGCGAGCTCCCGGGCTTCCTTGCCGAAGGCGGCGCCAAGAACATCGCCCGACGCGACGGCATGAGCACCACCATGATGTCGGCCGTGACCACCATCGGGCGCATCCCCGACTTTTACTTCCAAGCCGTGGGTAGCGGCACTGGCGCCATCGCCGCCTGGGAAGCCAACCTGCGTTTCTTGGAAGACGGCCGTTTCGGCCAAAACAAAGCCCGACTCTTCGTCTCACAGAACAAACCCTTTGTACCCATGTACGATGCCTGGCGTCAGGATTCGCGCGCGCTGTTGCCCTACGATGCCGACCAGGCACGCCGCGACGCCGCTGAGATATGCGCCCCCGTGCTCTCCAATCGCAAGCCGCCGTACTCACTGGCGGGTGGACTTTACGATGCCCTGAAAGACACCAACGGCGACATCCTCGCCGTGAGCAACGAGGAAGCCCAGGCTGCCAAGGGCCTGTTCCTCGAGACCGAAGGCCGCGACATCTACTCCGCAGCCGGCGTCGCCCTCGCCTCGTTGGTGCAAGCCATCAATAATAATAAGGTGAAACCCGACGACGTCGTCATGCTCAACATCACCGGCGGAGGCGAAAAAGAGTTCCAAGAAGCCCATCAGCTCTTCCATTTGGAACCCGACCACATCTTCCCAATCGCCTTTACCAAAGAGGATGTAGCCGAGGTCGCCAATCGAATTTTCAAAAAATAATTCGGAAATTTTTAAAGAAATGGTTGTACAATCAAAAAAAGTTGTAATTTTGCAGTCCGAAATTTTAGAGACATGTACGCAATTGTAGAAATAGCTGGACAGCAGTTCAAGGTGACGAACGGACAGTACATTTTCGTCAACCGTCTGCAAGAAGAAGAAGGAAGCAAGGTCTCCTTCGACAAAGTATTACTGATTGACAACGAAGGCGCAGTTAAAGTCGGCACTCCCACCGTTGATGGTGCGAAAGTCGAGGCTACCATTCAGGAGCACCTGAAAGGCAAGAAAGTCATCGTCTTCAAGAAAAAGAGAAGAAAAGGCTATCAGACCACTAACGGCCACCGTCAGTATCTGAGCAAAGTCGTCATCGACAACATCATTATGTAATTAACCCGAAAAAACAGATAAGTTATGGCACACAAGAAAGGCGTAGGTAGTTCCGAGAACGGTCGTGAGTCAGCTAGCAAACGACTCGGAGTGAAGATTTTCGGTGGACAAGCAGCCATCGCAGGCAACATCATCGTGCGTCAGCGCGGCACCAAGCACAACCCTGGCAAGAACGTCGGTATGGGTAAAGACCACACCCTCTATGCCAAGTGCGACGGCATCGTTGAGTTCGTGAAAAAGAAAGACAACAAGTCATTCGTCTCCGTCGTCCCGGTGGAAGGCGTGATCGTTGAATAAGATTTTTTCATAGACATACATTTTTTTACCGGCTACCTTGTTTGATAGCCGGTTTTTTTCGTTTATTTTTGCGGAAATTTTCAAAAAGCCTTATATCATGTTAGTAATATCCTATATCCGTGAACACAGAGACGAGGTGATCGAGCGCCTGGCCATCAAGAACTTCACCAATGTCGCCCTCATCGACGAGATTTTGAAACTCGACGACGAACGCCGCGCCACCAAGAAACAATGCGACGAGACCCTGGCAGCCCTCAATGCCAACGCCCGTACCATCGGCGACCTCTACAAACAAGGCAAAGCCGCCGAAGCCAACGAGCTGAAGGCAAAGAACAATGAGATGAAGGAACTCGCCAAGACCCTCAACGATCGTTACGAGGAACTCCAACAAATCATCCAGACCAAATTGGTCGAGATCCCCAACACCCCACGCATCGACGTGCCCAAAGGCACCTCAGCCGCCGACAACGTCAACGTGCACCAGGAAGGCGACATGCCCCAACTCTACGAAGGCGCCAAGCCCCACTGGGAGCTGCTCAGCCAATACAATCTGGCCGACTTCGACCTCGGCAACAAGGTCACCGGCGCCGGCTTCCCCTTCTATAAAGGCAAAGGGGCCAAACTGCAGCGCGCCCTCATCAACTTCTTCCTCGACGAAGCCAGCGCCGCAGGCTATAACGAGACCCAACCACCCGTCGTGGTCAACGAAGCCTCAGCCTACGCCACCGGACAGCTACCCGACAAGGAAGCTCAGATGTACGCCGTTCCGCTCGACGGCTTCTACCTCATCCCCACCGCCGAAGTGCCGCTGACCAACATGTTCCGCGACACCATCGTCAAAGAGGAACAGCTGCCCATCAAGACCGTGGGTTACTCCAACTGCTTCCGCCGTGAGGCCGGCTCCTACGGAAAGAACGTCCGTGGATTGAACCGCCTGCACCAGTTCGACAAAGTGGAAATCGTGGAGATCGCCAACCCCGTCGGCAGCTACGACCGCCTCGAGGCCATGAAGAACCACGTGGCCGGCCTGCTCCGCAAACTGGAACTGCCCTTCCGCATCCTGCACCTCTGCGGCGGCGACATGAGCTTCACCTCAGCTACCACCTACGACTTCGAAGTGTGGTCGGCAGCCCAACAGCTCTGGCTCGAGGTCAGCTCCGTCTCCAACTTCGAGACCTTCCAAGCCAACCGCCTCAAGCTCCGCTTCAAGGACAAGAACGGCAACATCCAACTCGTGCACACCCTCAACGGCAGCGCCCTCGCCCTGCCCCGCATCGTGGCCGCACTGCTCGAAGACCATCAGACACCCGAAGGCATCGTCATCCCGAAAGCCCTTCAAAAATACACTGGCTTTGACATCATTTCGTAACATCATAGCAGTTCTCTTCCTGCTCATGGCATTCTCCTGCCAGAGCAGGAAGGAACCCATTGCCCAGCTTCAAGAACAGCTGCGCCGCGACAGCGTGCTCCTTTCTGAAATCCAACAGAAATACCCCGACAACATCCGATCCAACTTCAGCTGGTGTGACTCGATGCTACAGTACCTGCCTGAGGAACAAATCGACGAGTGCTTCCCTGTGCTCAACCTCGCCCACGCCTACCTCAGCCAGTTCGACGACATGCTCCCCGTGATGCAACATGATCTCAGCTACACCCGCCAGCAACTCGTCAACCTGAAGAACGACATCGACACCCACTTCGTCAACGACTCGCTCGCCGCCATCTATCTGGCTGACGAGACCGCCGTGGCCGACACCCTCCACAACCGTATCCTCTATTTCCAAGACCGTCTCTCAAGCCAGGACAAAGAGCTGAAAACGCTGCGCAAAACCATCAGCAAAGCCACATCGAGATGAGGAAGACGGTGCTTCTGTGTTTGCTCGTGATGCTGATAGCATCCTCCGTCATGGCCCAGACCAAAGAGACCCGGGCCAAGATCGAACAGATCAGCGTCTATGTGAGCGAGGGCAAGACCAACAAAGCCGACAAACTCTTCAACGAGATCCTCCGCGACCTTCCCGACAACCGTAACGTCATCCTTGGCATCGCCAACATGCTGCGTGGACGCATGCTCAACGACTATGCCCTAGCCGTCCTCACCAAAGGAGCCGAGATCAACACAGACCACGACCCTTTCTACATGGAACGCGCAAGCGTTTGCCAGTCGATGAACAACTACCAGCAGGCCTTCGAATACTACTTCCTTGACCTCGAAGTCAACCCCGACCACTTCGCCACGGTGAAAAACCGGTTCCAGACCTTGCTCCTTTACGATGTCAACAAAAGCATCGCCGATGAGATGCGCATCGCCCTCCTGCAGAAAAACCAAGAACATCCCGACAACGACGAATACGCCAAACTGCTGATCTGGTATGCCCTCCAAGAAGAGGATTACGACATCGCCTTGGCACAGAGCAAGAGCCTTGACCGACGCACCAACGACCAAGACGGACAGATTCTCACCATCGCACAGATATGCCTCAACAACGGCCAATACGACCTCGCCAAAGACGGCTTCGAATACATCATCGCCAAAGGCAAGATCTGCCCTTTCTACGGCAACGCCGTCATCGGGGCCATCGAAAGCGAAAACGAGCGGTACCGCGCCAACCCATCTACCGACCGCAAAGCATACGAACGTCTGAGCCGACGTATCCAAGATGCCTATGTCGACGTGGGATCTAATGATTACCCCGACCTTGCGGTAATCCATGCCGACATCATGGCGTATCATCTCGACCAAAGCGATCAGGCTGTTGATTTGTTACTTCAAGCTATCGAATTGACTCACAATAAGATACAACAAAGCAACCTAAAACTTAAACTGGCCGACATCTACCTCTTCAGCGACGAGGTTTGGGAGGCCACGTTGCTTTACAGCCAAGTGGACAAGACCATGAAAGAAGAGCCCTTGGGGCACGAAGCCCGGTTCCGCAATGCCCGTCTCCGTTATTTCATCGGCGAGTTTGCCTGGGCACAGACCCAACTCAACGTGCTCAAGGCCGCCACCTCCAAACTTGTCGCCAACGACGCCATGAGTCTGGCACTCATCATCGGCGACAACCTTGAAGCCGACACTACCGGCATCGAGCTGCGGCGCGTGGCAAGGGCCGACTACAAGATCTATCAGCACAAAGAAGACCAGGCATTGCTCATCCTCGACTCCATCAGCGTTGATGGCAACGAGATCAGCAAGCCCCATGCCTTGTGTCGCATTGCCGAGATCAAGGAGGCCAACCACGATTATATTCTGGCCGACAGCCTCTATCTGCGCGTGGTGAACGAGTTCCCCGACAGCTACATGGCCGACGATGCCCTGATGAAGGCCGCCCTCATCGAGCACCAGCAATTGAAAGACAAGGAGGCCGCCAAGCGGCATTATGAACAACTGATCGACAAATACCCCACCAGCCTCTATATCGCCCAAGCGAAGAAAAACTATAGAAAACTATGAATGCGGAATGCGAAATGCGGAATGTTAAGCCAAAGAAGGCCTTAGGTCAACATTTCTTGACCGACCAGAACATTGCCCGAAAGATTGTGGAGCAGCTCTCCCCCGAGGTGGAGACCGTCATTGAGGTGGGTGCCGGCATGGGTGTGCTCACCCAGTATATGGTTGACGACATCCGCGACAAGTTCTACGTCATCGAGATCGACCACGAGTCGATCGACTACCTGAAGGCCCACTTCCCCACCCTTGGCGACCATCTGGTGGAGGGCGACTTTCTGAAGGCCGACCTCAGCCGGTTCGGGCAGGGCAACATGGCCATCATCGGCAACTTCCCCTACAACATCAGCAGCCAGATCTTCTTCCAGGTGTTGAAATACAAGGAGCAGGTGGTTGAGGTGGTGGGCATGGTGCAGAAGGAGATGGCCGAGCGTATGGCTGCTAAGGAAGGTAGCAAGACTTACGGCATCTTGAGTGTGTTGATGCAGGCTTGGTACGACATCGACTACCTCTTCACGGTACACGAGAACGTGTTCAATCCCCCGCCCAAGGTGAAGTCGGCTGTCATCAAGATGCGGCGCAACGCCGTCACCGACTTGGGCTGCGACGAGAAGCTGTTTGTCACCATTGTCAAGCAGGCCTTCAACCAACGCCGCAAGACCCTCCGCAACTCACTGCGCACGCTGCTCAGTCCCGACATCATCGCCGACGAGGTATTCAACAAGCGGCCCGAGCAGCTCTCGGTAAAAGAGTTTATTGATTTGACGAATCTGATTGGGAATCCATCTTCCACTCGCTGACGCCCTGTTCCAAAGCCTTGGATACAAGACACCCGCAAGCTGCTATCACCACTCTAACTCGAACGAACGGTGGTTCAAACAATGGGACGCACTATAGTTCAATAAACAAAAACGACCTTGCCACGAGAATCAAATTTTGCAAAAACACTATTTTTGTTTATAGGACCCTGATACAAATAATATGGGCCGACTTGCAAGGGTAAAAGTATATAGCGAAGAGATGGATCAGATCCAACTATAATATCCCTGGATAATCTCGTTGTTTCATAATTTGGTGCTAGTTTAAACTTGTATGAACCACCAAAGAATCTGAATAGCGAAAGGTTAATTTTGTCAACATGCTTCTCTCCTGTTTTTAACAGAATGAAGTATTTATTGTTCTCTGCAAGAATGTTCTCAGGAAGTAAATCTATTTCATTGAATCTTGCTTTTGTGTCCGAATTGGTTAATAAACTCCGTAAATCCTCTATTTCGATATTGGCGTTCAGTGCTGTGTTGTTTCCTTCTTCACCATCGTTTTGCATCAAGCTGTCATTGACATATAAATCCCAAAACTGCCCCACGCTTACAACAAAAGAAGAGTCAGAAAAACGCCCACATATCTCACTTAAACTATGGTTTTCCAACGTACTAGTCCATCCGATTGGCTGTAACATGACTGTTCCCATGCATGGATATTGTGTGTCCGTAAAAGTGACCTTAGGCAAATAATAGTTGGAGTCTGATTGATTTTCATAACTGATAAGTAAAAACGGCACCGTCAATAAAGAATCTTTACCTACGGCTAAGCTATCTATTTCATTTTCCATTTCTATTGAAAAACGTATGGAAATGCTTTGAGCTATAACCGTGTCTATTCTCAAAAACGTCAATAATAATATTAACGTGTTAATAAGTCGTCTCATAATTTGATGAAATTATAGTTTTTTGTCCAAGAAAAACAGTTGTATTGTAATAATGGATTGTAACCTTTATTCGGATGTTCCCGCCCAACTCCTCTTTCATACTGATGCGCTGCCGGTCGTAGCCGTAGGCATAGCAGATGCTGTCGTTGCCCTGCTTGACCTTGTCGGCTTTGTCGAAGCCGGTATAAGTTACCGACTGTGCTGTTGCCGGAAACACCCGGTTCTGGCTGTCGTACTGAAAATTCTCTTCAAGGTTTTTCATGTGGTCTTTTCTCGGGGATAATGAATAAACCCTATATGCTTATATATATAATTTCAACTTTACAACTGATCAAACAATATAATCCTACATTTCTCTATCTCTTTTACAAATTCAGCAAAAGAATAAGAGTCAAGTTTATTTTTGATATCTCTTTGTTGACTAACTTTATGGAAATGTACTAACAAACTATCACCTGTCTTTTCTTGATATTCTATAGCAAATTCTCGCCAAATAGCATAATTTTTTTCGTGGATGTTTTTATTGTAGTCGACCACATTTTCTTTTACATAAATCTTTTGCGGTAGGTATTGCAAGGAATTAGTATGGTATTTGTATACATAAACACATAGTTTCCCATTAATTGAACAAATGGTAGAAAAACGTCCCATGTAACTATATGTGTTATCATCGAAATACAATGTGTCGGATAACAACTGTCTTGGGTATTTTTCCCATAGAACAAAATCAACAAATACACTGTCTTGTTTCGATTTTATAAATACATGAGGATTGCCCTCTAGAGAAACATAATGAGTTTCAGGTAGTCTGTTCATTGTTGCGTTAAAGAGCACTTCTTTTCGCGATGGCAACAAAAAGTTGCCCAGGATTTTGCCATGTCAGAATTTTCACTTACCTTAGTGTTGCGAAAAGAAGACAAGCAAAACTCTAATATGACATGGCAAAGTTACTACAAAAAAGTGAAATGCGGAAAGATATAGTGATAGAATTGAGTTACAAGGGTTTTAGTTGAAGTGGCTATAATTCGTGAAGCCAGTACAATCACAGCAAAAGCCAAATCCTGACGCCACAACGTTACTTGTTCGTAACCATGCCCGATAATGCGACAAACGGGTATGGATGGCGAAACAAGACACTAAGGAATAGTGAGTTACCTACAACTCACGCAAAAAATTTGGTTACAGAAAAAGATTGCGCCGTTCCTCCCCGTTTTGCGTACCGACATCGGACTCTTCACCAACTAATTTTGAAACCAAAAAATTAAGGACGATGAAGAGTACATTTTCAGTCATCTACTACCTCAAGCGTCAGGTAGTGAAAAAGGACGGGACAGTTCCCGTCATGGGACGCATCACGGTGGACGGCAGCCAGACGCAGTTCAGCTGCAAACTGACTGTCGACCCGAAGCTGTGGGACACCAAAGGGGGACGTGTCACGGGCAGAAGCACGGCGGCACTTGAAACGAATCGTATGCTTGACAAGATGCGGGTGCGCATCAACAAGCACTATCAGGAAATCATGGAGCGTGACAACTTCGTCACGGCGGAGAAGGTGAAGAACGCCTTTCTCGGATTGGAACACCGCTACCACACGCTGATGCAGGTGTTCCGCCGGCACAACGAGGACTATGAGAAACAGGTGGAGGCTGGCATGAAAGCCAAAGGCACGCTGTTGAAGTACCGCACCGTTTACAAGCACCTGCAAGAGTTCCTCACCATCCGCTACCATGTGAAGGACATCGCCCTGAAAGAGCTTACCCCGGCTTTCATCTCCGACTTCGAGATGTTCCTGCGCACGGACAAGCACTGCTGCACCAATACCGTGTGGCTGTACGTCTGCCCGCTACGGACGATGGTGTTCATCGCCATCAACAACGAGTGGCTGACACGCGACCCGTTCCGCGAGTATGAAATCAAAAAGGAAGAAACGACACGCAGTTTCCTTACCAAAGAGGAAATACGCCTGTTGATGGAAGGCAAACTGAAAAACGCCAAACAGGAACTGTACCGCGACCTCTACCTGTTCTGCGCCTTCACCGGATTGTCATTCTCGGATATGCGCAACCTCACGGACGAGAATATCCGTACCTACTTCGACGAACACGAGTGGATAAACATCAACCGCCAGAAAACGGGTGTGGTGTCCAATATCCGCCTGCTTGACATCGCCAACCGCATAATCGGCAAATACCGGGGACTGTGCGGGGACGGCAGGATATTCCCCGTCCCGCATTATAACACGTGCCTTGCAGGTATCCGTGCCGTCGCCAAGCGTTGCGGCATCACCAAGCATATCACGTGGCATCAAAGCCGCCACACGGCAGCCACGACAGTTTTCCTTTCCAACGGCGTACCCATCGAAACGGTCAGCTCCATGCTCGGACATAAGAGCATAAAGACGACGCAGATTTACGCGAAGATAACCAAAGAAAAGCTCAATCAGGACAAGGACAGCCCTTTGTTCACGGCAACAGGCATGAACTCCGTTTCAAGTGTGTGCGTGATTGCAGAAATCCGGCAGGGTGACAGACGGGGCTGTTCCTTGCCGTTGTCCAGGCGGAAGAAGTCAAGCAAA
>CADCIH010000020.1 GCA_902801465.1 uncultured Bacteroidia bacterium | reverse complement strand
GGACAACGAGCCTGTAAAAAGCTACAAGCCAGGCAGTCCGGAGAGAATCGAACTCCAGAAGGAACTCGAAAGACAATCCAACGAAATCGTTGAAATCCCTGCCATCATCAACGGTCAGGAAGTCCGCACGGGCGACATGGGCGAAGTGGTGATGCCTCACGACCACAAGCACGTCATCGCACGCTACCATAAGGTAGGCGAAAAGGAAGTCCGCATGGCCATCGACGCCGCCCAGGCCGCCAAACACGACTGGGAGAACACCCCTTGGGACGAGCGCGCCGCCATCATGGCACGCATCGCCGAGATGTTGGCCACCAAGTACCGCGCCCGCATCAACGCCGCCACCATGCTCGGCCAATCGAAGAACTGCTTCCAAGCCGAAATCGACAGCGCCTGCGAGACCATCGACTTCTTCCGCTATAACAACCACTACGCCAGCAAGCTCTACGCCGAGCAACCCGCTTCGGCCAACGACCAGCTGAACCGAGTGGAATACCGTCCTTTGGAAGGCTTCGTGTTCGCCATCACGCCATTCAACTTCACCTCCATCGCCTCCAACCTGAACATGACTCCTGCCCTGATGGGTAATACCACCATCTGGAAGCCCTCGACGACCGCCCTGCTGTCGAACTACACCGACATGCGCATCTTCATGGAAGCCGGCCTTCCGAACGGCGTCGTCAACTTCCTGCCTGGCAAGGGCAGCGTGATCAGCGACGTGGCCCTGAAGGACAAGAACTTCAACGCCATCCACTTCACCGGCAGCACCGCCACCTTCAAGAGCCTGTGGAAGACCACCGGACAAAACCTCGACATGTACAAGGCCTATCCTCGTCTCGTGGGTGAGACCGGCGGCAAGGACTTCATCTTCGTCCACAACAGCGCCGACCCGCAAGAGGTGGCCGTGGCCATCGTTCGCGGTGCCTTCGAATACCAAGGCCAAAAATGCTCCGCTGCCTCGCGTGCCTACATCCCCGCTTCGATGTGGAACGATGTGAAGAACCGCGTGGGCGACATGATGAGCACCATCAAGATGGGTGACGTGAAAGACTTCAGCAACTATGTGAACGCCGTCATCGACGAGGCCTCGTTCGACAACTGCAAAGGCTACATCGACCGCGCCAAAGCCAGCGCCGATGCCGAGATCGTCTTCGGTGGCAACTGCGACAAGAGCGTCGGTTACTTCGTTGAGCCTACCGTCATCCTCGCCAAGGTGCCGAACTACGAGAGCATGGTTCAGGAGATCTTCGGACCCATCATCACCATCTACGTCTATGACGACAACAAGTTCGAGGAGATGCTGGATGTGTGCGACCAGAGCTCACCTTACGCCCTTACCGGTGCTTTCTTCGGCAACTGCATGAAGGCTCAGAGGATTGCCAACGACAAGTTGCGCCATGCAGCCGGCAACTACTACGTGAACGACAAGCCCACGGGAGCCGTGGTCGGCATGCAGCCCTTCGGTGGCGCCCGCGCCAGCGGTACCAACGATAAGGCTGGCGGCCTGTGGAACCTCATTCGCTGGACCAGCCCGCGCGCCATCAAGAACACCTTCGTTCCTGCTGCCGCATACGGCTATCCTTTCCTCGCCCAAGACTAAGCGAAGAAAATTGTTAAAAATTATTAAAAAATCCGTCAATTATTTGGCGGATTTTTTTATTTTTGCAGTTTATAATTCATAAAATGAATAAAATGCGCAAAGTCTTATTAGCCATGTTGCTGTTCGTGGGACTCGCCATGAACGCTCAAACTGAATACAGATTCAACAACCGTCAAGACGGTTTCAGCCTCGCCACCCGCAACAATGCGACCACAACCATTCACCATAACGTCAGTGCCATCACCATTGAGTCATCTGACCGTGCCGAAGTGGAAGGCCAGTTCATCACCGTATCCGGCATCCACATCGCCAACGAGGCCGGCGCCCCAGATTTGCCCAGCGGTAGCACCTTCGTAGCCATCCCCAACGGAGCAACACCTTCCATCAAGATGGTGAGCGCCAAGACAAAGACCATCAAGGATGTCGATCTCATTCCTGCCCCACAGCCACAACTCGACGATGACAACTCGCCCGCGGTTTATGAAAAGGATATGAACATCTACAGCCGCAACGCTTTTTATCCCGCTACACCTTATAATATATCAGAGGTGATGACCGTCCGCGGCGTGGAAATGGTCCAAGTCGGCGTGATGCCGTTCCAATACAATCCAGTGACCAAGGAACTCATTGTGTATGAAGACCTTGAGCTGGAACTGAGCACTGAGGGCGGCGACGGCACCTTCGGAGATCTTCGCTACCGCACTCCTGAATGGGACCAGATCCTCAGCGACATGCTCCTCAATAGAGAAGTGCTGCCCGAAGTGGATTACGGCGAAAGACTGCGCAAACACTACGAGAACCGTGAGACGGGTTGCGAATACATCATCATCACACCCGACAACGAGGACTTTGTGCAACTGGCCGACAGCATCAAGAAGTTCAGGACCGAGCAAGGCATCCCCACCGAGATCTTTACCGTTAGCCAATGCGGTGGCAACAACGGGAACAACATACGTAGCTTCATCCGCAATGCTTACAACAACTGGGACATGCCCCCTGCGGCAGTGCTGATTCTTGGCGACCATGACACCGACCCCACCAAGGGCGTGGTGTCGTTTACCATGAACAACCACCCGGGCGGTGATGGCTACAACCCCTATATCAGCGACCACGCCTATGCGGTGACCAGCAGCAACCACATGCCCAACATCATCTTGGGACGTATCACTGGTCGCAATTACGAGGAGCTGTACCACATGATCAAAAAAGATCTCGACTACGAACGCACCCCTCCCACCAACCCCAGCTTCTATGATGAACCCATCACAGCCATGGGATTCCAACTCGAACGTTGGTTCCAGCTATGCTCCGAGATCGTCAACGGTTTCTGGGAACACGAACTAGGGAAACACCCCGCTCGCATCAACGCCATCTATCAAGGTAATCCAGGAAGCCGCTGGTCAACATACGAAAACACCAACACCGTGGTGAACTATTTCGGCCCCAACGGCTGCGGTTACATTCCCAGCAACATGTCACATCTCACCGACTGGAGCGGCACGGGCAATAAAGTAAACGAAGCCATCAACAGCGGAGCCTTCATCCTTCAACACCGTGACCACGGCGCAGAGGAGCTGTGGGGCGAACCCAGTTATAGCATCAGCTATATCAAACGCCTGGTCAACCCCGACCTCACCTATGTGATGTCGTGCAACTGCCTGACAGGAAGGTTCAACTACGGCGGAACAAGTGGCGAAGGCTGCTTAGCTGAGGTTTTCCACCGTCATCAACACGGTGCGCTTGGATTAATTGCAGCAACACAAGTGTCATATTCATTTGTTAATGACGTTTATGTTTGGGGTGCTTACGACAACATGTGGCCGGAATTCATGCCCACCTACGGCACCCAACACCCCACCAACTTCATTCTTCCCGCCTTTGGCAACGCCGCCGGAAAGTTCTTCCTTCGCCAGTCGTCATGGACCGACGACTACGTGAAGGAAATCACCTATTACCTCTTCCACCAACATGGCGACGCCTACATGAACCTTTATAGCGAGATGCCGCAACAGCTTGACGTGGAGATGCTCCCCGTGCTCATCGCCGGCAGCGGCCAATACCAACTCAAAGTCGATGAAGGCGCCACCATCTGCCTCACCGTCGACGGCCAGATCATCGGATTCGATTACGGCACAGGCGACACCCAAAACATCGCCATCACCCCGCAGGTCCCTGGAACCCAGGTTAAGCTGACCATCAAAAAACAGAACTACTACCGGTATGAGCATCTGCTGACCACCATTCCCGCCGAGGGACCCTACCTGATTTTCGATGCTCTACAAATCAACGACCCCGATGGCAACAACAACCAAACCATCGACTATAACGAGACCTGCGACCTCAACGTCAACATCCATAACGTGGGTTCGGAGAGCATAGGCAACATCACAGCATCGATCTCATGCCCCGACCAAAGGGTGCAGGTGATCCAAGGCCAGACCTCCTTCGGGACCATCGACTCAGATGCCATCATCCAAGCCGACAACGCCTTTACCCTTCATTTTGACGAGACACTTGACGACCAGGAGACTGTTTGGCTATACTTGGAGATGAACAACGGCACTCACAGTTATCTCGACAGCATCAGTTTGAGGATCAACGCCCCCGTACTCAGCTGCTCCAACGTGAGTTTCACCGATGCCGAAGGCCAACCCACCGACCGTTTCTTCCAAGGAGAGACCACGATGATGGTTTTCGACATCACCAACTCAGGGCACAGCAAGTCGCTCGAAATGACCAACACCCTGAATATCAAGGCTCCTTTCCTGGATATTGCCGAAAACATCTTGACGACGGAAGCCGTTGAAGCCGGAGCGACAGCTCAGGTCACCTTCCAAGTAAACATTCACGACGACGCTTCCAAAGGCAACATTCTCGATTACGCCCTCGAGACCCAAAGCGGATCACGCACAATACAATTCGAAAACCGCGCCTCCCTGGGCTACACCACAGAGGATTTCGCCGATGAGGACCTGAATCCCAATCTGCAATGGAACCTGGGATCGGGAAGCAAAAAGTGGTATATCGCCGAAGATGAAACCGCCACCGAAGGCTACTGCCTGCATTCCCCAACAATCAACAACAGCGCCTCGGCGAAACTGGGCATCGGATTCAGATGCGCCACGCCCGAGACATTCACTTTCAGCCACAAGACCTCGACAGAGACCGGCGATGTATTGGAATTGAGTGTCAATTCTGATGTCGTTGGAACATGGAGCGGTGAAAGCGACTGGGAGCAAGAGACATTCGAACTCAAGGAAGGACAAAACGTCATCTTGTTCACGTTTAAGAAGAACGCCCAAGGCAGTGCAGGCGAAGACTGCGTCATGATCGACCACCTTTTGTTCCCGCCGATGGAAGAGCTTTACGTCTATGCCGGCGATGATGCGGAGAGCTGTTCCAATGAACCTTTCACCCCCAACAGCTGTGTACTGTATCCCGAGGAGATTGTTTGGAGCACCAGCGGCGATGGCACCTTCGACGACCCCACCCTGGAACAACCCACCTACACCTTCGGCAGCACCGATAAGCAGAATGGCCAGGTGGTACTCAGCCTAACCGCTGCAGGAAACAGCCTGCAACAAAGCAGCGACATCACCATTTCCTTGATTGAGGATCTCTCAGACCTCACACCAGAGATACCTTCGGGCGATACATTAATCGACCTCCGAACCATCACTATCTCCGACTATAGGGCCAATATTACAAACCCAGAATACGAAATCGACTGGTCGCTGGAGCCTGAAGAAGCAGGTACCGTGGTCATGGGAGGCAACATGGTCAACATCGTTTGGAACAACGAGTTCCTCGGAAATGCCACCTTAACCTACACCATAGGCAATGACTGCGGTCAAAGTGAGGCTTCGCAGGCGTTGACTATCCGACTGATGAATTCGACAGGCATCAGTGAGAACAGCGAAAGCACGGTGGAGATTTACCCCAACCCTGCCAACGGTCAAGTACGCCTCAAAGCTTTGGATATGGAAGGCGATGTGTTGGTGAGAATCATCGATGTGCTGGGTAGAGTGGTCACCGAAAACAAGGGATTTGCCAACGGCTCATACGAGTCCCAAATCAACATCTCCAAGTTGACCCCAGGAGTGTACGACATTCAAGTTATCAACAACGGACAGGCACGCAACATACGGCTTTTGGTAGATTAATTTCGTCCCCGTTTTTGGGTGTTTTCGTCACCGGCAACCCTATTTTCGTCACTAAAACAGGCTGTTTTCGTCCCAAAACAGCCTGTTTTAGTCACAACCGGGCGAATTAAATAACAATATTATTTTTATTATAAAATAGGCTTCGTAATTTTGCACTTTCATTTTTAAAAGCAAGCGAAAATTATGTGCAAAGAAACTCGTATTTTTGACATTCTCACTTATTACACTGAGAAATGGCCCGAACAGCAAGTGGCCTTAGCCAGAAAAGAAAACGGAACCTGGCGCAAATACAGTCCAAAAGAGTATCAAGAACTAACCCGCAAGGTCGCATACGCCCTCATCGAATTGGGCATTGAGCCCAAGGACAAGGTGGCCATCATCAGCGGCAACCGTCCCGAGTGGAACATCTTGGACATGGCCATCACCATGGTGGGCGGCATCGATGTGCCGATCTATCCAACCATCAGCAAGGAAGACTATCGTTACATCCTCGACAACTGCGACGCCAAGATGGTGGTCCTCGAAGGTGTGGCAGTGATGAACAAGGTGGAAGAGGTTCGGGTTGACATCCCCAAGCTCCAGTTGCTCTACACGTTCCAGGATCGTCAGAAATATCCTTTCTTTGCCCAACTCGTTGAACTGGGCGAGCAGCATCCCCATGAAGAGGAACTCAAAAAACGCATGGACGCCGTCCGTCCAGAGCACTGCGCCACTATCCTTTACACCTCGGGTACCACTGGCACCCCGAAGGGCGTGATGCTCTCGCACAGCAACATAATGCATCAGATCTACGGCATCCAAAACACTCCGGCAAAGTGGTCGAAGACCGCTTTCAGCTTCCTCCCCATCTGCCACGCCTACGAACGTCTGTTGGTCTATATGTACCAATATCTTGGCATGTCGGTGTATTACGCTGAAAGTCTTGCCACCATCGCCAATGACATGAAGGAAGTCCACCCAAGCATGATGACCGCCGTGCCAAGAGTGCTTGAGAAATTCCATGAGAAGATCGTCCAAGCAGGCGACAAGCAGAAAGGCATCAAGAAAACCATTTTCAGATGGGCCGTCCGTTTGGCTGAGCGTTACAAAATCGAGG
Source organism: uncultured Bacteroidia bacterium (assembly GCA_902801465.1). Classification (GTDB taxonomy): domain Bacteria; phylum Bacteroidota; class Bacteroidia; order Bacteroidales; family F082; genus Limimorpha. The sequence continues at coordinate 33,946 of CADCIH010000020.1, read as the reverse complement.
ACGACAAGCGCACATGGTGGTACAACTGCAAGCTCAACATCGCCGACAAATTGGTGTTCAAGACCATCCGCGCCAATATCGGTGCCGAGAACTTCGACATCGTAGTGTCGGGTGCCGCCAGCATCTCACAGAAGATCGCTTCGTTCTTCTCCGCCATCAAGATGCCTGTTTACGAGGGCTATGGCATGACCGAGACCTCCCCCGTCATCGCGGTGAGCAACAACAACCCCCACGGCCGCGAGGTCGGTTCGGTGGGTCAGGCACTGCCCGGCGTCGAGATCAAGATCATGGCCAACGGCGAGCTTTGCTGCCGCGGTCACAACGTGATGATGGGCTATTACAAGAACCCAGAGCTCACCAAGGAGATCATCGACTCCGAAGGTTGGCTCCACACGGGCGACATCGGACATATCAACGAATTCGGACAAGTGTTCATTACCGGCCGCTTAAAGAGTCTGTTCAAGACCTCCATGGGCAAATACGTCAACCCTCAAGTCATCGAGGACAAGTTCACCGAGAGCAAATTCTTTGAGAACGTGGTGGTGTTCGGCGAAGGCCAGAAATACGCCGCCGCACTCATCGTGCCCGATTTCGCCTTCCTTAAGGAATGGTGCAAGAGACACGATGTCGAATACACCTCACCCGCCGAGATCATCAAGGTGAAACAGGTCAGAGACCGCATCGCCCAAGAAGTGCAGAAATACAACAAGCTCTTCGGAGAGACCGAACAGGTCAAGCGTTTCGAGCTTATCGCCGACGAATGGAACTCTGGCAATGACATCCTCACCCCCACTTTGAAGGTTCGCCGCAAGATTGTTGGTGAAAAATACAAAGATGTCATCGATTCGATGTTCGTTTAACATTTTTTTCTAATTTTGCGTCTGAAAACAAACTAATTTCAGATACGTATCATTTTATGGAAAACACAGAATTGAAAAAGACCCCTTACAACCAGATCCATCACGACCTGGGAGCCAAGATGGCTGAATTTGCGGGTTACGACATGCCTATCCAGTATTCAGGCCTGATTGAGGAACATCACAATGTGCGCAACAACGTCGGCGTGTTCGACGTGAGCCACATGGGCGAGTTCCGCGCCAAAGGTCCGATGGCCAAGCAGTTCATGCAATACTGCACGGTGAACGACGTGGCCGCTTTGAGCGACGGCAAGGTGCAATACACCTGCCTCCCGAACGGCAAAGGCGGCATCGTTGACGACATGCTCGTCTATCGCATTGCCGACGACCATTACTTCATGGTGCCCAACGCCGCCAACATCGACAAGGACTGGAACTGGATGAGCCAGATCGCCGAGAAGTTCGGCATGAAGCTCGGTGAAGAGTTCATGAACGAAAGCGAACAATGGGCTCAACTCGCCGTCCAGGGACCCAACGCCCTGAAGGCCATGCAGAAACTCACCAAGGCCAACGTCGTTGACATGGAATACTACACCTTCCAGATCATCAACTTCGCCGGTGTTGACGATGTCATCTTCTCCACTACAGGTTACACTGGTGCCGGCGGCTGCGAGATCTACATCCCCGTCGCTCACGCCATCGAGGTCTGGAACGCCGTGTTCGAGGCTGGCAAGGAGTTCGGCATCATGCCCGCAGGTCTGGGTTGCCGCGACACCCTCCGTCTGGAAAAAGGCTTCTGCCTCTACGGACACGAGATCGACGACACCATCAGCCCCATCGAGGCCGGCCTTGGCTGGATCACCAAGTTCGTTGACGGCAACGACTTCCTCAATCGTGAGATCTTCGCCGCCCAGAAAGCCAATGGCGTGAGCCAGAAGATCGTGGGCTTCGAGATGATCGACCGTGGCATCCCGCGCAACGGCTACGAGGTTTGCGACGCCGAAGGCAACGTCATCGGCATGGTCCGCTCAGGCAGCCCGTCGCCCTCAACTGGCAAGAACATCGGCACTGCTCTGGTGCAGAAGGCTTTCAGCAAGAAGGACACTGAGCTCTACATCAAGATCCGCAACAAACTCATCAAGGCTGTTGTGGTGAAGATGCCGTTCCTGGCCTAATGAATCAAGACCGAAAGAAGTTTTTCGGCAGCTTAGCCATCCCGGCCTTACTGGTGACCCTGATGTGGGTCGTCAAAATGGCCGAGATGGCTTTTTCTATTGACCTCGGTCCTTGGGGACTTGTCCCCCGCACCACCCAAGGACTGTTGGGTATTTTGACCATGCCCTTCTTGCATGGCGACTGGGAGCACCTGCTCACCAACACCTCGGCGATGCTGGTCTTAGGCACAGTGCTGTATTACTGCTACCCCACCCTGGCCAACCGTGTCATGCTCATTGGTTGGCTTGGTAGCGGATTGCTCACATGGTGCATCGGCAGCCCACACTCCGTCCACGTGGGCGCCAGCGGACTCATCTACGCACTCAACCTCTTCCTCATCGTGAGCGGCTTCATCAGGGGCAACCGCATGCTCATCGTCATCTCACTCATCATGGTGTTTTTGTACGGAAGCTTCATCTGGGGAATGATCCCCGCCCTTGCCCGACCGCAGAACATCTCCTGGGAAGGTCACCTCGGCGGCGCCATCGTAGGCGTGCTGCTCGCTCTTGCATTCAAAAAGGAAGGACCTCAGAAAGAAGAGCATCATTGGGATGATGATGACGATGACAACGACGGACCCGATGAGGGTGAAAAGCCCTATTGGGACGTGCCTACGCCCTCCGACGAAGACTTAAAGGTGGAATACCGGTTCAGACATTAATAAGACTGTCGTAAAACTGCCACCACTTGAGCGGCAATGTCAGACATCCCTTGCGCATTGGGATGTGCCCAATCTTTTTGGATGTCGTACAAATCAATGCAGCAGATTCCATAACGACGCGCGATGATTTGTGCCGATAACACAAACTGCTGATTGTCGTCAGTGGAAAAATCCATGTCAACCAAGAAATAGATTTTGGCTTCGGGATAACGCCCTACCAAATGATCGAACAGATAGGCCAACGCCGGTCTGTATTGTTCGAGCTGTCCTTCGGTCCAGCCGTAATAGACAAACTCGCCAGAATAAGCACCGTTCCAAACGTCGTTGGTGCCTCCAAAGACGAAAATCACGTCCGGATCACCCAAATCGTCCATACGACGGATGAAGGAATGCGGGGCATAGTAAGGGCCGGAATTGTAACCCCAGAAATTGCTAATCAACGATCCAGAAAACGAATTGTTCTTTTCGAGTGTCCACCCCATGGTCGTAGCCACCTTATGCCACCACATATCCTCAACACTCGTCACGTCGATGTTATTGTATGGCGGGGGACAATACCACACATCGTTTGATTCGGGATCGACATAACCCTCAAAGGTGGAATAGCTGTCGCCCAAAACCGAAAAACGGATGTCCTTGGGCATTGGATCCTTGCCACAAGAGGCCAACAAAAACATGGAAGCCATGACTAACAAAAGATGCTTTATCGTTTTCATTCTTACTTCTATCTTCTTACTTCTTTAACAATCATCTCGGTTCGACGGTTGAGCGCACGATGCTCATCGGTATCATTGGGGTATCTGGGTATCGTGGAGCCATAGCCTTTGGCTGTGAGGCGTTCCGAGGCAACGCCTTTATCGATTAAGGCCTGACGCACCACTTCGGCGCGTTCCTGTGAGAGCTTGAAATTGTAGGCGTCGGAGCCCACGTTATCGGTATGGCCGGCCAGTTCCACATCAAGTTCGGGATGGCTTTCAAGGAAGGCCTTAAGCATCACAACGCCTTCTTCGGAATTCTCCGTAAGGGCGGCGCTACCAAACTCGAATTGGATATTCACCAGTTGAACGACGGTACCGACAGTCAAGTCATCCACCATATAGTCGTAAACATTAATCGGTTCCGGTTTTAGGTCATCGTCCTTCAGTTGGAAGGAATAGACGTCATACCCGCCGCAGCCCCCTTCACGGATGGAGGAGATTAATGCAGTGTGTCCGTCGGCTGCCACGATGAAGTTGATCTCATCGCCAGGAGTGTTGATGGGATAGCCTAGATTAATTGGTTCCGACCACTCCCCTTTTTCATTGCGGCGGCTCACAAAGAGGTCATAGCCGCCCATGCCCGTGTGGGTATCCGATGAGAAGTAAAGCGTTTTGCCATCCGGATGTAGGAAAGGTGCCATCTCCGTACCTTTGGTATTAATCACCGGGCCGAGGTTCTCGGGCTCTGACCAGTAACCATTTTCATCACGAAAACAATGATACAGGTCGGCATTGCCGCCACGCCTGGAAGAGAAAAAAAGCTCTTTCCCGTCGAGACTCAGGCATGGCTGGGAGTCCCAAGCCTCCGTATTGATATTTCCGCCCATTTTAATAGGACTGGTCCAAGAACCATTGGCATTGCGTTTTGAGCAGTAAAGGTCACAGCCAGGATGATGCCTATCGATGCCACAAACGGTGAAATACAACTCGTCGCCCTTATAGGAGAGAAAAGCGGCACCCATTTGTTCATCCATTTCTGGATGGATTTGCAGTTTCGTTGCAGGATACCACTGGCCGTCGACGGCACGGACAAGAAACAATCCTTCTTTCTGGAAAGCCGCCCCTTCAACGGCATAACGCCGGGTGAAAAGCAATTCTGTTCCAGTGATTTCAAGGGCGTTGACATATTCATCATTGGCGGTATTCACGCCATCTCCAAGGTTCTTCGGATTGAAATCCACCGGATGCTCCACCGCTTCTTTTCTAAAAATAGCATTTTTCAACATTTCTGTTGATTTTTCATCATTTACCTTGTTTCCAGCGGCTTTTTTCTGGAACCATTGAAGGAGTCGTATCTCTTCTTGATACCTCATTTGTCGGTCATAGAGTCTGGCCAACGTGAGTGCGGCAGGTGGGAAAAGCATTGAGTCGGCTTTCAACGACTGTTCATAGCCTTCCATTGCCAGCTCATAGTCGTGGGTCTCCATGCCGATCTCCCCTTGAAGCAGCCATGCCTCGGCAAAGTCGGCGTCTTTTTCCACCGCTTTAAGCACTTGTTGGTAGGCTGTCTCGTAGTCACGTTCCACAAAGGCCTTCTGTGCCGTTTCGTATGCCTTCACGGCCTTTTTGGGGCGTTGGGAGAAGCCCAGCGCCACGACGAGGAGAAGACATACGACCAGCAGAACCCGTTTCATTTCCCTGCTTTTTCAAGGTCTTTGGCGATACGTTTGCGGAAGTCGATGGTAAACACCCGTGAGGTGGTTGTCGGCGAGGTCTCGGCCGTGAGGAAGCATTTGCCAGGTTCGTAGAAGCAGATGCCTTCGGTCTGATGGCCGAGATAGTTGTGAAGCTCGAAGCGGCGGTTAGGCAGGTTGGTGCCCATATCGTCGAAGTCATAGATCAAGTACAGGAACGGCAGCCACACCTTGTTTACATAGCCGACAATGGCAAGGACATGGTTTTCGCGGTCGTAGTCGGCTCCTGTAATAAGCCCTTTGGAGTCGAATCCGTTGACCACTTCGGCCACTTGAGTGCCAGGCTGTTTGGATAGCCTATAGAGCCGCGTGGTGCCTGTGGCCCAGCCTTTGCTGAACAGGAAGAGCGCTTCGTCGGTGGCGAACATCGATTCACAGTCATAGTCGTGTTCCTGTTTTTTATGTTCGAACACGGTTTGGTCGCCGAAGCTGAAGCGAATGGAGTCGACCGTGATGGAAGCATTCCCTTCCTTGGGAATATCCCTTAACGGGAAAATATAGATTCGCAGGTTTTTCCTTTTGCCTTTGTTGTTGCCGAAGTCGCCCACATACACGTACTCCCCGTCGGTGCACACATCTTCCCAGTCCTTGTTTTTGGCATTAATCAGCGTAATCCTTTGCACCACTTCGTAATTGGTGGTGTCGAGTCCATAAAGGATGGGTTTGCCACCGCTGTCGTTATGCGTCCAGAGGAGGCCGTTATGGAAGAAGAGACCCGAGGTCTCCTTGACTTCTTCGGGAAGCAAGGACTTGAATTCCGGGGCGAAGAGTGGCGTATAACCAGCATAGCCTTCTTCCTGGGCTCTCATGAAGGGAGCGGTCAGGAGGAAGGCTAGCGTCAAAAGCAATGTTTTTCTCATGGCAGGATGATTTATCCTGCAAAGATAACATTTTTTTATTTTTCGTTACGTTTCTTGCCCACGAGGTAGGCAGCGCCGAGGCCGACGAGGAGCAAAGCGCCGTCGCTGAGGGGCGCCTGCACGTCGTTGGTCTCGCCGTGGGTACCGGGCAGACTCAAAAGCGGAGTGCTGCCATCACGACTGCTTGCTCCGTAATATTCCTCGTCGCTGACGGCACCGTATTGGAACAAGCCACCTTGGGCGAATGCGCCGAAACTCAAACCGAAGACGATTGCGATGATAATCAATAATTTTTTCATTTTTATACAGTTTTATTTAATTATTATCTTTTGATTCTTTACATTGTCTCCATTAATCAACCGCAAGACATAAACGCCAGTGGGGAATTCGAAATTCGGAATTCGGAATTCGGAATTGACCTCATGGCTGAACATCTGGCGTCCCAAGATGTCGATTACTTGGACGGTGCCTGTGCCGTTGACGATGATTTCTCCGTTACTGACAAAGGCGAAGTCATCGCCCATGTCGGCATTGTCTTTAACAAAGACGAGTTTGAACCTTGAGGCGTAGTCGGTTTGGCGGGCGTCGAAGGTGTAACTCGGCGTCTCCAGCAGGTCGACATCGTTGCCTGTGAGGTTATCGATTAGATGGAGATAGCTGAATTCCGTATTGAGGGAGCTGAAGCGAAGTGTGTAACTTCCGTTTTCATTGGTCTTGAAGTTCAGCGGCAATTCACCTTGGGCTTCGGCGCTGACGATGGAATAGTCCTCGCCATTTTGAGGAATGGTAATGTTGGCAAGGCTTTCGCCAAAATAGAACTTAGGAAGCTCATCGCCTTCGTTGAAGCTGACGATGGCGTTGTCGATCCTATCGGCGCCGCGTGTATTGGTTTGAGCAAGGGCAATTTGCAGGTTGCCGCCGCCTGCCTGTCCGACAGGTGCCTCCTTGCTGAAGGCGACCGTCCCATCGCTGAGGGCTTTCACGATGATACCCTCGCAAGGCGGCACGGCCACGCCCGCTGACTTGGTTTGGGGATTCAATGCTGTTCGTTCGTCATTCAACACATAATAGCTGGCATTCGGATAGGCAGCGAAGGTATAAGGATTGCCGATGAGGTTCCAGCCTTCTGATACCGGCACGGTATTGCTTGTCTGGTTATACAACCTGATATCACCCGTGAACTCAAGCGTAGTATTATTCGCGTTGGCATAGAGGTAACCGTTGCCGTTTTGCAGGTAGAAGGGTTGCTCGTTGGTGTTGTGGGCATGATAGTTCTCCCATTGAGTGCCGTTCAGTCGATAGAGGTCGTATGAATAAGGCTCTGTGGTCTCATCCGTGAGCATATTGTCCACATCTTTTGGCTTAAGCGTGCCATCAACCGGTGAGGCGATGAAATACCAGCCGCCTGCAGGATTGGTCGTCCAGGCCGAGACGGTCTTCTGGGCCGTCGCTTCGACAGCATTGTTGGTGATGAGTTGTCCGCCATTGGCGATGATGAGTTTGCCGAATTTCTGCGCCCTGCTACCAGTATTGATTGTATCGGTATTGATCACAATATTGTTGGCTTGTGCCACAACGCCGTCGGGGATGGTCACGTTGGCGTTGATGATGACGTCGTCATCACCACTCGGTGTACCGTTGCCCCACATATCTGGGTCGTCCCAATTGCCCGTAGTTACATCGGAGCCGCTTCCGAAGGCATTGTCGAACACCTGGACCTTGACATCGTCGATATACCAGTCGAAGTTCGGGTTGTTGTTCGCCCACCAATAGTCGAAGCGGATAATAATATCCTTACCGATATATTCATCCAAATCAACAAAGAATTGATGCCAATAGCGTTTCGGACCGAAGCTCCACCAGACATAATCAAAGTTTTCGCCATGGTCAGACGAAACCATGACCTGCATGGAACCATAACTGATGTTTTGTCCACTGATGGCACTGGGAGCATAATCGCAGTAGTCCCAGAAGCTCAGTTTGGCAGAATAGGCATTCTCGTCGATGTGCATCTCAGGCGTCAACACCGAGGTACTGCCATGATAATCATCGCTGTTGTTGTAAATGCCGTGGTTGCCAGGGCGTTCATCCCACGACGGGCCTTCGGCCAACGTGAAACTCCATGGATAGTAGTAATCCAGGTTGTAATTGTATTGATTGCAACGCATCCAGCCGTCGGGCATTCCTAAGACGCTTTCAAAATCCTCATAGAAAGGATGTGCCTTGTCGACCGTGACTTTCTCACCGCCAGTGAAGAAATATTTCTCAGCTGACCATGCACTTTGATCATTTTCATCGCAATAAGCTCTCACCTGCCAGTAATACATCGAATTAGCCTGCAAGCCGGTGATGGTCCAGCGTTGCTTCTTGGCTTCTGGCATATAATCTGTTAGAACGATATTTCCTACCGGATATTCATTTTCGGTTGACAATCTATACCGGATCTGCCAATAATTTTCCTCGCCTGTCTGATTCCATTCAAGTGTCGCACTCGTGCCCATGTGGGTCATACACATCCAACCGCTTGGCGTTTGGCATCCCTCGCTGGTGGTAAAAGAAGTTGTTACCCATTCACTGTACCCATCGTCGACCGCAGGGCAAGTGTACATGCCACAATGTAGGCGCAGTTGAACAACATATTCCACGTTAGTCTCCAAATTCTCTAGACGATATAGGAGTTCATTACCTTCTCCACTTGCAAGATCAAAAGTTGCCGGTGTAATCCATTCATCATCAGCGGTTTTCTTATAACGGAATTCCCAATTGGCATCCAAATCGCCATACCAATGTATAATGGCATAAGTGTTTTTGACTAGTGTCGTTCCAAAATCATAAGGTTCCGGACAAGCCTCATCGGTAGTCAAGCTTGCATAATCGTCGCTCCACTCGCTGAAGTCGCCGTTGCCGCAGTTGGCTCGCACGTAATAGTAGTAGGTGGTGTTAGCGTTGAGGCAAGTCAGATAATAATCTCTGTATTCAGTGCCCGCGTTAACCAATGTATTCTCAAATTCCACATCCACGATGGTGCCGTTTTCAGGGTCGAAAGTCTCGTCGGTGCTATAAGAAACCTGATAGTTGCATTGTCTGAGGTCGCGTGTCTTCCATCTTATTTCCGCTTCATGCGCATTGGTGTATTGCGTACTCAGATCGAGAGGCTGGCGGCATGTCGGGGCAACTGAGACTTCGATATCGTCGATGTAATACAACGGCGAGCCATTGTAACGTATGGCGAGATAGGTCCCTTCACCAGTATAGTTATCAAGATAGAGTTCAAAATGCTTGTACTCTTCGAGATTGCTGATATTGGTGGAGGCTCCGGAAACGTTTTGGAAAGTCGACACGTCGTCAGGGTCGGTCATCACGCCAAGGGAGAGATAGTCAAAATAGTAGTATTGATAGACCTCATTACCGAATCTCTTGCCCCAGAACGACACCTGCAAGGTATTGATGGGTGTCTCTGCTGTGTTGATTTCAGGAAGCACGACATAGTTGGGGGTATTGTCTGAGTTTTGGTATATCATCAGGCAGTTTTGGCCTAAATGTGCATGACCATAGTTATATTGGTCATCATCGACACGAGGATAATAACTTCCATGAAAATGCCAGCAAACAGGTGCAGTGGCACCTGCGGTGTCATCTTCGAAGTCGTGGCTATAAGGAAGAGACATGAAACCGCAGTCGGTAGTGAAGTTTTCGGCATCAACCCAGTCGCTGTAGTTGTCGCTGCCGCAGTCAGTACGCACCTGTGCCTGATAGGTTGTTGTCGCATCGAGGTTGCTGAAAGTATATGACGGCGTTCCGTTTACTGCAACGGGCTCGCTCCACTCGGCGTCGGTGGTCTTCTTGTATTGGACTTGCCATGCTGTGGTCTCACTGCCTGGAGTCCAGGTAAAGACGGCTGTTTGAGCTGTGATATTGCTGATCTGGAGCGCCACTGGCACCCTGCATGTCTGATCCATATTAATGCTGATGTCATCAATGAAATAGCGAGTCTCGTCGCCTCTTTCACATTTGATGGCAATGTAGGTGCCTTGCCCTTCGTAATCTTTAAAGTCTACCATATATTCAGCATAAGTTGACGATGCAATGGTTACATCTTGGTATTTCACAAAAGTGGCGGCATCGTTAGGGTCGCTCATCACGCCAATGACCAATTTTTGATTGGAATTTCCATCATTCAACTTCGCAAAAAAATGAAGGATCAACGTGTTGACTGGTGCATTCATCTCAGGCAAGACGGCAATTTGATTCAAAGCGGTATAATCTCCAAGCTGATAGAAAAGCAAATAGTTGGGCGATGAATGCGAATGCATCTGGCCAGCCTCATCGGCAAGAATACGCGGATAGTTCTGGTAAGTCGTCGTTTGTGAATCATTGATACGAGTCCAACAACCCGGCAAACCAGCTGTAGCACCAGGGGCATCGTCATCGAAATGATGTTCATACGGCAAATTGAAAGCACCGCATGTGGTGGCGAAACTGCCTGTTACCCAACCACTCACATCGCCACTACCGCAATCGGATTGCACTCTCACTTGATATGTAGTGGCTGGAGTCAATCCAGCGAGGAGGCATTCGGGAGTGTCCTCAACAGCGATAAGCGCATTCCAATCAGTAGCTGAAGCGGCCTTGTACTGCACATTCCAATGCGTCTCATCGGCACCCGCCGTCCAAGTCAAAACGGCGGAGTTGAAAGACTCGTTGATGATGAGCCCCGTCGGTTTTATGCATGTCGGAGCAGTGCCTGGAGTGTAATACAACGTGGTTTTAGGCAGAAACTGATATAGACCTAATGCTCTTGTGTTTTCATAACCGCCGACAGCCGTATTACTGGTGGTACTTACACCATACCAATTGCTTGTCATGTCTGTTCCACTTTTGGTCTCTTTTATACCTATCAAGAGATTCCCATCCTGATAATTAAACGCATCGGCGAATTGTATCTCCATCATGCCATTTGCCACCGTCAAACTGCCTGAGTAAACCGTTTCCATACCTGTCCAGTCAAGAGTGGCCTCAGCAAAATCCGTTTGTGTTGTTTCTTTCATGCAAACATCAAATTCAGCCACACCCCAGTTAATTGAAGTGTTCGAGCAATAAAAAACAAGTTTGTCAATATTGCTATTTGTGATGCTTTCCAATGAATTGGCAGGAATGATAAACTGGCTTTTTGAATATTTGTCAACCCAATAGCCATAAACAGGCACATATGAATTGGTCTTTGTGCCATCGTTAACGGTAAGGACATAAGTCGGCGTAAAAGCGCAAACCGCCGACCAGTCGCTGTAGTGCTCGGTGCCGCAATCGGAGCGCACGTAAGCATAATAGGTCACATTAGTTGTCAAGCCAGTGAGTGTATATGGCGGATAGGCACTGACATTCACAATGGTTGCATCATCAGGAAGGGTTGTTGCGTTGTCGGTATAGGCAATCTGCCATGACGATTGATTACCTCCCGGGGACCAACTTAATTTAACTGATGTCGCACTTAATATTGTAGCATTTAAAGTCGAAGGCTCGATACAAGTAGGATAAATCTGGCAGACCTCGCTCCAGTCGCTGTAATCGCCAATATCACATTTTGCGCGAATACGGGCGTAATAATGTACATCTGTGGTTAATCCCGTCAAAAGGTATGGCTTCGTTGTGACGTCAATCGGCGTGGCTAAATCCGGGTCAAAGTTTTCGTCTTCAGCAGCATAAACAATCTGCCATTCCGATTCGGTGCCACCGTTTATCCAGGTCAGTCTTGCTGAATTGACGGTTACATAGTTTGGACCGAAATTATATGGACTATCGCAGCTTGGCGTAAGGCTGCACACCTTGCTCCAGTCGCTGTGTTCGTTCCCGACAACAGCACGAATGTAGGCGTAATAGTCTGTCCCGCCGACAAGTCCGCTCAAAGTGTAGGGATTCGTTGTGACATCAACGACATTTGTTACAGGAATGTCATCGGGATCAGCATCTTCATCATCTATATAGGCGATCTGCCACGTCGTTTCACTCCCGCCGTTGGTCCAAGTGAAGGTGGCTGAGGTAGAAGTGATATTCGTGGTTTTGAAATATTTCGGTCTCGGATGAGCCGGAGTCTCTCCCGCCAAATAGGACACCGTCATTTTCGGCAAGAATTTATAAAGTGTCGTTCCAAACGTGCCCGACAAAGCTTGATTGTTGGTGGTCGTCACGCCATACCAATTACAATAGGCATAGGCTCCATTGTAATCTTCCTTGATATACACCACAAGGTTGTCGCCTTCATAATAATATGGCGTATCGAAATTGATAGTCATCAAACCATCATTGACCAAGAGTGTTCCCGTGTAAACTTTAGTCATTTCACTTTCCGGGTATTTTACATTACCTGTAAAATATGAATCGGGCGTCTCCATCAAGAAAAGTTCATAATAGGTAGTCCCCCACGATGCTGTTGACGCAGTAGCATAAAAAGCCAGTTGCGTAAGTTGCCCGTAAGCCGCATCACTTAGCCCCTCGGCAGGTATGATGAATTGGCTTCCGTAACCATTTGGAGAAACCATTGGCACATAAGAGCTTGTTTGTGTGCCATCATTTAAAAGAAGATTGATTTTATTAGACGGCGTGAAATGGCATGTTGCACTCCAGGCACTTTGGTCGTCTTCGTCACACTCGGATTTCACTCGGGCATAATACGTTGTTTCCGGAGTTAGACCCGTCAAGTCTTTGGTAGGATTTGTTGTTACGGTATATTCAGAATAGGTTCCTGTTCCGAAATTTACATCGGCGCCACATTGCAAAACCCATGTGGTTGCCGAGCCCTTCTCTGTCCAGTTGAGGGTGGCTATAGCGCCATTGCCATCAGTGAGTGTCGCTGTCAGATTTCTTGGTTTCGGGCAAGTCGGTGCAATGCCCGCTGTATAGGTTATGGTTGTTTTGGGCAATTTTGATTCAACATTAAAAGAGCCAGATATCGAATATAAAGCCCTATTGCCACTATCATCCACGCCGTACCACGATTCATACCCGCCTTGCGTGCCTGTCGTGGTCTGGTTCACACCAATCACCAGGTTATCGCCTTGATATAAATAAGGCGTGGTGAATGTAATCTCCATAACACCTCCACTTACCGACAGGCTGCCGCTATAGACCTCTGTCATATCAGCCCAAGCCATCGCATTTGAACCCGTAAACGCTTCGGATTCCGTCTCTCCAAGATACACTTTAAACAAGGCATTACCCCATGAGACACTTTGCGATCTGCAATAATAAGTAAGTTTCGAAATGGTTCCGTTGGATAGAACCGAAAGGTCGTCTGACGATACAATATACTGACTACCAACTCCATAATGAGTAAAATAACTATAAACAGGTACCGATGAACAGTATGCTGTTCCGTCATACACAGTCAATGTTTCCTGCGCCCTCGTCGCCCAAGGCAGTCCGAGAGCCAGCATCAATAACAGAAGTAAAGATTTTGTTTTCATGATTTTATAGTTTTGCTTTTTCACTTGTATTTCCAGTTTTCACCGCTGCAAAACTACCTTATATAAAAGAAGTGGCTATGGGTAGTTTTTCCTATATCCATCAGAAGTTATCAACAAAATAAGATTTATTGGACAGTGAGGCTACACTCCTCTTGACAAATGAATTTATATTACTATTTTTGCAAATCAATAATAGATGCAACTGAACCAAAATAATTTATTAATTCAACTAATTTATTAATTATGAGCGAAAGATTTATGAACCCCTACACCGATTACGGCTTCAAAAAGCTGTTTGGTACCGAGGAGAACAAGGAACTCCTCATCAGTTTTCTAAATGCGATGATCTTCGATAGAGAAGGCATCATCACGGATTTGACGTACAAAAACATCGAACAGCTGGGCGATAACAAAGATCGCCGCAACTGCTATTTCGATGTGTATTGTGAGACGCAGGACGGTAGCAACTTCATCGTTGAGATGCAGAATGCACGCAAGAGCTATTTCAAGGACCGCAGCCTTTTCTATGCGGCCAAGCCCATCAGAGACCAAGCAGAGAAAGGCGAAGAATGGGATTTCCGTCTTAACAATGTCTATATGGTGGGTGTGATGAATTTCAGGTTTCCCAATAAGGAATACCCCGAGGACAGTTACTACCATGTAATTCAACTAGTGGATGTGGTAGACCAACATGTGTTTTATGACAAGCTGACGCTTATCTACTTGGAAATGCCAAAGCTGAAAAACATGACGCCTCGGAGCAACTCATTTCGAGACCTCTGGCTTTATGCCTTGCAAAACCTATGTTACACAGACGACTATCCGGAAACGCTCCGTGAAGGCATCTTCAAGAAACTTTACGATGCTGCCGCCATGGCCAACTTAAATGACGCACAGTTGCTGGCCTATGAGCGGAGCCAAAAGGCAATGTGGGACCGCTACAGCGAACGTGAGACAGCACGTGAAGAAGGACGTGAGGAAGGTCGCGAGGAAGGTCGCGAGGAAAAAATTGCTGAAATTGTGTGCAACATGAAATCAACGGGGCTGGACCTAACCACCATAATGAAAATCACAGGCTTGTCGGAGGATGAAATCCAGAAATTAACTAACTAACTAACCCCACCCGGAAAGCATAAAGAATCAACTCTGAGGTGGACTTCACACCGAGTTTGCTGAATATCTTGTCCTTGTGGTTCTCCACCGTGTGGGCACTGATGTTCAGCTCCTCGGCAATCTGCTTGGCGGTCTTGCCCGCCGCACAAAGACTGATGATGTCCATCTCACGACGGGTGAGCGTGCCCAAAATGTCCATGTCGGACTTCACGTCCTGATGGAGATGGGCCGTATCCATGGTGGCAAAGTCGTGCCCCTGAATCACCGAAGCCAACACCGTGGCAATCTCCTCAGGACGGACACTCTTGCTCATGAAGCCATTGATGCCGCTGTCCAAGAGCTGCTGCACCGTGGCACCTCCGGCCTCACCAGACAGCATCACGATCTTCACCTCGAGATCCATACGCTTGACGGCATCGATTACGTCCTTGCCCGTTCCATCAGGCAAAGCATAGTCCAACAAAATCAAGTCGATGTCACCCCCTCGCTGCTCAAGGAAAGCCAAGGCCTCACGCACCGTCTCCACCTCGCCCTCTAGCACACAGCCAAAGTCGGAGTTGGTCAACGACATGCGCACGCCCAAGCGGCAGAGTGGCTGGTCCTCGACCAACAGAATCCTGATATTTTGTTTCCCACTACTCATGCCTCCCTCCTTCTATTCACACTAAACCGCACCGTGGTGCCCTCGTCTTTGACACTCTCGATGCGAATCTCACCACCGGTCTTGTCCAACAGCTGTTTGCTAACAAAGAGACCGATGCCAGCACCTCGCTCTCCCCCAGTACCCACCTCAGAGGTGGCTAGGAAATGAAATATCTTCTCCAGCTTCTTCTCGCTGATGCCCATGCCATTATCGCTCACCGAAATCCAAACTTTCGCGTCTTTCTCCTCGGCCTTGATACAAATCTCACCATTCGGATAGGAGAACTTCACCGCATTGGAAAGAAGGTTTTGAAGCACCAGGCTCACCACGCCGACATCATCGTAAGCGGTCAACTCTGGCGACACCTCGTTGCTCACCTTCAGCGACTTCATCTCGAAAGTGGAAGCCTGACTGCGGATGCACTCGTCAACGACCTCGTACACCTTGAAGCTGCCTGGGGTCACCGTGCCATGTTCCAGCACACCCTTCACCCATTGAAGGATGTTGAACAAACGGTCGTTCAGTGCATCGGAAGTGGATTTCAGCATCACCAGACTGGCCTTGCGGTCGGTCTCACCGAAACTGTCGTAATGGGAACAGAGCTGCCCCAACACATTGCAGATGGCCGACACCGGCGTTCTCACATCATGTGACACGATGGAAATCAAACGGTCCTTGGTCTCGTTCAAGCGCACCAGCTCCCTATTGCGTCTCTTGCGCATCTGGGCCAAACGCCACCAAATCAAGAAGAGGACAAACAACACGACGGCAAGAATCACCAAGCCCATGGCGAGCAAACGGGTCTTCTTGGTTTTCTCCTGTTGCATCTCCAACTCATGCTCCTTCTCCTGCATGGCATAACGCACCTGATAGTCGCGGATGAGCTGCTGCTGGTTCTCATTAAAGATGGAGTCCTTCATCACCACGCTGCGCTCCAGGTATTCCAAGGCCTTGGCAGGATTGCTCTTGCGGAGGTCCTGATAACCCTCCTCCAAAGCCTCCTGAAGCACACCATCGTAATGGTTCTCCTCAGCCATGGCGATAGCCTTGTCGTAGTTGCCCTGTTGCAGGCAAAGGACCGCCTGGAGGAAGAGCTCGTCGTTCGCCTCAGCCAACTGCAGGGCCTCGTCGAGCAGGGCCTTGCTCTCTTTTTCACGACCGACACTAAGGTATGCCTTGGAGAGGGTCATCAAACGATTGATAATCTTGTTGGGAATGTCCTGGTAACGTCGCGAGAGACCGAGTGACTGTTCGGCCAACCCGATGGCTTCATCCAACTTGCCCTGGGCGATATAGACCTCCGAAAGATTCTGGTAATAGGTGGCCAGATCGAGGTTGGAGGCCGTATCTTGTTCTTGGACCTCGCCTAGCATGTCGATACATTTGTGGTAGAGCTCCTCTGCATTGTCGTATTCGCCCATGGTCAAATGGATCTCCGCGATGTTGTTCATCACGTAACGCTTGTTCACCTCGGCCATGTCACCGCCAATCTCATCCATCAAGTCGCTGCAATGGTTGTAACACTCGATGGCTTTGTCGAACTGTCCCAACCGTTGATAGGCATTGGCTAAGGTCATGTAACAGCCTGCCTCGTTGAAGAGGTCGCCTATCTTCTGATAATGCCCGATGCCTATCTCGGAATAGGTGACCACATGCTGGAAGTCGTCGTTTCCGAAAAAATAAAGGATCATCGTGCGGAGCAGCTTCAGCTTGATCTCGTCCTTGTCGGTATCTTGATCGAAGTTCGGTTCCCTGCCAATCACCTCATCGATGGCCACGGCGGCCTGGTAGGAGGCTTCTCCCCTGCTGTTCTCAAACACCTGATAAAGGCTGTCCAGATCCTGTGCAGGCGACGCCCAAGCAAGGATCATCAAGCATCCCAGAAGCAACAGCCTTTTCATAGTCAAGGGTTATTCCTTGGGATAGATTTCGCCCTTGGCGGCTTTAAGGGTATTTTGGAGCAGCGACACGATGGTCATCGGGCCCACGCCACCGGGGACAGGAGTGATCTTTCCGGCCACTTTGTACACCTCATCGTAGTCCACATCGCCAAGGATCTTGTAACCCTTGGGACTCTCGGGATCATCAATACGGTGGATGCCCACGTCGATGACGGTAGCGCCCGGCTTCACCATGTCGGCAGTCACAAAGCCCTGCTTGCCGATGGCGGCCACGAGGATGTCGGCCCTACGGCAGATCTCAGCTAGGTTCTTGGTACGGCTATGGCAAAGGGTCACCGTGGAGTCGATGCCCTTACGCGACATCAGGATGGCCATGGGCGTACCCACGATGTTGGAGCGGCCCAGCACCACCACGTCCTTGCCAACGGTCTCGATGCCAGAACGCTTGATGAGTTCCATGATGCCATTGGGCGTAGCCGGGATGAAGCATGGCAGACCCAACTGGAGACGACCCACGTTAATGCTGGTGAATCCATCCACATCCTTCGAGGGTTTGATGGCATTGATGATCTTGTCCTCGTCGATATGCTTCGGCAGAGGCAGCTGGATGATGTACCCGTCAATCTCGGGGTCGTTATTCAAAAACTCTACGGTTTTAAGTAATTCTTCTTCGCTTGTCGTAGCAGGCAGGCGATACACTGAGGAGGTCATACCCACCGAGTGGCAGGCCTTCTCTTTGGAGGCCACGTAAGTCTTGCTAGCGCCGTCTTCACCCACGATGACTGCCGCGAGATGCGGAGCAGGTTTGCCATGATCGAGCATGTCGGCGACTTCTGCCGCGATTTCTTTTTTGATTTGTTCGGAAATCACTTTCCCATCTATAATCTTATTATCCATCTCTATAATTCTTAATTCTTAATTCAAAATTCTTAATTCTCACTTCTCACTTCCTCCTCCCAGCAGCCATACGCATCAGTTTCTTGCCGCCGCCGGTAGTCATCATGCGCATCATCTTGGCAGTCTCCTCAAACTGTTTGATGAGACGGTTGACTTCCACGATGGAGGTGCCGCTGCCTGCCGCGATACGTTTGCGGCGGCTGCCGTTGAGGACCGAGGGATTTTCACGTTCTTCGGGTGTCATCGAGTAGATGATGGCTTCGATGCTCTTGAAGGCGTCGTCGTCGATCTCTTCACCCTTGAGCGCCTTATCCATGCCCGGAATCATGCTTGCCAGGTCCTTGATGTTACCCATCTTCTTGATTTGCTGGATCTGCTTCAGGAAGTCGTTGTAGTTGAATTCGTTCTTGGCCAGTTTACGCTGCAAACGCTTGGCCTCTTCCTCGTCGAACTGCTCCTGGGCGCGTTCCACCAGTGAGACGATATCACCCATGCCGAGGATACGGTCGGCCATACGTTTCGGGTAAAACACGTCGAGTGCATCCATCTTTTCGCCGATACCGACGAACTTGATGGGTTTTTCGACCACCGTGCGGATTGTAAGGGCCGCACCACCGCGGGTGTCGCCGTCCAATTTGGTCAGCACCACGCCGTCGAAGTCTAGGCGGTCATTGAAGGCCTTGGCGGTGTTCACGGCATCCTGACCGGTCATGGCATCGACCACGAAGAGGGTCTCATGCGGACGCACTGTCTCCTTGATACGGCTGATCTCGTCCATCATCTCCTCGTCAACGGCCAGACGACCGGCGGTATCGATGATGACCACGTTCTTGTTCTGGGCCTTGGCGTGCTCAATGGCGTGCTGGGCAATCTCAACGGGGTTCTTGTTGCCTTCCTCGCTATACACCTCCACTTCCACCTGCTGTCCCAACACCTTCAATTGGTCGATAGCGGCGGGACGATACACGTCGCCGGCCACTAGAAGCACCTGCTTGCTCTTCTTGCGTTTCAGGTAATAAGCCAGTTTAGCTGAGAAGGTAGTCTTACCGGAACCTTGCAGACCGGCGATTAGGATGATGGCAGGCTGACCTTTCAGGTTGACCTCCACCTCTTGACCACCCATCAGCTCGGCCAGCTCGTCGTGGACGATCTTCACCATCATCTCACCCGGCTTCACCGAGGTCAAAATCTGCTGACCCAGAGCCTTTTCCTTGATTTTGTTGGTGACATCCTTGGCAATCTTGAAACTGACGTCAGCGTCAAGCAATGCACGGCGGATTTCCTTCATGGTGTCAGCCACGTTGACTTCAGTGATATATCCTTGTCCCTTAAGGATCTTGAACGAACGTTCTAATTTTTCAGTTAAGCCTTCAAACATATCTTCAAAAATTTGGGTGCAAAGGTACAAAATAATTAGGAATTATGAATTAAGAATTATGAATTATGACTATTTTTGCACCACTAATAACTAACGGCTATGATCAAGGAAAATCTGGAAAGAATCAAGGCTACCATTCCTGAACATGTTACCTTGGTGGCGGTTTCGAAAACCAAGCCTATCAGCGA
Organism: uncultured Bacteroidia bacterium; assembly: GCA_902801465.1. Classification (GTDB taxonomy): domain Bacteria; phylum Bacteroidota; class Bacteroidia; order Bacteroidales; family F082; genus Limimorpha. Next base: position 14,321 of record CADCIH010000020.1, on the reverse strand, counting down.
TATTCAAGAAGCTTATGACGCCGGCCATCGCACCTTTGGAGAGAACTATCCACAAGAACTGCGCGACAAGCACGAAGCGCTCCCCAAGGACATCCAATGGCATTTCATCGGTCATCTTCAGACCAACAAAATCAAATATATCATCCCCTTTGTCACCCTCATCCACAGCATCGACTCCGCCAATCTGCTGGAGGCTGTCAACAAGGAAGCCAAGAAGCACGAGCGCGTGGCGGACTGCCTTTTGCAGTTCCACATCGCCCAAGAGGAGACCAAGTTCGGACTTGACTTGGAGGAAGCGCGACAATTGCTAGAATCCGACACCTTCAAAAACATGGAAAACATCCGCATCTGCGGCGTGATGGGCATGGCCACCTTCACCGACGACGAGGTGGAAGTCCGAAAGGAGTTCAAGCATCTGAAAGCGATTTTCGACACCCTGAAACAGGATTATTTTGCCGGCCAACCACAGTTCAAGGAAATCTCCATGGGCATGTCGGAAGATTATCCGATTGCCATCGAGGAAGGAGCAACTCTTGTGAGGATTGGAAGCAAGATTTTCGGACCCAGACACTACAACGTATGATACTCTCAATCCTATTATTAATAGTTGGATTTGTCGCTTTGATCCTTGGTGCGAACTGGCTTGTTGACGGAGCCACCAGCGTAGGTATCCGCGCCAAGCTCTCCCCTTTGATCATCGGCCTGACCATCGTGGCGTTTGGCACTTCCCTCCCCGAACTGATCATTAATGTGTTTTCATGCATCAAAGGCAGTTCTGGCTTGGCCATCGGCAACATCGTGGGTAGCAACATCATGAACATCCTGCTCATCCTCGGTGTGGCATCGGTAATATATCCCATCGACGTGGACCGCATCTCCATTAGACGCGACATCCCGGCGGGCTTTGTGGCCACTGCCGCTTTGTTCATTTTTGCCAATTTCACCTGGGGCAGCCTCACCATCAATTGGATTGAAGGCTTGCTGCTATTGGCACTTGCCGCATGCTATCTGGTCCTTACCATGAAAAAGAACGACTCGACCGGCAAGAAAGACGGCTCCTCTACCAACACCGAAGTGGAAATCATCCAACTTCCGATGCCATGGGGCAAGACCATCCTTTATCTTGTTTTTGGCATCGTTGGACTTTACATCGGAGGCGAGCTGGTCTCCAACAACGCCCAGACCATCGCCAAGGCCTGGGGCATGAGTGATGCCATGATAGGTTTGACCGTAGTAGCCATGGCCACTTCGCTACCCGAGCTCATCACCTCGATTGTAGCAGCCACCAAGAAGAACTCTGGCATCGCCATCGGCAATGTACTGGGTTCCAACATCTTGAACATCTTTGTCGTACTCGGCATCAGCGGATTGATCACACCGCTTCAGTTTGACGTACAAATGAACAATACCTTGTATTTCCTCTTTGGCGCCAACGCATTGATGTTGCTCTTCGTATTTACGGGAAAAGGCAAGAAGCTTTCCCGTTTCGAAGGGTTTTTGATGCTTCTTGCCTTTATAGGGTTCATGACCTATACAGTCATGACACAATAAACATGGTCCGAATCAATCAGCCAATTCAAAGGTTTCCTTGACTACTTCGTAATCGCTGTAATCGACCTCCGGGTGGGCATTATAGTAACCCGCCGAGATAGCCACGATGCGGAAGCGGTGCTCCTCAGGACGATAACCGTCATAGAAATCGCTTTCTGTCCAGAACACGCTCACACCACCTACATAGAACGAAGTCTCGAGCGACGAGGAATAGTAGAAGGTCTCCCCTTCTTCATTTGTCTCTGAATAATAGAAGGTCATGGGGATTTGACGCCAGGTGTTTTCGGTTTCCATATACACCAGTACCACGCCGCTATTGTAAATGTCGGAATTAACAGCCGGATAGTCGAAATCGACGCGCCACGAAACGTTATCCCAATACCAATCGTTTGGATATACCGTAAGGGTGCTCGAAGCTACATTGGCATTCCCATCCTGACCTGCAGGGCCTTGTGGTCCCTGTGGACCCATAGGACCTTGAGGACCCATCGGACCCATGGGACCTTCCTTTACACATGAAACCATCAGGGTTAATGCCACCAAGGCTATTGCGAAACCAAATACCTTTTTCATTTCACATCCTCCTCGATTTGGAAGGCTCTCTTCACAGCCTCGTAGTCGCTATAATCGACATCGGAACGACGTTGGTACTCACTGGCGGCAATAGCTACGATCTTGAAATCATGATCATCGGGACGGTAGCCGTCATAGAAGTCGTTCTCGGTCCAGAAAATGCTCACACCCTCTTTGTAGCTGGAGACTTCAAGGGAGGAAGAGCAATAAACAGTTTCCCCGTTTACCTCATCGGTATAATAGAAGGTCATCGGGAGCTGACGCCAAGTGTTATTGTTATCCATGTAAACAAGCACGGCACCATAGTTGTCGATGTCGGCATTGATAGCCTTGTATTCAAGATCGACACGCCATGAGGTGTTGTCCCAATACCAGTCTGATGATCTTACAGTTACGGTTGATGATTTCACATTGGCATTGCCCTTGGGACCGCGGCAGGAAGCCATGACAAACACTGACAGGATAGCCAGGGTTATTACTGTTAACTTTTTCATGATAAGATAGTTTTATAATGATACAATTTAATCTGAAAAACGCATGCAAACATACAACAATCTCGCCAAAAATTCGACTTTCGCTCAGAAAAAGATGAAAAATGCCTATTTTTGCCGCCGATATGAAAAACAAAGGCTTCATCGTACATCTCGCTGGCATCGTCGCCATGGTTTTCTGGGGCATGTCGTTCGTGTGGTCCACCCAGGTCTATCAAAACCTGAATCCCACAGCAACCATCTTCTTGCGCCTTGTGATAGCGACAATATTTCTCACAACCATTTTGTTTTTGTTTCGGATCAATGAAAAAATCCAGCGAAAGCACCTTGGGCTGTTCGCCATCGCTGCCATGTTCGAGCCCTTCCTTTACTTTATCTTCGAAGGCTATGGGCTGAAAAACACCTCTCCAGTCATCGGCTCAGGCATCATCGCCTTGATTCCTCTGGTCACCCCAATCGCCGCGCGGGTGTTCCTCAAAGAGCGCCTCACCCCTATGAACATCGTTGGATTCATCATCTCCTTCACGGGAGTCATCATCATGCTGCTCAACAAGGATCTTGAGTTCACGGCCTCGCCCAAAGGCATCCTCTTCCTTTGCGGATCGGTCATCGTGGCGGTAGGCTATTCCATTGCGCTAATCCGTCTCACAAAGTTATACAAACCACTGACTATCACTTGGATGCAGAACATCATCGGAATGATTTATTTCATCCCCATGGTCTTCATCATGGAACGGTTCGAGCCTTCCAACTTCGCCAACATAGGGTGCTACATCTTGCCATTGGTCTGCTTGGGCATCTTCTGCAGCGCCGGTGCCTACGCCTTGTGGGCCTTCACCTTCAGCAAACTGGGTGCCTCAAAGGCCAACGTGTATTCCAACCTGATTCCCGTCTTCACCGCCATCTTCAGCTATCTTCTTGCCATTGAAGACATGACGGCATTCAAGATCATCGGCATCGCCGTAGTAGTGTTCGGTTTGGTACTTTCTCAACTAAAAACATCCCACTCCTATGATCACCAGCAAATCCAACCCAAAGATTAAGAATCTCGTACGACTCCAGAAAGCCTCTGAACGTAGGGAGCAGAACCGCATATTGATTGAAGGCCAGCGGGAGATTGAGAGGGCCCAGCAATGTGGTTTCGAGATCGAGCAGCTTTATGTTTGCGAGTCATTGCTAAGGGAGCCTTTGAAGATTCAAGCCTCGTTCATGGAGACCGTCACCGAGGAGGTTTTCGACAAAATCGCCTACCGTGAAGGAAGTGATGGATTACTTGCAGTCGCCATTCCTAAATACAAGAACATCAACGAGTTTAAACCTCGAAAGAACGCTTTGATCATCGTATTGGAAACGGTGGAAAAGCCAGGTAATCTGGGTGCCGTCATGCGCACCGCCGATGCTGCCGGGGTGGATGCCGTCATCGTGGCCGATCCTGCCACCGACCTCTACAACCCCAACGCCATCCGCGCCAGCATCGGATGCATCTTCAGCGTGCCGATATATGCCTGCTCCACCGACGAATGCATCCAATGGCTGAAAAAGAATGGGATCACGATTTATTGCACTTACCTGAAAGCCTCCATCGACTATCTCGATGCCGACTTCACAAAAGCCTCCGCCCTTGTGATGGGCACTGAAGCCACAGGCATCTCGCAGGCCTGGGTCGATGCCGCCGACCAGAACATCATCATCCCCATGAACGGCATCGCCGACTCACTTAATGTGTCAGTAACGACAGCGATTGTGACGTTTGAAGCGGTGAGGCAAAGAAGAGCTTCCCATCGGGAAGCCATATCGGTAGGAAAAACGAAACAATAATATAAATTTATCGTTTTTTCCTACCGAGGTAGCACCCCGATGGGGTGCATTAATAACCTTACCTTTACAAACACTGGATAGTGATCCGATGGATTTCTCCGAATGTAATTGTCAAAGGAGATCTCTTGTGGTGCGTCGGATGATTTGAGTGTTTCTTCTGTTTCATCGGGAGTCCAGTAGCTGTTGGTGAGTACGCCGTACGATTCGACTGTCATCTCGGGGGAGACGAAGACGTGATCGATGCGGCTGGTGGTATAGTATTCCGTCTTGAAAGCGTTGAAGGTGCCGTTCTCAGCGAAGCGAATGCGGGCGGCATCGTAGGAGTCTTTCAGAATGCCCGACTCGGTGAAGATGGTATAAATCTCATTGTATTGATCCACGTTGAAGTCGCCTGTGATGAACACTGGAGCGCCTTGGGCTATCTCCTTTACCTTGGCTACAATCAGCTTGGCTGCTTCGCGGCGGGCCACCATGCCCACATGGTCCATGTGGAGGTTGAAGAAATAGAACTTCGTTTCCTTGGGTCGGGGTCCTCGGTTAAAAAGTCCACGGCGGCGACCGTCGTCTGGCCGCACCACGCTGAACTTACCCCAGGTGCAGATGCGGATGCAAGCGGCATCCCAGCCCAAACCAGGTTTTTCTGGGTTCTCGCTCAGCCAGAAATCCCCATGATCCAAGAGTTTTATCTTCCCCTTTTTATAAAAGATGGCCTCATGTTCACCGCCGCGCTTGCCGTCGTCGCGACCGATGCCTATATAGTCATAGCCATCGAGGGCTTTTTTCATGTCCTGGAGTTGTCCATACAACACCTCTTGTGTCCCAAAGATATCAGGTGCCATAAAGTTCACCTGGTCGCAGATCACTTGGCAACGTTTGGTCCAAACATTGCCTTGAAGGCTGTCGTTGGCGTTTTTATATCGGATGTTGTAGGAGCCCACAAGGAGTTGCTGGGCGGTCATTTGCAGGGTGACTGCAAACAGCAGGGTGATAAGAAAGTGTTTTTTCATCTGATGGTGTTTTGTTATCGCAAAAATAAACAAAATACCATATCAACGCAACTTATTTCTTTGATAATGCGGGGCAACCACCAAAATGAAAAACACAAGGGATATGAGCACCGAACCTGAAGCCACCAAATAGGCAGTGGCAAAGGAGAAATGCTCCGCCAGCATGCCGCCGGAGAAGATTCCTATGCCCAGACCGAGGTCCCAGGAGGTTAGATAGGTTGAAGTGGCAGTGCCACGTTGGGCATTGGTACCCAGATTAATGAATAAAGCGTTGAACGAAGGGAAGGCAGCTCCGAAACCCAAACCGCAGCACAAGGCAATCAAAAGAAAAGCAATGGCAGTGTAGGTTGAGCCGATAGCGTTGACATAATGGCAAAGACCTAGCCCCAGCAGGGCAAAGACAGTGATTCCAAGGCCCAAGGCAATGGTATGGGTGACCTTGCCCTTGTCAACCATCCTGCCTGCAAACAAACGCGAAGCGATCAGGCCCACGGCATACACCGTGAAAAACAAGCCACTGCTGATAGTCAGTCCCATCTCCTTGGCATACAAGGCGATGTAATTGGAAATCTGGCCATAGGCAAAGGCTAGCATCAAGAAAGAAATCCCCGCCAACAGCCCCTTAATCAAGATAAAACGGTCAAGTGAGATATGGGGCCGTTTCACAGGAGGCCGCACCTTGGTCTGGATGCGCGAGGCAAACAGCGTTGCCAAGAAACTGCACGCCATGCAACCCATGAAAATGACATTGAAGCTGAGATGCTCATAAACAAATAGCCCTACCATAGGTCCCACAGCCATGGCAATATTGTTGGCCACGCCATAATAACCGACGCCCTCTCCCCTATGCTCCGATGGCACCACGTCAATGACTAAGGTGTTACCACCTACTGAAGTCAAGCCAAAAGCCAAACCATGAGCAACGCGAATGACAATCAACATTGTGATGGTGGCGGCGAAAGGATAGCCTATGAAGATGGCGGTGAAAAGCGACAACGCCAGCATATAAAGGGGTTTGCGTTTGAAGGTATCCATCATGTAACCCGAAAACGGACGTACTATCAAGGTGGCCAAGGTATAGCACGAAATCACCGTGCCAATGACGGCATTGCTCCCCTGAAATTGCTCAATAATGAAAAAGGGCAACACAGGCAGCAAGAGGTAAAACGAGAAGAAAAACAAGAAGTTAGCCGCACATAAGCAGAGATAATTCTTATTAAAAAGCTTTTCTTCCATGATAAGTTTTCGTTTTCGGGCTGCAAAATTAACAAAGAAGTCTTTATTATAAAGGAGTTTTTCGTATTTTTGCCGTATTAAGAAACGTGCATGGAGTTACTGGATCTATACGACAACGATTTAAGGTACACCGGACAGACAGTGGAACGGGGAAAAATGATTCCCCAGGGTCTGATGATTCCCATCGTGGCCGTGTTTATCCACAACAACGAAGGCAAGTACCTGATCCAGAAGGTCTCAGAGTCGAAAGGAGGCTACTACGCCACCACCGCCGGACACGTGAAATCGGGCGAGATGGACTTCACCATCTCCATGCAACGCGAACTGAAGGAAGAGCTAGGTCTCTGTGTCACCCAAAGCGAGTTGAAGCTCTTGAGAATCCGCCGCTACGGATACAAGTTCACCCTCCTTTACATGCTTAAGAGCAACGTCCCCATCGAGATGCTGCGCCTACAGAAGGAAGAGGTGGAATCCGTGCATTGGCTGAGCCGCGAGGAGATCGAGGGCTTATGCAATGAAGGGAAGTTCAACAAGATACACTATCAACTGCTTTTGGATTGTGAGGAACGGTTGACTTCGCTACATTTGAAGTGTAAAACGGAAAACGGAACCCCGAAGGGCTCACCGACCGAACGGGAGGTAAAACGGAAAACGGATAATAATCTTTAAATACCACAATATGATTGCAAAAGAATTACTAAATCCCAAAAGCATCGTGATTTGCGGTGCTTCGTCTGACATTCATAAACCTGGCGGCAAGTCGCTGAAAAACCTTTTGGAGAGTCCCTTCAAAGGCCAAATCTATGCCGTCAACCCAAAAGAGACCGAGGTGCAAGGTGTGAAATGCTACGCCAAGGTGGACGACCTGCCACAGGTCGATTGCGCACTGCTCTGCATCGCCGCCAAGTTCTGCGCCCAGACTGTTGACGTGCTGGCGAAGGAAAAGGGCTGCAAAGGCTTCATCATCATCAGCGCCGGCTTCTCGGAAGAGAACGCCGAAGGCGCCGCCATTGAGAAGCACATCGTCGACACCATCAACTCGGTCGGCGGTTCGCTCATCGGCCCCAACTGCACCGGCTTCCTCAACGTGAACTATGCTGGATGCTTCGACACCCCGATTCCAAAATTGGATCCCAAGGGTGTGGACTTCATCACCGGATCAGGTGCCACTGCTGTGTTTATCAAGGAATACGGCATGAGCAATGGCCTGAAGTTCAACAGCGTTTGGGCGGTGGGCAATAGCGCCCAGTTGGGCATCGAGGACGTCCTCGAACATCTTGACGAGACCTTCGACCCTGAGAAGTCCTCACGTGTCATCATGCTTTATATGGAGAAGATTGGCGACCCGATGCGTCTGCTGAAACACTCACGCAGCCTGATCAACAAAGGCTGCCATATCGCTGCCATTAAGAGCGGCGGTTCCGCTGCAGGCTCACGCGCCGCCTCATCGCATACTGGCGCATTGGCCACCAACGATGCCGCTGTAGATGCCTTGTTCCGCAAAGCCGGCATCGTCCGCTGCCATAACCGTCAAGAGCTGACCACCGTCTGCGGCGTGTTCATGCATCCTGAGATCAAGGGCAAACGCTGCGCCGTCATCACCCATGCCGGCGGTCCCGCCGTAATGCTTACCGACGTGCTCAGCAACGGCGGCATGGAAGTCCCTCCGCTGAAAGACCATCCCGCCAGCGCTGCCCTGCTTGAGAAGCTTTTCGGAGGTTCCTCCGTGGGCAACCCCATCGACTTCCTCGCCACCGGCACCGCCGAACAGCTTGGCTACATCATTGATACCGTCGAGAACGAATACGACGAAATCGACTTCTCCGTGGTCATCTTCGGCTCTCCTGGATTGTTCAGCAACAAGGAGGTCTATGACCTGCTCGACGAGAAGATGAAGACCTGCAAGAAGCCCATCTTCCCCGTGCTGCCTTCCATCATCAACGTGAAGGACGAAATCGAGGACTTCATCGCCAAGGGACGCATCAACTTCCCCGAGGAATGCGTCTTAGGCAACGCCATCTGCAAAGTCTATAACACCCCGAAGCCTCAGCCAGAACATGTGGAGCTGCCCAAGATCGATGTGGCACGCATCCGCAAGACCATCGACCGCTGCAAAGACGGCTATCTTGAGATCGCCGACTACAACGAGCTGCTCGACGCCGCTGGAATCAGCCGTAAGAAGAGCGTCGAAGTGAGCAAGAAAGAGGACGCCCTCGCCTTCGCCAAAGAAGTGGGTTGCTCGAAGGATGTGCCTCTTGTGATGAAGGTTGTTGGCCCGCTGCACAAGAGCGACGTGGGCGGTGTGACCCTGAATGTCAAAGACCTGGACACCGTAAGCAAGGAATTCGACCGCCTGATGGCCATCAAGGACACCTACGCCGTGGAGATGTATCCCATGCTTGACGGCACTGACGTCTATATCGGCGCCATCAAGGACCCGAAGTTCGGTCATCAGATCTTCTTCGGATTAGGAGGCATCTTCATCGAGGTGCTGAAGGACGTCCAATCGGCCCTCGCTCCCATCACTGCCGACGAGGCAAAGGAAATGCTCAAGCAGCTTAAGGGGTACAAGATCCTGCAAGGTGTCCGTGGGCAAGAGGGTGTCAACCTCGACCTCTACGCCGACCAAATCGCCCGTGTGAGCGCCCTCGTACAAGCCGCTCCCGAGATCGCCGAAATGGACCTCAACCCGCTGCTCGGCAATCCGCGCTATGTGACAGCCGTCGACGCTCGTATCAGAATCGAAAAATAAACGCTTATGATTACCAGCCGTTCCACCATCTACCTGATTTACGCCATCCTGGTGCTCTTCACCTTTTTCGGCGACAAACTGTTGAAGAAGACCGATAGGACCTCCCGTATTCTGGGCTACCTGATATGCATCATCGGCGACATGGGCATTCTGGCGAACGGTCTGTGGACCTATTTCAAATACAAGGAAACCAACTATGAGATCGCCTCCCAGACCGGCTTCGTGCTGGGAGGCATCATCTTTGGCGTATGCGTTCTCTGTCTGCTAGGACGATACTGGCAGAACAAGGAATTGGACAAAAGAAGAAAATACGATCAGGAAAAATCATGAAAAAAGCCGACCTCATCACGATATTAATCGTCGCCGCAGTGGTTTGCGGCTTCGCCTTCATCCCAGGTGCTTGGGACTGGTTCAACACCACCACAGCCAAGCACGGCCTGTTGATGAGTTTCTTCAAATTTGCCCTTCTCGGCACTTTTGGCGAGATGTTGGCCTTGCGCATCCGCGAAGGCGTGTATATCAAGAAAGGTTTCGGGTTATTGCCCAAACTCTTGGTTTGGGGCGTGTTGGGTGTAGTCATTGCCTCGGCCATGACTATCTTCAAGACGGGTACCGTCAAGTTGTTGGATGGCGGCTTCCACCTCAACGGCAAGGCTGCCGAATGGTTCGCTGGTAGCCTTAGTTGGGGAAAGTTCTTCGTAGCCCTTTGCGTAAGCGTGCTGATGAACACGCTGTTCGCACCGGTGTTCATGACCTTCCACAAAATCACCGACATCCACATCGCCGAGACCGGGGGCTCGCTTAAAGGCTTTTTCAGCAGTCCCCTGAAAATCCGCGAGGCCCTTTCAAAGAAGATCAATTGGGATATCCAATATGGCTTCGTCTTTGCCAAGACCATCCCGCTGTTTTGGTATCCCGCCCACACCATCACTTTCCTGCTGCCCCCGACCCTTCAGGTGCTGTTTGCCGCCTTCCTGGGTGTGGTCCTCGGCGTGTTATTGAGCATTAAAAAATAAACAATATGAAAACCTACAAGTTCTTCAGAGGTCTGCTGAAAGCCTCGGCTTTCGCCACCGTGATGTTCGTGATGCAGGCTTGCTACGGTGCGCCTCATCCGGTTGAGGAGTACGACTACGACGAGGAGGAATACGTCGTTGACAACGACACCGTCCAAGACGTCGATCAACAAGCCACCATCGAGGCTGAGGCTGAATAATCATGCTTCAGGCCTTCCATAACTATTTCCGGAAGAAGGAGACCCAGCTTCACGAGTTGGACTATCTCTTCTGGGAATGCACCCAACGATGCAACCTCAACTGTCGGCACTGCGGTTCCGATTGCACGGCATCGTCGTTGTATCACGACATGCCCTTTGAGGATTTCTTGAAGGCCATCCAACCTCTTGAGAACCGATTCAAGCGCAACTCCATCCTGGTCGTCATCACCGGAGGCGAGCCTTTGGTACGCAAGGACCTTGCCGACTGTGGGCGGCAACTACGGCAACATGGCTTCCCCTGGGGCATCGTCAGCAACGGCTGGGCCTACGACGAGGCTCGCCATAAAGAGCTGATGTCCGCCGGACTGTGCAGCGTCACCTTCAGTCTCGACGGATTGCGCGACACCCACGACGCCTTCCGCAAACGCCAAGGCAGCTTCGACCATGCGCTCCAAGCCATCGATTTGGTGGCCAACGAGAAGCGGAAACTCGCCTACGACGTGGTCACCTGCGTCAGTCCGATGAACCTACATGAACTAGAAGAACTGAAGCAACTGCTTATCGAGCACCACGTAAAGGCTTGGCGTTTCTTCACCATCGAGCCCATCGGTCGCGCCGCCAACGACCCCAACCTACAACTCAACAACGAGCAGTTTCAACAACTGATGGACTTCATCGTCGCTACACGCAAGGAAGGCAAGATCGACGCCAAGTTCAGCTGCGAAGCCTACGTGGGACCTTACGAACGCAAGGTGCGCGACTGGTATTACTTCTGCCGGGCCGGCATCACCATAGGGTCCATCCTAGTGGATGGCTCCATCTCCGCCTGCCCCAACATCGACCGCCGCTTCGCACAAGGCAATATCTATCAAGATGATTTCCTCGATGTCTGGGAAAACCGTTTCCAGCCTTTCCGCGACCGCAGCTGGATGCGCACGGGCATCTGTAGCGATTGCAAGGTTTACAAAAACTGTCTGGGAGGCGCTTTTCACCTACACAGAAAAGATTCTGAGGGCATTTTGATGTGCCATTATCAGAAGATAGAAGGCAGAAAAAAGTATTAAGAAGAAAATTTTTTTAAAAAAAATCATTTTTTTCTTGACAGCAATGTTTTTTGTTGTAATTTTGCAGTGTACTAATTCACTAATACACTAATAAATCACAATAAAAAACCAATTTAAAATGATTGAAATCAAGAACTTAGACTTCGGCTACAAGTATCAGCCCGTCTTCAAGAACATCAGCCTGAACTTTGAAAAAGGCAACATTTACGGATTATTGGGTGAAAACGGTGTGGGTAAGACCACCCTGTTGAAGCTCATCAGCGGGTTGCAGAAACCCACCGCCGGCGAATGCATGGTGGATGAGGTCGCCCCATTCAACCGTTGGCCCGAGACCCTTCAGAAGGTCTATTTCATCTCCGAGGACTTCGCCATCCCCGAGGGAACACCTATTAATAATTTAAAGGAGCTTGCCCCCTTCTACCCCAACTGCAACGAGGCCCAGTTCATGGAACTCTGCAAGGAGATGGAAGTCGATCCCACCCGCAAGTACGGCGAGCTTTCCTTCGGCCAGCAAAAGAAATGTTTGATCGCCACTGCCTTGGCCCTCAACACCGACTACCTGCTCCTTGATGAGCCCACCAACGGTTTGGACATCCCCTCCAAGACCCTGTTCCGTCAGGTCATCGCCAAGCATGCCAACGAGAACCGCACCATCATCATCTCCACCCATCAGGTGAAGGACGTGGAGAACCTTATCGATCCCATCATCATCCTCGACCACGACGAGGTGCTGTTGAAGGCCACCTTCCGCACCATCACTGAGAAGCTTTATTTCGACTACGGCACCGTGAAGGACGACGATGCCCTTTACAGCGAGATGATTCCTGGCGGCTACGTCAACGTCACTCTCAACCCCGAAGGTGTCGACAGCAAGGTCAGCGTGGAGATTCTCTTCAACACCGTGATGAAGAACAAGGAAACCATCAAGAAAATCTTTGGTTAAGAAAGGGCTAAGTCATGAATAACAGATTTGATTTAAAACGTTTCGGTCAGGTCGTTGCCGAGGATTGGAAGCTCTACCTCCGTCGGTTCGGTGTCACCTTGATCGTATGGGCCAGCCTTCCCGTCCTGATCTGGATCACCTCCTTGGTGTTTGAGGTTGAGATCGATCCCGGGGCCCGTGCCGGCTTCATCGCCGCTTTCATCATCGCTACGGTGATGACCGTTCCCGCCAACATGTACGGCAAAGCCAACCTGTCGCGCGACGGTGTCAGTTTCGCCATGCTGCCCGCCACCAATTCCGAGAAGTTCTTGAGCATGGTGCTCTATTGTTCCATTGTCACCCCCCTCTTTTGCGGTCTTGGCGCTTGGGCGGTAGACTCACTTCTGACCCTTCTCCCCTTTGGTGGTTTCAAGGAATTTGTCATCCCTTTTGAAATGGATCACCTTTTCCATAATCTTCTTTTTGCGGCCATGCTTTTCCTCACCGAATCAGCGCTCTTCATGCTGGGCAACATGATCTTCAAGAAACGCAAGACCGGCAAGACCTTCGCTTGGATTCTCCTGATCCTCTTTGTGTTGACACTGATTATCCAGATTGATTTCATTTGGAATGGTCTGGAATACCTCGCGGACCAGATCGCGAGCCCAATTGCCGCCTATTGGTTTGGCATCGCTTTCCTGCTTGTCCTCACCACCTGCCTTAATTTGCTTACCTATCGTAGAATCAAGAACCAAAAATATTAATATATATGAATAACACATTCGATCTCCACCGTTTCGGAAATCTCCTTGCTTTCGATGGCAAGAGATACTTCCGCAACTTCGGCCTCACCCTCGCCATTCTATGTGGCATTCCCCTCGTGGGTTGGCTCCTCACGTTGATCTTTGGCTTCACCATGCCCACCCTGCCCCGTTGGATGACCATGTATATCCTCGTGATGTTGGGCATCATTCTGGTCCCCGCCAAGGCTTTCGGCGACATCAACCTCTCTCGTGAGGGAGTTCGTTTCGCCATGTTGCCCGTCTCCAATTTGGAGAAGTTTTTCAGCTACTTGCTCTTCTGTCTTCTGACCCCTGTGGTCATCCTCCTCGCTTCATGGGGCATCGACTCCTTGTTGACGCTGCTTCCCCTTGGAGGATTCACACATTACATCAGGAGCTTGGGATTCGGGAATGTCATGAATGATTTCTTCGTCGAGATCAGCGAAATGGCCGGTGAAGACATCACTGACGCAGAAGGTTTCGATGTGCTTATGAACATGTTCGGTTCGGGTTATACCTACAGCTTCATCATCGGAATCATCTTCAACGTGGGAGTCTTTATGTTAGGCAACCTGCTGTTCAAGACCCATAAGACCGCCAAGACTTTGGGTTGCATGATCGGTATCTCTTATGTCCTTTCCATGATCATGCAAATTGTCCTCATCGCTATGGGCAAGTCCGTTTTCTCGAATCCAGAAACGATCAACGACATCAGCACCATCGCCGATCTCACCACTAGCACGATCATGTTCAACAACATCTTTCATACCATTCTTACCATCGGCCTATACATCGGCCTTTTCTTTAAACCCTCAAATCCGCAACCTATAGGGTTTAGTGGGATTTTGCTTGCAAAGCGACAAAATTCATTTTATTGTACATATTTCTTGCACAACAGAAATGTCGCAG
>CADCIH010000019.1 GCA_902801465.1 uncultured Bacteroidia bacterium | reverse complement strand
AGTTCCTTCTGGAGTTCGATTCTCTCCGGACTGCCTGGCTTGTAGCTTTTTACAGGCTCGTTGTCCGGCTTCGCAAATGTGATCAGTGCGTTGTTCATTTTGATTGTTTATAGTTTTAAGATTAAATTTCAAAAAAGGCACCGCAAAGGTACGAAATTGGTTTTAATTATCAAGACATTCTTTTGATCACTTGTAGCCGATGCGTATGCTCGTTCCGCTCCTTGTTGAAGATGCCGGTCTGGTCAAGGTAGTCGATGCGGACTTGTCCCGAACAGTGGATGATCCGCTCGTTGTCGAGCATCATGCCCACATGGACAATCTTGCCGTCCTCGTTGCCGAAAAATGCCAGGTCGCCAGGCTGGATCTCAGGTAGGAAATACACCAGTTCGCCTTCTTGGATCTGTTGGGAGGCGTCGCGGGGGAGGAGCTTGCCCGCCGCACGGGTACAGAGCTGCACGAAGCCGCTGCAGTCGATGCCGAAGATGCTGCGGCCACCCCAGAGATAAGGCGCATCCAAGAACTTTTGGGCGAAGTCGATCATCAATGCGGGAACGAAATGTTCAGGAGGCGTCATCGAGCCTGGGACGGGTTCATACACCACTGTTCCGATAGATAGTATCCGACCGTCGTATTCGAGCGTGGGACGGTCAACGAGATAGCGTTGTTTCCCCTTGAAATCCAAGAATTCCTGTTCGCTGATTTCGTGATGTTGGATGCCTTGGATCCATCCTTCGTACAGGTCTTCGGTTGATTTGATCAGATACCATCCGGGCTTCTCGTCCAAGACCTCATAGCGTTCGTTGTATAACAGTTGACTCACCATCTCGCTGGAGTGGCTGCCTTCTTTTCGGATGGGGACGACCGACAGGTTGCAGATTCCGTATTCCATAATCGTTGTTTTGATATTGCAAAAATAAAAAACAACTTTTATCTTTTATTATTATCTTTTATCTTTTTTCCCTACCTTTGCGCTCAGACAAGTTATTTCCACAGATATGGGCAAAATCAAAGGCTTTTTCAATTATATCCGTCATCGTTATTACGAGTTGGGCAAGGTGCTGATGTTCATCATCGCCATGGTATTGGTGTATTGGCAGATGCCGCGAGTGGGCAAGTTCCGTTATGAGTTCCAGCTATACAAGCCATGGCAGCACGAGTCGCTGTACGCACCTTTCGACTTTCCTATCTATAAGGATGCCGAGATGTTGAAGGTGGAGACCGATGAGGCGCTGAAATCGGTGAAGCCAGTGTTTCAGTTTGAGTTGGAGACTACCAAAATCGCACGGCAGAAGCTCGAGTCTGCCTTCGACCAGCAGTGGCACAACCACGCAGGCATGTCGGTCGAGGCCAACAAAAACGCGTTGCTGGAACTGTTCGACGGGATCGAGATCCGCGGTGTGGTGGCGCACGACAAGGCTTTGGACGGACTTGACTCATTGGCCTTGGTGAATGTGGTCAAGAACAAGACGGTGACCTCAATGCCCTTCGGGTCGCTCTATACCATGAACACCGCTCGCATGGCGGTAGAGGAATGGAAAGCAGAGGAGCATCATGGGATCGACGAGCAACTTCTCTCCACCTTGCTGCTCAACGCTTTGCATCCCAATGTGGTTTACGATGCCTCGATGACGAAGCTGGAACAGGAAAAGGCCTTGTCGAAGATTTCGCTGACCTACGGGATGGTGCAGAAAGATGAACTGATCATCGCCGAAGGTGAGATTGTTGACGATACCGACTTCGCCATCTTGAACTCTCTTCAAAAGGAATATACCTCGGGTTCTTTTGCCAAGAACGACTCCTTGCAGGTGAAGCTCAGCCAGTTTTTCCTAGTTGCCCTGCTGTTTGCCATGGTTGCGCTTTATCTGAAGGCATTGCACAACGACGATGTCTTCAGTGAATTAAGCAAGATCAATCTGCTTCTGCTCCTAATGGTGGTGATGATCATCCCATCGTATCTGATCATGAAGATTCATCCGTCGTTCATCTTGATGATGCCAGTGGTGATGCTCACCATGATCATGATTACGTTTTATAGTCCGGGCTTGACCTTCACCATTCAGGTGATCACCGTGTTGCTGATTTCGATGTCGGTGCCAAACCCCTTCCAGTATATCTTCATGCAACTGGTGGCGAGCATGATTGTGATCTTCATCCTGTCGCGTCACAAGTCGCGCCGCCATTATTTCATCTCTTCGATATTGCTTTTTGTGGCTTACCTGGTGGTTTATCTCGCCTTCACCTTCCTTTCTTCGGGTCCGGTCAGTTGGTCGGTGGTGGGCATGCTGGCGTTGAACGCTTTGTTCACCATGCTCTCGCTGCCGTTGATTTTCCTGTTTGAGAAAATGTTCCGTCTGACCACCTCCTTGACATTGATGGAGTTGAACAACACCAATACGCCTCTGCTGCGTCAATTGGCACAGACGGCTCCCGGAACATTCCAACACTCCATCCAGGTGGCCAATCTCTGCGATGAGGTGCTTTATGCGATTGGAGGTGACACGCTGTTGGCTCGTACTGGTGCGTTGTATCACGACATCGGCAAGATGACTAATCCGATGTATTTTACTGAGAATCAACACGGTGCATATAATTCCCATAATGATATCTCCAATGTTGAGAGCGCTCAGATCATTATCTCGCATGTGCTTGACGGGATTAAGATGGCGCAAAAAGCCCGTCTTCCAGAGCAAGTCATCGAGTTCATCCGGACGCATCATGGGACACGCCGGACGGAGTATTTCTACATCATGGAGCAGCGCGAGCATCCGGGCGAAGAGGTCGATCCCGCCGACTTCACTTATCATGGCCCCATCCCGTTCTCAAGGGAGACGGCGGTGCTGATGATCTGCGACTCGGTGGAGGCTGCCTCCAGGAGCCTCAAGGAACCCGATGAGAACAGCATCGGCAAACTGGTTGAAGGCATCATCCAAAAGCAGACCGACGACGGTCAGTTCCAGAATGTCGATCTCACCATGCGCGACTTCGCAACCATCAAGAAGGTGCTGAAAAAGAAGCTGATGAGCATCTATCATGTCAGGATTGCGTATCCGGATAAGTGAATAGTGCCCGGACCCTCGTTAAAAACCAGGTCTAGTATGCTGAGATCCGGTTCAAACGGATATTTTGCGCTGAAAACCTGGTAATATTTAGGAAACAAACCACCATCCATCTCCTTTTTCGGGCTGAAAGCCTCGCGATAGTCGTTTTCTGTAAAACGGACATAATCCGTGGTGTGAACAATCTCCTTCTGGGCCTTGAGCATTTTCAACACCGCCTGCATTGCCGCGTCATTCAGCTCGATAAGCTTTTCAAAGCGGGTCTCAAAGATGGGCTTCAGGAAATCATAATAATGGTCGAAATAAGGGGCGGCTTTGTAAGCTGATTCCAAACAGCGGCGGTGGATCTGTTGCCAGTGTTCCTTGTAGCTGATGACCACATCCTTGGTCATGGTGTGGTTGCCGTTGACTTTGATCACGGGCACGCTCAGACTCTCCACGCCGTTGGCGGTCATCACGCGGCAGCGGTTACGGTAGGTTTGCTTGTGATAGGTTTCCCATATTTCAATCTCAGGCGACGAATCCTCAAGAAAACGTGCCATGTAGCTGATGCAGGGAAAATAAGCCGAGGAGAAAAGGGCCATCACTTCTTTGGCTGAGGGAGCAGTTGCTCGACGATCACTTTGCGATAGTCGGCCTCCGACAAGGCGCCGACCTGCATCATGGGCTTGCCTTCTTTGGGGATGAAAAGCACCGTGGGGATGCTTCGAACCTGGAATGCCGAAGACAAGTCCTTGGCTTGGTCAACGTTGACCTTGTAAATGGTCAGTTGGCCATCATACTCGTTTGCGAGTTGTTCCATGATGGGTGCCACTTTGCGGCAGGGACCGCACCAATCGGCATAAAAATCGACGATGGCAGCAGTCTTTCCTTTGTAAATGAATTCGTTGGGGTTCTTCTCGAAATCCCATATTTTGCTAATGAATCCGTTGTAGTCGAGCTGTTGAACTTTTGAAGTCTTCTCTTGGGCAAAGGCTACGGTGCAAACCGCAACAAGCAATAATGTGAGGATAAATGGGCGTTTCATCTTTTTTTTCTTGTTAACGCTGCAAAGATATGATTATTTTTTTTATTTTTGTAAATTCTTATAATCATGGTATGTTACTGGTAAACATCAATGAACTTGTGGGCATCGACGAAGAGGGCTCTTTGATGAAAAAAGGCGCCGAGATGTCCAAGACAGGCAGGATAAAGAATGCCTTTTTGCTAACCAAGGGTAAAAAGATTTTGGATTTCGGTCCGATGGACTCGCCCGAATGCAAGCGCTATCTTCAAGAGAACCATCGTGTGTATGATGTGAAAGGCAGTGTGGTGATGCCGGCGTTTTGCGACTCCCACACCCATCTGGTCTATGCCAATTCGCGTGAGACGGAGTTTGTCGACAAGATCCGCGGGTTGAGCTATGAGGAGATTGCCAAGAGGGGAGGGGGAATCCTGAATTCCGCCAAAGCCACTGCGGCAGCTTCGGAGGAGGAGCTTTACGATATGGCTTGCCAGCGTCTCGATGAGGTGATGCGCATGGGTACTGGAGCCATCGAGATCAAGAGCGGCTATGGACTGACCACGGAGAGCGAACTGAAGCTGCTGCGCGTCATACGTCGCTTGAAAGAGATCTCACCCCTCACCATCAAGTCGAACTTTCTGGGAGCTCACGGCATCCCCATGGAATACCGGGGACATCAGGAGGATTATGTAGATCTCGTGATTAATGAGATGATCCCGCTGGTGGCTGCCGAAGACCTGGCTGATTTCATCGATGTGTTCTGCGACCAGGGTTTCTTTACCTGCGAGGACACTGAGCGTATCCTGATGGCAGGCATCAAATACGGCATGCGTCCGAAGATCCATGCCAACGAGATGGCCATCTCCGGCGGCGTTCAGGTGGGCGTGAAATACGGCGCCATCTCGGTTGACCATCTGGAACAGATTGGAAAAGAAGAGATCGAGTGCCTGAAAGACACGGAGACCATGCCAACCATCCTGCCGGGATGCGCGTTCTTCCTGAACCTCCCACTATCGCCTGCCCGGGAGATGATCCAGAATGGACTGCCTGTGGCCATGGCTTCCGACTTCAACCCGGGCACGTCACCTTCAGGCAACATGCAACTCGTCCTCTCCATGGCCTGCATCCGTTATCGCCTGACCCCCGAGGAGGCACTGAACGCCACCACGCTCAACACGGCATACGCCATGGGCGTCAGCGACCAACTAGGGTCCATCACAAAGGGCAAGATAGCCAACCTCATCGTGACCACCCCCATGCCTCAGATGGAGTTCCTGCCTTATTATTACGGAGCCAATAAAGTGGCTAAGATGATCTTGAACGGAAAATTCGTATAACATTCAATATTAAACTCAAAGCTATGAAAAAACGTTTATTTTTGGGAGTAGCGCTGGCGTTGGTCGCCATCCTTATGCTCTCGTGCAACAAAAACCGCTTTGACTTCGACAATCTCGAAACGGTCGAAGGCTCAGGGCAATGGAAACTGCCTATTGGTAACGTCAGCACCACGCTTGGCGATGTGTTGGAACAGCTAGGGGAGAATGACTTGATCTCCTACGATGAAGATGGAAACCTTCAGATCCACTATTCATTCAAATTGAATGACATTCTCAAGGGCTCCAGCTTCCTCTCGCTGGGTACGATGAACTTCTCATCGGAGATTCGCTTTGCGAACCCCTTCCCAGGATACCATCTTCCCGATCCCATCGATACGGTGTATCGTTTCCAACAGTCCATCGAACTCGATGCCGATAGCGCTGTTCTTGAGACAGCCGTCATCAAGACCTGTACGATGCTCTCCACCATCCAGGGTAACTTGGGCAACGTTTCCCGTGTCGAGATCTCTTCCAGCGACATCACCATGCCCAACGGCGACTCCTTGTTCACCACCCAAAGTGAAGTTGACTTGGCAGGCGCCTCCTTCCACCTCTATGATGATTTTGGCAATCCTGACACCGTCGTGGTGTTCAACTACGCCATTTACTACCAGCTCGAAGGTATCGACGATGACGAATACCATTTTGAAACCATCCTCGGTATGAACAACCTGAAGCTGCAGCAACTCAGCGGCCATGTCAACCAGTTTGTGTATGAATTCGATATCGACACCACCTTCTCACTGCCCCTCGGCAACATCGACGGCAACTTGAATCTGGTGGGCGCCAAAGTCAATGTGAAAGAGAGAAACAGCTTCGAAAACCTCTACGCACAGCTGAGCATCAATACCGCGGAGTTCTACGGCGGTAGCCTCGCTCCATCGACGATCTTCGACCATTATCCCTTTGTCCTCAATGTCGTTCCTTCCTACGATTATGTGAGCATCCTGGATAACGAGACCGTCAATCTTTCCCTCAACCCCAAATATGACGCTGTCCGATTTGCAGGATTGGTCGACTTCAATCCCAATGCTGTCGATAACCTCGTTACCATTTACGATACATCCACGCTCAGTGTGGCCATCGACGCCATCATCCCCATGCAGTTCAATGTGCCAGGTGTGACCTATATCGATACCATATCCCTGAATTTGGGTGAAATCAGCGCTCCGTCGCTTGTCAAGGAGATTATCCTGGGTATGATGTTCGAGTCGGAACTTCCCTTCAACCTTAGCGTGCAACTGGATATGTACAAGTCAACGACTGGTGAAATCCTCGGTGGACTTGTCGATCATGAGATGCTTGTCAACGGATCGTTCGACGGTAATCCGGTGCTCACCAACGAATCCATCTCGATTACCCAAGACCTGCTGAAAAAGCTTCTTGAATCCGATATGCTGATCATGCGTGTCGGCGTGAATACTGGTGGCAACGATGTTTTGCTCAACCTCGACAATGGTCTTGGTGTGACCCTTAAGGCCGATGTGCTCTATGGCGGTTCAATGGATGTTAACAATTAATAATAGGAGGACACAACAATGAAACATATCAGAATATTTGCAACCTTAGTTTTCATGGCAGTGCTGAGCTCAGCCTCGGTTGCCCAAATCGTGTCGCCCGTCGATTTCATGCGTTACAACCCCAGGTCCGTTAACGCTAATCCGGCCTTCTATACCAGCGACTTTGGCTACTTCGACCTCATGTTGGGCGGTTATACCGTCGGTGTTCAGAACATCGGACTGAAATACGACAAGTTCTTCCGTTTCAACAACGCCGGACAACCCACCGTGCTCGACCTTGATAACGGTGTGGCTAGCCTGCGCGACAAGAACTACATTAATACCTTTGTCAACGTCGACGTCTTCAATTGCGGCCGGCGTACCAAACACGGTTACTTCAGCTATTCGCACCGCTTCCGCGAGGTGGAGTCGATGACCTTTAACAAGGACCTCGTGAAGTTGCTTGCCAATGGTAACTCCGCATTCCTCGGCGAAGCCAATCCGGCCGACATCCGTGTCAACGTCTCAGCCCGTATGATCCAGGAATTCAACTTCGGATACCAGATGTCCTTGACCGATCAGTGGAACATCGGTCTCCGCCTGAAGTTCTTGATGGGCTTCATGGATGTCAAGACCAACGCCTTGAACGCACAGCTTTACACCGATCCTGAGACTTATGCGTTGAAACTCATGTCAGCTGCCGATGTCAGAGCTACTTTGCCATACGAGTTTGTCATGGAAGACGGCAAGATGCAAATCGTCGACCGCCGTTTCAACCCTGCCACACTGTTCAAGAACTACGGTTTCGGCGTGGACTTGGGTGCTGAGTACAAGATCAACGACCAATGGGGTGTAGCCGCTGCCCTCAACGACCTCGGCTTCATCAAATGGAACAACCATTCCGTGAATTTCGTTGGTGAGATTAATGATGGCGGCTCTTACTATGATAACGGTGCCTTCGTTTTCACTGGCTTGACCAATGAACAGGTGCATGCGATGATGGAAGACGAGCATTTTGCCCAGAATCTGATGGATTCCTTGACCTCCTACTTCAGCCTGACGCCTCAAGCCCTTGCAGGTTACACCACCGGCCTTTATACCAATATGATGGTCCGTGGTTATTACGACCTCACTCCCGAGCATCGTTTCTCAGCCCAGTTCATGGGATATAACGTGGGAATGGGCATGAAGCCTGCCATGACCCTGGCTTATACCGGTTCGTTCAAAGAGCAATACGACGTGGTGGCTACCTACACCATGATGCCTGGCAGCTTCGACAATCTTGGCATCGGCCTGAGCGCCAACTTCGGTGGCCTGCTCATGTATGTGGCTACCAACAACATTTTCGGTTTCTTCAATCCTGCCAACCGCTCGCATCTCCATGCGCAGTTCGGCATCTCGTTCACCAGCGGTGAGAAAGTCAGCCGCGCTGAAACCATCGTCATCAGAGACCAAGAGATGGAAGCCGAGTCGGAAGATTGATTCCCATTGAGATGACTTCCGCCTATATCTTTGCAGTCAGCCGTCACCGTCTGTTAACAGACGGTGACGGCTGTACTACTTTAGTGACCTTCAACGGCTGTCCCCTTCGCTGTAAATACTGCCTGAACAAGGTGTCCTGGGATCCGCTGAAGGGCCGTCAGTACACCCCCGAATCATTGTTCGAGGAAGTCAAGATAGATCAGCTGTACTTTCTGGCTACTCGCGGCGGCATTACCTTCGGCGGCGGAGAACCCCTGATGCAAGCCGAATTCATCAAGGAGTTTAGGACGTTGTGCGGTCCCCAGTGGCGACTGGTGGCTGAGACCAGCCTCAACGTGCCCTTGGACAATGTCAAAACCGTTGATCCTGTACTGGATGGCTATATCGTCGATATCAAGGATCTTGATCCTGCCATCTACAAGTCTTACACAGGGATCGACAACGCCTTGGTATTAAGCAATTTGGAATGGATTTTGCAATATGGAGACTCTTGTCGTGTCACTGTCCGTGTGCCGCATATTCCCAACTTCAATACGGATCAAGACGTGGCTAAGAGTAAGGAGCGGCTGAAGGCGATGGGGGTGGCAAATATTGACGAGTTTAACTATATAATAAGGTGATATCATGGCAAAAGGCAAACAAACCTGCAAGATCTTGAAGGAAATCCGTAAGCAGATTGCTGCGGATAACGATATTAATTTGGTCATCGAGGAATGCACCTACAAAGGTGACTGCCTTGGCACCTGCCCGAAATGCGAAGCCGAGGTACGCTATCTGGAGCGTGAATTGGAGAAACGCCAACGCATGGGCAAGGCGGCGATGATTGCCGGTGTATCGCTTGGGACGATGCTCACGGCCGCATCCTGCGATACCGTTGAACCCATCGCCCATGGGCCTCTCCCGGGTGAGATAACAACCACTGAATTGGTGGATCCGCCAATTCCGGAAAGGATTGAGGATACAATCAAAGAACCATTAATGGGCATCGTTCCGTGGTTCAATACAGAATACGTTTTCGATTCCGATACCTACAATAAACTGCTGAAGGACCATTTTATCTTTCACGGCATGGAGAAAATGACGGTTGTCGGCGGAAAGATACGTTACGGACATATTGGGAACGGGAAAGAGTGCAACACCTTGGAAAAACTGGTGGAACAGGCAAGGGAATTCAGCGCACCCAGCTATCCTGGCGGAGAGCAGAAGATGCTTGAAGACATCGCCGACGAGTTGAAAGGGAAGCCGTTTTACGGCCATTATAATGGTGTTATGGAGGTTGCGTTTACGGTGACTCCAGAGGGTGATGCGGTGGATGTGATGATAGAGAAAAGCCTTGACCTAAACCTTGATGCCGCTGTGATAGCCTTCTTCCAGGAAAAGAGATGGGAGCCCGCCCGTTATGAGCTGAAAGATGGTGATGCTTCCCTGTTCGAATGCCGTTGTGTGCAAAAGATATTGTTCCCTTTGGATTAAATATTAATAAAAAAACAATAGAACTATGAAAAAAGGCAAACAAACCTGCAAGATTCTGAAGGAAATCCGCAAGCAGATTGCGGAGGAGAATGATATTAAGCTGGTCATCGAGGAATGTACCTACCAAGGCGACTGCCTCGGCACCTGCCCGAAATGTGAGGCTGAAGTGCGCTATTTGGAGCGTGAGTTGGAGAAACGCCAGCGTTTGGGCAAAGCGGCCATCTTTGCCGGAATGACCATTGGAACCGCCATCACTGCGGCATCCTGTGGCCCATTGATTTCACCGCCAAATGGAATGATGGAGCATCCAAGGGACAATATTGTTGCCACGGATACGATTAGGAATGATAGTGCCGAAGAACCTATCTTGCTTGAGGGCGAGATAATGGCGCCGGTGCCGGATACATTGATGGAATATGTTTTTGAGCCAAAAGAAGATGAAGATCGTCCTGGCGTTTATATTGTTGTCGAACAAATGCCAGAGTTTCCAGGAGGTGATAAAGGGTTTCATCAATTCATTGCCGACAATGTAAAATATCCTGCCGAAGCTAAAGAAAAGGGAATAAGAGGTATAGTGTATGTCAATTTCATCGTTGAACCAGACGGAAGTGTTTCCGATATTAAAGTATTGCGGGGAATTGGCGGTGGTTGCGATGAGGAAGCGGTTCGTGTGGTGGAATCCATGCCTAAGTTTAAGCCTGGAATGCAAAATGGTGAAGCTGTAAGGGTCTCTTATACTGTTCCTGTCATTTTTAGGTTGGAAGACAAACAGGATTGATTTCACTTTCGTTTCGTATCGAAAAAAGCTGTACCTTTGCAGCGGCAAAAGCTAAGCCCCGTAGGGGCGACAGCTTATAAGCAGGCGGTGTCAACCCTTGCGTAACAAGAAATCTAAATCTAACACAATATGAAACAACTCATCGAATGCGTGCCGAATATCAGCGAAGGCCGCGACAAGAATATCATTGACCAAGTGACCGCTGAAATTGAGAAAGTGGAAGGCGTCAAGCTGCTGGACGTGGATCCTGGCATGACCACCAACCGCACCGTCATCACCTTCGTGGGCGAGCCTGAGCCTGTGTGTGAAGCCGCCTACCGCGTGGTGAAGAAAGCCGCCGAACTCATCGACATGAGCCAGCACCACGGCGCCCACCCGCGTCAAGGTGCCACCGACGTGTGCCCCCTCATCCCCGTGAGCAACATCACCATGGAAGAAGTGGTCGAGTATGCCCACAAGCTGGGCAAACGCCTCGGCGAAGAGCTCAACATCCCGATTTACTGCTACGAAGAGGCTGCCTACATCAAGGAGCGCCGCAACCTCGCTTACTGCCGCACGGGTGAATACGAATCCTTGGCTTCGCGCCTCGGAACCGAGCAGTGGAAGCCCGACTTCGGCCCCAACGAATGGAACGAACACGTGGCCCACACCGGTGCCACCCAAGTGGGTGCCCGCGACTTCCTTGTGGCCATCAACTATAACCTCAACACCACCTCGACGCGCCGTGCCAACGCCATCGCTTTCGACGTGCGCGAAAAGGGTCGCCCGATGCGCGAAGGCGGCAAGGTGACTGGCAAGCCGATGAAGGACGAAAACGGCAAACCAATCATGATTCCCGGAACGCTGAAGGCCACCAAGGCCATCGGTTGGTTCATCGAGGACTACGGCATCGCCCAGGTGTCGATGAACATCACCAACATCAGCGTGTCGCCCGTCCACGTCTGCTTCGAGGAGGTCTGCGCCAAGGCCGCTGCCCGTGGCGTGCGTGTCACCGGCTGCGAAATCGTCGGCCTCGTGCCCAAGAAGGTGCTGATGGATGCTGGCAGATTCTATCTCGCCAAGCAGCAACGCAGCCTCGGCGTGAGCGAAGAGGAAATCATGAAGATCGCCATCAAGTCGATGGGTCTCGACGACCTGAAGCCTTTCGACCCGAAGGAGAAGGTCATCGAATACCTCATCGAAGACCACAGCCAGAAGAAACTCGTCGACATGACTTGCACGGGCTTCGCCAACGAGACCGCTAGCGAGAGTCCTGCTCCTGGTGGCGGTTCCATCTCGGCCTATATGGGTGCCCTCGGTGCCTCATTGGCCACGATGGTTGCCAACCTGTCGTCGCACAAGCCGGGCTGGGACGAGCGCTGGGAAGAGTTCTCCAACTGGGCCGTCAAGGGTCAGGCCATTAAGGACGAGCTGCTTGAACTCGTTGATGAGGATACCAATGCCTTCAATAAGATCATGGATGCCTTCGGCCTGCCGAAGAAGACCGACGAGGAAAAGGCTGCCCGTACTGCCGCTATCCAAGAGGCTACCAAGTATGCCACCCAGGTGCCTTTCCGCACGATGAAGGTCGCCTTCAAGGCTTTTGAGGTCGTCCGCGCCATGGCTGAGACCGGCAATCCGAACTCCGTCACCGATGCCGGCGTAGGTGCTTTGTGCGCTCGTTCGGCTGTGATGGGCGCCCACCTCAACGTGAAGATCAACGCCGCATCACTGAAGGACGAAGAGTTCAAGGCCCAAATCCTTAAGGAAGCCTCCGAAATCGAAGCCGCGGCACTCAAGCAAGAGGCAGAAATCCTGGAGATCGTCAACAAAGTGATCGAGGGGTAATTCGGAATTTGGAATGCGGAATGCGGAATTGTTAGTCAAATAGCCTAATTCCGCATTCCGCATTCCGCATTCCAAATTTTTTTATTAAAACCCCTTGTCAATTAAAAAAAATGTTCTAATTTTGCAGTCCGAAATTTTGAAAAGGAAGAATAGCCATGTCAAAGAAACAGAAAGACGCACGTATCAAGGTCATCCTTGAATGCACAGAGCATAAGGCCAGCGGCATGCCGGGTACCTCTCGTTACTTCACTTACAAGAACAAGAAGAACACCCCCGATCGTCTGGAATTGATGAAGTATAACCCAATTTTAAAACGTATGACCCTCCACAAGGAGATCAAATAATTAAGAGTTATGGCAAAGAAAGTTGTTGCTACCCTTCGTACCCTGGGTAAAGAATACAGCAAGGTCATCCGTATGAAACGTTCGGAGAAGACCGGCGCTTATTATTTCGAGGAAACCATCGTTCCTGTTGATAAGGTTCAGGAGTTTCTCGCTAAAAGATAAGTAACGTTTTTGAAGTTTAACAACAGATAGCTTTTCCATCTCGAAATGGGAGAGCTATTTTTTCGTGTAATCAAGGGAAGTTATGGGCCTGTTTTCGTTTTTAACCAGGAAAAAGGAGCAAAAAGAAGATCTCGACAAAGGTCTGGAAAAGACCAAGACGAGCGTGTTCAGCCGCCTCTCGCATGCCATCGCGGGAAAATCGAAAGTCGATGACGAGGTGCTCGACCAGCTGGAAGAGATCTTGATCACCTCCGACGTGGGTGTCGATACCACTTTGAAAATCATCGAGCGCATAGAGAATCGTGTGGCGCGCGACAAATATGTCGGCACCGATGAGCTGAACCATATCCTCAAAGAGGAGATCATGGCCTTGCTGCAAGAGAACCAGTCGGGCGACGGCACCACTTTTGACATTGAGGGAAAGAAACCATACGTCATCATGGTGGTGGGCGTCAATGGCGTGGGCAAGACCACGACCATCGGCAAGCTGGCCTATAACTTCAAGAAAGCAGGGAAGAAGGTGGTGCTGGGTGCCTCCGACACCTTCCGTGCCGCCGCCGTGGAGCAGCTCAAGATTTGGGCTGAGAGGGTGGATGTCCCCATCGTCCAACAAGGCATGGGCGCCGACCCGGCATCAGTGGCCTTCGACACGGTGAAGTCGGCAGTTGCCCAAGACGCTGATGTGGTCCTCATCGACACCGCCGGACGTCTGCACAATAAAGTCAACCTGATGCGCGAACTCACCAAGATCAAACAGGTGATGCAAAAAGTCGTTCCCGACGCACCGCATGAAGTGCTGCTGGTGCTGGATGCCTCCACGGGTCAAAACGCCATCGAACAAGCTCGCCAATTCACCGCCGCTACCGAGGTCAACGCGTTGGCTCTGACCAAACTCGACGGCACGGCCAAAGGCGGCGTGGTCATCGGCATCTCCGACCAATTCAAGATTCCGGTCAAATACATCGGCGTAGGCGAAGGCATCGACCATCTGCAAGTCTTCGACAGGAAGGCGTTTGTGGATTCCTTGTTCGAGTAACATTTTATCAAGAATCTCCAATTCTCTAATTCTTGACTAAAAAACCATCCTTAAATATCGTCACCCTCGGCTGCTCCAAAAACAAAGTGGACTCGGAGCATCTGGCGGCTTTGCTGCAACACCGATACCTTATCCGTCACGATTCGGATAAGAATTCGGATGTGGTCATCATTAATACTTGTGGATTTATCGGCGACGCCCAAGAAGAATCGGTCGACACCATCTTGGAATACGCCGAGCTTCGTAAGAAGAAGAAAATCAAAAAGTTATATGTAACCGGATGTCTATCACAGCGTTTCAGGAAAGAATTGCAGGAGGAGATCCATGAGGTGGACGGCTTTTACGGTGTTGAGAGCGTCAACTTGATCGCGGCCGACATCCTCAAGGAGGAACCTGCGCAAGACTATTGTAGTCAGCGGGTTCTGTCAACGCCTGGACACTATGCCTACCTGAAAATCTCTGAGGGTTGCAACCGTCGCTGTGCTTTTTGCGCCATCCCCTTGATCCGCGGACCGCATGTCTCCGTGCCAATGGAGCATCTGCTCGACGAGGCTCGCCAACTAGCCAAGGAAGGTGTTAAAGAGTTGATATTAATCGCTCAAGACCTGACCTATTATGGCCATGACCTGGATGGCAAGTCGCATATCGTGGAGCTGGTAAAAGCGCTTTGCGACATCGAAGGGCTCGAGTGGATACGGTTGCATTACGGCTATCCATTGGGTTTCCCTGACGAGTTGCTCGACCTGATGCATGATAATCCAAAGATATGTCACTACATCGACCTGCCTTTGCAACATGTGAGCACTCATATCTTGAAAGACATGCGCCGCGGTGTGGACCGTGAGCAGACCATCGGCTTTGTGAAAAACGTGCGTCAACATGTGCCGGATATTGCTTTCCGCACCACCTTCATTGTGGGGTTCCCAGGTGAGACCGAGGAGGATTTCGATGAGTTGTGTCAATTCATAAAAGACATGCGCTTCGAAAGGGCAGGGGTGTTCGCCTTCTCGCCTGAAGAAGGGACTCCGGCATACGAACTTCCCGATGATGTGCCGGATGAAGTCAAGCAAGAGCGTGTGGACAAGCTGATGGAGATTCAACAGAACATCTCATTGGAGATCAACAGTCAGAGGGTCGGGAAGACCGAGAAGGTGTTGATTGACAGGTTGGAAGGCGATTATTATGTGGGTCGCACCCAGTTCGACTCACCTGAGGTGGATGACGAGATTCTGATTTCCGCCGAAGAGACCTTGCAAATCGGAGCATTCTATCCGGTTCGGATTACCCAAGCAGATTACTTCGATTGTTATGGCGAAGTATTAAAATAAAATGCTACTTTTGCAGTTAATACCAAGGTTGAGTTTGATTAATAATGTATTTTTGGTCCAGGTTTAAAAACTTTGTTAAAGGTATTTTGATGGGTATCGTCAACGTGGTTCCGGTTTCCAGCGGGACCATTGCGTTGGTGTTGGGTGTGTTCGAGCGCTTCATCAATGCCGTCAAGGCGCTGAACCATAGAAACTTCAAATATCTTTTCAAAGGCGAGGTCACGGAATTCGGTCGTAGGACTGACTTCCGTTTCTTCATCACCATCCTAGCAGGCATTGTGGTGGGCATGGTGTTTACCTCGATATTCCTAAAAAGTGCCCTGAAGTCATACGAGGTCTATGTTTGGGCCTTTTTCATCGGCTTGATCATTGCTTCAGTCATCAATGTGATGAAGAGCATCGAGAAGGTTAGTGTCAAGAATGTCGTTATTTTGTTGATTGGTTTTGTCATTTCCTTCCTGCTGTCCATCCATCTGAATCCGGAATCGAACGATAGTTTTTGGTACTTGTTCATTTGTGGTATTGTAGGAGCTACCGGCATGGTGGTTCCTGGTATTTCGGGCTCCCATCTGATGCTGCTGATGGGCAATTACGAACTGATTGTTACTCAGGCTATCCCTGCCATGACCAAGGCATCGACATTCATGTTCGGTTTTCGGATCTTGCTTCCGTTTTTCCTTGGGTCCATTGTCAGTATCGTCCTTTTCTCGTATCTGCTTTCCTGGTTGATGAAGGAATTCCGCAACGAGACTTTGTCGGCCTTGTCGGGTTTCATGCTGGGCAGCTTACCGGTGGTGTATCCTTGGAAGGAGCCGGCGGCGGATATGTTGGAGTACGTGTTCCATCTTCCCCAAATCAATGGGGAGTTCTTTGTCGCCGTGCTCATGGCTGTCATCGGTGCTGTGGCGATTTACATGTTGAATGTGTATGCGCGGCGTGAAGAGGTGAGAATACAAAAGGCTGCTGCCAGAAGGCAGAAGCGTGAAGAAAGAAGGAAAAAAGACGACGATTAGTCTTTGTTTTTCATAAAGATGCAGTCTGAGATTTGGGCTTCGCCCATGACGATGTCGCGAGCTAGTGCGTCGCAAGTGGGTGCTCCACACACGCCGCAGTCGCGTTGTGGCAGTTTGGCGCGTATGTCGTTGATGCGTTGCATCTTCTCCAAGGCAAGGGTGATGTTCTCGTCGAGGACCAGCATGGATCGGGGGTTGATGTCTCCTACCTTTACGTTGCGGGCAAGGAAGTTGCGTTCGGCTTCGATTTCGTGATCCCTGGTCTGCTCGCCGTTACGCTCGCGTTCGGCAATCTTTCGGGCGCGGGCGAAGATGCGTTCGCACATCATGAAACGGTTGTCGCAGGTGAGGATGCCGCCTGGACAGCTTTGGTCGCAGGCGCGGAGCTCGAGGAAATCAACGTTCTCCACCTCGTCGTTTTCCACCTTCTCGAGGAATTCGATCACGTTATGGATCTCGTCGATGGAGTAGGAGTGTTTGGCGTTGGAGAGGCGGCGTTCGCCGTTGGTGAGGGCGGTGAGCACGCCGTCGGAGGAGATCTGTGATACGGGAAGCTTTTGCTCCTTGAAGCCCTTGCCTTGTTCCTTGATTTTCTTGAATACGCGGTTGTACAGAGCGTCCATGTTGATGACTCCGTCCACCAGCGACTTCTCTTCGCCGACGGGGCTTTTCACGGCAGCGATCTTGGCGGCGCAGGGGGTGATGTAGAAGATGCCAATGTCCTCAGAGTTCCAGTCTTCCTTCTCCAGCTTACGGCGGATGTACATGGCCGTCAGGTCGATGGGGGCCTTGATGGGGATGAGGTTCTCGGTCAGTCCGGGGAACTTCACCTGGATGAGGCGCACGATGGCTGGGCAGTAGGTGGAGATCAAAGGACGGATGTCGGGATGCTCGGCTGCATATTTGTTTTTGGCTTCGGTGTAGATGGGCACCGTGGCTTCGGTTTCGATGATATAGGTAAACCCGATCTCTTTCAAAATCTGGTAGATCCTCGACACGGTGATGTCGTTGGGGAACTGCCCCATGAAGACGGAAGGCACCAATGCCACGCGGCAGGCGTAGTTGAAGATGTTGTCGAAGTCGTCCTGCTTGATGTAGATGGACTTGGTGGGACATACCTTGAAGCAGTTGCCGCAGTCGATACAGCGGTCGGGTTGCAGTATGGCTTTGCCATTTCGCACCCTAAGTGCTTCCGTGGGGCACGCTTTCATGCAATGGGAGCATCCGATGCAGGTGTCCTCGTCAATTGTCAGCGCGTGAAAAAATGGGACCTTCTCCATAACTTTTATCTATTATCTTTTATCTATTAACTGAATTTTACTTCCATCTCGACGGTGGTGCCGACGCCGACGGTGGATTGGACGTCGAGGCGGTCGACGTTTTTCCGGATATTGGGCAGACCCATGCCAGCTCCGAATCCCATGTTGCGTACTTCGGGCGAGGCGGTGGAGTTGCCTTCTTGCATGGCCCATTCGATGTCGGGGATGCCCGGTCCTTTGTCGACCACCTTCACGATGATGCGGTCGGCCTCGATGTCGGCATAGATCATGCCGCCGTAAGCGTGGGCGATGGCGTTCACTTCGGCCTCGTAAAGGGCTACGACGACCCGTTTCACGATTTGCGGGTTGACGTTGAGTTGTTTCAAGGTCTTCTTGATGGCGCTCGATGCGGCTCCGGCATTCACAAAGTCCGCTTCAAAAACTTGAAATTCGAGATGCATGGCGTTTTGTTTTGGTTTGACATTTAGAAAATGGGCAGCATGCCCGCTTTGAAGAGCAGTCCACAGGCCTTGAACATGGAGAAGTCGCACTCCATGACCACCATGCCTTCGTCCTCGGCTTCTTCAATCATCTCTTCGGTGGCTTTCTTGCGGCGCACCAGGACGATGATGTCCAAGTTGCCCATTTCGCAGGTGCGGATGGTTTGCATGTTGCACAATCCAGTGAGGATCACCGGGTTGTAGTCACCCAAGGTGAGCACGTCGCTCATCAGGTCGGAGGCGAAGGCCGTTTCATGTTCTTCGTTCAGGCGGTCGTGGCCGCAGAGGACCTTGGCCTCCAGCAGATCGGCAATTTCTTTGAGTGTCATTTTATGTTTTTTTAATTGTTGTTCTTACTTCTTAATCATTATATTTTATCTCCTCCAAATTCTCCTGAATCATCTCCTTGAGATATTTCATGATGTGGACGTCGTTCATCGGCATTCCATCGAGGGCTTCCTTGACCTCGTCGGTGTCGAACACAAACTCGCCGTCATCGGTGATGTGGGTGTAGATGAAGTGGATGTCCTGATGGGCGGAGAAGAGCATCACCAGTGATCCTGCCAAGTCGCCCATGGGGGGACGGTCGATATGGTCGTGCTGGAACCAGAAGTTGAGGATGGTGCCTTTGCCCACCTCGCTTTCGATTTTCATGCCCCCTCCGGCGTTCTCGGTGTTCATTTTAATTAAAGGTAAACCGAGGCCAACCTTGCGGGTGGTGCGTGAGGTGGTCCACGGATCGGTCACCTTGGCCAAAAACTCGGGCGTCATGCCTTTGCCGTTGTCCTTGATGGTGAAGGCGTAGATGTTCTCTTTGAGGCTGTCCTTGATGGTCAGCTCTACCAGGGTCGAGTTGGCCGCGGTCGAGTTTTCCATCAGGTCATATACATGCATTGCTAATTCTTTCATAAGCATTTATCCATAAAGGAGTTGCAGTTTTTCATTGGGTTCAGTGTCGATGTAGCGACCGTCTTCCCCATGAAGGGTCTTTCGAAATTCGTCGAATGTCTTATCATACATGTGTAGTACACAATGAACTTCACCTATGATATGGAGGAAGTGGGCGTCGCTGCTTTTTGTGAAGTTGAACTTCTTAAGGTAGGCGTATTTCTTCAGGAAGTCCTCTTTCTTCACGTGTTTGGAAATCTCAAGGGCGTCGGCCTTGATGTCGGGTGGCACGAAACCCAGTTGACTCACCAAGCTGCTGGCGGGTTTGTTCACGTGGGCGGGGACGAAGAGTCCGCCGATTTCATGCACCACATCATAGAGCTGATCCAAATCCGCGTCAAGTGCCGACCATAGCAGCCATTCCTCTTCGCCCACCACTTCTTCGTTTTCATCCACGATGAGCTGGTAGCCAAATTTTTCTTCGTCGAGTGGAATGTGGGGGAGGTGTTCATCGAGGAATTCCTGGAACTTGTCGAGCTGCTCATCGGTCTCGAAATAGGCGAGGGCATGGGCTTCTTCCTGGGTGGTGATCTCCACGCCGCCGATGACGAGAATGCCGTTCTCACGGCCGATCTTCTGGGTCACCTTCACCTGCCTTGTCGTGTTGTGGTCGCATATGGCGATGACATCGAGATGAAGCTTCTTGGCTTGCTCCACGATGGCAGAGGGACTCATATAGAGGTCGCCACACGGTGAGAGCACCGTGTGCATGTGTAAATCGGCTCTATATGTTTTTAGGTCCATTTATTCGTGTAACAAGTTGTACACTTGGCCAGCAATTTCGTAGGTGGGAAGGTTG
This sequence comes from uncultured Bacteroidia bacterium, assembly GCA_902801465.1. GTDB lineage: Bacteria > Bacteroidota > Bacteroidia > Bacteroidales > F082 > Limimorpha. The sequence continues at coordinate 50,138 of CADCIH010000019.1, read as the reverse complement.
GTTTGAAGGATAGGCAGGTCTTCCTCGTTGCTTTGTTCGATGGTCTCGTCGTTAGGCACGAGGTTCTTCACCAGGATGATGCAGGCCATCTCTTTCAGGGAGGCCACGGCCATCACGTTCTTATGTGTCTGGAGGGTGATCCAGATGTTGCCTTCCATTGCGTTGCCCATTACATCGCTGAGCAGGTCAGATATATAGCATCCGTCAATTTCGCGGTCCAGGCCATTGGCGCCGGAGAGGACTTTCAGTCCGAGTTTGTCAACTAACTCTTGTACTTTCATTTTTATTGTCGTTTTTAATAAGTAAGCGCAAAGTTAAGAAATATGTTTGATAAAATGAAGAACTTCTATTCGAAAAACTTCTTGACCTCGTTGGCGAAGTCCTGTTCCACGGCCTTGCCGTCGCGTGTCTTGGCCAGGCCGGCACGTCCTGTTTCCTTGTAGTCGATATGGAGGCGTTGTCCGACCTCTTTCATGGTGAGCATGACCTCGTCGGCCGAGATGAACGACCGCACGCCGCTGAGGGCCATCATGGCGGCGCTGATGGCTTGGGTGGCATACATGCCGTTGCGCTTCACGCAAGGCACCTCCACCAGTCCCGCCACGGGGTCGCATATCAGTCCCAGCACGTTCTTGATGGCGATGGTGAAAGCCTCCACCATTTGTTCTGGCGTGCCGCCTTCGAGGTAGGTGAGGGCTGCAGCAGCCATGGCAGAGGCCGCACCGACTTCGGCCTGGCAGCCGTAGTCGGCGCCGGCAGTCGATACGTCGTCGAACAGGATCATCCCGAAGAAGCCTGCAACCATCATGGCTTCGCACAGCTGTTTGGTGTCGGGCTGCCGCATCTCTTCGTAGGCCTTCAGCACGCCAGGCAAGATGCCGCAGGAACCTGCTGTGGGACAGGCTACGATGAGCCCCGATTTGGCGTTGATTTCATTCACCGCCACCGAATAGGCGATGGCGCGACCGAAGATGTTGTCGAAGAGCGAGTTGTCGCCCACATAACTATGTAGCAGCCAGGCGTTCTGTCCGCTGAGTTTGAAGAGGGAGAGACTGCGGCTCTTCAAGCCTTGGGTCACCGACTGGGCCATGATATTCCAGTAGGCTTCCATCTTGGCGTAGATGGCCTCACGTGTGGTGCGCTGCAACGAGGTTTCGGTCTCGATGATGACGTCGATGATGTTCCTGCCTCGGATGAAGCGGAGCATCTCCTCGAAGCTGTTGAAAGGCAGGCTGGGAGGGTTGGGATACGACTCATCGTTGAAGATCTTCTCGATGGTGGGGTAGTGGGCGTTGCTCTCGTCGCAATGGGTCACCTTGCCATCGACCAGGCGCATGTCGCGCTTTCCGTCGATAGGATCGTCGAGCAATCCGTCGAAGTAACGGATCTCGATGTTGCCGCCACCGATGCTGAAACCGGTGACATAATGGAGGCCCTTGTCGGTGGTGAAGTTGATTTCGGCGATGTTGTTGCCAATCTGTTTGGCGTATCGCTGCTCTTCTTCAGGGGTGCCTTTTTTGTAGCCAGTGAACACGATGTGTTGTCCCCCGATCTCGAAACCGTTCTGGTGCAGGTACTGGGGGTCGCCGTGGATGAGCAGCTCGGGGTCGTCAGTGGCGAAGCCCGAGAGGCCTCCGCCGAGAGCATGAGGGGTTTTGTGCGCCACACCTGTATCGCGGAACGATCCGTAGAGCTTCACTTCAATGCTTTGGACTTTCTCGCCTGAGGCGATGACTGCCTCGATGAAATGACGGGCATAGAGGCCGATGCGGCTGGCTCCTGCGGTGTGTGAGCTGGATGGTCCCACCATGGCGGGTCCCACCAGGTCGAAGATGCTCAAGGCCTTCAAACGACGTTTGAGGTAACGTTGGAAGTCTTCACTCATCGACTGCCAAGCCTCGTCATTAATGTCCTTGCTGAAGAACAGGCTCACGTCGAAGAGCGACTGGATGATGGGGTGTCCAGTGGTGAGCGCTTGAGCAATCTCCACTTCGGTGATGGGCAGCTTATGGGTATAGATGTTCTCCAGAAGATTGGGCAGCATGTTGTAGTGCGACACGTTGGCACAGAGCAGATGGAGCTGCTTGTGGTTGAAGGGCGAGCGCTCGATGAAGACGTTCTGCTTCAGCTTGCCGTCCTCGTCGAGGAGTTTTGCCTTGGCCAGGTCGAAGTCGTACTCATAACCATTGTGGTTGTTGTCTGCCATGGTGACGATGAGCGTGTCGTCGTACAAGTCGGGGTAGATGGAATAATAGCACTGTTGCTGCTCTTTGGGCAGTTTCACGGAGAGCAGCGAGTTGCAAATCTTCTCCCAGTCGCTTAGTTTTCCGGTGAATCTCATGAGGCAAGGTGCTTTTTAAGGCATGATTTCAAACTCGATACCGAAGCTCCAAGGTGAGGGCTGATGGGTGGGGTCACCGATGAGACCGTCTTGTTTGGTGATGAGGTTGGAGAGACGGTAACGGGCATAGACCCCCAGGTTAATGGCGCCTGCGAAGGTGTAGCTGAGTTTGGTGGTAGCGCCGTATTCAAAGCGGTTCATGGCTTTGCAGCCCGTTAAGTAAGTTGAGACGTTCTCGTCGTAAGGGGCAGGGGTCACTGCTTGTTGGTTTTCATCGAGGAAGGTGACTTTGTCACGGAGTTCCACCCGACGGGTGATGTTGACGCCGCCGTAGGCACCCAGATCCCAATTGACACCGATGCGGTGCATGACGATGCGTTGGAGTAACTCGACTCGGAACTGCATTTGGCGCATGATGGTCTTGCGGTCGTTGACTCCAAGGCTGTTCTTGGCGACGAAGTGGTTCCAGTCAAGGCCCCATCCGAATCCGATCCTATAGGTCTTGCCGAAATAGTGACGTTTACCGAAAGCAAGGTGTCGGTTGAAGCCATTCCAGGTGTCGGTGAACAGGTTGTAGTCATATTGGAAGTAGAAGGACTGCTGCCAGCCTTCATTATTAATCTCTTGGAAGGTGCCGTCGTTGCCGCGCATCCTGAAGTTGCTGGCGTTGACGGTAGCTTTTTCACCGTTGCCGTTGATGGGGCAGGAGTCGGTGAAGCCGTTGTAGCAGACGTTAAGTTTTCGGCCTTGTCCGAGGTCCTTGTTTCTCAGTTTGATGCCTGTGCTGTCGGGAGTTGCTTTATAGTAGCCTAGCAGAACCCCGTCGGCGCCTTCGATGTTGATGAACACATCTTGATTCTTGATGACTTCTGGGAAGCTGATTTTGACGCCGTCTTTTTCTTGGATGAAGGAGAAGGAGCGTTCGGCGGGTTTCAGGTCGCCTGTGAAATAGGCGGCTTGAGGCACACCGTAGCCGAAGGCATAGTCGAAGTAGGGGTAGAGGTCGGCGGACTTCTCGATCTCGGCCTTCATCTGAAGGGCGGTGAGGTCGCGTTTGGTCTGCCAGGCGCAGGCGCAGAATCCTGCGGTCAGGGGGCTGGAGAACGAGGTGCCGTAGGCGTCGGTGAACTTGCCGTTACTGGGGTTGGCCACTTGGGCGTGACCGAAGGCCACCACGTTGGGTTTGAGGCGTTTGTCGGCGGTGGGACCGTAGGAGCTGAACGAGATGTGGTTGTAATGCTCCAGGTCGTCGTCGATGCCACCTACGGTGAGCACGTTGTCGGCGTCGGCCGGGGTGATGATAGTCATCCAGCGGCTGTCGTCGCCTTCGTTACCTGCGGAGTTGCAGATGAGGATGCCTTTCTCTGCGGCTTTTTGTGCGGCTTTGGCCACGTAGGAGGTGCCGTCCATGTCTTTGGTCCAGTGACGGTCTTTACCGTAACCGAGTGAACTATTAATAATGTCGGCACCGTTCTTGTCGGCCCATTCGGCGCCTTGTGCCCACCATACCTCTTCTTTAAAGGGCTCCGGGTCGATTTCGGTGCGGGCGAGGAGGAACTCGGCTCCTGTGGCGAGACCCATCTTTTGTCCTTTTTCGTTGATGCCTGCGATGCAGCTCAGCACCATGGTGCCGTGGGTGCTCCAGCCGTAGACGTCTTCTTTCTTATTGGGGAAGTTATAGGTTTTGAGAATCTGGTGGTTATCGCGGAGGTGTTGGAAAGCGGGGTGGGTGTTCACGCTCGGGAAGCCGCCGTCCATCACGCAGATGCGAAGTCCCTTGCCGTCGATTCCCTTATCGATGAAATATTGTCCTCCGAAGCGGATCAACTGATTGGTAAGGATGTCGGTTGGGGTGGAATTAGGAATTAAGAATGCGGAATTAGGAATTAAGAGTGGATGGGAGTTGGCATCGCGAGGAGCGGGGCTTTGCGGAGCGACGTGGCAATCCATTGTTGCTAGTGTGCCATTGGAAACTATCTCCTGCACCTTCGCCACAAACGGCAATTGCTCGATCAGCATGGCATTCTCGTAGGTGGCAGTGATGCCCACGGCGTTGAGCCAGCGCGACTCGCCGAAGGTCTCGGTGGCGTATCCGTCAACGGTATTCACGTAGCTGGTATTGAGCGGGTAGTTGCTGATGTCGTAGAGGTCGGCGCCGCATTGTTGGTAGCGTTGGATGGCTTTGGCATCGAAATAGGTGTAGGGATCGAATTGGGTGTCGATTTTGTCGGTGAAGAACACCCAATAGCAACGGTCTTGGGCCATTCCTGCTACTGCGAGCAAGGTAAAGATGGCGAGGGAGAGTAGTTTTTTCATGCTGAAAATAATATTATCATGCAAAGATACTTTTTTTATCTTTGCCTCGTGAAAAAACCTTTCGAAATACAGGCACCCGGAGGCGCAACCACAGTGTTGCTCCATACTTGTTGTGCTCCGTGCTCTTCGGCAATCATCGAGTGCTTGATGAAGCATGGCATTACTCCTACTATTTATTATTGTAATCCGAACATCTATCCTCTGGAGGAGTATGAAATAAGGAAAAACGAGTGTTCTCGTTATGCAAGGTCGCTGGGGCTGGAGATTATCGATGCAGATTATGACCATGAAGATTGGCTTCGGGAGATGAAAGGTCTGGAACAGGAGCCTGAACGTGGAAACCGTTGTTTAAAATGCTTTAAATATAGGTTATTAAATACTGCAAAATATGCAATAGAACACGATTTTAATGTGATAACAACTACCTTAGCTTCGAGTCGTTGGAAGAGTTTGGAGCAGATTGAAGAGGCTGGGCGTTTTGCTGAGTCACAAGTGCCAGGTGTGGTCTTTTGGGCCCAAAACTGGCGAAAAGGCGGTCTGAGCGAGCGTAGGATTCAGATTATCAAGGAATACGGATTCTACAATCAGCAGTACTGCGGATGCGAGTTTTCGATGCACTAATTTGGAATCATTCTAATTTACGTTTTGCCCTCAAAATAGCTTCTGTTTCGTTGAAATAGAAGCTTTTATTTTTTACCTTTGCACCGTTTTTAGGATCATCATTCTAAATAAGATATTCAAAGAAACAAACTTAAGTACAACCCCTAAGAAAGGAGATTTTAAAATGGCAAAAGTTAAGTCTTTAGCAGAACTGAAAGCTATGAGAGAAAAGCTTTCTAACAACCTGGACCTCCGCGAGAAGAGCAACGATCCCGACTCACTCGTGCAGATCAAGGTCGCCATGGCCACCTGCGGTATCGCCGCTGGCGCCAAGCAAGTGATGGAACACATGATGGAAAAGGCTGATGAGCTGAAGCTCAGCATCGTTTTCACCCAGACCGGTTGCATGGGCTACTGCCACGCAGAACCGACCATCGAGGTGAAGTGCCCTGGCCGCGACCCGATCGTCTTCGGTCATGTGGATGCTGCAAGAGCTGACGAAATCCTTACCAAGTATGTGATGAACAACGAAATGGTCGAGGGCGTCATTCCTGTCAACTACGAAACTATCTAATAACTTAATTCGGAGGAATTTATATGACAAAAATTAAGATGCACGTGCTCGTCTGCGGCGGTACCGGCTGCCAGGCATCGGCAAGTGCTCAAATCATCGAGAACTTCCAGCGCATCCTTGCTGAGAAGGGCTTGCAGGATGAAGTTCAGGTGGTCAGAACCGGTTGCTTCGGCTTCTGCGAGAAGGGACCCATCGTGAAGATCATGCCTGACAACACTTTCTACACCCAGGTGAAGCCTGAAGATGTCGAGAAGATCATCAACGAACACATCATCAAGGGCCGTAAGGTCACCGATCTCCTCTACATGGATCCGGAGAACAAGGAACACGTTGCCGACTCGAAGCACATGGGCTTCTATCGCAAGCAACTCCGTATCGCTCTCCGCAACTGCGGTTTCATCAACCCTGAAAACATCGACGAGTGCATTTCACGCGGCGGTTACGAAGCCCTCGGCAAGTGCCTCAGCGAGATGACCCCCCAACAGGTCATCGACGAAGTCACCAAGTCTGGCCTCCGCGGCCGTGGTGGCGCCGGCTTCCCCACCGGTGTGAAATGGGGCCTCTGCGCAAAGAACAAATGCGATGAGATGTACGTCATCTGCAACGCTGACGAAGGCGACCCGGGTGCGTTCATGGACCGTTCCATCATGGAAGGCGACCCGCACAGCATCGTCGAGGCTATGGCCATCTGCGGCTACGCCATCGGCGCCTCTCACGGTCTCGTCTACATCCGTGCTGAGTATCCTCTCGCTATCCACCGCCTGCAAGTCGCCATCAGCCAGGCCCGCGAATACGGCCTCCTCGGCGACGACATCCTCGGCTCAGGATTCAACTTCGACATCGAGCTCCGCTACGGTGCCGGCGCTTTCGTGTGCGGTGAAGAGACTGCTCTGATCCACTCCATGGAAGGCAAACGTGGTGAACCTACCCTGAAACCTCCGTTCCCGGCTGTCAGCGGCTACATGGCCAAACCGTCCAACGTGAACAACGTTGAGACTTTCGCCAACGTGCCGATCATCATCACCAAGGGCGCTGACTGGTTCGCCAGCATCGGCTCCGAGAAGTCAAAGGGCACCAAGGTGTTCGCTCTGGCCGGCCAGATCAACAACGTCGGTCTGATCGAGGTCCCGATGGGTACCACCCTCCGCGACATCATCTACGAAATCGGTGGTGGCATCAAGGGCGGCCGTAAGTTCAAGGCTGTCCAGACCGGTGGTCCTTCGGGTGGCTGCTTGACTGAGAAGCACCTCGACACCGCTATCGACTATGAAAGCCTCGCCGCTGCCGGCTCCATGATGGGCTCTGGCGGTATGGTTGTCATGGACGAGACCTCCTGCATGCCCGCTATCGCTAAGTTCTACCTCGAGTTCACTTGCGAAGAGAGCTGCGGTAAATGCTCCCCCTGCCGTATCGGTAACAAGCGTATGCTTGAAATCCTCACCAAGATCACCGAAGGCAATGGCACCATGGACGACCTCCAAGAGCTCCGCAATCTCGCCGCCGTGATCAAGGACACCGCCCTCTGCGGTCTGGGTCAGACCTCACCGAACCCTGTCCTCTCCACCCTTGACAACTTCTGGGACGAATACGTCGAGCACGTCGTCGACAAGAAGTGCCGCGCTGGCGTCTGCAAGAAACTCATGAGCTATGAGATCGACAAGGAGAAGTGCATCGGCTGCGGCAAGTGCGCCAAGAACTGCCCTGGTGACGCCATCTCGAAGACCGATTACATCGCCCCCGGCCACAAGCTGCCGTCGATGGTGATCGATACCACCAAGTGCATCAAGTGCGGTGCCTGTATCGCTGGTTGTAAGTTTGGTGCTATTTCTGTCAAATAAAATAGAGGAGGAGAAAAAGTATGATTAACGTAACAATTGATAACAAACAGATTCAGGTCCCGGAAGGCACTACTATCCTTAAAGCCGCCCGCATGGCCGGTATCCATATTCCTACCCTTTGCTATTTTGAACTGTCCGCGTCGTAACCTGGCCCCGGCTTGCGCCACCGACTGCGTGGAAGGCATGGAAGTGCTGACCCACAGCGCCCGCGTCATCAACGCCCGTCGCACCGTCGTCGAGCTGATCCTCAGCGACCACCCGACCGACTGCCTCACCTGCGCCAAGAGCGGCAACTGCGAACTGCAGAGCCTGGCCCAGTACCTCGGCATCCGCGACATCCCCTTCAAGGGCGAGCAGAGCCACTACCGCCAAGACATGTCACCCAGCATCGTTCGCGATATGGACAAGTGCGTCATGTGCCGCCGCTGCGAGAACATGTGTAACAACGTCCAGACCGTCGGCGCCCTGAGCGCCATCAACCGTGGCTTCAGCGCCGTCGTGGCTCCTGCCTTCGAGCAAGACCTCGTCGACTCACCTTGCGTCATGTGCGGTCAGTGCGTCCAGGTGTGCCCCGTTGGTGCTTTGACTGAGGTGGACGACACCCGCAACGTCATGGCTGCCATCAACAATCCCAAGAAGACCGTCATCGTCAACACAGCTCCTGCTACCCGTGTGGCTCTCGGTGAAGAGTTCGGCATGCCCGCCGGCACCATCGTCACCGGCCAGATGGCCGCTGCCCTGCGCCGCCTCGGCTTCGACTATGTGTTCGACACCGACTTCGCTGCCGACCTTACCATCATGGAGGAAGGCACTGAGCTCCTCGGCCGTATCAAGAGATTCATGGAAGGCGACAAGTCAGTCCGTCTGCCTATCCTGACTTCCTGCTGCCCTGGCTGGGTCAACTTCTTCGAACATAACTTCCCCGACATGCTCGACGTTCCTTCATCCGCCAAATCACCCATGCAGATGTTCGGCGCCATCGCCAAGAATTACTGGGCTGAGAAGATGGGCATCAAGAGAGAAGACCTCGTCGTCGTCTCCATCATGCCTTGCCTGGCCAAGAAGTACGAAAGCAAGCGTAAGGAATTCTACAAGGACGGTAACCCCGATATCGACTACGTGCTGACCACCCGCGAGCTGGCCCGCTTGATCAAGCAGTTCAACCTCGACCTGAAGGATATGCCTTCAGAGGATTACGACGACCCGCTCGGCGAATCCACTGGTGCTGCCGTCATCTTCGGCGCCACCGGCGGCGTGATCGAGGCTGCTACCCGTACCGCCTACGAGGTGTTCACCGGCAAACCTTGCCCGAAGATCGACTTCACCGAACTCCGTGGTATCGAAGGTATCCGCGACGCTTGGGTTGACTTCAACGGCACTCCGATCCACATCGGTATCGCCCACGGTCTGAGCAACGCCCGCAAGCTCCTCGAGAGAGTGCGCGAAGGCAAGGAACAGTTCCACGCCATCGAGGTGATGGCCTGCCCCGGCGGCTGCGTCGGCGGCGCTGGTCAGCCCTACCACCATGGCAATAGCGAGATCATCAAGAAACGTACGGAAGCCATCTACCGCGAGGATGCTGGCAAACCCATCCGTAAGTCACACGAGAATCCTTCAATCATCAAGTTGTACAAGGAATATCTTGGTGAGCCTTGCGGCCATCTGTCACACGAACTGCTGCACACCCACTATTTCGACAAGTCGGAACATGTTGAGATCAGCGAGGATTAATAACCAGTAAACAATAGAAAGGAAAAATACAATGGCAGTTATTAAATTATCAGAATCGAAGATCAACTTCATCAAGGACGTCTGCAAGTCGTTCGGCAACAAGCCGGGTGAGGTCATCAACGTGCTGCACAAAGTCCAGGGCGAGTTCGGCTATCTGCCGGCAGAAGTCCAGGAACTCGTGGCTAAGGAATTGAACATTCCGGTTTCAAGAGTGTATGGCATCGTGTCGTTCTATTCGTTCTTCACCATGACTCCTAAAGGTGAGCACCCGATCAGCGTTTGCTTGGGTACCGCCTGCTACGTGCGTGGTGCCGAGAAGGTGTTGGACGAGCTGAAGCGTCAGCTGGGCATCGGTGTCGGCGAGGTGACTCCCGACGGCAAGTTCTCTTTGAACTGCCTCCGCTGCGTCGGCGCCTGCGGTCTGGCCCCCGTCATCGAAGTCGGTGAGAAGGTCTACGGCCGTATGACCCCCGATCGCGTCAAGGACGTGCTCGCTGAATACAAATGATCCTATATTAATTAGGAATACTGATCAAAACCTCCGCCTCCTTTGAGGCGGAGGTTTTTTGTTTTCGAAAAAAAACAAAAAAATCCTTGCATTTTCAAAAATCTTTGTATTTTTGCCACATCAAAATAATATCAAAATAATATCAGATATGGAAACAAAAGAATTTGAATTTAAAGGATTTGCGATGAATGGATTCGTCGCTTTGTTTATTGAATTTGCTATTCTGGCCGTGGCTGTCGTGGGTTTGGCCTTCACAGAGGAATATCCCATCTTTCCTCTTTTTTCGGTGATCTGCTTTTTGATATCGGTCATCTTTCCTATCGGCTTCCGTAAGCTGGAACCCAACGAGGCCATGGTGATGCTGTTCTTCGGCAAATACAAAGGCACGTTCACCAAGACGGGTTTCCACTGGGTCAACCCTTTCATGACTTCCAAGAAGGTCTCGTTGCGTGCCCGTAACCTCAACCCTGATAATATTAAGGTGAACGACAAGACGGGTAACCCCATCATGATTGGCCAAATCTTGGTCTGGAGATTGAAGGACACCTACAAGGCCATGTTCGAGATTGACTCACAGACCATGGCGGGTGGCTCGGCAGGCAATACCGCTACGGTTTCGGTCTCCAACCGCATGAGGGCTTTTGAGAGCTTTATCCAGGTACAGAGCGACGCCGCCTTGCGTGAGGTGGCAGGTATGTATGCCTACGATGAGAACGAGGCTGAAGCCGATGAGTTGACTCTTCGTTCCGGCGGCAAGGAGATTAATGACGTTTTGTTGTCCAAACTGAACGAGCGTCTGGCTATGTCGGGCCTGGAAGTGCTTGAAGCCCGCATCAATTATCTGGCCTACTCGCCGGAGATTGCCGCGGTGATGTTGCGCCGCCAGCAAGCTGCCGCCATCATTTCAGCCCGTGAGAAGATCGTGGAAGGCGCCGTGTCGATGGTCAAGATGGCCCTGGACAAGCTGAAAGACGAAGGCGTCGTCGAACTCGACGAGGAACGCAAGGCGGCCATGGTGAGCAACCTGATGGTGGTGCTCTGCGCAGACGAGTCGGCCCAACCGGTAGTCAATACGGGAAGCCTTTATTGAGATAAGAGATAAAAGATAAGAGATAAGAGTTAAGAGTTATGGGGTATACTGTTTTGGCAACGGGATTGGTGCTGATAGTGGTGGCATGGGCATGTTACCAATACCCGAATATAATCAATCCTTATGGGAACCTGCCGCCAGAACGCAAGGCCTTGGTCGATATCGAAGGACTGAAGAAGGCTTGCGCCATCATCTTGGGGATTACGGGTTTCCTGTTGGTGGTCACAGCCACGCTAAATCTGCTCAAGCTCATCGACGAAGATGTCTGTGGCGTGACGTTGATGGTGCTGGTGCTCGCCATGATGGTGCCTTTGTCCATCGCCATGAAGCGGTACAATGCCTTTGGGCGTGACCAATCTAAATCCAACATCAGGTTTGTGCGGGATGAAATGCCATTGGGCAGTGACAAATCCGGTAAATTGGTGAAATCCGCTAAGGCAGCCAGAATAGCTTGGGGCTTCGCTTGGGTCATCGTGGTGCTTGCGGCTCTCACGCTGGCCTTGAGTTTCCGTCCGACCCGAATTACGGTGGGAGAGGAGACGGTTAAGATTTCAGGCCTATACGGGCGCGAGATTCCAATTTCTGACATTGTTTCTGTAGATTTGCTTGATGAGATGCCGCCCATTGCCATGCGCACCAATGGATCCGATACGGGAAGCCAAGCTAAAGGGCATTTCCGATTCAGTAATGGCGACAAATGTATGCTCTTCATCCATAAGAAGGCGCCTTACATCCAATTGCGCACAACTGAGGACCTGTATTATTTGAACTATTCGGACAAAGAAAAGACTGTTGAATTGTTTGAAACATTAAAAGAATTGAAACCATGAAAAAAGCCATAAGATTTTCAATCATCGTCTGCCTGTTCAGCTGGGCGATGTTTGCCGTGGCCCACTGGGGCTTCGGCATGGGAGCGGATACACCCATGGGACTGATGGTGTTTTCGTCCATTTATATGTTTTTCCCGATGATTACCGCTCTTGTTTTGCAGGCTATCGACAAGGAAAAATTCAACCATACGGGTTTGGTCAACTTCAAGATTAGAGGACCTTGGCTGGTAGCTTGGCTGCTTCCTGTGGCGATGGTTTTCCTGTGTATACTCGTCAACGGTCTGATGCCTGGCGTGGAGTTGACGTACAATGCCGAACAACTGATCAACCAATACAATATCCCAGAAGACCAGCGGGATATGGTGCGTGAACAAATGGGACAACTCCCTGCATGGCTCATGGCGGTTTCCGTCGTTTTCAGCGGTTTGTTGGCGGGCATCACTATCAATGCTATTGCTGCCTTCGGTGAGGAATATGGTTGGCGCAACTATCTTGTACATGCCTTAAAGGAAAAGAAATTCTGGCCAGCCGCCTTGTTCATCGGCATCGTGTGGGGCATTTGGCATTTCCCACTTATCCTGATGGGCCATAACTATCCGAACGAACCGCAATGGGGTGTCTTGATGATGGTGGTAATGTGTATCCTGTTGGGAGTCATTGAATTGTATTTCGTCCTTAAGACTAAATCGATGATTGTGGCTGCGATTCTCCATGGGACTATCAATGCCTTGGCCGGAACAGTCATTTATTTCACTTTGGGCGGCAACGATTTCTTGAATGGCATGACGGGTTTGGCTGGTTTCATCACCATGGGTGTGACTATTCTGTGCCTCTGGATCTATGATAATTACATTGCCAAGGATTACATCTTTTCGATGACCCTGGGTGAGTCGTTAGACCGATAACTATGGCAAAGGAGAAGGAAAATAGCGCCAACACCAAGACTTTTCTGCTTCGCGTGGATGCTGAAACCATGGAGGCGGTGGAGAAGTGGGCTGCCGACGAATTTCGTTCTGTCAACGGGCAACTCCAGTGGATTATTGCTGAAGCTTTAAGAAAGTCGGGAAGAAAGAAGAAGTGAAGATTTGCACAAACGGTTTGATAATTGGAAAAAACCATTATCTTTGCAAAGACTAAACTTCGTAAAATCATGAAAACCACACGATTTTTCCTCATCGGCGCCATGGCGGTGCTGTTGAGTTGTTTCGCCTCCTGTGGGAAAAGCGGTCATCCCGACGGCTTCCCGGAAGGCTGTCCCAACTTCACCAAGCATGCCTATGCCGGCGACCTTGTCGATGCGATGGCTCCAGGTATCTACGAATTCAAGCTCTCCGAGACTTTTGGACATAGCGCTGTGCTGGCCAAGAGTACCGATGGCGGTGTGTTCTGGTTGAAGGACATCGATTATATCGATCCTGACCATACCAACATTATCGGATCCGCCATTTATTACGGCTTTTATGCTACCGACAACAAGACCTCGGCCTTCAGCTTCTTTGGCGAGATTACCAACGAAGGGAAGATCCAATACTACGACCAGCATGAGTTCCTCGACCGTACAGCCATGTACAAGGGTATCACACTGGCGGCTGGCGAAGGTGGCGACCCGCCTTACAACTTTGGCCTTAAGGCTTCCGAAGGCATCCTCAACACGGTGATGGCGATGAGTCGTCGGGCCTATAACTATGATACTTTCCTTGACAATTGGGGACAGGTCTATGATACTACCATCTGTGGCATCCCTGTCACTCACTATAACAATGAAGGCCACCATTTTTATGTGGATGAACACTGGCAGTGCCTTTACTATGTCAACTTGGGCATGCTCAACTCCGTGACCAACCATGTGGAGCATCAGTTGATGCATTACTATCCTGCCGGTACTTTTGAAGAGACCTACGCCAAAATCTATGAGCTTTACGGTCCTTCACTGCCTAAGCCGGAATTGAACACCTGCATTAGGGGTTATCATAAGCAGGCCGACGAATGGCTCACCGACGAGTATCCGCGCTCGCTCGATGGTTGGCTGAAGGTGTATCATGGCCAAGGTGCCATCCATGACATGGAGATAGGCCGCCGTTATACCTGGAGGGCTTTCGACCATGTTTGCGGCATCACCATAAAGATTGAGAACGTGCCTTACGCCGATGCCTATGCCTATAAGGAAGAGGCCAAGTCAATCTGCAACGAGATCTACGAAGACACCTACGATTCCCAATCCACCCTGCATTTTAAAGGGCAATATGATCCCGAGGAACCCGGTGTAAGTTTCGGTGAGTCCTATTATCACCCGGGGTACGAGATCACCCTCAACCAAGAAGGCACTTTGATCATTGTTTTCGATGTGCTTAAGACAACTATCGTTTAAACAAATGCAATTATGAAATCGTTTTCTAAGTGTTTTCTCTTAGTGGCCATGATGGTATGGGGCACATCATCTTTGATGGCCCAACAACAGTCCTCCTTGGCCTATCTAGAACAAGTTTATCCCCAGTTGACAGAACTTTATCGTGAGGAACTGATGAGATATCCTGCCCACTATGTGTTCGCCGTGGATGTGTCAGGCACGATGAAACAATACAGCGAAGATGTCGTAAAGGCCTTAAGGCCCTTCATCCAGGCTTTACCCGATGGCGACCGCGTGGATGTCATCCCTTTCGGTACCGAAGCTTTGCCGAACATGCTGAGCTTTTGTGGCGTCATTAACTCGGAGGTCAGGGAAGCCTTGCACAAAAACATTCAAACCCTATACACCGATCCGTCCTACTCACAGGAATTCAAGAATCACACTGATATCCCCAAGGTGATCAGCACCATTGCCAAGGTGTTGCAAAACAACAGGGATTATAAAGTGAATGTGGTGATCCTGCTGACTGACTTCAGAAACGATGTCAAGGGCGAGAACCCCGCCGAACGTAAACTTAGATCCGATGAGATAGAGCGGCTCCACGATGAGATCGCTGCTGCCACCAACGGAATCTATACACGTTGTGTTGCCTTGCGTCTTCCCGTTGATGAATCAAAACCTGGTTATTGCCTGCCTCAGCTGAAAAACCAAGTGTTTCCTGAAGAAGGCGGCGGACTGGAGATTGTTCCCCTCACCAATCCCGGCGTGATGATCGGACAATGGTTCGAACAACTCAAGCGCGACATCATGGTGACCAAACTGAAGGCTATCATCGACAACGAAAACCGCATGAGTCCCATCCGGCTGGAGACCAAGACCGATATCGACGGGAATGTGACCGCCGACATCCATTGGAAGCCTAGCAAACTCTATCCTAGGATGCGAATCGACTCTACCTACTTGTCGGGCGATGATTTTATGTTTGAGAACAATTCCGAGAACTACACGGTTACTTGTGACTCGGTCATGCATCTCGATTTGGGTCAGATCAAACATGGTGATATCGGATTCCATCAGTTGAATGATACACTTAATTTGGGCATTCTCCTGCCTACGCCTTACGACGACGAGCTCACCAACCTGGGGGTCAAGAAGCCCCTTCCCAACACCAAGAAAAGCGAAAGCCGTTGGCTGTTCACTTTCTTCCTTTCTTTCGTGGCTACGGTCATCATTCTCTTGCTCATTCTTCTGTACATCATAGGAGTGATCCACTCCATGATCCGTAACCGCAAGCTTTGCTTTAAAGGCAACTTCACGTTCTATGACAGTGAGGGCAATCAAATTGATGAGGTAGTCCGTCTGCCCAAACAGAGTCCGTCCGCCGTGATTCATGTGGGCAATGGAGGCACAGGTCGTTGCAGAGTCGATGATGCCGAATGGCAGTTTCTCATTGAGAAGAAAAAAGCAAATCCATTTCTGGTGTTTACCAAGCCTTGTTTCGCATGGAGAGGCACCAAGAGATACGTTGCCCAAGGCAAGGCCCTATCGGGCAAGATCAGCTACGACGGTCCTTCCACCATACGAGTGCAGTGCGGGCGGGCGAGGAGTGAGATTACCCACTCGGTCAAGGTGGTAATGGTAAGATAAGTAATAACAATATTAATAAATTTATCTATGGCAAACGAAAAACACATCTTTATCGGATTGGGAGGCTCTGGGTGCCAGACCGTTTCCCAAATCAAGGAAAAAGTGTACGAGAAACGCTTTTCCGAGGCAACGGCAACCAAAAGCCGCCTTCAGGCGATGAACGACAGCTACCGGTTCCTGTTCATCGATACCGACCAGCGCGACATCGACGAAGCTAACAAACGTAACCGTGCTACTTTTGAACAGGGCAAAGTGCCGTTCATCAGCCCCCAAACCGACCTTATCAATCTGGGTCGAGCCAATCCTAGCGCCATCTATTACGAGGCCAAGCAAGACCAGAATACGCTCATCAACAAGCGCATCCTTGAAGCTTGTTCACCCGAGTTAGCTACTAAGATTCCGGACCAGCCGCTGGCATTCGGTGCGGGAGCTTTCCGTATGAAGAGCCGTATCGCTTTTGCACACTCCCTGTCTGATTTTCAGAGCAAGGTGCAAGCTGCTGTCTCCGCACTCAACGATGTGAAGACCGTCGGTGGCGAGGACTGCATCATCTACTATTGGGTAGTGGGAAGTACCTTGGGCGGTACAGGTTCAGGCATTCTGAACGATGTGTTATATCACCTTAACCAAATCCACCATCAAGTGGTGGGTAACGGCGATCCTCAACTGGTTTTGACACTCTATATGCCTAAAGTGTATATCGACAGCAACGCCACCGAGGATAAATACACCCTCAATGCCTATGGCGTATTCACTGAATTGGAAGCGTTCAAAGCCATGAGCTTCGACAAGAAGCAGAACATCGTGATGCACCGTCTCGCCTTCCAAAACGACTACTCCCTCATCGATCCCGACAAGCGTTACTGCCCATTCTATTACATGATTCCGGTGGATATCCAAACCGACAAGGGTACCAGTCTGGGCAACACTCGCACCATGTACCGCAATACTGCCGAGATGCTGTACCACCTGCATCATGGCAAGGCAGGAGCGACTTTCCGCAGCGATATCGACAATTATATGAACGACATCATGGATCGTAATCATGAGAACTTCCTCGTTCCCATGGGTTACGTCTCCCTGCAAAAACCCAACGAACACTTCAACAAATACATGCGATTCCGCATGAGAAGAGATATCCTGCGCAGCTGGCTGTTGGCCGAGTCGGGTAAGGACGCCAAGGTGGAAGAGAGCAAGATCCCGGCCTTGGTAATGGAGCTGTTCAGGGAACTCGATGGGAAAGTCCCGGGAACCATTGCAAACGTTATCGCCAACGGCAATGCCATCAGGTCGCTGAAAGACACCCTCGAGATACAAGATTCCGCTTCTGAAAAGCTGAACTCGGAACTGGACTTGAGCATGATCCAAGGCATGGTGAAGGATGCCCAAAAAGCCATAGGAAACGAGACCAACAACCCCGATAAACGCGACGATTACAAAAAGAAGATTGTCGAAGGCATTTGGTCGCAAGCAGAGCGTTGGATCCGTTCCAAGGGCCTGACCTTTGCCCATGATGCCGTCGATGCCGTCCGAAAGTACATGGCCACCCAGTTCAAAGCGGAAGAGGACAGCTTCAAGCGACTGGAAAGCAGCCTCCAGGAACAGGAAGAAAAACTGCAAAAGTTGTGTGAAAGTGCCCAAAAGGTCGATTTCAAGGAAAAGACCTTTGGTTCCAACAAGGACGACATCCAAAACTATATCAGTGCCCTTCAGTCGTATGTTGACCAAAGCATTGAACTGGCCATGATCAAGTGGGCACACGACCTCAAGAAGGACTTCTGCACCGATGAGAAAAACGATGAGTTGTCGAAGTTGAAGAAACATATCGCCAGCTTCAAGGACAAAGCCTCTGAAATGAACCGCGAGGCAGTGCGCCTCTACAACAAGCTCTCTGCTGACATGGGTGCCGCTGCCTTGGATGTGACCACAGTGTATCTGCCGCAGCTTACTACCATCGCCGATGGCAACGGATGGATTGCCGACAATATTTTCAGCAAACTCTACACGACCATCATCAGGGCCCAACACGACGAGGCCGAGACCCCTGAACGTAAGGACCTTGAGAAGTTCCTTAACGACAATATCTACAACGCGGTAAACGACGATACTGTGCAGGCCATAAAGAGCGGACAGTATCAGGTGTTCTTCACCAAGGTTGATCCCAAGAGCAAAGAGGAAGAGAAGACCGCCGAAACCCGCTTCTTCTGTAACCCCAATCTGGAGCGTTCCAACGAGAAGGTGGTGGAAGACTTCCTTTCGATGGCCATCACCATCTTGGATAAGCAGATGCATGAAAGCAAGGAGATTCAGGAAAAATGGGACAACAAGAAGATATCATCCTTCTTTGCCGACCTCACCAATGAGGAAAAAGACAATGTGCGCCGCAGTCTCAATCCCGCCTTGTTCTTCAGCTACAACGCCAACCGTATCGATGTCATGAAGAAAGAGGAACATATCGTCTTTGTTGCTGGCAGTGAAGATCTGGCCGCTGAGATGCTGGGCTACCAAAAAGGCAATCCCAAACATAGGTTTGAAAAAGCAGACGATGAGAATACTGCACTTGTGTTGAAATCTAAATACGGTCTCTCTTTGGGTGATTACCGTATCTACGACTCGATCAAGATGGTCTATGACAAAGCCTCCTTCCGTGAGAAATACCACTTCCATCACGACTTTGCTCAGTTCCTTGGCAAGATCACCATGGACGACCTTCCGGAGGAAGTGTTGCAACAGCACCGTTCGTTCGCCAAAATGCTCGTTCTTGACGAGTTCCGTGCAGAGACACATCCGTTCTTCTATTTCGACGAATACGACATGCAGTCATACACGGATTCCATGTATCTCACCGATCCGAAGTGCAAGACCTATTTCAAGATTGCACAGCCTGAAGCACTCTCGATGCATCCCCAGACAGGTCAGATTGTCCTGAAATTAGAGGATAACGGACGTCCTCTCTTCAAGGAAATTGAAGGCACTGGATTCACGGAACAATTCGCCCAATACATTTCGTTGTATTTCAACTATCGTTTTGGCGAGACCACCGAGGCCATCCTTCAAGCCATCTTGCGTCAACACCACATGGTGAATGGCCAAGATGTCACGGGCGAGACCATTTTCAAACAGAATTATGAAGAGAAGCATAAGGCTTTATTGAACAAACTTATCGAATGGAAGAAGAACGCCATGAAGCCTTCCGAGAAAAGGCTTTACAATGTGCTCTTCTCCATTGTCCGCGAGGAGTTCGACACCGTGCACAATTTTATTAGGTAAACCCAATTAATCTCTTTTTCCCTCATGCTTCCTCTTTGGATCCTAGATATCACCAAAAAATCAAAACGGCGCGACGAGTTCTTGGAACTCATCAGTCAAATCGACCATGTATTCATAGAGCGATCGAAAGCAGACAAGATGACTCCACCGCTTATGGATGATTCCGAAAGCAAGGTTGAGTACAATGCCTCGGTCGAAGAAGATCAAGACTATGCCGAACAGAATGCCAATGTGAAACTCAAAAGGACCAGGGAGGAAGAACTTGAGGAAGAGGACAAGAAGAAAGCTGCCAGGGAAGCTGTCATCAATGGCAATTATTGGTATTACACCGATTTGTCGTACGATGATTTTTTTGGCGATGTGGATGTTGAGGATACTGGCCAGATTGAACGGATTGCAAAACGGCTATATTTCTTTCAGGAAACCGTCGTCCGGAAGGCCAAGGATTTCATTGATGAGTTGCGGGCTTCCAACATCCGACCCTATCAGACCATTAATATTGTCGTGCTAGGAGATGTCACCGAGAGGCTTACGCATCTGGTCTTCGCCTCGATTGCCGCACTGCTCCAAAAGGAGAAGGGGCGTTTCCTCCCAGGTCATATCCATCAAGGCATGTGTGTCTTCGGGATGCTTTATGTGCCGTGCGACATCAACACGCGTAAGGTGGAAGAACGAGCCAAGATGCTGAAGCTCTTTAACGAGATAGAGGTTCAGCATAACATCTCAGCCATTCGAGGATACGACTACATGCTTCTGTATCAGGATGTTCAAAACCGTACTGAGTGTTCTTATCCTCGTTTGGACGAGAAGGGCCAAGCCGAATACCTCCTCCAGTGCCTAGTGCATCTCTTTCTTGCTTGTGATGCCAACCATCCTTTGATTCACGGCACTGGCTCTGACGAGGCTTTCTACATGTCGATGGGAGCCGCCTCGGTGTTCTTTGACATGAGTTATGAGGACAAAAACGACACCAACCGGGTGGCTTATGAGATTCTGAACAGCTTTAAGGAAGAAGGTGACCACTCCAAGCCAGACCAGACGTTTAGGCTTGTCGATAAAGAATTGTACCGCGTTGACAAGTTTGTCAAACAGGTCAATGTGGATCGTTTCGATATCGACGATACCGAGGAGTTGTCGCCCAAGCCGCATCCCATCCGGAACTTCCTTCACAGGAACCTGAAGAAACTTTATTACCTGAACTATCTGCGTTACTATCCAGCGGAACTGTTGAGGGGAATTCTCCAACGTACCGAGGAAGCCACAGGCAAACAACTTGACGAGATTTCGGCGTATTGCCAAAGATCATTCAAGGAGTCCGAAGCCTCCATTCTGCCTTCGCTCACCCAGGTCATTTCAAAGGTGAACATGAGCGCTGGTGGATTGCCTACCATCGAGTATCTTTTCAAGAATTTGCAGGAGCAGATGTCGAAAGAGAAGGCCGATGTCCAACAGGCTATCGAGAGGGAATACTGGCACAAGATCATTTATGAGATTCCCATCATTCCTAGCGACGAATGCGACCATTTCGAGGAATATCACGATGCCTACGTTAATGATGTGAAGAACAAGAATGACGGTGCTGGATGCGACAACATGAAAAAAACCGTCATGTCGAGGCTGAAGAACCTCCTCAGCAAAGAGAAGACCATGCTTTCGACGCTTTCGCGTTGTTTCTTCCTTGGTATCATGTTGGTGTTGGGTATCTTGCCCGTCTTGGATTTCCTTTCGCCCAGGTTCATCAATCTTGGCAACGTGTATGACAATGCCTTCTGGTGGGCTGTTGGACTGTTTATGGTCCCTTTGGGCATCCAGTTTGTCCTATTTTTCCTATACCTTCGGAAAAAGGCCAGTTGCGTACGGGTGCTGAAAGCCTATTACAAGCATGACGCTTATTCGCGTATAGCCAACCGTATCGAATTCGAGGCTGTTGGCTTCTACGACAAGATGATTGCGCTTTGTGATGAATACCTCAATCGATGCAAGAGGATACGCCGTGAGGTGAGCATCGCAATGCCCAGCCCCGAAGCAAGGACGGTGTTCCCCATCAGCATGTTCAACCAACCCCTCAACGGAGGGCATTTCGGTGACGACTATCTCATTCCGACTAAAGAAGTGGAAGGATGCCGTATCCGTGTGAACTATACACCTAGATTCGTCAACGAACTGGAAAAGGAGCATTATTTCATGCTTATCAATTTCTTCAACGATGAGATCGCCGTGCTGTTCCAAGATGTTGCCCTTCCCGAGAAACACGCACGTCGGTTCGACGATAAGATAGGAGATTACGTCTTTGTCAGTCCCGAAGAACTGCAAAGAGAGAGGGAGGAAAAATGGGAAAGCCTAAAACAGGATAGCGTACGCCAACTGATTAAAGGTATTAAGGGCGAGATGATTCCCAGAGAACAACCTACCGTGGGTGAGAAGCTGGTCCAGTATAGGAAGAAGATCGACAAGTTTGACTTGCTCGAGCCTATGATAGCCTATGCTGCCACCAATGGTGAGATCACCTCCCAATCCGATACCGAATTCGCCGATGTCAAGGTCAACATCGATATCGACGATATGTTGTCAAGATACCTGCCGCTCTACACCACTCGTCTCCAGACAGCAAAGTATGACGAACTTTACCAGAAACTCATCTTCGTCACCCGTTGGCGCTGCTTTGGACACTTCTCCTTCAACAGAATTCTGCCTAAGGAGGATTTCGATCAGGAGATGAGGAGAATCCGCGTCTATCAGGAAGAGTTGGAGCCGGATGACGGCGCCATCGCCACCTCCTCGCTTATCCTCTGGGCAATATGCCCGGACAACAACTCGAGCGAGTGGCTGAAACTGTTCGACGCAAGTCGTTTCAGCGAGTCGTACGAGTACCGTAAAATAGTTAGGAAAATCATGAACCCCAAGGACTGATTGCATTATGCTGATAGAAACACTCACATGGCTGTATTCGCTGTTTGTACTGACTTTCATCGTCATTATCGTTGTGGTCAGGCGCTGCTCGAAAGTGCGCGTATGGATCAAGATGCATCCCAAATCCAGACAGCCTTTGACTGAGATAGGATACCTCGACATGAACGGCGACCACACGGCAGGGGAGGTGCACCTCTCTGGAAGCGGATCAAAAATCCCCATTGGTAGAGTCATCGTTGATGGCCAGTCGAAAAAGAATATCGGATCGGTGGAAGTGCTGACTTCCGATATCGAAGACGAGACCGAGAAACCCCGCTATGTGCAATGCGGTTACATCAGCTTTGAACGGGATGCCGTAGTTGATGAACTTGGTTATATCTACCGCCAACAAAAAGGCAGACGGAAAAAAGAACTCATCGGCTATTGCGCCCGCCCATCCGACCCTGAGACACCATCCATCGAAGGTGAACGCAGCTGGAAGACCCTTTGGCTCGTCAAGACATTGAATGCCTATTACGGAGAACCCGACAAAGTAAAGAAGGAACGTCTTTTACAACAGAACACCGCAGTGTTTATCGGAAACGATGCTGGAGCACCTGAAGAACCTTCCGAAACATTTGAATTTACTGACAACAAGCATGATTCCCCGGCTTTCTGGGAAGTCGATAACACCAACGACCAAGACCTCCCTGCCGAATCCAATACTCCGGCAGAACATGAACCAGTCATAGAACCCGAGCCTGTCTCTGCCCCCGAGCCTGTCTCTGAACCGGAGCCTGTCTCCGAGCCTGAAACGCCAGTGGATCCTGAGGTCCCTGTTGAGACAGAGGATACTGAAACCGCACCAGCGAAAACGGAGGACGAGGGTAAAAAGAAAAAGGAAAAGAAGAAAAGAGAGAAGAAGCTAGTAAAGGAACCTGCAGCTATATGCTACTATACTGGATTCCACAGCACCATTGACGGAGGTCTGTCGTCAGAGGCTCGAGCTTGTGCCTATGCTTTGCTGGGTGAAGACCGCCAACCCCGGAGATACTCTGAATACTATCGGGAACATCCCTACGGCTGGAAAGACACCGCCTTGCTGACCTCATTCATTTATTCCATCTTGTTCCTCGTACTTTATACAGTCAACACAGGTGTGCTTCAAATGCCCTTGATAGGTGACGATTTCCGAGCTGTCGGTATTCTTACGGCCTGTTATTTTGTGCTTTGGGCCTTGGTGCGACTCATCAAGATTGACAGGATTGAAAACTCCAACTCGTTCCAAAGCAAGTTGGATCTTTTCAACAAGAACCTCAATCTGGGTCTCTTTAACATCGCTATCATCATACTGGCACTCTTGGCCGGTTATGCTACAATCCACTATTACGACTACGACTTGCTTCCAATGATCTTCGCCATTGCCTTCGGTGTGGCGATTAACATGACCCTTTATGGGGCCAACAAACCTTGGTATGTTTCTTCCTCGTATCTCGAAGACGAGGAACATGAGGACGGCGATTTGTCAGAGGTGAAGAACCCCGATGGCGATATTGCCCGGTCCTACGAATGGGATCTTGACCCGCTCTATGCCCGACAAAAACTCCATGGCGACTTGAACCTCTATTTTTCCGAGAGGGACATTAAGGCCATGCGGCAATGCAATCCTTTCTTTGCCCAACGCAAGGATAAGTCCGACAAGACTTATATCACTGAGATGTACAGCTTCCTCATCGAGCACAAACCCATGCTTGCCCGTGTGAGATATATAGCTGCGTATATCAATCGCATAGCGCAAAAACAGGGGCTGACAACATTGGAGAAGATACAGTTTACCCTCGACTTTGTCCAGGAACCCAATATCCAGTTCAAGAACAACCGCGACTGCCAGGCAATCAACTATTATGAGAACTACATCCGTTTCCCCGATGAGACATTGTATGACAAGGAAGGTGACTGCAACAGCAAGTCGCTACTGGCTTCGATGCTGTTTCATGTGATGGGTTACAATGTGCTGTATATGTCATCCAGGAAGTTCCAACATGCCGCCATAGGCATCGAGGTCTCACTGGTCAACCTGATTGAAGGGGAGTATTTCAGCATGGACAAGATAGAGAAACTCACCATTCTTGAAAATGGCAAGCGTTACATCTATTGCGAGACTACGGGCGACCGTTTCACCATCGGCGCCACCATGGAAGGCATGAGCCTCGACGACTTTGAGGACAAAGTGCTTCTTCCATTGGATGAAGACGGCATGGAAGACGACGCCATCCTCCTCAACGATGACAAAACTTGTTTCTACAACTGGACACTCGATTCGGAACGAGGGATCAGGCTCGAAGGTAAGTTCTCCCTTGACTTCTCGAATACGAGAATTGAAGACCTGAGGTCTGTCAACCCGTTCCAAGATTACGGGCACAACGGCAATACCTATGAGATGAACATCCGCAGTATGTTCCAGTATCTCTTTGAGGAAAGCAGCCGTATGGAGAAAGTGAATATGCTGGCCGACTATATTAGGGCAGTTACCGAGAAAGCCGGTTGCAATGAAGTGGATACCTTGCAGTTTGCGCTCGACTTTGTGCAGGCTCCCAACATCGAATACCGTCTCGATGCGGAAAGCGTCAGCATTGATCGCATGCGAGAGTATATGCGCTTCCCCGATGAGGTGCTTTACGACAAGGAAGGCGACTGCGACTGTAAGTCGTCACTCATGGCCGCCTTGTTCCATGCCTTGGGTCACAACGTCTTGATCATGCTATCCGAACAGCGTGGACACGCCGCCATCGGGTTGGAATTCCGTGAGGAATGGCGTGACTTGATTCAGGTGAAAGATGTCGATTCGGTGCTGTTTGTCCACAATGGCCGCCGTTACCTCTATTGCGAGACCACAGGCGACGGATTCCGCATTGGACATATGATCGAAGGAGATATAAAACAGAATTATGATAGAATCGTTGAAATAATGATATGAGAAGCAAATACGGAACGACATTACTAACAATAGCCCTCTTGTTCCTTGTCATCGCATTGGTGGTGGGAAAGGTCTACGACATTGGATTGCACCGTCCACCGCTGAAGTATGCCAACATCCCTGATGTCACCAAGGAATACCTTCGAAGCCTCGACCGTAACAACCGAGACCAAGGAATCACTGTTTCTGATGTCGGACCTTTCGACTGGGACAATAACACCGACTTGGGTCAAGATAAGCATACACTGAACCCTTTGGACAAAGATCAGGGCCAGGTTCGGAGTGGCTGGCAACAAGTTGAAAACGCGAATTTTATCGTGTATTATGAGTTCGATGAAGACGCTCTGTGGCAAGGTCATGCCTTAGATGTGTTGCGTGTGGCCCAGGAAACCATCGAACCGCTGAAGGAACTCTTTGGGGTGTATTTCTATCCTTCCACCGTGAATGGACGTCGTCTTGCCCTCTATCTTCCCAGTACCTCGGGCAAATACAAGGAAACCACTTGCCAACTGCTGGAACAGCCCAACTACGATATCACCAACGTGGCAGGCGTCACCATCATCCAAGTCGGCCCCTTGGGCTGCTTGACACGTGGCATCGTACTTAGCCCTGATGTTTTTGAGGTCCCAAGCGACCATATCAATGGATTTGTCAAGGTGCTCCAGCATGAAATGAACCACTACGTGTTCTTCACTGCCTTGAACTATAATAATGACGTTCACCACTATCTTTGGATCAGTGAGGGCATCGCCGAGTACTTCTGCCGCAGGCACAACGGGCATCAGGTCAGAGCCTCCGACTCCATCAATTTCATCAGTACCAACTGTGACCTCAATGGAGAATTCACCATGGAGGCCTCCTACTGGGCGGGAGAGTCGTTCTTCAATTTCATGGAGGAATACAAAGGAAAAAACACTGTCAAGAGGTTCTTGCAGAATGCCTTCCAGTGCTCTACTGACAGTGTTTTTATCAACATGGGGATGCCAGCGCCACAATTGCATCAAGAGTGGATCGAAGCTCTTGAGTTGCCTGCCGTTGACTCCTTAGAGTTAGAGAATAGCCTCGGCAACAGTTTTTCCTAAGTTGTAAAGCTTATCCCAGTCTTCCTCGCGGATGGGAGCGCCTTTCACCTCGACGTTTTCGGCGACGAGGTTCCATTGGCCTTCCTCGGCATATTTGGCGAGGGTCTTGACGCCGCCACCGCTCCAACTCATGCCGCCGAAGATGCCAAAGCACTTGCTTTTCGGCTTGAACTCGTTGATCTCGTGGGTCAAGAGGTTCATGTTGGGGAACATGTTGGCATAGTGGGCGCAGGCTCCGATGATGACGCCTTTGTACTTCCAGATGTCGCTCATGATGAACGAGATCTCGGTCTTGGCCACGTCATACACCTTCACCTCCTTGATACCAGCCTCGGCGGCGCCACGGGCCACGATGTCGGCCATCACGCCGGTGTTGCCGTGCATCGAGCCGTAGACGATGACGACGCCTTCTTCGCCTTCGTGCTTGCTCCATTGGGTGTATTTGCCGATGACCCAGGCAGGGTTGGAACGCCACACCAGGCCGTGTGAGGGGGCGATCATTTTGATTGTCAGTCCGCCGAGCTTCTCAATGGCTTTAAGGGCCTGCATCGCCATCTTGCCGACGATGTTGGCATAATAGCGGCGCATGTCGTCTTCATAGAAAGCGAGGTTTACTTGGTCGTCGAAGATGCCGCCGTTCAGGGCGCTGAAGCCGCCGAAGGCATCATTGCTGAACACGATGCCGTTGGCTTGCTCGTAAGTCACCATCGACTCTGGCCAGTGAACCATGGGCACCATGAAGAATTGTAGGGTATGGGTGCCGAGACCAAGGGTCTCGCCTTCAGCCACTACTTTCTTGTTCTCGATGGGACCATAGAAGGCCTCAAGAGGGGCGAAGGTCTTGGCATTGCCCACCACCTGAGCTTCAGGCCATTCACGAAGCACGGCCGCAATACTACTGCTGTGGTCGGGCTCGTCGTGATTAATAATAAGGTAATCGACCTTGCGGCCTTGCAGCACCGACTTCACCTTGAAGAGATACTCCTCGATAAAGCCAGCCTCGATAGGGTCGATCAAGGCCACCTTCTCATCGACGATGAGGTAGGAGTTGTAGGAAACGCCATTAGGCAGTTCCATGTGGTTTTCAAAAAGCTCGGTGCGGCGGTCGTTGACGCCGACATAGAAAATATTGTCGGTAAGTTTGATTTGATTCATGTTAATTGTTATTGGACTTTGTTTCGGAGTCTCAGCGTCGAATATCTCCACAAACTCCTCCTTGCCGTGTTTGCACAAGGGACATTCGATGTCGTCGGGTAGAAAATCGCCTTCATAAATGTAGCCGCACACCTTGCATTCCCAGCGGCGCTTTCCGTTGCTGGGCTTTGGGGTCTGGGGCTTGGGCTTGATGTGGTTTTGGTAATAATCGTAAGTCACCGAAGGCTTGTCGGAGAGCACTTGGGCGTCGAGCACATCGGCGATGAACATGGTATGTGTTTCAAAGTCTATACTATTGTTGACTTTACATGCCAAAAATGCATTGGTGTATTTCGGGATATAGAGGACTCCGTTGACGGCGCGGTGCTCGGCTTCGCAGTTGGCGAATTTGTTCACCTTGCGTCCCGACTGGAAGCCGAAATGTTCGAAGACGAACATCGGAGTCTCGGTGGTCAGTATCGAGACGTTGAACACGCACGAGTTCATGATGAGCTCGTGCGTGTAGTTGCCTTTGTTGACGGTGACAGCGATCTGCAAGGGGTTGCTGGTGACCTGCGTCACCGTGTTCACGATGCAGCCGTTGTCGATGTCGTTGTGACGGGTGGTCAGGACATAAAGTCCATAACCAATGTTGAATAATGCACTGGTGTCCATTATTCCATCACGGAGAAGCTGTCCTTGCCGATGCCGCAAAGCGGGCAGTGCCAGCTGTCAGGGATTGCTTCAAAAGGAGTTCCAGGGGCGATGCCACCATCGGGATCGCCGACTTCCGGGTCGTAGACATACCCGCAAGCGTCGCAAACGTACTTTTTCATATCTCTAAATTCTAAATTATTAATTTAAATTAAAAGTTCTCAGCCTTGATTTGGAAATAGGACTGTGGGTGATTGCACACGGGGCACATCTGGGGGGCTTTCTTGCCGATGACGATGTGGCCGCAGTTGGAGCACTGCCATACCATGTCGCCGTCGCGTGAGAACACGATGCCGTCTTCGATGTTCTTGAGGAGTTTGAGGTAGCGTGCCTCGTGTTCCTTCTCGATTTTGCCGACGAGTTCAAACAGCACAGCGATCTTGGTGAAACCTTCCTCACGGGCGGTCTTGGCCATGCCGGCGTACATGTCGGTCCATTCGTAGTTCTCGCCTGCGGCAGCGTCTTTCAGGTTGGTGGCGGTATCCGGCACCTCACCGTCGTGGAGCAGCTTGAACCAGATCTTGGCGTGTTCCATCTCGTTGCGTGCGGTCTCCTCGAAGAGGTCGGCAATTTGGTTGTAACCTTCCTTGCGGGCCTTGGAGGCGTAATAGGTGTACTTGTTGCGGGCTTGTGACTCGCCTGCGAAAGCAGCCATCAAATTGGCTTCAGTTTTTGAACCTTTTAATTCCATAGTTTTAATGAATGATTAATTAAATTATTTGTTGCTGTTTTTTGTATTTTTCTAACTTTTATCTTTTATCTCTTATCTTTTATCTAATGCTGAATTGCCATCAATCTGATGTATTTAAGCAATGTCTCGCACCAACTCGAGTCTCCTGGGAGTTGGTAACGCGCGTTGCCTTTCGGGTCGGGGGTGAAGATGGTCTCGCCGGTGGGGGTGAGGGTGACCCATCCGCGTTCCGAGATTTGGTAGATAGCCTCGTCGCCTTCCACGGCGTTGATCACTGCCAGGGGGTCCCACATCTTTTGGAACTTGTCCTCCACAAGATACTGGTAAATCCACTTGATGGGGTGGACGTCGGTCCAGCTGAGGTCGTTGATGATCTGTTCGGCTGAGTAGTAGAGCGGGTCTCCCACTTCGCCTGGGGAGAAAACGAGTTCGATGTCTTTAGGTAGCAGTTCGAAGAACTTGAGAGAGAAGTCGATGGCCGCAGTGAAGTTGTAGTCGTGTTCGAACGAGTCGCCGAACACGCCGCCCATCATGTAGATGTTCTTGACTTTTTGTTCTACCAGGTCGACGCCGTTCAGGGGTGAGAACTCGTCGGGTCCCGATTGCAGGAGGCGTGACAGGCAGGTGACGAAACCCACGGAGACCACCGTCACCGACTTGTCGGGTTGTTCGGCGAGCAGTTTGCGGTAGAGCTTGTAACCATCCAAGTAGGTTCCGTTGTCGCCCACGGTGCGTTTGAACAGGAGGTTAGCATCGATGTCGCGCGCGTAGGCCATGTTGTGGTAGGGGATGAAGACACGGGGGGCCTTCACACCAGTCTGTTCAAGGCCGATGGGGATGTTGGGATAGCCGTAGTAGTTGTTCATCACGTCCACGGCGTCGGCGTTAGCGCGGTTCATGCGGTCGACAACCACGCCGAGCAGGGTGCAGCGTTTCATGTCCATGTAGCGGTACAGCATCATCAGTGCGAAGAGGTCGTCGGTGGAGCTGCCCATGTCGCAGTCGTAGATGATGCGGATGTCATGTTGTTCGTAGTTCGACTTCACGTTGATGCCTTTGGCGCAGGAATAAACGGTGTGTTGGCCGTTCTTGCGGGCGAAGGCGAGGGCCGCGGCGAGGCTGTCCTCGGGGAATGAGCGGTTGCTGTCGAAGTAATAGTCGCCCTCCTCGGGATTATACCACCCACCCACCAGGTTATCATGTTCACGGGCGTGCTTGATCACCTTACGGATGCTCTTGCGGCTGAAGCTGTTTTGGGTTTCCTTGTAAGAGACTATCAGTCCCTCAAGGGGCAGTTGCATCGTGTTTAGGTCCAAGGTGAAGCCTTCGGGATGAATTTCGCCCATGACATAGATGACATCGGCCAACTTCTTATCGGAGATTTGGAGCTTCTTTCCCTCGGGTTTTTGCGCAAAACCCGATTGGACTGCCAACCCAGCAAGAAGGATAAATAGGATAAAGCGTTTCATAATTTTCTAACTTCTATCTTCTTTAATGCTGAATTGCCATCAATCTAATGTATTTGAGAACCATGTCGCACCATACGGCATCTCCGGGATATTGGTAGCGGGCGTTGCCTTTGGGGTCGGGGGTGAAGATGGTCTCGCCACGAGGTGTGAGGGTCACCCAACCGCGTTCGGAGAGTTTGTAGAAGTCGTCACCTTCAACGGCATGGAGCACTGCTTGGGGGTCCCACATCTTTTGGCCGGTGTCGCAGTTGAGGAACTGATAGATCCACTTGATGGGGTGGACGTCGGTCCAGTTCATGTCGGCGATGACGGTCTCGGGACGGTAGTCGAGCGGGTCGCCCACTTCGCCGGGGGAGAAGAGGATGTCGACTTCTTTGGGAAGCAGCTCGAAGAACTTCAGGGAGAAGTCGATGGCCGCCTTGAAGTTGTAGTCGGGCTCCACGGCTTCGCCGAACACGCCGCCCATGGCGTAGATCTCCTTGACTTTGGCACGGACCAGCTCCACGCCGTTGAGGGGTGAGTATTCATCGGGTCCTGACTCCAGCAGGCGGGCCAAAGAGGTCACGAAGCCGATGGAGGCGATAGTCACGGAGTGGTCGGGTTGTTCGCTGAGGAGCTTGCGGTAGAGTTTGTAGGCCTCCATATAGGTGCCGTCGTCGCCGACGCTGCGTTTGAACATCGGTTCAGCCTCGGTGGTGCGGGCGTAGGGGGCGTTATGATAGGTAATGAACACGTGCGGGGTCTTCACGCCTTGGGTCTCCAGTCCGATGGGGATGTCGGGATAGCCG
Organism: uncultured Bacteroidia bacterium; assembly: GCA_902801465.1. Classification (GTDB taxonomy): domain Bacteria; phylum Bacteroidota; class Bacteroidia; order Bacteroidales; family F082; genus Limimorpha. Next base: position 19,302 of record CADCIH010000019.1, on the reverse strand, counting down.
TAGAAGTTGTTCATCACATCGACCACGTCGGCGTTGGCTTTGCCCATGCGGTCGACGATCACGCCCAACAGGTTGCAGCGCTTCATGTCCATATAACGATAGAGCATCATCAGAGCGAAGAGGTCGTCGGTGGAACTGCCCATGTCGCAGTCGAGGATGATGCGGATGTCTCTTTGTTCATAGTTCGACCAGATGTTGATGTCCTTGGATGCCACATACACCGTGTGTTGGTCGTTGGCGCGTGCAAACTCCACGGCGGCTGCCAGGCTGTCTTCAGGGAAGTAGCGGTTGCTGTCGAAATAATACCTGTCTTCTTCAGGATTGTACCAGCCGCCGACGAGGTTTTGGTGCTCGTGAGCATGCTTGATGACGGCGGGGAGGCTCTTGCGGTCGAAACTGTTCTGAGTGGCTTTATACGACACATATAGGCCTTCAGTAGGCTGACGCATGGTGTTCAGGTCGAGAGTGAAACCGTCGGGATACATCTGCCCCATGGCATAGATGACGTTAACCAATTCCTTGTCGGTGAGTCTCTCTTGTGAAAAGCCAAAAGAAACTAAAAAAAGCAATGAGAGTAAAATTCCTGTTTTTTTCATAATGAAAAATGATTTAGTGAACTGACAAAGATATGATTTTTTTTAGAAACGGCAAGGAAAAACCGTATTTTTGCGCACTGAAAAATAATTTGAGATGACGGAACTGAAGCAGGACAAGCCGAAACGCCGTTGGCGAAAGAGGGAAGCGAAGCCCAAGGAGAAGCCGGTATATCTTCCCGAGGGGCATCTCGACGACTTTGTGGCCATCGACTTCGAGGCTGCCAATGCGGCCTTCACCAGTGCGTGCAGCATGGGCCTGGTGATTGTACGCAACAATGAGATCGTGGAGCGATACTACGGTTTGATGAAACCTGTTCCGAACCATTACGACTGGTACAACTCCAAGGTACACGGCATCAAGAAGGCCGATACAGAGAACGCCCCGCGGTTCCCGGCCTTGTGGAATCAGGTCGTTGACAAGGTCGAGGGACTTCCTTTTGTTGCCCACGGCATGCTGTTCGACCAACATGTGCTCCGGGCCTTGCATGAGCTTTACAAGATGCCCTATCCTGATTATAAGTTCTATTGCACCAACGAGGGCTCCCAGAAATACCTCCCTGACCTTGAGAACCACAAACTTCATACGGTGGCCAAATATTTCGGCTATGAGATGAAGAACCACCATAACGCCCTTGACGACGCCGAGGCGTGCGCGGTCATTGCCATGAACATTTTTTGAATTAGGAATTAGGAATTAAGAATTAGGAATTTAGAGAGTCTCTAAATTCTAAATTCTCAATTTTTAATTTGAAATCAAAAAAATACTTCCTAAATTTGCCCCAACTTAACCTTATTGTCATGTTCGAAATTGTACAAAAGAAAACTTTTGCGGCGGAAACTTACCTGATGGACGTTTACGCCCCTAGAATTGCCCATTCGGCACTGCCGGGACAGTTCCTGATTATCAAAATGGAAGAGAATTCAGAACGTATTCCTCTGACTATCAGTGATTACCAGCGAGTTAAAGGTACTGTGACCATCGTCTTCAAGGCCATTGGTGAGTCTACCAAGAAGATGGCTGAATACCAGGTGGGCGACAGTTTCCACGACATCGTGGGTCCGTTGGGCAAGCCTTCTGAGTTTGCTACCATGACCGCTGAAGAGCTCCGTAAGCGTTCGTTCGTGTTCATCGGCGGTGGCGTGGGCATCGCTCCCATCTTCCCGCAGGTGAAGTGGTTGTACGAACATGGCGCGGTGGCCGACTGCATCATCGGTGCTCGTACCAAGGACCTCCTTATATATGAAAAGGAGCTCTCGGAATACTGCCATCTTTATGTCACCTCCGACGACGGATCCACTGGTCGCAAAGGCCTGGTGACCGACGTGTTGCGTCAGCTGGTGGCCAGCGGCAAGATCTATGACGAGGCGGTGGCTATCGGACCCATGATCATGATGAAGTTCGTCACCAAGACCTGTGAAGAGCTGGGCATCCGTTGTACCATCTCGCTCAACTCAATCATGGTTGACGGCACTGGCATGTGCGGCGCCTGTCGTGTGAGCATCGCAGGCAAGACCAAGTTCACCTGCATCGACGGCCCCGAGTTCCTGGGCAAGGATGTCGATTTCGACGAAGCCATGAAGCGTCAGGCCATGTACAACAACGTGGTGACCCGCAAACAATTGGTCGCAGAGGAGAAAGCCGAAGGCCACGAGTGCCATATCGGTGGCATCTCTGAAGAGACTTTCGATAAAAAACATAGAGTTCCCGTTCCGGAACAGAAGCCCGAGGTCCGTGCGCATAACTTCGACGAGGTGTGTCTGGGCTATTCTGCCGACATGGCCATCATGGAGGCCCAGCGCTGCCTCAACTGCAAGGACCCGCAGTGTGTGAAGCATTGCCCTGTCAACGTCAACATCCCTGGCTTCATCGCCCGTGTGGCCAAAGGCGACTTCGAAGGCGCAGCCGGTGTCATCAGTTGCGACTCTGCCTTGCCTGCAGTATGCGGCCGTGTGTGTCCGCAGGAGACCCAATGCGAGGGGAGCTGCATCATGGGCAAGAAGTTCGAGCCCATCGCCATCGGCAAGCTGGAGCGTTTCGTGGGCGACTATGCCATCGAGCATGACCTTCACTTCAGCAGCCAGTGCATCCCGAATGGCCACAAGGTGGCGATCATCGGTAGCGGTCCCTCAGGTTTGACCTGCGCCAAGGACCTGCTCTCGATGGGCTACGACGTGACCATCTTCGAGGCCTTGCATGAACTCGGCGGCGTGCTGATGTATGGCATCCCGTCGTTCCGTCTGCCGAAGGAAACCGTGGTGAAGAAAGAGGTGGAGAGCGTACGCCGTCTGGGCGCCAAGTTCGAAAAGGACGTAGTCATCGGCCGCACCATCACCATCGACGAGTTGATGCACCGTGAGGGCTTCGAGGCTGTGTTCGTAGGCTCGGGCGCTGGCTTCCCGATGATGCTCAACGTGCCGGGCGAGAACCTCTGCGGTGTGGTCTCAGCCAATGAGTTCCTGACTCGTAACAACCTGCTGTTCGCCTATAAGGAGGGCTTCCAGACCCCGAACTTTGTGGGTAAGAGAGTCGCCGTGGTCGGTGGTGGCAACGTGGCCATGGATGCCGCTCGTACCGCCTTGCGTCTTGGCTCGGAGGTGCATATCGTCTATCGTCGTTCCGAGGCTGAGCTCCCCGCTCGTGTGGAGGAGGTGCATCATGCCAAGGAAGAGGGCGTGCAGTTCGACCTGCTCACCGCTCCCGTGGAGGTGCTGGGCGACGAGAACGGCTGGGTGAAGGGCTTCAAGTGCGTCCGCTGTGAGTTGGGCGAGCCCGATGCCTCTGGCCGTCGCAGCCCCGTCCCGGTCGAAGGCTCGGAGTTTGTCCTCGACGTGGATATGATCATCATGGCCCTGGGTACCTCGCCGAACCCGCTCATCGGCAGCACCACCCGTAACCTCGAACTCAACCGTAAGGGTTGCATCGTGGCTGACGAGGTGGGTGCCACCTCACGTCCCGGCATCTTCGCCGGTGGCGACGCAGTCAGCGGCGCAGCCACAGTCATCCTCGCCATGGGCGCCGGCAAGAAAGCCGCGAAAGCCATCGACGAGTACATTAAATCACTGTAGAACCGGAGAACGGAAAACGGAGAACGGAAAACTTTCCGTTTTCAGTTTTCCGTTTTCAGTTCTACGTAAAACACCGTCGGGTCGTCGTCTTCACAGAACGACTCGTCGGTGTAGTATTGTCCCGCCTTGCCATCGTCGGTGAAGAGGTTTAACACCACCTTTTTAAAAGGGATGGGCTTGCCTTGCTCACTGTATTTCTGGATGTCTTCCCTGGTGAGACCCTCGATTTCCATCATTTTGAGCATCATAGCCAAGTCGAGGTTCACATTGAGCAACTCTTGTTTCCACTCGATGCTGATCACCGCCGTGGTGTAAAGCTTGAAATTCTTAACTTCTACGGGCTTCATATCGTTAGTTTTTTGTAATTTTGATGCAAAATTAGAAAAATATCCTGATGTGAAATCCTTATGGCGTTTTATATCGTTCATGATGCTGAGTTTGGCATGGCTCCCGATCCAAGCTCAGGATACCGTTATTCTTAAAACGGTCGATGTGACTGCCAGCCAGATTAAGACTGAGGCTCTTAATCCTTTGATAATGAAGAAAGTGGATTCTCTCGTGCTTGAAACCAAAAGCACATCTACGCTTTCGGAGTTATTAATTCAACATAGCCCGGTCTTCATCAAGACATACGGTCCGGGAGGAGTATCCACGGCTTCGTTTCGAGGTACCACGGCAAGTCATACCCTTGTGCTTTGGAACGGGTTCCAGTTGAATGCGCCTACGTTGGGACAGGTTGATTTCAGTACTATCCCCGTGTTTTTGGCAGATGACATCGACCTGAAGTGGGGGAGTGGCACTTCCAACAATAGCGGAGGGTTGGGGGGCTCGGTCAACATCGACAGCAAGAGCACTTTCGGCAAAGGCTTGATTCTCGATCTCAAGCAGACTTATGGCAGCTTCAACACATGGGGGAGTTTTGTCACGGCAGGCTATTGCGGGAAGCGGGTCTCGTTCCGGGTGAAGGCCTATCGCAACTCGTCGGATAACGACTTCAAATACTACAACACAGGGGTGTTTCCCCACAAGACCATGAGGCAACAGAATGCCGACTTCGTGGATTACGGCGTGATGCCAGAAGTGAGTGTGATGCTAAAACACGGCATCCTTTCATTGACATCGTGGAACCAGTGGAACAACCGCAACCTGCCACCCATCATGCCCAATGTGGTGAATAAGACCACCAAGGAATGGAACCGCGACAGTTTCTCACGCAATACCCTTTCCTATAAACTGTATTGGCCTTCGGGTAGCCTTCAGCTAAGGTCGGCGGCGTTTTTTGAGAAACAGCACTACTATCTGGAGACCCATCCACAGAATGACTCGACGGTGACGGTCACCATGATAAATTCGCTCAATGACGCCATGATTCTCCATCAGATCGCCAATGTGGAACAGCAGCTCTTTGCCTCGTGGAAGTTGAAAGGAAAACTGCAATGGGACCGTGAGGAGGTCAACTCGAACAACTATGCCGACACCAAGCGGCGCAACATGGTGAGCGCCTATCTCGCCGTGGAGGGCAACCCTTTCAACAACGCAGATCTTAGTGTGACGGCCCGATACGACGTTGTTGACGGCAAATCGATGGGCGTGTTCCCCACAGCCACTTTCTCCTATCATTTCCCGATGGGTTTGGGGTTGACCTTGGGTTACAGCCACAACTACCGCAACCCTTCGCTGAACGACCTCTATTGGTACCCTGGCGGCAATCCGGACCTGTTGCCCGAGAATGGACGCACCGTCGATCTTGCAGCCAGCTACCAACTCAACAAGGGAGGCGTGAAACTCGAATGGCGTACTGGCGTCTATGCTTCGAATGTGAAAAACTGGATTCAATGGGTGCCCACGAGTTACCGTTTTTGGGTGCCGCAAAACGTGGCCAAAGTGTTTGCCCGGGGCATTGAGAACCATATTGACTTGAATTATACCCACGGCGATTGGAAATACAGCCTCTCCGGAAACTACGTGTTCACCTTCACTACCGACGAAAGCGAAAACGCACAGATGTATGGCATCCTTGGAAAACAGCTGATATACATACCTCGTCATCACGGCAACCTGTTTGCCAACGTGCGGTGGAATACCTGGGATTTGAGCTATACACTTGAAGTCACTGGCGTCAGGAACACTACCTATGCCGAAAACGATGTGCTCAGGGACCTTCCTTCATACGCGCTTCATCATGTCGCCTTCGGCAAACAATGGGGCAAGTTCCGTTGTGAGCTGCGGTGCAACAACATTACTGATAAGGACTATCAGAACGTGCTCTGGCGACCGATGCCGGGAAGAAGTTTTGAATTGATGATTAATTATAAATATTAATATGTAATATTATGAAAAAGAAGATTTTGCTATGTTTAGGTATTTGCGCTCTGGCGATGGCCTCAATGGCGCAAGTGCCGCCTATCTCGCACATCGATGCGAACAATGTGCGTGGAACCGTTCTTGGTGATGGCACTGTTTTTTTGAACTATCAATCTGACGATGACATCAATCCCTGTCCATCTTGGGAAGTGCCCATGGGAAGTGGTAAATCCACCGTGTTCCAAAAATCCCTTTGGATCGGAGGTCTGGATGCTACCGACCAGCTCTATTTGGCTGCCATGCGGTACGGACAAACCGCATCTGTCCAAGGTGGGGGACAGGACTACTGGAGTGGCCCGCTGTCTACTGCCGATGCGACGCTTGACTTGATGACGGCTTTGAAATTTCATCGTATCTGGAGCTTGACTCGCGCTGAGATCGAGCAGTTCAAGGCCAATTACAACAACGCTGCTTACCAGATTCCTGAGGACATACTCACGTGGCCTGCTCACGGCGAAGGTGACTATGCCCAAGACCTGGCTCCTTTTGTGGATGTGAACGGCGACGGCCGTTACACCCCCGCCGATGGTGACTATCCCGACATCAAGGGCGACCATTGCCTGTTTTTCATCTTCAACGACAATTATAAGGCTCATACCGAATCGAACGGTCTTCCGCTGGGGGTTGAGGTCCATGCCATGGTTTATGCCTTCGAGGCTCCTAACGACGAAGCGCTCGACAACACGGTTTTCACCCATTATAAAATGATCAACCGTTCGTCACGTGACTATCATGATGTCTATCTGGGCTTGTGGTACGACTGGGACATCGGTTATGCCCAGGATGACTATGTTGGATGCGATGTGCGTCGCAACTCATTCTATGCTTATAATGGCTATGAGATTGACGGCAACGGTGAGCCTTCCTCCTATGGCGACAACTGTCCAGCACAGGTGACTACCATCCTTTCAACTCCCGAAAACCTGGGGATGACGGGGTTCATGTATCACAACAACGACGCCTCTGTCACGGGCGACCCAAGGGAGGCTGAGGAGTATTACTTATTACTTCGCGGTTGTTGGAAAGACGGCGTACACATGCAGTACGGAGGTAACGCCTATCCGGGCACCCCGGGCTGTGTGGGTCCCGAATGCAACTATATGTACCCCGGTGACTCCGACCCCGATAACATTGGCACCAATGGCATCGCTCCCAACGAGGGATACAACACCAATGGCAAATATTGGACGGACGAAGAGGCTGGCAATGAACCTTTCGACCGTCGTGGACTGGGCATGGTGGGTCCCTTCGTGTTTCCTGCTGGTAGCGTCAAGGAACTAGACCTCGCTGAGATTACCGTATGGAAAAACAGTAGTGCCTCCGCCATGGAACGCCGTGGAGAGTTCATTGACCAGATCATCTCATTCTTCAACAACCTTAAAAAGTAATCGCCATGAAAAAAATATATATTATCACCCTGTTTCTTTTGACGGGCGTGTTTGCCCAAGCCCAGACCAGCGTTTGGGACGGCTCAAGACAGTTGTGGACCCGTGGTACCGGCACCGAGGAAGATCCTTTCTTGATCGAGTCGGCGGCTAATCTGGCTTACCTTTCCTATATGGTGGGCAAAGCCTTCAATACCGAGGGATTGTATTTCAAACTGACCACCGATATCGACCTCAATGGCAGTGAGACCCAGCAGTGGATTCCCATTGGATTGGTAAATGATTCCTATTATGAAGACGGCTGCTTGAGAAATATGACTCCAGTCTGTGTCGGCGACTATTCGGATTTGACTTTCAAAGGACATTTCGACGGTTGCGGACACAGTATCTCGAACATTTATATCAATGAGATAACTGGAGCCGCAGGCTTGTTCGGTGTGTTGACAGCGACCGAGGGCCAGACAGTGGTGGAAAACGTGTTTGTCACCAACGGCTACATCAAAGCTAGAATATGCGGCGGTATTGCGGGAACCTGCAATGTTTCGGGTAGCAATCGGACTTTGGTGTCGCATTGCTGGAATGGCGCCGAAGTCGATGGCACTAATGCGGGAGGCATTATCGGCGATAAGGCTGATATGATTCATAATTGCTATAACGTGGGCAATGTGAATGGAGAAAAAGCAGCAGGTGGTATTGTCAGTGGCTCGTCCACCGAGGTGCTCGAATGCTACAACAACGGCGATGTCACAGGAAATGGCTTTACTGGCGGCATCCTTGGTGGTGGTTTGAGAGGTAATAGCACTATCCGTAATTGTTACAATACCGGTAGTGTCTCAAGCACAGGCTCTTCCGTTCCCCAAGGGTTCACCAATAGTGTTGTTGGTGGCGTTATTGGCATTGTGACGTTGGGCACCAATATCATGTCTAATTGCTATAATGTAGGGACTGTTTCGTATGAAATCTGTGAACCGGGCGGCGTGCTCGGCTGGTTCGGTTCCAATGGCGTTGTGGAGAATGCCTATTACCTCAACACCTGCAATGGCGGCGGTGAAGGAGAGGCCATGGACGCCGAGGCCATGCGTGCCCCTGAGTTTGTTGAAATGCTCAATCAGGTGGACCCCGTGTGGTGCGCCGACACCCTTAACATGAACGACGGCTATCCCATCCTTGGTGCCAACAACCTGTCCGTGGGAGAGACCTCCCTCCAATCCCTGACAGTATACCCCAATCCCACCAACGGCCAGTTCACCGTCGAAGGCACAGGCATGCTCTCCGTTTTTAACGTGGTGGGACAAATCGTCATGACACTTCAGGTCAACGAGAAAGCCATTGTCGAACTGCCTCAGGGTCTGTATTTTGTCCGTCTTGAAGGCGAAAAAGGAATGAAGTTGACAAAACTGATAGTCAGGTAAGTAAAAATCCTTAACTTTGCCGATTTGATTAAAACGATTAAATCATGAACGAAAAATTATTGAATAAAGACCTCCAGTACCTTGTTGCCGATATCAACTTGGCCGACTGGGGAAGAAAAGAGATTGAAGTCTCTGAACACGAAATGCCCGGCCTGATGGCCCTCCGTAAGAAATATGGCGACACCAAGCCGTTGAAAGGAGCCAAGATCATGGGTTCGCTGCACATGACCATCCAGACTGCCTGTCTGATTGAGACGTTGGTTGAACTCGGTGCTACTGTCCGTTGGTGCAGCTGCAACATCTATTCAACCCAAGACCATGCCGCGGCTGCCATCGCCCAGACTGGTACCTCGGTGTTTGCTTGGAAAGGGGAGACCCTCGAGGACTACTGGTGGTGCACCAAACGCGCCATCACCTTCCCCGATGGCACCGGCCCGGACCTCATCGTCGATGACGGCGGCGACGCCACCCTGCTCATCCACAAAGGCTATGCCTGTGAGAACGACCCCAAGCTTCTGGATGCCCCGTGCGGCAGCGAGGAAGAACGCGCTTTGATGAGCGTCATCAAGGCCACCTATAAAGAGAATCCCACCTTCTGGCATACCGTGGTGAAAGGCTGGAAAGGCGTCTCCGAAGAGACGACCACAGGCGTGCATCGCCTCTACCAGATGCAGGAACGCGGCGAGCTGCTGGTTCCCGCCATCAACGTGAACGACTCGGTCACCAAGTCGAAGTTCGACAACCTCTACGGCTGCCGTGAGTCGCTGGCCGACGGCATCAAACGCGCCACTGACGTGATGATTGCCGGCAAGGTGGTCGTGGTCTGTGGCTACGGCGAAGTGGGCAAGGGATGCTCACACTCCATGAAGAGCTACGGCGCTCGCGTCCTCGTCACCGAAATCGACCCCATCTGCGCCCTGCAAGCGGCCATGGAAGGCTTCGAGGTCACCACGATGGAAGAAGCCGTCAAGGAAGGCAACATCTTTGTGACCACCACGGGCAACTGCGACGTGATCACCCTCGAACATATCCTTAAGATGAAAGACCAAGCCATCGTGTGCAACATCGGACACTTCGACAACGAGATCCAAGTGGACCGCCTCGAGAAGACCGAGCACTTGAAGGAGAAGATCAATATCAAGCCTCAAGTCGACAAATATGTGTTCGACGACGGACACTGCATCTTCCTGTTGGCCTCGGGCCGTCTGGTCAACCTGGGCTGCGCCACTGGCCACGCCAGCTTTGTGATGAGCAACTCGTTCACCAACCAGACGCTGGCGCAGATGGACCTCTGGGCGAAACGCGATGAATACAAGGTGGGCGTGTATTGCCTGCCCAAATACCTCGACGAGGAAGTGGCACGCCTGCATCTCGAGAAGATCGGCGTGAAGCTTACCAAGCTCACTCAAAAACAAGCCGACTACATCGGCGTGCCGGTGGAAGGTCCTTACAAGTCCGACATCTATCGCTACTAAGATGCGTATCGCCGTCAACACAAGGTTGTTGCTGAAAGGCAAGCTGGAAGGCATCGGGTGGGTGGAGTACGAGACGCTGAGACGTATCGTGCAGGCACATCCCGAGGTGGAGTTCTACTTCATCTTCGACCGCCAACCCGACCCGATGTTTCTCTTTGCCGACAACGTGAAACCTGTGGTGCTGTTCCCACAAGCACGGCATCCCTTCCTCTTCATCTGGTTCTTCGAACTGTCGATACCCCATGCACTGAGAAAGATCAAAGCCGACCTGTTCTACTCACCCGACGGCTACCTGAGCCTGCGGTCCAAGGTGCCGCAGGTGGTTGAGTTTCATGATCTTAACTTCGAGCATTTCCCAGGCGACATGCCCAAGATACACCTATGGCATTACAAGACGTTCTTCCCGAAGTTTGCTCGAAAGGCCTCTCGTATCGTCACGGTATCCGAGTTCTCCAAGCAAGACACTGTAGAGTGCTACGGCGTCGATCCCAATAAGATTGACGTTGCCTACAACGGAGTGAACGAGATTTTCAGGCCATTGCCAGAAGTCGAACGGGAAGCCATCCGTGCAAAATATAGTGGCGGTCACCCGTACTTCATGTTTGTGGGCTCACTGCATCCTCGCAAGAACCTGGCTAGGCTGTTCACGGCATTCGACCGGTTCAAGGCTTCCCATGAAAACGACGTGAAGTTGGTTATCGTAGGGGAGAAGCGTTGGTGGACCGAGCCCATCCAGGAGGCCTACGACGCCATGCGGTATCAGGAAGACGTAGTCTTTGCCGGCCGTCTGAGCGCCGAGGATCTGCACAAGGTGACCGCCGCAGCGTTGGCTTCGGTATATGTGTCCTATTTCGAGGGTTTTGGCATTCCCATCTTAGAAGCTTTCAAGTGTGATACTCCCGTCATCACCTCCAATGTGACCTCCATGCCCGAGGTGGCTCAAGATGCCGCCCTTTTGGTGGATCCTTTCGATGAGGACTCCATTGCCGAAGGTATGGTGAAGATGCTGGATGCGGAGGTGCGGAAAGATTTGATCGAAAAAGGCCGCAAAAGGGTTCAGGAATTCTCTTGGGACCATGCTGCGACCGTTATTTGGAATAGTCTGATGAAAGCACCCCATCGGGGTGCCACATCGGTAGAAAAACATAATTAATAACAAAAATGCACCCCATGGGGTGCCATATCGGTAATGGAAAACATAATCATGTATCCAGGCGACACCTCAAAGGACGCTGTTGATTGGAAGGCCGCACAGGGTCAGCATGTGACCGCTGTCAGACGTAATATTCTGGTTTTAGGCTCAGGCGGTCGCGAACATGCCTTGTCATGGAAGCTGGCCCAGAGTGAAGGCGCCAAGGTGTTTGTCGCACCTGGCAATGCCGGCACCTCTGAGATTGCCACCAACGTGAATATCAAGGTCGGCGACTTCGAAGGCATCAAGAAGTTTTGTCTCGATAACGAGATAAGCTTGTTAGTGGTCGGTCCAGAACAGCCTTTGGTAGACGGCATCGTCGATTTCTTCAGGGGTGACGAGGCGTTGCGGAAGGTCCGCGTCATCGGTCCTGACAGTATAGGCGCCCAGTTGGAAGGCAGCAAGGCCTACGCCAAGGAGTTCATGGCACGCAACGGCATCCCCACGGCAAGGTGCCTTACGGTGAATCAAGCTAACCTGAACGACGGCGTGGCTTTTCTGAAGTCGCTCCAACCGCCTTATGTGCTTAAGGCCGATGGTCTTGCGGCAGGCAAGGGCGTGCTTATCCTAGACAGCCTGGATGAGGCCGTCAGCGAGCTGGGCAACATGCTGGGAGGCAAGTTCGGCAGTGCTTCGGCCACCGTGGTCATTGAGGAGTTCCTCAAAGGCATCGAGTGTTCGGTGTTTGTGCTTACCGACGGCGAGCATTATCTGCTTCTGCCTGAGGCCAAGGACTACAAGCGCATCGGTGATGGCGACACAGGCCTGAACACTGGAGGCATGGGAGCCGTCTCGCCAGTGCCTTTCTGCACCCCCGCTTTCCTTCAAAAGGTGGAGGGCCGCATCGTGAGGCCAACCTTGAAAGGCCTTAAGGCTGAGGACGTCGATTATAAAGGGTTTATCTTCCTCGGTTTGATGAACTGTGGCGGAGATCCTTACGTGATTGAATACAATGTCCGCATGGGCGATCCCGAGACTGAGGCCGTGATGACCCGTATCGAAGGCGACTTCGCCAACATGCTCTATGCCTGTGCCGATGGCTGTCTCGACAAGGTGCATTATGCCAAGAGCGACAAGACTGCTGTCACGGTGATGCTTGTCTCCGGCGGTTATCCCGAAGCTTACCAGAAAGGCAAGCTGATGACAGGCTTCAATCAGCTCAATGGTTGCGTGGCGTTCCATGCCGGCACTTCGCTTGACAACGATGGTCAGGTAGTCACTGCTGGTGGCCGTGTCATCGCGGTGACCGCCTTGGGTCACAGTATCACTGAAGCCCGAGAGAAAGCATACGAAAACGTGGCTAAAATAAAATTTGAAGGCGAAAAACACCGTTCCGACATCGGTTTGGATTTACTATAACTTTTATCTTTCATCTCTCCTGTGATCCGGTTCTTCAGAAATAGTTACCTCATCCAGTACTTGGCTATCGCCTTGTTGATCATCGCGTTGTGGATTCCGTCTTTTGCGATGGACAATGTCGATGTGGCATGGCGCAGTCCGGTGACGCCGCTATATAACCTGATGGCCGATATCCTTGACTTCTGGCCGCCAGCCATGTTGGTGTTTGCCATGCTGCTGATGGGATTCGAGGCGATGTTTTTCAACTCCATTTTGGCTTCCAACCAGATCATTGGCAAAGTGTACACTTTGGGTGCAGTGGCGTTTCTGTTGATGTTGAACTTGTTGCCTGTGCAGACCACCTTTTATCCCTTTTTGCTCTCTTCGGTGTTCCAGCTGATGTTCATCCACACGATGTTTGCCATTTACCAGACGCCTCGTCCTGAGTTGTACCTCCTCAATGCCGGGTTTTACATTTCCTTTGCCTCGATGTGTTGGCTTCCGTCGTTGTTGCTTGCAGTATGGGGCATTGTAGCTTTGGCCATCATTCACAAGGGCTCGTTGCGACTGCATCTGATTCCCTTTATCGGGTTGCTTTTGCCATATTTCTTTTTCTTTGCGGTCCGTTTCCTGATGGGCGACCTCATGCCGGTGTTGCAGGCTTACGGCGATTATTTCACGGGTTTCAGGCTCACTGTCGAAGGCTTGGGCTGGCCCAAGGTTGTGTTGTTGGGCTTTTTGGTTTTGGTATTGTTTGTGCCTATGTTTGCGCCACATCTCTTTACTTTGGAGCGTTCGGTGGCGGTGCGCACCAAGATAGCCATGACCTACAACCTGTTGCTGTTGGGAATCTTCTTGCTGTTTGTTGAAAGCGAGCCCATGAGGTCGGGTGTTCTTTTCATTGCGTTGAGCATCCTGTTCTCTTATTATCTGTCCTATCTTGACCGGTTGAAGTGGCCTAACATCACCTTTATCATTTTGATTGTTGGGGTGTTGGCGGCACATTATATCCCTTTGTTTTTATAGCGATGAATCTCTTGACGCATTATTCCGACGTGATCGAAGCCGGCTGCGACGAGGCTGGTCGTGGTTGTCTGGCGGGGCCTGTGGTGGCTGGAGCGGTCATTTTGAAGCCTGGTGCTGATTTCCCTGAACTTGACGACTCGAAGAAGTTGACGGAGAAGAAGCGGATGGCGTTGCGTGAGCTCATCATGAGAGAGGCTATGTCTTACGGCATCGGCATTGTGACGGCGGCTGAGATTGATGAGATTAATATCCTGAATGCTTCGTTTTTGGCCATGCATCGGGCGTTGGACCAGTTGAAGGTGCGTCCTGAGTTTTTATTGATCGATGGCAACCGGTTTAACAAATATCATGATATTAAACATATCTGTGTAGTTGGTGGCGACGCTAAATATCAATCCATAGCGGCGGCTTCCATCCTGGCGAAAACCACCCGTGATTTGTTGATGGAGGAATACGATGCGCAGTATCCGCAGTATCATTGGAAGAAGAACAAGGGTTATCCTACGCCCGAGCACAAGCAGGCCATTGCCGACTATGGCATCACCCCATTGCACCGCAAGAGCTTCAACATGGCGATTCAGATGCGGTTGGAGTTCTGAATTTTTTTCTTTTTCTTCAACGGAATACTCTTCTCAAGACACTAAAAGGCTGTTGTCTTTAAGGATTTGAGCGTTTTTTGTTTATTATTATCCAAAGTTTCATTATCTTTGCCCTCGTCAACCCCAAAAAGAACAAATAAACAGAGATACAACTGATTAGATAACATATTGATATAAAGCGTTTTTGCTTTTCCTTGGAGTACCCGAAAAACTGGACACTTTTCATTGTACTACCAGCCAAGAAAGCAAGGCGCTCACGGAGTTATCCGTGAGCTTTCTTGTATGGTAGTAGGTAGTCCAGTAAATCCTCGGGTACGTAGAAAGTCTCACGGATCTTTTTTGTGATGTTTCGGAAAGGCGAAGCGCCAACCGAGATACATCATGAGCACCAAGTTCTTCAACAATATTGGGACGACGTTGATGGACAAATTCCACGGCATCGCTTCTGAAATGGCCAACTTCGACATTTTTCATGCCGTGGTTGGCTATTTTCGTTCCAGCGGATATTTCAAACTGCGTCAAGAATTGGAAAGGGTGGGGGAGATCCGCATCCTCGTCGGCATCAACATCGACAATATTTTCCGTCAATCACAAGCCTCCGGCAAGCTTTTCTTCGGTGACAAAGAAGTGAGTCTCGAACAATACTGCGAGGACTTCCTTTGTGATGTCTATCAGTCAGAATATTCCGCCGAAGTCGATGAAGGTATTCGTCAGTTTTGCGCTGACATTGCCGAAGGACGGTTGCAACTCCGCATTTACCCCACTAAGGACCTTCATGCCAAATTCTACCTTTGTCTGCCCAAACACCACTCCGAGAATAGCGATGGTTGGGTCATCATGGGCAGCAGCAACATCAGTGCACAAGGCTTGGGGATCACCGATCCGCCACGTTATGAGCTGAATGTGGCCATGAAAGATTACGACGATGTGCATTATTGTGAAGAGGAGTTTCAGCAACTATGGAAAGACGCCATCCCAGTAACCTTGGACGACGTCAACCAAATCATCGGGAAGACCCACCTTGCGCCAACCGAGCATCAGCCTACGCCCTACGAACTTTACATGCGGATGCTGATCGACCATTTCGGCAATCAAGTCGAAGACGATTTCATTCCTCGACTGCCCAACAATTACGACGACCTCACTTATCAACGAGATGCCGTGGTTCAGGGATACGACATCATGATGCGGCACGGTGGCTGTTTCATTGCCGATGTGGTGGGTCTGGGCAAGACCGTGGTTGCCGCCATGATTGCCCAACGGTTCATTGCGGCCAACGGCGACAACACCCGCATCCTTGTCATCTTCCCGCCAGCGGTACGAAGCAACTGGGAGGACACATTCAGAGATTTCGGCATCAAGAACAAATACAGCCGATTCGTCAGCAACGGCAGTCTCGACAAAGTCATCGAGGGCGACGGTTACGACGAAAAGGAATACTATGACCTTATTATCGTTGACGAAGCCCACAACTTCCGTCACGACAGCACGGGCAATTACGACCTGCTGCAACGCATCTGCAAGTCGGCACGGTTGAACAAAGGCAACGTCAAAGGCAACAAGCGCGTGCTGCTGCTTTCGGCCACACCTCTCAACAATACTCCAGAGGATATCAAGAACCAGTTGCTGTTGTTCCAGGACACCGCCCGTTGTACCATTGACGGTGTGAGCAACATCGCCGACACTTTCGCCCCTTGGATCAAGGAATTCAAGAGCCTGATGTCGCAGCGTCGTACCATGAGCGCTGAATTCCTTACCAGCCGCATCGATGCCATCAACCAGGAACTTCGACATAAGGTGTTGGAGAAGGTGATGGTGCGCCGTACCCGAAGCAACATCCAGCATGAGCCCCGCTATGCCAACGAGATACACTTTCCTCAATTGCTTGACCCTACCGACCGCACCTACCAGATGTCGCCCGAGTTGCTGAAACTCTTTGTCGATACCTACATCAGATTGGTGGACACGCCATCGGCCAATCTGAGCGAGACCAATCCCGACATGTTCGACGGCAGCGGGCTGAATTATGCCCGTTATCGCGCTGTGGAGTATTGTCAAGCCTATAAAGTGCCCTCGGGCAAAGTGGCAAAACACATGGCCGATTCGCTGGCGTCGATTTACCAAACCCACATGGTCAAACGATTGGAGAGCAGTTTCGATGCTTTCAAGAAATCGCTTCACACCTTGCTCGATGCTACCAAGGGCATGATTCGGATGTTCGAGGAAGACAAGGTCATCATCGCTCCAGAGCTGAACGTGAAGAAGCTGCAGGCTGAAGGCGTGGAGTTGGATGAGATCATTGAAATAGCCATCGGCAAGGGCTTTGACCAAAAAGAGATTCTTTTCCGAGCCACTGACTTCAAGTCCGATTTCCTGCCCATGCTGGAATATGATGCCGACGTGCTGGACAAACTATGCCAGCGATGGGACAAGGTGAAAGCCGATCCCAAGCTGGAACTCTTCCTTACGATGTTGCAAGGCGAGTTGTTCGACAAGAAAAAGAATCCAGGTGGCAAGTTGGTGGTATTCAGCGAAAGCGTCGACACGGTCAATTATCTTGAAAAAGCGTTGAAAGAGCGGCTCCATAGGAATGACATTCTCGCTGTATGCGCCAAAAACCGCAACAGTTTGCGTGAGACCATCCAGGCGAACTTTGATGCCAAATTTAAGAAAGAATGGCGTAACGATTATAACATCATCATCACTTCCGACGTGTTGGCCGAGGGCGTCAACCTCCATCGGGCCAATGTGATTGTCAACTACGACAGTCCGTGGAACGCCACCCGATTGATGCAGCGCATCGGCCGTGTGAACCGTATTGGCAGCACCGCCGAAGCCATCCACAACTACATGTTCTATCCTTCCGATCCGGGTGATGCCATCATCAGCCTGAAGAAAAACTCCCTCATTAAATTGCAGAGTTTCCATTCCGCCCTTGGTGAGGACACCAGGATCTATTCTCACGAAGAGATGGTACACGAGTTCAAGCTCTTCAATGCCGATGTCCGTGACGATACCGACCGTAGCTTGGAACTGTTGCGTGAAGTGCGCTCTTTACACGACAGCAATCCCGTACTATACCGTCAAATCAAGCAGATGCCACCTAAGAGTCGTTGTGCCCGTCTCGCTACGCAAACTGCTTCTTCTTCAAATACGATTTCCTATTTGTCATCGCCTTATAAAAAGGCCTACTACCTCGTCAGCGACACCATTCGTGAACTCTCTTTCCTTGAAGCGGCTGATATCTTCCATGCTGAACCATCCGAAAAGGCGGTGCCTTTTGGCAATGCTGAACAACTTCACTACGAGCAAGTTCGGGCTGCATTAAGGCAATACACCCTCGACCAGCAGCAGGAATATCAAGAAGACAAACTCAAAATTGGTAGCAAGGACAATGATGCTAAGAAAGCTGCCGCATTTCTGCGCGAAGTGCGCCCCATGTTCGACGACGAGGGTCGCCGTACCGTTGACCGGTTGAAACAGTTGGTGGAACGCGGAACCTACAACCAACTGGCCGATGCCTTGAACCGCATTTCAAAAAAGCAGAAGAAAGAGCCTTCGCCATCCATAAAAATCCTGGAACAACTTGAGGAGTTGGACAAACGCTACAGCCAACCAGAAACCTCAACTGCCACCAAGCAAGTGGCACTCACCACAGCCGACATCATTCTTTCCGAAACTTTCATATAACACTCAAAAACATGAATACCTCCATCATACGACAAATCTTCCAAGCGAAGTTCGATTACCCAATCTACTGTAACGAAATAGTCCACAATGTTTTCGGTTGCAACGATATTTCCACCCATCCCGAATTGCTTGATACCACAGCTGATGGCGACAATAGTTATTACATAGGTCGTCAAACCGATACCGATGGTCGTGAACTCGGCTTTTTCTACACCCGTGTCGCCCAAGGCAGCGATGTGCGCCGCAAGCGCGTCGGGCTGCGCAAGATGATAGCCCCATACCTGAAATACGATGTCGATGCCGCCATTGCCGTTTTTGCCGATGAAAGCCACTGGCGTTTGTCGTACATCTGCGACATGAAAGAAGGTGTCACCAACGCAAAACGGTTCTCCTACATCTTAGGCGACGAGCAGGGGCAGTATAAGACACCTTTGGAGCGACTTGATACCATATACGCCAAAAGAAGAAGGTTCGTCTTAAATGACTTGCGCGAAGCTTTCTCCGTCGATGCGTTGAGCGACGAGTTTTTCAAGGAATATCACGATCATTATGATGACATCGTGGCGGAATTGGCGCGACAAGGAAAGACGGGAGCCGTCTATCACGATTATGTGAAGAAACTGATGGGACGCATCGTCTTTCTGCATTTCCTGCAAAAGAAAGGTTGGCTTTGTGGCGATACCAACTTCATGCTCAACACTTTCAGCCAAAGCAACCGCAGAAGCGATTATTTGGAAAGCGTGCTTGAGCCGCTTTTCTTTGGCATTCTCAACACCGAACCCGCCAAACGCGAGCAGGTTTTCAGCAGGAATGGTTGGCAACAAAGTCTGGTGGAAAAATGGGCGACCATCCCTTACCTCAATGGAGGTCTATTTGAACGTGATGACGTTGACAACCTAAGGATTATTCTGCCCGAATCCATCTTCAGCAATCTCTTCGCTTTCTTGGCTTCCTACAACTTCACCGTCGACGAGAACGACCCCGACGATGCCGAGATTGGTGTTGACCCCGAGATGTTGGGCAAGATTTTTGAGAGCCTTTTGGAAGACAACAAGGCCAAAGGTGCCTTCTACACCCCCAAGGAGATTGTGCGCTATATGTGCAAGGAGTCGCTGATAGCCCATCTTGCATCTAAGTTGCCCGATGTTGCTGATGGCGT
>CADCIH010000018.1 GCA_902801465.1 uncultured Bacteroidia bacterium | reverse complement strand
TTCAAGAAACACACGGGAATGACGCCGAACCAGTATCGGAACAGTTGATCGGGAATCCGCAATTCGGGCGCAGGCTTGGGTTGCGGAATGCGTAGAAAGCTATCCGTTTTCGAAGGGGTACCTAGCTCTTGTCGGATGGTTTGCCTGACTACTTCAACAATTTCGGCTTTAAGTGCGTTGAGATCGTCTTTTGTTAGTATTTCCATTGTCATTTTTGCTTGTTTTTCACGGTGCAAAAGTAAAATTTTATTCCGAACAAATGACGCTAATATACTGATACACAGATATATAGATATAGTATTATATCGAAATTATATAGTACGACATCTGGCATATCCAGATAGAATAATGCCAGGACACACATATGCTCACTAGCATATTCCAGTGTGAGGAGATAAGAAAAAAGTTTTTTTAGAGGGGGGGGCGGGGTAGATGGTTAACTATGTATGGAAATATCCTTACATCGCTAAGCAAGCTGGTGTTATCATCTGTGGTTTTTCGATTATTTCAATGGCACATCAATGTCAGAGCACAAGGACGAGCTATACCTTGAAGAAAAGGACGTGATCCACCAACCGTAATTATACGCTGAGGGCATTTTGTTTAGGAGAAAAATGCAAAAAACTGCAAAAATGAGCAGTAAAATGAAAGAAAAGTTTCAGCTATGTTACAGTAAACCCAAAAGAAAAACCCTTGCAACTTGTTGATTATCAACTTATTACAAGGGTTTGTGAAGTACTCCCGCAGGGGGTCGAACCCTGGACACCCTGATTAAGAGTCAGGTGCTCTACCAACTGAGCTACGGAAGCATCGTTTGCGACTGCAAAAGTACAACCTTTTTTTATTTTGACAACGGTTTTTTCAGTTTTTTTTAATTCGATTTTATAATTAGTTTAAAATCAGTTTGTTATAGAATCGGTTTCCTTCCTGAATGACCGAGATGAAATAGACTCCCGCGGGGAAACGACTCATGTCGACAACCGTTTCATGACCTTGGGAACGACCATTGACAACGATTTGTCCGGTCAAGTCATAAATGCTATATTCAAAAGATTCAGCGTTGCCTAAGGATAAGTGGAGCATCCCCTCGCAAGGATTGGGATAGACGTTGACACTCATCTGTTTCTCTTCCACTCCGACGTATTCATTCAAAACCACGTGGACGTTGAAATCGACGGTCTGACCGTCACTGGTAGCTCTCATTACGAGGTCGGCCTCGGCTTGGGTGTTCTCGACTCTTTCCAACTTCAGGACCTTGCCGTTGACTTGAGCCGACAAGTCGGTGGTGTTGGAGTTGGAGACCAAAGCATAGGTGATCTGGTCATCGTCGTCGTCAGGGTCGGTGGCAACGCCTTCGAGGTTGACCTCAACAGTCATCGGGAATACGTTCATGACGATGTCCTCCACGGGATTGGCGATATAAGGCGGGAGGTCTGGGGCCTCGGGAGCGACACCATTGAAGTCGTCCATGCAGAAATAAGCCGGGGTGACCATGCCATAACTGTCGTTTTTCGATGAAGAGAGGCTGAAACTGATGGTGGCCACCTCGCCCAAAACGCTGAGGTCGAACCACTCCCAGGTGTTCAAGACATAATCCTCGTTGTTGTTGCTGAACCGGTAATCGGCCAGATAAAACTCCGTCGTGCCCACGGTCTGACCATTGGCGTTCTTGCCCGTGGCGGTGAGCTTGAACCAGTCGGGGTCGTTGCCGGAGGGACCTCCAAAAGCTGTGGCGGTGGCATCACCGTAGAGCATGTTTTGGTAAGCCCAGAGGTTATTGGTGACATAGCATCCAGTGATGGTCTGGGCGCTTCCATCGGAGGCGTAGACATCGGTCTGCGAACCGTAGGTGTAAGCCACCGCATACTGTGTCGAACCATCATAACCCGTTCCTGCGGCTGAGGTGTATTGGGCGTTCAAACCGCTTTGGTTCAGGTCGGTGTGGTTCGAAGCGGTGAAACCACCCCAGAAATAGCTCGAGTAATAGTTGGTGAAGAGCCAGCCGCCGCTGAACATCTCATTCTCGCCTTCCTCGCCTTGCCAATAGCCGTTTGGCCCCAGTGCCACATCCTCGAAGGTGGCGGCGTTGATGGTGATGACGACCTCAACACCCGACACGCTGACGTTCATGTCGACATGCTTGCCGTTGCTCGTGGCACGGATGACCAAAGTCTTATTGGTGAATGCGTTGGAGGTGTTTCTGGTTACGGAGAGCACTTTGTTTTGGATGGTTGCCGTGATCTCTGATGGGCAGGTCTGTACAGCGATTTCGATAAACTGATTGTTGTTGTCGGGATCGTCGAAAGTATTGCTGAGGTCGAAGTTCAGGGTCTGCGGATAGTCGGTGAAGTTGATTGGAGCCAATTGGTTGGCCACGACGGGCGGCAGGTCCTCGGCGACGCATTCCACGGTGAACGAGGTCTGCACCGACTGTCCGTTGCTCTCGGCTTGAAGGGTGATGAGGGCATTGCCTCCAGTGCTTGCAAGGCGTGTCACCGTCAGCGTCCTGTTGTTCAGTGATGTGCTCACGAGGGCGGTGTTGCTGTTGGAGACCACGGTGATGACGATGTTCTCGTTGGGGTCGTCAGGATCGTTGAAGGTGTTGGTCAAGTCGACGGTTTGGCTGGCGGGATAGGTCTCAAAGACGATGTTGGCGACGGGGTTGGCGACCACTGGGGGCAAGTTGACTCCCGAGGCGTATTCGTCGGCGCCGGCGCAAGGGGTGTTGCTGCGGGTGTCACCGTCGATGTCGGTGGGTACGTATGAGAGCGGGTTGGCCACCGTCAGACCAGTGGCATCGGTGATGTGCAGGTCGTTACCGCCCACGAACTGCGGTGTGCAGAGCGCCGAATGGGCGTCGAAGCCGGTGGCTGTGGTCCAGTCGGCCATCGTGGGATAGTCGTTGCTGCCCATCCTGGCGAAGTTGCTCCCTGTGAAAGCGATGCGGTTGTAGTCGCAGAAACGGTCGGTCGAGTTGTTCTGGAAACGGAACACATAGCCTGGAGTCTCGTTGACGATGAGGTTGTTGTACATGTAGAGGTTGGACCAGTCGTCTTCGACGAAGATGCTGCCCACGCTACCTGTACCGGTGCATCGCAGGGTGTTGTTGGCGAAATAGATGTAGTTGCTGTCGTCGTAGTCGAAGTCGCAGCAATAGCTGCTGTTGGCGCTGCATTGCAGGTTGATGATGTTGTTGCGGATGATGACGGGCTCGGCCTCGGAGCCGACCACGGGACGCATCCTGAACACGTTGGTGTAGTTGCTGGTGCGTGTCACGTTCATCACGTTGTTCTCGAAGAGGCAGCCGTAACGGCAGCGATACACGTCGATGGCGTTGTAGTCGCTCTTCTCGTCGTAGTCGCTATTAATGAGGTTGCCCCGCACCGTCACGTGGTCGGTGAAGGTGATGTAGATGGACTTGCTGCTTTGGTTGGTGAAGGTGCAGTTCTCGACCAGAAGACCGTCGTTGTACTGATAGATGTTATGTCCTTGGTAGTACAGGGCGATGAATCCATTCACAAACTCACAGCCGGTGAACTCGTTATCGGCATCGGCCCAGTCGCCCGAGGCCATGTAGACGATGTTGGCATCGCCGTCGTTGTTGCCAGTGGAGACGCGACCCACAAAACGCACATTGTTGAAATGCAGCCCGGTGGTTCCGTTGGTCAGGGTCACCACTTTGGCTTTGTTGGCTGAGGTGGTGGTGAGGGTCATGTTCTCGAAGGTCACATAGCTGGTGGAGGTGAGTTTCACGGTACTGTTGTCGGTGTAGCCGGCATTGCTGGTGAGGGTGACGTCGAGGTTGGTGCCGCCCATGCCTCTGAAGATGATGCGATTGGTCTCAGATGCACCGTTGATGCTGCCCAAGTTGACGTATTCCTCGTAGGTTCCTGGGGCCACCTCGAAGACGACCTGGCCGTTCACGCCTGCCGATAAGGCAGAGGCCGCCGCACTGAATGTGGTGTAATCGGGGTTTTGTGAGGCGTTGCTGTTGATGGTGTAGGTGCCCGACAGTTGGGCGTTGGCGAAAGTCGCTACCAGAAGCGACAAAGCTATTAATAAAAACTTTTTCATGAATTAATGGATATGGGGTACTTGTGAAATAATGACTGAAATATTGTTAACAAACATATTGACTGCAATTGCCAAAAGAATAACTCCAAAGAATTTTCGGAGTATAAAGATCAGGTTTTCACCCAGAAGTTTTTGGATACGATCGAGTTGGCTGATGACGATGTAATCCAACAGGATGTTGATCAGTAGCCCGATGAGGATGTTGATTACGGCATAGTCGGCACGCAACGACAGCAAGGCTGTCAGCGCACCGGGACCGGCAATCAGCGGGAAGGCGATGGGCACGATGCTGGCACCGCTTTTGCCTCCGTCGTTTTTGATGATCTCGCGACCGAGAATCATCTCCACGGCGAGGATGAACAGGACAAACGAGCCGGCCACGGCGAATGAGGCAGTGTCGATGCCGAAGAGCTTCAACAAAGCGTCGCCAGCGAAGAAGAAAGCCAAAAACAAGGCTAATGCTGTCAGACAGGCTTGGCCTGCCTTGATTACCTTGTTCTGCTCTTTCATGCTCACAAAGATGGGAATCGACCCAAAGATATCGATGATGGCCGCCATCACAATGAAAGAGCTAAAAATCTCTACAAAGTTAATATTCCCAAACATAAAACTTTCCGTTTTCCGTTTTCCGTTTTCCGTTTTCCGTCACACCTGGCTCCAAAGGTAGTGGAAGTGCGACCCGAACCGCTTGAAGGCAGCCTCGTCGAGCATCTCCTGGAACTGAGGGTGGGCTACTGAGATAATGAGCTTGGCCCTCTCCTGAAGCGAGCGCCCATAGAGGTTCACGGCACCATATTCGGTGATGAACCAGTGGATGTGGTTGCGGGTGGTGACAGCGCCCGAGCCCAAATCCAAGGTGGGCACGATCTTGTTGATGCCTTTACGCGTGGTGGAGGGCATGGCGATGATGGCCTTTCCTCCTTTGGAACGGGATGCGCCGTACACATAGTCAATCTGGCCTCCCACGCCTGAATAGATGCGTTCCCCCAACGAGTCGGCGCATACCTGGCCCGACAGGTCAATCTGGATGCCTGAGTTGATGGAGGTCATCTTGGGCTGCTGTGCGATGATGAAGGGGTCGTTGGTGTATTCCACATCCTTCAGCAGCACCTCGTGGTTGCCGTCAATGAAATTATAAATCTTTTGCGAGCCCATCACAAAGGTCGAGACAATCTTGCCTTTGTCGAGCTTCTTCTTGTTGCCAGTGATGATACCTTTTTTCACCAAAGGCAGGATGCCGTCGGAGAACATCTCGGTGTGGATGCCGATGTCCTTATGGTTATGCAGACAGGATAAGATGGCGTTCGGTATGCTGCCGATGCCCATCTGGAGGCAAGCGCCGTCTTCAATGAGCTCGGCACAATAGCGCCCGATGGTCTTCTCCACCTCGTTGGGCTCAGGCATGTCTACCGTGAGCAGGGGAGCGTCGTCTTCGACAAAGATATTAATCCTGCTGATATGGACCAGCGCGTCGCCGAAGGTGCGAGGCACGTGCTTGTTGACCACGGCGATGACGAACTCGGCGTTCTCCATGGCGGCCAGGGTGGCATCTACAGACGAACCTAACGACACGTATCCGAATTTGTCAGGAGGACAGACCTGGATCATCGCCACGTTGCATTTGATGTAACGCTCACGATAGAGCTTCGAGGTCTCCCCGAGGAAGACGGGGATGTAATCCGCCAGGCCTTTCTGCACGCTCTCGCGCACGTTGGCGCCCACGAAGAAGGCGTTGTGCTGGAAGATGCCCTCGAACTCAGGGTTGACGTAAGGAGCGGCACCTTCGGTGTGAAGGTGGTGGATGTAGACGTTTTTCAGTTCACCCGCACGGCCACGGTCGCACAGGGCTTTCACTAAACATTGGGGCACATTGGAGACCGAGCTGATGTGCACATGGTCGCCCGACTTGATGACTTTGACGGCTTCCTCAGCCGTAACTGCTTGATACTGTTTCTTCATGTTTACAAACTCTTGTTCCCGAAAGTTGTTATACATGGAGTCGGGCAGGTCTTCTGGCTTGTTCAAATCCGCGGCGTCTTCCCGATAACGAATATCAGTGACATGATGCAGCGGACCATTGCTGAACTTACAGCTACGGGCATAGCTCCTGATTTTCACAGGATTCCCTATTAATCTTCATCTGAAGAACCCGAATCCGGCGGCAAAGATACAAAAAGGAATGATTCATAAGGATATGGGAGTTCGCTAAAAAATCATACCTTTGCGGGAAATCAATAGTATATGTTCAAAGCATCTAAGATACTTCTTCTTTTTCTTCTGTTGGGCGTGACACTTTCAGGCTCCGCACAAGTCGACCGACCTAACGATTTCAAGGAACGTTACACGCTGAAACAAGTCGTGGTGCTGAGCCGCCACAACATACGCTCACCGCTTTCGGGGAGACGTTCGACCCTGCAGCGCATCACGCCCCATGAATGGTACCAATGGTCGTCGGCTCCCAGCGAGCTATCGCTACGTGGCGGCGCTCTGGAGACCATGATGGGTCAATACTTCCGCAAATGGCTCGTCAGCGAGGGACTGATGCAGGAAAACGAAATCCCCGCCGAGGGTACCATGCGCTTCTATGCCAACTCCCTGCAGCGCACCATCGCCACGGCTCAGTATTTCTCCTCGGGGATGCTACCGGTGGCCAATGTCCGCATTGAGCACCATTGCCCATTGGGCAAGATGGATTCGGTGTTCGCCCCGCAGATTACCGACGACAACGAGGCCTTCAAAATCCTTGCCCAACAGCAGATTATAGCGATGGGCGGAGAGAAAGGAATGCTTGGAATAGGGGAGAAGATGGCTGAAAACTACAAGGTGCTGGAGCGGGTGCTCGACATGAACCAAAGCAAGGCCTGCCTTGAAGGCGACACCTGCCATTTCCGCACCGACGATGCCCATGTGTATCTCGTCAAATACCGCGAGCCGGGCATGGGCGGCTCCATGCGCCTCGCTTGCCAGGCCGCCGATGCACTGGTTCTGCAATATTGCGAGGAACCCGATGCCGTGAAGGCTGCTTTTGGCCATGTGCTGACATGGAAAGATTGGGAAAGCATCTCGGCCATTAAGGACTGGTACGGCGATGTGCTGTTCACGGCCCCAGTGGTGGCCCGTCAGGTAGCTCGGCCGTTACTACGGACGATGCTTGAGGAACTGCAAAACGACTCAAGGAAGTTCACCTTTCTCTGCGGCCACGACTCCAATATTGGCAGCGTGCTGGCCTCGTTGGAGGCGGAAGAATACAGCTTGCCCGGGACCATCGAGAAAAAGACCCCCATTGGTTGCAAACTGGTTATTGAAAAATGGGTGGATGCCAAAGGAAAGCCCTACGTGGCACTCAACCTTGTTTACCAAAGCACCGAACAGCTGCGCAATATGACGCTGCTGGATTTGGACAATCCGCCTATGATTTACCCCATCCGTCTCAAAGGCCTGAACGCCAATAACGACGGGCTTTATCCCTTCGATGAGTTAACGGATAGACTGTCTTACTTGTCATTTTCCTTGCTTTAAAGCAAATCACTCTCGTCGATCAGGTTGTTCAGCAAAGCATAGACGGTAAGACCCGAAACGGATTTGATGCCGGTCTTTCGGGTGATGTTCTTGCGGTGCGAGATGACAGTGTGGATTGAGATGTTCATCAGATCGGCGATCTCCTTGTTCATCATGCCTTTGGCGACGGCCACCAAGACATCGACCTCACGTTTCGAGAGCTCCACGTCGTCTTTTTTCGTGGCCTCGCTTTGTGAGAATTCGTTCATCTTGCTGATGATCTTCGAACGGGTGTCGGTGATTTCAATCACCCCACTGTAAGGCGAGAGGATGGAGTGGTCGAGATATGAAGTCTCCAAAGCGATGATGGCCAGGTTCGGGAACTCTTTCCCAAGTTGGTTGATGAACTCCTTGTTTTGATAGCCAAGCAACAAAGGGTTGATGATTGCAAGATTGGCATCAGAGGCGGTGATTTTTTCGTTGAGATGCTCGGGACTCTCAATGCGAGCGACCACGTCGAACTGGGCCATGCTGTCGATGACTTCGGCCAGCCCGTTGGCGATGATCTCGGAGGCTTCGCAGATGATGACACGGTTTCTCATGGCAGTGCGTTTTCGAGCGATTCAACGTAAGGGATGAGGATGTGGTCCTCGATGACCGAGTGGCGGTTGAGGTCGTCGCTCAACTCCATGATATCCAAAGAGATTTCAATACGCTCCTTGGGAAGGATATCGCCCGGAAGATATTTCAAAAGGATGTTCATCATGTCGTCGAGGACATCCTGAATGTTGGTGTGGTTATGCTCGAACTCGTCAATCCTATAGGAATCCGTGTGTTGTCCTTTAAGCAACGCCTCTATATATGGAAATACCACTTCTTCTTCGTAGAACTTGATATGCCGCATCACTTCTTTCTTGTATTCTTCATAGAAATGGCTGAGCATGGGGCCGTATTTGGGTCCGCAGGCCTCGATGATGCGCTGCAAGTGTTCCTCAAGATGAGGGAATCGCTCGTCGAGGTAATACTGGTGCGAAGCCCTGAGATAGGGCAGGAGTCCGCTCATGTCGATGCGTTTCAGCTCATCTGGATCAGGCTTGAAGCCACTGTCGACATAAATCTCGCAAAGGATGAGGAAGAGGTCGGCGCTGACGTTGTTCATGCGGCATACCTCTTCAATGCTGCGGTCGCCAAAGCCCAGTCCAATGCCAAAACGGGGCAACAACTGCAAGAGCTTTCTGTCGCCAGCAATCAATTCGGCGAGCTTTGTCTCTTTAAACAAATGAACTTTCTTTTTTGACATGACGGGAGGGTTCGTTGTTCGATGAGGCAAAGATAATAAAAAACCGTTTTTACTTGTTTGCATAGGTTTTCTTTTGAGCACAAAAGTAGGGTGTAAAAGGCCTGCCTCTTATCATTATTTATGGCTATTTGTCGTGGCAAAAACCATCATGATTGGTGATGATTCAATAAGGATAGAAAACGGAATTTTGCAGCGTAAATTAATTGAAGAGACAAGATGAAAACAAAATTGATAACAAGTGGCTTTTTGCTGGGACTGGCCCTGTTGCTGAATCCCTTGCAGGCCCAAGACACCATTACGAAACAACATCGTCTGACCATCGGCGGCTACGGCGAGGCGGTCTATACCCGGAATTTCTATAGCGACAACATGTACCGTTACTCCCATGCGGAGTCATATAAAGACGCCAAGAGCCATGGCCGTCTCGACCTGCCTCATGTGGTCATCAACCTAGGCTATGACTTCGGCAAAGGCTGGAGCATGGGTAGCGAGATTGAGTTTGAACATGGCGGCAGCGAAGTCGCCGTGGAGATTGAAGCCGAGGAGACCGGCGAGTTCGAGCATGAGATCGAACGTGGCGGCGAAGTCGCCCTCGAGCAGTTCTGGATCCAGAAGTCGTTTGGCAAAGGCTTCAACATCCGCATGGGACACCTTGTGGTGCCTGTCGGACAGACCAACAAAGCCCATATGCCTACGGAGTTCTTCACCTGCTACCGTCCCGAGGGCGAGTTCAACATCCTGCCTTGCACCTGGCATGAGACGGGCATCAGCCTTTGGGGCAAGCTCGGCAGCTGGCGTTACGAAGCCATGGTGATTCCCGCCTTGAACTCCAACATGTTCAACAACGCCAACTGGGTGAAAAACGGCTCCGCCTCGGCCTACGAGTTCCGTGTGGCCAACCATCTGGCAGGGGTGTTGCGCATCGACAACTATTCCGTCAAGAACCTGCATCTCGGCGTGAGCGGTTACATCGGCAACTGCTTCAACAACGATATCGTCACCAACGAGTTCTCCGAGACCAGCCCTTATAAAGACGTGAAGGGCACCGTGGTCATCGGCACGGCTGAGTTCGACTACAAGGCCAACGGCTTGGTGCTTCGAGGCAACTTCGACTACGGCTTCCTCAGCGAGGCCAACCTCATCTCTTCGTGGAACAAGAACCAGAACCACCAGAGTTTCTCGCCTTATCCGCGTTCGCAAGTAGGGGAGAAGGCCATCGCCTACGGCGGTGAAGCCGCTTACGATATCTTCCATCCCATGAAAGCGGTTGATGACCAAAAACTCTACGTCTTTGGCCGTTACGACTACTACGACAGCTACATCCCCTCCGCTTTGACCCTCACCGATTACCAGTGGACCGACCGTCACGTGATGACCTTCGGCTTGAATTACTATCCCACTGACCAGATCGTCATCAAGGCCGAGTACGCCAAACGCTTCCTCAAAGAGCAGTACAACGACGAGCCGAGTTTCAGTGTTGGCGTGGCGTATAGTGGGTTTTTCAGATAAAAAGGTTGCAGTGAACTGAAATAGTTGTATCTTTGCAGCGGGAAAACATCCTGTACAAGCGATTGCCTTCGGGCAGTAACGACTTTATTACAGGATGTTTTTTTGTTTGCTTGTTAATCCACGAAAATAGATTTCGCAGGATTGTTTTATCTTTGCAGGATCAAACACAGAATAATATGCCTGCAAACAAGAACGCCGTTACCCGTTATTACATTTTGGACCAGTTGTTAGCGAACCGTTATCACAATTACTCAACAGAGGATTTATTACGATTGGTTAACGAAGAACTGATAGAATTGGGGCAAAAGCCAGTGACTCGTCGCACAATCGAACTTGACCTTCATTATTTGGAATGGGAAAGCCCTTTCGCGGCTGAAATAGATCATTACCAGGTTGATGATGTCAGCCAGAGAACCCTCAAGACTATCAAAAAAAGCTGTCATCGGTATGCCGACCCGTCTTTTTCCATATTTACGCAGAAACTTACCGATGACGAGAAACATCTACTTGGAGAGGCTTTCAGGCTTCTCGGGCAATTTGAGGGGTTGAACTATCTTGAGGGCTTGGAAAGGCTGAGGGAAAGTCTCAAAGTAAAAACCGACCGCCAGATAGTGTCATTCGCAAAGAATCCATTAGAGAATTCCAACTTGCTTGGCGAACTTTTCACTTGTATTGCGCAGAAACAGGTCGTGGAATTGCATTACCATCGATTTGACACGCCTGATGAAGACCGCAAAACCGTTGTGCATCCTTACCTGCTTAAAGAGTACAATCGCCGTTGGTATCTTATCGTTGCCGCCGACAATGATGGCAAAATACTGTCGTTTGCACTCGACCGTATCGATAAGTTTGTCCCTTTGCCCTCTCGTAGTCATAAGGAATACGATGGTGACCTCAACGAGCGATTTGAGGACATCATCGGGGTGACGCTCATCGATGGCAATCCGTTGCAGACCATCTTGTTTTGGGTTAGTGATTTTTCCAAGGATTATGTGGCCACAAAACCCCTACATGAGTCTCAGCGGCATTACAAAGGGGAAAGAGAAATGGAATTGCGGCAACAATACCCAAAACTTGAAAAAGGCGCATTCTTCTCCATTGACTGCATAGAGAATTATGAGCTTATCCGCGAATTATCTTCTTTCGGCAAAGACCTGTTGGTTCTCTCACCCGACAACATCCAGCAGAAGGTGCGCGACCGAGTGACAAAACAATTTCAAGCCTACCAATCTCTGTAAAGTTTTTTTTGTATATTTGCATTTCACTAACTTTATAGAAATATGAGCGACAAACCGACATTCGTATCCCGTGACATGATGACCGCCGATGAAGGCTATGTGCAATGGATGGCTGACATTAAGCAGCGTTTCCGTCAAAGCCAAGTCAAGGCGACGGTTCGAGTGAACACAGCAATGCTTGAGTTTTATTGGAGCGTGGGTCGTGATTTGGTGGCACTTCGCGCTGAAGAACGCTGGGGCGCAGGTGTGGTGAAGCAGTTTGCCCTCGACATGCGCCAAGCCTTTCCCGATGAAACGGGCTTTTCAGATACCAATGTAAAGTATATGAAAAGATGGTATCTGTTTTATTATGAACGGGTTATAAAAGGTCAACAACCCGTTGACCAAATTGGTCACCAAGCTGGTGGCCAATTTGAGGACATTGAAAAAAGCCAGCAAGTTGCTGGCCAATTGGACGAAAACGAAAAAGGTCAACAAGTTGTTGACCAATTGCAATTCCCTGATTCATTTGGACTTATACCTTGGGGCTGTCATATTCTAATCTTTTCCAAATGCCAAACCCTCGACGAGGCCATTTTCTATATCAATAAGGTGACTGAAGAAGGCTGGAGTCGCAGCCGACTTGAGAGCCAGATAGCGGCCAATCTCTTTGGCAGCCAAGGGGCAGCCGTGACCAACTTTGAGCATACGCTTCCGGCTCCGCAGAGCCAGTTGGCCAAGGAGATACTGAAAGACCCTTATCATTTTGGGTTCCTCTCGATGAGCGAGGAGTACGAGGAGAAAGACTTGGAGGATGCGCTTGTGTCGAATGTCACGCGCTTCTTGATGGAGTTGGGCAAGGGCTTTTCGTATGTGGGGCGACAGATGGAGTTGCAGATGCCTGGCGGACAGACCTTCTTCCCCGATTTGTTGTTCTATCACATCCCGCAGCACCGCTATGTCGTCATTGAGCTGAAGGTGGTGAAGTACATCCCCGAGTTTGCCGGCAAGCTGAATTTCTACGTTACCGCTGTTGATGAGTTGCTGCGTGGCGAGGGCGACAACCCCACCGTAGGGCTGATCATCTGCAAATCGACCGACAAGACCGTTGTGGAATGGTCGTTGCGCGACATCAACAAGCCGCTTGGCGTATCCACCTACCAGCTTGAACAGGTGGTGGAGCGCACGGTGAGGGAGTTGGAACTGAAAAAAGAAAATTCGCGAAAATAGGTTGCGCGGTAGGGTTGTACTTTTGCAAACGAAAAGACGAATACTGATGAAGATGGAAAAAATAGTCGGCTATAGAAATAATCAAATTAGGGAAGGGCTTTAATTACTATTTTTGCAAGCAATAAAGAATAAATACAATACAAACGATTATATCATGAATGAAATTGGATTCAGAAACTTCCGTCGGTTTAAGGAACTAAAAAGTCTTCCTTTAGGAGGCATCAATTTATTCGTCGGAGGTAATAATGCGGGCAAATCAACCGTCGTAAAAGGTGTGTTATTGCTTTTAGATTTCCTTAAAAACCAAAAAATATCAAATTCCAATTTGTTTGAAACTCCAAAGTTTCGTTTTGATGGTCCTGGGGCGCACGATGTAAATATTGACACATTTGGTCGTGCGTTATGCTGGAAAGCAAAAGAAAAGGAAATAGTGTTTAATGCTGCTATTGAAGAGTTTTTCGTTGAGGTTTGTATTTATAGTAATTCACCAAAAGAGGAGGGGTATGCCGATGTGAAATATATCAAACTTGAGGATCAAAAGACTGATTTAAAGTTTGTGTTTGATGTTGCCAATGGAAAAGTTCAAGTTTCTTCATACATTGAGCAAAGAATGGAAATACAAAAGAGGATTGAGGAATTAGAGATGGAATTGAAAAGAACTGAGGTGGATCTTGACAGAATGTCTGAGTTGGAACTTAATGAGGAGAATGGAAATAAGATGCTTGATCGTATTGCCCAAAAATCTCATATTGAAGCTGCTTTGAAAGAATTAAGAAAAAATTTAGAATCAGAGGGTATTGGGATTGAGACGAGGCTGCAACAGAGTTTGTCGAGTAGCAGCTACTCCTATGTCTATAGTTATTTGCAAGGATTATTGGAGTTTGTTGAGATTTATGCAAAGAGAAAAAAATCGGAAAAAACAGAAATTGGCCAGAAAGATTTGGCATGGCTTGAGCAGCATCTCTCAGATTTTAATGACGTATGCAACCGTTTCGAGCATGCTGTACAAAAAATAAGTGTTGAGTATCTGTACTCTCATAATGCAAATCAACGAGTGATTTATAATAAGAAGGATGAAAACGATTATGTGTCTAAGAGTATTTATGAAATTTATAATCAACGAATTACATCTAAATCGGAGATAGGGAAGATAGTATTGTCTTGGCTGAAAGATTTTTGTGCTGTTGATGACTATAAAGTTACAACGATTCAAGGTGAGGCTTGTCAATTTGTCCTTAAATCTAATGGCAAATGGATTGATTTGGCTGACATGGGACGAGGTACTATTCAATTAGTAATACTATTTGTTCGTTTAGCTTCAATAATAAAGAAATATCAGGGCAAAACTGATGCTCCAATAGTGTTGGTTGAAGAGCCAGAACAGAACTTGCACCCTGCATTACAATCAAAGTTGACGGATTTGTTATATCAAGTGTATGATGAGTTCAATATCAGATTCGTTGTTGAAACCCATTCGGAGTATTTGGTAAGAAAATGCCAAGTCATTGTGGCCGAATGCATAAAACAAGGGAAATTTATGATAGAAAACAATCCGTTTAAGGTCTTTTTCTTTGACGAGAAAGAAGGACCGTATCAGATGGTGTTTAGAGAAAATGGAAGATTTTCGAATGAATTCAAATCTTCTTTCTATAATGAAGCATCTAGTTTGGCATTTGAATTGTTTTAGCTATGGATATTTATTTTGACGCCCCTAATCTGCTATCTTTTATCCGTTCTGCAAAAAAGGATAAATATGGGGATTGTATTCGGATGCTGAAAGATCATTTTTCTTTACATTTTTCATTCTCTAAATCAGATGTCGAGAGCTTTTGCGATGATGATATGAATGATTTTAGTTTATGGATGAGGTCAATGGATAATTTAAAAGAAGACATTAAATGGGGTGATAAAACGTTTGACGTTTCCTTTGATCTTAAACAAGTTGAAAAAGATCAGAACAAATTAATGTCAGTCTATTGTTTGCAAAACAGTCAATGTTATGCAAATAAGGGAATGCTGTTGATTGCTTCATTAGGAGATGAAGTTGATATACTATCAACCTTATTTATTGAAAGTAATCAGTATACAAAGAACGTTTTTCAAAAAATCAAAAAATGGGATGATTTGCTGAATTATTCTTCCCCAACTACGGATATTATTCTTGTAGATCGATTTATTTTTTCAAATCAAGAATTGTATTCCTCCAATTTATACTCCATTTTAAAGGTTTTATGTCAGAAAGTCAATAATCAAAGGGTAAACATAGTAATTTTTACATCAAAAGAAAATGGAGATGTAATTGATTGGGATGCGATTTATACTGGAATAAGGAATAAAGTTAATGGTAGATATAGGCCGAATGTGACTTTTGTCACTGTTAACAAAGAAGTGTTGAAAGAACATGATAGAAGTATTTTTACTAATTATAAAGTATTTGCTAGCGGTGACTCTTTTAATTATTTTGACTCGCAAGGTAATAAGATTACGAAAGGGAGGTATCTTCATGTTCATAGTTGTGCGGATAGTAGCAATGCTGACGATGCTAAGGTTTTGGTTTCAGATTTGCAGAAAATAGTGAGTTATATAAAAGAAGAGATTCATAATCCCAACTTGATCATAAAAGATAAAGTTAGTAATTTCATCAATTTCTAAAACTTATGCAGAAAACTTGCAAATAGAAATAGTAATTTTGCCAATCGAATTAAGTTCAATATAATGTCAAATCCAGAAATAGTAAAATCAGTCAAATCTCGTCTTTGGGGCATCTCGAATAAAATGAGAGGGACAATGCCGGTAACAGATTCAGCAAATGCTTTGCTTTTGTTTGTAATTCTGCGTCGCTTGGAATGTATGTTTGAACCTTACCGCAATCGGGTTATGAAACTATACAACCAATACAAGGATGTGGTGGATAGGGATGACATGGATTTCAAGGTTCGCAAGGTGATTGGCGGCGAAATAGACTTTTATATTTTGTCTGCTAGTACAATGGGTGATTTGCTTAGTCATGGATACTTGCAAGGTGCATCAGGATTGGAACATTATATTGATTGTTTTGACACGCGTACCGCCAGACAACTTAAAGAATTTGGCGCCATTGAATATGCCAGCAAGTTGATGTATGACGATTTATACTATTTTGTCGTCGATAGTATCTGTTACCTTGAATTAGGTGATAGCATAGATGCTGAGGATTTTGAGGGAATTGTTATTGACTTGATTTCGTCATCATCAAATCATCAATATACAAGTTCAGAGTTGTCACGTTTGATGGCGACGTTGTTGTTGGATGATAAAAAGGAAGGAAGCCAGAGATTGTATGATCCCACCTGTGGGACTGGAAACTTGCTCCGCATGGCTCAATCTGTTTCTAAATCACCTTTATTTGCTTCAGGCCAAGACATGGATCCCAAAATGTCCAGTTTCAATGCTTTGCT
Source organism: uncultured Bacteroidia bacterium (assembly GCA_902801465.1). Classification (GTDB taxonomy): domain Bacteria; phylum Bacteroidota; class Bacteroidia; order Bacteroidales; family F082; genus Limimorpha. Next base: position 28,292 of record CADCIH010000018.1, on the reverse strand, counting down.
TTCTAAGACAACAAATCAATTTAATAATAGATTTGCGATAGGTAATGCTTTGGTGGCGGATGCATTTCCGAATGAGTATTTCGATTATATCGTGGCTGATTTGCCTTTGCGTTTTATGGTAACAGGCTTTTTTGCATTGGATCGTAATATTTACCCGTTCGGAATTCCTTCAAACAATGATGGAACATGGCTTTTTATTCAGCATATTATAGCCAAAATGAATCAAAGAGGTAGGGCCGTCTTTACTTGTTTGCCAACGGTTTTCTCAGAAGATCATCCTTATTGCAGTACGGTTCGTTCTTGGATGTTGGATAATGATTTGATAGAAAGCATTATTTCATTGCCGACTGGTGCTTTGTATCCCAAAACGTCAGCCGCAATCTGTCTTTGTGTATTGAATAAGGACAAAAGTAGTGAAAGGAAGAATAAAGTACAAATTATCAATGCAAACGCTTTCGTTTATGGGAACAAGAATCGGAGATTTACGCTGACTGACGACTTCTCTAATCAGATTGTAAATGCATATACTGAATTTGAAGAAAATGAATTCTGCCATATTGCCAACAACGAAGAGTTCACACAATATGTTTTCAAGATTTACCAACCTGAAAGGGATGAAAACAGCAACGTTATAATTGTCAAGGGTGAAAAGAAGATTGATTCGAAGAAAACAATTGTTGTCTCTGTACCCAACACCGAAAAGGATGTAATAGATTATGTCAAACGAAATATCTTGAATCATCTTGATAAAGAATCGTGGATTGATTTCTCTTCAGTCCGGAAAAAATGTGTCATAGATATTCGTGCTCCTTTTATTAAGAAGCCAGAGATCTTGCCTTTGTCTGTTTTGAAAAATGATGTTGAACATTTGCTTAATCAGTTAAGTAATCAGATTCATACATTGTCCTCGTTTGAAGAAGATTCGATACCTGTGACACCTCAATTTGGCGGTCCTGATACTTGCTTGTTGGGCACTGTTGCACGTTTTAGACGCACAAGAAATCAAGCGAGTATAAAAGCAAATGGGAACTATCCGATTTTGACGCCAAATTATCTTCGTGGCTATATTTCACAACCTGAAGAATTTACGGATGAAATTGAAGGTGAAACTTTGGTTAATGAAGGAGACACATTGGTGCTGCTTGATGGTGATAATGCAGGAGAAGTGTTTTATGGGAAAAAAGGCTATATGTCACGCACAATGGCAAAAGTTGATTTGGACACCAACTTGTTTAATCCCGAATACTTTTACTATTTGATAAAATCAGTTGAACCAGAATTAAGGAATATGGCGAAAGGTAATGCCATCAAACACTTGACAATTTCTGATTTACGCTCTATACAATTGTCTATTCCACCGATGGTTCAACAAATCTCAGTCGTCCGACATCTCAATCCGAGAATTAAGGCATTTGATGAATTGATTCCTATGCTTGGCGGTGAGGCAAGAGAAACTATGCTCAATTATCGTCAAGCTTTGATTAACGAAGCCATAAATCTTGAATAAAGAAACTGTAAAATAAACCTCGAAACCGTCAACTATGATCACCGGCGAAATAAAAAAGATTGTGGCCTCGCTGAGCGACGAGAAACTGGATATGAACGACTATGATATGAAATTGAAAAGAAAATATGCGAAAATAGGTTGCGCGGCGGGGTTGTAGTTCTGCAAACGAAAACAGAAAAACAAATAACAAGATGAAAAATATGAATCCAATTTTCAGCCTGAAAAACTTCCGTTCCTTTGGCGAAGAAGGTGCCGATTTTGAACTTGCCCCGATTACTGTGCTGACGGGGTGCAATAGTGCGGGAAAAAGTTCGCTGGTGAAAGCATTGATGCTTATGGCAAGACAAGAGTTTTATAAAGAACGTATTGGCTTAAGCGACGAAGAAAGGTTTATACCAGAACTAAAGCTGAAAACTTCCTCGGTTGATCTTAAATTGGGTGGTTTTGGGAATGTTGTTCACATGCAGGACACATCTAAAGTGGTTATAGTTTCATACAAAGTTTGGTCTGAATTTCTTCACGAATCCGTGATTTGCAAATGGCAATACAAAGCAAACAAAGGAGTGTTGGCCGATGGCAAACTGAAAAGGCTTTCAGTACTTAATAGTAATGGCGACATACTCTTCGAGGGGAAACCGGTGATTTCTTTCGTTAGTGGAGATTTGGATGAAATTGAAGTGGAGCGGTTTGAATGGCCAGATGAATTGCCAGAAACAATTGAAGAAAACTATCGAAGATTTTTATCTGTATATAATTACCTGTTTTTTAAAACACGCGAGGATTGGGTAAATAAAGTTCATTCTATGCATGAAAAGCAAGAGACGGCAGATGAATATTATTCCGACATAATAAATGTAATAAAAGAGAGGAAAGAAAAAGGCCTTAAACAATTGAATGAAGATAACATTAGTCAAGAACAGGCTGAAGAATACGACCATCACGCTATTATTATGTGGCATCAAATCAACAATAAAAAAGAGCTCGGCAAAACGGTCGTAGAAGATTTGAGTGAGGAAGAAAGAAACGAAAAAAGGAGGGATACCTATTTTACTTGTGTTTTAAACGAGATTATTAGGCCAGCTTTTATGCGTTACCTTTCATTCGTTGATTCATCAAGCAATAAAATTAGTAGGGTATATAATGTGGAGGATAAAGACAAACTAAGCCAAATTCTATATGAAGTAGTCGACAGAAGCAGTGATTATAAGCATCAGACTGGAGTTTTTGTAAACAAATGGCTTAAAAGGTTTGGAATAGGCGAACGAATTGAGATGGTTGCCTCTGACGAGGCGTTGGGTGTAAAGATCTTTATTGAAAGCAATGGCAATAAACGGTTGTTGGCTGATGAGGGATATGGAATAACGCAAATAGTGTCTGTGTTGCTTCAGATAGATATCATCAAGGATAAGTATTGTCATTCAGAGCTCGAAGTGGTTTGCGATCATTTTGATGAGGTTCTCGAATACTGGGAATCGTCTATTTGTGTTGAAGAACCAGAAATTCATCTTCACCCCAAATACCAATCTATGTTGGCTGAAATGTTTGTGGAAGCCTACCAAAAATACAATATCCACTTCATTATTGAGACGCACAGCGAATATTTGATACGCAAGCTTCAGGTGATGGTGGCCGATAAAGAAAATGCACTATCTCCGAATGATGTTTCACTCAACTATGTGGAGAAAGACGAAAACGGAATTTCCTCCAACCGTAAGATTGAGATATTGGAGGATGGTCGGTTGAGTGATTCTTTTGGGCCAGGTTTTTATGACGAGGCTGACACACTTGCATTGGATTTGTTTAGAAAAAAGCCCATACTCTCATGAAGTCAAAAATATTTTTTCAATCGGGATTCTGGGATGGTATTAACACAAATTCAACTGTAGAAGGAATCCGTACAATGCTCAATGTGTCAGACGCATTAAGCAATTCTTTCGTTGTTACAGATGTTTCAGAAGAATTGATCAAAAAGGATCCGTTTCTGATGGTAATGATTCGTCAGGGGGAATACGTCAGATGCGATGAAAAATATATAAACAAAAAGATTGAAACTTTGAATTCCTCCGAAGACCCAGAAGATTTGAGTGCAACTTATTTGCTTGATAAAAAGCCATTTGTGTGCGAAAAAATCGGGGAAAAGTATGGCGTTATTGCGGTTAGTTCTGAATCAATTATCAAAAAAGAGCACCTATTCAAGGGAGATGGTTTTTGCTTAGATAAGCGCCATTGTTATACTCTTAGGTACATGACGTATAAAGACAAATTGCGACAGCCATGTAATTCTTTAATAATTATAGACCCATATTTACTATTAGATCGTGAAGTTGATAGCAATACCAATTCGGTGAAATTTCCTGGGATCTCCAATAATTTAGAGTCATTATTGGATGCAATCCTTCCACAAGAGTTAGATGTTGATTTTCATCTCACAATCATTAGTTCTTTGATAAAGGGACAAGAAGATGTAAAAAGAGCATATGAGCAGGTGAAGAAATGTTTCAAACGAATTAGAAAAAGCCTTATAATCAAATTGGGGTTTTTCTATACGGCAAAGGGGTATGATTACAAGAAAGAGTCTTTTCATAGTAGACATATCCTTGCGAATAGTTTTATGGTTGATTCTGAAGATGGATTGGATTTGTTTGGAGACAAGGGTTACGTGACAAAGAACAATCCAACCGTTTCTATAGTTTTTCCTTGGCTTTTAGGCAATAATCGCCAAGATATTACAAAGTACGAGAATTGGTTAAGGTCGGTAAAAAAGCATGTTAAGGAATCTCCAGATAGTCTTTTCTATGGAACAAAAGAAAACCGATTGTTTGAATTAGTGGATTAGCCATCACAATCAAGACTTATTACAGCGGGCTAATGCAATAGTCCGCTGTTTTTGTAATTGCAAAAAATCCGCGAAAATAGATTTCGCAGTACCTTCATACTTTTGCCATCGATAACGAAAAACGATGGAGAAAGAAGGTTTTACAATTGACCCAACCAACCTCGAGCAGCAAAAGGCTTTTGACCTTGTGGCAAACACCAACACCAGTTTGTTCATCACTGGGAAGGCCGGTACGGGCAAGACCACTTTCGTTAAGGGTATTCAGGAGCAAATCAAAAAGAGCTTTTTGGTGCTGGCTCCAACTGGCATTGCCGCCATGAATGTCGGGGGACAAACCATCCACTCGTTTTTCGGCCTTCCTTTTGAGGCAATAGGGCCGGAGACAAAGATGGAAGTTTCTTTGGAGAAGCGCAAGACCCTTGAACATATCGATACCATCATTATCGATGAAGCCTCTATGGTGCGTTGTGATTGGGTGGACGGCATCGACCGCTTCCTTCGCGTTTTGATGCACACTCATCTTCCTTTTGGCGGTAAGCAAGTGGTGTTTGTCGGCGATCTTTTCCAGTTGCCCCCAGTGGTGAGACGCGGAAGTGCCGACGATATGATGTTGTGTGATATGTACGGCAACGGCACTCCATATTTTTACAAGGCAAACGTGATGAAGCGGATGAATCTGCCCAAGATAGAGTTCCAAAAGGTGTATCGCCAAGAAGATTCGGAGTTTCTGGACATTCTGGATAGGATGCGCTTGGGAGAGAACACGGAAAAAGACATGGATGTCCTTAACCGTCATGTGAGCTCCGATGATAAAGTGGGCGATTACTCTGTCATTCTGACTGCCCGCGTGAACACAGCAGACGGCATCAATGATCAGAAACTGAATGAAATTGAGTCGGAGGAGTTTTGCTATGAGGGCGAGATTTCGGGCAAGTTCAAGTCTCAGGATGTTCCTGCCCCAATAACGTTGAGGCTTAAGGTTGGCGCTCAGGTCATTTTCTGCCGCAACGACTATCCTCGTGGCGTTGTGAACGGTACTATTGCCAAAGTTGTGGCTTTGGAGGACGATACAATCAAAGTCGCCTTGAGGGATGGAGAAGAAATCGAGGTGGAAAAGATGACGTGGGAGACTAAAGAAAGCGTTTATGATGAAACGACCAAAACCGTGAAATCCGAAGTCGTCGGATCCTTCACGCAATACCCGCTGAAACTGGCTTGGGCCATCACGATACACAAATCCCAAGGCATGACATTTGACCGGATGCACTTCGACCTTACTCGTGGCACTTTTGCTGCAGGTCAGGCATACGTGGCCATCAGCCGTATGCGCTCGCTGGATGGATTGACGTTGAGCAGAAAGATTTTCAAAAACGACATTTTGCAAAATGCGGAAATCAAGGCTTTTGCCAACTCGTTCAACGATGTGCCTATGATTGATGAGGAGTTAAGCTTCGGACGGATGCTTTACAAACACCTAAACAGTAAGGACTACGACAATGCCGCAAAGGTGTGTCTGCATTTTGCCATTGAGAAATTGAAAGCGGGCGACTATCGCAGTGCTGCGCTCTTGGCCAAGAAGATGTTTGATGTGATGCTTGACGACAGATGCCTGAAAGGGCTGACAAAGGATGGTCCGCTGTTGAAGGATTGTAGTACGACATGCCATTTCCTTAACGCAGTAGTATGTCTATACAGCGACCATTTGGATGAAGCCATCGGTTATGCAGATATGGTGCTTGACCGTAGGCCTTGCCTTGAAGCCATGTTCATCAAAGGGAAAGCCTTGCAAAGTTTGAACCGATACGAGGAAGCATGGGAAGTGGCGCAGCAGATTCGTACAGCCGGCGAGCAATCAGATGACAAAATCACCGTCGACAAGAAACAACATCTCTTTGAGGCAGAGCTTAACGCTCAGCTAGGAAAGTCAAATACTGACAATTACAAGCAATTGCTTAGACTTTGTCCAGAATACATTCCTATCTATTTGATGCTTCGGAAAGATGTACTGGACAAATTGGTCAGTGAAGATGAGGGTGAGGAAGAAAACACACTGATTAAAGCCTATAAAGACAAGTCTGTTTCCGATGAAGATTTCAAAGCGATGCTTGAAGAAACGGACAAATCGTGTGTGACTTTCAAGCTGTTTTTGATACAAGCACGAAAAATTTTTTCTGGAGATTGTTAACCTTGGGGCATGGATTGTCATTAAGGGGTGTAACACTTAAATACAACAAACATTGAATCTATTATTAAGAAAACGAATGAGCTATGAAAAGAAAGAACATGACACCCGAAGAAATCAGGGAGTTTAACAGCAATGTTGATTACAACGAAAGTGCCGCCAGCTGGGTGACGGATATAATTTGCTGCATTGTATTCTGGCCAATGATCATCCTTGTCATCAGGAGAAGGATGAAATATCGCGAGAAGATTGAAAATAGTGGAGAAAAACCAGAACAATAGAATTGCTTAGCCATGAAACTTGACAATTAAAAATCAAAGAAATATGGAAAAGATCGACAGGGAGTCGGCTGTATTCAAGGTTGTTTATTGGATAGTATTATTATCTCTGATGGTTTTATTCAGTTTGTCAACTGTAGCTGGAATAGTATTTTTGTCCTTTTGCGGGATTGGTGTCGTTGTTTTTGTTTTTCTGTGGCTTGTTCATGCAAGTATTGAAAGACTTGAACGCAGAATATGCAAACGACTGGATAGGCAGGGCTATCGATACGAAAAGAAAGAGGGGGTCCTTTATATATTCAAAAACAACAATCGATATAGAATACATTTAGCCTACAGTTATAATAGATGGGTAAAAAACCTTTATGTTCTATACGACTTCGGTGATGAGAGTTTTGAAAAAGTTAGTTCAGACGGGTGGTGCCGAGCTGCCAATTCAATTAACGTTCACAATACAAACACCGTTTTTGTGGTGCTGGATGATGGTTTTTGCTGTTGTTATCAAGCTGCCATTGGTAACGCGGGAGATTTTATGGAAGAGTTTGATCAAGCTTATGAGGCAATTGGCTTGGCTATAGGTGATTACAACAGGTTGGTTCCGTATTTGGAAAGAGACTATCCGTATCGAACTGAAAACAAAAACATTATTGGATTCAAGCAAGAACAATCTTAAAAAATCGAAACGTTACAGTTCAAGCATTTTTCTGATTATGATGACGAACAAAACATTTTCTTGCATTATTAAAGGTACGGCACTGGCCGCGTCGTGGCTTACGCTTTCTCCGCTGTTGCTCATCCTTGATGGGCGTTGGAAGCTGCTGCCGAAATGGTTAAGGATTGTACTGTTTGTGCTATCGCCATTGATGTTGGTTGTGTTTTTTGTTCTTGGTATAATGGCATATTTCTATTATCAAGACTATTGGCGAAAGTATCATTTTGTTAGACCTCGGGTGATAGAAAATATCACTGGGGTTAGGATGCCGAAATACAAAGTAATAGAACGAAATCTGAATAGTGGCCCATTTGACGTGCACCGGGAGGGCAGGCCTTACAGAAGTAGGCTAGAAGCATGGATGATAGACTTCCAGGACACTTTTGTATTGGAGTTTAAGGATATGCCCGACAGCACTTTTTATCAAGATTTAAAGAATAAAGGCTTTGACCATCGGGACGGTTGCTATTATTTCCATTTGAATTGGGGCTCTGGGCTGGTGAAAGACGAGGTCGTTCCCAAAGGAGAAAAAGGCAATTTTGATTATACCATGACGATTTGCGAAGGTGAAAAGACGGCCGCTGTTAGGGTTATGGAACTATGAGCATAAATCTTGAGGTCGAATTTTTCGACCTCATGTTTGAAGTGCCAATTTGGCGCTTCAAACTAACTATCTAACAGAAATAGATGTTTTTGGTTAATTGCGCAGAAATCTTCAATAGAGTTGCAAGAATTATAATAAATCATTATTTTTGCAGGCAATAATAATGGCAAAAACAATGAAAAAAGAAGATATTCTCAAACTTCGCGACTCGGCTGAGCAGACCCAAGTGCAGTTCAAGGAACGGGTGGACCGCGACAACAAGTATGATGTGAGTTGCGAGATAGTGGCGCAAAGCAATTCGCATGGTGGCAAAATTGTGATAGGCATCGATGACAAAACGGGACGTATGAATCCGTTGTCGTATCAGGAGGTACAGGAAACCACCAACCTGTTAGGAAGCATTGCATCCGATAGTGTGCTTCCACCCGTCTTGATTGAAACCGAAACAGTGACAGTGGAAGGTGGCAACTTGGTTGTAGCCACTGTGAAGGAAGGACTAAATAAACCATACCATGATAGCAAAGGTATCGTGTGGGTGAAACAAAGCTCTGACAAACGTCGCGTATTTGACAATGCCGAATTGGCTGAGATGATGAGCCAGTGTGGCACTTTCGCGCCCGACGAGGCTGCCGTGAATGATTTTACCATCAAGGACATGGACGAGCAAGTGCTGAAGAAATACCTGCTGAATCGCTTCGCTGTAGTGATGGAGAAGAGCGGTGTAAACGAGTCGAATCTGCGCGACTTTACGCTGGAACAGATGACGCGTCTCGTTGTGGGTGGCCTTAATCTGGAAGGTTTGCTGTACAACCTGCGCTTTATCCGTCCTGACGGCAAGATGACGGTGGCCGCAGTGCTGCTGTTCGGCAAATATCCGCAGCGGTGGCTTCCCGCCTATACCACAAAGTGCATCAGCTATGCGGGCAATTCCGTTGGTGGAACTACATTCCGCGACAAGGTGAGAGATGAGGATATGGAGGGGTGCTTGCTGCATCAATACGACACCATCATGAACTTCTTCACTAGGAATCTGCGAAACATACAGGTGGAACCTGAGTTCAACTCGCTGGGCAAACTGGAGATTCCATACGCCGCGCTAGTTGAATTCACAGTGAATGCCTTAGTACATCGATCGCTGAATTGGAAAGCGCCAATACGCATCTTCATCTTTGATGACAGAGTGGAGATACATAGTCCTGGAGAGTTGCCCAATGGGTTGACCATTGATGACATTATGAAGGGAACATCAATGCCCAGAAACGAATTCCTGTTCACCAATGCCAACTATTTGCTACCCTATACCGGTGCTGGCACTGGTATCATCCGCGCCATGGAAGAGAAGCCGGAGGTCTCTTTCGAAAACCGCGAATCGGCACATGAGTTTGTGGTCGTTTTTCGTAGGGCGGGCAACCAAGAAAGTGTCCAAGAAAGTGTCCAAGAAAGTGTCCAAGAAAGTGTCCAAGAAAGTGTCCAAGAAATCCCTGTAAATATCTCATTATCAAAAAAACAAAAAGACATTGTGAATTTCTGTTCAGTCCCAAGGAGTGCAAAAGAAATAATGGATCGGCTCGGGATAATAAATCACTCTGCAAACAGAAAAAGGCATATCCAACCTCTTTTGGATATGGGTGTCCTGGAAATGACCATTCCTGAGAATCCTAACGACAGGAATCAGAAATACCGTAAGGTGAAAAAAAGATGACCTCAAGTTGGCCCCCGAAAAGGCCATTCCCCATTATTGGTGAGTCCCACCCTCGGGAATCGCCATTTTTGATGATTTTTTTGAAGGGAACGATATCGGAATTTTGCAGCGTGGATAATACAGTAAACAATTAAAATATCAACGCTATGAAAATCCTGAAATTCGCAGCCCTGATTGCTGCATCCGTCGTCCTCATGGGTGTGACCTCATGCGGCAAAGACAAAATCGTAGAAGAAAAGAACAAAGAAACCAAAGAAGCCATCGTCAAGCAGTACCTCAACCAGACCGTGTACCCCACTTACGGTAAACTGGCCGAGGAGGCCCAAAACCTGGTGGACAACCTGAATGCCCTAAAGGAAAACAAGACCCAAAGCAACCTCAACCAAGCTACCGTGAGCTTCCTCGAAGCCCGCAAATGGTGGGAGATGAGCGAGGCCTTCCTGTATGGCGCCGCCTCCGACTTCGGCATCGACCCGCACATCGACTCATGGCCCCTCGATGAAGATGCCTTCAACAACCTGATGGCCAGCCCCAACATGATCGAGATGCTGGCTGGCGACGAGGATGGTACCGTGGCCGGCGAACAACTCGGCAACGCCCTGCTGGGCTTCCACGGCATCGAGTACATCCTGTTCCGTGACGGTCAACCCCGTGATGTGAACGAGGTGAACGACGACATGATGACCTACGTGGTGGCCGTGTCGTGCGACCTCCGCAACCGCTGCTTCCAACTTGAGGTGAGCTGGAACGAAAACGCTCCGGCCGAACATGCTGCATTAATGGAAGAACTGGAGCTTAACACTACCGTCAATGGTAGCAGCAACTCCTACGGATCCAACATGATCCTCGCTGGTCAGGCAGGTAGCACCTACGCCACCTTCACCAACGCCCTCCAAGCCATCGCCGACGGCTGCATCGACATCGCCGACGAAGTGGGCACCTCCAAGATTGGCAAACCCCACACCGGAGAAGACCCACATTATGTGGAATCACCTTACAGCCAAAAATCCATCGTCGATTTCTACGACAACATCATCAGTGTCCAAAACGCCTACATGGGTGGCATCGTCACCAACCGCGACGAAGACCGTTCACTGCATGCCTACCTGGCCGACAACAACACCGAACTCGACACCCGCGTGGTCAACGCCATCAATACAGCCCTGGAGAAGATCAACGCCATGAAAGCCCCCTTCGTGCTTTACTACGCCGACGCTACCGCCGGCACCGCCATGGAAGCCTGCCAGGAACTCTCCGACGTGATGGCTGAAGTGAAAGAAGAATTGTCAAATATTGATAAAAAATAAATAAAAATATTGTCTATTATGAACAAATCAAAATCTATCGGTTTTTTATTCGCCGGCGGCCTTCTGGCATTAGCCATGGCTTCCTGCGGCGGCAAGGAACCCATCCCCACCGACCCTCAGGTGCTTGAGGAGACCTATGCCGGCGGCGAACTGGGCACTACTTTCAACACAACGCAAACCGCTTACGAAGACCCCACGCCCGCTGTGGAACAAGCTGGCCTGACCACCGCTTTCAAATATGGCGAGTATTTCTTTGAACGCACCTACACGCAGAACAACGAGCCTTTCGACGGACTCGGACCACTCTACATCCGTAGCAGCTGCATCGCCTGCCACCCCGGCTACGGCCACGGCAAACGCATGAACCGTTATCGTGCCGACGAATGGGGCAACGGCTACTTGCTGGTCTTCACCGACCATAACGACACCTATCTCAGCTCCTACACGGGCATGCCGCAAACCAAGGCTGTGGCACCTTTCAAGGCTCCGCTCGACGAAGACAAGATCCAGATCAACTGGCTCGGCTATACCGACGAATGGGGCAACCAGTTCCCCGACGGCGAACGCTACAGCTTGATCTACCCCGAGGTCTATATTCCTGAAGACGCCTTCTACGTGCCGCTCGAAGTGGGTGGCAACCCGATTCCCTACAGCGACTTCGTGTGCCGCCTCGAATCCACCATCGGCATCTATGGCACCGGCCTCATCGACGCCATCCCTGATGATTCCTTAAAAGCACAATATCAAAAGGAATACGACGACAACTACATGCCGAACGGTCTGAACCCGGCCATGTGGGCTGGCAACGACTGGGCACCTACTGGATTGTATGGCAACACCAACCACCCCAAACGTTACACCTACGCCCTCACCCGTGGTCCCCTTCAGGACGCTCCGGGCGCCAATGCCATCTGGAACATCACCAACGTGACGCACCCCACCAAGATGGGACATTACATGACCGCAGCCTACGCCACCAAGGCCTCCCAAGACCCCGATGTGCAAGCGGAGTTCTACAACTACTTCCCACAGTATAACCTCACCGGTGATGTGGAGACCGACATCTACAACTACCTGATGATGGCCAACATCCCCGACGAGCTTAAGGAGCCCGAGATGAGCGCCGAGGAGTACTCCGACTTCATGGTGTGGCACCGCGGCCTGGCCGTTCCCGCCGCCCGTGACCTCGGCAATGAGGAGGTGCAACGCGGCCGCAAGCTGTTCCGTGAGATCGGATGCGCCTACTGCCACCGTCCTTCATGGCAGACGGGCGACGACGACTTCACCGATCCTGCCGGCTTCTTCGCCGACAGCGATTCACGTCTGCCTCGTTATCCCAACCAGAAGATATGGCCTTATAGCGACTACATCCAACACAAGCTTCACATGGAGAACGACATCCGCACGGGCTGGTGCCGCACCACGCCGCTGTGGGGTAGGGGACTCTCCGCCATCTGCACCGGCGCCAGCGACCGTCTGCACGACTGCCGCGCCCGCACCGTCATCGAGGCCATCATGTGGCATGGCAACGCCGAAAGCGACGCCCGCCGTACTGTGGAGAAGTTCCGTGAGCTTCCCAAAGAAGACCGCGACGCCATTGTGAAGTTCATTGAGGCAATTTGATAGAAGAAAAAAGCAAGCAGTAAGGAGAAAATATTAATTTTGCAGAGATGAAGAACATCCGCCATTTAGTTTCAGTGTTAGTAATCGTACTGGTGGCTGTCTTGGCCACCGGTACGGTGATTGAGATGTTGCACGGTTCGGAATATGCTCTAAGCCATATCTATGGCGCCTGGTGGTTTGTCGCCCTTTGGGCGTTGGTGGCCATCGGCATGGTGGTGATGCTGGCCCAAGGAAGATCATGGAAAAGGCCTTCGGTATGTGTTCTTCATCTCTCAATCCTGTTGATTTTACTGGGGGCATTGCTCACCATGCTCACCGGTCAACATGGACGCATGATGCTTGAGCCAGGGAAACCTATCCAGACCTTCTACGAAGGCAACGCCACTGAAAACCACCCCGTGGAGCTGCCCTTCACGCTGACCCTGGACCGCTTCGAAATAGAGACTTACGAAGGCAGCAGCAGACCCAAGGACTATGTTAGCTACCTCCAACTCACCGATGGCGGACAACAGAAGGATGTCGTCATCTCGATGAACCATATCTTGAAACATCGCCATTACCGCTTCTACCAAAGCGACTACGACGAACAAGGGAACTCCATCCTCGATGTCGCACGTGACCCCTGGGGCATCACCGTCACCTACATGGGCTACGCTTTGTTGTTCGTGGCTCTGGTAATGCTTCTATTCAAACAAAAGAACACCCCGAAGGCGGTCACCTGGTCGTGGCTGTCGGTGCTCGTCATCCTACTTGTATTCCTTTATATAAGGATGCTCACCCACCCCTTGCTGCCAGTCCTCCGCTCGCCTTTCTTCAGCCTTCACATCTCCACCATCGTCACGGCCTACGCCTTGTTGCTTGCCATCATGGTGGTGGGTGTCATCGCTGTCGTCAAGCCTAAAAACACCGAACGTCTCGAGAAGTTGAAATCCCTCAGCACCGCGATGCTCTATCCCGCAGTGGCCCTGTTGGCCATCGGCATCTTCATCGGCGCGGTGTGGGCCAATGTGTCGTGGGGCAACTATTGGGCGTGGGACCCCAAGGAAGTCTGGGCATTGATCACATTATTAATCTATGCCGCACCGCTTCACGAAAAGCTTTGGAAGTCGTTCCAAAAGCCTCTGTTTTTCCACATTTATTGCATGCTTGCCATCCTGAGCGTGTTGATTACCTATTTCGGGGTGAATATGTTCCTGGGTGGTGTTCACTCCTACTCGTGACGCATAGAGGGGCCTTAATTCAAATTCTTTTGTGTGAAACGGAAAAAATTGAGGTCGAATTTGATTTGTTTGATTTTTTTTGTACGTTTGCAGTTTGATTTGTCAACTAATTACTAACTAAAATCGTATTACTATGAAAATGAGCAACAAATTCTTCGCCGAATTGTTCGGCACATTCGTTCTGGTTTTCGGTGGCTGCGGTACCGCTTTGTTTGGCCACGTTGGTTTCCTTGGTGTAGCTATCGCTTTCGGTCTGACCGTGGTTGCCATGGCCTACGGCATCGGCCACATCTCAGGTGCTCACCTGAACCCTGCCGTTAGCTTTGGCGTGTTTGTCAACGGCCGTATGACCTTGAAAGAGATGCTTTGCTATTGGCTGGCTCAGTTCATCGGTGGTATCATCGCCGGCGCTCTGCTCCTCTGCATCTGGAATGCAGCTGGTCTGGGAACCACTGGTGTGTTTGCCGCTAACGGTTATGGCGCTGACTTCGCCGCTGCTGCTGGTGACGGTTATCTGAAAGTCTCCACTGGCGGTGCCTTCTTGATTGAGGCCCTGCTGACCTTCGTGTTCCTGATGGTGATCCTCGGCGTCACCGACGGTTGCCACGCCAACGGCAAGTTCGGCGGTCTGGCCATCGGTCTCACCCTGGTGCTCATCCACCTCATCAGCATCCCGCTCACCAACACTTCTGTCAACCCCGCCCGTTCACTCGGCGTGGCCCTGTTCTCCAACGTTCCTACCTGGAGCGCCATGGGACAGGTGTGGCTGTTCATCGTGGCTCCGCTCGTCGGTGCTGCCCTCGCCGGCCTCTGCTACAAGTGCATCTGCGGCTGCTGCAAGAAAGAGAAATAATACTGTTTAATGAAAAAGCCCCGCGAAAAGCGGGGCTTTTTTTGTTATGGCCGGACTCTACCTACACGTTCCTTTCTGTAAATCCAAATGCGCCTACTGCGGCTTCTACTCCGTGGCCTCGCTCAAACGCAAGGGAGATTACCTGGAATCCTTGAAACAGGAAATCATCCAACGTAAAGACTATCTCCACGGGGAGCCCGTCCATACCGTCTATTTCGGAGGAGGCACCCCCTCCATCCTTTCGATCGACGAACTCAAGTCGATCATCACCCAGCTCCACGACACTTTCGACATCGATCCTCAAGCCGAAATCACCCTCGAAGCAAACCCCGATACCCTCTCCCTGGAATACCTGGAGAGCCTTCGGCAACTCGGCATAAACCGCCTCAGCATCGGCATCCAGAGCTTCTTCGACAACGACCTCCAATACCTGAGCCGCAAACACAACTCGGCACACGCCCGTGAGTGCGTTGGCCTCGCCAAAAAGGCAGGCTTCGAGAATATCAACCTCGACCTGATCTATGGCCTCCCCACCTCCGATGCCGACCAGTGGAACCGAAACCTCGACCTCTTTCTGGAGATGGACGTCCCACACCTCTCTGCCTACGCCCTTACCCTGGAACCTAATTCCATCCTCACCAAACTAATCGAACAAGGCAAAACCGCTCCCGTAAACGAAGAGGACGCCGTGCGCGACTACGAGATACTGTGCCAAAAAATGGCACAGCATGGTTTTGTCCATTACGAGATCTCCAACTTCTGTAAGCCTCAGATGCAGTCGCGACACAACACCAGCTACTGGTTTGGCATTCCCTATCTCGGCTTGGGCCCCTCGGCACATTCCTACGATGGCACCTCACGACAATGGAACAACAACGTCATTGCGAGCGAAGCGAAGCAAACCAACCTGACCCTAGAAACGTTGTCCCCCGAACAAATCTACGATGAATACGTCATGCTCCGCCTACGCACGATGTGGGGCATCGACTTGAAATACATGCGACGTGAGATGGGCGAACGCTTCTACGACTACTGCTTGCGTCAAGCGGAGCCATTAATAGCGCAAAAACGCCTCTCCCGAACAGGAGATTCCCTTTATCTTACCGACGAACAGATGCTATTCGCCGACGGCATCGCCGAGGAATTGTTTTGGGCCTAGAACCCGATGCGACGATAGAGCAACGAGTCGTCGCTCCATTCCAACCGGTCGGTGTCGGCCTTGATGACCAGATTGCGCTCGGCGCTCTCTTCCTTGAAGATGCGTAGCTGGGCGACCTGTGCCACCGTACTGGCCAAGAGCTGCATGGTGCGGGCGTTGACAGCGAAACTTTGACGGTTCTTGTACAGCTGGTCGATGCACTTGGCAATCACCTCTTTGGCTTCGTCGGTGATGTCGAGACTGAATTGCTTCTTCAAAAGGTAGAGGAACACCCCCATTAATTCAGAGGTATTGAAGTCCTCGAACACCAAGATGTGGTTCGATGGCACCACACCATGCTGCACCAGGTTGCGCGCCACGGCATCGCTGTCGTCGTTGGTGCGGGCAATGACTACGGCGACGTTCATGTTCAGCTCCTTGCGCTTGTTCTCAATCCAGAACTGCAGGAAATCGACATTGTAATTCGTGTAGTTGGGTGAGTCGAGGTCGAGGAACAGCATGCCGTCGGTGGCTTTCAGCATCGACTTCTCGATGATGGCCGTCGGGTTGTTGGCGTTGGCAAACTCTTCGATGTTCAAGATGGTGAAGTGGTTGGTCGGAATCAACCCCGCACCTTGCATGATGCGGCATAAGATCTCCGCCACGGTGCTCTTGCCAGTGCCGGTGTTGCCCAAAAAATGCCAAGTCATGTGGCTTCCAGTCATCGGGGTCTTGTTGACGTAGTTGGCCCGCAACATCACCACATACTCTCCGAGAGCCTTCTTCACGTGCTCTAGACCTGCCAATTCGTTCAGCTGCTCCAAGGCGTCGTCGATGATGGCGGAGTCCCACGACAGCATCTTGCGGTGCTCTTCCACCTCTGGGATGTCGGCCTCGGTGATGGTCACCAGGTCCTTTTGCGTGATGGTCGAAGGATCCATCTTGTAGAGACGGTCGCTGACATTGGGGATGATCTTGGTGGTCAGCAGCCGGGTGATGAAACGTCCGTTGCCGAAGTGTTCGTCCTTGTTGCTGTAGGCGTTGATGACATACTGGGTCAACTTCTTTTCAGCCTCGGGGGTGATCTCGTACTGCTCTTTCTTCATTACGAAACTGCCGATCTTCATCAGCTGTTCCGGTGTGTAGTCGTTGAAATGGAAGATGTAGGAGAACCTCGATTTCAGGCCTGGGTTCGACTGCAGCAGGTTTTCCATCTCGATGGTGTATCCGGCAAGGATCACGATCATGTTGGTCTTCTCCATGCTGAGATAGGTGAGGAGTGTCTCGATGACACGGAGTCCGAAGTCGCGGCGGTCGGGTTCGTTGGTAAAGAGGTTGTAGGCCTCGTCGATGAACAGCACGCCACCGGCAGCGCTCTTGATGGCGTTGAGGGTGTTCTTCTCGGTGTCGCCGATATACTGGCCAACCAACTTGGAACGGTCGACCTCCACGAGATGTCCCGACGACAGCACGCCCATGCCATAGTAGATCTCGCCGATGAGCTCGGCCACGGTGGTCTTGCCAGTGCCGGGGTTGCCGGTGAACACCATGTGCATCGGGGGCAACTGGTTGAACAGTCCTAGCTCCATGCGACGTTTGTTCAGGTTGACCAGACTGGCGTGGGCCATGATGCTCTGTTTGATGTTCTCCAGTCCGACGAGCGACTCAAGGCGCTCGATGGCCTTTCTCGGGTCACGGTGGCGCACCTTCGGGATGTCGTCGCTGGTGATGGTGGTGGCCGACTCCTTGTCGCTCTCAACCATATCGTCGTCCACCATCCGCTGGATGAGGGCAGGAAGGATGAGGTCGTCAAAGACATGATGGACAAAATGGACGTTGCCGAACTCGCTGCCACGCATCTTGTACTCGTAACTGAAGTAGTTCAACAGATCGTGCAAGGCGCCTTCAGTGAAGCGGTAGCCATGCTCCTCAGCGTACTTGACAGCGATGTCGGTCAACGCTTCAGGCTTGAAGTCGTCGAAATGGAACCGGTGGATGAAGAACTCATTGGCAGCCTGGCACGAGTGTACGATCTGGGTCAGCTCGTCACGCCGGCCCGAAAGCACCACCGTCACCGTGGGTTCAGTCTTCAGCTTGGTGGCCAATATCTCGATGCCAGTCTGTGACAACAGCCCCTTCATGCTCAGATCCTCGGCATCGCTGATGTAAATCAAGCTGTTGCGGTTCTCGCTTATGGTGTCGTTGATGCTGGCAAAGCCATTGCTGGGCTCGAACAGCTGAGCGGCAGGGACCTCCATCCATGACTTTACCTGGGGATCGATGGCTTTCAACGCCTCGAACAGTTTTTTGGCTGCCGTGCGCTTGCCAGTGCCTCTGTTGCCGGTGAGCAGATAACCGTAGTGACGGTTGTGTCCCACGTTTTCATTAATGATCGATTGGAACACTTGTTTCTTTTTCAACAGCTTCAGGTATTCCTCAAACTGTTCGGGCATGACGGTCTCGTTCTCCATCTTGATTTCTTGGTGACGTTTATTCAGTTTATCAGTGAGTTCCCTAATGGTTTTCAAGTTGTCATCGCGTTCATTCTTGACATATTCTCCGGTGTAGGTGACGATAAGTGCTTTCGCTTTGTCCAACAGCTCCAGACATCCATCCTCGTCATTCATTTCACTGAGGTGGATCTTCGCCATCCAAAGGAGGAGGAAGACGCCGTCGTTGAGATAGATCTCCCTGTTTTCTTGGTCGTCATTACTTTTCTTGGCAAGTGATTCCTTGATGGAAAACAACTTTTGCAACAAAGGAAGCACTTTCCGGGGTGCCGTCAACAAATACTCGTACCTTTGGGTAATGTAGTCATTAAGGATTTCGTTTTGCTCTGTTTTGGACTTGTCTTTGATCTTTTCAAGCAGATCGTCTATGGGTACATCTTTCCACTCCATTTCAAATGAGGTTTTTTACGGAGCAAATATAAAAAAAAATTTTAGATTTTTTTCTTTTTCCAGTCAGCTTTCCATATATACATGAAAGCGATGAACCCCATGACGATGTTATAGAACCACTCCGCGGTCCACACGTGGGCGATGGTACGGGTCTTTGACATCAGGAACACGTAAAACATGTAGGCGATGAGCACCCCGAACTCCAAGGCCATGGCGGCGGTGGTGTTGCCCGTTCCGGAGACGGCTTCGAAAAAGACCATGCCGATGGCACCGAGCACGGTGGCCACGCATACCACATACACGGAGGGGACGGCGGCGGCTGCCAAACTGAGGTCGTCGGTGTAGATCCTCAAGATGAGGTCGGGGATGATGCCAGTGACGACGACCAGCACCGCGGAGCAAAGCACGCCGTTCTTCACTACCTTCCATAGCATGGACATCACCTCGTCGCTCTTGCCCTCGCCGATGATGCGGCTTGTCAAGGTATTTGCGGTGGCGGCAAAGGCAAACCCTGGGATGATCAGAATCATATAGGTGCTGCGGACCACCGACGAGATGCCGATGGCGGTCTCGCCCATCTTCTCGATGAGGATGAAGAAGGCAAACCAGGCGCCGAACGAGAAAAGACGCTGGATCATGCAGGGGAAGGCAACCTTCAGGATGTTGCCCATTAATTCGTACTGTAGCTTATGCCAATGGAACATGCCGTATTCCTCGTGGGGAATGGTGACGAAAGTGTAGATCCAGAAGAAGATAAAAGCTGTGATCTCAGCCAATAATGAGGCCAAAGCCGCGCCGCCGACGCCCATTTCGGGCAGGCCGCAGTGTCCGAAGATCAGACACCAGTCGAAGAAGATGTTGACCACCGCCATGAGGATGGTGGAGTAGGTGATGACCTTGGTATTGCTGATGCCCACGTAAAACGAACGGAACAAGAAGTTAAATACCACAAAGATGATACCGAATTGACGGTACTTGAGGTATTGCATGGCGGCGGCGTAGATGCCGTCGGAGTCGATGATGTTGCGCATCAGCCCTTCGCTGAAGAAGAACAGGATGCTGAAGAGCATGATGCCGAGCAGCAGTACAAAGAGGGCTCCGTGTTGGAAGATGACGCCGATCTGTTTCAGGTTGCCTTCGCCGAAACGCCTCGCTATGAAAATCTGGATGCCCACGGCGAAGCCCATGGCCAAGGTGGTGAACACATAATAGAACAGTCCGGCCATCATGGAGGCGCTGAGCTCGATAGTGCCCAAATGTCCCAGAAAAGCGGTGTCGGTAAACGTGATGACAGTCTGCGCGAGGTTTCCCAGCATGATAGGATAGGCGATGCGCCAAATCTCGCGATTGGTGATGGAGGTTTTAATCATGGCGCAAAATTACAGCTTTTTTTGTAACCTTCCCATCCTTCCACCAGCATTCCACTTCTTGACCGCCACGGGCGCAAAGGCCTTTGAAATGGCCTTCTTTCCATGCCGAAGGCAAAGCGGGGAGGAACTCCACCTGACCATGATGGCTCTGAAGCAACATCTCGACGATGCCGGCAGTGCCGCCGAAGTTGCCATCGATCTGGAAAGGCGGATGGGCGCAAAACAGGTTGGGATAGGTGCCAGCACGATGGATGCCGTCGTCCAAGATGGCAGGCTGCAGCAACTGCTTCAAAAGAAAATAGGCGTGGTCGCCATCGCCCAGTCGTGCCCAGAAACAGATCTTCCAAGCCCGTGACCACCCCGTTCCCTCATCGCCGCGGCGGAGCAGTGTCTGGCGGCAGGCTTCAAACAATAGGGAATCGTTGGCACAAGCCAGAGTGACACCAGGATAAAGGCCGAAGAGATGCGACACATGACGGTGACGTGGCTCCACCTCCTTGTAGTCTTTAAGCCACTCCATCAGGTAACCGTCTTCGCTGATCTGCATGGGCGGGAAATGCGACCTTGCCTCGTGTAGGCTGTCGGAGAAAACCTCGTCGCAACCGAGAATCGCTGCCGACTGGCAAACGGCGTCGTACAACTCGCTGATGATCTGCACGTCCATCGTGCTGCCTAAACACACGCTGACAGCTGTGTTGTCGTCGAGGTAAAAGGCGTTCTCGGGAGAGGAAGTGGGTGCCGTCACCAGCCAGCCGTGCTCGGGCTCCTCAATCATCACGTCGAGGAAAAACCGAGCCGCTTCCCGCATCATGGGGTAATGCTCCTTCAAAAAAGTCGTGTTGTTGGTGAACTCAAAATGCTGCCATGCATGCAATGCCAGCCAAGCCCCACCTGTGTTGGTGGCACCCCACGAGGGATGCTCGCCAGGGGCGGTGAAGTGCCATAGATTGCTTATCGAATGGGCCACCCAGCCACGAGCGCCGTAAAACGACAAGGCGGTTTTACCACCCGACTCGACCAGCCTTTCGGTAAAACGAATCAGAGGGACATGCAACTCGGAAAGGTTGCAGACCTCACATGGCCAATGGTTCATCTCCACGTTGATGTTCAAATGATAATCGCCATTCCAAGGGGTCTGGATGGTGTTGGCCCAAAGGCCTTGCAAGTTGGGCGGCAACAGGTCCTCGCGCGTGGAGCTGATCAAGAGATAACGCCCGAAATGAAAGTAACAGACTGGTAGCCATGGGTCGTCGTTCTCGAGAAAGTCACGCCAGTGCTCATCTAAAGTGAGCTCCTCAGACTTGGGTTCGCCAATTTGAAGCTCAACCCGGTTGAAGAGTTCGCCATAGGTCCTCAAATGGTCTTCACGCAACCGCTTAAAGCCTTTGCTGGCAGCGGCTTTCAGATGTTCGTTGACATACTGTTCGGGGTCTTCGCTAAGGTAGTCGGTGGCGGCACAAAACAAAATCATCGACTCCGTATCAGAGTCTTTGATGACTTGAGCCTTGGCGTAATACCGCATTCCTTCAACACCTTCTACATTACTGTCCAACTGTCCGTACATCACAAGGCCATCGTCTTCGGTGAAAACAGTGGCGTTTTCTTCCCTTGACAAACCAATGGAAAAGGTCGCTGGCCCTTTCAGCCGAAGCACCGCCACATCGTCGGTTCGTGAGATGAAAGCCTCGCGAACGTAATGGTCGTCGCCTTTGTCGTAACTTACCGTGGTGATGGCTCGGTCGAGGCTAAGCTCTCGCTTGTAATGGGTTATGCTATCGGAAGAGGGATGTTGGAATTCGATGGTAAGGTTGCCCAAAGTCTGGTAACAGCCGTATGGAACATGAGCGCCTTGCCCTTGCCCAGAGCCTTCGCCACCGCAGACAAAGGTCTCGTACATCAAGGCTTGGGCTTCGTTGTTTCTGCCTTCGATTAGCAAATGCTGGATTTCGGGCAGCGACTGTAAGGCCAAAGGGTTGCTATCGTCGTTCGGTGCTCCCGACCATAAAGTGATGTCGTTCAGTACGATAGTCTCCTGATCGACACCGCCGTCGGGCATCATGCCGAGGTGACCGTTGCCAAGGGGAATGCACTCCTCCCAGATACTTGCAGGCTTTGTATAAATGATGTTCCAGGTCTCGGAAGGAGTTTTTTGGCAGGAGCCGAAAACCAAGAGAATCAAAGCTAAAGACAATAGCTTTTTTGTGGGATAGCCAAACTCGCTCCACGTCATTCCATAGCGTTTGGAAAAATATTTCTTGGCATGCTTGTTGGCTCGAAGCTCCGTCCAAAACTTGCTGTGGTCGCCTTTGCCCATGGCGCTGATCAGGCTCGGCAATCCTATGACTAACAGATAGAACGGACCGAACCGTTGGCTGTCGGCGGTATGGCCGAACTCATGCATGCAGAGCTGGTTGCTGAGTACCAGCCCGTCTTTGCCGTCGCGTAGCCAGTGACCATCCCAAAGGTTGACAAAAGTGCCGAGCGACACCCCCATGCAGCCTTGTCCCTTGACCTTCGTCGCAAAAGTAATACCTCCGAATCTGTCCACACGGTCCACCTGTCCGACAAGCGCCCTCACTAGGGTATAGAGCCAGCCCACAAGAGTCTGGGGCAACTCCCAGGTAAACCTCGAGACCAGCTGCCACGCCCTGCCCCAAAACGACCTCTTGGGGTCAGTCAGGAAGAGACCCAAGCAGATTGTTGCGACATTGCGGAAGTAATTTGATGGAGATGGGCGCATGGTCATCTATCTTAGAAAACAAGATAACCCGCTGAAAATCAGCGGGTTATTTCGATTTTGTGGAGCATAACGGAGTCGAACCGATGACCTCTTGCATGCCATGCAAGCGCTCTAGCCAACTGAGCTAATGCCCCCTTGCTTGTTTTGCGCTGCAAAAGTACAACTTTTTTTGGATATACAAGAAAAAAATCGATTTTTTTTGTTTTTAACACTAATTATTGTCGTAAATTGCTATCTTTGTACCGATTATACCTTATAGAAATATGAAAAAATACCTGCTTATCACCTTGCTTTTCTGCTGCCTCATTGGCTTCGCACAGAACGGCCGCATCGGCCTCAGGTCAACGACCAGAGCCGACATCACCAAAAGTGACTACACTACACTTCAAGCTGTTTTCAGCTTCGGCTCAATAGAGAGTATGGAGCTTTCTACAGAGAAAGGGACCTTCTCCGAGATCAGCCTCGAAGGATGCTATCCCTCCGGCGAGATAGGCACCCCCGAACTGCCTGCCGCACATCAGCTGCTGGCCGTGCCCTTCGGCGCCACCCCGACGGTGAGCATCAAGAGTTTCTCGGCTACCGACTACCAACTCTCCGATTATGGCATCAACACTATCCTGCCGCACCAGCCCTCCGTACGTAAGGACCAAAACCTCGAGGACGTGAAGTTCGTCTATGACGAAGCTGCCTACCAGACCCGTGGCCTGTCAGCAGCCCCTGCCGCCTCCATCGAGGTGCAAGGCACCATGCGTGGCGTCCGCGTGGGCTCCCTGGTGGTAAACCCGCTGAGCTACGATGCCACCTCCAACACCCTCCGCGTGTTCAACGACATCGAAGTGAGCGTTGAGTTCGAAGGCGCCGACCAAGCTGAGACGGAACGCATGCTGCTCAACACCTACAGCCCCTATTTCGACATCGTCTATAAACAGTTCTTCAACAGCCGCCAGATCCTCGATGTGTATGACGACCATCCGGACCTGATGGCCTACCCGGTGCACATGATTGTGCTGGCCCCCGAAGACTATGTCAGCACCCTTCAACCGTGGATCGACTGGAAAGTGCAAAAGGGCTTCGACGTGAATGTGGTCACCACCGCCCAGGCTGGTGGAAACTACAACGCCATCCGTAGCTATGTGCAGAACCTGTATAACACCGGCGTCAACAGCGGGGCCACCCCGACCTTCCTGATCCTGGTGGGCGACGTGGCACAGGTGCCCAACATCACCGGTTCGAACTCACAAAAGGTGACAGACCTGTACTACGGCTCTGTTGATAACGACTACTTCCCGGATATGTTCTACAGCCGCATGTCGGCCGAGAACACCAACCAGCTCACCGCCATCATCAACAAGATTCTGCAATACGAGCAATACACCATGCCCGACCCGACTTATCTGAACAACGTGACGCTGATTGCCGGATGGGACCAAAGCTGGAACCCCACGGTGGCCCAACCGACCATCAACTACGCCACTACCTATTATTATAATACCGCCCACGGCTTCACCAATGTGTATGCTCACCTCAACCAAAGCCAATACTCGGGATGCTACAACAACTTGAGCACGGGCGTCGGCTTCGTCAACTATACCGCCCACGGAAACGAGACAAGCTGGCAGAGTCCTTCTTTCTCCAACTCCAATGTCAACGCTTTGACCAACAACGGCAAATACTTCCTGGCCATGGGTAACTGCTGCCTGGCAGCCAACTTCGGCTATGGACAGCCTTGCTTCGGCGAGACAATGATCAGGGCGGAGAACAAAGCGGCCTATTCCTACATCGGATCATGCCCCAGCACCTATTGGTATGAGGACTACTACTTCGCCCTCGGCGCCACCCATACCCACGGCGGCGCGGTGCCTTCCAACACCGAGTCGACGACAGGCTGCTACGACGGCATCTGGATGGACGATACCTACAACACCGTCTCCTCAATTGTGTTCCTTGGCAACCTGGCTGTTTGTAAAGCTCATACGGGTGGCTACCAGACCCATTCCAACCCCACCTACTACTGGCAGGCCTATCATGTGCTGGGCGACGGCTCCATCATGCCCTACCGCGTGAATCCGACCCCCAACACCGTGAGCCACACCAACTCCATCATGATGGGTGCTCCCTACTTCACCGTGTATGCTGAAGAGGGCTCATACGTGGGTATCTCCAAGGATAACCAACTGCTGGGCGCCGCCCTCGTGCCTGCCACTGGCGTTGTGAACGTGAACATCACCCCCGTCAACCAACCAGGCAATCTGCATATCGTGGTCACCAAACCGCAACGTCAACCCTATGTCGCCGACATCACCGTCATCAACCCTGAACCTGGCACCATCACCGTTTCGGCTGACCCGGAAGAAGGCGGCACCGTCACAGGCGGTGGCACCTTCGACTACGGCACTCCCTGCACCGTCACAGCCACCGCTCTGGGAGAATATTCCTTCCGCAGCTGGAGCGAGGACGGCGTGGCAGTCGCCAACACTCCTGAATATACCTTCACCGTGACCGGCGATCGCCATCTGGTGGCCAACTTCAACCTGCCTCCCTGCTACACTCCTTCTGGCTTGACAGCCAGCGTCTCGGGCACCATCGTCGACCTCTCATGGCAGGCCACCTCCAACGCTGTCAGCTACGGCCTCTTCCGCGACGGGAATCTGATTGCCGATAACATCACCGAACTGAATTACCAGGACACCGGCCTGGAATCCAACACGGAATACTGCTATACGGTGTTCTCCAACTGCGCAAACGGTGAATCGTCCGATCCCAGTAAGGCCGCTTGCGTCACCACAGAGGCCGTCGTCGTGCCCTGCGATCCTGCCGAAGGCTTCGATGCGGAATACGTCTACACCAATGAAAACGAATACGGCGTCCTGCTGAAATGGACCTCAGTGGCTGCCATCATGCCTGTCTATTGCCACCTGTATCGCTCCTCCGATGGCGAGAACTACGAACCTCTCATCGACGTGGTCCCCGAAGGCAATCCGGACTTCACCTATTTCGATCAAGTGGGAGTAGGCACCTACTATTATGAGCTGATGCTTGAATACGTGTATGAAGGCGAAAGCTGCACCTCTGAACCCGTGTTAACTTCCATCGAAGTGACCAGCGTGGATGAGATGAACGCCGGATTCAACTTGTACCCGAACCCCGCCAACGATAAGCTGACCGTGGAAAGCGCCGTTGAAATGAAGGAAGTGAAGATTTACAACCTCCTCGGCGGTCTGGTCCGCAGTATCGACAAAGCTGGCTACAAGATGGAGATTTCGCTCGAAGGTATGCCCAACGGCTTGTATTTCATCCAGATGGTCGGCGACGAAAAGACCGTATCGAAACGTTTCATCAAGAAATAAACCATGAAGAAGTTTGCAGTAGTTTTGGCCGGCTGCGGCCATAAGGACGGTGCCGAGATCAACGAGGCCGTCAGCCTGTTGCTCGCCATAGACCAACATCATTGTGAATACCAATGCTTTGCCCCCGACCGTCAGCAGACGGAAGTGGTGGACCACCTTACAGGGAAAAAGGTGACGGGCGCCAAACGTAACATTATGACTGAGGCGGCCCGCATCGCACGCGGCAACGTACTTCCCCTCGACCAGTTCAAGGCGGAGGACTATGACGCGCTGTTCTTCCCCGGTGGTTTCGGCGCAGCCAAAAACCTCTGCGACTACGCCTTCAAAGGTGTCGACATGATGGTGGAACCTGATGTGACCCGCGCCATCCTTGAGATGCATGAAGCCAAGAAACCCATCGGAGCGATGTGCATCGCTCCGGTGATGCTGGCCCGACTGATACCAGGCGTGTGCGTCACCCTTGGAGCGGAAGGCTCGGATGTTGCCGACCATGTCAGGGCATGGGGCGCCGAACACGTCCAAACCGAGAACGGCGACGTGTGCGCCGACAATGAAGACCTGGTGTTCACCACGCCGGCATTCATGCTTGACGCCACCTTGAAGGATGTCTACGACGGTGCCTACAACATGGTGGAGGCGGTGGTGGATTGGATTGAGAAGAGATAAGAGATAAAAGTTAAATCTTATCGCCGTAGGCGAGGTCGCCGGCGTCACCTAGGCCTGGGACGATGTACTTGTGCTCGTTGAGCACAGGGTCGATGGCGGCACACCATAAGGTGACGTTGTCCAAGGGCTTGAACAATTTCTTGATGTTATCCACTCCCGATTGTGAGGCAATCACACAGCACAAATGCAACTGGCGCGGGATTCCTTTAGAGCAAAGGGCCTCGTAAGCCAATTGCAGGCTGCCGCCTGTGGCCAGCATCGGGTCGGCGATGATTAATGTCTTATCGGTGAGATCAGGTGCTGCGAGGTATTCCACCTTGATGCCCACCTCCTCGTGTTTCTCGTCCATATAGTAGCGATACGCCGAGACGAAGGCGTTGCCGGCATGGTCGAACACGTCAAGAAAACCTTGATGGAAGGGCAGTCCAGCGCGAAACACGGTGGCCAGCACGATCTCATCGTCGTGGGTGCTGGCTTTGGCTATGGCCAAAGGGGTTTGGATCTCCTTGACGGAGTAGGAGAGGGTCTTGCTCACCTCGTAGGCCATCAGCTGACCGATGCGTTCGAGATTATGACGAAATGTATTGCGGTCGGCTTGGATGCGGACATCCCTCAACTCGGCCACATATTGATTGATGACGCTGTTACTCTCGGAAAAATTGATTATTTTCATAGATCTTTTGTTTTGACATGAAAAACGCCCGACTCAATCGAACCGGGCGTTTTTCGTTGTTGTTGATGCTTACCAAGCAAAGAGCGGATAGTCCTTCATCATCTTGTTGACCTCGGCGCGGACGGCGTTGATCTTAGCGTCCGAAGCAGTCTTGGTCTCAGGATTGATGTCGCTGATGACGTCGTCGATCAAGTCGACGATGACAGCCATCTTGTCTTGCTTCAGGCCACGGGTGGTGATGGCGGGTGTGCCAACACGCAGACCAGAGGTCAGGAAAGGCGAACGGGTGTCGAAGGGCACCATGTTCTTGTTGACGGTGATGTCGGCAAGGACGAGGGTGTTCTCCACCATCTTACCGGTGATCTCCGGGAACTTGCCGCGGAGGTCGATGAGCATGGAGTGGTTGTCGGTGCCACCGCTGATGACATCATAACCTTTATCCATGAAGGCTCTGGCCATGAAGGCGGCGTTCTTTCTCACCTGCTGGATGTACTCCATGTACTCGTCGCTGAGGGCTTCGCCGAAAGCAACGGCTTTGGAGGCGATGACATGCTCCAGAGGACCACCTTGGATGCCCGGGAACACGGCGCTGTTGATCAAAGCTGACATCATCTTCGTCTCGCCCTTCGGGGTC
>CADCIH010000017.1 GCA_902801465.1 uncultured Bacteroidia bacterium | reverse complement strand
GGCCGTGAGATCGGTTACCTCTATGGCGCTTACAAGAAGCTCGCCCGTGAACACAGCACTGGCGCTCTGACTGGTAAGAGCTATGGCTGGGGTGGTTCTTTGATCCGTCCTGAAGCTACCGGTTTCGGTGCTATGTACTATGTTGACCGTATGGTCCACCAGAAGGGTGAAACCATGCAAGGCAAGAGAGTCGCTCTGTCAGGCTTCGGTAACGTGGCTTGGGGCGCTGCCACCAAGGCTACTGAGCTCGGCGCTAAGGTCGTTGCTCTGTCAGGTCCCGACGGCGTTTGCGAACTGCCTAACGGTATCGACAAGGAAATGATCGACTACATGCTGGTGATGCGTGACTCACGCCGCAACAAGGTTGAGGACATGGCCACCAAGTTCCCCGGCAAGGCTATCTTCACTCCTGGTAAGAAGGCTTGGATGGTGAAATGCGACATCGCTTGCCCGTCCGCTTTCCAGAACGAAATGAACGAAGCTGATGCTAAGGAATTGATCGCCAATGGCGTTCAGTATGTTGCTGAAATCTCTAACATGGGCTGCACCGCTGAAGCTATCGCAGCTATCCAAGGCGCCGGTATCCCGTTCGCTCCTGGTAAGGCTGTCAACGCTGGTGGCGTTGCTACCTCTGGCCTCGAAATCTGCCAGAATGCCGCTCACATCAACTGGACTGCTCCTGAAGTTGATCAGAAGCTCCACAAGATCATGAACGACATCTATGACATGTGCGTTGAATACGGTAAACAAGCTGATGGTACCATCAACTATGTGAAGGGTGCCAACATCGCCGGCTTCATGCGCGTTGCCAAAGCTATGCTCGCTCAAGGCATCATCTAAACCAAAGTTCAAAGGTTTTTTCGCAAAGGCGGCCCTCGGGTCGCCTTTGCTTTATCTCTAAATTCTTAATTCTTAATTCATAATTCATAATTGAAACAGACCACCCTCTGCTACCTGGAACGAGGCTCCCAGTACCTCATGCTCCATCGAACCAAAAAAGAAAACGACCTGAACCACGACAAATGGCTCGGCGTAGGAGGTCACTTCGAGGAAGGGGAAAGCCCCGAGGACTGTATGCTGCGCGAAGTGTGGGAAGAGACCGGATTCACCGTCACCCAATGGCGCTACTGCGGCATCGTTACCTTCATCTCCGACCGATGGGAAAACGAACACATGCACCTCTTCGTGTGTACCGAATGGACCGGCAACGAAATCGTGTGCAACGAAGGCGACCTCGAATGGATCGAGAAAAAACACCTGCTCGAACTCCCCATGTGGGAAGGCGACAAGATTTTCCTTCGACTCCTCGACGAAAAAGCACCCTTCTTCTCCCTTAAACTCACCTATAAAGGCGACCAACTCCAAGAGGCTGTCCTCAATGGAAAAACGTTAAACCCTTGATTTGTTAATAATTATTTGTATTTTTGCCGTATCATTGATAAATATCGGTTATGAAAAATCGCCTCTTCCTATGCCTTCTCCTCCTGACGCTCGGGACATCCGTTCTCAAGGCGCAAACCCCGACCACACAAGGCAAGGAGTTTTGGGTGTCATACATGAGAAACGGCTACAGAAACCTTAGCCAGCCTGATCCTTCTTCGGAAAAACTGATCATGATCGCCAGCGCCAAACGCGCCTGTACGGTAACCGTGCGAAACCCAAACCAGGACTGGGAGGAAAGCTTCAACGTAGAGAACAATGGCGTTGCCACTTTCACCGTGCCCGACAATAGAGGATACAACGACCAATACGGCAAATCCTTCAAAGGCCTCCTGGTGACATCAACCGATACAATCTCCCTGTACGTCGCCAATGAAGCGCCAAACTCATACGACGCCGCCAATGTGCTTCCTGTCAACGCCTTGGGAAGCGAATATATGATCCAAAGCAACAAATCAATTGGTGACCAAAGCGGCCATCCGGATGAAAATAGGGCGTCTTTTTTGATTGTCGCCACAGAGGACGACACAGAAGTGCAAATCATCCCTTCCTGCGAGACGTGGGACCGCCAT
This sequence comes from uncultured Bacteroidia bacterium, assembly GCA_902801465.1. GTDB lineage: Bacteria > Bacteroidota > Bacteroidia > Bacteroidales > F082 > Limimorpha. The sequence goes on along the minus strand of CADCIH010000017.1, from coordinate 48,586 downwards.
GCCGCTGGCATACCCTATACGGTCTCCCTGCAAGCAGGTGAATGCTATCATATATTGAACAAAAACCAAGGTGCAACTAACAACACGGAAGGCGATTTCTCGGGAACCACGATCGAAAGCGCCGACGGGAAACCCATCGCAGTGTTCAACGGCAACTGCATCACCTCCATCCCCGGGGGCACCTCGACCGGCTTCGACCATGTATTTGAACAAGCCATGCCCGTCGATCACTGGGGCAAACGGTTTGTGGTGACCAGCACCTTCGCTCCCTCTAGTTTCAATCTGCTCAACGACCAGGTGAAAATCACCGCACTGTTCGACAATACCACCATTTGGCGTGACGGAATAGAATTGACACAAAGACTGAACGCTGGAGAGAGCTATACTTTCGAAATGAACTTGAATACGGAACCTTGTTCCTATATCTCGTCAGACAACCCCATCTCCGTTTATCTGTATAACCATTCACACCGTCAAGCCAGCTATGGCACTACCTATGGAGACCCTTCTATGGTGTGGATCTCGCCTGTGGAACAAAACATCCGTGAGATTACCTTCTCCACCTTCCAGGCTTCGAACGGATTGACACATTTCGTGAATGTGGTGTGTTATACAGAATCTGTGGCCCAACTGACCTATGACAATAATTCCATAGCGTCTCAATTCAGTGTCGTTCCTTCAGCGCCGGAGTTCTCCTACGCCCGCTTGGACAATGTGGAACCTGGCGCACATACCATACGTTGCCCAAGTGGCTTCGTTGCCCATGTCTACGGCATTGGACCGAACGAAGGCTATGCCTATACCGTGGGTTCCAGCGCCAAACAGTTGACAAAACAGCTTTATGTCAACGACATCCTTTCCACCGAACTGCCCAATGGCTACACCATCTGTCAGGAGGAAACGGTGAACTTCCGCGTGGAGACCAACTATGAAGTCCACCATGTGACTTGGAACTTCGGCGACAACGGCACCGCCACAGGAGCTCAGGTAAGCCATACATACAACTCTGCCGGCGAGTTCGATGTGATGTCGGTCGTTTTTCGTGAGATCGAAGGAGCCGTACAACCATTCGACACCTTGGGCGTGACCGTCCATGTGAACCCGTTCAACCAGATCGAAGTGCATGAAACGACATGCTCCGATACCTATCATTTTAGAGGACACGATTATCAAGTACCTTGTGATGAATATGTCACCTTACTAGGAGACCAAGGCTGTGACACCATCTGCCACCTTCAGATCGAACGGGGGAATGTGGTGACATATACGTTTCCTCCACTGACGGTTTGTGAAGAATATATCTGGTTTGGAGATACCATCGTCAGCGAAGGCGTAAATTATCTCGAGCATACCGTGACGAACGCCACACCTGAAGGATGCGACAGCCTTTATTTGCGGGAAGTGACCATAGGATATGCGCCATCGAATCCTGTAACCAACTATGCTTCGTGTGACATCTGGTACTGGCATGGAATAACCTGCGATGCTACAGATGTCTATTATAAAGAGTTCACCACCCCTGAAGGATGTGTGTATGACAGTGTCCTCTATTTCACCTTGCTTCAAGGTGGAGAGTCATTTGACACGGTGTCTGCCTGTGATTCCTATTCTTGGCAGAATCAAACCCTTACTGAATCCAACGACTATAGTGACACCATAACAGGGTCCAATGGCTGTATCAGTATCCTTAATCTTCATCTGACCATTACCGACACACCGCCGTTCGATAAGATCTTGGGTTTGAGCAACGTCGCCGTGTCCACCAACTTCTGGCCTGGTGAGTATCTATATTATCTTGACGACAGCACTGGTATGGATACAGGAACGGTTATCTGGGAACTGTCGGACAACGAAAACGGTGAGTGGGAGTTCCGTCCGCACGGCGCCTCGTGTACTATCATCACCTATACCATGGGCACCAAGACCCTTCATGCGAGTAGCGGCCTTGATGGTAGCTGCGGTAAGGAAGTGTTCAAGACCATCAACTGCAGTGGCTATGGCGTTGGCGATAACATCCTCCATCAACTGAAAATCTATCCCAATCCCGCAAGCGACGAAGTGCTCGTGGAAGGGGAGGAGGTGACAGGCGTGAGCGTGGTTAACATCCTGGGTCAGAGACTTAAAGAGGTGCCTTCCAATGGCGAGGAGACAGTCCGCGTCAAAGTCGATGACCTGCCACAGGGACTTTATCTTATTCAAGTAATGACCCGCCATGGCAATAAAACCCAGCTGATCTCCGTTACACGATAAGTTTAAAAAGGAGCCAATGAAAAAAGGATTTTTGTTTATCGCGGCTTTGACGCTATTGCTGACAGGGTGCTTGAAAGACGACATGAGCCAAGGCACCATCGTTCTGATGGGAACCGAGTCGTATGTCAAGTCCATCGAAGAGGTGATTCCCGACACCCTGTTGCGGTTCATCGCTGATACAACCGTTATGGGCGATGAAACCATCGTTTTGCCTAGGGGCAACACCCCTCCCGACATTCAAGGGGAATACATGTTCTTTCCAAGAGAACTGTATAAAGACAACGGACATCATCCCCTTGCAGGCGACACCCTGTTTTTCCGGTTTGGCGGCCACCAACCCATTGACACCTTGCTTTATTATCCCCAAGGACAGCATAATAGGGTTGCACCTGGCGACATCCACGAAAAGGGCTTCCTGCAGGAAAAGATAGATACGGTCTATTTGATGGGTGAAGGAACTCGTTTTACGGCCTATTTCAAGGTTGCGTATAAAAACTGTTATGAGCCTATGTCACATCTTTATTATACTTTGACACGAGGCTATGTCATCACGGGAACTGTCGCAGAAAGCGGTATTGCCAACGCCATTGTGGCCTGCGTCAACATCTCGGCCGAACCTAACACTCCTTCACAATTCATCCCGTTCGATTCCTTTGAACGGTATATGGTGAACCGCATCTATATCTACCGGGTCCAGAGCAACGGCCAGAATCCGTTCGGTTCAGCAGTCAGACAGAAATGGTATCAAAATTAATCACGATGACGATGAAAAAGACTTTGTTTATCCTTTTGCTCCTTTCGTTTGCCGTTGTCGTGACCGCCCAGCCACAACACAATTCTAAGAAACGTGGCGAGGCTGTTGCCATCGGTATTAGGGGAGGAGCCACCCTTCCCAATTACGTCTACCCAGGGAACCCGGCGTTCGACACTTTGGGTTTCGACGTGTTGACAAGCCGCATCCGACCCATGTTGGGCATCAATGTGGAGATTCCATTGCTGGATGGATGGATTTACGTCGCTCCGGAAGTCGATTGGGTGGGACGTGGCGACAGAAGGCTTTATCGAAGCGATTTGTGGAACACTATTGTGTGCTATGAGGTTAGGGTGAATTACTTGGAAGCGAGGCTGCCTGTGTCGGTGGCCATCCCTGCCACCTCATGGCTGAAACCTTTTTTTTTCGCTGCCCCTACCTTTGGGCTGGTAATGCCGACCATAACTGACAAAGGACCTCTCGGCAGTGGAATCAGCCAGACCTCTGACAACAATATTCAGGGTTTTGTCAACAGTAACGTGGCTATCAACGCCAACAACATGGCTCAATACGATTTTGGGGCGTTGGCAGGTGCCGGTCTGAGGTTTACCATGACCTTCCCGCGTTTCTCGCTGGTGGTGAAAATGGAGGCGGGATATTATCTCGGTTTCAATGACACCTATTCGGAGGCAGAACATAACGACCAAGCGCCAGCAATCAACGTGAACGCCTATAACATCAATGGGGTCCGTAACAACCGAGGCCTCGAGGCAGCCATCACTGTGGCTTTACCTTTGAAATTCGCCCCTGGCGACGCCTGCTCGCACTGGTCGAAAGGTGTGTATCCAAGTAGCAAAAACTATAACCACGGCTTCTAACTTTTATCTTTTATCTTTTATCTTTTATCTTGAACTTCCTCCACCCCTCCATCCTCTGGGCTCTCACCGCACTGCTGATTCCCATCATCATCCATCTGTTCAACTTCAGACGGCATAAACTGGTTTATTTCAGCAATACCGCCGTCTTGAAGACCATCGAACAGGAGAGCGCGCGTACCAAGAAACTGAAGTATCTTGTGCTTCTTTTCTTGCGATGCCTTTTTATCGCGGCTCTGGTGATGGCATTTGCCTATCCTTATCGCCCTGATGAGGTGACCAAGATTAATCCTGAAGAAGGAGTGGTTGGTGTCTATGTCGACAACTCAATGAGTATGAGAGCTTTGTCGGATAAAACCACCTTGTTGGAAGATGCACGTGAGGAGGCTAGGGACCTGGTGAATGGTTTTCCTCCTTCGACAAGGTACTTGCTTCTGACCAACAGCTTCGAAGTGGAAAACGAGTATCCCATGAGTCAGGAAGAAATGCTCGATCGGCTCGACAGGATGCATCTCGAAGGGGCTCCCGTGAAGTTGAACGAGGTTATCGACCGTTTTGCCATGCTCCGTAAGATGCATGGTTTCGACAAGGCGACTTTGGTGGCCTATTCCGATTTTCAGGAAAACATGCTCGACCTCACAGGGATCGCACCTGATACCACTCTGCTTGTAGTTGCCGTTCCCATGCGTGCCTCAAGCCAGGCCAACATCTCCGTTGACACGGTGTGGCTCGGGTCGCCTGTGGTACAGCCTGAGATGGCCAACGACCTCCATGCCGTGGTTACCAACCGGGGTGACCGAGAGATGAAAGGCCTTCCAATCAACTTGAACATGGATGGCAAGATGGTGGCTTCAGCCACTGTCGACGTGGAAGCAGGTGGCAGCGCCGAGGTGGTGATGCAGGTCGTGCCAGAACGCGCTGGCGACATTCCCTGTGCCGTCACCTTGATGGACTATCCTGTCACTTTCGACGATACCTATCGTTTTGTTATCGGGGTGAAGTCGAAACTTTCTGTGGTGGAACTTACCGTTGACAAACAGCCCACACCCGTGGCATTGGTGTTCTCTGATGACCCTCAATTCGACTATGTGGCCATGGCCCCCAATGGGTTTGACCTTGAGGTGCTCGGACAGGCCCAGTTGGTTGTGGTCAGCGAGGCTTCAGCACTGAATGAGACGGTACGAGACTTCCTTCTTGACGAGGCCGAGGAAGGCGCCAGCGTGGTGTTCTTTCATGACGACGGCGCCGTAATCGATACCAACGCCGTTCCCGTAAGCGACTTGGCGGTGCAACATGCGTTTTTCAATGACATTATCATCGATTTGCCCCAACATGCCGATCTGCCCCAAGCGAATCGCCACGTGAGGCTGACTCCAACGCCGGGGACCACCACATTGATGCATCTCGGCAATGGCGACCCGATGCTTGTCGAACAACCCGTGGGGAAGGGCCATGTGTATGACTTCGCCACCCTTCTCGACGATCGTTGGAGCAATCTGGCAGAGAACCCTATCTTCGTGCCCTTGATGCTGAAGATGGCCTTCTTGGGCGGTGGCGTGGGGAAGATGGCCTATACTCTGGGAGTGGACAAGGTCCCGGACGAGTTGCCCGAGTTGGGGGAGGCCGGCTTCTATGAGGTGACGCAGACCGACTCGGTGCGTCATCTGATGGCTTGGAACGATAGCCGTCTTGAATCAGACCTGAAAGTCGCCGACGATGCCACCATCGAGCGGCTGTTCAAAGACGCTGGAATGGAGATGACCGCATCGACAGACACACAGAAATCCACCCTCTGGCGCTGGCTGGTGTTACTGGCTTTGGTGGCCGTTTTAGGAGAGATCGCCGTTCTGCGTTTTTGGAAGTGATCCCTTGTTTTTTTTTCTTTTGACAAAAAGGAAAAAAACCGTATCTTTGCATTTCTTTTCTTGCCTTTATGGATAACAACGAAGAATATCATGTGATTCCCCTTAAGGGTATGTTCGAGAATTGGTTTCTCGACTATGCCTCGTATGTGATTTTGGACCGTGCCGTTCCCGCGCTGGAGGACGGACTGAAGCCTGTGCAACGCCGTATCCTCCACTCGATGAGTGAGTTGGACGACGGCCGTTTCAACAAGGTGGCCAACATCGTGGGTAACACCATGAAATACCATCCCCACGGCGACGCCTCCATCGGATCTGCCATGGTGCAGCTTGCCCAGAAGGACCTGCTGATTGAGACCCAAGGTAACTTCGGAAACATCCTTACAGGTGACGATGCGGCGGCGCCCCGTTACATCGAGGCACGCCTTTCAAAATTCGCCAAGGAGGTGGTCTTCAACAAGAAAACCACCGACTGGACGCCCTCGTACGATGGTCGTAACCAAGAGCCGGTGCTGCTTCCGGTGAAGTTCCCCCTGCTTCTGGCACAAGGCACCGAAGGCATCGCCGTAGGCCTCGCATCCAAGTTCCTGCCACATAACTTCATCGAACTTATCGACGCCTCCGTGGCTTATCTGCGCGACGAGCCTTTCACGCTCTATCCCGACTTCCCCACAGGAGGCCTGATGGATGTGACCAACTACAACGACGGTTTCCGTGGAGGCCGTATCAGGGTGCGCGCCCGTATTACGCAACAAGACAAGAAGACCCTGGTTATCACGGAGATTCCATACGGCACTACAACGGGCGGAGTGATTGAGAGCATCGTGAAATGTAACGACAAAGGCAAAATCAAGATTAAGAAGATCGACGACAACACTGCCGAGAACTGCGAGATCGTGATTTACCTGAACCCAGGTGTGTCGCCCGACCAGACCATCGATGCCTTGTATGCATTCACCGACTGTGAAGTCTCCATCTCACCCAACGCCTGCGTCATCGTCAACGACCGTCCCGCCTTCATGGGCGTCAGCGAGATCCTGAAACGCTGTACCGACCGTACCATGGAACTGCTCAGCTGGGAGCTGCGAATCCTCCTCGACGAGCTGGAGAGCGACTGGCACTGGATATCGTTGGAGAAGATCTTCTTCGAGAAAGGTATCTACAAGGAGTTGGAAAAGAAGGATTATGAGAGTTGGGAAGATCAGGTGACTGGCATTGAGCGCCGTTTCGACCCCTATCGAAAGAAACTGAAACGGGAGATCACCCGCGACGATGTGCTGAAACTCTGTGAGAAACCAGTGCGTAAAATCTCCAAGTTCGACCTCAAGAAAGCCGATGAACAACTCGCCGATATCGAGCAAAAAATCGAAGAGGCACGCTTCAACCTCGACCATATCGTTGAATATACCATCAACTATTATCTCCATATCAAAGAGAAATATGGGGCCGGTCGCGAGCGCAAGACCGAGATCCGTAACTTCGACAACATCTCAGCCCAAGCCGTGGCTGCCAACAACGAGAAGCTCTATGTGAACAGCAAGGAGGGCTTCATCTGCACCGGCGAGGGTCTCAAACGCGAGAAGGTCAAGGAAGCTTATGCTTTTGTCTCCGACTGCTCCGATATGGATGACATCATCGTGTTCCATGAGAACGGCACCTATATGGTGACCAAGATACAAGCCAAACTCTTCGTTGGGGCCAATATCATCCATGTGGCTGTGTTCCGCAAAAATGACGACCGCACCACCTACAACGTGGTGTATCGCGACGGCAAGCCAGGCAATCCGTTCTATGTGAAGCGCTTTGCCGTGACCGGTGTCACCCGCGACAAAGAATACGACCTCACCCAAGGCAAGCCCGATTCAAAGGTGGTATATTTCACCGCCAATGCCAACGGCGAGGCAGAAATCATCAAAGTGCAGCTGCGACCAGCTCCTAAACTCAAGAAGACCACCTTTGATTACGACTTCGCGCAACTTGCCGTAAAAGGACGTTCGGCACGTGGCAACCAGCTGACCAAATACCCCATCAAACTCGTGTTCAAGCACGACGACGGCGTGTCAACACTCACCGCCCGCGACCTGTGGTACGACGACACGGTGAGGCGTCTCAATGCCGACAAGCGAGGCCAGTATCTGGGAGCCTTCGAGGGCGACGACCGCATACTCCAGCTCTTCTCAAACGGCGACTTTAAGATTACAGGATACGACCTCTCCACCCATTTCGACGACGATATGATGGAGATCCGTAAGTTCGATCCCGACGAGATCTTCTCTGTGGTGTATATCGAAGGCGAGACCCAGAAGATGTACCTGAAACGCTTCTGTATCGAGAAGGATGAAAAACCCAACACCCGCACCTCGTTCATCGGTGAGCATGAAGGAGCCAAGTTCCTCACGTTCAGTACCGACGTGATGCCACGCCTGTTGCTGAGCTACAAGGTGAGCGATGCTGGCAACAGCTTCCCCGACGACGAGGTCAACGTGGAAGAGTTCATCGGCATCAAGAGCTACAAAGCCAAAGGCAAACGCCTCTCGAACCGTGAGATAGAGGGCTACCAATGGTTGGAACCCATCGAACCTGAAGCTTCAGAAGTACCGGAATTAGATGATAATCAAGTAATTACAGAAAACGCTGATAATCAGGATGTTACAGATAACAATAGTCGTGTTGACGATGGACAGGATCCTGATAACAATCCTCCAGGAGGAGATGGTGTGCAAATGGAGTTGTTTTAAGCCATGAGAATCAAGAATATTTTCATAGGGTTGTTGGCCGTGATGTTCTTCGCGTCGTGCGGCAGCGAGTTCCGTCTCGCCAACCGTTTTGTTGCCCAGTCGCCTCAAGTGCAGGTGGCGGTTTATTTCCCTGAAGCTGCCGAAGTGAAGCTGGTCCCTGACGATAGCGGGGAGTATAGCCGGGTGCTCGACTCTGTCGACCAGAACCAGTTTCTCGACATCATGTATGCCGCCTATGCTGAGGAATTGGGCACTTATCATGTAAATGTATATATTCCCGACAATCCTGACCAAGTTCAGGTTGACTCGCTGCATTGGCTGGTCGTCCTCTCCAAGGTGGAGATGCAGGGGCTTTACACCGATTATGTAGACCAACTGTTCGATTTTATTGATCAGTATGAATATACTTTCACGCTCAACACGGTGAATGTGGCCTCGTGGTTCGATGTCAACGACGGCGAGTGGCATCCTACTGTGTTTGACGAGTTCAACCTTCGCGATGAATTTGAATCACATGTGACCAATGGTAAAAAGAATGGCACGCAATACCATTACCAGATCACACCCTTGAAGGCAAAGGATGTGTATGACTTTGCCGTGTATCTTGGACGGCGTTATGCGGCATTTACCTATGATTATATGATGAACAGCTTCGTTGAGAATGCCCTGAAGCCCAAGAACCAGGTTCCGAGATTCAAGCTCCGTTGGGACCCACGGGAGCAAGGCTATTACTTCCAGTTGGAAGAAGAAGGATTTGTGGAGTTGAAAACGGAAAACTGATAGTTTTCAGTTTACTTCAATTCTTTTTCAAGGATTTCTCTCATGGTGAGAGGTTGCAGGGTAGTGATTCTGCCTTCTTTGACCAGGCTGATGGCACCTGTTTCCTCGGAGACCACGATGACGATGCAGTCGTTGTTTTCGCTGACACCAATAGCGGCGCGGTGACGCAGCCCGTAATGTCCGGGAAGGTCGGTGTTGTTGGTTACCGGAAGGATGCATCGAGCCGCGGTGATTTTGTTGTCGGTGATGATCATGGCGCCATCGTGCAAGGGACTGTTTTTGAAGAAGATGTTTTCAATCAAAGGCTTGCTGATCTCGGCCTCGATGGTGACACCCGTCATGACGATGTCGGCCAATGTGTTCTGCCTAGTGATGACGATGAGCGCGCCCTGTTTGATGTCGGACATCGCCCTGCAGGCTTGGCAGATGGTGTCGGTGTCGAGTGAGATGTGGCGACTCTTGCGTTTGAAGATGTGGAACATTTTGTTTTCCCCGGTTTGCGTCTTGGCGCCGATGGTGAACAGAAAACGCCTTATCTCAGGCTGGAAGATGATGATGAGCGCGATGAAACCCACACTGACAAAAGCCCCGAGGATTGAGGAGAGGAGTTCCATCTGGAGGGCGTTTACAAGTTGCGAGATGAGGAAGATGGCGACAATGCCTATGAAAATACTGATGGCAGCGGTACCTTTCAGTAGCCGATAAAGGCCATAGAGCAGAAGGGCTACCAACACCACATCGATGATGTCAACAATGCGTATCTGAATAAAAAGGTCGATCATTGTACCAATGCTGTTTTCAAATGGCAAAATTACATATTTTTTTCGTTTTGTTTTGATGGGTTTCTGAAATTTGATTATTTTTGCAAATTCTTTGGATAAATAATAGCGTTTGATATGAAAACCAGATTTTACGTTCTCGCTTCATTGCTGATGCTGGCATTCACTGTGAGTGCACAGCGCATCGCTGTACTTGACTTCAAGGCCAATGGTGGAGTTTCCCAGCAAACAGTGGATGGCATCACTGCCATTTTCGCGACCTATTTTCAACCTGAGGGTTACACTATAGTGGAACGTACGCAGATTGACAAGGTTATCGGCGAGCAGGGCTTCCAGCACAATAAGAATACCGACAAGCAGATGGTCAAGATCGGAAAGATCTTGAACGTGTCGAAGGTCGTGGTAGGTGACGTTAACCTGTTTTTGGGTAACTACAATATCGATGCCCGTGTGGTTAATTTGGAAACAGGTACCATCGACGCTATCCAAGGAGCGGCATTTTCCGATACATCGTACCGCAAAGTCATTCAAGAACTGGCCCAAAATCTGGCACTCATGATTACCGATGGCGTTGACCTTTCGGTGACTCGTAACAAGGCCATGGGTGTATTGGATGCCAAGTACCAGTCCGATACGATGATTACCTTGTACAACTTCCTGCACGTGTTTCCCCGTGACCTTGGTGTCTTCGACGCTGAGCCGACCAATATCATCTCGCGCATCAACGAGAGCGGACAGTATGGCTATTGTACATGGCGTATCCCGTCGGCTGACGAGCTGTCGCTGATGAAGTCGAATGAGATTGTTCCCTATAGCGAAACCTATATCACACAAGGCGGAGCCACTGCTGGCCGTTGCCGTTTGGTGACCGACGAAAAGCCTTGCGAACAGTTGGCCGCACATCAAGCCGAGGTTGAGGCAGCGCATCAAGCCGAGGTTGAGGCAGCCCGTCAAGCTGAAGCTGAGCGTCAGCGTCTGCTTGCCGAGGCTGAACAACAGCGCCAGGCCGCCGAGGCCGAAGCCGCTCGCATAGCTGCTGAGCGTCAGCGTCTGGCTGCTGAAGCTGAGGCAGAACGCCAACGCCTGCTTGCCGAGGTTGAACAACAGCGTCAGGCTACCGAGGCCGAAGCCGCTCGCGTGGCTGCTGAGCGTCAGCGTCTAGCTGCCGAAGCTGAAGCTGAACGTCAGCGTCTGCTTGCCGAGGCTGAACAACAGCGCCAGGCCGCCGAGGCCGAAGCCGCTCGTGTAGCTGCTGAGCAACAACGTCTGGCTGCCGAAGCTGAAGCAGAACGTCAGCGTCTGCTTGACGAGGCTGAACAACAGCGCCAGGCCGCCGAGGCCGAAGCCGCTCGTGTAGCTGCTGAGCGTCAGCGTCTGGAGGCCGAAGCCGAACAACAACGTCTAGCCGCTGAAGCGGAAGCTGAGCGCCAGCGTTTGGAAGCTGAAGCTGAAGCCGAACGCCAACGCTTAGAAGCCGAAGCCGAACGTCAGCGTTTGGAAGCCGAACGCAAACGTCTTGAAGCGGAAGCTGAACGTCAACGCTTGGAAGCCGAGGCTGAAGCTGAACGCCAGCGTTTGGAAGCTGAAGCCGAGGCCGAACGTCAACGCCTGATTGCCGAAGCCGAAGCTGAACGCCAACGCTTAGAAGCCGAGGCCGAACAACAACGCTTGGAAGCCGAGGCCGAGCGTCAACGCCTTGAAGCCGAAGCCGAAGCTGAACGTCAGCGTTTGTTCGAAGAGAGTGAGAGAAAGAAAGCCGAAGCTGAACGGGCCAAATCCCAGCCCAAGACCTTCACCGTCAATGGCGTGACCTTTGAATTGCTTTATGTGAAAGGTGGTACCTTCACCATGGGATGCACTCCCGAACAGAACGGCGACTGCAACAACGATGAAAAACCAACGCACAGCGTGACTCTGGACGACTACTATATCGGCAAGTTCGAAGTCACCCAAGATCTTTGGACTGCCGTGATGGGCAAGAACCCCAGCAATAAGAAAGGTGACAATCTTCCTGTCGAGAATGTCAGCTGGAACGATGCCCAGGACTTCATCAGACAGCTGAACCAGATGACAGGCGAACACTTCAGTCTGCCAACCGAGGCTCAGTGGGAATATGCCGCACGTGGCGGTAGCAAGAGCAAAGGCTATAAGTTCAGCGGCGGCAACATCCTCAGCAATGTGGCTTGGTATGCCGACAACAGTGGCAGTACACCTCATCAGGTGGGCACCAAGGACCCCAATGAATTGGGCTTGTACGATATGAGCGGTAACGTTTGGGAGTGGTGCTACGACTTGTACGGAAACTATTCCAGTGAGAGCCAAAACAACCCCACAGGTCCCACCTCGGGTTCCGTCAGGGTGCTCCGTGGTGGCAGTTGGTCATACTTCGCAGGTCTTGCCCGTGTGTCCTATCGCCTCTATGGACAGCCTGGCAGCCGCTTCAGCGGTCGTGGCTTCCGCCTGGTCTTAGTCCCGTAACAACTTTACATTGTGAACTCTTACGATATCAGCACCGTTCAACAGGGCAATCCTGTTGAGCAGTGCTGTGCATGTATCGGGGTCCCCGTTGTTGCCAGCCACCTTCTTAATCATCGATTTTCTTGAGAGTCCGATGAGGATCGGATAGCCGTGGTAGCGGTAACGGTCCAAGTCACGGAGCAGCGCATAGTTGGCTTCCAAGCTTTTTCCGAAACCCAGTCCCGGGTCGAGGATGATGTCGTGATGGCCGTATGCCTCTAGCGTGTCGCATTGCTTTTTGAAGAAGTCCATCACGGTCTGGTGGATGTCGCCGCCGAGGCTGTATTGGTGCATGGTCTCAGGGGTTCCCACGCAGTGCATGAGCACGTAGGGGATACGTTTCTCGCCGATGTAGGGCAGCATTTCTGGGTCGAAGAGTCCACCCGAGATGTCGTTGACGATGTCGATGCCTTCGCCGACGCAGGCTTCAGCGACGGCTTTCCTAAAGGTGTCCACCGATAGGGTGGCTTGTGGGAACCGTTTCCTGATGGCTTTCAGTATAGGAATGACCCGTTCCATTTCCTCTTCTTGTGTGGCGATGGCGTTGTTGGGCCGGGTGGAACATCCTCCGATGTCGACGATGTCGGCACCTTGTTCAAGTAGTTCCTCGGAATGTCTCAGTGCGGCATCCACGCTGTTGTACCGCCCCCCGTCGGAGAACGAGTCGGGCGTCACATTGAGGATGCCCATGATGGCTGGATAGTTCATTTTCATGCTTGCAAAGATAGAGGTTTTTATCCACGGGATTGCTTGATTATGGATTTTTAAGTATATATTTGCAGTCTCAATTAATGGTTACGTAATCATGAATACTCCCAACACCGAAAAACAATACCATGCCGTGCTGGCGCAATGCCGCAAGTTGTATATCGACAAGATGAAGGACTACGGTCCGGCATGGCGTATCTTGAGGGCTCCCTCCATCACCGACCAGATATTCATCAAGGTGAAACGCATCAGGACCCTTCAGACCGTCAGCGAACACCTGGTGGAGGAAGGCATCGAGCCTGAGTTCATCGGCATCGTCAACTACGCCGCCATGGGCATCATCCAACTGCAACTGGGCGTTGTGGACCAACCTGACCTGAGTTCGGAAGAGGCCACTCGACTCTATGACAAAGTGACCAACGAGGCCTACGAACTCATGACCCGCAAGAACCATGACTACTCCGAGGCCTGGCGCGACATGCGCATCAGCTCCATCACCGACCTCATCATGGCCAAAGTGCTCCGCACCAAGTCAATCGAGGATAACGGCGGCAAGACAATTGTGTCGGAAGGCCTCGACGCCAACTACTACGACATGATCAACTATGCAGTGTTCGCCCTAATACTCCTCTCAGAAAAGAAAGAAAATGAAAAATAGAAACAGTATCAGTTGGATCAGCATTGCCTTGGCGTTAGCTACAGCAATCGGGATTTTCTTTATCCCCGATTATAAGCTGTGGTTTTTGTTGCTGCTTTTGGCGAATGTTGTCGTCAGCATGGTCTTTTGTAAACACTACGAAAAACAATCGTTGACCGTATGTCGTGTGCTGGTCGGAGGACTCTTCATCTTCAGCAGCTTCACCAAAGGGGTCGACCCCCTGGGAACGAAGTATAAGATGCTTGACTACTTCGCATCCTATCACATCGAATGGCTCAATGAAGCCGCCATGGTACTGGCAGTGCTGATGATATTGGCAGAGTTCCTCATAGGCATCTGCCTTCTGACCAACGTATGTCCAAAAATAGCCGCCATCGGAGGAACAGCGTTCATGGCCCTCTTCACCACGGTGACGCTCTTCGACGCGCTATACGACATGGTGCCCGACTGTGGCTGCTTCGGCACCGCGGTCAAGATGACCAACTGGCAGACGTTTTACAAAAACCTCGTCATCGATGCAGTGCTGCTGCCCCTGATACTGAACGTTAAATCGCTGAAATGCCGACTCAAACCCAGGGTGCAGTTCCTCATCGGTTTGGCCTACGCGCTGCTGTTCACCGGCTTCCAAATCTATAATTACCGCCATCTTCCAGTCATCGACTTCATGAACTGGAAAGTGGGCAAACAGATGAATGCTGAATCGGAAAGAGAGCAACAGATATATCTTACTTTTAGAAACAAGGAAACGGGTAAGACCCAAGAATACCTCTCGCCAAACTATCCATGGAGCGACACGGTGTGGATGAGCCAATGGGAGTTCGTGGACCAGCGTGTGGTAGGAGGGATGGAATACATCGGCTTCACGGCCATGGATGAGGAAGGCAACGATGTCACCGACATGATTCTCAATACTCCCAACCTGCTGATGTTCACCTCGCACGACGTGAGCGCAATCACCGACAAGGAATGGGAGACGATAAAGGAGATCACCGAGACTGCCGAAGCAAAAGGCTATTATGTGGTCTGGGCTTTGGCCGAGATGCCCGAGAGGGTTGCAATGTTGCAACAAGAACATCCTTTTGTTTCGGAGGTGTACTACGGCGACGAATTGGAAATCAAGACCATCGTGCGTTTCAACCCCGGACTGATTTGGCTCGACGAGGGATTGGTGAAGGACAAATGGAGCGCTATCGACTTTAAGAAGGCATGGGAGCGTATATAATCAGGAAACTATTGTACGGCCTGGCGGTGCTTTGGGGTGTCGCCACGCTGGTGTTTTTCCTGTTTAACATCCTGCCCGGTGACCCGGCCCAGATGATGCTCGGCCAGCGTGCCGACAAGGAGTCGGTCGATGCCATCCGTGAGGAGCTGGGACTGAACCAGAGCCTCGGAAAGCAGTATGTGGATTACCTCAACGACCTGGTGCCTATCTCGTTTTACGATGTCTCAGAAGGGGAGGAGAAGCTCGAGAAGATTGGCTCATACGCCCGTCTCGCCACCATCGGGACGACGGCGGTGGTGCTCAAGGCACCCTACCTGAGAATGTCGTACCAAAGCAAACGCAAGGTGTCGAATATCCTCGGCGAGGCGTTTCCCAACACCCTGCTGCTAGCCTTTGTTTCTATCTCCATCGCCTTTATCCTGGGACTGGCCATCGGCATCCTCACCGCCATCCTCAACACGAACTTCCTGAACAAACTCACCTTATTTATAACAACCATCGGCATGTCGCTACCCTCATTCTTCGCTGCCATCCTCATGGCATGGATCTTCGGCTTCCTGCTGGAGGATGTCACTGGACTTAGCATGACGGGAAGCCTTTACACTGTGGATGAATACGGTCGTGGCGAATACCTTACCCTGTCGAACCTCATCCTTCCGGCGCTGACGCTGGGCATGCGTCCCCTTGCCGTGGTGGTGGAGCTCACCCGCACCTCGCTGCTCGAGGCCATGTCGATGGACTATGTGAGGACCGCCAAAGCCAAGGGCTTGCGACCCTGGCGGGTGATCTGCGTCCACGCCTTGCGCAATGCCCTGAACCCGGTGGTGACGGCCATCTCAGGCTGGTTCGCCTCGCTGCTGGCAGGCGCCGTGTTTATCGAATATGTGTTCGACTGGAAAGGCATCGGTGTGGTAGTGGTCGACGCACTTGAAAAGTACGACTTCCCGGTGATAATGGGAGCTGTGTTGTTGATCGCCGTGATGCTGATTATCGTCAATTTGATTGTCGATATCATTTACGGCATCATCGACCCTCGAGTGAGGGTGAATTGAATTCCGTATTAATTGATCATCCAAGACACACCGCAACCGATGTGGAAATATTCGCCGAGGTGCTGGAAGTCCAGATCAGCCTCTACATCGAGCTGAATACGTGACGAAGGAGTGAAAGTGAGGCCGAATTCGGTCAGGTACTGGTTCCCATCAGGATGAAAGTAGTTGTTGGTCTCCACAAAGCCTCCCAAATCGCCTGAAATGGTGAACCAAGCACCCAGAGCCAGGAAGGTCGTGGGAGTAGCAGTCTCGCCATCCCATTCCAATCCGGCATTATAACAGAAGCCAAAACTGTCGTTAAACGACTGTTCAAGGAGCAGGTACAGATGGGGTGCGATATGGGAAGGGGTGAGGTTGGCACTTCCAACGTGAGGCGAAGCAAACTCAGCCAGCACACCCACCGAAGGTATCAGGCCCTCGCCCTCGTAGCACTTGATCTTGGTGCCGATGGTGAGGGGCGCCACGCCAAACTGTTTGGTCACGAAAGGTGGCTCCTCATTCAACTCGAACTCGGTGCCTACACGCAACTCTACATCGTGAAAGATGCCATATCTGACAATGGTGCTTGGAAGCGTGATGCAACGACCATCCAGGCCGCGCTCAAAGCCGAACCCGTTTTCCCAGGAGATTTTTTGGTAAGGCAATACATCAGCACCCCATGTGTAGCCGGGCCGGTCGGGCACCAACACTACATCTTCTTGCGCACTGCAAACGCCAGCCATCATCAGCATGGCGAGAAACAAAAGACTTTTTTTCATCACTGTGGTTTTAACAGCGCAAATTTACAAAAAAACCTTATCTTTGCCTTTTAACAAATCCATGAATTATAAATTTTAAAATTTACAATATGCGTAGCAAAATCGTAGCAGGAAACTGGAAAATGAACCTCACCTTCGATGAGGCCCAAACTTTGGTCGATGGTATCCTTGACCGTCTTGAAGAACAAGAAGACATGAAATGCGAAGTCATCATCTGTCCTCCATTCCCTTACCTTGAAATGCTGACCGACTATGAGTTCGACGAACAACAGTTCAACGTGGGAGCCCAAAACTGCAGCGCTTACGACAAAGGCGCCTATACTGGCGAAGTGTCAGCCAAGATGCTAAAAGCCCTCGACGTGGACTATTGCATCATCGGCCATAGCGAACGTAGAAAATATTTCAACGAAACAAACGAGATTCTCGCCGAGAAAATCAACCGTGTGATTGAGAATAACATGTCGCCCATCTATTGCGTGGGTGAGGTGCTCGAGGAACGTGAGGCGGGTCGCCACTTCGAAGTGGTGAAAGAACAACTTGAAAAAGGTCTGTTCCACCTTGACGGCGACGCCATTTACGACACCATCATCGCATACGAACCCGTGTGGGCCATCGGCACCGGAAAGACCGCCACACCCGAACAGGCACAGGAGATGCATGCATATATCCGTCAGCTGGTGAAGGAACACTACGACGAAGCCACCGCTGCCGACATCCGTATCCTTTATGGAGGCAGCTGTAACGCCCAAAACGCTACGGAACTGTTCTCACAACCCGATGTCGACGGCGGTCTCATCGGCGGCGCATCCCTCAAAGCCGACGACTTTGTGTCGATTTGCAAACAAGCGGCAGGGATAGTTGAAAGTTGAAAGTGGAAAGTTGAAAGTGGAAAGATGAAAACGCTGGAATACACTTTTACTGCTCCTACATCAGACATTCAGCACGACATGCTGGTGACGATGTTGGCCGACATGGGCTTCGATTCATTTATGGACGACGACATGGGCATGAAAGCCTATTGCACCGAAGACCGTCGCGACGACCAGGCTGTGGAAGAACTGCTTCGGATGGATGCCTTCAAAGGCGTTCATCTGTTAAAGGTGGAGGAGATGCCCGACAAGGACTGGAACGAGGTATGGGAGGCTTCCTATAAGCCAGTGGTAGTCAACGAACGCTGCCGTGTGCGCGCTCCCTTCCATGAACCCGACCCAGGCTTCGAATTCGACCTGGTGATCGAACCTAAGATGTCGTTCGGCACCGCCAACCATGAGACCACCGCCCAGATCATCGAACTGATGCTCGACACCGACTTCCAAGGGAAAGACGTGCTCGACATGGGTAGCGGCACCGCCGTGCTGGCCATACTCGCCAAGAAACTGGGAGCAGCCAAGACTGTGGCCATCGACAACGACGAGTGGGCTTACCGTAACGCCTTCACTAACTGCGAACTGAATGGCATCAACGATATAGAGATCGTCCTCGGCGACGCCTTGGCCATCAAAGGCAGCTACGATGTGGTCCTTGCCAATATCAACCGCAACATCCTGTTGCGCGACATGCACTTTTATGTTGATGCCATGCGGCCTCAATCGCACATCTTCTTCAGCGGCTTCTATATCGAGGACCTTCAGTTCATCAAGGCTGAAGCCGAGTCGTTGGGCCTTCGTTTTGTAAGGTCGCTCGACCGTAACAAATGGGTGGCCGCCGAATTCGTAAAATAACCGAACATGAAGCGAATTGTAATACTGCCGGTGCTTCTGCTCGCGCTCACGTTGATCGTGTCCGCACAATCGAAGCCTTTCTCGAACGATAAAGACACCTTTTTCGAGGAATTGAATGCCTATCTCACATCAACACCCTCAAAAGACAACAAAGCCCAGGCGGCAGCCGTCATGAGCGAGTTCCGTGGCGTGTGGAACAACCACTACGACAGCGCCGAGGCATCTCTTGCCATCGGGCTCTATGAACTGATGAGGAGCAAGACTGGCAACAGCGCGTATTACAACATCCTTACCTTCACTGAAGTCCTTCTTCGCGCCCCTTATAACGGCATGACCAAGTCGGACATCAACCGTTTCCTGACCTTCACCACACAGCGCTTTGCCAAACGGCAGACACAGATGGATAAATACCTGAAGTCGTGCCGCGACCTCTTCGCCGACCATGTGCTGGGGGAGAAGGGCGCCGTGCAATGGATTGCCCCTAACGCCAACTTCACCTTCCCGACCGATACCGCATGCCTCTTTGAAGTCAAGCAATGCGACCTCGTCCTTCAGTCAAAAAACGACCAATCGGTCATCCGTGCCACTTTCGGCCGCATCGACCTTGAGAAACATATCTGGTTCGGCCGTGGAGGTCGTGTTGACTGGAGCCGCTTCGGGATTCCCTCCGACAAGGTCTACGGAATCGTCAACGATTATCAGGTGAATCTGCTAGCCTCAAACTATAGCATCGACGAGATTGAATTCTACAACAAACAGTATTTCAACCATCCCTGTCGCTGCTCATTCGAGGATGCCATCACCGGCGCCGCGCCCAACGAGAAGACCATGTACCCTAAGGCCATCTCAGTGAGTGACCAACAGGAACGCGGAACCTTCTTCGGCAATGTCGAGTTCCTGGGTAGCTTCGGCATGGTCGGCCAGTCGGTCAACTTCTTCGGTACCGCCGAGCATCCAGCCCAGTTTGTGTTCAAACACAACAACCGCATCACCGTCAGGACCCTCGCCAAACGTTTCATCATGTCCGACAACAGTTTGGTCTCTAGCCAGGCTGCCGCACGCATCTATCTCTACGACACGGTCTACAACACCATCGACTCCATCTATCACAACGACCTCGGCTTCAGATACAATGACAGCAAGGGCCTTATGATGCTATACCGTAAGGATAACGGCGTCGGCTATGGTCCTTTTCACGACACCTATCACGATTACGACATCTTTCTGGAAGCGGTCTATTGGAAACGCGGCACCAACCAGATGGACTTCCGCCGTATGGAAGGCACTAGCGGTGACAGCGAAGGGATGGTAGCATCGGTGAACTATTTCAGAAAAGCCGATTACCTCAAGATACAGGCACTCGACATGAAACATCCCATGGAGAACCTGAACCAGTTCCTCAGACTTTTCGGCGACGAAGATAACCGCTTTAATATCAATGACTACGTCTCCTACGTCAAATACCCGATCTCACAAGTGCTATCGCTCATACTCAACCTTCAAGCCGAAGGCTATATTGAATATGAAAAAGATACACAAATGGTAACTGTATTGCCACGTTTCTTCGATGTCCTGGCTTCTGACCACAATGAGTTCGACTTCGACGTCATCAAGTTCCAGACCAAGGTGTCAAACCGACAACCCAACATCACCCTGGTGCTGGGTACCAACGACATGGTGGTTTACGGCATACGCGACTACAGCAACAAAACAGAAGTTCCTTCGATCACGCTGAGCGACTACAAACATGTACTGATCTTGCCCGACAATGCCAGGATCGTGCTGAAGAAAGACCGTAACTTCAATTTCTCTGGATGTGTGATGGCCGGCATGTACGAGTTCTTCACCAAGGAGAGTCTCTTCAACTACAGCACTTTCTCCATAGAGATGAATAAGGTGGACTCTCTGCGGTTTTATGCCCGCTTCAATGACAAGGTCTATCCCGTGGAAGGTGTGCTGGAACGTCTTACAGGCACCCTTGAGATCGATGCTAACGACAACAAGTCGAGTGTTCGAAAAACGCCTGAATATCCGCGATTCAGCTCCACGGGCAACGCCTATCGGTTCTATCGTGACATCAATGGGGGTGTGTTTGACCTGGCGTTGCCTCTGGATACGTTGACCGACGAAGACTTGGCCGGTAAGTTCTACTATTGCCTGGAACCATTCGCCGTGGAACAACTCGACAACCTCAAAAGCGAAGATGTCGTCTTCAAAGGCAGGCTGGTATCTGGTGGCATCTTCCCCGATATAGAGGAACCTCTGGTGGTGATGGACGACCACTCGCTGGGCTTCAAGCATGTCATCGGCGACGGTAAGGAACAGAGTCTCCCCATGTTTGGCGGCAAGGGCGGCTTCCATCAAGAGGTGACGCTCTCCAACGAGGGCTTCTTCGGACAAGGTCGGCTCGACGTGGAGACGTCGGCGTTCGATGCGGAACATTTCGACTTCTATCCCGACTCGGTGACGGCAGCCGTGCAGAAATTCGCCATGCACGAAAGCACCACCGGTACGGAGTTCCCCAAGGCCACCTGCGGTCCGCTCGACCTGAAATGGGACCTCACCGAGACACAGCTCTATGCCACCACACTTGAAGAACCCATCAACCTTTATGATAGCACCTTCTTCACTGGAACCACGATGCTCTCAGAGGATGGCTTTAAGGGCGATGGCGTGTTGACCTTCGGGTTGACCCGATTCAGCTCTTCCTATTTTGACTTCGACAGCCGGTCGTTCGTAGCCGACTCATCGGACTTCACCCTCTACGACGAAGATGGACAGACCAAAGCCTTCCTGGCCGACAACTACCGATCCACTGTCGACTTGGGCGGCAAACGGGTGCGCTTCGGTTATCTTGACAAAAACAGTAACCTCGACTTCCCGCTCAACCAGTTCTACTGTTCATTGAACCAAGCGGAATGGGATATGAACGCCAACAACATCCACCTCTCAGGCCAAGCCGCAGAGTTCGTCTCCCTGCTGCCTGAGCACGACTCGCTGGCGTTCCTCAGCACCAATGCCGACTACGACATGAATACCTACGTCATCCATGCCCATGGCGTCCCCTCTGTGACAGTGGCCGACGCAGAGATTTCTCCTTGGGACCATAACATTGACATCCAGCGCAACGCTACTATCAGTCCTTTGGAACATGCTACCATCGTGGCCGATACCAGCGCCCGGCAACACCTGTTTAAAGACGCCGCCGTATCCATCTACAGCCGGCATGACTATGCCGCCTTGGGCGTGAAGGATTATCTCGACGTGGTGGGAGTAGCCACCCCGGTCTTCTATGATGAGATAAAACCCGTCGAAGGGGTGACCATGGGTCATGCCAGCGTCTCCGACTCCCTCGGCTTCATGCTGAGTCCCTGGTTTGGGTTTAAAGGCGAGGTGACCACCAAAGCCGATGAGCCATTCGATGAATACAAAGGTTTCTTCCGTATCACGCGCACCTGCCTCGAAGATACCGTGTGGTTTGCGTCAACCGCACAAATCGATCCTCAGGAGGTGAGCATCCCCATCGATATGGAACAGGTCAGAAAAGAACGCCAAGGCATCTTCAACGGACTTTGCTATGAGTTCGGCAGCGGAGGAGGCTACCATGTCAACTTCATGAAACCCATGAATCCCGAAACCATACCAGTGACTACTCAAAACGGTGGTTTAAGCTATGATGTAAACAAAAGACAATACATCATTAGTGATGATACCAGTTCACTTGTGCTCGATGAGCGTTGTGTGGTGACGATGCATGGCTCTTCTGACCTCGGATTCGAAAAGGGCTTGGTGCAATTTGCCTGTTACGGCGATTACGTGGGTTATCCGAACGATAGCGTGACGATGGAGGGCTTGTGTGTGTTCAACGCACCTGTGTTTGACAGTCAGGTGCTGTCCGACATTGCGGCCATTTATGCTGCCGTGGAAAGCGATGCCATCGATCTCTCCCAGACGAACTATCTGGAATACCTAAAATCCGCAAGGGGAGAGGAAGAGGCGGAAGCACTTCGGACCGAGATGGAACTGACACCCTATCCGGTCGTCGATGACGGTGACTTCTACAATCAAACCATAGTCATCCCTTCGATCAAGATGGTGTGGAACCCCACGTTGCGCGCCTTGGTGTCGGTGGGCAAGATAGGTCTCGGTACTCTCGGAGGTCATCAGGTGAACCGATATGTCGATGGCGTGGTGATGTTCGACCGTCGTTTGGGTATCATCACTTTCTTCTTCGAGAACGACATGTTCCAAACATATCTCAGCTATAACTGTGGCGATGGCCAACTTCAGGTCCATGCCACCTATGGCACCGTCAACGCCCGTATCTCCGACCTGAGCGAGAAAAACCGCTCCGTCAAGGCAGACAACAAGCGGTTTGAATACGTGGTCACACCTTATGAGGCAATGACCGACTTGCTGAGCAGATTGAAGAGAGCGGGAGCGAGGGGGAGTTGAGAGTGGAGAGTGGAAAGTTGAAAAAAAATGACCTGGGATTGATTTTTTTTGTATTTTTGTAGTTTGGTAAACTAGATAAATAGTGGAATAATCAAATTAACAAATACAAAAGAGAAATGAAATTCATCGTATCAAGTTTGAAATTGTTGAAGAGCCTCCAAGCCTTGAGCGGCGTCATCGGCTCCAACAACACGCTGCCGATCCTCGACGACTTCCTGTTCCAGTTGAGCGATTCGGGACTGAAAATCACGGTCTCCGACCTTGAGACCACCATGACGGTGAGCCTGCAGCCCGACATGAAAGAAGGCGTAGGCGAGGTTACCATCCCTGCCCGTATCCTGCTCGACATCATGAAGAACTTCCCCGATGTTCCCGTCACCGTGAGCATCGCAGAAGACACCCTTGCCGTGGTGCTTCATGCTGGAGAAGGCCAATACAAGCTCTCAGGCCATAAGAGCGACGAGTTCCCCCAGATTCCCGTGATGGAAGACACCATGGCATGGGAGATTCCCGCCGACGTGCTTGCCCGCGGCTTCGAGAAGACCGTGTTCGCCACCGGCAACGATGAGATCCGTCCCATCATGTCAGGCGTGTTGATGGAGATGAAAGAAGACTACCTGACCTTCGTGGCCACCGACGCCCATAAGCTGGTGCGCTACCGCAGGACTGACATCCGCTCGGACGTGCAGGCCTCGTTCATCATGCCAAAGAAACCCATCAACCAGCTGAAGAGCATCCTTGGTACTCTCGGCGACGAGCCCGTGAAGATCGAATTCAACCGCACCAATGCCTCATACGTGTTCGGTGACTACAAACTGGTGTGCCGCCTCATCGAAGGACACTATCCGAACTACGAAGCCGTCATCCCGGCCAACAACCCCAACCAGTTGACCATCGACCGTCAGCTGTTCTTCTCAGCTATCCGCCGTGTCGCCGTGTTCTCGAGCAAAGCAACCCATCAGGTGCGTTTTAAGATCACGGGACAGGAAATCATGCTGACTGCCGAGGACATCGACTTCTACAACGAGGCCAAGGAACGCCTGTCGTGCAGCTATTCTGGCGACGATATGGAGATCGGCTTCAACTCTCGTTTCTTCCAGGAGATGCTCTCCAACCTCGACACCGAGGAGGTGAAACTTGAGATGTCGGCTCCCAACCGCGCAGGTATCCTCACTCCCGTCAACAACCAGACGGCAGGGGAGGACATCCTGATGCTGCTGATGCCAGTGATGCTGAATTCATAATTCAGGACGCTGAATTCCAAAAACAAAAAAGCCCCGCCAAACAGCAGGGCTTTTTTTGATGGCTCAACACCTTATTTCAAGGTTGTTGTCGTGGTTCCAGTCATGGTCACGGGGATGGAGAGTCCCTGTTCGTTGACCGTCATGGAGAGGTTCATCTTGATGTTGCTGCTGGTTACCAGGCCTGTCTTTGGGTCAATGCTGACAGTGCCGTTGTGGGTGCCAGTCACATCTTTTGATTCAGTGGAACCATTGACAGACAGTTCGATACTTTTCTTGGAAATGTTGGTGACCGTGTATTCCATGTTCATGCTCACCATGGTGCCGTTGACATTCTGGACTTTGTTGAAATCCCATTTGCTGCCAACACTCAATTCCTGTTCTGGAAGTTGAGAAATGACACTTCCCAGTTGATTCATTTCGAGGGTGACGGAGTCGCCGACAAGATGTCCCAAGGCATCGTAAGTGACAGTGGCGGGTTTCTTGAGGACCTTTTCCATTTCCTTGGTTTGCCCAGCGAGCATAGGGCTGGTTTTCTCGGGGTGTTCAGAGTCGTACTCGAATGTCATTCCCATTTGGGAGGCAGACATCTTAACAGCCTCGATTTCAGTAACCATAACAGATTGGGCATCGGTCGCACTTTGTACCGTGAAAGTTTGGCGCATTTCCATGATTTGGGATTGTGTCATGGATTGCCCTTGTACCTTCATCGTCATCATCATGTTCGACTTGGTGTTGATCGTGTAAGTCTTGCCTTCTTGAGGCTTTAGTCGAAGGGTGACCGTGTCTTTGGCCATGAATGAAAGCATGGCCAAAGATACGAGAACAAGTAGGATAGGGGTAAGGCTGCGAATGGTTTTCTTCATGGCAGGTCGATTTTAAAGTTTAGGACCGGCAGCGACCAATGCCTTGCCAGCGTCGTTTGTCGTGAACTTCTCGAAGTTCTTGATGAAGCGTGAGGAGAGGTCCTTGGCTTTCTCTTCCCAAGTGTTCTTGTCGGCGTAGGTGTCACGAGGATCGAGGATGTTCGGGTCAACACCCGGCAATGCGGTAGGCACCTCGAAGTTGAAGTACGGGATCATCTTGGTCGGGGCTTTCTCGATGCTGCCATCGAGGATGGCGTCGATGATGCCACGGGTGTCGCGGATGCTGATGCGCTTGCCAGTGCCGTTCCATCCGGTGTTTACCAAGTAAGCCTTGGCGCCGCTCTGTTCCATGCGTTTCACCAGTTCCTCGGCGTATTTGGTCGGGTGCAGCTCAAGGAAGGCTTGGCCGAAGCATGCGCTGAAGGTCGGGGTGGGCTCGGTGATGCCGCGCTCGGTGCCAGCCAACTTGGCGGTGAAGCCGCTCAGGAAGTAGTACTTGCACTGTTCGGGAGTCAGGATGCTCACCGGAGGCAGCACGCCAAAGGCGTCGGCACTGAGGAAGATGACGTTCTTGGCGGCAGGGCCTGATGAGACGGGACGCACGTTTTTCACAATCTTCTCGATGTGCTCGATGGGGTAGGAGACGCGGGTGTTTTCGGTCACGCTCTTGTCCTTGAAGTCGATCTTGCCGGCAGCGTCAACGGTGACGTTCTCCAGCAGGGCGTTGCGGCGGATGGCATTGTAGATGTCGGGTTCGCTCTCCTTGTCGAGGTTGATGACCTTGGCATAGCAGCCGCCTTCGAAGTTGAAGACGCCCTCGTCGTCCCAACCGTGCTCGTCGTCGCCGATGAGCAGACGCTTCGGATCGGTCGAAAGGGTGGTCTTGCCGGTGCCTGACAGACCGAAGAAGATGGCGGTGTTCTCACCCTTCATGTCGGTGTTGGCAGAGCAGTGCATGGCGGCGATGCCTTGCAGCGGCAGGTAATAGTTCATCATGGAGAACATGCCTTTCTTCATCTCGCCACCGTACCAGGTGTTCAAAATCACTTGCTCGCGCGAGGTGACGTTGAAAGCCACGCAGGTATCGCTGTTGAGGCCGAGTTCCTTGTAGTTGTCGACCTTGGCCTTCGAGGCGGTGTAGACGGTAAAGTTGGGCTTGAAGTCAGCCAGTTCCTCAGCGGTAGGCTTGATGAACATGTTAAGCACAAAATGTGCCTGCCAGGCCACTTCCATGATGAAACGGACGGCCATGCGGGTGTCCTTGTTGGCGCCACAGAAAGCGTCGACCACATAGAGGTTCTTGCCGCTGAGCTGTTTCTTGGCGAGGTCTCTCACCTTGGCCCAAACCTCTTCACTCATCGGGTGGTTGTCGTTCTTGTAGCCTTCAGTGGTCCACCATACAGTGTCCTTCGACTTGGCATCCATCACGATGTATTTGTCCTTGGGCGAACGACCAGTATAAATGCCAGTCATCACGTTGACGGCGTCGAGTTCGGTCAGCACGCCTTTGTCGTAGCCTTCCAAAGCGGGGTTCATCTCGTCCTTGAAGAGCTGTTCATAACTCGGGTTATAATAAATGTCCTTTGCGCCGGTGATGCCGTATGCGGCCAATGCGGCTCTGATTTCTTCGATGTTTTTAGCCATGATTGAAAAAATTGATAAAATAATGCACAAAGTTAGGCAATTATTCTTTTAGTCAAAAAAAAAAGGGGGAATTCTTTACTATTTCATTGTTGGGTCATTTGTCCTTGCGTTTCAACAGGCTCTTCTTCTTTTGAGATGATCCAATGGTATTCTGATGAAATGCGATCGTAATCTCCATCCACAATTACGTAAGTGTTTTCCAATTTCCAGCCAAACTTGTCCATTTGGTTCATGGCATCGATCATTGTTTTAAAATGCATTTTTTTGCCATTATCGTCTTTTAACATATAGGCAAATTTTTGGCTGTTTTTACCAAACTCGACTTTTACTGAAACTGAGCCAGCGGCAGCATACTCATCTCCAATAATTTCTGCATACACTTTTGATTGGGCGAATGATATTACTGAAAAGGCAGCCAATACGCTAAATAGTAATAATAGTTTCTTCATTTTTTGTAATTTGTTTTTTTATCGGATATTCCAATCGTCCCATACTATTATGCTTTCAATAGATTCGTCTATTTTATCTGGTAAATTACAAAACAAGTCCAAGCCAATCATTGCTTCCAACTCGTCCACTGGGATGGCACATTCTTTCATAGAACGTTTTTCTTCTCCGTTTTTCATTACAAAAGCAATGGCAGTGTAGTTAGTTTCTGTAGGTGCCAATAGGGCCTTGAAGCAAGCATGTGGTACTGCCACGCCGTGAGATCCAATTTTAAGTGTGTCTGACTGGTAAAACACAGGACCGGTGACCACGAATACCCTACCGTATTCCTTTGCCCATTGACGGGTCTTGTTTTCCAACTGGTTCCATTTTCCATTATTTAGAGCCTCGTCTTGAGGGATGCAGTTTGTATAGTAGAAACTTTCCAACATTGCGATGCTATCCCATTTCATATCACCAGCTGGAGCGAGATGTCCACGAGAATAGCCGGAACCTTTATAGTCGCCATGGTCGGCTTGAATACCGTCATAATTTGGATCAGGCATAAAGTTGAGGCCTTTTCTTGTCCAAGGGCCATCGGTTTCGTCGGCGGTGAGTTCGTAGGCGACCCAGTTAGGTATTATTGTTTTTGGATTAAATGAAACTATAAAGCTTTGCTTTACCAATATGTATTCTTCTAAGATATCTTCATTGCAAGGAATCTCTAAACTAAACTCTTGTTGTTCAATATAATTTACCGAAACAGGTGAGTCGTTGTGTTCAATCGGCTGCACAAATTCATCATACACCTCTTCTGAATCATTCGACCCACGAATAATCATAGCTGTAACGAACAACACAACCACAATAACCAACGCAATGCCTATATACTTTTTCATTCGACCAATTCTCCTATTGTTTTGCCGTTTTCAGCCTTCCACATTGAATATCCGTTGACAAACTGTCCCATGACAAAAGTTGCCGCTATGTCAACTGAATTAAATAAACAATCTTCTTTCAAAGTATATTTCGAGTTCCTTGTAGAACAGTGATAATTTATAAATGTTCTCCGTTGATAATCTGCAGCTGAATACCTAAATGACGAAGACACATCGGTAGAAAACACCGCACCAGACAGAATCTTAATTGTTTTTTCTTGAACAGAATAAAGACCCGTAGCTTTGTATTTTCCCGTCAATAAATCCACCAGATAACAGCGAATTACACTTAATACTGAGATCTTGGAATCTCGTCTTGTTGGTGTTTCTATAGGTGTATCAACTACTATCTTATGAGTTGAAGCCTTGGCTTTTTTTATTACAGGTTGTTCTTTTTCATTAGGCGTTTCAATTTCTATGGTTTTCGATGTTGTTTTAGGGGTCTTGATCTCTTTTTCCTTATGATGAAGCAAAGGAATAATAATCTTATCGGCCAATAAATGATTATCATCAACCAATTCAACAATCGGCGTATTCTCTACTTTTAGGCTACGCAAGCATCTCCAAATACTGTGAATCTCATTTTGCTCAGAAGTGTTATTATAATAGTTATAGACTTGGGCGAGAGTTTTTCCCTTCAAACTTTTCCAATTTGTAAAATCAGCCTCTTGCCCAAGAGCGTATGCTGCTGCCAAAGACGCAGAACATTCCACATCCTGTGTCAAACGATAACCCTCTGGATGAAATAAGTCTAATTGTAAGTCCTGTTGCTCTTTTGTAGCACATTTTCTAGTCTCGCAATTAGATCTAAGCTTAATAACAGGCCAATACAATGCCTTTATCTTCTTCATTTTGTCTTGAAACTCGGTCTTCCTTATCAGGCTGTAGGCCATTAAATAAAAAGATTGACTTTTAGTGTTAAAATAACCGAAAGCCAATACCTTAGCTAAACCAGGTGTTTCATCCTTAATATAAAACAGTTCCTTGCCAGTTGCTTTATGTTTGTCAATATATAGCTTTAGCAAATACAGATCATAATTATAGACTTTTACACCGGTAAAAGGCAACTTATCCTTGTCATACACATAACTTGGTGCATCGATGATGGTCTGCCGAAAAGCCTCATACGCCTCTTCATCCTCCGAAAAAAGCGACCATTTCGTGGGCTTACCAAACACTTTCTCGTAATCCTCAGACCATAAAACTCTCATTTTACTTTATCTTTAGATTGTTAATCTTTTCTCTCGTGCGGTCAATATCACCTAACACTGGAACAATATTGATCAAGAATCGTTGATTTCGTTCTTCTATGTAATCCTTTTGTTTTCTAAACTCATACGGATTGGGAAATAATAATCTCATTAAAGAATCATTTGGTACTTCCCGAGGGACTCCACCTTCTCCGCTACCAGAAATCAAGAGTTCGCAGCGAGGAATTGAATCTAAATAAATCCCTTTTTCTTTCCAGAACTCATTCAAATACTGAGCTCTTAAATACGACAATGTATAATTATTTTTCCACGGCCCTTCATTGAAAGGTATCCTTGAGGATTGTCCCTCGATAATAACAAGGAACTTGATATTATTTTCCACTGTATCAGTAATACTATTATTCAGTTGAATAATTGTGTTTTGTATCAACAGTCCAGCGTCCCTAATACTATCTCTTTTCAAATTGGCAGCGTTTACATCAGTTAAATCAAGTTTCAATTTATTGATGGCATATTCCTTGGTTTGGTATTCGACATTAATTTGGAACAAATGCTTAAGATATGATTTGTTATATCCAAAGTATTGGGTTGAGTCAATTTTCCCTACAGTTGAATAGATTGTCAAAATATCATTATATTCTTCTACTATTTCATTTAACTGCTGCTGCGTTTTTTGCAATGTGTCAACAGTTTGCTGATATTCTCTTTCTTTTGCTTTGAAGCGGCTAAACGAAACAGCGAAAAGCACAAGCATGATGGCAAACAACGTTGTCATCACATCCACATAACTCGGCCAAAACGAACCATTATTGTTGTTATCCATAACGCTTAGTTTCAACGCCTACCAAACAGGCCTCTTAAACCTCCTGATTGAGATTCTTCCACTTGCTTTCTGAAATCTTGTTTGATCTCATCCAGTTCCTTGCTGATAGGCTGTACCGCATCCTGAACGGCTTTTTTGATATCATCAGTTGTCAACACACGCTTCGAAACATCTGCTATCTTTCCATCAATATCCTTAAGCCTGCCTAGATTCACAAATTCCCGTCTGACATCCTCGATTGCTAACCGCTCTTCAATAGCCTTCATAAAATCTTTATGCCGCTTCTCAAGTTCATTGGTCTGGAATTTAATCATCTCTTCAAAGCCATCTAAGTGACCCTCAAGTGCTTCCCTGTAACGCTTATTCATCTCACCGATGACTTTCGTTTGTTGTGCAAACAACTCTTCTAAACGGCCGTCTGCCATCTCTAGATACCTGTCCGCAATCTTTCCTTTCTTGGATATTCCACTGATTTGTTCTTTAAGAGCATTCACAATATCGTCCCCAAGAATACTTCTTTGGGCGAGTTGAGGCCCAAGCGCATTGATATTCTCTTCAAACTTAGAAATACGATCAAGTATTTGATTAATTCTGACTGCTACCTCTCTCGGAATCTTCAACGAATCAGAATAAGTGTTCTGGATATTGATGGCTTCTTGCGTTGCCGCCAACATCATCCTACGTGCCTCTTCAAACTTGTTGAGCGATTGGGTAATACTGACAAAGTTATTGGATGCTTCAATATATCTATCAAGACCTTGCACCAATTCACCACTCTTAAGCGTAGCAAGAAGTTTCTCCTGTAGGTCAATGTTCTCATTGATTTTGTCCATGTTTTTACCCATCACATCCACAGCAGAGGCAACGGCCTTAACATTTTGTTCAAAGGTGCTGCCAAAAGCCTTCGTGCAGTTGTCAAATGTATCTTGGAAGCGGTTGATGACCCTGTCAAAGGCAGGTTCGAAACGGTCAACCGTATAATGTAGTTTGGTTATGGCTGCAACCAAACTAACATCCAATGAAGGCATCAACTCTGTTTGTATAAAATCGTAGAACTCATTCTTGTCTTCTTCAATCTTTTTTTTCGCTTCTCCAGCCCTGGCATTGTTCCATGTCGTTAGACCCAACCCGCACAAACTTGTTAACATAGAGACAAGAACACCTTCAAGCAAGTTTTTTATTGAATTGTCTGTTATTCCATTTGTACTATCAAAACCTATAATAAACATTAAAACTCCAATAAAAACTCCTAGGAAAGTTCCCATGAGGCCAAAATGGGTTGGAAACGACAACTTAGCAACAGATTGGTCATATCGCATATTCAACTTACGCTCTACTTTATTCTGGATGACAGCAAAATCTGTAGTGCCTTTGGTTTTAAGAATATAGTGGTTGATTTCCTCAATAAGCAGATTTAAGTCTGAATTTTCTTCACCTACTTGTACTAGCTGAGTATAAACTTCTTTATTAATTTCAATTAAACTAACATCGTACGGTTGCTTCTTTTTGAAGAAATGATAATATAACTCTCGTAGCCTTCTTGTCTCAAAGAAATACTTTAGTTGAAAGCAAAGGCATAGACCAAATGCCACAAATGAAATAATAAGCATAGACCTTAGATTTTAGTCATTTCAAAAACCTTATTGATTACAGGCAAGAAAAATACGGAATCGTTATAGATGACTTCTTCTCCATACTTTTCCTTGACTTGCGTCTTATAATAGGTGGTGAAAGGTGTACCCATATCTTCCTCAGCCTTGCTGACATATCTGCGTGTGTCCGATTTCCCGTCAATAATCTTCTCTTGTTTGAGAAGTTCTATAACCGACTTGTACAAAGCTGCGAGATTCTTATACTTTGTCAGCAAAGCGGCTTTCAAAGAATCCAAGTTGTTGTTCATATCGCCAACCTTCTCGTAACTTTTTGCCACATCGCCTTGATAAACAATATCTTTCACGATTGGAGCGTTCTTATCGCGATACAAGCCACCATAACAAGTAGACTCTTTACGTTCCTCGGGTAACTTGATGTTAACATCATGGTTTCCACCATATACCGTTTTGAAAATCAAATCGATGATTTTTTTCAGAGCAATGTTTTCGCTTGAAATAAAGTTGTCTATGTATTTACTTCCATTTCCGCTGAAAACAACAGTTCTTGGGGCATCCAACCCTTTCTCTTTGTACATATTGGCCATATAGAACAGAATGCAGGTTAAATGGTATACAAACACAGGCTTGAAGTCTTGGCTCATAAACTTAATGATGTCACAATCCTTGGCGTTACTCAGCCAGAAATTGATAATATCTTTGGTTTTCACAGAATCGACATTCTTAAAACACTCATTCAAGTCCTCAAGGTCTTTTCTTTGGAAGCGAATGGTGTCAACGTATTTCTTGAAAATACCATTCTCCCGCACATTTGCAAACGCATTGAAACCATTTTCCCAAAGCACATCGCATCCGAAATGAACGGAATTGGCGACCTGTGGCTCATTATCCTTGAAATACACGAAATCAGTCGAACCACCACCAATATCAATGACAGTAACCGCATCAGAATCTTTAATGTAGTCCATCTTCTTATAGTAATAATATGGTGCTTCGGATTCAGAATAGCGAACGATTTGTTGGGGCTGAATGAATAGGATATTCTTCGGCTCCGTATTCCAAATGTTCTGATATACCTCTCTGGTGTTCCCCATAAAGCTCAAAGGACTAAACCAAACAAGATTAGTTCTGTCAAGGTCGCCATTCCTTTGCAGTATGTCACACTTAATGATGAGCAGCAGTTCCCTGACAAAAACACGCAATTTGTCCTCGTTTTGTTCCCATTTGATGTCTGTATTCACATTCTGGTCATCGTTTGCCATATATTTTTCATAGAAAAAAGCGATGTTGTGATTATCAAACAATTTGGGCTTGTTGGTCGTGGTGCGAATGCCACACAATGCAGTGCGAATGGGGAATTTGTAATCCTTGCCGTCGATAACAGCTGGCACGAATTCCGTCTTGATTTTATTCCTCGCCTTGTCGAAAATCGAATCTTCTATGCGGCGAGTAATGGAATACTGAGAGTCGTCCGAATACTCATGCATGTAATTCACCATCGTCTTATCCATCCTGAAGAGTTCGGGCTTTTTGCTAAGATCCGGATTACCTTGGCTGTCGTTTTTACAACGCGACATGAACGTATTTGACGTTCCAAGGTCTATTGCATAAGTAAAGGTTTCATTACTAGCTTGACTATGTTGCCATACTGGCATCAACAGCCCCGAGTTACCCATCACATTGACTTCAATCATGTCAAACGCAGTATTGAATAGCTCGTAGAACTTTGTGCCGCTTTCTTCCACATCGGTTTTTTGGCGTGAGCGAACTACAGCAGGCTCCACACCATATTCAGCCATGTCTTCTGGGACAACTTCTTTTATCTGCTTAAAACCATTTTCGGCTTGCTTGAAAAATGCAAGATTGATTTGGTCAATATTAAAGTTTGGCGCATCAACATCTTCATCGGCTGCAACCACAAGCACCTTGAAATAATTATTTTCTACATCCTTATAAGAAAGGATATTGGGGAAAATGCCAAGGTCAAAATTAATCTTCGCTCCTTGCAAGTCAACGATTCTGCCATGCCCGGCACGGAAGCTGTCTTGTGAGTATTCTTTAGAATATTCTATTCCATTATAACGCAACTTCACTGTAACTGAATTTCTATTGATGTGAACATCAGAGTCCAGTTCTTTTCCATCAAAAAGATTCATCACTTCGGGCTTGAAGGGCAGCAAATAGTCATAATCTCGACCCCGAACATCGTTCTGGTAAACGACAGATTTGAAGTTTCCTCTAGAAATTCGATAAGGCACCCGAATCATAGTGTCTGTGAAATAACTATTGATGTCAATCTCATCTGAAGATTGAATATGAAGGCCGTTTATCACTAAACCATCATTCTGGTCAGTCAACACAGGGGTTGTTTTTAATCTGAAATCATTACGTATCTCGGGGTCGTTATTAAAACTACGCACATATTCTTTGATGGCCTTAAATCTCTGGTCAACGGTATCTGTGCCGAACAACATTGTGTACATGTAATTCTTAAACTCTGCCTCCCTCTTGTCAAACAATCTGACATCACCTCTAAAATACTCTCCACCTGATTTTCTCCTAATATGCAGGTTTTGATATTGCTCACCAGCAAAACAGATAGTAGCGGTATTATCCTTCTTCAGAATGGCCTTGTCCATGTCAGGGGGTGTAACAAACCCAGTGATGGGTGAACTGCAAGCCAGCAACACTTCTTTGCCGTTTTCAGTATAGACGAGAAAATACAACTTATCCTCAATAATATCTGTCTTGTAATAATCAACTACAGAATTGTATAAAACTGGCATCTTCGCTTTGAGATAATCCAAATTCTCCTTGCTATTCCATTCTCTCAACTCCAACTTTTGGCCATCTTTCCATGTGTTGTTTCTATGGTATTTCAGGTTAAACAACAATTCATAGACATCAAGAATGTCCGAAACCAATTGAGTATAGGCAAAACCCGCAGCTTTTTTTGTATCCAGTTTTTCTTCGTTGACTCTTCTGAATGCTTCGCGAGCCACAAAAAACCTGGCAAAAGGAGTGGGCAATGAGTTCAATGCACCGCTATTGTCGGTTTTCTGTTCAATAACCTTGTCGAGATCATTAGGAGTTAGTGCATCATTTTCTGGAATCCAAACACCGCTTCCCGATGTGCCACGATCCACAATATTCAAATCAACTTTTGCCATATCTTATTTCATTATTTTTTGAGTGAAACCATTTATCGCTTCATAGGCGAATTGCAGGAAGAACCTAAATTTGTTGCTATGATCCTTCTTCGTGTATCTATTACTAGCCTCAATCATGCGAAGCAAATAGTAAGAGTCGTCTTTTGCTTCAAGGTCGATGGTTTTTACCCATCCATCCATTTGTTTGATATTGTCATAGTGCAACGGAGCAAACGCGCGTTTGTTTGTCGATAGTTCAAAATACCACTGATAGTACTTCTCAGTAAAGCGCACCAATGATTGGAACGCAGCATCATTATAGAAGCTGCTATCCAGTCCTCTGTTTTTCTTCAATGGAAAGTAATTCTCGTTGGGCAGATTTTGAATGAAGGTTCTCAAAATCATGTAATCGGCAACGCACTTGACAATATCCTTATAGCCACTACCCATCGAAACGAGGTCTAAAGAATCTTTGTCATCATCAATTGTCCTAGTCAAATATTGCGTTCTATCCGGTCTTTCTCTTTTCAAGAAATCAAACAAGGCGGATGCAGCCACCAACTCGATGAAGTTTGCAGTGTCCTCTTGCTTCTTTTCATCATTCTCATATACCTGCCTCAAAGTCTTTTCTCCTGCGTAGTAAAGATAATCCGACTGCACAGTGTTTTGATAGTAGGCAAGAGCGGCTTTGGTCTTAGTATAGAAGTTGGCAGAGTCAATATCGCTACCCGTTGTCATAGGGTCTTTCAGACCATAGTACGGCAAAACGGTCACAGCACCCATTAGAGCATTTTTTACTGTGGGAATATCATTTGCTCCCTTAATCTTCTTTTCAAGCAATGGATAACCCGATGCTCCAGTTCCTCCAAAAATGGAACTTATGATAAACACTCTGTCGTCTTTCTCGCATTGTGTCTTGAACGCTTTGAACCAGTCAGCTCCCTCTATCATTTCTCCAAGCACCACGGTGCCAACATTTGGATTGCCCTTAAAGCCGACAGACAAAGGGTTGTTTAGATTCTTATTTGAAAACAGTGTCTGTACGAAATAGTTGTTAACATTATCTGCGCCCAAATTCGCCACATTGATATAAGAACGGAACTTTTCTTTGTTTCCAGCCGCTTGTTGCGTGTCGTTGAGCTGTTCATTGAGCTCTCCAATGGTAAGCATTTGAGAGTTGAAAAAGCCGTCGAGGGAATTCAGTGTTGATGTTCCACTATTGACGGAGTGCTTATAGATTTCCTCGTATGACTCTATCAATGAATGAAGATTTTTCTTTTCCTCTAAATCCAGATGTGGGTCAAGGATAACAGGTACAACAGTAAAACCGTTTGTACTCATTCCGCTTGCCATCAGCATCGTGATGCTCTTCATCACGCGGATGCCAGTACCACCAATGCAAAAAACAAATACTTTTTTCATGTCGGGTAGAGTTTAGAATTTAAACAATCTGTATGCGTTAGTCTGTAGCGCATTGCACCACAAAACCGAAACTATGAAATACAATGCTGAAGCATAGATACCGTTCCCAAGTGCAATTTTAGTTTCAAGTAACAATGCTCCTTTAAGATGAGGAGCCACGGCGATATATTCAAAGCCTAATGTCAACAAGAAAGCCATCACAAATGTCATGACCAAGAAAATTATCCAATGTTTGGGCGTATAGTGCCTTCCTGGTTTGTTGTTGTAAGGCTTATAGTAGATTACGGCAAACAAAACTCCTATCACCAAAGCGATGATAAGAAGTATTGTTGAGATGCCTTCCAATTTGCCCCAAAAAGTCCTGGCTTGTTGATACAAGCTGTCATTGTTTTGGAATTGACTGATAAAATCTGTCATTTTTCCAGCAATCCATTGATACAACTTCAGTAATTTCATAACGACTAACTATTTTTTGAAACTAAAATATAATTGGGTTCGAGAGTTTGATTATTAAAACCTCGATAGAACATTCCTTTAATAAACCCCTCTATAGAATATGATTTTGAACAATCATTTTCTTCAACTGCTCCGAAATAAGGAGAAAAGAATGATGTATCAGTGCTGGGCAGTTCCAAGGTCCATTCGATTACATCGGATTCTGTTGGCATACTAAAAACCATTAACCGTACAGTTGCAGTCACAGTCCGAATAAGACCCTCTATCTTTACGTCTATAGTATCAATATCTACCATCAACTTTGATCCATAAAGCGTTGTTGCTTTGAATGCTCTCTTCAGAGAATTCTCATCTGCGAGAGACCATCTATAAGGAGACAAATCAACATTTAGGTAAATCGTACACGTGTCTGTTTCATCTGCTTCTGCATATTCAATAAAGGTTGGTTCGTTGGAGTTCAATTGAGTACTGTTTCTAGGAATACCAAATCCATGTGTTATCATCCCGTAATTAAAGCCACTTTCGATATTATCAACAAAAGCATGGTTGTTATTCAACAAAATCGAAATACCATCACGCAACTCTGCAACTCCACCTTCATTTCCTATTATCAGATAATAATAAGGTGACGAATCGCAACTTGAATGCCCATTGCTATCTAAATAAACGGAAGTTGCACAAACTAGACAAATAGCTTTTTCGCTACCCCTCAAAGTATCACTAATATCGGTAGGATAATGTGTCATTAATACTTTAGCGTCTTTTCCCATAGGACTATATTTCATATCAGATATTAACACAGCAGCTTCACCTTTACTAAAATCAACATCCGACAAGATCGATTGAAGCATAATGGGAACTTTTGTAGAAGCATTTGAAACAAATCTTCCTTGATCCATCTTTTCCTTAAAATCCTCCATTTTTAGTCTTTGCCCGATCTTCCCCTCATTGGTCAAAACACTTACATCTTGAGAGTTTTTTTTGTAATGAGTAAGAATTTCCCAAACATCCCTCTTGAACTCTGTGGATTGATTGGCTCTAAAAAAGCCATTCATACTACCTGATACTTCGACATAGAACTTCACTTTTGTTAAAGAATCTATAGGTGCTGCCGAATCTGTTACTATTCTGTAACCATCTTCAGTAAAATGAGGATCGTAGTTAGAGTTGATTTCTCTCCCACATGAAATAAGAAGAAATCCCAAAAGGAAAAATAATGCTATTTTACCAAGATGAATGTTTTTCATTCAGCCATTCTCTTTTTTTCCGTCAAATACCCAAACCCGGAATGAAACATTTTCGTTTTTCTGCTACATAGAAAAAGAAAGCGGGGTATCTTTTGCTGGATGTTTGTTATCTAAGGTCCTGAGAAACCCAACCAAATAAACAAGCAGCTCGGATACCCACGCTTTTGGATATATCAGGTTGTGATAATCCTAGCGCGGCATCTACCTCTGCGTTGTTTTTGATTTGGTTTGTTGAATTTCTCAGGTTCAAGATAACCAAAAACAAGCGCGGCAAACGCCTTCTTTCAATATGCTGTTTTTGTCCTTAATGGCATAAGGACCATATTGGACAAAGACGGTACAAAAATAAGAGAAAAAATCGAATAATACAAGAATTATTACGACTTCCATTTGCTCGTTTTCGATAGATATTGCCTGAATTCGTTTTCTTGTTTAAGAAAATTTTAAATAATTAATCTATTTTTGTCTGAATCTTTAATATCTTTGTGCATTAAATATAAAAATTTTAATTATGACAACAGAAGAATTATTTGAAATCATTGCTATTGATGAAAACTATCGTATAGAACTAACAACTTCGACGGGGGATATGGATAAGTTTCAAGAGGCTATCTGCGCTTTCGCTAATGATATGCCGGGCTCTCGGAAGAAGGGCTATTTGCTGATAGGCGTAAAGAATAACGGTGAGATAGATGGATTGAAGGTGGACGATGATCTGATGAAAAAAATTAGCGGAATACGCTCTGATGGTAATATCTTACCGTTGCCTGTGATGAGCACAGAGAAGGTGGTGACAGAGAATGGCGATGTATTGGTGGTTGAGGTGACACCATCGTTTGATACACCTGTTCGATATCGAGGACGAACATTCATTCGTATAGGTCCTCGTAGAGATATTGCCAGTGCTGAAGAAGAGAGAATCTTGGCTGAACGTTGCGCAGCGAGCCTTCCCACATTTGATACACGTCCCTGTAGAGAGGCAAAACTTGAGGATATTGATGTTGACACCATAGTAAAGGAGTATCTACCCAAAGCAATTGACGCAAAAACATTGGAAAAAGACAAGCGACCTCTAAAGGAAAAACTGGCAGCAGTATTAAAGATTCAATAATGACTTCTTCTGAATTGCAGCTTGTCACTAGCTTGTCACCCAAAAGCAAGCAACTGTTCAGAAAACAATTTATTTACCCCTCTGTTGAAGCTGGCTTAATCGCCATGACTCATCCCGACAACCCTCGTCACCCCCAACAGAAGTACTATCTGACAGAACTGGGACTGGCAGTGCTTAAAGTGCTGACTAAAGAAGAAAAAATATAAGAGATGGCTTACTCTTCATAATCCAGATATGCTCGCTGGACGGTATAAGGACGGTCCTTCGTGTTGGTCACCGCCAAAAAATTGGTATTTTTGCACTCCCAATCTTTAATACTTTTATTATGAAACATTTTTATTTTACTATTTTAGCATTGTTCGCCTTGCTGCTGGCTCCTTTCGGCGCCGAAGCCCAACAAGGTGTGCAAAACTATGTATCCGCCTCAGGATACGTCATTTTTAACGCCCCTTTTTATTTTACAGGAGATGACGGCTATGCTTTCGATTTCGAAAAAGACTATGTTGAAGGCCGTCTTGTGGATTGGACCACCATCGACGCTGACGGCGACGGTTACCACTGGGAACTTTCACCCATCGGAGAGGGTTATGGTGACGACGGCTCTAACGGTGTGGTGATGTCGTATTCCTACAGCAACTACTCAGGCGCATTGAACCCTAACAACTACCTGGTCTCCCCCAAATTGGCCATTACCGCTAACAACCATTTTGTAACTTTCTATGCCAGCGCGTTGGATGAGGCTTATCCTGCCGACCACTTCGGATTGGCCGTGTCGAACACCACCGCCACAGCATCGTCATTCACCATGCTACAGGAATGGACCATGACAGCCAAACAAGGTGGATGGCATGAATATACCGTTGACCTTAACGGATATGTCGGGCAAGAAGTCTATATAGCCATCCGCCACTTCAACAGCGCTGACAATTTTTGCCTCTGCGTGGATAACATTTTTGTGGGACCTCAGTCGAAAGACCCATTGGTCTCTTGCAACATCGCCCTTGACGGCAACACGGTGGCTGCCAATGTCACAGGAACACAATACCTGCAAAACACCAATGGCTTCGCCGATGGCTCTTTACACACAACCACAGTGACGGCGACCTATCAGTCGGGCGCCTCTTTGACGAAATCGGTCGAATGGACGTTCCGCTCAAGCAACCACTTCCAAGGATCGACAAATGGTCTCCAAGTGGCTAGCGACGGCAATTCGGTGAACCTGAGCTGGACGCTCCCGATGATGAATTCCTCTTTCACCGTTGATGAACTGCTTTACGACTTCTCCGACAGCACCCTCATGGACCTGACCTTGATTGACGCAAACCACGACGGCTTCAACTTCAGGGTATATCCTTACGGTGGCTATGGTAGCGGCAAATGCCTCAAGTCGGATTCATGGATGAATGGCGATTACGGTGCCTTGAACCCCGACAACTTCGTGGTGCTGCCTCGCCTTACTCCAAAAGAAGGGGCTACGTTCTCGTTTATGGCCGCCGATGCAGACATGCCTGGCATCGCTCCCGACCCGGAACATTTCGGCGTGGCCGTCTCAACCACAGGCAACTCCAACCCCAGCGACTTCACCATGATCCAGGAATGGAACAGCACTGGCAGCTATACCGAACATTCCGTCGACCTTTCAGCCTATGTCGGACAGCCCATCTATGTAGCCATTCGCCACTTCAATACCACGGGCGAGACCTATTTTCTTTATGTTGACGATATCAAGGTTACCAACGTCGATGCCGAGATTCAACGTCCCGCCAAAGGAGCGATGGTCTATGCCAATGGTGAGTTGCTCGCGATTTTGAACCATGGAGAAGAAAGCTATACTCACATGGTGAACCGCTATACTTCTGAATACTGTATTCGGGTGATTCAAGAGGGAAGCAAGGCTGATGGAACATATTATGCTCTTGCTGAACCGCAATGCGCTGAAGCCGAGGTCGATTGTGTGGCACCCGAAAACCTGTCAGCCAACTGGGACGGCCAAAAGGTTGTCCTGAATTGGGAACGCGACATCTTTATCGATTTTGAGGATGACCCACAAGGGTGGACC
This sequence comes from uncultured Bacteroidia bacterium, assembly GCA_902801465.1. Lineage (GTDB taxonomy): Bacteria > Bacteroidota > Bacteroidia > Bacteroidales > F082 > Limimorpha. The sequence continues at coordinate 7,257 of CADCIH010000017.1, read as the reverse complement.
TACCTTGACGGTGATGGCGACGGCCTGGTCTTCGGCGTCTATGCCGCCGGCGGCATGGAACCAGGTGGCAGCGTGAACACCTCAGGTACGAATGCCAGCTTGACTTCGTTCTCCTATAGTAATAGTGCCGGCGAGCTTCATCCCGATAATTACGCTTTTATGCCTTTGACCAAGATTCTCCCGAATGCGAGAGTTGAGTTCTGGGCAGTCGGCTTCGATCCCAACTACCCGGCTGAGACCTTCAGCTTCGTGATTGCCAGCGAGGATGGACAGAACATCAATACCATCGACACTTGGACCACCTCGAATCCGTATGTGAAGTATTCCGTTGATCTGTCCGGTTACGCAGGCGAGAGAGTGTTTCTCGGCTTCCGCCATCATACAACGACGCCGGCTTACGCCCTTTGCATCGATAACATCACGGTGGTCAACGCACTCTGGGTGGGTGTGGCCAGCGAAACGGTTCACTACAACATCTATCGTTCGTCAGACGGTTCCAATTACAGTTTAATCGGCTGGGCTGACGGTGACGCCACAAGCTATGATGACAATGTCATTCCGTCTATCAACAGCTATTATAAGGTGACCGCTGTCAACACCATCGCCGGTGGCCACACCTGCGAGTCGGCTCCGGCCTTGGCAACAGACGGTATCCATGACTACGTCTCGGTGGTCACAGATGCTGTTGGTGAGTTGGAGAGTGGGGTGGAGGTATATCCTAATCCTACGCATAACGACCTTACCATTGCGGCAGAAGGCTTGCGCCATGTCACAGTGATCAACGCATTGGGACAGGTGATCTATGACAGCGATGTCGATACCGACCAAGTTGTTTTGAACATGGCTCAGTATGGTGCTGGCATGTATATGGTGCGTGTCGATACGGAGAGCAAGACCTTGATTAGGAAAGTCTCTGTGACTAGATAAAGACCTTCCGATATACGTGACATTCCGGTGTTTCCTGCCGGTCGTCCAAATAGTTCTGGTGGTAATCTTCTGCTTGATAGAAGGTTGCCACCTCTCTTATTTGGGTGGCAGGATGGTATCCCATCTGTGTCAGCTCGCCGAACACTATGAGGGCAATGTCGCGTTCCAAGGTGTTGTTGACCCAGATGGCGGAGAGGTACTGCGAACCGATGTCGATACCCTGTCCGTCGGCTTGCTCGAAGTCATGGATTTCGAAGAAATACTTGATCAATGCTTCGTAGGAAACGATCGAGGGGTCGTAATCCACTTTGATGGTCTCCAAATGGCCTGTGAGGCCTGTTTTTACCTCTTTGTAGCTGGGATTCTCAAGTTCGCCGCCCATGAATCCCACGGTGGTTTTGATGACTCCCTTGAGGCGCTTGAAGTAATACTCCACACCCCAGAAACAGCCGGCGGAAAAGTATGCAGTTGACATATGACAATAGGTGTAATTTGATCGCAAAGATAGTTTGAAAAAGTTTTTTTTGTTAACTTCGTTGCGGTTTTTTATTGATAACAACATGAGAAGATTGCTTTATTTGTTCGGTTTTTTGTTTTCAGCCACATTGTTGACTGCTGGACAGGTGGACCAGTATTGGGCCAAACAGGTGGCGGTGGCTTTTGCCTCGCAATACCAAAGAAACATCTCGCAACCCCAACTGGCATATACCCATCCGATGCCCAACCAGAGAGCGGATGCCCTTTATGTGGTGAATTTGGACAATAGTGGATTTGTGATTGTCGCCGCCAATGATGTTGCACATCCAGTATTGGGCTACAGCTTTGAAAGGCCTTGGCCCTATGGCGACGAACTTCCTTCACAGGTGGCTTCCTATCTCGATGGTATTGCAGCCCAGATAGAGTTTGCAATTGATAAGGCACCAGACCAAAGGATGTCAATGGAATGGATACAATTGATGGCAAAACAGTCCAAACCTGTAGGTAAGGGGAATAGGGAAGAAGTGGGCCCCTTGCTGACGACCACCTGGGATCAAACTGATTATTATAATGGATTGTGCCCTGTTGTGGGAAACGGTCACGCTCCAGCGGGGTGTGCGGCCACGGCGTTGGCCCAAATTGTCAACTATCACCAATATCCCGAGCATGGCCGTAATTTGCATAGCTATGAGGTCGAAGGATTTGGCGAATTGATGGTCGATTTCAACAATGAAACCTTCGACTATGCCAATATGCCTGATGCACTGACCTACCAAAGTGCTCCTGGTCAAATCCAAGCAGTTGACCAATTGATATATGATTGCGGTGTCGCATTGAATATGCAATACGACTCAACGGGGAGTTCTTCGGCTTTAGTGGATGTGCGTGGAGCATTGGTCAACTTTTTCGACTATAGCCCCGATATGTATTGTATCGATAAACAGGCCTTCACCTATGAAGAATGGGATGCCTTGCTGAGATCGGAATTGAATGCGGGACGTCCGATTTGTTATTCTGGAGTTTCTGCCAATAACTACTATTGTCATGCCTTTGTTTGCGATGGCTTCAACACAGAGGGATTCTTCCATTTCAACTTTGGTTGGAGTGGCAATTGTGATGGATGGTATCTTACTTCGTCCATTAACCTTGAGGTGTATCAATTCAACTTGTATCAAGCAGCAGTCATCGGCATTGCCCCTGGGGGTTCCGATAATACTATTATCGGTCAGATATGGGGTAACACCGTCGTCAGTGTGGATGAACCTATCGATTTCTACCATGTCTTAGGGCATAATAACGAATATCGCGAGGGTAACTTTTTTTATGGTTGTGTTGGTCAATACACCTTCTTGCCGACAGATGGTTCCCGACAATTGATGATGGATGTTGAGGAATACAGCAAAGAGGTTTATAATATGGATATCTACGATGGCACTACGACCGATAGCTTGATTCGCAGGTATAATGCTTACGATGTAAGTCAGGATTATAGTCCGGTGTTTTCCACACAAAATGCCTTGAACATTTCCTACGGAGGGAAGAGCGAGTATGAGGGCTTTCATCTGTTCATCATGGAGGATGACGGATGCCTAAGGGTGTCGAATGTGGTCTTTGATGTCGATACAACAAGTGTGACACTTTCGTGGACTGAGAACGGTTCCGCTGTCCAATGGGAGATTGAGTATGGCCTTGCTGGATTTGAACATGGAAGCGGGCTTGCCATAGTGGCTGACTCTTGCCAAAACGTAGAGGTCTCAGGACTGGAGCCGTTGAGGGCTTACGACTTCTATGTGCGTTCGATATGCTCAAATGGTTGTTATGGTCCATGGTCGGCCAAAGTGAACTTTATGACGGGTAATGCACTTTGGATTGATAAGGTGACTTCACGGCCAGATGGCTATGTGGTTGATGAAAATGGAGACGTTTACATCTCTTCCGCTGAAGGGTTGGCGTGGTTTGCTTGTGTGGTGGAAGGATACCATTCCTTGGATAAGGATGTAATGGAAGGGAAAACGGTTTATCTTACCGAGGATATCGACCTTCAAAGCCATGAATGGCGACCCATCCATGGATTCCGCGGCAGTTTCAACGGCCAGGGTCATGTGATTAGCCACATGTGTGTCCTCGAAAAACTGTATTTGGATCAATATGGTTTGTATAATAACGACTTCGATGGCGGCTTGTTTTCATCCATGGAGATGGTTGTTGCCTGTATCAACGATGTGCATCTGAGGGATGTTTATGTGTACGTCCCCAATTGGGGTAGCATAGGCGCTCTTGTCGGCTCTACAGGGAGATGGAACTATGAAGGAGATCAATTGATTCGGATAATGAATTGTTCCGTAACAGGAACGATCGTAGGAAAAGCCAATGTGGGAGGATTGGTGGGATGTGCTGATGACGATACGGAAATCTTTAACTGTATGTCAAACTGCACCGTAAAGGCCAATCAAATTGCAGCGGGTATTTGTGGAAGAGCCATTAGGAATTGTAGCGTGCGCAATTGTTATTCATCAAGTTGCGTAATACAGAGCGCCACTACCAATAAATGTGGTGTTATTGACAATGCTGAATATAGCAGTGTCCAAAACTGTTACGCCATTTATGACAGCCCGTTCTCTGCGGTCGCTGGTGGTGGAATTGGAACAACTCTCGAGGACTGGTCTCGTTTTGCCCTGAATGACACGGTGTGGACCTTGATTGATCGCCCCATCGTCTTTGATTCTGATACGACAGATGAATTGCTCCGTGCCCTGAATCATGGGGTGGAGAAAATCAATGAGGATGGAATGAGGAGCTGGGTAAAAGGCGCTGTAGCCGATAGAGGCCTGCCTGTGTTTGGACCAGAGTATGAAGTGGTTTGTCCCAATGTCGCCAACTTGAGAGCACATAATGTGCTGGGTGCCGACGAAAACGTGGGAGTGATGCTTTCATGGACCGAAATCGGCGAAGCGACAAGTTGGGAAGTCAAATACCGTAGCGAGGGCTCAACAACTGTTCATTATGTGATGGCGTCAGGTAACCCCGATACTGTTTTTGGATTGACCCTCCAAACGAAGTACTTGTTTTCTGTTCGCCCGGTATGCGATGACTTGCATCATGGCGGTTGGTGTAAAGAGTTCGGTCTGATGGTGGGATATCCTTACTGGACTGAGGTCGTCGATTCCCAACCTGAGGGATATGTGGTGGACGAAACGGGCAACATTGCCATTTCATCGGCGGAAGGACTTGCATGGTTTGCCAATGTTGTCAATGGCATGGAAGGCCAGCCGGGAAATAGCCTTGCCGGTCATAGCGTGACACTGACTCAAGATGTGGATATGGGATGGTATAAGTGGATGCCAGTCAACAATTTCCTTGGCCTTTTCGATGGAGGCAACCACATCATCAATGGATTGAATGTAAATGAATTGGGTGAAAGGATAGGCATGTTCGGCGAGTTGAATGGCGGCTTGTTTCAAAATGTCAGGCTGGAAAACGTTTACGTAAAAGGAATCAGTTGCGTAGGAGGATTGATCGGCTATGCACATAATGTAACCCTGGCCAATTGCCACGTGTCGGGAACGGTGTTTGCGGATCTAGAAGCTGGAGGATTGGTGGCAGAGGCCGTTGTATGTGTTCTGGACGGATGTAGCGCATCGGGGAAAGTCGATGTAAAACACACTACGGCAGGAGGGTTGATAGGAATACTCAATGGCTCAACCCTACACAACAGTTATTCCCGTTGTGAAGTGACTTTGGACTATCTGGGGGGTGGTTTGTTGGCGGGAACTTGTTATAACAGCCATGTGGCGAACTGTTATGCGGTTGGCTCTGCCCATGGTCACACGTCCTCCTATAACCATCCAAGTCTTATAGGTGTGCTATATTCCACTCCAGAACAACCGGGTGAGCTGAGAAACTGTTATGCACAAGCAACTGACTGCGGACATGGTAACATGATTTTTGATGGTTTCAGGCAAGGATCCCTTGTGGGCAATACCTCAGGAAACGCTGCCATGTCACATTGCTATGGCTCAGCCGATTTTGTCGTAGGTCCTTTGGTGGGAGAACCTCAGGACCTTGAATACGGTTATCCCGATATCAGTGACACGACGAGATTTACGTTGTTATATGGTGTTGCCAATCTTCTAGACGCAGTGTCGGTGGGAAATCAGCATTATACAGACATGTTGGACGTCTTGAATGCCTGGGTGGATGCTTACGATACCTTGGGTCAGTACCGCCATTGGCTGGTTGATGAAAATATGGTCAACGAAGGGTTCCCTGTCCTGGAGGAAACAGAGAATCTGTTGTCCTCACAGGACTACTCGTTTGTTGAAGGGTGGAACTGGTGGAGCACTAGCCTTGAGTCGGCACAGGAAGGATTGTCTCTTGGAAAACAGTTTTTGGATGCTTTGCAGGATCACGGCGTAGTTGTATATGGCCCCGAGAGCGTATCTATTTATGATGGCAATAGCTGGATGGGCTCTTTTTACTATGTGGAAAATGAGAATAGCTATAAGGTAAAAATGTCTTCTCCGTACGAGTTCTCATTGTTTGGTTTTGAGACATCCCCGTCAGACCATCCCATTACACTTAATTCCGGTTGGAACTGGCTGGGCTATCCTTTGGCTACTCCAATGACGGTGGATCATGCTCTGGAGAATCTCACGCCGTCGGATCGCGATGTGGTGAAATCGCAACAACGGTTTGCCGTATATCACCCACGTTACAATTGGGTTGGCACGCTTGAAGTCCTTGAGCCTGGCGTTGGCTACATGTACAATTCGCATAACAGTTCCTCGGTGACCTTCACGTATCCCGATGTTCTACAAAACTGCCAGGTTGCCTCTGAAGACAACCATTATCATCCCAATATGGCAGCCTATATGGAAAATATGACCCTGGTAGCTGTGGTGAGGTATAATGATAGAGAACTTGATGGAGATCGATATGAGTTGGCCGCTTTTGTGAACGATGAATGCTGTGGCAGTGTCAAGCTTAAGAGAGTCGGTGACCGTTGGTATGCTTTTATGACTATAGCAGGAAATTCTGCGTCCCCAATACAAATGAAACTGTATGATTCACAAACCGGATCGGAAACGGTCAATTATGTCGGGCATTTGGATTTCTTGATTAATAGTGCTTACGGTGCTATTGACAGCCCAGTTGAAATCAACTTCTATGGTACTGGTGTTGATGAAGGATTCGCTGAAAAGGTGTTTGTGTCTCCTAACCCAGTGGCAACAGGCGGTGGATTCAATGTCGGCCTCATGACCGAGGAAGGTGGAATGGTTAGGGTGGACTGCTTCAATGTGCTGGGAGAGTTTGTTTGCTCAGAGTCTTCGTCCAACCGGTCGTTCAAGGCTCCCCAAACACCAGGCGTTTACACTTTGAAGATTACTGCCGATCAGGGCACTTGCTATTACAAGCTTGTGGTCAGATAACGAATAAGCCAGCCCCCGATTCCTCGGAGGCTGGCTGACTTCTGTCTTCTGACTTCTGTCTTCTGTTTTCTGACTTCTGACTTCTTATTTTGCTCTTTCTTCCTCGATAGCGGCCTGAGCGGCAGCCAGACGTGCGACGGGCACGCGGAACGGCGAGCAGCTCACGTAGTTCAAGCCTGCCTTGTAGAAGAAGTGGACCGAAGCGGGATCACCACCGTGTTCACCACAGACGCCGCACTTCAGGTTGGCGCGTTGGCTACGGCCACGCTGGACACCCAACTTGACGAGTTGACCAACGCCTTCCTGGTCGAGGGTGTTGAACGGATCGGCAGGGATGATCTTCTCTTCGATGTAGTCCTTCACGATGGCGTTGACGTCGTCGCGGCTGAAGCCGAAGGTCATCTGGGTGAGGTCGTTGGTGCCG
>CADCIH010000016.1 GCA_902801465.1 uncultured Bacteroidia bacterium | reverse complement strand
CATCGGCGGACAGAAGATGGGCAAGTCGCTGGGCAACTTCATCACCCTCGACGAGTTCTTCAACGGCAGCCACATCAACGCCAAGGGCGAGGAGATGATCGCTCAGCCCTACAGCCCGATGACCATCCGCTTCTTCATCCTGCAAGCCCACTACCGCAGCACCCTCGACTTCAGCAATGAGGCCCTGCAAGCTGCCGAGAAGGGCTACAACCGCCTGATGGAAGGCGTGAAGACCGCTTCCGGCTTGAAAGCCACTGAAGGCGCCGCCCCGCTCGACATCCAGAAGACCGTGGACGCCTGCTACGACGCCATGAACGACGACTTCAACTCGCCCATCGTCATCGCCAACCTCTTCGAGCTGGTGCGCATCGTCAACACCGTCAAAGACGGCAAGGCGCAAATCAACGCCGACGAACTCGCCTTGTTAAACAAGACCTTGAACGAGTTCGTGTTCGACATCCTCGGTCTCGTCGACAGCAACGCCTCCGAAGGCAACGGCGACTTGGTGGAAGGCCTCATGCAGACCATCATCGACATCCGCAAGGAAGCCCGTGCCAAGAAAGACTGGGCCACTTCCGACCTCATCCGCGATGAGCTTGCCAAATATGACATTGTTCTCAAAGACGGGAAAGACGGAACGACGTGGAGCAGGAAATAATTCAGAATTAAGAATTAAGAATTAAGAATTTAGAGATTTGAGGTGAGGGACTCTTTTTTAATTTTTTTATGAAAAAAACATTTTTGCTTTTTGCGATTCTCATCGCGCCATTTTTTCTTTTTTCACAACCCAAGAACCCTGCTTACGAGACCCGTTACAGTCTATGGGATGATCCACGAAACATCTGGGAAGTGGACGCCCGACTCGGGAGATATTTCCCCTTCGAGGAACGTCATGCCTATATGAAGGTGCTGCCGCAATACGGCATCGACCTCCGGGTTGGCCGTCAAACCGACGGAAGGGACCAATGGGAGCACTACTTTAACCATCCTGTTTATGGCGCTTTTCTTCGTTTCGAGAAAAACAATGTTGACAGTGTTCAATATAAGTATAGAGACGAATACGGCAATGAGCAAGAGACCTGGCGTCCATTGGGTGACTGCATCTCAGCAGGAGCTTTTATTAATGGGCATCTTTACGAAGGCAAGTATTGGTCGTTTGATTATGACTTGATGGGCGGACTCTCGTTTTGGACCAGGCATGGCGACGAGTTCATCGGTTCGGTGGTCAATGTACACCTTGCCATCGATGCCGGTCCCACTTTCATGATTGAGGACGACTTCGACTTTCTGTTACGTTACCAGTTCTCCCACTCTTCCAATGCGGCAATTAGGCTTCCCAACTGCGGCATCAATGTGTTCAGTTGGTTGGCCGGGGTGCGGTATCACCCGAATGGAAGGCCCGAGATTCGCCGGCCCCACGATGCGCTCAGCAACCCGTTCAGGAAAAGCACTGCCCTTTTCGTCTCCAATTCAATTGGGCTGCTCCAGACCAACGAATGGATGAACAGCTATCAGATGCCTGACGGCACCATGGTATCTGACATGCCCAACGAGCGTCCCTATTATTTTGCCGACGTGGTTCAGCTGGGCATTCACCGCCAGTTCCACCCCAAGTTCAGTTACGACTTGGCCTTGGATTTTGGTTGGACAGGTGAAACCAAGCGGATGTTCGAGAAAGCCCACCAGAGATACCATGATGGCGACGCCTATTTCACAGGTGACGACGCCATTCCTTTAATGGAGTACAGTTTTGCTCGCGGCCTTCATTTGGCACCTTCGGCGATGTTTGAGATCAACTATGGTCGTTTTGCCTTCTGTTTGGGTGGCGCTTATTACCTCTGGCACGGCATCTATTATGGCACCGACCAGAAAAAAACATGGGGGCTTCCAGAGTCGTCGGAGAGCCACTTCGAGGACACTTACCTCCCACCCTGCTATCGCACTTTCTATGAGCGCCTGGGCTTCAAATACTACCTCGGTCCCAAACGCAACATGTTCGTAGGTTCCTTCATGAAAGTCCACGAGGTGGTCATCGATTATGCCGAGTTCACATTTGGGATGAATCTCTTCCAGTGGTAGCCTTGTTTGGATTTTGTGTATCTTTGCACAAATACTACCATTATGACAACTAGAATAATTACCCGTATTTTGATGGTGACGATATTGGTTGCCACACTGATGGCGGCTTGCAATTCGACAGTGGTGGAGCTGGAGGATAGGCCGTGCCGGGAGTTGGAAGAGATTGACAGTTTGATGTGGAAACAGCCTGATAGTGCATTTGCCAGACTGAGGGAATTTGCAGCCAGTTCGAAGGCGGACAGTTTGGATGTGTTTAATGGACATTACTGCCAGTTGCTGATTTCGGAGCTACTTTATAAGAATGACTATGGGCAGAGCAATAGAGAAGAGTTGCTGAAAGCGGTATGTTATTTTGATTCGTTGGTGATGGCAGACGGACATGGTGAATCCGAACAGGATCGGAATACGTTTTTAGATGCTCGGGCACATTATATTAATGGTGTGGGGTTTTATGAATTGGGTGATTTGGTGAGTTCCTGTGCTGAGTATCTGAAAGCGTTGGAGGTGATGGAGGGAACTTTTGAAGACGAAGAATTGACGGGAAAGAAAGCCGCCTTTATGACATATACCTACAACCGTCTTACGGAGCTTTTCTCAGGGCAGTTTATGATGGATCCGGCTATCGCATGTGGTGAAAGGGCACTTATGTTTTGTAGAATCAAACCGACATCTTCCGGGGCTGTTTCCAATAATTTGTATTATTTAGGGAGGCAGTATGACAAAATTAATGATTTAGATAGTGCAAAGTGGTATTATGGACAGGCTTTGGAAGAGATGACAAACACAGACAATTTGGTTTATAGAAATATTATTTCTGGTAAAGCCCTTTGTGATTATCAATTGGGAAATGGAGTGGGGCCGTCATTGGATGCATTAAAACAAGTTCTTGCATGTGCAAGTGACGAAGGGGAACGGCTAACGCGTTTTTTGACAATTGGTGTAATCTTTACTGAAGAGAAATTATATGATTCAGCATTGTTCTATCTGGAGACTGTTTTTTACAACAATGGAGATGTGGCATCACAAATACAAGCTGCTGAGTGCTTGCGCATTATTTATGATTATCTTGGTGATGGCGAGAAGTTGAATGAGTGTGTTCGTTTTTTAGCTGACCATAAGAAATCGGAGGGTGAAAACAAAGCTTTGACATCTAAGTTAGACGACTTGTTCAAAACATACATGGATCAAAAGCAAAAGAAAGCAGCTGATGAAGTGCGAGAAAAGTCCATTAAGAAAACAATTGAAATAATAATACCCGTTGCTATATTGATGATAGTAGTTGTTGTGGCTTATGCCAAAATGAGAAGCAAGAAATTGTTGAAACAACAACAGACGGAAACAGCTAGGGTGCTTGATGAGGCCGAACAGCGTTTGAAGGAGGTGGAGAGGAAACATCAGCAGTGGATGGCAGAGGCCAAAGAACGAAATGCGGAGGAATTGATGGCGCAAAGAGACAGGTCGGAAAAAGAAATAGCGCAGACCAAGGAGCGACACGCAAAGGAGTTGGAAGAAGAACGGAAAGTCTATCAGAAGGAACGGGAAGCATTACGACAGATCCTACAAAGCAAAGAGGAGCAGGTTCGTGACCTGGAGATGACTTTAAGCCAACAACAAGAAGAGATTGTGCGGCGGCGTGAAGCTTTCCTGAAGGAGCCGGTATGCAAACGCATCAATGATTTGTTGCATGGCAGACATATCACCACACGAGATACGTCGTATCAACATGATGATATCACCCTAAAAGAAAAAGATTTCAAGCAGCTAAAGGAGGCCGTGGAACGGCATTTTGAGGGTTTTGATGTGGCTATGTTAGGTAGATGCCCGTCATTGAAACATAACGACTTGACACTATGCCATCTGTATTTGATGGGGTTGAGCGAGGGAGAGATTGCGGCATTGAGAAGCAGGACTTATTCGGGAATTAAGAAACAGAATGAGAGTTTGCAAGAGAAACTGGGATTAGACGAGGGCGTGGCTGGGTATGTTTTAAGGGTGGCGGAAGAGTTGTGTGGCACTCCAACGAGGAGTATTTCGCAAAATAGTACATTGAAAGGTACATGGAGCGACACTTTGAAAGGTACACAGAAGAAAATAGTGGAAATAATCATAAACAATCCGAACGTTACTATCCCACAGGTTGCTGAGCAACTGGATTTAAATCCGCGAGGAATAGCCAAACATTTCAAAGCTCTTCAAGAAAAAGGTGTTATACGCCGTGTTGGACCTGATAAAGGCGGGCATTGGGAAGTGATAGGATAGTCACTCGGAGGGATATAGAGTAATTTGATGGAGAAAAGTTGGAGGAAACTGATGTTTTCCTCCAACTTTTTGTTTGTAACTTGTTGTTTTCATTATTAAACGGCTCCTGTTTATTAATTCCAAGATTTCTCCAGCATGGTTTTGTGTTCCATGTTTGGGCGATACTTTACTTTCGCCAATGGAAAATTGAACGCAAAAAAGCTCAACATAAAACACAAAACCATGAACAAATTCAAGAAAACGGTTCTGATGCTCTGCTTGATTCTTTCGGGAGCATTGTGCTACGCCAGTGGCGTTGCCGGAACGGAGAACAAGAAAGTAGATGGTATTACAATTGATGTCAAAGAGAAAGCTGGCTATGGGGGACTGGATAAAAGTAATACCATTACTCCGATTATTAATGGACACGTCCTTACTGTGTTGTTTAGTGAAAACTTAGGACAAGTATCAGTGGAAGTTTCCTTGGTGGGCGGTGGTGAGACACAGGTGGAATCCACCCCTACTCCCAATGGTGTTATCTTCTACATCCCTAATGCAGGGTCCTACGTAGTTACTTTCACACTCTCTAACGGCGATGTATATTATGGTGAATTCGAAGTGACGGATTATTAACACAATATTGTTTCATTAAAAATTTTCACCCATGAGAAAACAATTATTCTTTCTATTCTTTGTTTTTGCCTTCTTTATTCTTGAAGATGCAAAAGCCCAAATCAAATTACATGAGGACGGCCATGTAAGCTTAGGCAGTCTCACAAAGGATTATGGAATCCAAATTCAACCAGACGGCTACTCCTGCTTTCACACACGGTATAATAATGAGTGGAGTTGGGCAACATTGTCATATGCAAACGACTCGCTTCAAAAGCATTGGATTGTTGCTAATATTGATGATCCAAATCCCGGAAGACACACTTTCTTTGTGACGGGGCATGGATATGTTTACAAAAACGGAACCCTGCAAATGTCCGACGCTAGATTTCAGCATGAGGAGCAACAGATTGAGGGCGCAAGAAATGTGCTTGACCAAATAACAGGAATTTGGTATATTCCCCAAGAAAGCGGCGAAACCAAAAGCAGATCAGTTCGAAGAGCTGGCGTTTCTGCCCAAGAAGTGGAGAAAGCTTTTCCAGAAGCAGTGGCTGCTGATGAAGACGGTGTGCTGTATGTGGATTACGAAGCGCTTACCGTCTTTTTAATCGAGGCTGTAAAAGAACAACACAAGGAGATTGAAGCACTGCGACAAATACTGCAAAGCCATGGATTATTGGAACGTTAAAACTGAAAAACCTCATATTATGCGAAAAATTGTTTATACTTGCATGTTTTTAATGACTCTTCTTGAAATGTGCGGACAAGTAAACAACGACAGAAGTTGGACTCTTTTCTTCTCGGAGGAGTTCAACGGATTTAATAGAGGGTGGGGACGAGACTACGTTGAAGTGAACACTGACAATGCAAACTTAAAGCCAAGATGGCACTGTTTTTACGAAGACTATTGGCCCTCGTGTATCACCTTGAATTCTGATCAACACCATGTTTTCCAGCGCAGTCAATGTCTATTCAACGACGGGATCAACTATTCGGATGGAATATTAAGGATTGTTGCGAAACGAATCGATCCAAACTCGAATGTTTCAGTCGACTACTGTGATTACGAATTCCCTGAGCCTTCGTCTCACTGGCCAGACACCTCTCACCATTGGCTGTACTACTACTCAGGCTGTGTTGAGACCATCCAAAAGTTTCTATATGGTTATTTCGAAATAAGATGTAAGAATCCCGTCCATCAAGGAGCCTTCCCAGCGTTCTGGCTGTGGGGTAACGGCTTGAGAAAATACGAAGAAATAGATATCTATGAGTACATGTGGGATTTAACAAATCCTGAATACGACACCTCGTCACCTTACCTTGGATACCCTTATGTTTTCACAACAGGCGTTTGGTACAATGGGCAATCTCCTGCTGGCGACCCTCAATCCTTTGCTCGAAAGAAAATATTCATACCCGAATCCGAAACAGACATCAGCCAATGGCACACGTTTGGATGTGAATGGAGCCCAGGGCTTGTGGTTTGGTACTACGACGGAAAACCTGTAAATGAATTTCGTGACGAAGCACACGTCCCCTGCAGCCCAATGAGAATCATTGCAAACTATTCAATTGACAGATACTCTCTCTCTGTCCCTGACCATTACTATTCCGAACCCGAGTGGAATGGAACTGATACATTATTGATAGATTACATTAAAGTTTACAAACTAGATGGATCGGATTGTGACGAGGATGCTGTGATCACCAATTCACTACAATTAGCAAACCACGACCATAAAGTGAAACATTCCATTTCCATTTGTTCCGGTTCTGGAACAGAAATTATAACCATGGCAAATTCCAATATTACGATGAGAGCAGTCGAATCCATTGCGATAGAAGGTCCGTTTTCCACGCAACAAGGAACAGAACTGACCATGGTGGTACATGGTTGCCCAGACGATTGAAACAAACATTGTCTATACAATCAAATATCTAACAAAAACTAAATACATCATGAAAAAAAATCTTATCCTATTCTTGTTTTTATTCTTGAGTATTTATACGATCGCTCAACAAGACGCTATTATTTACGTTGATCTCCATGGCGAACAGGGACAAATCAAAACCTTTGACTTTGATTCCGACGGAGGCGCATGGGATATTCGAATATGCAGCAGAATGGGCGACTACATGGGGCCATCACTCTTTGAAGTGACAAATTATATTCCCATGGAGCCCTCCTCACCCTGGCTGATCCAAATCAGAACCAATTATGGCGATGACATTACAGGTATTACTGAATGGAGCAGCCAATTTCAACACGTGTACCGAGATCAAGGTTCATTACACGAAGACTTCCTGACGGCCATTAGGAAAGAACTACCTGACGGCAATTACTGCTATGGTTGGGTACGATACCGAGTGGATGCAGGCGACGAAATGTCAGGCGAACTCGGCATGATTACCTTCTATGAATACTGCTATTGCAATACACCCAACTACCCCCTTCATGTAGGTCAGACCAGCCTAGATTGGAGCTCTTCAGAAGAGATTCCTGATTTCTTTGGCATCTACCCCAACCCCACTTCAGGCAACTTCACCCTTACCAGTGAAAACATGAGCCACGTTGAAGTATATAACAATTTTGGGCAATGTATCATTAATCTTGAGACCAACGAAGGCAAAACCACCATTGACCTTAGCAGTCAACCCACTGGACTCTATTTTGTCTCCGTCACCGACAAAGAAGGTAAGTGTTGGGTAAAGAAAGTAATCAAAAAATAAGGACTATTCCCTTACTTTGGCAATTTAAAAAAAAAGATTTAATAAAAAAATGACATGTTTTGAATAATTGCACTTACGGATCATTTTGGGATCTCGCTCTCCGTCACCATTGCCCTTCCCATGAAATCCAGACCGCCTGACGCCTGCTGGATCGTTGATAATTAATATAAAAGCAGAGGTGGCATAAAATGCCACCTCTGCTTTTTTCCGTCTTCTGATTTTATTAAACCATCAGTGCGCCAACCAATCCCAAAATAGCGTAGAATTCAGGAAGAGCAGCGTAGATCAGCGTGTTGGTGAACACGTTGTGACCCTGGCTCACGCCGACGATACCGTTGGCGCAAACCTGACCCTGACGGATGGCGGAGATCATGCAGACCAGACCCACACAGAGGCCTACGCCAAAGATGATGAGACCCTGTGAAGGATCAGCCTTCAACTTGCTCAGCAGCATGAAGAAAGCCACAAAGCCATAGATGCCCTGGGTGGCCGGCAAAGCCGACAACACCATGAAATTACCCGATGCCTCGGGACGTTTCTTGAGACCGCCCTCGGCAGCGTTGCCCGCCGTCGAAGTGCCAATTGAACTTCCGATACCAGCCAAGGCCAACACAAGGCCCAAACCGAGATAACCTAAAATTGTTGCTAACATAGTTTAAATAGTTTATTTGTTTATTATAATTTGTTAATTTTCCGTTCTCCGTTTTCAGTTTTCCGTTTTCAACGGATGATACTCTCTGCCCGAGCCTTCGTAGCCTGAGTTCTTGAAGAACTCCAAAAAGTTCAGACGCAGAGGATGCACGAAAGCGCCCAGCACGCACATGGCGACGTTCAAGGTATGACCGACCACCACGATAAGGACGAAGGGAATCCATCCGGCACCGCCATCACCGAGAGCCTGCACACCGATGGCATTGAAGGCCTCGCCGAGTTTGGCACCCGCCAAGCCGAGAGCATACAGACGCAGGTAACTAAGCACATCGCCGAGCAACCCCGTAGCGGTGTTATAGGTCTCCCATAAACCTGAGCCGAAGTTCAGCAACGGGTTGCGATGCAGGTCGTTGAGGAAGAAGATGCCCAAGGCCGACAACACGCCGATGCCTATGATGACCCATTTGGTCACCGCCTTGTCCATCACACCCATCAGGGCCAGACCGCCCACGATGACACCTCCCACGATAAGCAAGGTCCACCCCCACGTACTCAAAGAGTTAGCGAAGCCTTTCACCTTGGTGCTCTGGTAGGTCTTGACAATCATGGCAAGACAGATATGCACGATACCGACCAACAAAGCCAATACCATGGTGCCATCGAAACCGGCTATCTGCGAAGGAAGCATGCATTTCTTCACCCCTTCGGGTAGCCAGCTCCAAGTGAGCATGTCAACAGAGAAGAAGGTGTGGAACAAAAAGCCCACCACGGTAGTGGCGATACCCAGGGTGATGCCCAATGGGGCAATCTTTCCCAGCATCTTCTTCAGAGCGAGGCTGGCGCCGATAAGCACCAAGCCATAGCCCATATCGCCCATGCAGAAGGCAAAGAACAACATGAAGAAGATGGAGATGAACACCGTCGGGTCGAATTCATCGTACTTGGGACGACCGTACATGTCGGTAAGCATCTCGAACATCGAGACGAACTTGTTGTTTTTCAACTTGATGGGCGGGTTGTCGTCAACCACAGCCTTATCAGCCACATAAAACACATGCTCCTGTTCGAGCATCTCACGCAGGGCTGCCTCCTTATCAGTGGGGACAAAGCCCTCGAACACCGTCAGGTAGTCTTCGGCAGCCTTCTCGCCAGCGACGCCTGCCAGATGCAGGTCGAGTTTCGACAACAACTTGTCGAGTTCTCTTTGAAGGTCAGGCTCGTGGCATTTTAGCTCAGCGAGATGCCGGTCGTACTTTTCAACATCGTCTTCCAGAGACTTAATCTCCTTCTCTATGGAAGAGCAATCCCTTGTGGGGGCGGGCAATTCTTTCAGCGGGAATTCATACTCCTCACTATCGGCGACCACCACAAAATAGGTGTAACCCTCCAGTTCAGATATCTCGCTCAATGCATATTGTTCTTTCCATGCGGGGTCGACGACCTTTGTCTTATAGAAATGAAGCTTCAATCCCTGTTCGGCGAGGCGTTTGATGCCATTCACATCGAAGTTTCCCCATGGCCTGCTTTCCTCCAGTTCTTTTCGGAGTTGGGCCAGTTGGTTCAAGGCTTCGTCTTTTGCGCTGATGGTATCCAACACGTTCACTGCGAGGTCGCCGTATGTCTTTTCGGCGAACTCGGCAGGCTCCACTTGTTTGAGTGCGGAGAGTGCCTTGCGGTAGATTTCGGCCAGGAGGGCCAGTTTCTCCGACTGCTCGTCGACGGGCTTCACGGAGCGGGTGATGTCGACCAAGCCAACCTGCTGGAGTTTGGCGAGGAAGGCATCAGCGTCGCCGCTCATGAGGATGAAGTCATATTTTGTCATTTCAGTTACCATGCTCTTCCTCCTCTTCTTCTAATATGTGTTTATTCTTCACGATTTTTTGGGAGGCTTTGGAGAGGTTCTCCTCGTCTTCCATATATCGCTTGATCTTACGTATGGCTTCGTTATAGCCAGGAATCTGCACCTTCTCGTAAAGGTTGACTTTCTGTGTGGTCTTCTTGCGTTGGTAGTCGAGGATACGGCTCACCTCGGTATAGACCTCCGACTCGATGCCCAACTGCGCCAAGTTTTTCAAGATTTGAACTCCGTCGGCATACCACATGGGCTTGGTGAAAAGGTTGATGTCCTTCACGTCGAACAGCACCTCCTCCAAAGCCGGCACAGGCACACCTGCGATCTTGACGGTCTTCAGCTTGACATCGGTCACTGAAATCAGTCCTGGCTCAAATTCATTCCAAAGCCGGGCCATGTACTCATACGACTTGAGTTCGGCCTCCAACTGTGCGACAAGACTCTCCGAACGCTGTTTGGCTTTCTTCACCTCGAGGCGCAACGCACTCTCCTTGCTCTTTAAAGTAGGAAGAGCACGCGTACGGGTCTTGAGCTGCTTGTTCAGCTCGTTCAGCGAGGTCTTGTTATATTGGAATTTGATAGCCATGGTTTATGCTTTTTCTTTCCAGTATTTCTCAATGAGTTTCTCCTTCAGACCCGTCTCGGCCTTGGTGAAGTATTTGCCGAACAACTCCCAGCCCGTGTCGAGCATCTCTTCGATGGAGATGTTGACATCGATGGCTAAGAGGCGCGTGGCATATTCCTTGGCATAGTCGAGGCAGCGCAGGTCGTAGTCGCTCAGGTCGAAGCCGTTTTCAAGTTTGGTCTTGGCGTTGGCGGCGTCGGCGTAGAGTCGCACCGAGGTGTTCATCACGGCGCTGTGGTCCTCGCGGGTCTTCTTGTTCTGCACCAGCTGTTTCAGACGCGACAGGGAGCGGAACGGGTCGACGATGACCTTGCCCGAGTCGGGGTCGGCACGGAGGAAGAGCTGGCCTTCGGTGATATATCCAGTGTTATCCGGGATGGCGTGCGTGATATCGCCGTCGTTCAGTGTCGTCACGGCGATGATGGTGATAGAACCGCCATCGGGGAGTTGCACGGCTTTCTCGTAAATCTTGGCCAAGTCGGAGTAAAGCGAACCCGGCATGGAGTCCTTCGAAGGAATCTGGTCCATACGGTTACTCACGATACTCAAGGCATCGGCGTAAAGCGTCATATCGGTGAGCAGCACCAGCACCTTCTCGTTCTTATCCACTGCAAAATATTCAGCGGCAGTCAGTGCCATGTCGGGAATCAGCAGACGCTCGACAGGCGGCTGGTCGGTGGTGTTCACGAAGCTGATGATCTTGTGCAGGGCACCCGCGCTCTCGAACTGGTTCTTGAAGAAGAGGTAGTCGTCGTTGGTCAGGCCCATGCCTCCGAGGATGATCTTATCCACATCGGCACGGAGGGCTACCATGCTCATCACCTGGTTATAAGGTTGGTCGGGGTCGGCGAAGAAGGGGATCTTCTGGCCGGAGACCAGGGTGTTATTCAAGTCGATGCCTGCGATACCCGTGGGGATGAGTTGTGAAGGCTGGCGGCGTTTGAAGGGGTTCACCGAGGGACCGCCGATTTGGCGTTTCTCGCCTTCCACTGCCGGACCGCCGTCGATGGGCTCTCCGTAGGCGTTGAAGAAACGTCCCGCGAGGTCGTCGCTCACGTTCAAGGTGGGGGGCTCGCCAAAGAAGGTCACTTCGGCATTGGTGGGGATGTCCTCTGTTCCGCCGAACACTTGGAGGGTAACGGCTTTATCTTTGATTTTCACCACCTGTGCCAGACGGCCAGCCACAAGAGCCAGCTCATCGTTGGAGACGCCTTGAGCCTCAAGGGTCACGGTGGCCTTGGTGATGGCGGTCAGCTTGGTATAAATGCGTTGAAAGGCTTTCTCACTCATGATTCAGTTCCTCCTTAAGCTGGTTCAGATATTTGTTGAATTGTTCCGACTGATATACGGAGTAGTTCATCTGGCGGCAGATGTTGATGAGGCCCTTGAAATAGGTCGTGCACTCCTCGAAGTTATCGAACTTGAAGCTGCGGTCGCAGATTTCAAGGACCAGATCGAGCATGAACTTCTGACGTTCAAGAGGTGTAGAGCCGTCGATGTCGTCGAAGGCATCCTGTTGAAGGATGACGAAGTCGACAAGTTCCGACTTCCAGTATTGCTCGTGGTACGACATCGGAACGCCGTCATCGCCCAAGATGTTGATTTGCTCGAAGGCGTCCTTGCCTCGGCGGATGATGTATTTGGTCTTGGTCACTTTGTCGACCCAGCCTTTTTCGATTTTAGCGTCTAAATATTCTATGATCTCAGGATACTCAAGGTATTTGGAATAGGAGTCCACGGGGTCGACAGCGGGATAGCGTTTCTTGTCGGCGCGGTTTTGCGAGAGGCCGTAGAAGCAGCGGGCGGCTTTCTTTGTCGACTCGGTGACAGGTTCCTTGAGGTTACCGCCAGCGGGCGACACCGTACCGATGAAGGTGATGGAGCCTGAGGCGCCGTTGTTGAGTTTCACATAACCCGCACGGGCGTAGAAGTTGGAGATGATGGCCGAGAGGTCGACGGGGAAGCCGTCCTGACCGGGCAGTTCTTCCAGACGATTACTCATCTCACGGAGGGCCTGCGCCCAACGCGAGGTGGAGTCGGCCAGCAGGAGCACCTTCATACCCATGGCGCGATAGTATTCGCCGAGGGTCATGGCTGTGTAGACAGAGGCCTCACGGGCGGCCACCGGCATGTTCGACGTGTTGCAGATGATGATGGTACGTTCCATCAGCGAGCGACCCGTGTGTTTGTCTTTCAGTTCGGGGAACTCGGTGAAGATTTCCACGACCTCGTTGGCACGTTCACCGCAGGCTGCCATGATGATGATGTCGGCGTCGGCTTGTTCGGCGAGGGCGTGTTGCAGCACGGTCTTGCCGCAGCCGAAAGGTCCCGGGATGAAACCCGTGCCGCCTTCGGCGATGGGGTTGAGTGTGTCGATGCAACGCACACCTGTCTCCATCACTTTGAAGGGACGCGGTTTCTCCACATAGCCACCCACGGCCACCTTGACGGGCCATTTCTGCATCATCGTCACAGTCACTTCTTCGCCATCGGCGTTGACTAAAGTGGCGATGGTGTCGGTGACTTTGTATTGACCGGCGGGAGCTATTGTCTTAACGGTATAGGAACCTTTAAAACTGAATGGCACCATGATTTTGTGGGGCAGCCATCCTTCTTTGACTTCGCCCAGCCAGTCGGCGGCAACCACTTGGTCGCCAGGTTTGGCAATAGGCGTGAAGTCCCAAAGTTTCTCTTCGTCGAGGGCCTTGGTGTATTCACCGCGTTTCAGAAACACCCCTTCCATGGTGGCGAGGTTGTTCTGCAGGCCGTCGTAGTTGCTCGAAAGCAGACCAGGTCCCAAGGTCACCTCAAGCATGTAGCCTTGGAATTCCACCTTGTCGCCGATCTGGAGGCCGCGGGTGCTCTCAAACACCTGCACGGAGGCTTTGTTCCCGTTCACCTTGATGACCTCTGCCATCAGCTCGACGCCGTCGAGGTCGATGAAACAGATCTCATTCTGTGCCACAGGGCCGTCCACCTCAACAGTGACGAGGTTCGCAATGATTCCTGTAACTTTTCCTGTTGTTTTCATATAGGTAATTCTTAATTCTTACTTCCTTCTTCTGTCTTCTGACTTCTGACTTCTTCAACCAGTTTCTTGAACATCTCCTGTCCCTTGACCGGATCGAGTTCAGCCCAACGTTGGACTGTCTTGGCCTTGACCAGGAAGGCAAGGATGGCGTTCATGTTGAAGTAATCCAGACGAGCGATGTCAGAGGCTTTTTCCCATTTCAGCTCATCCATCTTATGTTCACGTTCCACGAAGTCGGCGTCGGCGAGGATTTCTTCAATCCGCTTGCCTTCCTCGAAGTCGGCCTCGGGCATCTCCACCATGTAGTCCTCTCCTTTCTTGCCAAGGCGTTTGGCCAGGTATTGGACCTTCATGTTGCGCAGCCGTCCGTCGAAGTCGAAGTACTCGCGGATGAAGCGGTTCTTGCTCTTGGCTGCTTTGGCGTAGAAGTCGGCGCCGAGGCTGTCTTCATTAAAGCCCTCTTCCATGAGTTCGACCAGCTGCTGGTCTTTCTCGGAGAGCAGTTCCATGATGGACTCCTTCACGGCGGCATAGTCGAAGTTCGTGTTCTCGAAGCCCGAAGTCAGTTCCGGCAAGCCGGCCACGATATAGACGTAGTTATCCATCAGCCAAAGAGGATTTTCTTGGTGGCGGGACGCAGATAGTTGGCGATGAGTTGGGTGAACTCGTCATCGGTGAACTGGAGCACATAGCCTCCGTCCTTGGGGGCCACTTTGAAGCCGCCGTTCATCTTCTTGGAGTAGTCCACTTTCACTTCGCCCTTGAACTGGTTGGCGATTTCGTTTTGAACGAACGGTTCCAGTTGGGCTTTCAGTGCATCGGGCAGGATGAGGTCGAGTGCCACGGGGCTGGCGTTCTGCGGGTTGAAGGCTTTCACCACGCTGGCGATCAGCTCTTTCACAAACTCGGCGTTGCCCATGCTGGCTTTGACACCTTGTTGGGCCGCCTTGGCGACCACCATCTGTTCTATCTCCTGTTTGGTGACGGCGATGCTTTGGGTGGCGGCCATCTTCACGTCGGCAGCCACCTTGGTCTTCAGCTCGTCAGCTTCCCTGTTGGCTTGGGCGATGATGCGTTCCGCCTCGGCTTTGGCCTGAGCCACGATGGCTTCGGCTTCGGCATGGGCCTTCTGAAGCAGCTCCTCACCCTCCTGTTTTCCCTTCGATAAGCCCTCGTTATAGAGCCTGTCGGTTAGTTCTTGAAGTTTGTCTTGCATATACTTTTATTTATTATCCATTTTTTAGTGGGGCAAAGGTAGCAAAAATCTGAGTAATAAAAAACATTATACGAAATAAAAGTTTTGCAAGAAGAGGTATCTTTTTTGGCAAAAAAAATTTGCGGCAAACAATAATTTGGTATCTTTGCGTTTTCCATCAGACAAAGAAAGAACAGTAAAGAGATGTCAGGAACAATCATAGGACACATCACCCAAATCATCGGCCCCGTAGTCGACGTGTATTTCGACAGCGGTGAAGCCGACCTTCCCAAGATCCATGACGCCTTGCAGGTGGTCCGCCCCAATGGCAAGGTCCTTGTGCTCGAGTGCCAGCAACACATCGGCGAGGACTCGGTGCGTTCCATCGCCATGGACTCGACTGACGGTTTGATGCGCGGCATGGAGGTGACCCTCACCGGGAAGCCCATCTCCATCCCCATCGGAAACCAGATCAAGGGTCGTCTGCTCAACGTGACGGGCGATGCCATCGACGGCATCGGCACCCTCGACCGCAGCAAGGAATACCCCATCCACCGTGAACCTCCGAAATATGAGGACTTGGCCACCTCCAAAGAGGTACTCTTCACCGGCATCAAGGTCATCGACCTGTTGGAGCCATACCTCAAAGGCGGTAAGATCGGCCTCTTCGGCGGCGCCGGTGTGGGCAAGACCGTGCTCATCATGGAGCTCATCAACAACATCGCCAAAGGCTACAACGGCTATTCGGTGTTTACCGGTGTGGGCGAACGTACCCGTGAGGGCAACGACTTGCTTCGCGAGATGATCGAGTCAGGCATCATCAAATACGGCGACGAGTTCCGCAAGTCGATGGAAGAAGGCGACTGGGATCTCTCCAAGATCGACCATCAGGCTCTTGCCACCTCGCAGGCCACCCTGGTGTTCGGCCAGATGAACGAGCCCCCTGGAGCCCGTGTGTCGGTGGCACTATCCGGGCTGACCGTGGCCGAGTCGTTCCGTGACGAGACCGACGACGAGAAGAAGGACATCCTGCTCTTCATCGACAACATCTTCCGTTTCACCCAAGCGGGTTCGGAGGTGTCCGCCCTGTTGGGCCGAATGCCTTCGGCCGTGGGCTATCAGCCCACCCTGGCCACCGAGATGGGCCAGATGCAGGAACGCATCACCTCCACCAAGGACGGCTCCATCACCTCAGTACAGGCCATCTACGTCCCTGCCGACGACCTCACCGACCCCGCCCCTGCCACGACCTTCTCACACCTCGACGCCACCACCGTGTTGAGCCGTAAGATCGCAGAGCTGGGTATCTATCCCGCCGTCGACCCCCTCGACTCCACCTCACGCATCATGGACCCGAACATCATCGGCGAGAACCATTACAACACTGCCCAACGGGTCATCCAGCTCCTGCAACGCAACAAAGAGCTGCAAGACATCATCGCCATCCTCGGCATGGAGGAACTCTCCGAAGAGGACAAACTGGTGGTGCACCGCGCCCGCCGTGTGCAGCGTTTCCTCTCCCAGCCCTTCCATGTGGCTGAGCAGTTTACCGGCATGAAGGGTGTCATGGTTCCCATCGAAGAGACCATCCGCGGATTCAACATGATCATGGACGGAATGGTCGACCAGTACCCCGAAGCCGCCTTCAACCTGGTTGGCACTATCGACGAAGCTATCGCCAAAGGAGAAGAGCTGCTTAAGATATGAACATCGAGATCATCACACCGGAAAAACAACTCTATCGAGGCAAAGCCATCTCGGTGACTGTCCCTTCCTTACAAGGGCCCTTCACCATGTTGGAGCATCACGCCCCCATCGCAGCCATCCTCGAAGCCGGCAAGATTGTGTTGACCGACGACGAGAACCAGCAGCATGAGTTCGCCATCAAGGGCGGATTCTGCGAGCAACACGACAATTACATTATTATCTGTGCGGAAGTGGAAAACGGAAAACGGAGAACGGAAAATGAGAAGGGATAAGACAACATATTATCTGGCGTTGTTCCTGATTGTGGACATCATCGAATTGGGTGTCCTACTCTGCTTCTTTAGTCACAAGGACTGGTGGAACGCCTGGATGGTGACCGCACCCAACCTCTTCATGATTCTCGGAGCGCTCTACTGCCCTCTGATGAAGAAGAACCTCGACGCACAAGTGAACAAACAAGGCTGGTACTACATCTACAAAGGCATCAAGATGGTGCTCACCATCGCCATGTTGGTGCTCTATATCTTTTTGGTCAAACAAGGGGCGAGAGCCTTTGTGCTTATCACCGCCATCGCCTACCTGATAGGTTTGTTGATTGAAACCTACAGTTTTATGGATTATTTGAAACATCACGCTAAATGAAGCACAGCCTACGGCATATTATCCTCATGTTGCTTGTGATCCTTTCGGTGAGCCTGAGAGCCGAGGAGAAGGAGTCGCTTGACGTGAAGTCGTTCATCTTCGGCCACACTAGCGACGGCTACTGTTTCCACCTCACCGAAGTCAAAGGCGAGCCCGTGTGCGTGTGGCTCCCTGTCATCGTCCACAGCAAGGAGTCGGGTTGGCACGTCTTCTCTTCGAAGCATGTCTGCGAGCTCAAGGAAGGTGAAGACTATCAAGGCTTTTACATCGCCCCAATGACGGATCCAAAATATCCTGGAAAGCTTGTGGAACTCACCAGTTCCGGTGAAGTCAAACGGCCTTTCGACCTCTCATTCACACGCAACGCTTTCGGCATCTTCCTGGTGTGCGGTTTCATGCTGGCCTTCTTCTTGCCGGCGGCAAAGAAATACAAAAAAGACCCCATGGCGACGCCCACCAAATACCAAGGCTTGGTGGAATGGCTCACCTATATGGTCTTGGACGGCATCATCAGCCCCTCCATCCCGAAGAGCAAGGTTCCGAAGTTCGCACCTTATTTATTGACGGTGTTCTTCTTCATCTTTTTCTGCAACCTTTTCGGCTTGATTCCTTTCTTCCCATTCGGTGCCAACGTCACAGGCAACTTGAGTATCACTTTAGTGCTAGCCCTTTGTACATACGTGGCTGTCAACGTCTTAGGTAACCGTCACTATTGGAAAGACATCCTTTGGCCCGACGTGCCCATGTTCCTGAAGTTTCCCATCCCGCTGATGCCCATCATCGAACTCATCTCCACCCTCACCAAACCCTTTGCCTTGATGATCCGTCTGTTTGCCAACATCTTGGCGGGACATATCATCATCATGGTGCTGATGGCCTTGATTTTCATCATCGGCGGTATGTACGGTGCCGGTCTGGGTGCCGCCACCTCGGTCATCTCCATCTTCATGATGGTGTTCATGACCGCTTTGGAATGTCTGGTGGCCTATATCCAGGCATACGTGTTCACGATGTTAAGCTCCATCTTCATCGGGATGGCGCAGGAGGAAACGGAGGAGAACGGAGAACGGAACCCCGAAGGGCTCACCGACCGAACGGGAGGTAAAACGGAAAACGGAAAGTTTATTAAGCAAACGAACAATTAAACAATTAAACATACAAACAATTAACTATTTAATAATTAAACGCTATGTTAAACATCATTTTGACAACCTTACTTGAAATTGGCGCTTACGTACCTGGTATCGCCGCTCTTGCTGCTGCCATCGCTGTTCTTGGAGCTGCATTGGGTATTGGAGGCATTGGCAAATCAGCCATGGAAGCTATTGCTCGCCAGCCCGAGGCTGCAGGCAACGTACGTTCCAGCATGATCATCGCCGGAGCTTTGGTGGAAGGTGCCACCTTGTTCGCCATCGTCGTTTGTATCCTCGCCGTTGTTAAATAACTTTCGCGATGGAACTATTTCTTCCTGAAAGCGGTTTGATGATCTGGATGCTCATTGGCTTCCTCATCGTGCTGTTCATCTTGGCAAAGGTGGGCTGGCCGATGATCATGGGTGCCGTGACCAAACGCAACCAGCACATCAGCGACTCGCTGTTGGCCGCACAGGAGGCAAACGACGCGTTGGAAGGCATTGAGATCGCCAAGAGAAAGGCCATCGCCGAGTCGCACGCGGAGCAGATCCGCATCATGAACGAGAGTCAGGAGTTGCGCAAGCAGCTTCTCGATGAGGCCCGCAACGAAGCTCGTGTCCAGACCGAGCAGATGCTCGCCGAAGCCCGTCAGCGCATCGCCAAGGAGCAAGCCGAAGCCATGGCACAGATTAAGGCCGAGGTCATCACCCTTTCCGTGGATATCGCCGAAAAGCTGCTTCAGCGCGAGCTTGCCGACAAGGACGCCCAAAGCCGCTATATCGAGGAACTCCTGAAGAACAACGAACACCCTAACATCGAGGCATAAGCTATGGACAACGGGAAGATTTCGGTTCGATATGCAAGGGCGCTGTTCAACCAAGCCGTTCAAGAGCAGTGCACCGCCGAGGTTTATGCCTGTCTGACAAGGCTGACCCTCAGCTATAGCCAGGCTATCGCACAGTTCAACGAGGTGCTCTCCAACCCCATGATCAGCGACGAGGAGAAGCTGAACCTGCTCCACACCGCCATCGGCGAGCCCATCCATCCCTGCGTCGTCCGCTTCCTGGAGTTCCTAACCGCCAAACAGCGCGAGAACAAAGTCTTCCTGATCGCCCTGAAGTATCAGGAGATGTATCGCAAGGCAAACAACATCCTCCGAGCCGATGTCACCACCGCCATGGCGGTCGACGACACGACGCTCGAACAAATCCGCACGTTTGTGGAACAATACTTCCACTGTACCGCGGAAATGCATGTGAAGGTCGACCCCTCGCTCATCGGCGGTTTCATGCTCGACATCGAGGATGAACGCATGGATGCGAGCGTGACCGGACAACTCAACAAACTGAAAAAAGAACTGAATATATGAGTGACATTAATGCAAGTGAGATTTCGAGTATCCTGCAGATGCAGCTTCAGCGTCTGAGCAACCGCTCCGAGTTTGAGGAGATAGGCAAGGTGCTGCAAGTCAGCGACGGTGTGGCCCACGTGTATGGTCTCGACCGCGTACAGTCCAACGAACTGGTGCAGTTTGAGAACGGCACCATGGGCGTGGTGCTCAACCTCGAAGAAGACAACGTGGGCGTGGTACTCCTCGGTCCCACCGAAGGCATCAAGGAAGGTGAGACTGTGAAACGCACCCAGCGCATCGCTTCCATCATGGCAGGCGAAGGCATGCTGGGCCGTGTGGTGGATGGCCTGGGCCGTCCCATCGACGGCAAGGGACCCATCGAAGGGAAGACCTACGAGATGCCCTTGGAACGCAAGGCTCCAGGCGTCATCTTCCGCCAACCCGTGAACGAGCCCCTGCAGACAGGCCTCAAAGCCATCGACGCCATGATCCCCATCGGACGCGGACAACGCGAGCTCATCATCGGCGACCGTCAGACTGGCAAGACCGCCATCGCCATCGACACCATCATCAACCAGAAAGAGAACTTCAAACAAGGCAACCCCGTCTATTGCATCTATGTCGCCGTCGGACAAAAAGGATCCACCGTTGCCAACCTCGTGAAGACCTTGCAGGATAACGGAGCTATGGACTACACTATTGTGGTATCAGCAACAGCATCCGATCCAGCTGCCATGCAGTTCTACGCCCCTTACGCAGGTGCCGCCATCGCTGAGTATTTCCGCGACTCGGGACGACATGCCTTAGTGGTGTACGACGACCTGTCAAAACAAGCCGTGGCATACCGTGAGGTGTCGCTCATCCTCCGTCGTCCCCCGGGACGTGAAGCCTATCCTGGCGACATCTTCTACCTCCACAGCCGTCTGCTCGAGCGAGCCGCCAAGATCATCAAGAACGATAACGTGGCCCGCCAGATGAACGACCTCCCCGAGTCGATAAAAGACATCGTGAAAGGCGGTGGCTCCATGACGGCATTGCCCATCATCGAGACCCAAGCCGGCGACGTCTCGGCTTATATCCCGACCAACGTCATCTCCATCACCGACGGCCAGATATTTTTGGAGTCGAGCCTCTTCAACGCGGGCATCCGTCCCGCCATCAACGTAGGCATCTCGGTGTCACGTGTCGGCGGCAATGCCCAGATCAAGTCGATGAAGAAAATCGCAGGCACCTTGAAACTCGACCAAGCCCAGTACCGTGAGATGGAAGCCTTCTCTCGTTTCGGCGCCGAGCTCGACGCCGCCACCCTTGCCATCATCGACAAAGGACGCAAGAACGTGGAGCTGCTCAAACAACCCCAATACACCCCCATGCCCGTCGAGAAGCAGGTCGCCATCATCTTCTGCGGAACCAACGGACTGCTCAGCAAAGTTCCCGTCGAAAAGGTGCACGAGTTCGAGAAACAGTTCCTCAATCTTCTTGAAGTCAAGCACAAAGATGTCTTGGACCAATTAAGACAAGGCATCGTCACTGATGAGATAAAGAACGTCTTGAAAGAAGAAGCCGAGTTGTTAATTCGGAATGCGGAATTCGCAGTTAAATAAGCATGTCGTCATTAAAAGAAATAAGAGCCCGTATCAGTTCCGTCGCCTCGACGGAGAAGATCACCAACGCCATGAAGATGGTTTCGGCGGCCAAGCTGAAGAAGACGGAGAGCACGACGCTGAGTTTTCTACCCTACCGTGACAAACTCAGCGAGGCGTTGTCGAACTATCTCAGCGCCTTGGAAGAGGAGGTGTCGATCCCCTTGGCCGAGCAACGTGAAGTAAAGCGTGTGGCCATCATCGCCTTCTCCTCGAGCAACGGCTTGTGCGGAGTCTTCAACAGCAATGTCAGCAAGCTCTTCCATGACACCTACCAAGGATATATCCAACTGTTGGGAACAAAAAACGTGGATGTCTATCTCTTTGGAAAGAAGATCTGCGATTTTGCGAAGAAAAGCAGGATACGTGTCACAGCCGTCCACCCCAGTCTGAGCGACGAGTTGTCGTTCGAGACGGCGAGTCGGCTCAGCGACTTGATGACGGAGCGGTTTTTAAACCATGAGATCGACCGTGTGGTGATGGTTTACAACCATTTCAAGAACGCGGGGGTCCAGGTGGCGCAGAGCGAGACCATCATCCCCTTGGCCACCGACACGCTTCCGAAAGGCAATTCATACGATTATATTGTAGAACCCTCGAAGGAAGCCTTCGTCAACGCCCTGGTGCCGAAAGTCATACGCACCAAATTCTATTCTATCATGCTCGACACCCTCACTGCGGAGCATGGTGCCCGCATGACCGCCATGCACATCGCCAGCGACAATGCCAGCTCATTGTTACAAGAGCTGCGTCGCGAATACAACCGGGCACGTCAGGATGTGATTACCACCGAACTGATCGACATCGTGGGCGGAGCGGAAGCGCTGAACCATTAAACGGAGAACGGAGAACGGAGAACGGAAACAAAAAAAAGCTGACCATTACGGTCAGCTTTTTTATCATCGAATCTCCTCAATGAATCATTCACCCAACTTGATGCGGAAGAAAGCTTTCACAGTGGCTTCCTTGTCGGCGTCTTGGATGTACTGGGCGACGGTCTTAGGATCGGCGACCAGGGAGACTTGGTTGAGCAGGCAGCTCTCTTTGAAGAACTTGCCCAGACGGCCTTTGGCGATATTCTGGATCATGTTCTCATTGAGTTGCACGGTGCCAGGGACGGTAGCTCTGATCTCGCGGGCAACGGCGGCTTGTTCCTCGGTGAGGTAGCCTTTGGTGACGTTTGACGAGATATGATCGTCGCTATCGGCGTGGTTGGGGTTGATACCGGCCTTACGGAGGGCTTTCTCGACTTCCTTGGCGATTTGCTCTTCCTTGGTCTTTTCGAGGGCGACGGCGAACTCGCGGTCTTTCACTTCTTGCGGCACTGAATCCTCGCTGACTGACAACGGGTTCATGGCGGCGATGTGCATGGCCACTTCGTGGCTGACTTCCTCGATACCGTTGAAGCTCTTGTTCATTTCAACGATGGTGGCGAGGCGGTTGCCGGGGTGGTTGTAGTTGGTGACGTATTCACCTTGGAGCACTTTGAAAGCGCCAAGTTCGGTCTTCTCACCGGTGACGGCGCTCTGGTTGGCGACGAGGGCTTCGACGGTTTGTCCATCGATGGTCATGGCCTTCAGGGCTTCGATGTCGGTCACGCGGTTGGCGACAGCCATGTTGAGCACGTCAGTGGTGAATTTCACGAAGTCGGCGTTGTTGGCAACGAAGTCGGTTTCGCAGTTCACCATGATGATGGCGGCATACTTATGGTCGTCGGTGCATTTTGAGAGGACGCAGCCTTCGCTGGCGTTACGGTCGGCGCGTTTGGCGGCTTTGGCCATACCCTTCTTACGGAGGATATCGATGGCGGCTTGGATGTCGCCGTCGGTTTCGACGAGGGCTTTCTTGCAGTCCATCATGCCGGCGCCGGTCATTTGTCTCAGCTCATTGACTTGAGAAGCGGTAATATTCATGGTATTGTTATGCTAAAGGGTTAGTTTTTTGAAACGGGTTTGCGCGGGCGGCGGTTACGGGGCTTGCGTTCTTCCTTGTTTTCTTCCTCTTCGGTCTCGACGGTGACGGTTTCTTCGTCGGTCTCTTCGGGCTCTTCAACATTGTTTTCCTTGTTGAGTTTGCGTTCGTTGAGGCCTTCTTCGATGGCGTCGACCATCTTACCTACGATGAGGGCGATTGACTTGCTGGCATCGTCGTTGGCCGGGATGGGGAAGTCAACCATGTTGGGGTTGGTGTTGGTATCGACGATGGCGAAAACCGGGATATTGAGTTTGCGGGCTTCGGCGACAGCGATATGTTCCTTCATGATGTCGACGACGAACACGGCTGAGGGCAGACGGCTCAGGTCGCTGATGGAACCGAGGTTCTTCTCGAGTTTCTCACGTTCACGCTGGATTTGGAGTTTCTCACGCTTTGAGAGGCTCTTGTAACCGTCGCTAACCATCATTTTGTCGATGCTGGCCATCTTACGGACGGCTTTACGGATGGTGGCGAAGTTGGTCAGCATACCGCCGGGCCAACGCTCGGTCACGTAAGGCATGTTGACTTTGGAGACGAGTTCAGCAACAACGTCCTTGGCTTGTTTTTTGGTGGCGACGAAGAGGATCTTCTTGCCTGACTTGGCGAGTTGATTGATGGCGCTTGCGGCTTCGTCAACCTTGGCCTGTGTCTTGTACAGGTCGATGATGTGGATACCATTGCGCTCCATGAAGATATAGGGAGCCATGGCAGGATTCCACTTTCTTCTGAGATGCCCGAAGTGACAACCGGCATCCAGTAATTCTTCAAAAGTTACTTGTGTCATGAGTTTTCTTTTTAATGTTTACATTCGCTAAAAACAATTGCTGGGTAGTTCTCAAAATGAAAAATCGCAGCAATTTGGATACTAAACAAAATCGCTCGGCTGAGAATAGCTTAACGTTTGCTGAATTGGAACTTCTTACGGGCACCTGGCTGACCGGGTTTCTTACGCTCGACCATACGCGGGTCGCGGCGCATCAAACCTTTGGCTTTCAGGGTAGGACGATACTCGGGATCGATCTCGCAGAGCGCGCGGCTGATGGCGAGGCGGAGAGCCTCGGCCTGGCCGTTGATGCCACCACCGTCGAGGTTGACCTTGATGTCGAACTTGCCGAGGTTGTCGGTAAGCATCAGAGGCTGCTCAACCACATAGTGGAGGATGCTCGTCGGGAAGTACTCCTTGTAGTCGCGCTTGTTCACCGTAATTTTACCGTCACCGACTTTCATATAGATACGGGCAACGGCGGTCTTTCTTCTACCTAAAGCGTTGATTACTTCCATGATTATTTCTTAATAGTGTTAATTTTGAGTTCTTCGGGTTTCTGTGCCTCATGCGGATGCTCTGAACCAGCATAGACATAAAGGTTGCGATAGATCGCGTCACCAAGCTTGGTCTTGGGAAGCATGCCTCTGATGGCGTGTTCGAGAACAGCCTCGGGCTTCTTCTTCAACTGCTCGCTGACATTGCGGAAGCGCTGGCCACCAGGATAACCGGTGTAGTGCACATAGTACTTCTCAGCCATCTTGTTGCCAGTGAGTTGGATCTTTTCGGCATTGATGATGATAACATTGTCGCCACAATCGCTGTGGGGAGTGTAGCTGGGTTTACGCTTGCCACGGAGAATCATGGCAACCTCGGAGGCAAAACGACCGAGAATTTGTCCTTCAGCGTCGACAACATACCATTTCTTATCGGCATGTTCCTTGTTTACGCTAACAGTCTTGTAACTTAAAGTGTTCATTTTCTTTTTAATACGTTTATCCAATTAATGCTCGCGTAAGATTATCTTCGCCCATAGTCCCACGCTTTTTACAAAAATAGATAGAACAGTGTTTACTAACGAGGGCGCAAAATTACAAAGAATTTTCTTATCTTTGCACCCAAAACGAAAAAAAATGTCGATCGAGATTCAAAATATCACCAAACAATATGGCGAACAGCTCGCCTTGAACAACGTGACACTCAGTATTAATAAAGGTATCGTCGGTTTGCTCGGACCCAACGGCGCGGGCAAGTCCACCCTGATGAAAATTGTCACATGCTTCATCCAACCCACCTCGGGCAAGGTGACCGTGAATGGGTTCGACGTGCTTGAACAGCCGATGGAAGTGAAACGCATCGTGGGCTACTTGCCCGAACACAACCCCTTGTATCTCGACATGTACGTGCGCGAGTACCTGGAATTTGTGGCCGGCATCCACCAACTGAAAGGCAAAGCCGCCAAGGACCGCATCGCGGCAATGATCGACGAGACTGGCCTCGGACCTGAGGCCCACAAAAAGATTGGTGCCCTCTCAAAAGGCTACCGCCAACGCGTCGGCCTAGCCCAAGCCATGATGCACGACCCACAGGTGCTCATCCTCGACGAGCCCACCTCCGGCCTCGACCCCAACCAACTCATCGACATCCGAAACCTCATCTCCAACCTGGGCAAGGAGAAAACCGTCCTGCTCTCCACCCATATCATGCAAGAGGTGGAAGCCATCTGTGAACGAGCCATTATAATTAATAAAGGTGTAGTGGTCGCCGACGACCGCATCGAGAACCTCAAACAGACCAACACCGCCTCCAACGTCGTCATCGTCGAGTTCGAGAGCGAGGTCACCCAACAACAGCTGCTCAGCATCCCACAAGTTGCCAAGGTTCAGCGCGTAAAAAACAACCATTGGATCATCGAACCCGAAGGCGACACCGACATCCGTGCCGGATTAATGAAATGGTCTGTTGATAACAGCATTATTATCAATACTTTACAAAAAGAAGACATCAGCATTGAGGAAGCGTTCCAAAAGCTAACAAAGGGGAATTAAGAATTTAGAATTAAGAATTTAGAATTAAGAATTAAGAATTAAGAGGGAACGAAAAAAATCTCTAAATTATAAATTGTTAATTCTAAATTATCCTTATCTTTGCAGCGTCATTCGTGGAAAGATTTGTTTTGATTGCAACCACAAGAAAAAATGCTAAACCAATGCTTTTTCCTTTACCTTTCAGTCAACAACTTCCCACACAAATTAATTTATTAAATAATTAATAATCAATTTGTTATGGGTTATTACTTCACTTCAGAATCAGTGTCGGAAGGTCATCCCGACAAGGTATGCGACCAGATTTCAGATGCCGTATTGGACGAAATCCTTCGCTACGATCCCAAGTCAAAAGTGGCTTGTGAGACTTTGGTGACCACTGGTCTGTGCGTTGTTGCCGGCGAGATCCGCACCAACGCCTATGTCGAGATCCAAGACATCGCCCGTCGGGTCATCGACCGCATCGGTTATAACAAGTCTGAATACCAATTCGATGCCCAGTCGTGTGGCGTTTTGTCGGCTCTTCACGGCCAGTCGAACGACATCTACATGGGTGTCGGCCGCAAAAAGCCCGAGGAGCAGGGCGCGGGCGACCAGGGCATGATGTTCGGTTTCGCTTGCAAGGAGACCGAAAACTACATGCCTCTGACCATCGACCTCTCACATCTCCTGTTGCGCGAGTTAGCCGCCATCAGGCGCGAAGGCAAACAGATGAGATACCTCCGTCCCGACGCCAAGTCACAAGTCACAGTGGAATATGAAGACGGATGGAAACCGATTCGCATCGACACCATCGTCATCAGCACCCAGCACGACGAGTTCATCAAGCCGGCCGACGGCAGCGAAGAGGCGCAACATGAAGCCGACATGAGGATGGTTGACAAGATCGAAGCCGACGTGCTCAACATCCTCCTTCCCAGGGTGAAGCGTCAACTACCCGCCAAGCTCCGCAAGCTGTTCGACCAAGACATGAAGATCTTTGTGAACCCCACAGGCAAGTTCGTCATCGGAGGTCCCCACGGCGACACAGGTCTCACCGGCCGTAAGATCATCGTCGACACCTACGGCGGTCGCGGCGCCCATGGCGGCGGCGCCTTCTCGGGCAAGGACTCGTCCAAAGTTGACCGTTCCGCAGCCTACGCCGCACGTCACATCGCCAAGAACATGGTGGCGGCCGGCATCTGCGACCAGGCTTTGGTGCAGATCGCCTACGCCATCGGCATCGCTGAACCGGTGGGCTTCTATGTCAACACCGAGGGCACCGCTCATGTCAAAGGCAAAGACGGGAAGGTCTTAAGCGATGAAGCCATCGCCGAGAAGATCCGCAAGATGGTCGACCTGCGTCCCTATGCCATCGTGAAACGTTTCGGCCTCACCAACCCCATCTTCGAAGAGACCGCTTCCTATGGCCACTTCGGCCGCACCCCTGAGACCCGCAAGGTGGAGGTCTATTACAAGGACAAGACCACCTTCGTCGAAGACGGCAAGACCTACAAGGAAGTGAAATTCTTCGGCTGGGAAGAACTCGACCTGGTAGATCAGCTCAGGAAACAGTTTTAAAAAACTGAGAACGGAAAACGGAAAACGGAAAATTAAACAAGATTCTCAGTTTTCCGTTTTCAGTTCTCCATTTTCCGTTTCTTCAAACATCCTCACTAACTCCTCCGGCGTCATTCCCAATTGGGTGATGGCGATGGCGGCGTCGTTGGCGAAGGGGGTGTCGGGATAGTTGTCGACAATACGCTGGTAGGTCTCACGTGCCTTGTCGAGGTCATGCATTTGATCGTCATAGACGAAAGTGGCCAACATAAACAAGGCGGCTGAGTTGTTCTCGTAATCAGGATAGTCGGACACCAGTTGGTTCACAAGGTCGATGCTCTTCTGGGCATCCTGCTTGGCATTGATGGATTCCGTGATGGCTTCAAACAAGGCATCTGGGGAATCGAAGGTCTGTTGCGTTTCCTCGGTGTTGGTGTTTTCGACGGGTTTCGTGCCGTTGTTGCATCCCACCAGGGCAAAAAACACGGCGAGGGATAATACAATAATTGATTTTTTCATGCGGAGGGTTATGGTTTTTATCTTCTTCTTTGTTTTTTGGGAAAAATCATCCTGTAATCCACGTCGCACTTCCCTTCCGTGATGTCGCGCAGTTTGCCTTGAAGAAGCACTTTGCGGAGCGGGGCGATGCGGTCGACGTGCACATGGCCTTCCAGATGGTCATACTCATGTTGGATGATTCGGGCTTTGATGCCGGTAAACTCTTCCTCGTGCTCCACGAAGTTCTCGTCGAGGTAACGCAGGCGGATGCCGTCGGGGCGGACCACCTCTTCATAGATGCCAGGAAGGCTGAGGCAACCCTCCTTGAAAGGCACATCGTCACCAAAAGTCTCCATCAGATGCGCATTAATAAAGACCCTCTTGAAGTCTTTTGCATCGGGGTAATCGGGATAAAATGGATTGGCATCGACCAGGAACAGGCGTATCGACTGGTTCACTTGGGGTGCTGCCAGGCCCACACCTTCGGAGTGAGCCAATGTCTCCCACATGTCAACAAGCAATTTCTCCAACTCAGGGAAGTCTTTGTCAATGTCTTTTGCCACCGCCTTTAAAGTCGGATGACCATACGCAACAATAGGTAAAATCATATTAGTTTTCCGTTTTCAGTTTTCCGTTTTCCACTTTCCATATAGGATTGCAGCAGAATAGTCGCAGCCACGGTGTCCACGAGGGCTTTATCCTGCCGTTTCGATTTCTTCAGGCCGGCATCGATCATGGTTTGGTGAGCCATCACCGAGGTGAAACGTTCGTCGTAGCGGACGATGTTCACCTGTGGGAGCAGCTTACGCAGCCGGTTCACGATAGGTTCGATGTATTTGGAGCAGTCGGAGGGGTTGTTATGCATGTCCTTAGGTTCGCCTATGACGATGGTTTCCACCTCCTCGTTGCGCACGTAATCCACCACCCAGTCGGCCAGTTTGCCGCTCTCCACGGTAGTCAGTCCGTTAGCGATGATCTGCAGCGGATCCGTGACCGCCACACCACATCGTTTACGACCTAAATCGATAGCCATTATTCTTGCCATAGCATCTGAATGAAAGTGCAAAAATACGAAAAAAAGATTAATCAACGCCCGAACGGGCAAAACCATTTAGCTATTGTTTATTATCGATAGCGGAACGCAGGGCATTCCCCACCAACATGAAGGCCAGCACCAACAGCATGATGGCGATACCAGGCAGGATGGCCAAATAAGCCGCATCCAAGATGATGAAAGCATAATTCTCTTTGATCATGCTGCCCCACGAAGGCATGGGGGGCTGCACTCCGATGCCGAGGAAACTCAAACCCGCCTCAAGCAGGATGGCTGAGGCGAAGTTGGATGCAGACACCACGATAATGGGATTCAGAATATTGGGAAGGATATGCCGGAGGATAACTCTTATATCTTTGAACCCCAAGGCTTTGCCAGCTTCAACGTAGGTCATCTCACGCACCGAGAAAATCTGTCCGCGCACGATACGCGCCACCTCAACCCACATCGTCAGACCCACGGCGATGAACACTTGTCCGATACCTTTGCCCAAGGCGAAGGTGATGGCGATGACCAACAGCAACGTGGGGATGGACCACACCACATTAATAAGCCACACCACCACATCATCCACCTTGCCACGGAAGAAGCCCCCCAGACTGCCGATGAAAATACCGATGGCAAGGCTGAGTGCCACGGCGATGAAGCCCACGATAAGGCTGATGCGGCTGCCAAGCACTAGACGGCTCAAAAAGTCACGTCCAAACTGGTCGGTGCCCAAGAGGAACTTCTGGTGTCTCACGCCTGCTATCTCGCTATTGGGGACTTCTTGCACACGCACGCTGCCGCTATGTTCGGGATTGAAGAGATACACCAAGGTGTAATCGCCGCAATCACGGATGCTGTCGAAAGGAAGGTAGGTGCAATCATCGGGCTTCCCGTTGAGGAGCCTCTCGAAGAACCCCACCGGCTCTGGCGGCACTTCCTTGGGCATCACCAGCATGTCCACCTCGAAGCCAGGCTTGCGAGTGCTGAGTTCGAGCAGCTGCCTGTTGGCATGGGGAGTCGGATCGGGGATGATGAAATAGGCGAACAGTGCCAGCATCGCCTCGATGACTATGAGACCCAAAGAGGCCATGCCGAGACGGTTTTTACGGAACCGTTGCCATGCCAAAGCGGCCGGTGACTGCTGTCTGTTTTTGTTTTTCATGCTGCAAAGTTAGATTTTTTTTGAAAAACTACTTGCAAATCAAAAAAAAGCTGTATCTTTGCAGCCGCAAACTAGATGGTGGATTTAGCTCAGCTGGTTAGAGTACCGGATTGTGGTTCCGTGGGTCGTGGGTTCGAATCCCACATTCCACCCTCAGAAGAAAAAGAACAGCAAGTTTGCTGTTCTTTTTCTTTTTTTTCATATCTTTGCCGCCCAAATGCGGGTGTGGCGGAATTGGTAGACGCGCCAGACTTAGGATCTGGTTTTGAAAGAAGTAAGGGTTCGAGTCCCTTCATCCGCACTTTCAGATTGAATATAGGAACAAACAGACATTTCAATGAACACTACTCAAACTCAGAAGGGAGAACAACTGATCTCCATCCAAATCAACGTGCTCAAGGACGACTATGAGCCTCAGGTGAAGAAAGAACTCAACAAACTCAAACAGCGCGCCCAAGTCCCGGGCTTCCGTCCCGGCATGGTGCCCTTCGGCATGATCAAGAAGATGTACGGTGCCCAAGCCACCGTCGAGGTGCTCAACACCCTTGTCTCCGATGCCCTAAACAAATATATCGTCGACAACAAACTCGACCTCATCGGTTTCCCCCTCAGCGACCCCGACAAGCAACAACCCGCCGACTTCGAAAGCCAGGAGTCGCTCGACTTCTTCTTTGAAGCAGCCCTGAGACCTGAAATCAAGGTCGACTACAGCAAGCTCTCCATCGACTTCGCTCACGTCGTGGCCGATGACGCCACCCTCGACAAGACCATCGAGGAACTCATCGAGCGCAACCCCGAGATCACCCATCCCGAGACCGTCGGCGAGAACGACATCCTCCAACTCAAGGTCCGTGAAGCTGAAGACGGCAACGAGATCGAAGGCGGCTTCAAGAAAGACTACGTGCTGCTCGACCTTAAGGATGTCAAGACCAAGACCCATAAGAAGAAATTCATCGGCAAGACCACCGGTAGCGAGTTCATCGTCAACCTCTCCGTGGTCCTCGGCTCCAACGAGAAAGCCGCCAAGATCCTCGGCGACGACGCCCCTGCCGACAGCGACTATAACATCATCATCGACGACATCCGCCACGAAGAGAAGCCCGAACTCAACGCCGACTTCTTCAAGAAGATCTTCCCCGACCGCGAGATCGCCGATACCGACGCCTTCCGCGCCGCCGTCAAAGAAGAGATGGAGAAACAATACACCAACGAGACCGACCGCATCCTCTTCACCAAGATGATCGACGCCCTCGTCGAAGCCACCCCCTTCACCCTTCCCGACGAATTCCTGAAACGCTGGATTTACGAGAACAACCAAGGCAAGCTCTCCGTCGAAGACATCGAGAAGAACTACGCTGAGAACTACAGCAAAGGCCTCCGTTGGCAACTCATCGAAGACAGCATCGTGAAAGAGAACATGGAACTCGCCATCACCGAAGCCGAAGTGCGCTCCTTCCTGATCAGCCAGATCTTCCCCGGCCTCGACTACAACACCGCCGACGATGACATGAAAGCCCGTCTCGACAAGATTGTCGACAGCTACCTCAAGAACGAGGAGCAGGTGAACAACGTCAAGAACCAAATGGCCGATGTCAAGATGACCAACTTCCTCAAGACCAAGATCAAGATCAACTACACCGACCAAACCTACGATGAGTTCATCAAGAGCTTGGAAGCCGAAAATGCAGGAAAGAAAGCGGAAGCCCCCACGAAACGCACCAGAAGCAAGAAACAATAACTCTATAAAACAAACACTATGATGAACGAATTTCAAAAGTATGCCACCAAGCATCTGGGCATCAACACTTTAGGTCTGGAACAATACATCTCCAAGATCAACAACTACGGCTACATCAGCCCCACCGTCATCGAGGAACGTCAGCTCAACGTGGCACAGATGGACGTGTTCAGCCGTCTGATGATGGACCGCATCATCTTCCTTGGCACCGCCATCGACGACTATGTGTCAAACATCATCGAGGCACAGTTGCTCTTCTTGGAATCCACCGACCCGAAGCGTGACATCCAGATTTACCTTAACTCTCCTGGCGGCAGCGTGTATGCCGGTCTGGGTATCTATGACACCATGCAGTTCATCAGCCCCGACGTGGCCACCATCTGCACCGGCATGGCCGCTTCCATGGCCGCAGTGCTGATGTGCTCCGGCGCTGCTGGCAAACGCTCTGCCCTGCCCCACTCCCGCATCATGATCCACCAACCCATGGGCGGCGTCGAAGGACAAGCCACTGAGATCGAGATCACCGCTCGTGAGATCCAGAAGCTCAAGAAGGAACTCTACGAAATCATCTCGAAGCACTCAGGCCAACCTTACGACAAGGTCTGGGCCGACAGCGACCGCGACTATTGGATGACCGCCGAGGAAGCCAAGGCTTATGGCATGATCGACGAAGTTCTCGTCAGAAACAAGTAATTGTAAAAGCGCAATAGATGGCCAACAAGAAAGAGGAACATTGCTCATTTTGCGGAAAGCCTGGCTCCAAGACCAGGATGCTTCTCACAGGCATAGAGGCATGCATCTGCGACGAATGCGTGGAGAATGCCCACCTCATCCTCGAGGAGGAGTTCGGACGAAGCGGCAAATTCAAGAAGCCGCAAGGCACAGACTCCAAGATCGAGTTGAAGAAACCCAAGGAGATCAAAGACTTCCTCGACCAATACGTCATCGGACAGGACAAAGCCAAGCGCACCCTGGCCGTGGCCGTCTACAACCATTACAAACGCATCAGCCAGCAGGTACTCGCTGACGAGGTGGAGATCGAGAAATCGAACATGATCCTCGTCGGCGAGACCGGCACGGGCAAGACCCTGCTGGCCCGCACCATCGCCAGGATGCTCAACGTGCCCTTCGCCATCGCCGACGCCACGGTGCTCACCGAGGCTGGCTATGTGGGCGAGGACGTGGAAAACATCCTTGTGCGACTGCTGCAAGCCGCCAACTACGACGTAAAGGCGGCTGAACACGGCATCGTGTTCATCGACGAGCTCGACAAGATCGCCCGGAAGAGCGACAACCCAAGCATCACCCGCGACGTGTCGGGCGAAGGTGTGCAGCAAGCCCTCCTCAAACTCCTCGAAGGCACCATCTCCAACGTGCCAC
The DNA here is from genome assembly GCA_902801465.1 of uncultured Bacteroidia bacterium. Lineage (GTDB taxonomy): Bacteria > Bacteroidota > Bacteroidia > Bacteroidales > F082 > Limimorpha. Next base: position 18,507 of record CADCIH010000016.1, on the reverse strand, counting down.
CCGAGGGAGGCCGCAAACACCCTGAGCAAAAGATGATCGCCGTCAACACCAAGGACATCCTCTTCATCGCAGGAGGCGCCTTCGACGGCATCGAACGCATCATCGCTGCACGCAAAAGCACCAACATCATAGGCTATAGCGCCAACAGCGACCAAGTGCTCGACAAGAGCAACCTGCTGCAATACGTGGCTCCCGCCGACCTCAAGAAGTTCGGTCTCATCCCCGAGATCGTGGGCCGCATGCCTATCATCACCCACCTCGACCCCCTCGACGCCACGGCCCTCAAGCGCATCCTCACCGAGCCTAAGAACGCCCTCGTAAAACAGTTCACCAAGCTGTTCGAGATGGACGGCATTGCCCTCCGCTTCGAAGAGGAAGCCCTCGACTTCATGGTGGAAAAAGCCATCGAGTTCAAACTCGGAGCCCGCGGCCTCCGCTCCATCGTCGAAGCCATCCTCAACGACGCCATGTTCGAGATGCCCTCCGACGGCAGCCCCCGCGAACTCGTCGTTACACGCGCCTACGCCGAAGACAAACTCTCCCGAAACAACAAATTGGCACAATAATTGTTTTTTGAATCCCTTGTCCTATCAAAAAACACTATTGCCATGAAAAAGACATTCCTCGCCATCCTCCTCATGATGGCCACCGTTTTCGGATATAGTCAACTCATCGCCCAACCCGGCAAACCCAAGCCCGTCAAGATCAACATCAAGTCGGCCGCAATGACCCCTGAGTCGAAAGCCTTCGTCCCCGACAGCTACCGTAACTTCGACCAAGGCACCGTCGTGTATGCCCGTATCGAGAACGGCGATACCACCCTCATCGTCAACCTTCCCGAACTCGACATCGACCTCATGAGCCGCTACTTCGAGATCACCGAGACCCGACAGGGACGCCGCCTCGTCAACAATGTGCGCAAGGTCTACCCCTACGCCAAGCTGGCCAGCGACAAACTTCACGAATACGACACCCTCCTCGCCTACGCCAATAGCGATGCCGAACGCCGCCGCATGATGAAACAGGCCGAACAGGAAATCTCCGACCAATATACCGAAGAACTTGAAAACCTCAACTTCACCCAAGGCGCCATCCTCATCCGCCTCATCGACCGTGAGACAGGCAACACCTCATACAAACTCGTACAGGAACTGCGCGGCAAGGTGAGAGCCTTTTTCTACCAAGGTTTCGCCCGCCTCTGGGGCTATAACCTAAAGACCGAGTTCGACCCCAAGAACAATCCCGAAGACGAACAAATCGACATCATCGCAACCCTACTGGAGAGAGGACAGATTTAGAATTAAGAATTAAGAATTAAGAATTTAGAATTTAGAATTTACTTTCCTCTTCCTTGTATGACAATCAGGACAGTATAGATCAAGATTTTCAAGTCCAGGCCGATACTGACATTCTCGATATAGAGGATGTCGTATTTCAGGCGTTCGATCATCTCGTCCACATTCTCGGCATAGCCGAACTTCACCTCGCCCCAGCTGGTAATGCCAGGCTTCACCAGCAATAGCATGTCGTAATAAGGGGCACGTTCCCGGATCTTATCGATATAATACTGACGCTCAGGACGATAACCGACAATCGACATATCTCCTTTCAACACAGTCCAAAACTGGGGAATCTCATCCAAACGGACCTTGCGCATGAACTTTCCAAACTTGGTGATACGCGGGTCGTCGTCACTCGAGAGTTGCGGCTTGCAGTCGGCTTCGGCATCCACCCTCATGCTGCGAAACTTGGCCATCTTGAAAGGTCGTCCGTTCTTGCCGATACGCTCCTGCACATAAAACACAGGCCCCGGCGAAGTGGCTTTCACGATGATCGCCGTGATCAGATATACAGGCGAGAACACCACCAAGACGAACAACGATACCACGATATCGAACAAACGCTTGATGACCTGTTGCCAGATAGGCATCAGTTCAGGGCTGACCTGGACGAGAGGCGCGCGCCAGATGGCCGACTGCCTCACGTTGCCGAACACCAAGTCCTGCATCTCGGGGATGATCTCCACCTCGGCTTTGGTGAGGTTCATCACCGGAAGGACATGGTGCATGCACTCTTTCTCCGAACGTTCAATGGCGATGATCACCTCTTCTACTTCGTGTTCCTTCACGATGTCCACGATATTGTCAACAGAGCCGAGACAAGGCAACAAGCCTTCCAAGGTCTCATGCTCCTTCTCGCCGACACGCACATAACCGACAAAGCGTTGGCCCGTAGGCTTCTCCTGTTCGTCAATCTCCTTGTAAATCGCCATGGCATTGTCGCCACTGCCCACGATGAGGGTGTTGAAACCGATCTTGCCGGTCTTGATGTGGCGTTTCACAATGCTGGTGATGACCAGTCGTCCGGCATAAGTAAGCAGGAACTGAAGTGCGAAAAGAGTTATAAACGATTGATAATAAGTCTTATACGTCAAAATCTGATCATCGAGTATGGCCACAAAGAACAGCACGGTGACACCCAACAGGGTGATGAAGAACGTCTGTGAGAATTCTTTCAGCCTCGACTTGGAGTAAACGCTCATATAGGCACCGGTGATGCCGTAGAACGCCACCCAACACACTGGGATGATGGCCACGGCCGACCAGAAGCTCGGGTCGTGGAAAGCGATGCCGAAACGTTGCCATGTGTTGGCATCGACCACTTCGTAGGTCTTGCGGAAATAATAGAACAAAGTCCAGGCAATCGCTGAGAGGATCCAGTCAACGAAGCCGTAAACATAGGGAAGAACGCGTTTCTTTTTCATCGGTCGTTGTAGATGATCTTCAGGTTGTCGAAATAGAAATACTGTGTGCCGTCGTTGCGGTTGAACCACGACGACAGGTATACCTTGAAGTAGTCGGCATCCTCATAGTCAACGAAATAAGGTCCGAGATTGATATAGATCTTTTTCCACTCCACGGGTTCTTCGCCTGATGGTCCTGTGGGACGCAGACGGACGAGAGCCTCTTGGTTGATGGTGTAGTTGAGCCGATAGAAGATTCCCACGGTACATGTGTCGGAGCATTTGTAGTCCATCTCAAGCATACAGGGCGAGCCTTTGGTGGGAAGGTCGATGAACTCTTCGCTAGTGGCGAAGCAGAACTGGGTGGTGTCGGAGTAAAGTTCAAACTTAGCAGAATAGGTGGAGAGGACGCCTTCGGGGTCGTGCCAGGCCAGAGGACCGGAGGCGCGGATAAACGGCACGTCGCTCTGCGAGGTGGTCTCCATTTTCACGGTGCCCTGGTCAAAGTCTTCCATCCAGCGCACATGGGTGTTCTCATCGGGACCAGCAGGCCAATAGGTCACCACTGGGTTCAGCGTGATAATGCTGTCAGGCATCAGGTTGAGATCGTTGAAGACGGCCGGTGCGGTAAAGGGATATTCAGCGCGTGAGTCTTTGATGCCGTTGACGGCTATGCCTGCATAAACCGACACTTTGTGCGGTCCTTGTTTGAGAAGCGGGATGGTGGCTGGCAGCTCAAAGCAGCCTTTGACATCATCGTCGACATACACCCAGGCGTCAACGAAGTTATTGGTATTGGCACCATAAGTGAAATAGTCGCAGGTGAGGCCAATGGTGTCGATCCTGATATAGGCCGGCACTGTCTGCTCGCCGTCGAATTTCACGCACGAAGTGAGCGAGGCCGTGAGAAAGAGCAGGAAAAGCGACGAAAAAAGGGTATATTTTCTGATCATAAAAAACGTTTTATTTCCCAACGATCAAACACGCGAAATATTGTGTGACGCTTTCAGAATATCGTAAGCTAAATTAAGGACGCGCACTCCGTCGTGGATACTGACCACCGGAGTGGTGTTATGGATGATGCTGTCGTGGAAGCTCTCCAGTTCGGTTTGGATGGCGTTGATGGGATGAATCTCAGGTTTCTCGAGGGTGATCTGCTTCGTCTGTCCATCAGCCAAATCGAGCGTCAGCGAGTAAGGATAACCGCTCACCTCATGGTCGTGAATCCGGGTGATCTCGGTCTTTTTCTCGAGGAAGTCGATGGTGATATAGGCGTCGTTTTGGAAGATACGGGTCTTGCGCATGTTCTTGAGCGAGATGCGGCTGGCGGTGATATTGGCCACAGTGCCATTCTCGAACTCGATACGGGCGTTGGTGATGTCGGGTGTGGGACTGACGATGGACACGCCGCAGGCGCTGACATGTTTCACGGGCGAGTTGACGATGGTGAAGAGGATGTCGAGGTCATGCACCATGAGGTCCAGCACCACGGGCACGTCGGTGCCACGTGGGTTGAAGAGTGCCAGTCTATGGGCTTCGATGAATTTAGGGGCTTTGATGAAAGGTTCTGCGGCGATGAAAGCGGGATTGAAACGTTCCACATGGCCCACTTGCACCTTCACTCCCGCCTCGTCGGCCAGCTTGATGAGTTGCGACGCCTCTTCGGGAGTAGCCACGATAGGCTTCTCGATGAAGACATGACGGCGCATGCCCAAGGCTTTTGCGGCGCAGCTAAAGTGTTGAACAGTAGGGGTCACAATATCGACCACCTCGACAGCTTGGATCAAGGCGTCGATTGAGTCGAAGCAGTGAACGCCCAGCTCCTCCTCCACTGCCTTGGCGGTGGCTGAATCGGGGTCGTAGAAGCCTGCCAGTTGGTAGCAGCTGGCCTGTTTGATGCACTTGATATGGATCTTGCCGAGATGGCCTGCGCCTAATACACCTATTTTCAGCATGGTAGTAAATTTGGGCAAAAGTACGAAAGATTTAAGAATTTAGAATTAAGAATTAAGAATTATCGTAACTTTGCATTGATGAAAATCGTTGAAGACAACTACCGGCACAAGGGCTTGAGGCAGCAGATGGTCAACCAGCTGCGCGCCGACGGCATCACCGACGAACGGGTGCTCGCCGCCATCAACGAGGTGCCTCGCCATGTGTTTCTCGACTCGTCGTTTGTCGAGTATGCTTACAGCGACCAGCCTTTTTCCATCGGTTCGGGACAGACGATCTCACAGCCTTCCACCGTGGCGGCTCAAACGAGTTTGCTCTCCATCGGGAGCGGGATGAAAGTCCTTGAGATAGGCACCGGCTCAGGCTATCAGGCCTGTGTGTTGTCCGCCATGGGCGCCAAGGTATTCAGCATTGAAAGGCAACGCAACCTCTATCTCCGCACCAAGGAGCTCCTGGGACAGCTACACTATCGTGTCAAGACCTTCCTTGGCGATGGTTATGAGGGGCTGCCCAGCTACAAGCCTTTCGATCGCATCATCATCACTGCCGGGGCTCCTTACATCCCACCCAAGCTCATCGACCAACTGAAGCCCAATGGCATCATGGTCATCCCCATGGACAGGCCTTCAGGTGAGGGTCAGGTGATGGTACGTCTCACCAAACTCCCCGACGGGACCCTGTCGCGTGAAGAGTTCGGTGATTTCAAGTTCGTCCCGATGTTGACCGGAACGGCGAGTGATTAACTGAAAACGGAGAACGGAAAACTTTCAACTTTCCGTTTTCCGTTCTCCGTTTTCCGTTACTTAAAGATTCCTCCTAGGATAGAGCGGAAGATGGACTTGCCAAGCTGACGCCCGAAGGTCGTGGCAGTGGTGTTGATGGTCTTCTCGACGGCTTTGCGGGTCGTTGACTTCTTTCTGCTCTTTGACTTTTCCTTTTCCTTCTTCTCCTTTTCTTTTTCTTTGGCTTCCTTCTCTTTGCGTTTGGCTTCTTCTTCGGCTTCTTTCTGGGCACGTTTTTCAGCCTCTTGTTGTTCGGCCACCAGCACCTCATAGGCGCTCTCACGGTCGAAGCTCTTGTCATAGGTGCCGTAGAGCCGCGACTGGCGGATGATGGTTTGGCGTTGTTCGTCGGAGATGGCGCCTATTTGGCTCAGCGGGAAGAGTATCTTGGCACGTTCCACCACGCAGGGGGCGCCTTTCTCGTCGAGGAACGACACCAGGGCTTCGCCGGTGCCGAGTTCCAGGATGGCGCTCTCGGTGTTGAAGCTGGGGTTTGCTCGGAAGGTCTGGGCGGCGGCGCGCACGGCCTTCTGTTCCTTGGGGGTATATGCTCTGAGTCCATGGAGGATGCGATTGCCGAGCTGTCCGGCGATGGCTTCCGGGATGTCGTCGGGGCTCTGGGTGACGAAGTAAACGCCCACGCCTTTAGAGCGCACCAGACGGATTACCTGTTCAATCTTATCCACCAATGCTTTCGAGGTGTCTTTGAAGAGCATGTGAGCCTCGTCGAAGAAGAAGATCAGCTTGGGGAGTTCCAAGTCGCCCACCTCGGGCAGCTGGGTATAGAGCTCGCTCAGCAGCCACAGCAGGAAGGTGCTGTAGAGTTTGGGGTTAAGCATCAGCTTGTCGGCAGCCAGCACGTTCATGACACCTCTTCCCTGTTCGGTTTGGATGAAGTCGTACACGTTGAAGGCCGGCTCGCCGAAGAACTGGTCGGCGCCTTCAGCTTCGAGGGTGAGTAGCGCGCGTTGGATGGCTCCCACGCTGGCGGCGGAGATGTTGCCGTAGCCGGTGGTGAACTCCTTGGCGTTCTTGGCGACATAGTCGAGCATGAGGCGCAGGTCTTTCATGTCGATGAGCAGCAGTCCCCTTTCATCGGCGATCTTGAACACGATGTTGAGGACCCCTGTCTGGGTCTCGTTGAGGGCGAGGAGGCGGGCAAGCAGCTGGGGACCCATGTCCGACACAGTGGCGCGGAGCGGGTGTCCCTGTTCTCCGAAGACGTCGAAGAAACGCGTCGGCATCCCTTGGAACTGAGGATTCTCAATGCCGAACTCAGGACAGCGTTTCTCGATGAAACCGCTCATCCGGCCTGCCTGGCTGATGCCGCTGAGGTCGCCTTTCATGTCGGCCATGAAGCAAGGCACGCCAGCCTGGCTGAAACTCTCGGCCAGAACCTGCAAGGTGACAGTCTTACCCGTACCTGTGGCACCGGCGATCAATCCATGACGGTTGGCCATCTTACCCACGAGGTAAAGAGGACCATTGTCGCAATGCGCAATATAAAATTGTCTATCTTCAGTAAACATATCTCTAAATTCTTAATTATTTATTTTAAATCTCAAATACTTAATGGTAAGTCCCTGATCCAGCCACATCTGTTCATAGAACGTCCTGATGTTTTTCACTTCGAGGTTATCGGCATTGGCATAGAGGTCGTCGGTGGCGTAGAGCAGCGGCAGACTTTGTTTCTCGATCACCTCGTGGAGGGTGAACTCATACATGATGGGGCTGTCGGTCTTAAGGTTGAGTATGCCGTCGGGTCCGGTGATCTTACGGTAGCGGTCGAGGAACTCTGGGGAGGTGAGGCGGTGGCGTGCGTTGCGTTCGCCTTCGCCAGGATGGGGATCGGGGAAGGTGACCCATATCTCGCTGACCTCGCCGGGACCGAAGAAATGCTCGATCTGGTCGATGCGTGTGCGGATGAACGCCACATTCTTCAAGCCCTCGTCACGTGTTTGGGTCAGGCCACGCCACATACGGGCGCCTTTGATGTCGACTCCGATGTAATTGATCTCGGGGTGTACCCGGGCAAGGCCAACGGTGTATTCACCTTTGCCGCATCCCAGCTCAAGCACGACAGGGTGGTCGTTGTGGAAGAAATCGCTTCCCCAGTGGCCTTTCAGAGGGAAACCCTCTGCCATGATACGTTCGTAGGAATACTCGAACAGGTTTTCGAATGTCTTGTTCTCAGCGAACTTTTGCAGCTTGTTTTTTTTACTCATGGCTTGGGTCATTTAACAAGTATCCAGGCTTTCTGATTGTATTTCTCTAGTATGACAGGTAGCGCCACCTTGGCTTCGGTGGCGCTTGGGTATTGGCCGTAGCAGACGAAGAACTTCGTCCCGCGTTTCATCACGAAGGCTTCCTTGCAGCCTTGTTCGTACGCTTCCATGGCCATATTGAGTGCGTTTTGCTCCACGCTGAAGCAGCCACCCACGATGAAGGCTTTTGACTCGGCGGCGGGTTTCACCACTTCGGTGGGAGAAACAGTTTCATTGACGGGTTCGTTATGGGAGACTGTATCGTTTTCGATTGCCAGCGAGTCGGTGGGTACCGCCAATGTGTCGTCGGTTATGGGTTTGACGGTATCGGTCATCGTGATGCTATCCAAAGGCTTTTGCACGGGAGGTTCGGGTTTGATTGGGCGGAACATAAAGTACCACAGTGCCACGGCGGCGGCGACGAGTACAAGGAGGAGCCATATCCACCACGTCTTGCGGCGGGGTTTCTCCTGGGGACCAAGGCCGCCTCTTGCCAGTTCCGCAGGACGTTCCCCTGGGCTGGTCGGAGCTGGGGTGGTTGGAGTGGGGGTGGCACTGAATACCGGTTGTACTTCAAGGTCATCCAGTCCGAATGCGTCGGCGTTGAAGTCGGTCGAGGCCTCGGGCTCGAACACAGGCTCTTGTAGGCTGTTGAAGGCCAGCGTCCCCAGGCCTTCGAGGGTGACGGTCTCCCCTTCTCGCATCTTGGCGTAGCATTCCGCCACGAAGGTGGCAATTTGCTGGCGGGCTTCTTCGTCGGAGAGACCTTCATGTAGCATCAAATATTCGATGATGAGCGGGTTCTCCTCCCTTTGTTCGGGGTCGAAGCTGAGTGTTGACGTGGGTTTTTGGAACTCGTTGGTGATGACGTTGACTTGGGCTCCTTCGTCGTGACGCACGAAGGCACCCAAGGCTGGCACGATGACGGTGTCGTGATCGTAGAGCAGGGCTATGATGGCTTGGATGACGTTCATGACGGGAGTTCTTTGGGAATGCGTTGCAGGTCGTCGGGGGTGTCGATGCCATAACTTGCGGCGATGTCGGTGACGGCCACCATGATGTCAAGGCCGTTCTCGAGCCAGCGCAGCTGTTCGAGTGACTCGGCCTGTTCCAGTCGTCCGGAAGGCAGCTTGGCGATGGCTCTCAGCGTGTCGCTCTTATAGGCATATATGCCGATATGTTGGTAGTATTCGCTATGTAGCATCCACTGTGAAGGTTCAGCGCCTCGCACGAAGGGAATGGCGTGTCGGCTGAAGTAGAGGGCTTTGCCGTCGTTGCCGAACACCACCTTCACGGTGTTGGGGTCTGCTATTCTTGCCGGGTCGTTGATTTTTCGTGCCAGGGTGGCGAGGCACACCTCCGGTTGGCGGATGAGCTGCGTCACCTGGTCGATCTGGCGAGGGTCGATGAAAGGCTCATCGCCCTGGATGTTGACCACGGCGTCGAAGTGTTCCCCTATGATGTCGAGAGCTTCGCGGCAGCGGTCGGTGCCGCTACGGTGGTTGGGGCTGGTCATCACCACGCAGCCTCCGAAGCCCAGCACCTCTTCATAGATGCGGGTATCGTCGGTGGCTACCACCACGGCGTCCAACGACGATTTGAGGGCCTGTTCGCAGGTCCTTTGGATCATCGTCTTGGTCCCGATCATGGCAAGGGGCTTGCCTGGGAACCGTGAGGATCCGTAGCGTGCGGGTATGATGCCGGCCACTCTCATCAGAACAGTCCGTTAAGCGAGGCTTCGATCTTCTCGATGATGACACTCAGGTCCTCAGGCTTCTCCACGTCGAGGTTATCCATGTCGATGATGAGCAGCTTGCCGTCCTTATAGCCGCTGATCCATTCCTCGTAGCGGTCGTTGAGGTTGCTGAGGTAGTCGAGGCGGATGCTTTGTTCGTAGTCGCGGTTACGTTTGGCAATCTGGCGTATCAGCGTCGGCACCGAGGCCCGGAGGTAAATCAGCAGGTCGGGTGGTTGCAGGAACTTAGTCATCAGCTCGAAGAGCGACTTGTAATTCTCGAAGTCGCGTGTCTCCATGAGGCCCATCTGGTGGAGGTTGGGCGCGAAGATCATGGCGTCCTCGTAGATGGTGCGGTCTTGAATGACGTCTTTTCCGCTGTTGCGTATGTCGATGACCTGGCGGAAGCGGCTGTTGAGGAAGAAAATCTGGATGTTGAACGACCAGCGTTGCATGTCCTCATAGTAGCTGGCGAGGTATGGGTTATGGTCGACTTCTTCGTAATGAGGTGTCCATCCGAAGTGTTTGGCCAAGAGGCGGGTAAGTGTGGTTTTGCCCGCTCCGATGTTTCCGGCGATAGCGATATGCATAGCGATAGTTTTGTTTCAAACTACAAAGATAATAAAATTTCGGAATTTGGAATGCGGAATGCGGTTTTTTTCACTTAGGGGCCTTGAGCAGGAAGTAAACTGCGAGGACGAAGAATATCGCGTTGGGGATCCAGGCGGCGACGACGGGGGCTATCACGCCGTTCACGCCGAAGGCTTTGGCTATCTGGGCGAAGAGGATGTAGCTGAAGGCGATGGTGATACCGAACCCGAGGTGCATGCCCATGCCTCCTTTGATCTTACGGCTCGAGAGGGCGGCGCCGATGAGGGTGAGGATGAGGATGGCGACGGGTTGTGCCATGCGCTGGTGCATCTCCACCTCGTAGTTTCGAATGCCTTCGGTGCCTCGCTGGCGCATCACCCTAATATGGTCGCGCAGCTCGAAGAAATTCATCTCTTCGAAGTCCTCTTTCATGTTATAGAAATCGGTGGGACTGAGTTTCTCGATGATGGTGTCGAGCCGTCGGTGGTTCACGATATGCTCACGGTCGCCGTCGATGGTGCGTTCTGTCGCGAAGTCGATGCGCCAGTTGCCGTTGGTGACGGAGTCGACGTCGTGATAGATGATGTCGGAAGCCATCTTGTAGGTGAGCTCATGGCCGTCGTAACGTTCGATGGAGAAGTTCCATCCATAGTCGCGCTGCACGTTGTAGTATTCCACATACACAAACTCGTCCTTGTCGGTTTGCAGGTGCACGTTACGTCCCGCGCTCTTGGTGAGCCGCTCGATGTATTCGTCCTTGAACTTCCTTCGCACCTCGTTGAGGTTGGGGACGAGGAAGTTGGCCAGATAGAGCGACATCAACGTGAGGAGCAACGCCCCTTCGATATAAGGGAGGAGGAAACGCCAGAAGCTGATGCCGTTGCTGAGCACTGCCACCACCTCGGAGTGGTTGGCCATCTTGGAGGTGAAGAAGATGACGGAGATGAAGGCGAAGAGGTGGATGAACTGGTTGGTGAAATAGGGTATCGAGGTGAGGTAATGGTCGGTGACCACGCGATACCAGGGGGCGTCGTGTTTGATGAACGAGTCGATGTTCTCCGAGAGGTCGAACACGATGATGATCATCATGAGCATGGCCACGGCGAAGAAGAAGGTGCCGATGAACTTGAATAATATGTATCGGTCGAGTCGTTTCACAGTCTCCGTGTGATTTTGGGCAGCATGCCAGCTTTCCACTCGGTGAAGTCGCCTTGGGTGATATGCTTACGCGCCTCGGTGACGAGCCAGAGGTAGAACCCCAGGTTGTGGAGGCTGGCGATCATGGGACCGAGGATCTCGCCGGCGACGAAGAGATGACGCAGATAGGCCTTGGAATATTGTGCATCCACGAAAGTTTCTCCGTTGGGGTCGACGGCGCTGAAGTCGGTGCGCCATTTCTCGTTCTTGAGGTTGATGATGCCTTCCGAGGTGAAGATCATGCCGTTGCGTCCGTTGCGGGTAGGCATCACGCAGTCGAACATGTCCACTCCCCTCTCGATGCCCTCGAGGATGTTGGCCGGGGTACCCACGCCCATGAGGTAACGCGGCTTGTCTTTGGGCAGGATGGCGTTCACCAGCTCGATCATCTCATACATTTTCTCGGTAGGTTCGCCTACGGCCAGACCTCCGATGGCGTTGCCCCAGGCGTCCTTGGAGGCGATGTATTCGGCCGACTGTTCACGGAGGTCGCGGTACACGCAACCTTGCACGATGGGGAACAGCGCCTGTTCGTAGCCGTACTTGGGCTCGGTCTCGGAGAAGCGTTGCACGCAGCGGTCGAGCCAGCGGTGGGTGCGTTCCATACTCTGCTTGGCGTAGCGGTAGTCGGCGGTGCCCGGCGTGCATTCGTCGAAGGCCATCATGATGTCCGCTCCGATGCTCCGTTCGATGTCCATCACCCTCTCGGGGGTGAAGAGGTGTCGTGAGCCGTCGATGTGCGACTGGAAGGTGACGCCTTCCTCTTTCATCTTGCGGATGCCCGTGAGCGAGAATACTTGGAACCCTCCGCTGTCGGTGAGGATGGGACGGTCCCAGCCGTTGAACTTATGCAGGCCTCCCACGGCTTCCAGCACGTCGAGTCCGGGGCGGAGGTAGAGGTGGTAGGTGTTGCCGAGGATGATCTGGGCCTTGACCTCGTCGCGTATGTCGCGGATATGGCATGCCTTGACGGAGCCCACGGTGCCGACGGGCATGAAGATGGGCGTCATGATGTCGCCATGGTCGGTGTGCAGCACCCCTGCGCGGGCGTTGCTCTTCGGGTCGTTGGCGGTGAGGGTGAATTTCATGAAGGAAAATTTTTGCAAAGGTAAAGAAAATCGCCTATCTTTGCGCAACTTTTTGGAGGAACCACCGTGAGCATCACTTTTTTCCCTGACCGTCTGTCTTTTTACGTCTTCATCGTCTTCGCCGCTGCCTTGCTTGTGCAGCTGTGCATCCATTGGATCCGTTTCTCGAGGCTGGCTTTCAGCAAGCGGCATCCCATGACGAAGGCGGACAGCGACTTGGAGCCCGTCTCGGTGGTGGTGTGTGCCCGTGACGCCTACGAGCGTCTCACCGAGCTCCTCCCCTCTTTGCTGAGCCAGGATTATCCCGATTTCGAGGTGGTGGTGGTGAACGACTGCAGCGATGATGAGACCGGCACCTATCTCGAGGACTTGGCTCGCAACAACCCTCGGGTGAAGCCCGTGCAGCTCCGTCAGCATCTCAACTTCTTCAATGGCAAGAAGTTCCCCTTGTCGATGGGCATCAAATCCGCTTCGAACGACCTGTTGGTGCTCACCGATGCCGACTGCAAGCCCACCAGCGACAAGTGGTTGCGCAGTGTGGTAGGCTGTTATGGCGAAGGCACCGAGGTGGTGGTGGGTTATGCCCGCACGGTGCAGGCCAAGGGTCTGTTGAACCTGTTGGTGCGTTTCGATGCCGTGCAGCAGGCCTTGCAGTACCTCTCTGCAGCCTTGGCGGGGAAGCCTTACGCTGGCGTGGGCAAGAACCTCTCTTACCGTCAGAAGCTGTTTTTCAGGCAGAAGGGCTTCATCGAGCATTACACCATGGAGGCCGGTGACGACGACCTGTTTGTGAGCCGTGCTGCCAACCGGAAGAACATCGGGGTGCACCTCGATGCCGACAACACGGTGGAGTGCGACACACCTTCGTCGTTTGGCATTTGGGCTCGCCGACAGTGCCAGCGTTACAGCACTTTGAAGTGTTACCGTTCAGGCGTTCGCGCCTTGGCCGCCTTGCATTACTGGTCGCAGTTTTTGTTTTATGCAAGTTTCATTACCTTGTTCTGTCTGGCGCCTGCCTTCACTTTGGCGGTCGACCTTCCTTACGTCGTTTATTATTTCCCCACGCTAGCCGTATTGTTTTTGATACGGTACATCACCCAGCTCATCATCTATCGCGGCGCCTCCCACCGTTTGGGCGAGCACGGCTTGCTGCCCGGGTTGATTTTGTGGGATTTCCTTTTTGCTCTCCTCACTCCATTGTTCCGTATATCTGGACGGATGAAAAAATAATGTCGCCGCCTCGCGGCTTTTCTATTATCCGCACCCCATCGGGGTGCCACATCGGTAATCAAACGATAAACGGAACAACCCTTGATTATCTGCACCCCATCGGGGTGCCACATCGGTAGGGAAACGTCATCCCCGGATATTTTTCCTTGTCGTCGCTTTGCGCTTTAAAATAGAAGTTATAATTAATACACTATAATATATTTTAATATACTATTTTATTTATTTTTGCAATCCATTTTCAGAATTACTGAACATTGGATTAGCGAAATGAATAATTACACCTATAATAATTTAGAGTCCTCCTATAATAAAGGAGACCATCGACCAATCAGAAGCCTACCTGAAAACATCAAGGCTCGCCGGAGACAGATCAAAGTCATAGCGCGAGAAACACTCACACAAAGATTGTTTCACAACCCGGTTTTCAAAAGAGCAATAAGAATAACTGGCAGCAGTATTGACGAATGGTTAAATCAGCCGCACAAGCATTATGTTGAAAAAAACGAGTTGTTACTCAACCTTGGAGAGGTGCTTGAGAAATCAACGTATTTAGGGGATTCCACTTACAAAAGGAGGCTTGCTCATATCTTTGAAACCACCTTATGCGGAGAAGCGACTTGGATAGTGGTAACAGATGTTCCTGGAAGAGGCGCAACCATCTATAGCATTTCAGATAGTCCAAACATTCTAAACGGAATAACAAAACCCGTTTGAACTGGTTCTTGGAGATACAATCCAAGGCAACATTCAAACGGGCTGTGGGGCGGGAAGAACCCTTTCGGGCTCGTCCTACGCTGCAAATATACAAACTTTTTATAATTCCGCAATACTTTTCAAAAAATTTCATCAAAAGAAAGTTATCAACACCTGTTTATAAATAAATATATATTAAATTAGATATCATTAGATATTTTATGATATTTTCGCAGTTTATAAAAACAAGACCCCAGCCATTGGATTAAATAGCGTTTAATAATAATTAATTCATTAAATATCAAACAATTAACAAACAAAACAAAAACAACATGAAAAGAAAATTTACGTTTTTAACAGCAGCTTTCATGCTGCTAGCGTTCCTCGCCGTCCCGCTGGGGATGAGGGGACAAACCGCGACTCTTGTATCGGGTTCAGGCACAAGTGGTTATACCGTTCCTGATGGGTGGACTACTAGTGGAACCGTCGAAGGCGGAAGCTATCTTAAGTTCGACAATGGCACAATGACATCCCCTGAATTTGCACCTCACAACGGGTTATCATTTGCCTATTCTGTGGCTACTTTTGGTAGCGGGGATAATCATCCTTTGACCATTCGCATTTTGAATGCTTCAACTGATGCAGTTATTAGTGAGATGACAACTGCCACCCCCACATCTTCTTCTTATATCACTACGGGATCTCCTTTGTCACTAGGCGATGTTACTGTAGCCTTTAAGATTCAAATGTATGGTCCTACAGGAAAGGGTGTGCGTTTACGTAATTATTCTATTACTGGAACTCCTGCTGGCGGCTCCACCCTCGAAGACAACGACCTCGCCCTTACCGGCGCTCCCATCGCACTCACTTTTGACTTGTATGACAACGATGAAGATCAAGTCATCAACTACACCACCTCAAGCACTGGTACTGTTTCGGTTGCCGACAACGCCTATGTTACCGCCGAGGTTGACCAAACCAACAAGAAGATCACCGTCACGCCCGTGGCAGTGACCAACGGCACACAGACCATCACCGTGAACCAACTCGCCGACGACGATTACAAGGCTGGTTCCGTTACTTTCACAGTGAACATTACCGACAACACACCCTTCAATGGGGTAATTTTTAACGCTTCAACTGACTCGGGAACAAGCCCAATCGTCAAGGACAATGTGTCGCTTGCATGTTCCAATGGTGTTCTTAACAATGGCTCTGAATATCGTTTTTACAAAAACTCAACCACAACCATAAGCACAAATGACGGTAGCAATATCACCAAAATTGAATTTACAGGCGTTTCGGGCAATCCCGCCTCTGGTTTTGGAAGTCAAGCAGGTTGGTCGACCTCGGGCAACGATGGAGTTTGGGAAGGCCAAGCGGAATCCGTCTCATTTACGGCTTCAGGTGCTCAAGTTCGTGCCACTGTCGTTAGAGTAACGGTTGCGCCGAACACTAATCCTTCCATCAACGCCGAAGACATGAACATCTCGTATAACGCCACAAGTGGTAGTATTGCCTATTCCATCAACAACGAACCTGACCCTGCTGGTACGCTGACGGCTGCAATTAATGGCACATCCACTATTGCAGGTTTTAACCTTGGCACCGTTACTGCCTCCGCTGTTCCTTTCGCTTGTGATGCTAACGATGGGGTTGCCGCCCGCACAGCTACCGTAACCCTTACTTATTCCTACGGGAACCCCATAAATACAGTCACAAAGAATGTTACTATTACACAGGAGGGTAATCCCGATGCCTTCAACAACATCTCTGACATTTCCGAAGTGGGCACCGCTTACACGGTCAAAGGCACTGTCGTTGCCACTAATGACCGTGGTTTCGTCATAGGTGATGGCACTGGATATGTTTATTATTACAAAGGCGAGAATACCGGTAAAAGCATTGGTGACAAGGTTAAAGTTTCTGGTACAACGGGGACTTATGGCCATATTATCCAATTCCCCGCTGCGGCTACCGTTACCGAGGCAACGGAATCAAGTTACACCGCTGGAACACCCGCAGTCACCAGTATCACCTCAGTTCCGGATTATTCTACGGGTTATCACCTGAGCACCTATCTGGAATTTGAAGGTGTTTTGTCTGAATCAAGCAACAAATACTTCATCACACTCGGCAGCGAACAGATTCAGGTTTCCTATCCGACTTCAGCCCAGGTAACCACATTGACAGCTGTGATCGATAAGATGGCTCATGTGAAAGGCTATTTCACAGGCATCAACAGCGACAATAAGTTCACCATTATGCTGGAAAGTGTTGAGGAAGTTTTTACCCCCACTATCATCGTCAGCACCAATTCGGTTGATGTGCCAGCTGATGGTGGCAGTGGCACTATTAACGTGACTTATAATAACATCACTACGGTTTCTTCCGAAGTGTGGTTCTGCAATGCCGCTGGTAATGATGATGCTATTTATTCTTGGGTTGCTGCCGATATCAATTCCTCCAATAATGTTGAGTATTTGGTTGAAGAAAATGACGGGGCAGCCCGCACGGCTTACTTCAAAGTATGGGCCTACGATGACGACTTGAATCCCGTCTATTCCGAACTCATCACCATCACCCAGGAAGAAGCTCCTGTTTTGGGTGGCACAATTAACTTTGGATCTGCTATAGGAAGTACAAAAATTGATGACACAAGCGTTACTGGTAACGACAGCTATGGTAATACTTGGACCATTACAACAGTTTTCGAAGGAGAAAGTTCGTTTACTCAAAATGCCTCTTATTCACAAGTAGGAGCATCAAGCAAGCCTGCTTCAACCATTACCTTTACGACCACGTTGCCCAGAAAAGTACACATTAAAAAATTTTCAGCCAAATTTGGCGGTTTCAGTGGCACTGCTGGTGATATTTCCCTTAAAGTTGGTACTACTGAAATCGGTTCGGGCTCATTGAGCGGAACAGCCGATGTTGTTGCAGAGAATACAACAGATGAAATTGGAACAGTTTTGACCGTAACGGTAACAAACATCAGCAAAGGCGTGAAATGCTACTACATTTCTTATGCTTTCGACGAAGTCTTATCCATCACAGGTATTACTAGCACAAGCAACGGCTGGTATCTCATAGCCCCACCCGTATTATCGATTAAGCCGACTGTTGGTAATGGTATCCTTTCTCCTGATTACGACCTTTACTATTTCGACCAAACAGGTGGTGGTGTTAGTGGTGATGGTAAGGAATGGAGGAACTATAAGCAAAACAGCTTTAACCTTGTTAGCGGCAAAGGCTACCTATATGCCAATAGTGCAGATGTGGATCTCGTGTTTTCGGGCACGCCTTACAGCGGCAACGGTCAAGTTACTTTGACTAAAGCTGGAAGCGGAGATTTCGATGGCTACAACCTCATCGGTAATCCTTACAATACAAGCGCAGCGGTCGACAAAGAATTCTATAGGATGAATGATACACATGATGGAATCATTGTTGATCCAGTCGCTTCTGGTGGCACCGTTGATGCCATGGAAGGAATCTTTGTTATTGCAACAAGCAATGGTGAAACGGTAACATTCTCGCAGTCTGTTTCATCTCCCGCTCCGAGCAACCAATTGGTCATGAACTTGAGCCGCAATACCCGCGGCAGCGCCACCATAGACCGTGCTATCGTGCGTTTCGGCGAAGGCCAGATGCTGCCCAAGTTCATGCTGAACCCCGACAACACCAAGCTCTACATCCCGCAAGGCAACAAAGACTACGCAGTGGTTCGCAGCGAAGCCCGCGGCGAGATGCCCGTCAACTTCAAGGCCGCCGAGAACGGTACCTACACCATCAGCGTGGAAGCCGAAAACCTCGACGTGAACTACCTGCACCTTATTGATAATATCACCGGCATGGATGTCGACCTGCTCGCCACCCCGAGCTACACCTTCGAAGCCCGTAAGAGCGACATCGCCAGCCGCTTCCGCCTCGTGTTCGACGCCAACACCGGCAACGACGAGACCAACGATAACTTCGCCTTCATCAACAACGGCGAACTCATCGTCAACGGCACCGGCACCGTCCAAGTAATCGACATCTTGGGACGCCAAATGTTCAGCCATGAGGTCAATTCCTCATTCCGCATTCAGAATTCCTCATTCGCTCCCGGCGTGTATGTGCTGAGACTGGCCAACGGCAACGATGTCAAGACACAGAAGATCGTTATTAAATAATTTAGAATTAATAATTAAGAATTTATAGATATGAAAAAGACAATCATCACTTTAGC
>CADCIH010000015.1 GCA_902801465.1 uncultured Bacteroidia bacterium | reverse complement strand
GCGACATTTCTGTTGTGCAAGAAATATGTACAATAAAATGAATTTTGTCGCTTTGCAAGCAAAATCCCACTAAACCCTATAGGTTGCGGATTTGAGGATATATTCTTTTTTTCTTAAATGCCTATTATTATAGGAGAGACTTGAATGCCAAATTGTCTAATAGCAAGTTGTGTCTTGTACAACAGCTCCGAAACCAGCAGCTGGCAGTAATGCCCGTTGAACGCATCAAGACTGTCCGCCTCGGGACTGCCCGCAAACTCCAACAGCATGGCAAAGGCACTGTCGGGCCTGCTCCACATCAGGCTGTCAATCTCCACCAGCGCACGGCTAGGCCTTACAGACGGCTCTACCTCCCTTACGCATGACGCCACCATCAGTACCAGCAATCCTATGACACCCAAACGCATTCGCATCTCCTAAAAATATTTCCTAACCGTCAACCAGGCGGAACTGCCGCCCACCACCACAATGGTGACGAAAATCAACAGGATATCCTTGAGTTTCAAAAGGACAGGATAGGCATCGACCACATAATTTCCACCTGTGCCGAATTTCACAAATCCGAACCATTGTTGCAACAACACCAACACGATGCCCAGCAACAGGCCAATGATGCCACCCGCCACTGCAATCAACAAGCCTTCGTTCAAGAAGATGCGCTGAATCAATCGCTTATCGGTGCCCAAGGCCTTCAGGACCTCGGTATCCTTGCGCTTCTCAATCATCAGCATCGAGAGGGAGCCTACCACGTTGAAGGTGGCCAAAACCAAAATGAAGGTGAGAATGACATACACCGCCCACTTTTCGGAGCGCATGATCTTATATAAGGTGGCCATCTGCTCCTGCTGGTCCTTCACCACGAAGCCATCGCCCACCTGCGCTTTCACCTCCTTCTTCACCTTGCCCGCATCGGCCTTTGGCGACAGAAACAGCTCAACGGCACTGGCTTTGTCGTCATACTCCAACAGGTCGGCCAGCCACTCAAAAGGCACCAACACCATCTTCTCGTCGACCTCCTGCTCTGTGGCAAATGTGCTCTGCACATTCAACACCCCCGAGTTGAAACTGCTCTCCAGACTCATCTGCGAGGCGTTGCCGCGCTTGGGCACATAGATGCACACCGTAGCGTAGGGACTGTAAGGGTTGATGCCCAACCGCCAAGCCACACCCGAACCCGGAATGGCAAAATCGTGAACCCCATCGGACAATGTCATGACTCCATCGCCAAACATCACCTCGTCAAGACGCTCTATCTGCTGGTACTCCAACCCCACGCCCTTCACCTGACCGATATGCTGCTTCTCGTCAGACCTAAACAGGGCGTCGTCGGTGATGGTAGGCACCACACACTCAACACCTTGAACATCTTTTAGTTGTCCCAAAGGAAATGCGGTCAGGTCAATGGTCTTGCCCATCGTAGGCGTAATCTGAAGGTCGGGGGTGAGCCGGTTGTTCAGCGAAGCAATCACCTGCTCCAGACCGTTAAAAGCCGACAACACCACGATAAGTGCAAAAGAGGCCACACTAATACCAATGATGGAAATCCACGTGATGATATTAATGAGGTTGTGGCTCTTCTTGGCCAGCAGGTAACGGTTTGCTATGAACAGCGGGAGTCGCACGGTCAGGAATGCAGCAGTTTGTCGATGTTCTCAATGTAATCCAACGAGTCGTCCTCAAAGAAACGTAACTCCGGAACAACACGCAACTGATGACGGATGCGATTGCCCAACAGACCACGGATGGCACGTGTGTTCTGACTCACCTCATCGACCACCTTCTGCTTGTCGTCCACTCCGAAGATGCTCAGATACACATTGGCATAACTCAAATCGGAAGTCACCTTCACGTGAGTCACCGTAATCATCAACGAAGGCACCGCCGGTTTCAGCTCTTTTTGAAAAATCTCACCTAACTCTTTAAGTATCAGCTTATTAACTTTATCCAAACGTTTACTATCCATAATATTAATTTCAATTAATTAGTTTTCCGTTCTCCGTTTTCCGTTCTCCGTTTTCCACTTTCCCCTCACTCCCTCCGTCTACTATCCATCACAATCGTCACCGGTCCATCATTAATCAGCTCCACCTCCATCATCGCTCCGAACTCGCCCGTCAGCACCTCACGGCCAGAGACTTCGTGGAGGCGTTTCACAAACAGTTCATAGAGCGGGATGGCCTTTTCGGGCCGGGCGGCACGGATGAAACTGGGGCGGTTGCCTTTTTTGGTCATGGCATGAAGCGTAAACTGGCTCACCACCAAAAAAGAGCCCCCCACTTGGTTGATATCGAGGTTCATGGCATCGTTCTCGTCGGCGAAGATCCGCATCTTGCTGAGTTTGGTGCAGAGCCACTCCACATCTTCCGTCGTGTCAGCCTCCTCGATGCCCAGCAGGACCATCATGCCCAGACCGATGGCCGACTTCACCTTGCCGTCGATAGTGACTGACGCTCTCGAAACCCTTTGTGCCACAACTCTCATCAGTGAAGCAGTTTAAAGATCATTTCACGATAGAGGTCTTTTTCCGACGTCTCGCCCACGTTATAGCCTTTCGACTTAAGGTCGAACTCACGCAACACGGCGATTGCTCTCACACAGTCGCCGATGCTGAAATTCTTCGCGGCGACTTGGTAGTCACGGACAAAATAGGGGCTCACCCCGATGGTGGTGGCTAAGGCGTTTTGCGACTGGTCGGTGGCATAATGCACCTTGAGGATCTTGGTGAAGTAGCCAAAGAGGCTGATGGCGGTCAGAAACAGCGGGTTGTCCTTGCTTTCGCCGAAGTGCTGCACGATCTGCATGGCTTTGACCACATCGCGGCGGCCAAGGGCGTTTTGCAGCTCAAACACGTTGAAGTCCTTCGAGATGCCGATGTTGCGTTCCACATCCACGTCGTCGATCTTCCTTTGTTTGGGAAGCGCGACGATGAGTTTGTCGAGCTCGTTGCGCACCTTATGAAGGTCGGTGCCGAGGAAGTCGGTGAGCATCTGGGTAGCCTTGGGGGTGATGGCATAGCCTTTCCCGGCCAGATAGTTCTGGATCCACCCAGGGATGTCGCGGTCGTAAAGTTTCTTCGACTCGAACAGCACGCCCATCTTGTCGATTTTTTTGGCCAACGCGCGGCGTTTGTCGAGTTTCTTGTACTTGTAGTCAAACACCAGGATGGTAGTCTTAGGGATCACGTCGAGGTATTTCTCGAAGTCCTCGATGTTTTTCAGGTCCTGGGCTTCTTTGACGATGACCACCATATAGCCCCCCATCATCGAGAAGCTTTTGGCATGGTTCGCCACGGTGTCGATATCCACATCGCGGCCATAGACCACGATCTGGTTGAAAGCCTTCTCGGTCTCGTCGAGCACCTCCTCCTCAATGGTGTCGGAGATGACATCGATGAAATAGGGCTCCTCTCCCATCAGGAAATAGACGGGAGCGTATTTCTTGTTGTGGATGTCAGAAAGAATCTGTTCGAAGGTCATGTCATTCCCATCTGAGGTGTTTCACTGTGATGCCGTTGTTGATGAGCTGGCGAAGCGAGTCGACGCCGATGCGCAGGTGGTCGCCCACAAAGTTGCTACTCACTTTTTTGTCGCTTTCCGCGGTTTTCACGCCTTCGGGGGTCATGGGCTCGTCCGACACCAGCAGCAGGGCTCCGGTAGGAATCTCGTTGTAGAATCCCACGCTGAAAAGGGTGGCCGTCTCCATGTCGACGGCGTGGCAGCGTATCTTGCGAAGATAGGCCTTGAACTCCTCATCGTGTTCCCACACGCGGCGGTTGGTGGTATAGACGGTCCCCGTCCAATAGTCGCGTCCGTAGTCGCGGATGGTGGTGGAGATGGCCTTTTCGAGGCTGAATGCCGGAAGGGCAGGCACCTCGGGCGGGAAGTAGTCGTTCGATGTACCCTCACCCCTGATGGCGGCTATCGGAAGGATGAAGTCGCCGACATGGTTCTTCCGAACTGCGCCGCACTTTCCGAGAAACAGAACCGCCTTGGGCTTGACGGCGCTCAACAGGTCCATGATGGTGGCCGCGTTGGCGCTGCCCATGCTGAAATTGATAATGGTGATCTCACCGTCGGTGGCGCAAGGCATCGAGCGGTCACGCCCCACCACCTCAACGCCCTGCCAGGCGGCAAAACGATCCACATAATTCTGGAAGTTGGTCAAAAGGATGTACTTACCGAACTTTTCCACTGGCAAACCTGTGTAGCGCGGCAGCCAGTTATCCACTATTTCTTTCTTCGTTTTCATGATGTTTTTCCTTTTTTTGCAAAGGTACAAAAATAAATCAAGAAAAAAATTTCCAAATGAAACGAAAAAATCTATACCTTTGCAGCACGTCTAAAAATAGCAATAATTATCAGTAAAATATTCAACAATGAATTCAAAACTCAAAAGTATCATCATCAACATCGTGTTGTTTGCCGTTGTTGTGTTCTTAGCCATCAAGGTGATCCAAAGCATCCAAGCTCCTATTAATTTCAACAATGAAAAGAGCCACCGTGAAGCTCAAGTCGTCCAACGTCTGAAGGACATCCGTGACGCCGAAATCCAGTTCAAGCAAGCTAACAGCAAGTACACCTCCGATTTCGACTCGCTGATTGATTTCTGCAAAAACTACGAAATCCCGATTATCATGATGGTCCCCGATCCTGAAGACACCACCTTCACCAAGACCATCAACGACACCTTGGGTTACATTAAGGTGATTGACTCCCTGTTTGGAAATCGCAACCAATTCAACATCAACGAGTTGGGTATCGTTCCTTTCAGCAACCCCACCACCCAGTTCGAGATTCACGACAGCATCATCAAGCGTGGCGGTATCTCGGTGCCCGTGTTCGAGGTCAAGACTCCTTACGAGGTCTATCTGAACACCCCCGGCGATAAGTTCACCGAAAAGGAATGGAACACCCGCGTCCAGAACGTCAAGGCTGAGATGGAACAAATCGACAAATACGCCGGCTTGAAGGTCGGTTCACTCGAGGAAGCCTCCACCGACGGCAACTGGGAGAAGCTATAATCCCAACGGACATGCCAACACCGTTGAATCCTGATTACAGACTGACCATCCAATTTTCATTGGGTGGTCTTTCTTTTGTCCTTTTCGACACCGGCGCCAAGCGGGTGGCCGACATGGAACTGCACCAGTCCGACAGCCTCAGCAACAGCGACGAGCTCTTCCGTGTCCTCGAAAAAGACCTCGGTTCAAGAGACTTGGCCTCGCTTCAGTCCGTCACTTGTCTCATCGACGGACGCACCCATACCCTCGTTCCCAAAGAACTGTACCATCCCGAAGCGACCGAGAAGTTCCTGGACTTCAGCTTCGACGTACCTAACGGCTACTTCACCGCCACCGACCCCATCGATAGCTTGAACGCCTACAACCTTTACGGCTATCCGAAATCCCTTCGCGACCGTATCTTGTACAAATGGCCCCAAGCCGAGATCATTCACTCCACTTCGGTGTTTCTGAAAAACCTTCCACAAAGTCCAGCCCCCGTGGTCCATGTCAACGTGCGCAACCGCGATTTCGACATGGCCATCATGAAAGATAAGCTATTGTTTTTCAACAACTTCAAGTTCCAAACCAAGGTCGATTTCTGCTACTACCTGCTCTTCGCCATGCAACAACACGAACTATCGGGACTCCAGACCACCGTCAAGTTCTCAGGACTCATCCAGCCATCGTCGGAGATCATCGACCTCTGCAAACGTTACTTGAGAGACATCAGGTTCGTGTCAAGGCCGGACAGTTTCAACGTCAAGGAGACCTTGTGCGAGGTGCCTTTCCATTATTATTACAACCATTATCTGATCCTGAAATGAGAATCATCAGAGGCCGTTACCAACGCCGACAAATCGTCGCCCCCAACAACCTACCCGTACGTCCCACCACCGACATGGCCAAAGAGAGCCTGTTCAACATCCTTGAGAACTACATGGACTTCGAGGAGGTCACAGCCCTTGATCTTTTTGCCGGTACCGGCAACATCTCCTACGAACTCGTCTCACGCGGCTGCCCCAAGGTGACCGCCGTCGATCTCGACTTCGGCTGTGTCAAGTTCATCCGGGAGACGGCCTTGAGACTCGACATGAAGGAGCTCATCCCCGTCCGCTCTGACGTGTTCCGTTTCCTTGGGAACAACAAGATGCAATACGATTTGGTGTTTGCCGACCCGCCTTACGAAAGCCAGCGCTACGACGAGCTGGTGAGCCTGATCTTCGACAACCACCTGCTCACCGACGACGGCATTTTTGTGCTGGAACACAGCAAATACGTCCACTTTGAGGAACACCCCCATTTCATGGAACAACGCCATTACGGTAAGGTGAATTTCAGCTTCTTCGCACAAACGTTTAATTAAACGGAGAACGGAAAACGGAAAACTAAACTTTCCGTTTTCCGTTTTCAACTTTCCGTTTTTAAAGGTATCCAAACCTTTTCCTCACTGCCTGAATCTCTTCCTCGCTGCCATCCCTGAAGAGCGGCATCACCTCGTCTTCCGGAAAATCGGTAAAGGTAAGGAACAGGAGTGCGTCAAGTGTGTCGTTGAAGTCGGGATCAACGTTGAAGCACAGGAACTTGGCATTCAACTTCAGGTACTTCTTAAATAAGGTAGGCAGACGGTATTCGCCGTTGCTCAGGCGGAACATGTACTTGTCGAACTTGTCAATACTCTCCATGTGGTAGTTCATCAGCACCTCGGGTTCAACCTTGAGGAAGTCCTCATGGAAAGGTGTGGTGGGATGCGCCACGTTGGCCAGTTCGGCATTCACCGGATGCTTCTCTGTGACATAACGGACGATCATGCTTTGGTAGAACTTCGGGTACCACGAGCTGATGCTGACCGGGCCAATGAAATGCTCAATCTCCGGATGCTTGATCACCACCACGGCCAAGCCGCGCAGCAGCAGCACCAAGGGTAGCACCTCACGCTGGTATTCGACGGTGACAAACGAACGTCCCAACTCTATGGTCTTCTCCAATGTGGCTCCAAACGACTCTTCAAAGCGGAACAAGGTGCTTACATAGAAGCCTTTGATGCCCTTGTTCTTCATAATCTCATTACCCAATCCGAGGCGATAGGCTCCTGCCACCTGTTGTTTCTTCTGGTCCCAAAGAATCAGATGCTTGTAATGGCAGTCGAACTCATCGGTGTCGAGACTCTTTCCGGTGCCTTCGCCGATGAAGCGGAAAGCCTCCTCACGAAGCCGGCCCAACTCGTGCATTAGATTGGGGATTTCGTTGTAGTCGGCCAGGAAACACTCATAAGTAGAAGCCGTGAACAGCAGCCCTTTTTCGCGTATGGCATCGAGTTCTTGTATCAGCAGCTGACGGTCCCTGGGCTGTTCCACAGGAGCCCAGTTCTCATTGACCACAGGGGCCTGTTCCTTCTTCACGTTGGCTTCGAGCGCATAGGAGCGGCTACGGAGATAGGCTGAGAGTTCTTTGGGCGTGTTGTAGAGGCCTACCTCTTCGGGCGCGATAGGTTTGCCGATTTGAAGATTGAACTTAGTATCGTGTTTGTTGGCAAGCTCGCGGGTGAGACGGGCAGTGCCCAGCATGTTGTGTATCTTATCCCAACGATAAAAACGCTTGGAGTTGCACCCATCCCAATACACGGGGATCACCGGCACGCCGGCACTCTTGATGATACGGGCGATGGAGTTGCTCCAGGGCAGGTCCTCGGGAAAGTCGTGGCCATGGTAGCGCGACACCTCTCCGGCGGGGAAAATACCCAGACCGTAACCGTCGGCAATATGTTTGATGGCACCTTTGATGCCGCCCACGCTGCTCTTCCATTCGGGATTCTTCTCAAAAGGATTCACCGAGAAGAAACAGTCCTTGAGGTTCGGTATATGGGAAAGGATGAAGTTGGCCATCAGCTTGAAGTCAGGTCTCACCTTGGCAATGACGCTCAGGAGCATCACGCCTTCGATGCCTCCGAACGGGTGGTTGCTCACCACGATAAAGCCGCCTTGCTTGGGGATGCTGGCCAGCTGATCAGGATTCACGTCGATGGTGATATTCATATTCTCGAGCAAGTGATCGGCAAATTCTCTGCCTTGGTAGTCGGCGGCACCGTCGAACAGTCGGTTGATCTCGCCCAATCCACAAAAGCCATACGCCAATCCCGCCACACAGTCGCCCCAGACACCCTTCATCCCGAGGGCGTTCTTGAGGTCTGTTTTAGTTACGACTTGCCTTGCAGGTTTTTTCATAGCACAACGATTTTAGTGTAATACACTCCGTTATCGGTGTCGATTCGTATCAGGAACAGTCCCTTTGCCATGTCGTGCCACTCGAAGACATTGCCCGTGAGGGCTTGGTCGAGCACGCACTGTCCCAAAGTGTTGAACATGGTGACATGGGTCATCCCTTGAGCCTCCACCCTCACCATGCCGTTGGTGGGATTCGGATAGACCTTCACTTCCGTGTCTTCATCATCCAATCCAGTCGGCGAATAATAAGCATGAAGCTCAAACGAATTGGGGTTGTATTTCAGGCTGGCCGGTGCCGAATAGCAGTCGGGCACCCTGTAATAGGCATAGAGGCGGTAATAATAGTGGTCCTCCTCTTGAAGGCCAATATCGGTATACGTGGTATAGTTGGGGCCCAGCAACTTGATGCGCTTGTATTCGCCGTCTCCCCGCTTCCGGTAAAGATAATAGCCGGTAAGACCTTCGCCAGGCTCCGGGGTATCCCAACTCAATCTGACTTTAAGATCAGGAGTGATCTCGAAATCGAAATTGCTTGGCGCCCAGCAAGGACCCATCGAGGCGCACGACTCGTTCGACTCACCGTTTTCGCCTCCATCGCAAAGCACTGTGACCTTATAACAATAGCCGCCCAGAGTGGCTTGCTCATCCAGATAGGAAGTCGTCGTGCCGGCAGGGATGAGCCTGATGAGTTGTCCGTCGCGATAGATGTTATACCCGTAGCCTTCATTGGCAACAGGTTCCCATGAAAGCACCACGCCTTCGTCTTCGGCGACGCATGTCAGGTTCTCCGGCGCGCCGCACGATTGGTCGCCACCACAGCTGTTGTTGACTTCCAAGAAGATACCTTGTCCCAGATCGGCCGACGAGCCGCTGAAAGAGAACACCTCTTGGTTGTCAGCGTCCCTGATGACAAAGCCCATGGAGCTGATGGTGTCCTCCGAAGGCGTCCACCCGAAACTTACCCGACCCAAGGGCAGCTCCGGCCTTTCTATGGCAGGAGATGAAGAGCTCATGGTGCACTGTGCCACCTTATGCCCGGCATTGTTGTAGAACGACAAATAGCCGCCATTCCACCCATGATAGTCGGAAGAGGTCATCACCACTTTCCACTGACACGAGGGACCTATCTTCACATCGAGCGCATAGGCATGTTTGCCGTAGCGGCCGTTGGCCTTGGCGTAAACCGCATACTCGTAAGTATCGTAGTAGGGTACGTCATCGTCTTCAATCTCGACGGTCTGGCCCGGAGTCATGCCCGTAAGCACTTGGATGACCTGATTGTTACGCATCACCACCACTTCCTCGATGGAAGCCAAGGGGGAGTTGTCGAGCGAGGTAGTCGGATTGGTCCAGTGAAGAATAGTATGCAATTCTGTATTAACAGGTACGTCAACTGAAAAATCCGTCGGGGCGCTTGGCGTGATGTCATAGACTGCGGACGGAACGAAGTTGAACATGGCGTCGGCGGGATGGGTATAGGGAGCCTCGTCGATGAGGTACCATCCGTCGGAGCCGCCGCCCCAGCCGAGGTTGAAGTGGAACATGTCGGCATCGTCGTAGCCGTCGCACACGAAAGCATGGCAGCCGCCGTCCTGGCAGCCGCCGTAGTACATCGGCCAACCCATGTCGAACTGCTCACGCACCATACGTTTCCAAGTCTCGGTCTCATAGTCGTTGCGGCTGCGTTGCACATTGGCTTCGCTATAGTCGAAATACTGGTGCATCACACCGGGGATGGGGCCAGAGGCGCCGCCACTACCGTCGGGGCCGTAGCCCATGTCGATGGTCACACCGCAATGGAAGCACAGGGTGCCTACGGCCAGCTTTTCCTCTTCGGAGGCATTGCTGTTAAGCTTATTGGGCATGTGATCCCAATCGTATGTGGTATTGCCGAAGTCGGCGCATATCTCGCCATAATCCTCATGGACATAGCAATGGCTTCCGATGCCTTGGATGGGTGACTCCCAGAAGCGCATCAGTTGCGACATGGCGGTGGCCAAACAGCCCACGATGGCATGGCCGCCTGAGCCGTTGGGGTCGTCGGGGCAACAATAGTTATAAGGGTAATCCTGATTCCATTGGGTCTGGCAGAAGTAGGTTCTTTCGCGTCCGCCGAAACGTGATACTAGGCGTCCGTGATTAAGCACCGACTCCCATTCGGCTGCCACCTGCGGCACTGCCACGGCTTGACCGTGTGCCTGCAAGCCAAGGATGCTTTGCGCGATGCCGTCGAGATAATCGGTCAGCGCTGGCGGGATGTCGTTTGGGTCGAACGTGGATTCCGTCGAGTATCCGATCACGGGACGGTAGGCGTCGTCGCCCGCGATGATGACGAATCCTTTTTCACCTGTGGTGAACACATAGTAGGCGCCATGAGGCTCGGCATAAGCCATATTGAGCGGTCCACGGAGCTCCACAGCGAATTGTGTCTCAAAGAGTTTTGAAGCTGCCCTCTGAGCCAGTGATGGGTCTACGGGGTTGGCTCTCAGGGTCATCGCCCCGAAAAGCGCCAAAGCCAAGAAAAGAAAAACACGTTTCATGTATGGGCAGTTTTGCAATAATGCCACAAAAGTAGTGTTTTTCCTAAAGACCTCCAAATTTTTTTTCCTTAGCCGAACCGATTATTTGGCAGGCTCCCACTTACAAAAGCTTTGTCTACGAATTTACGGTCGAGACCCGTTTTGGTTTAGTCCACCTTAACCTCACCTATCTGTGGTTCAACCTTCGGGACGCATTATATCCAAGAAAAAAAACCACTTATTCCAAAAATATCATCATAAAAATAACCACTTATTACCTGAATTCTATACATAAAATAACCATTTATTCCTTTTTGAGAGCAACAATGTGTTCATTAACCTATCTCACTTCAATATTCAATATCAGCGCCCTCATCGCCTCGTTGAAGGTCGGAAAAAAACGCTCACATTTATCCGCCGACAGATGTTCGTTCCTAAATGGAGCCATGTAGTAGTAACCTTCATAACCATCTCTTCTCGCTACCGCTAGATAAGTGTCATACTTATTCTCAATACGAAACCTAATTTCACTGAGTGTCATGGGCTTATCTGCCATATCACGAATCAAGTCATAAACAGCATCGTCAAGCGGAATTGGTTTATCCAACTTCAGTTGCACATCCGGCTCCCAATCGGCCAGTCTCACGATTTCATCATATTGTCCACGCGTTAACTCCTCCTCCTTGTCACAGTCTTCCTCATACGGCAGTCTTATTACGCCCTCATCATCGCCACCCTTTAGATAGTCATGAAAGATAAACGGAGAAATGCGAACCGTTCCCGATTCCTCAAGGATATGCAGCAGATTCTCAGCATCGTAGAAAACAAATGGCGCGCCGGTTTCGTATAGTGCCATCGCTATCCTCAATCCTTCATCAGCGTATGCCGAATAACTGATGCCGAAAGTAATAATCCACTTGCCGCCAGCATAATAGTTGGTCGCACCCACGTTCATTCTTGAAAGACCCAGTTCTCCGTAATGATCCTGTGCAAACTGTTCAAATTCCTTCTCACTATCCAAATCACACCCTTCCAATTTATCGTGAAGACCGTGATTAGTGTAATATTCAACGTCATCCTCAATATTGACAGCCTTTTTTGCCCGTAAATAATCGGACTTTGACCAGAATAGGGTATCGGCAATACGATAATATTTGCAAAATCTGCGGATAGACATCGTTTCGAAGGGAACAGGGACTCCTAAACTATCCCAATCAATGGAGGTTTTGCTTTTGACTGATTCATATATTTTTTCTCTTTTTATCAATTCCCTCATGACTTGAATGCATCGCTCTCGATTCTCGACCTGCATCTTTCTTTCTGGAATGATCCTGTTCAATTCCTTGCTTT
Organism: uncultured Bacteroidia bacterium; assembly: GCA_902801465.1. Taxonomy (GTDB): domain Bacteria; phylum Bacteroidota; class Bacteroidia; order Bacteroidales; family F082; genus Limimorpha. Next base: position 81,473 of record CADCIH010000015.1, on the reverse strand, counting down.
TGATCCGACCCGAACGTTGCCGATAAGGCACATTTTCTTCTATATATCGGTTATAGGCTTCGGGGGCTTTTGCAATTTGAGCCACTCGATCCTTAACCAACTTAAGCAACGGCTCAAAAAGCCATGTCATATTCATCGGATACGCCTTTTCGTCAAGAGCCCTATTGCTGAAAACGACATAACGATGGACTCTGTCCGAAATTTTCAGAAAGGTATTTTCACGATAGGTTGAAGTGACAAGAAACAGCCATTGTGTTTCACGAGGGAATTCTTCTTCCAGCGCCTCCTGATAACTGGCTAGGTCGTCATCCTCGTCATCGTAGCATCCACTGCGTTCATCATCAAAAGCCTTCCACTCTTCCGCCGTACCTCGTGGTATCTCCAGCCATATTTTTCGCGCTTCGTCGTCCTCAATGGGCTCGAAAACAGAAAGCGTTTTCTGTATTTCCAACAAAAGAGCGAATGATTGGTCATCAACACATCGGTCGTTTTCAAGTGTTCTATGAAGCACACTGTTGATAATTGGTTGTGTAATCCTATTCATAGTGATCATTGTTTGGGTTTAACTTCACCCTATAAGTAGCATTTCAAGTAGGAATGTTTCATTTTTGAGAAAAAATAATTCAAAGTGAAACATTTGGCTTTTTCTTGGTACTTACTGGTGACAAACATTCAAAACAAGCAACAATGACCAAACAGATCTACAAATTCGACCCAGATCAAGTCTGGTTCACCTCTGACACCCACTTCGGACATGAGAACATTATCCGTTTCTGCGGCCGGCCTTTCAGAGATGTAGAGGAGATGAATGCCGAACTCATCCGTCGATGGAGGGAAACCGTGCCTGATGATGGCATTATCTTCCATTTGGGTGATTTCGCCCATGGCGGATCGCGTCTTTGGAATGACATGATTTGCGCCCTCACTGGCCGTAAATACCTCATTCTGGGAAACCACGACATCAAAAATCTACGACAGGGTTTTATGAACCGCTTTGAACTTGTTACCCAACAGATGACCATTCGTGTTGGCGGACAACATATCGTCCTAAACCACAACCCATTCCTCTGTTACGGAGGCTCCTACCGTGATATCTGGCAGCTCTTTGGTCATGTCCATAGCGGTCCCTTATCTCATACGGGATTGGACCATCCCAGATTGAAAATGCTATTCCCGTTACAGTATGACGTGGGCGTGGACAACAACAACTTCCGACCCATTTCATTTGCAGAGGTCAAATCCAAAATCGAGGCTCAAATTAGCATGGCCCGCGCCGCCGCAGGAATCCGCACCGACAGCAACGAATGTGACGAACGAAAAATCATATTCATTGACAAAGGGTGTTTAATAGGGACCAAAGAGTTAGAACACCTTAATAAGTCCGCTACCGACATCATCGACCTAGACATTGAGAATCCCTCTCCTATCAAAGAGACTATCGCACAACACATCAGTCTCTTAACCGGAAATATTCGCTATGTCTATATCGGCTCAAGACTGTTGGATGATTTCCGTTATGTCCATATTGAGTCAGGAACACCTGTTACAATGTCGGATATAATATCGGCAATAAAACTATTATGAAGCATGATAAGAAACGTTTGTAAAAGAGAAGAAACCATGAAAATACAGTATGCATCCGATTTACATTTGGAATTCCACAACAACAGCTCGTGGTTGAAAGCCCATCCTTTGCAAGTGACAGGCGATGTGTTGGTGTTAGCGGGAGACGTCGGCTACCTCAGCGATGACAATTATTCGAAACACCCGTTCTGGGACTGGGCATCAAAGAATTATCGACAAGTCATCGCAGTTCCCGGGAACCATGAGTTTTACAAGTACTTCGACATCGACACAATGACCGATGGTTGGGATTTGGCAATTAGACAAAATGTACATTGCCGCTACAACGCTGTCGTTCCTCTATCTGATGAAATAGACCTGATAGCCACAACTTTATGGTCGAAAATACCAATTCAGAATGCTTACATGACAGAACGCTCCGTTTCCGACTTCTACCGCATCATGGCAAGCGGAAAGCGATTGGATTTCATCCGATTCAACGAGGAGCATGAACGTTGCTTTAACTTCCTAAAGAAGGCGGTTTCAGAAAGCAAGGCCAAACACATCGTCGTTGCCACCCATCATGTTCCATCCGAGTTGCTGACAGATCCCGTATTTAAAGGCAGCACCATCAATGGGGCCTTCACTGTAGAGTTATTCGACTTTATTGCCAACAGCCCGATAGATTATTGGATTTACGGTCATTCCCACCGTAACATCGACGGCATCATCGGCCACACGAGGTGCCTTTCAAACCAACTGGGCTATGTTTCGCTCGGAGAGCACTTATCTTTTGACACAGGAAAAGTATTTGAAATCTAATCACACTTTTACCATCAACAAAGATTCCATTTGGAACAGGACGCGCACTTGTTGCTATATGGTTCGCGTGCCCGTGGGGATTACCAAGGTGACATGCCCTTAGCTTTGGCATCCGCATTCCACAAACCGAATCCAATAATCCTTCTGTTTTTTGGAGAACAGAAAAAACTGGGAGAAACTTTAATAAAATTCAAGTTTCAGCCCGATATACTCATTATTACTAACAAATATTGCAAACTAAAAGATAAAGAAAAGGTTAAACCTCACATTCAAAGTAACTTCGTATCTTTGCAACACTAATACGAGGGGATTCGAAAATGAAAAAAGATACTATTTATAATTTAGCAACAAATTGCAAAAATATCTCTGATAGCGAAATAAAGATAACAAAGTTCATTAATTCAACCAGCATTTCTCGACTTGTAACCGGTAATATATCTTTGTTTGAAAAGGCATTGGAAGAACTATGTGAAGCAATCAGAGAAAAATACCCTACCATCCATTCAGACTTAAAAAAGCACATGGATGAATATGATTCGAACAGATTATTACATCAAGGTGCTATTGACGCTACTCTGGATTGCTTAATAGCCATTGAAACGCCAAGCGCTCAAAGCACCGGGGTAAAAAAAATCTTTATCAGCCATTCATCTAACGATTCAACCATTGTCAATGCTTTTGTAAAAGAAATACTAATGCTTGGATGTGGCTTCAAACCAAATGACATATTCTGCACTTTGGACCACACTGCTATTCGAACAGGAGATGATTTCAGAAATGAAATTATAGCAAACATGAAATGCTGCGATTTCATTCTATGCTTCATTTCAGAAAACTATAGGAAAAGCGAAGTTTGTCAGAATGAAATGGGAGCCGCATGGTCTTTGGAGGGAAAACGAGTGATACCCTTTAAATTCCCAAACTTGTCATTTAATGAAATAGGCTTTCTTAATGTTGTAAAACAAGCCGCTGATATAACAGACAAAGCCAAGTTAGATGAATTGTACAAAGAACTCTGTGAGTTTTACAACATAAAGCAAGAATGGATTAGTTTTAACCAAAGAACTACTGATTTTTTCAAAACGGTTAATGAGAACCAATAACACGACCTTTCCGGCATATTAAACCAAGCTAATAAACACCCAAGGCGACATGATGACATACCATGGAATACTAAAGCAGCTACTTGAGCACTCGGAAAACGAAATCGTTGAGTTTAAAGCAGCTCATAATAACTACGACATTGACGAGTTGGGAAAATACTTTTCGGCCCTTAGCAACGAGGCAAACCTGCGTGAACGAGAATTTGCATGGATTGTGTTTGGCGTGGAAAACAAAACGCATGAGATAGTCGGGACCAGCTTTAAGGACAGTGAACAGTCATTGAACAAACTAAAACATGACATGTCGCAACACACCACCGACAATCTGATTTTCCGAGAAATCGAACCGATAATGGTTGAGGGCAAAAGGGTGTTGATGTTTAAAGTACCCGCATCACCTCGCAACACAGTGATGCACTGGAAAGGCATTGCCTGGGCTCGCGATGGTGAAAGCCTGAAACCTCTGAATCAAACAAAACGAGACGAAATACGAAACCAAGCTCCCATTCCCGATTGGTCCGCACAACTGGTCCCCAGTGCTTCCATCAACGATTTGGATGATCTTGCGCTTGCCACTGCCAGGGTAATGTACAAGAAAGTACATGGTTCAAATATCTCCGGCGAAGAAGTCGATAGTTGGAGCATGGAAGAATTTTTGAGCAACAGCAACATGATGCGCGACGGTCAGATTACACGTGCAGCCATATTACTGCTTGGCAAGCCCAAGGCTCTCGACCAGATACACCCAGCCGTGGCACAGATTACCTGGACCCTACAAGATGAAGAAGACATCGTAGAGGACTACGAGCATTTCACTATCCCATTCCTGCTTACCGTGGATAAAGTGTTGGCGAAAATCAGGAACAAAACCATGCGCGAACTGCCTGGAGGGACGCTATTTCCCGACACCATGAAGCAATATGACGACTACACCATCCGCGAGGTCCTGCACAACGCCATAGCCCACCAAGACTATACTCTACAGGAAAGAATCGTTTTTGTGGAAAGTCCCGACCGTCTGTATTATGGCAATGGAGGTTCATTCATCCCTGGAACTATTGAGAACGCTCTCGAACATAAAGGCCCGCAACTCCACTACCGAAACGACTGCCTTTGTAAGGGCATGGTTCATTTCAACATGATTGACACCGTCGGAAGAGGCATCAAGAAAATTTACACCGAACAACGCAAGCGTTATTTCCCCATGCCAGACTATGACATCGACAATGAGAATCGCACAGTTGGGGTGACAATATACGGAAAGATGCTGGACGAGAAATATACCGCATTGCTTAAAAGCAGTGACAAATTAACTCTTAGAGAGTGCATCTGGCTCGATGCCGTTCAGAAAGGTCGCCCCATCACCAAAGAAGCTGTTGAACATTTGAGAGAACGCAAGCTCATAGAAGGACGGAGCGGACATTTCACTATTTCATTGGGTGTGGCAAAACTCACTCGTCAAATTCCCCAATACACCCGCAACAAGGGACTAGCATTCGATGCTCTGCGCAAGTTAATCCTGCAACTGGCTCACAATGCCGGAGAAGTGGGTTTTAAACGAGCCGACGCATACGAAGCGTTGGAACAGACTCTTCCCGCAGGAAAAACCACTAAAGCCAAAAACGACTATTTAGGAAGAGTTTTGGCAAAATTGGCAAAGGATGGTTGTCTTTTGTTGATTAACCGGAAATGGTATCTCACAGAGAAAGGAAAGGCAGAATTTCGTGCGTAATTCGAGTATAATTCGTGTGTGGAAAAACAGCTTATCGAATCACAACAAACTGAGTATCTATTATTTATACAAAGAAAGCGTGTGTAAAGTGAGTGTAATTCGTGTGTAATTCGAGTATAAAACGTGTAAAATGCAAGGTCAATCTATGATAAAGCAAAATCATCATTTCTTATTTTAACAATCTGTCCCACTTACTAACACGTTTTTACTTATTTGAACACAAAAAAGGCCGTTAGTTAACCTAACGACCTCTTTAATTTATTGATAATCAGTTGATTATCAGATCAATACTCGTCCTCGTGGAAGAAAAGGAAGAACCTTGAAAACCAATAAGTTACGGGTGCTATGTACAACTTTAGGTTAGCTTTAATTTACATCAAATTACATTTTTTTGCATCACATATCTTAATTGTGATTCAATTCTGATATCGAGGTTGATTCAAATTTCACTTAATGTTCATCTTCCCAGGGAAAAAGAGTTTATCGAGTTGTAATCTTGATCGTTATTGAGTAACTACCACCCAATATCCTGTCTTGCGTCCACCTTCACGGGCAATAATACCCATGGATTGTAATTTGTTCAAATCATTCAATATAGTACGTTGCGTCACGCCTGTCTTTTGTGAAATCTTTTGTGAAGTCATCGTGCCATCTTCGGCAATCATAAACAATATATCTTCTTGACGTTCAGTTATTTGTTTTCTGTTTTCTTTTATGAAATCTTTTATGAAATCTTTTATGAAATCCTCATTCAAAACAACTCGTTCAGCAATGAACTTGGGATGACATGGAATGTCGATCAAAAAGTATGTCCGTTCTTCATCCGTCTCAATAGTCGCTTGAGGTGACCCTTCAAGATCTGCTTTTTGATGACATTGGTGCGCAGGTAGCTCAAAGTCTTTTCAATCATCATCGGCACACTCCCTCTGATTGGTTCCACCTCAATCAGATTGTTGGGGTTTTTCTCTCTACCTTCAGGGAACAACACAATGTCCACCTGCGATTGACGGAAGAATCGGTCAGGGCGTTCACAGAACATCATCGCTGCCACGTTTTTGATGCGCCAACCTTCAGGCACAGGTTCCAACAAGTCCATCTGCTCCAAAACCAACTCCATCTTGTCGGTCAACGACACATCGGCAAGACTGCTTTTCACCTTTACCAAATAGTCATGCAAAAGCAAAGGCGAAATGTCAGTAAGCTTAATCTGGTCATTGCCCCTGTCATCGAAAGGCACACGGTTTGCCAAGTTAATCAGCTCACGTTCATATTCTCCCTTAGGTACAATGCTACTACTATTGTACCGAATATAATAGTTGTACGTCTTTTGCTTGGCAGTAATAAAATCCGGTACTTTGTAAGGCCGGCGCTCGCCAGGCGACACCTTGATAACGAGGATGGTCTTGCCATCCACTTCCTCAATATAAAGTCGAGGCTGATAATAAGGGCGAATCAGATTGTTATAGCCCACCATTTCCTTCTCGATAGGCTCTATCTTATTGGAATCAACGCCTATTACTGGCCGTATGGCACGGCCATTTTCCTCCTTCACGCCTACGACAATATAGCCGCCACCCGTCTCATCAAAGTCGTTGGCAAAGGCACAGATGGTACGATAGATGGCATCAGGATTCCATCCTATCTTGTATTCAATCCGGTCGCCTTCCACAGCACGACCACTGAGTAGTTCTTCTATGTTGATTGGTAGTCTCATGTCGAATGTTGATTATCAATTTGCAAAATTAGATATTTTTTGCTTAACACATTGTCACCATCGTATTTGCGGACATAATCGTAAAAACACCAACGGTTGCAGGTATCGAAAATAATACCTATCTTTGCAGCATAGTATAATCAGGAAGAAGTGATATGAAGATCATAGAGATTTGGTTTGACAGTGATTTCATTTATGGTAAAGACGAGACCGGAAAAGAATACAAGCAATCACTGCTTTGGTATCCAAGGCTAAAGGAAGCCAGCTATGAAGAACGCAATCAATATACATTTGGCATGGGCGGAATTCATTGGCGTGGATTGGACGAGGACATCAGCTTTGAAAGCTTTGAATACGATGACGCTGAACCAAGTGCCATGCAACGCTTTTTCTTAACGCACAAGGAAATCAACGTTGCCGAATTCGCACGGCTGATGGGATTGAACCCGACCCTTCTTCGCAACTACATCAACGGCTTCAAGAAACCCTCCAAAGCACGTGAGAAGGAAATCATGGACTTCATTCACAAACTTGGCAAGGAACTGATTGTTGCCTGAACAAGTCTTTGTTGTGTTTTTCACTTTCTAACTCCGCTATTTTACTATTCATCTTCTTAGAAAAAAAGGAATAATTAGGTACAATTTAGGTTAACTTTTCGCGAAAAGAGGCCCGAAATCGGCCAAAAATGGAATAAAAAAAGACCCTTAGTTAACCTAAGGATCTTCTTTATTTAACTGATTTTCAGTTAGTTGCTAATTAGTACTCATCTTCGTGGAAGATTGGAGATAGTAGCTGGAAACCAATAAATTACAAAGGCCACGTTTAAATAATGGGTAGCTTATAACTGCATTCATTTCGATGTATTTTAATCAAACAGCAAAATAAGTTAACCTAGGTAGTTTCAATTATTTAAGTGTCACTTAATGTTCAAAGCAGGATGATTTCTTCTTCGAGGAAGACGAATATTTCACCTTTGAAAGTTGACCACCTTCTTCCTTGGGGAGGATGAGTATTAGAGATGGACCACTCGATTATTACGGTGGTATACTTTTCAATTATTATTTGAAACCGATGAGGCTTTCACCAAGAACCTTATAGTAGTTCTCTTGCAATCCAAGCACAAGCTTCAGCATCGGCCAATGCGTGATGATGATTTTCAAGATTGTAGCCACAAGCCGCAGCTACGGTTTGCAACTGATGGTTTTCCAACTCTGGAAGCTTACGGCGAGATACACACAACGTGTCGAAGAAATCATAGTCGGGATAATCCATCTGATACACCTGAAATACGGCTTTCAAACATCCTTCATCGAAAGGGCTGTTGTGAGCCACCAACGGTAAGCCATTGATAAGAGGCTCGATTTGTTTCCACACAACGGGAAACACAGGTGCGTCTTCGGTGTCTTGACGACAGAGACCATGAACTTCAGTACACCAATAGTTGTAGTAGTTAGGTTCCGGTTGTATGAGGGAGTAATACGAATCAACAAATTCGCCATTACGAACGATGATAATTCCCACAGAGCAAACGGAAGAACGCTGATAGTTGGCGGTCTCAAAATCGATAGCGGCAAAGTCTTTCATTTCTTGTCGCCTTTATACATGTTCCACATACGTTTGATTTTACCAGCTATTTCTTTACGGAGCCATATCGGCTCTAAGACTTCAAGAGCATCGGCGTTCCAAAGGAGTTCTTGCTGGAAATCAAAGGTTGGACGAAGATATAGAGCAAAGACACTATAATTGTCGTTGCGCTCCATCTCCTCCTGAGAGGGGTGCATAGGCAAAGAACGCATGTAATTGGCTTGGTCTGAACAGACTTTCAACTTCACTGTCTCCAAGGAGCAGTCATCATCATGAATGATTCCGAAATAGCCCTCAAAGTACACCTCAGGGCTAAAATCGTTAGGATATTTATATGGCTCACTTGTTAAGCCAATATTCTGAACACGGTCAAGAGCATAAATGCGAATTTTATCCTCGTAAACGCTGTTGCCCACAAGGTACCATCGTTGACGGAAAAGCTTAATACAATATGGAGCGACGGGGAATGTATGTTCGTGTTCGCTCCAATAGCCTTTATAGGTGATTTTAATCACCTTGCTTTTCTTCATGGCTTCCATGACTAAAGCAAGGAAATCTTGACCAGAAGGAATGTTCTCTAACAGGATGCGGTCACTGAGAGACTTGTTTTCGAGCAAGGTGTTATTGACCGACATAGTATTGAGAAGCCACCGTTGAAGCCCATCGTCTTCAAGCACTTCTCGATTCTCAATGTAGTAGCGGTCGCCATCGCGCTTGTCGCATAGGATAACAAGACCGAACATTTCTTCAGCCGCATTCTTCCAGTTATCAAAAGTGCGGCGCGGAATTTCCAATCCTTCGCTCAAATCTGTTTCCAACCATCTCTGATTGATTTCCTTCAAGGTGATTTTCTTGGCTTTGTAGAGAGTTTCGACGAGCCAGACGTACTTGTTGATTTGGTTTTTTGACATGGCAATTGCGTTTTGATGTGGCAAAGATACAAAAAGCCTGTGCCGAATTGAGGCACAGGCTTGATTGTTAAGTAATAAATCAAGATAGTTTTGCAATCAATGCTAAAACCAATTCAATGGCATGGTCTTTCGTCATGTCTTTTTTCTCATATCGTTCACCGTTCCACAACAAACTAAATTCACCAGGAATTTCTTCAAAGGTATTCTCTGTTTTATTATGTCTACGGAAAAGATTGACGGCATATTTATCATTACCTTGATGCCATGCATCAATTGTCCAATCGTCGGATTTTGGCTGCACAAATACGCATGATTGATCTTTCTCCCAAACATGCACCATGTTGCTTTTCTCTTTTAAGTCAAGATATAGGCGATAAGTTTTAAGATTAACGAAAGTTCTCGCTGTACCTTGGCTAATAAGCACCCAGCCTAATTCATCGCCCCACCATTGGATATTCTTTTTGGTGCAATACCGTAATAATTCAGGTATTTTTACAAATTCATCGTAGTCTTTGCTTGAAGGATTAACTGCAATCATTTCCTCTTGAGCTTTGTAGATGTTATCTATATCCAATGCATCAAGAAAGGATTTGAATTTGGCAACATTGTCGTTTATCAGAGCCTTCCAATCTGTATACTCCCAAGCGAAAGAATAATTTGTGTAACCATTGAAAATACGAGGGTAATCTTTCAATCCACATGTTAATAAAGCGCGACGGGTAATATCAAGTTCATTGTATTCCAAAACATCATGGAACACTTTGTTAAACTTGGCCCGGTATGATTCAAAGAAGTTGTAATCAAAAGAATTGTCCTCGGATGCCCAAGAAATCATTGGCATAATTTCACCACTCCAGATATTAGATTCCTCTTCTTTCCAGAAGGACTCTTCTATAGCATCTCTATTGGAGGCATGAGAATAAATCTCCAACTTTAATTTCACCTCTTCAGAAATTATTGTAGTTGAAACATTTTCCATCTGTAGAATGGAACAAATGTCTTTGGAAGGCATTTCTTTTGCGATTCGGATTGCATCGGGCAAAACCTTACCAAGTCTTTTGATGTCTCTGTTGTACAAATCGCTTTCTACTCTTGGTACTTTTGAAAGATTTCTGAAAAACATTCTAACACGCCAAACTTCTCTTGCAGAAGCATCTTTAAAACGGTAAAGATATTCTATCATAGGTACAAGTCTGAACCAAACGATTTGAGTGTTACCATCGATGTCAGGTGCAAGCCATTGCTTATTGTTAGGAAAGATGGCACTATCACGAGAAAAGAGTTTTTCTGATACAATTTGAAAATAGGTATCAATAACATCGAATGGAATATTGACATCAAACTTATAGTTACCGTCGCTTTGAATGCGTTTGAAGTCTTCGGTGTTTGAAGGTTGTTGTAGAAGCATTACCCATCTAAAGAACTCTTTCAAACCATTGTCAGCGGTGTCGTTTTTACCTCTGTTCTTCCAGAAGAAATGTTCCCACCGTTCCCATTTTTGAGCGCATTCTTTTTGTTTTTCGATTGGTTGCTTACTTATTAGTAGAGGCTTTAAATTTTCGGTCGATGACAACGGCTCTCCAGTGGTGTTGATGACCACAAAGGTCTCTTCTCCCTTGCTGCGGTTGCCCATGTTATAGTATAGGAAGTTTAACTGTTCAGCAATATGGATACCAAAACTCTTACAATCAATCCCAACAGTCTTTTGCTCAATGGTTTTCATCGCCATAATCATGCTTTGGATGCTTGGATCGAGATCATAATCTTTGAAATACCATGGCTGAGTTTTGATTTCATCAACTTTCATTGCTTTATTCTCGATGAAAAAGAATCGCGTCAAATCGCTTAAGAAATACAAAGAGCTTTCACGAATAGCATATTGCAAATAAGGTTCCCAGTCATCATTTTCTTCAGATTCCGAAATCAATAAACGCCTAAATAAGTCATCAGTATTCTTGTTGAGCATTCCAAGTAGAAGAAATAATGTGGTAATTCGTTGCTGGCCGTCACAAAGTTGTATATGGCCAAGCGGAGCCTCGTAGCCGTAAAGAAGACCCAAATTCAGTTCCTTATCTTTGTTTTCATACAGGCTATCAAAGAATTTAGCAACTAGATTATTCCCGTCTTTGTCATTAGTAGTTCCCCAGCAGTAGTCACGCTGCAAGTCGGGAATGATAATCTTGTTGTCTTTTGAGAACAAATCTGTCAATTTGTATGACTTGCCAGTAATTAAGCTATTGTATTCCATAGTAGTTTTTGATTTCGGTTATGAATTGTTTTTTGTTCTCTACAATCTGCTTAACTCCCCACTCTTTATTTGCAAAAACGGAAATCGTATGTAACAGATGACGGCTTTTGAAAGGCTTTTCTACATCAACATTAAAATAGATGGATTTTTTGTCATCAAAGGATTTCGCGCCGAATCCTGAATTTTCATTTTTGTAGAGCAACACAAGGTTTCCAATACAATGTTCATTGCCTTGTCCTTGAAAAGCTGATTCGTTTATTAGGTCACTAATTTCGTTTTCTGAAATTTCGTTGCCATCTCCCCTAATATATCTTGGTGTTTCCCCTGTGCCTTTTACAACCTTGTAAAACTTCGACTTTGGGTAAATATGTTCAAGTGACTTTTCTTGCCAAATATTGAAAATGAACTTTCTATGCAATTTGGTGTCTTCCTCAATGTTACGTCTTAAAAGTTGCATAAAGGCATAGATGGAATTTTCATTATAAAGATTGTCACTGCTGATGGCTTGCAACATCTGTTCTTTGGCGGTTTCAACTTGTTCTTCGGTGTCCTTCGCGAGAATAACGGTGTGCGTCAAACCTAAAAAGATTAGCTTGTAATATCTGTCTAAGTCTTTTGGATCATCGGTTGTAAAGTACCATTGAACAAAACGTTCCCTGTCTTCGCTGTTGTGTAGAGTGAGTATTGCGCCTATCGTATTATAAAGACGGCTGTCATTGAACACATCCTCGAATTTTTTCTGTAAATGGCGCAGGTCGTAAAATACATTTTTAGATAGTATTTCGTTGTTTTCACCGCGCAAAAGCTTATCTCTGAATTGTTCAAAATATCTTCCTTCTTTGGGAATCGAACCGCCTTTTGATTTTAAGTAGGTTTTAACCAGAAGACCCATAATGCTTTTTCCGGTGTGATAAAACTCGGTGACCTCTTCACGATTCCACCAATAAAGCCATTTATCCCATTCTCGTGCATATTTGCTCCTTAACAGATTTTGTTCCCAATGTATGGCTTCGGACTCTTGTTGGCTGTTTGCCGTTTCTTTATCGGAAGATACCAACCTAAGCATTTCGGCTTTGATGATTTCTTCTGTTTTCATGTCGGCCTTACTACCATTCATCATTGAGAAGACCAAAGTTGCTTTTTCGGCTGCAATATCAATGTAGAGAAACTTAACTTGATCAAGAATTTTGTTCATATTCCAGCTTGATGCTTTGTCAAGGATTTCTCTAATAGTCTTTTTGAAATAAAAAATATCCTGATACTCCTCTTCTTGGTTTTCTTTGCATATTTCACGTAACTCTGTTTGGTTTAAGCCTTTTAGAGATTTAAGGAAAGTGTCTGATTCTTTTCTGATGGGATAATTCAGATCAAAGGGATTTTGATAGTTTAAGCATGTCAGCAGTAGATAAAAAAACGTAGTTCTTTGCTGACCGTCAATTAGGATGATACTATCATCCATTTCGGTGACTGTTACACCTTGCAGAAATAATTCTGTGTTATTAACTATACTATTCTCAATGCTTTCAAGCAGATATTTAACGGAATCCTTCTCAGAGCCTCTTGATTTGCCCCACACATAGCCTCTCTGGTAGTTAGGAATTACGAAAGTTTTTCCTTTTGCTAAAAACTGCCTTAAAGTGATTGTGGCGTTTTCATTCATTTTGCTTTGTTTATATATGATTATAATTTTGCAAAACTACGAGTTTTCTACATGATGACAAAAACAAATCAGTCTTACGCCTCATAATTGAAATCAGACTGATAGCAGTTGGCTTTCTTGTAGTCGAACTGGTAGATTCGCATGTAGGTGTCCTTGATTTCCTGGGCACCATTGCTGAAGGGGTTGGAAACATGGATTTTGGTAGTGACAACGATAACCATTTCTGGTGTAAGAACCGTGCCGTTTGCTCTTTTGACCCTTTTGGGCCATACTTTAAATACTTTACTCATAATGCTTTGATTTAGGATTAGAGCGCAAAGAAAAAGAAAGCCTGTGCCGAATGAGAGCACAGGCTGAAAAAAAACGATATATAAATCCGAGCGAAGCCTATGAGATTTTGCTGTCTATCTCATTTATCTTTGCAACGGCTTCTGAGGCTGATAGTTCGGTGTAGGCGGCATAACGGCCATCCTGTAAAAAGGACTCTGTCAAATTGCCAAAAACATTTATGCCATTCAGCCTAGAAAGCAGTTTTTGTTTGTCATTGTCGCGGTTACCTAAAGTGATCGAATAGCCCTTTTCATTGAGTTCAACATCCATGAACAATCTATCCTCATTCAGTGTCTTCTCGTAATCAAAAGCAACGCATTTTTCGTAATAAAGCCATACATTAGCCTTTCCCTTTGGTGCTGGCTGATAAATCTCATTTTGGATTTTCTCTAAAGTTTCCACATAGACAACTAAATCTTTCAGATTTTTGGAAATGTTGGCCATAATAGAATCCCAATTTCGGCTTTTTATTTCTTCTAATGATGTAAGGTTCCTCATGTAAACATCCAAATACTTCCACCAACTCCATTTGTTTTGACGACCGCCAAAACGCCATTTCATGTGCTTGTATATTTCATGGGTGTCACCAGACTCCAAATGGATTTGGAAATAATGCTCTCCATTATCTTCATGGCTGAAGATAATCCTAGTGCCTTCTTCATTACCCTTTTTAGCAATATTGAGATAAATTCCACCATCCATGTCACCTGTATCAATTTTCCAAATCTCTTCATTTAACGATAAACGTTTAAGCAGTTCAGCAGTAAAATCAACGAGGTTTTGTTTCAAGTCGGAAGGGGTTTCAGTTGCAGAGATATTAGACTCTTTTTCGGTTTTTTCCACTTCTACTGCTTCGATTATTGAGCTAAAGCATTTAATAGACTCCTTTCTGTTAAGGTCGTCTTTTTCAGTAGGAACTGTTTGGTAGAGCTCTTTCTTAAATTCATTGACAATCCCAAACAGATTTTCCATCAAAACATCATTTTTTCTTGCCTCTTTTTCAGCAGCACTTGCTGTATCTGAAGGAATACCCTCATCATTTAAACTGTCCACAATGGTTTTTACTTGTTTAGCAATTTCCTTAATCCTATCACTATCGGTATGCATGGTGATATATGATGTCTGAAATTCCAATTGAATTGCTTCCTCTTTGGTAACTTTGCCATCTTTGATGACATCATAGAGACAATGCAAAAAATCTTGGTAGATTTGAAGTTTTTCCTCAAAAACCTTTGTGTTGCGTTCCTTTTTTTCTTCGCTTGATGTCTGACCAAGAAGGAGGAATAGTGTGATGATGGCAGCCACAACAGCTCCAGCCAAAGCAGAGAGTATTTGTGCAGAAGCATCAGACCCGGGCCATGACCCGGATAGTGTTGCCACACCAACAAACAAAGCCAGTAGGAGTAAGCAGCCGATAAGCAAACGAACAAAGGTCTTGTTTTCGCCGTAAAAAGATTTGAATTTACTCATGATTGTAACTGTTTTTGAGGTTTATCTTCTCTTAATCCACGACCTTCCGCTATTGGTAGAATAGTACAAGCCCTTGTTGGTGTTGGCAAGGAGTTCTTTTCCTCCATCGGCGAGGTTTTGAAACACTCCGCATGAAGATCCTGTGTATCGTGAAATCCACGAACGGCCTTCATTGGTGGAATAGTAAATGCCTTTTGAGGTTATGGCAAGTAGCTCGCTGCCGTATGGCAAAAGGTCAATGAATGTTCCGCATGAGGAACCAGTGTAACGTGAAATCCATGAGCGTCCACTATTGGTGGAGTACTCAATTCCTTTTGGAGAGATTCTAAGCATCTCTTTACCGTAGTTAATTAGCTGTGGCATAATATTATGTTTTTGTTGAACTTTAATCTTGTATCTCAGTACTTGCTGCAAAAATAGTCAAAAAACATTCTGTTTTATTTTGAAGCAAAGAAAAAGGAAGCCTGCGCCGATATGAAGCACAGGCTTGAAAAATCTCTATATTGTTTCTGTGGTATTATCTAAAGCCAATTTTGCGACATTCAGCCTGCTCTATGCGTTCGCCGTCGCAATGTGCTAAAAGATTTTCCAAAGAATCCGCACTTTCACCATGTAAGACTGTGTCGATGGCGTAATGCCGGGAAACATTTTCGATTTGGCCTCCGCTGAAATTGTATTTCTCGGCCAAAGCTTTGATGACGCTGTCTTGAAGCTCGGGGAGCATGGCACGCCAGATTTGCATTCGAGCTTCCAAAGAAGGTTTGACGAACTTGATTTTGTAAAGGAAGCGACGCTCAAAGGCTTTGTCCATATTTTGAGCAAGGTTGGTGGTGGCTATGAGAATGCCTTTAAGGTTTTCCATCTCCTGAAGTATGATGTTCTGGATGGAGTTTTCCATCTTGTCAACGGCACGCTCCGCTCCTTCCTGACGTTTGCCTATGATACCATCAGCTTCGTTGAAAAGCAAAATGGGCGCAACGGTAGATTTCTCAACCTTTGTACGGTACTTGTCGAAGATCTCTTTGATGTTCTTTTCGCTTTCGCCAACCCACATACTCTTGACTTCCGAAATGTTGACCTGCATGATATCGCGACCCGTCTGACGCGCTAATTGCAGCACGGTTTCGGTTTTGCCTGTTCCAGGAGCACCGTAGAACAAACAAGTGAATCCTGTCCGTTGACCTTTAGCTTCTAAACGACTGCAAATATCACGATAATGCGACTCTTCTAACAATTGGCATAAATCCTTAACCTGTGACTCCACTTCTTTATCATAGAAGAGCTGTTTCTCAACAATCCCTTCATACTTGATGACGTTCTTTCTGTCGTTTTCTTGGTTCATTGAAGCAAGGTTGAGTTCGGAAAACAGTTGCTCTTTAGCCTGCCAGGTCATTCTAAACGACTCATTGTTTACAAAGCCGTTGTCGTTGTTGTATTCGATCATCTTTGTTTCCAATAAGTTGTTTGTATTGTTGGCAAGGGAACTTTTGATTGAATTCCATCTGTGTCTGCGGTCGTAAAAGAAGCTAAGGTCGTGAAAGCCGATATTGTCGTCATTGTTATTGACAAACAGATGCGAAAAAATAAGCAGCAGCAATTCGTCTTCTTCCCAAAACTTGAAACTCTTCAACTTTTGTACGAAGAGCAATTGTTTGTTGTTTTCAAGCAAAGATTGTAGCATTGTTGTTGCTGTTTCTGTGCTTAATTCATTGTCATCACGCATATCCATGATTTCTGAAATTACGCTGAATAAGTCTGAACAAGACAATCCAGTGTGCATGCTCGGTGTGTATTTTTCGTTTTGTTTGAAAGCCTCGATTACTTCCAATGGTACCCGATAGGTTATACCCTTTCGTTCACGGCAGGAATAAACCAACCCTCTATTTGCCAGCTCATCGACATCTTTCATAAAACGTAAGATACGAGTGGTGCTACATTCGAGCTTTTCGGCGAAATCGCTAATTCTGATACTCGTATCGCTGCTATTGTCAATGAAAAGAGCCATCATCACGCTTTGTTCCTTGGTAAGTTCAAGCTTATCAGCGATGAATTTTATGGGTCGTGCTGCTTTTTTGAAGAAGTCAGTATCAAGGTGAGAGCCTTTTGAAAGTTCTACTACTTTTTCCACAGCAGATAATAAGTCCATTTTTGGGGTCGTTTTTTTCTTGGTTTCCATGGCAATCCTTTTTTTAAATGATTTTTTTTGCTTTGATGCTGCAAAGAAAAATGAAGCCTGTGCCAATTAGTTGCACAGGCCAAAAGGATTGTGTGTTTTTTTCAAAAAATCATGCAATCGGGTCACCGCAAAAGGCTTTCCGTTTGCAGCGGGCGCAATGTTTGCCTATCCATACGGCATCGAATTGGTTCATGGCTTGCTCAACCAATTCGGGGTTGTCGGTAAGGATGCCCGCCTCGAAGTTGCGGGTGCCTTCTCCTTTCATTCCGATGCCAGCCCCAGTGAGGTTTGCGCTGCCGATGTAGGCCATCTGGCCGTCGAAGACCAAGATCTTGAAGTGTACCCTCGGACAGAGCGCCCTTTCAAGACCATCGAACAAAGCCGGGTATTTGTCGAAGTCTTCGCGGAAGGCTGGGCCAGGTTCCTTGGCATGAATGAGCCGAACTTCGACACCTTTTTTGATAAGTTGCGCCAAGACAGCAAGGAAAGGCTTCATCTGAGAGCCGACTTTGACATAGAGGTCTTTGATGTCGGCGGTGCCAATCCAAATGCTTCTTTTCACTTTGGGGACACGGGCAAGGACTTCGGCATAATGGGTTTTATCACTGATGTATTTCAACATGGCTGTGGTATTTTATGTGTGCAAAAATAGTAAAGAATCATTTCATCAAAAATGTGTAGAAGCCCCAGTATTTGGAGAGTGCGATGTCTTGTGCGAGTTTCTGCTGTTTGGCATCTTCCCCGATGAGTTCCGAAAGGAATTTCCAAAATGACTTGCGGTGATGGTGATGTTTTAGGTGCGCCATTTCGTGAAGGATGACATCATCCATCAGCTCTTGGGGAAATATGACGATGATGGGAGAAAGCGTGATGTAATTGGTGTGGGTGCATTGCCCCAGAACACCTTTGCGCAGCGGCTTCACCTTTACGCCTTGTGCGAATAATTGGTGCTTGTTTTCAAGCTCGTGCATTCTTTGGGGCAACACAAGGGATGCGCGTTGGACAACCTGGTCTTTAATGTTTTCCCTTAGCCATTTCTGCAACTTCAAGTTGTTGAAATCGACTTCTTCAGAATACAGAATGTCGGTTTTTGAATGGTCTTTGATGACGAGGACAATCACACAGGTGTTTTTGGTGCGGTACGACTTCCTGTAGTCGTTGTCAGGCCTGTGGTCTTGCATTAAATCCTGATGGTCGCAAAGGTGCCATTCAATGCTGAAGTAAGTGAACCGAATCCGTGAATTGGGATTGATCCAATATCGGGGCTGTCTTTTTTCTACGCTTTCCATATCTTATCCAAAATATCGTTGTAAGGGTTGTGGGCTTTGCCGATTTGGAGGCCATAAAACCGCGTCCCTTTATCGTGTTCCTTACGCATCCATTCGTTGGTGGCAGGTCTTGGAACAGGGAACATAAAATCGCTGATGATTAGGACATCTGCCATTGAGAAATTGGCAGACGACAGCATATTTAAGGCTGAACGAAGCATTTCCTCTCCGTCTGTACCACCAGAAAAACGGTCTTCAAGGAATGAATTCAGCTTTGCCCAAGCGTTGGGACGGCTCAAATCAAGGTACTTTGCCCGGACGGAGAACTGGATTAGGAAGCAATGGCGCTTCTGCTTCTTTGCCATCCTCAACAGTTGGGTCAGCAAGCACATGGCTATTTGTTCGGGACGACCCATCATGGAGCCGCTGGTATCGACGCTCACAATGATAGGGCCTTTCTCCAGCCTTGGTTTGGCGTTGTGCTGCTGTTCCATCTTTGCCTGGCTTTCGTTTTTCGGTTTGTTGGCAAAAAGCTGGAGCTTGCGCGTAGCATATTTGAGGTAGAACAGGCTTTCGGTCTGCTTCTCTGACATGATGGCCGTTTCGATGGGTAGCAGGTGCTGCAGGTCGTTACCCAGCTCAATCTGTTCTATTTCGGCGGCTGGTTTTGGAGGTGATGGAAGGATGGGCAGATAGCGTCTGACGGTATCGTCCAGCTCATCCTTGCGCTCGGGTTGCTCGCGTCCTATGATGCGAACGATGTCGACCAACTGAGGGTAGGAATAGAAAAGGCTTTCTATCTTCCTACGCTCCTTGAAGTCGTCATTACCATGGTACCACAGATGTGTTTCCCATTTCTGTCTGTTCTGCTCGATGAGGTCATGCCTGGTCTTCAAGTATTTTTCCTCACAGGCTTTATCCCAGTCTTTGGCCAAGGATTTCATGATTGGCTCCGGGTCTTGGCCTTTCATTTGATCAACATAACCGTCAATATTGACTTCGGAGGTGGTGTAGTTCGTTTTTATGTAATGATAGGTTTCTTTCCAACCTGTTCTAATTTGGCCAATGGAGCCACCCATAACAACCTTGATCATTCGCTTTTCACGAAGGTAGGCTTGCTCGATAGGCTGAAACAGTTTCAGCATGGCTTCGATGAATTTCATCATCTCGTCTTTCAGGATTTCAGCCCAAAGCGGGTCTTGGCCTACCAACTGAGGATTGTTGTTTAAGGCCTGCCCCATGAAGCTGCCAAGTGGGTCGCCGGGCGGAATGGTGTCAGGCATTCGGCCTTGATCCAAATATAAATCAAAGGCTTCGTCGTATTCCTGTAATTTCTTTTCGATGTCCATGGCGAGAATCAGAGCAGTTGTTGAGCGTTTTGAGCTTTGGCCTTGACCTCCTCAATGCGTTTTTCACAAAGGGAGAATTGCTTTTTCGTGATTTTCAAATCATCATCTGAAAGGAAGATGTTGGCGGTACCTGCAAACAACTCTTTCAGTTTTTGCATTTGGGGTTGAATGGTGGTGGCCAATGTGTTCAGTGCTATGGTGGCCACATTCTCGTAGCTATCAAACAGACTGGCGCCACCACCACGAATCTTTTCAAAGCCGTATGGGATTCCATCGATGATGATGCCGCCAGCGCATTTCTTCAGAGTGACCTTTTTCACGTTAGCGTTTGCCCTGGTCTTATAGGCGAATGGTGCGCCTGTGTACAAAGCCCGGACAATCCAAGCATTTTTATCCTTGTCGGGATAGATGATGCCATTGGTGCTGTTGCCAGTTTCATATTCAGCGACATATTCATAGTCGGCCACATAAAACAGGCATCTACCTTTGGGATAGTTCAAGAGTGTGTAATAGAAATAGCTTGACACGGAAAAGCTACCATTTGAAGACTGGCCAGTCCCTGATTTGCCTTTATCTTTCAGTGCCTTGTCGATGTCTTTTTCCAACTTGTCAAGCTGTTTGTCGATGTTTGCAGTAAGACTGGTGCAAACCAAGTCGATGGCAATGGGTATGGTTTCGGACTTGTTCCAAAGGCAATGAATCAGCAGCGGGATGTCGGTCAAGTCAACGGCTTTTCGGCCATTGAGAAAAGCCGATGCTTGAAGCAGGCGGAAACATTTTTTCCAACGGCGGTCGGAGATGTAATAATCCATGGCGTTCACGCCTTCCTCCTTGGTCTCCTCTTTCAGCCGCTTGCGGATGTGCGACACAGCAGCACAGGTTTCGTCGGTAATCTGCACGGCTTCGATTTCGTGTTGCCATTCTTCGTACTGCGCATCGGTAATCTGGAGATTGTCGGGAATGGCGACTTCGGTAATAACCTTTTGCTTAATCATCTTGAAAAACTCGGTTTCGCTCTGGATGCAGTTCGACACCATACGAACGAGGAACCTATCCCACAAAGCTTCGAGGCCTTCATCCTCGGCAGGCAGCTCATTGCTGGCCGCTATCAAAGCCTTCATGGGTAGGTGCAGTGTTTTGTCGCCATTTTGGAAGATGCGCTCATTGATAGCGGAGAGCAAGGCGTTTTGAATGGATGGGCTGGCTTTCCAGATCTCATCAAGGAAGACGATATGCGCTGTCGGCAAAAAGCCTTCTACGACCCTTTCATAGCGGTCTTCATTTTTGAGGAGCGAAATGGAAACGGGGCCGAAGATTTCGTCCGGGGTGCTGAACCTCGACATGAGGTATTCAAATGACTTGCCGTCCTTGAATGCCAGTTTCAATCTTCGAGCCACAAGGCTCTTGGCTGTTCCAGGAGGCCCAAGAAGAAAAATGCTTTCGCCAGCCACAGTGCTCAATAGAGCCACTGCAAGGATATGCTGCTTCTCGAAAACGCCTTCTGACAATTGCTTCAGCAAGGCTGATATTTGTGCTTTTGCGTCCATAAATCATCGATTTGATGGCGCAAAGAAAAAGAAGGGCTGTGCCAGATTGATGCACAAGAACCAATACAATCAATTATCTCAATAAAAAACAAACCTCATCACCCCTTTCGTCTCCACCGGGACACCTTAACAACCCAGCCAGCAACTTACCAGCCTTCCAACTGAAAGCCAACCAGGATTGGTGTAATGAGCCCAAAATAGTTTTTTGAAAATGATAGCGCACCTTCAAAAAATATCGCTATCTTCGTGTACTTTATTATCATTTGTATCTCACCAACTAGGCGGCCCGCTTGTGAAAGTCGGCCGCCTAGGTTTGTTGAGATACAAATGTTAATATGTTCCACGAAGATAGCAGTTTTTTTCGAAACTATTGCAGCCGAGTGACAAAATGACGAAATAAAAATCCCAAAAGAAAACCTAGGAATTTGTTTACCTTGCGCAACACAAAGAAGGCCATTTTGGATTACATCAAATCTAATGAAGGTTGAATTATATCCCCCAACAGAACGAGAATAAATAGTATTTCTAATAAAAAATTACTTCATAATCGTCAAAATACGACAAATAGTATTCATAAGCTTTCTTATCGGGAGAAAAAGCTTTACAGTTTATGGCTTGTGTAGAATGGCATCGCGGATTGGTTTGTAATTGTTTATAGGCCTTACAAAAGACAGGCTTGTCGTCATCCAGTGTGAGACGGTTTTCGTTTATTGCATGATATCGACATAGAAAGCAATTGCGTATCTTTATTCCACTCTCAAAAGCTTTTGAGACACCAAAAACGAACCTACCCGCACCCCATAGACCTTCATTGTAGAACAAGATTTCAAATAGTAGGTTGTTCTCTCTTCTATGCCGTTTTATTAGCTCATCTTTCTCGCCACAAGGCACTGTTTCATTTAGACTGAAACGAGATGGGTTGTTTCGGTATACTGCAAACTGATGAATCTTGAAAAGATTCAACAACTCTTTTTGGGGTTCTCGAAAATTGTAGAATTTGACAGTGGGCTCTTCAAAGCTATTCCTCCATGTTCCCGAGTTTTCCTTGTAATACTCTCCATTTGTTCCTTCAGTATCATAGAGATGCCCAGACTCAATCAACTCCAAGTCTTCTTCTTTATTAAGACATATTTCAATGATACGATAACCAGATTGTATCTTAGCCTCTTCACAAGCATGAGAAACCTTTATTTCAATTAGAATAGGTTGATGTCCTTCACTGCTTTTTAATAGGACATCTGCGACAAAAGGGCCAATTGTTGCTCTTCATAAATTAAATCGTAATACTTAGTCAAATCAAAAGTTTCGCTCTTGCAATCCCAACAGCTACCCCTGGAATTACCATAAAGAGGCTTAATTGGACAATTCGTATCCTTAATACATGAAATTCTCCGATTTATAGTAATACTGAAAGGTTTCCTTTGAGCTAGACAATCTTCATAAGTCTTTATGAAAACATACTTACCCATTTTGTGAAGGTAAGTCTCCAAGTTGCAATCAACTTGTGTTTTATGCCTGAAATGATGTTGATTTGTGGTGCCCAAACACGCAGACAATTCATTTCCACAAGAAACACACTTGAACTTGGTCCCTTTCCTTATCTCAGGAGTAACTTCGCTAATCGCTACTTTTTCGCCGTTGCCGTTTAAGGCGTATTTGTACTTTACGATGCCCATGTCGTGTTAAACCTACAACCGTCAAAGATACGAAAGATAATCAGTAAACAAGGAATAAAAGCCATTTCGTCACCCCAATCGCATCATAGCACCCAAACCTTATAACTTATAACTTACAACCAGCCCAAAAAACCTCGCCAAAACCAACGAAACCGCACAAAAGAAAAAAGGCGAATGACTTTCACAAGGGAGTCGCCTAGTTGGTCGAGATAAATGAACCTTATTGTTCCACGAAGATAGCAGTAATCCCGGCACCGTGGTAGTCAGTGGAGAAAAAAAGTATCTGGTCGGCATTTTCACACTAACAAAACATCCCCTCGGAACCACTTACTATTCGTCTTCTTATGACAAAAGCGAGTATTAAATGGCCAAGTTTTGCAATTTTAGTTTACAACGTTTTGGTTTTCAATATGATAAACATCGTTTTTAGGTTAAAATAGGCGGAATCATCCAGGTGTTCCAACCCGATTTTCGACAAAATACTCCATAAATTCGTGTAAAAACAAGTGAATTTTCACGCTTTTTTTACATAGACAAAATTTCGTTATTTGTCCACAAAAAACCTCGTATTTCCACCAAGAAACTGTTTGCAGAGAATGTAAAACGTATATAACCGAAAATCAACGGATTAACAACAGAAACCCATGCAAAATCATGCAATTTCATCGAAAAGTAAGTTAACCTAACTTTTCGCATCAAACACATTCATTACCAATGACTTACAAAAATTTCCGTGCAATTACTTCATCGTAGAAAAAAAGGAGTAATTATGTACAACTTTAGGTTAACTTTTCGGATCAAATGACGTCAAATAATGACTTATTTGAACACAAAAAAGGCTGTTAGTTAACCTAACAGCCTTCTTTATTCTACTGATAATCAGTGACTTAGTTGTTTAGTACTCGTCTTCGTGGAAGAAAAAGTCATCCTTCGTGGGATAGTCAGGCCACAAATCCTCAATACGTTCGTAAATGTCACCTTCGTCTTCGATCTCCTGAAGGTTCTCTATCACTTCCTGCGGGGCTCCCGTGCGCAAGGCCCATTCAAGCAACTCATCTCTCGTGGCAGGCCACGGAGCGTCTTCCAATTTCGATGCTAATTCCAGTGTCCAATACATAGTTTTTCGGTTTTGAATTTGAGGGTGCAAAAATACACCAAATCAAACAATTGTCAAGTGTTTTTTCTAAAAAAAATTTATGAAGCTATTTGTTTGACTCCCAACAAGTTTCATTCCGTTTTTCCAAAAAGTCAAAATAACGGGCCAAAACGAAAAAATAATCTGACAACCGATTCAAATACCTTAGGTCAATGGCATCCACCTCCTCATGCGAAGCCAAACGCCATCCCTGACGCTCAGCACGCCTACATACCGTGCGACATACATGACTCACCGAAGCCTTCATGTTACCCCCTGGAATCACAAAAGCCCTCAACTCCGGCAACTCAGCATTCATACGGTCAATATGCCCCTCCAGAAAACTCACATCACCATCCTCCAACAAAGGAATCATCTTGCTCACCTCAGAGGCCTTGTCCAAAGCAAAATGCGACTCCAAGGTGAACAACTTGTTCTGAATCACACCCAAAGTCTCACAAATGTCCTGAGGAACCCCCTCCAAGTCATTCAACACGCCAATCACAGCACTCAGCTCATCAACGGAACCGTATGCCTCCACACGGTCATCGTACTTGGGAACTCGCTTGCCCCCTATCAAAGAGGTCTGACCAGCATCTCCGGTCTTAGTATAAGTAATGTTTTTCATTCGTATTGCAGTTTTTGAACATAAAACACGGTCCTCCGAGTGTTACGCAACCTCGGATTCTGCACCAACTGACAACCGTCGACATAAAAACGATTGCCAAACCATGGCTTGATGCCAAAATAATAGTCTTCCTCAAAAGAGTCGGTGCTGTATAGATAATCCATAGGCATCATCTGCTGGTTCAACAGCGAAACACCCTCAGCATCGAACACCTCGTAACGCAACACCTGCTGAGCTGGCGAAACCACCAACAACTCGTCATAGGACACCCACTCAAGGCCATGCGCCCATAACTCGTCACACAAATCGTTCTCGAACTTCACTGAATTATGCCATTGCAACTCTCCCTCTTCATCAAAAGCGAGCAAAATCTCACTGAAGAAGTCGTAACCATCGAAAATGGTATAAGTCACCGGATAGGACCGATATATGCCGTAATAGCCATAATCCATGCGGGTCTCTGTGTGATAGATGGGCTGAAACGCCTCGGCCACGAACACGTGTTTGCCAGCAAACTCAATCAAACGGGGAGCATAGAACTGGAAGGTGATCTCACCCTTTTCCTTTTTCTTGCCTTGCTGCATCTTCAGCAACTCCTCCTTCACCTTAAGCCTGTTGGCCGAGGTGAGCGCCTGATCGATGTCGGGAAGGTTCTTGAAAAGATAGGTCTTGGATTGGGCGCCACCCGTGGCAAACTTGATCCAAGTCACCCCTACCGCCTCCTTGCTGAAGTCTTCAGTCATGCCCTCCACGGTCACCTTACGGTTACTCTCGCGCTCCAAGGTGGCATAAACAACAAGCTGGTGCTGCCGGTCGAAGGCAAAGCACATCCGTCCCAACCCGGCGTTATCGCCATTCTCGAAACGATGTGTCTTCAAGAGCAGTCCGTCACGCGAATACACGAAGAAACTGGTAGCCTTGTAATGCTTGTCGACAAACTCACGGGCGGCAAGGATGAATTCCTTGGAATCAGGCTTGGCCTCGAACTGGAACAAGATGAAATCATTAGAGATATTGGGCGTGATGGTCCGCTGACGATGATGGTCCAAGTCATATTGAGAGAGGAAACCTCCTTCCCCTTTGTTGTTGACCGCCAACATCAAAGTGCCGTCAATCAGCGCGATCGACTGTACGACCGAACGCTCGGGAAACCTTCCAATAAAAGTACCGAACTCTTGCTCGACACGATTGTAAGTCACCACCCAGAAGCCAACGGAATCGGATCGGTGCTGCTGCCCGTCAAGGAACACAAAAGCGGCCCAACGGTCGGAACTCTTCGAATCGAAGAACGTCATCCTCTCGGGCAACGGGACCAAGTCGCTTCGCAGCTCATAAAGGCTGGTGTCCAAAGCAACAAAATCCCAAAGACGTTGCTTCTCCTCGTTGGTCTGGTCGGTCTCCACCACTGCCATCCCACCTTGTTCACCAAACGACTCAAAGTGGAAACCCTGGTTCTTGCCCCATCGCGGCACCTCATAACGAGCCGTCTCCACCTGCTGGGAAAAAACCCAACAGGTGGAGACAAGCAGTACAGCGATAAGACAAATCTTACGCATTAGAACTTCACGAATCTGGTGACAGCGGTCTTGCCGTCAGCGTAACGGACATTGAGGAAATACACGCCGCTTTCGAGCTCAGACACCTGATATTGAGCCTCACCGGCAGCCATGTTCATGGTGCTGACCATACGGCCTGTCACATCGAACACGCTGACCTGTGCATCGCCCTCAAGGCTGAACGAAACCGTCTCGTGAGCAGGATTGGGATACAGGCCAATCGTGGCGACTTCGCTCTCGTTGACAGCGGTCAGATCCTGGCCAATCACCTTCACATAGTCAATCTCCCACGAAGAGGCAGCCTCATCCGTGCAGGTGTAGATGAATGCAAGGTAGAAGCTTTCGTTGCCGACAAAGCCGTGGACATCCACCGAACCGGATTCAACCCATTCGTAGTTGCCAGTCGAGAAATCAAAGCCATCGGTGATGTTTGCCCAATCAGCAGCGCTGGGGTCTCCAAGACCATCATAGTTGGTAGAGACAGCCACGCGCAGCGGGTCGCCGTCGAACTTCATGGCCGTACGGAAGCTGACCCAAATCTCGTTATAACCCACACCCTGGGGAATCTCAACATAGCCAATCAGCCAGTCTTCGTTCTGATGGTTCGCCTGGTTGGCATAGCCGTTCATGTTGGCATAGGTCGTGCCTTGATAGGAAGCCTGATGCCATTCCTGCTCACCAACGACATTGACGGCCACAAAGCTGCCAAGGTCTTCGTCGAAGTCCTCGTCAAGCAGATAGTAGACCTCCTCGGTATGTGCAGTTGCCGTAGGATAGTTGCCATCGGTCTTGTAATCGATGTTAGCACCACTGTTGGTGTAGGGGAAGATGGCGAAATGATAGGTCGTGTTGGGCTGCAAACCCTCGAAAATGACCGCGCCGGTACCGTAAGCCACATTCTTGGCCAACTCGCCGTCAGGGACGGGAGTGCCGTCGGTAGGAACGGTGATGTTGCCCGTCGAAGCCAGGACAAGATACTTGGTGGGCAGCTGTGCGCCAGTGGCATCAGCCCACACGCAATAGGCGTCCACGCCATCCACCGTGGCGGTGAACTGGGTGGGATAGTTGGTCGGTTCGGGTGAGGGAGCAACAGTGCCATCAGCCTTGAAGAAATAAACCAAAGCGGACACGTTCGATGACTCCTTGTAGCAACCGAACAAGGTCGAAGTGATGTTGTAACGCATGATGTTCTGCTCAACACCGCCGTTGCTGACGGGGATAAAGCCGCCGCCTTCACCTTCAGTGATGCTCCACTGTCCCTTGTCGTCAAGGGTGGACTGGGTACGGAGGTAGTTGCCTCCACCAGGAGCATAGAGATAACCGTCATTGAGCGGGTCGTAAATGGTCCAAGCATCAGCCGATCCACCAAGAGTGAACTCGAAAGGAACGTCCTGCTGCGAAGGATCAGTGGCCACAGTGGCAGTGATGACACCACCATTGTCGTCAATAGCGATGGCGTGACGGTTGTTCGACTTCTGATAACCCATGACAAACGCATTGCCATCGGCGTCATAACCCACCAAGATATACTGTTCACCAGCCTCAAGCTCAGCAACAGTGTTGACCTTGGTGTAAGTGGTTTGGGCATAGCCGATCACTGAAACCAGCATCAGCACAGCCACAGCAAAGATTGATAGTAATCCTTTTTTCATAGCGTTTTAGTTTTTATTATTATTTTATTGAATTTGTTCAACTGCTTTAATCTCTGGGATAACCTTCTTCATCACGGCTTCAATGCCGTTTTTAAGGGTCATCTTGCTGTGAGGACAGTCGCCGCAGGCTCCAGTGAGCTCCACCATCACCACCATGTCATCGGTGAGTTCAACGAAGTTCACATCGCCACCATCAGCCTGAAGATAGGGACGAACTTGCTCGAGGACATTCTTTATCCGTTTTTCCAATAGCTCCTTTTCCATGACTTAAAGTTTAGAGTTTAAAACTGAATGGGCAATCTTGTCGAAAGCCTTGGTCACCGGCGAGTCGGCATCAAGCGCAAGAGGTGTGCCATTGTCGCCACACTCGGCGATTTTCTCCACGATCGGAATCTGTCCCAGCAACGGGACACCGAGCTGGTCGGCAAACTGCTGCCCAGTCTCCTTTCCAAAAATGTAGTATTTCTTGTCAGGCATGTCGGAAGGAGTGAAATAGGCCATGTTCTCCACCAAACCATAGATCGGGATCTGGAGCGCCTCTTCCTTGAACATGTTGGCGGCACGCAGAACATCGGCGAAGGCCACCTTCTGGGGCGTGGTCACGATGATGGCACCCGTCACCTTATACTGTTGGGCCAGCGTGAGCTGGATGTCGCCCGTCCCCGGAGGCATGTCAACCACCATCCAGTCGAGCTCACCCCACAGGGTGTCGTTCATCAGCTGGTTAAGGGCGCTGGTGGCCATGGGTCCACGCCAGATCAAAGGACGCTCGGGGTCGACAAAGCAACCGATGCTCAGCAGTTTGATGCCAAAACGCTCAAGCGGCACCATCACGGCCTTGCCATCCTTCTCAAAACAGGCAGGCTGCTCGTCTTCAGCACCGAACATCATCGGCACCGACGGTCCGTAAATGTCGGCATCGATCAAGCCCACACGCTGGTTGGCACGGGCCAAGGCAACTGCCAAATTGGCAGCAACGGTGCTCTTGCCCACTCCACCTTTACCAGAGGCTACAGCGATGATGTGCTTCACCTTGGAAAGAGAGGTCTCCTGCTCTTTTACCTTGACATCGACATTAATCTCACCGAAAACGTCTGTCAAGGTGCGCTTGGCTGCGTTGACCATGATGTCGTTCTTCGGATCGTCAAGGTGTTCAACAATCAAATCAAAACGGACGCCTGTCTCATTCACCATCAGGTTTTCCACCATGTTCAAAGCCACGATGTTGTCACCCTTGGGAAAGTAAATGACGTCTTTCAAAACTTCTAAAACATTCTCTTTATTCAGCATTATATTCAAAATGAGGTATAGGTTTCAATTTAAAAAGATTCTTCACGTGCTTGTCGTCGATCTTTGCCTTGATGACAGGATCTTCGCAAACACCTGTACGGATGTATTTGTCCAAAACGGCATAGGTGAAGCCGAGGTTGTCCTCGTCGCTCTTGCCGCAAAGTCCGTCCGACGGAGTCTTCTCCACCAGATCGATGGGCAATCCGAGTTCCTTGCCTATGGCCTTGACTTCCTGGACGGTGAGTCCACCCAATGGCGAGAAATCGCCGGCGGCATCGCCGTAGCGGGTGCTGTAGCCCACCCAGTCCTCCGAGAGGTTGCAGGTGTTGGCCACACGGCCGTTCAGCGACTGTGAGACGGCATAGAGGGTGGTCATCCTAAGTCTTGGCGGCATGTTGATGACAGTCTGATTGCTGACTTCTATATTTTGGATTCCCAATTCTTTTTCCACCTCTCCCATCAGCGCCTTGTAGGTCTCTCCGATGTTGACGTTGAAATAGCGGATGCCGAGATGGTTGATGAGCTTCATGCTGTCGGAGATGTCTTTCTGCACTCCGTTGGGCATGGTGATGCCGATGACGCGATCCTTGCCAAGGGCTTCCACGCAGAGACCGGCCACGATGCTGCTGTCCTTACCACCCGAGATGCCGATGACGGCATTGCATCCAGGACCGTTTTGCTCAAACCAGTCGCGTATCCACTGTACGACCTGGTCTTTCACTTCTTTGGGATTAAACTCTTTCATAAGCTTTGATTATTTGTTCAACTATGTCATTGGCGGCGTTGGGCCGTGCAAACTTTCCTATGTTGGCACTGAGTCGTGCCTGCTGTTCCTTGTCGCCAGCCAACTTGATCAAGGCAGGGACAAGCTCTTGCTCGGTGTCGGCGTTGCGCACCATGAGGGCGGCATCGGCTTCGACGAGTTGACGTGCGTTTTTGGTCTGATGATCCTCGGCGGCGGTAGGCAGCGGCACGAAGATCACAGGGCGCTGGACGATGGCGAGTTCAGAGATCGACATGGCTCCGGCACGCGACACCACCACGTCGGCCACACAATAGGCGAGGTCCATGCGGTCGATAAACACCGTGGGTTTCACCTTGTGCTCCAAGCCAAGGGCTTTCACCTCTTCCTGAGCTTGGTTGAGATAGGTCTTGCCCGTCTGCCATATCAGCTGCAAATCAGTGTCGCAGAAAGCCTTCAGCTGGGCGCTGATGCCTTTGTTGATGCCCAACGCGCCTTGGCTTCCACCTACAAGCAATGCCACCGGCTTGGCGGGATCGAGACCGAAATAGGCGGCGGCTTCCTCACGTGTGCAATCGAGAGTGATGCTGGCTCTCAACGGATTCCCAGTGAAATGGATCTTCTCGGCGGGAAACCACTGGTCGAGATGGTCGTAAGCCACACAGATGGCCTTGGCCTTGCGACCCACATTGCGGTTGGTCTTGCCAGGATAGGAGTTCTGCTCCTGAATCACGGTGGGGATGCCGAGCCAGTTGGCGGCTTTCAGCGTGGGACCGCTGGCGAAGCCACCCACGCCGATGACGCAATCGGGCTGGAAGCGCTTCAAGATGCGGCGCGCCTTCCAAAGGCTGCTGACGATCTTGAGAGGCAAAGTCAGCGCACGGTAGTCCTTGGTGAGACCGCTGATCCACAGCCCCTCGATAGGATAACCTGCCTGGGGCACCCTTTGCATCTCCATGCGGCCCTTGGCGCCAATAAAGAGAATCTCAGCGGCGGGAAAACGCCGTTTCAAGGCGTCGGCAATGGCGATGGCGGGAAAGATATGCCCTCCCGTGCCACCACCGCTGATTACAAACTTCGGATTGTCTTTCATGGCATTGTTATTTCTGGTGTTCCTCAACCCACTTGCGGGCATTCACGAAAGCTTCAATCCACGGGCTCACCTCGTCGTCTTTACGGTTGTCGGGATAGTAGGCCCACTGCCAAGGCAGGAAGGCACGCTCCAGATGAGGCATCATGGCCAGATGACGGCCGTTGTTGGAACAGATGCCTGCCACCGACCAGTCGCTGCCATTGGGGTTGCCCGGATATTTCTCTTGACCGTAAGTCATCACAATCTTGTACTTGTCACGGTAGTATGGGAAGTAGAACCTGCCCTCGCCATGTGCCACCCAAACACCCAGACGACGGCCTGAGAGCGACTTGAGCATCACGCTCTCGTTTTGTGAGATCTCCACATTGAGGAAAGCCGACTCGAACTTGTGCGAGTTATTGTGCTTCATCACTGGATGTTCCTCGTGGTCGGGATAGATCAGGCCAAGTTCCATCATCAGCTGGCAGCCGTTACACACACCGAGGCTCAGGGTATCCTCACGGGCATAGAAGTCATCGAGGGCTTTCTTGGCCTTCTCGTTGTAAAGGAAGGCGCCGGCCCAGCCTTTGGCGGAGCCGAGCACGTCGGAATTGGAGAAGCCACCCACAAACACGATCATGTTGACGTCGGTGAGGTCCTCACGGCCACTGCTGAGATCGGTCATGGTGACATCCTTCACATCGAAGCCGGCCAGATAGAGGGCATACGCCATCTCGCGATCGCACTGGCAGCCTTTCTCTCGGATGATGGCAGCCTTGATGCCGCTCTTCTTGCGGCGGTTCATCACGATGCCAAGGTCCTTGGCTCTTCCGGTGAAACCACGGCCAAGGCTATAATGGAGGTATTGTTTCTTGTAGTTCTCGTAGCGTTCCAAAGCCATGCGCTCGCCACTTTGCTTGCGGTCGAGCAGGTACGATGAACGGAACCAGACATCACGCAAGGCGTCGATGTCGAACTGACTCATGTGACCTGCATGACGGATGGTGAGTTGGCGTTTGACGCAGGGGCTTCCGATGACTTTGAAGCGGACACCCATCTCACGCAGGTGTTTCTTCGCCTGTCCGTCGGCAGCTACCTGGATCACCACCGAAGGCTTCTCGCAGAACAGCACCGAGGTGAAGTCCTCCTTGTCGAAATCCTTGAGGTTGATCTCCATGCCCATCTCGGTGTTGGCGAAGTTCATCTCCAACAGGGTTGTGATCAGACCGCCCGCCGAGACGTCGTGTCCAGCCATCACCAGACCCTCTTCAATGAGTTTCTGGACGGCGTTGAAGGCCTTTTTGAAGTATGCAGGACTCTTCACATCGGGCGTCTTCTGTCCGATGGCGCCGATCGCCTGGGCAAAGCTGCTGCCGCCAAGTTCGAAGCCGTCGCTCGAGAAGTCGATATAGAGCAACTCGCTGTCGAGACGGCCTTTCATCACGGGATTCACCGTGCGACGGATGTCGCTCACCTCGCCGACCGCACTTACGATGACGGTACCAGGGGCCACCACCTTCTGTCCATCGGGGTATTTCTGGGTCATGGAGAGCGAGTCCTTGCCAGTTGGCACGTTGATGCCGAGGGCGATGGCATAGTCACTCAACGCTTTCACAGCGGAATAGAGTCGTGCCGTCTCGCCTTCCTGCTTGGCAGGCCACATCCAGTTGGCGCTCAGCGAGACACCTTGCAGGTTGCCTTCGATGGGGGCCCACACGAGGTTGGTGAGAGCTTCCGACACCGAGAGACGCGAGCCTGCAGCAGGGTCGATAAGGCCTGGGATAGGGGCATGACCCAATGCGGTGGCCACGCCGCGACGACCAGTGTAGTCGAGAGCGCTGATGCCAAGGTTGGCCAACGGGAGCTGCACCTCACCCACGCACTGCTGCTGGGCCACACGGCCGGTCACCGAACGGTCGACCTTGTTGGTGAGCCAGTCCTTACAGGCCACAGCCTCCAGTTGAAGGACCTTTTCGAGATATTTGTGGAAGTCACGTTTGGTATAGCTGATTTTCTTGAAGTTGACAGGTTTGGTCTTGTCGGTAAGCACCGTCTTGGGAGCGCTACCGAAGAAGTCGGAGATGGCCAAGTCGATAGGGGCTTCGCCTTTCTCACGGACGAAACGCAACCTTTCATCGCCGGTCACCTCACCCACCTCGTAGTAAGGGGCGCGCTCACGCTCAGCGGTCTTACGCACCAGAGGCAGGTCTTTCTTCCGCACTAGCAGGCCCATACGCTCTTGCGACTCATTGCCGATGATCTCCTTGTCGGACAAGGTCGGGTCACCCACGGGAAGACGGTCGACATACACCACGCCTCCAGCGTCTTCGATGAGTTCGGAGAGGCAGTTGAGATGGCCACCAGCACCGTGGTCGTGGATGCTACGGATGGGGTTGGTGTCTTTCTCGGCCATGGCGCGGATGACGTTGCTGACACGTTTCTGCATCTCGGGGTTGGCACGTTGTACGGCGTTGAGTTCGATGGCGTTGCTGTATTGGCCCGTATCGACGCTCGACACGGCACCACCACCCATTCCGATGCGGTAGTTGTCACCTCCCAGCACCACGATGACGTCACCTGGTTCGGGCTCCAACTTCTTGGCGTCTTGTTTCTTGGCAAAGCCGATACCGCCAGCCAGCATGATCACCTTGTCGTAGCCCATGGTCTCCTTCTCCTGATGCTCAAAGGTCAGCACACTGCCATTGATGAGGGGCTGTCCGAACTTGTTTCCGAAGTCGGAGGCTCCGTTGGAGGCCTTGATCAGGATCTCCTCAGGGGTTTGATAGAGCCATTCACGTGGTTCCACGTCCTGTTCCCAGCTGCGGTCGTCGGCGGTCCGGGGATAGGAGGTCATATACACGGCGGTGCCTGCCAACGGGAGACTGGCCTGGCCGCCTGCCAGACGGTCGCGGATCTCACCACCGGTGCCTGTGGCAGCACCATTGAAAGGCTCCACGGTAGTCGGGAAGTTATGCGTCTCAGCCTTCAGCGAGATGATGGTGTCGACACCCTTGATCTGAAAATAGCTCGCCTCATATTGTCCAAGGGGAGCGAACTGCTCCACACGGGGACCAAGTACAAAGGCGACATTGTCTTTATAGGCCGAGACCAACCTGTTGGGATTGGCCTGTGAGGTCTTTTTAATCAAGGCAAACAGGGTGCTGCCCATCTTCTTCCCGTCGATGATGAACGTGCCGTTGAAAATCTTGTGGCGGCAGTGTTCCGAGTTGACCTGGGCGAAGCCATACACCTCACTGTCGGTGAGCTTGCGACCAATCTTCTTGGCAATGCCTTCGAGGTAGGCTATCTCCTCTTCGCTCAACGCCAATCCTTCCTGGGCGTTGTAAGCGGCAATATCATCGATATGTTTCAGCGGCTCAGGTTTCCGGTTGACGGTAAACACCTTTTGGTCGAGGTTATGGTACATGGCCTGAAGCATGGGGTCGTAAGGAGCATCCTTCGACTCCACCTCATGGAACTCCTCAATGCGGACAATGCCCTCGATACCCATGTTTTGGGTGATCTCCACGGCATTGGTGCTCCAAGGCGTAATCATCTCACGACGAGGACCAACAAAAAAGCCTTTCACCGACTTGGCTTTGACCATGGTGGCCTTGCCAAAAAGCCATGAAAGGCGTGACAGATATTCCGAAGAAAGCTCCGATACAGAATCAACAGCTATAACTCGTTGATTTCCAGAATGAAAGAAGCATATCATAATAGCAGAATTTTGCAATTAAATATGCTCGCAAAGTTAATTATTATTTTTAATTAATCAACAATTTCTTGTTTTTAATCACTCTGGTTCCATCGGTATATTGAAGAAGATAACAACCTTGTTTTAACTTATTATTTAAAACAATATTATTATCATCTTCATTATCGACATTCATTTCCAACACTTTTCGTCCTGTTAAATCGTAAACCACCACCTGAGTCACCGACAATTCGTTTTGCTCTTGATGGTCGGCGATACTCCATGTGGGATCCCAAATCATGTTGGCGTATTCGGGATGATCCACGAAGGGATTGCGGTTATGCTGGTAATCTTCATAGATGGCGTTGTTCCTGTCGATCTCCTTCTGGCTCACAGGATCGAGTTCGTTCCAACGGAGCAACATGGGGATGGCCCAGGACTGGATGACCGACTTGTTGGTCATGCCGCTGCTACCCCAGCCACTATCCTCGCTATAATAGCGGACGCTCATATACATGATGGCACGGGCAAAATCGCCTTTGTATTCGTCGATGGGCTCGAACACCGTTTCCGAATAGCCTTGTGTCTTGCATTTGCCCAACTTGGATCCGTTTTGTGAGGTCCAAGTAGCATTTCTCACCTCACCGAAAGGCAAGTTGCCACGGCGGTTGTTGACATAGCCGTCGGTGGCGAAGATGTGATGCAGGTCGGTGCGCGGCGTACTCTGGTCGTTGAACCAACTTGATGGCCATGAGTGCTCACGGTTGTAGCAGTCGCCTTCACTGTTATAGCTGCCGCACTGATCCTGGCCAAGATGATAGACGTAAGGCGGGTTGCCGTTGGGCCGGTCGGAATACATGTCCCACACCACGCCGTTGCCTTTGTTGTCGGTGCTCCAGAACGCATCCCAAATCTGGGCATAGGTAATGGAGGTATGCCCCTTGATGATGTTATGCAGCGCTATTTTCAGTTGGTTACCCGTCAGTCCGTTGGCGGAGTTATAATAATTGGCCGGTGCCTGGGCCACGGCGCCCAAGGCCATCAAAAATACGGTTACTAATGTCAGAAATAGTCTTTTCATATTTTATATTTTTTCTCTCTCCGCACCCCGCCAGGGGTGCTCTATCGGTAGGAACAGTTCATCCCCATTATCCTCCGCACCCCGCTAGGGGTGCTCTATCGGTAGGAACAGTTCATCCCCATTATCCTCCGCACCCCGCTAGGGGTGCTCTATCGGTAACTCCGTGAACAAATAAAGAACAGCAACAACAGCAAGGAACACCGCACCCGAAAACTCGATGAAGCTAGTATTGCGGAGCATCTTCGGACCATAGAGTTTCCTCACCGAGGGCCAAGCCCAGAGGAAGGCTGCTGCGGCGATGGCGAGAAAGTACCAGTTGCCGAAGGGCATGTAGCCTTCACAGCAGATGCTCATCAGAAGGGTATTCATTGCGCCCAGTATCCCCAGCAACAGGAATCCCCAGTTGGAGGTAAAGGAGTAGAGACGCTTGCCCTTGAGCACCTTCATCGAGTCGATGATCATCTTCACCGCCACGATAAGCATCATCCCAAAGGTCAAGTATCTTAAAAGGTCGCCAAAAAGATAGCCGACCATCTTGCCCAACAGGTAGCCGATGAACGCCATCAGCGCCTGTGTGGCGGCAAACACCAAGGCCACCAGCACCTGCCTCGAGGCCGTGCTCTCCCCTTTCGGCTCAAGCCCCACAGCCCATGGCACGATGCTGGTGGTCAGCGCCAACATATAGATGACTCCGATAATGATGGCGGGTGTTGTCATAGATTAGCCCAATCTCTTGAACTGGCAAGTGAAGTGACGCATCAATTCAGCTTCCCAAGTGATCTCCAGACCACGCTTGATCTCGTTGCGACGGTCGTAGACGTTCTTCAGGGCAGCGGCAATCACATCCATGTGGTTGTTGGTATACACACGGCGCGGGATGCAGAGACGCACGAAGTCGTTGCCACCGAAACGGTTCTGACGGGTGACCGGGTCACGGTCGGCCAACACATAACCGATTTCGCAAGCGCGGATGCCAGCTTCAAGATAAAGCTCGCATGTCAGAGTCTGGGCTGGGAACTCTTCCTTGGGAATCTGGGTCAACACCTTGTCGGCATCGACGAAGATGGCGTGTCCACCAGCGGGACGTTGGTAAGGAATGCCGTACTCGTCAAGTTTCTTGGCAAGGTAATGCACCTGCTTGATACGGGTCTCGACCATGTCGAACTCGATGTTTTCCTGCAGACCGACAGCCAAAGCATCCATGTCACGGCCGTTCATGCCGCCGTAGGTGAGGAAGCCCTCGAAGGGGATGCAGAACAGCTTGGCACCTTCGTACCAGTCCTTCTTGTTGGTGGCGATGAAGCCGCCCATGTTGACGAGACCGTCCTTCTTGGCGCTCATGGTCATGCTATCGGCATAGCTGAACATCTCCTTGCAGATCTCACGGAGGGTCTTGTCCTCATAGCCCTTCTCACGGGTCTTGATGAAGTAGGCGTTCTCAATGAAACGTGCGCTGTCGATGTTGACCGGCACACCGTATTTATGGCAAAGCTCGCAGGTCTCGCGGATGTTCTGCATGCTTACGGGCTGACCGCCGACGGTGTTGTTGGTCACGGTAAGAACCATGAAAGGCACATTGCCCTTGTTTTCTTGCAGCACCTTTTCGAGTTTCTCGAGGCTGACATTGCCTTTGAAAGGCACTTCCAGCTGGGTGTCGTATGCCTCAGGCACAGTGACGTCGATGGCAAAGGCCTTACGGCTCTCGATGTGGCCCTTGGTGGTATCGAAATGGGCGTTGCCCGGGACAACCATACCAGGTTTCACGAGATAGCTGAACAGCACATTCTCGGCTGCACGGCCTTGGTGGGTGGGGATGACGTATTCAAAACCGGTGATCTCAGTGATGGTGTCCTTCATGTGATAGAAAGAACGGGCGCCACCGTAACTCTCGTCGCCCTGCATCATGGCAGCCCACTGACGGTCGCTCATGGCACCGGTGCCAGAGTCGGTCAGCAAGTCGATGTAAACATAGTCGCTCTTCAGCATGAAAACATTTTGGTGGGCTTCGTTGAGCCACTTTTCGCGTTGTTCGCGGGTGGATTTCTTAATGGGTTCAACCATCTTGATTTTCCACGCTTCTGCAAATGGTAATTCCATATTATTATTGTATTAATAATTATTTGTTAGATTTTTCACAAAGATACAAAATTTTATCATGCTACAAGCATTTTCTTTTTATCTTTGAAACCTCAATTCCAAAATATGAAATATCATTAATTAAATCACAATGTTCAAACTCAAATCACTACTCTTAGCAGGTCTTCTGTTGATAGGCTTCAATGTAAAAGCCCAGGAAGACCAAGAACAACTGGTTGGAGCCAACTGCACCAGCATCATGGTGGGCAAAAAAGCCTCCACCGACGGCTCCGTCATCACCTCACACACCTGCGACGGCCGCTACCGCACCTGGATGCGCTGGGAAGCCTCCGCCGACCATGAGAAAGGTGAGATGCACAAGGTGTATAAAGGCACCATGCACACCGAAGACCCCTTCGACAACCGCAAGGTGAAACTCGCCGGTGAGATTCCACAAGTGGAACACACCTACGCCTACCTCAACACGGCCTATCCCTGCCTCAACGAGAAACAGTTAGCCATTGGTGAGACAACCTTCTCAGGCCCAGACACCTTAGTTAATGAAGACGGAATGTTCTTGATCGAGGAACTGGAACGTGTGGCCTTGATGCGCTGCGACAACGCCCGCGACGCCATCCAGCTCATCGGCAAGCTCGTGAAGGAATACGGCTACGGCGACGGTGGAGAGTGCATCACCATCGCTGACAAGAACGAGGTCTGGCAGATGGAGATCCTCGGCGAAGGTCCCGACAAGATCGGCGGCGTGTGGGCTGCCAAACGCATCCCCGACGACGAGGTGGGCGTCAGCGCCAACATCGCCCGCATCGGCAAGCTGGAACGCAAGAGCAAGGACTTCTACTGCTCCGACAACTGCGAACAGGTGGCCAAGAAATACGGCCTCTGGGACGGCGAAGGCGATTTCGTCTTCTGGAAAGCCTTCCGCTCCGACTACGGAGGCGGGAAGAACTACAGCGACCGCGAATTCTTCATCCTCAGCCAACTGGCTCCCTCTCTGAACCTCAACCAAGACATGCCCGAACTGCCTTTCTCAGTGAAACCCGATGAGAATGTGGACGTCCGCAAGGTGATGGAACTCTTCCGCAGCACCTACGAAGGCACCGACATGGACATGACCCGCAACATCAAGATGGTGACCCGCAAACGCCAGGACGACGGCACCGTGGTCAACGACACCATCATCAGCCCCATCGCCAACCCCTGGATGAACGGCACCATGCAAAACACCTTGAACTTCCTCGCTCCTGAGACCGTGAAGTTCCAACGTACCGTGGCCGTGGCGTGGAGCAGCTATCATCACATCATCCAATGCCGTAGCTGGGTGCCCGACGAGATCGGTGCCATCTGCTGGATGGCCTGCGACAACCCGGGACAAAGCCCCCGCATCCCCATCTTCTCTGGCTCGACCACCCTGCCCGAAGGATTCGACAAATGCGGCCAGCTCCGCTATCGCGAAGAGTCATGGCTCTGGGATTACCGTAGAGCCAACAAACTCGCCACGGTCCAATGGGGACGCACCAAACCTGTCTTGATGGGCAACGCCAAGCGCCTCGAAGACAAAGCCTTTGAAGAGATTCCCGCTGTGGAACAAAAAGCCCAAGCCTTGCTCAACGACGGCAAAAAAGACGAAGCCACTAAAGTGCTCAACCAATACACCAAGGACTTCGCCGCAGCCGCCCGACAGACTTGGAAAGAGATGGAAACCCAGTTCTGGTACTGGTTCGGGATGGGATTCTGAGGAACGGAAAACGGAGAACGGAAAACGGAAAACTGCATTTTAAACGAAAGGGCGCGACTGAAAACCAGCTGCGCCCTTTCGCATTAATGGAAACTTTCCGTTTTCCGTTTTCCGTTCTCCGTTTAATAGAACAGCACTCTGTTGTCCTCGATATCGGCTTTGTTGCGGAGGGCATTGTAGATGCCGCCGCCAAACACCTTATTGTCGAACTGGGCTTTCTTCTCCCTGACAATGTTGCTGAAATCGGTGGTAGTGGCGGGAGCCTCGTGCATGACGTTCTTAATCACGAAAGCGCTGCTGTTGCCAGCGATGGGACCGACGACCTGGCCTTCCTTCATGCCAAGGATGATACCAATCACATCCGACTCAATGCCGAAGTTGCCAACGGA
The DNA here is from genome assembly GCA_902801465.1 of uncultured Bacteroidia bacterium. Taxonomy (GTDB): domain Bacteria; phylum Bacteroidota; class Bacteroidia; order Bacteroidales; family F082; genus Limimorpha. Next base: position 41,246 of record CADCIH010000015.1, on the reverse strand, counting down.
ACGGCTTTCCATGGTGATGTCGCTCACGATGGTGCTCTCGGCACCCAACTCGTTCACCATGCGATCGTAATCGGTGCCACAGGCCTTCATGCGGTCAACGGCAACCTCACCCTTCTTCATGTTCATGATGGCATACTTGCTCTGCTCAGCAATCTTCTCGATAGGAGCATATCCTTCAGGAACGATCTCGGTCAAAGCAGCCACGACAAACATGTTGTCGAGCTCGAAGATCGATGACACATCACCAACCTTGGTCTTGTCTTCGAAGGCCCAGCGCACAATCTGGCGCGGGTTGTCGATACCGGCAATCTGATAGGTGGAAGCGGTCAGTCTCGGCTGGCTACGCTTGGTCATGCCTTGTTCCTCGATGGCGGCGTTGAATTGGTCGTAGGTACGGTTCTCGGTGACGAATTTGTTAGCCTGAGCAAACACATCCTGATAAGTCTTGGTGCTAGCTGAGAGCTCATGGCGCAGGATGGCCACGCGAACCATCAGTGAATCCTCGATCACCTGGCGGTCAATCAAACGAATGATGTTGTAGGAATTCTCATCGAAATAAGGACCATAGACAAAGCCAGGCTCGTTCTCTGAAGCGAAGAGCATGTCCTCGACAACAGCGGGAACATCGGGACGGCCGAGCCAAGTGCTGTCGTAACGCAAATCAGAGTTGGCGTTCACATAGTTGATCGGGTTCTCGGTGTTGGTGAAATCTTCCTTCATGCTTTCAACGTACTGAATGGCATCTTGCTCATCAGCAGCCGAAGGATTGATTTCGAACACCACATACTCGATGCCGCGGGTCTCGTCGGTCTCGAAGCGGTATTTGTTTTCCTCGTAGTATTTCTTGTTGTCCTGATCAGTGACGACCACCGTTGAATCGGGGATGGATGAATAGCGCAAGGCAACGACCTCGGCTGAGGCTCTGTCGTTCTTGCTCTCATAATACTTCTGAGCCAAACGGGTGGGAAGGAAGAAAGAGGCCTTCACCAGGTTGTCGAATTTGGTCTCGAGACGGTTCTGCTTGACGGCATTCTCGAAATCGACCCATTGGCTACGATATTCGATCGGGGCGCTCTCGAGGTTCTGCATATAGCTCTGGAGGTACTCGCGGTCGAAGTTGCCGTTGGGATCTGAGAAGTTCTGAGCCACCCATTCGTGCGGTTCATCACCGACGAACTGATCGTAAAGCTCATCAGGGGTCACAGTCATACCGACGGCATCAAACTCCTTGGTCATGATGTGATCCTTGATCATCTGCTCAAGCGTGCTGTTATAAATGCTGTAGGTCTGTGACGAGGTGAGGTTGGTGCCATAGCTCCTTTTCATGTTTTCCAGATTCCTGTTTTTCAAATCCTCAAAGTCTTTGTACGGGATCTTCTCTCCATCAACGACGGCCACGTTGTACTCGCGGTGTCTGCCAGTGCTCTGGAAAAGGTCCTGCAGGACAAATGCCAACAGTGCAAGACCGATGATTGCGATCAACAATCCTGAACGCTTTCTAATTTTTTCAATTGCTGCCATAATGCTTATCTATAATTAAAAATATTTATCCAAAATTTGAGCCTGCAAATTTAGTAAAAGGTTTTCAATCTACGTAAGAATTGAAAAACTTTATTTTAACAAATCACTCAACACGCTTTAATTCAAGCTCTTCCAGCTTCATATCGGTGGCCTTCAATACCTTGATTCTGTAGTGTCCGATGGTCAATTCCTCACCAGTCTCAGGGATATTCTCGTAATAGTGAAGCACCATCCCCGCCAATGTCTCGTAGTCGTCCGACACAGGCAGATCGAGTTTATAGGTCTCGTTGAGGTAGTCTATCTCTAGTCGGGCCGAGAACACATAGGTATCGTCCTTGACCACTTTTTCGGTCTCTTCCTCCTCGTCGTACTCATCTTCAATCTCACCGAAGATCTCTTCCATCACATCCTCCATGGTGACAATGCCCGAGGTGCCGCCAAACTCATCCACCACCACCGCCACGCCTTGGTGTTTCTGGATGAAATGACGCAACAATCGGTCGGCGGTATAGGTTTCAGGGAAAAAGTCGATCGGCCTGACCAGATCCGAAATAGTGTTGTCGTGATGATGGGCGATGGCGTTGACCACATCATTAAGATGGATGTAACCCACGATATTGTCGATACTGTCGGAATAGACGATTAGCTTGGAATGCTTCGTCTCCTCAAAACGGTCCTTCACAAAATAGAGGTCGTCGGTCAGTTTCACTGATTCGATCTCATTGCGGGGACCCATACACTCGCGTAACTTCACCGAACGGAACTCCATGGCGTTCTGGAACAGTTGAATCTCCTGCTGCACATCCTCATCGGCCTCGTCAGGGTCTGCATACTCCGTTATGTAATCATCGAAGTCGACCGTGCTGATGCGATATTGTTGTTGGTCAACCTTCATGCCGAACACAATGCGGATAATCAGGTTGGCGATGCCCGAGTAAAGTAGCGTGAGCGGATACAGCAAGCAATACAACACGAAGGTTGGCAAGGCAAAAAACGAAAGGATGCCATTGGGATTAAGGCGGAAGAGCACTTTGGGAAGGAACTCGGCCAGGACCAATACAATCAACGTGGAGAAGACCGATTGGAGGAGCAGGATGACGAACTCCACCTCGAGTGCCGCAGGGAGCATCCAAAGCACAAAAGGACGCAACAATATCGCGATGGCGATGCCATAAATGACATTGGCAATGTTGTTCCCTATCAACAAGGAAGTGATGAAGCGGGACTGGTTTTGAAAAAACAGTCTGATGATCTTAGCCGAGAAACGGTTTTTCTTCAGATCGACTTCAAGTTGCAGCCTATTGGTGCTGTTGAAGGCAATCTCCAGCCCCGAGAACATGGCAGAGAAAAACAGTGTGATCACCACTACAATCCACGTTCCCATCTCAATTGTCCTCCACCTCAAAAGTCGCCTTACCGTTGAAGATGGTATAGGCGTCAAAGTTCTCGTATGCCTCAAGGCTGTCGCCTGTAATGTCCTTGTCGGGCATGATAATCCTGACTTTGGAACGGGAATAGATCATCTTGGTGTCTTGATACCAATAGAGTTTATCGGAATAAAGGCTTTGTCCGTTCTGTTGGTTCTCAACCTTGACGTTGCCTATGGCTTCCACCATCTTGATATCGGTGTGGTTGATGCCATAGTCAGCGCTGATCTCGGAAGTGACGCGATGGTTGTTGTCGAAGATGCGGGCTTGGAATCCCTGGGGAAACTCCAGAAAGCTGGAGTCGTCTCCTTGCCGCGACATCATCGGGGCGGTAACTTCCACCTGTACCCTGCCCGAGTCGCTGCGATAAAACACAATATCATACGCGACGATGCCCGACAGGGTATCGTCGGAGGCCAGTTGTTGGATCACCGAGGTGGGGTTGCCACACGAAAACAACATCACAGCCAAGAAGGCTGTGATGTTGCAGATGATAAACCCGGCTGGTTTATTACTTCGAGGCTCTGATGGTCGTGGTTTCATTGATCCAGCCGCCTACGGTAAAGGATTGACCTTCGGCATAGTCGTTGAAGAAGATGGTCTCGGTTGACGGGAAGTGCTGCGAATAGGATCTGATCAGATCGTTGGCACGGCCAGCCACCGAAGGATCCAGTTGCTTGGCTTTGGCGAACTTGTCGACGGCCACCCAGTAAACTTCCTTGCCACCGAACTTTGAATCTGAGAGTGAGTTAGCCGAAGCGGCATAAGCCAGTCCGATGATGATATAAGGCTCGCCGGAGGTCGGGTCGACGGTAGCGGCTCTACGGGCAGCGTCGCGGCACTTGCCGAAGCTGTTGGTGTTCAGATAGCAGTAAGCCAGGTTTCTGTAGGCTCTGAACACACGGTCGTTGTTGTCGGCCGAAGTGGCTTCCTCGAAATACCTGGCAGCCTCACCGTTCTTTCCTTCCTTGAAGAGCTTCACGCCGATGTTATAAGCAGCTTCCGGGCTGGGTTCCAGTTCATAAAGATTCTTACTGGCATCGAGGAAGAGCTTCGAATCGGTGCAGTCCTTCTTATCAAGGATGGTGGTGATGCGCTTCAGCAGGTTCACGTCGTCGGGAGTCTCAGCCATCTTGGCGGTGAACACCTTGATCAGGTCTTCGCAGGAGGCATAAGGTTGGAAGAGGTTGTCGAGGTTGTTCTTCACACCTTTGTTGATGTCGATCGACTTCTCGTTCTTCTCAATCTGTTTGTCGAAACCTGCCACGGCGTCGGTATCACCCGATTCCTCAGCGGTAGCCTTGGCTTCCTGTAATTGTGACTCGTTCTCGGCCAGGACCTTGATGTTGGCGTCAACCACTTCGGAGAGTTCCTGATAGACATTGATGATGGTCATCTTTTCTTCCTTGCCGTTGTTCACCATGTCGATGGTAGCCTTGAAATAGGCATCGATATAGGCGCCTTGCAGCTGCGAAGGATCGAGGGCGACAGCGTCTTTCAGCACGTTGTAAGCCTCTTCGTAACGGTTTTTGTTATAGGTGTAGATCAAGAGGCCCTTGCGACCCATGATGTTGGCCACCTGTGAACCGCCCGTCTTGGGATCGGTCGGGAAGTATTTGGCGCGGGCGTCCATCAACATGCAAAGTGTGTCGATGTATGCATCCTTATCCTTGGGGTTCTTGCGAATCAGGTAATCCAGGATCTTCTCACCGTTGGTGTAGGTGTACTGACTGGCACGAGGACCCGTGAGGAACACTTCACGCCAAGCGGAAATCATTTCGTTGTTAACGGCCTCGGGGGAGAATTTGGCAGCTTCCCACTGTTTGTAGTACTCACGGTAGATCGAAAGCTTGGTGACGCAGTTGGCGCTGTCGGCACCATATTTCGGTTCGATAAAGTCCTGTGCGGAAACGCTGACTGCCATTCCAATCAAAATGGCCAGGATTGCAAATTTCTTCGTTTTCATCGCTTTTGTATTTTTATGGTTTAACTTTCTTATTTGTACTTCCGTTTCACGAACCAACGTTCAAAAATGGATAAGCCAACGGTTAAGTTGACGTAGCTTTCCTTGATGAGGTTATCAGATTTCGTGCCACAATTTCCCACCTCGATGCCCAGCTCCACCTTCGACATCGACCTCGGCACGGGGAGACTCATGCCTGCGGTAAGACCCATCTTGTTGATAGAGTTCCCGTTAATGTTAAGGCAGGTCTGGCCATAGAAACCGCCGAGACGGTAGGAGACTCGGGTCCAATAACCCGAAATGGAAGTTGACGAAGGCAAGAACTCACCGCCGACGGCGACATTCCAGGCATCCTGAAGACCTTCGTTGACGCCATTGCGAGCGAAGGTGCTCCATTGCGACCAGTTGAAATCGGCGCCCAACTTCCAATGGTTGGTCTTTTGCAAAGCCACCCCAAAGCCAAAGGCATGAGGCATGGCATAGCTGGCGTTCTTGTCACGGCTAAAGGCGATGGTGTCGATCAAATACTCGGTCGAGGTGGATAGGCTCTCAATATCGTCGGCTTCGATGGTACGGATGAAGGTGGTCTGGATGCCATGTAAATTGATCTTCTGATTATAGGTAGCACCCACGGTCAAGACCATGTCTTTGCTGAGGTTGCCTTGATACATCAGGCCATAGTCGAACATGAACGAACGTGTCATGATGTCACGGCTCCGACGAGAGCATATAATATAGGTGGAGTCAGGAAAGGCAAGGGTGGTGGTGGATTTACTGTCGCCAAACACATAGCTGGCGTTGACACCCACCGAGAAATGCTTTCCTATGCGGAAGGCATTGCCCCAGAAGGCCTGGTTCAAGCCCCCTTCGCCCTGGAAGAGCTCAGCGCAGTTGCCCACCTGAGGGTCGTTGAACGTGGTTACGATATTGTATCCCACATTGCTGTAAGGTTGGGCGCCAAGGGCCATTTTCCACCAGTTGGTAAGGGCAAATCCCATGGTTACATAATCGAGCGACGCGCAAGCTGCCGTCTCAGAAAGGGTCGAAGTGCTGAATGTGGATGACTTGGCATAGATACCCGCATCGAACAGGAACGCCAATGTGTCAACCATCGCGTATGAGGCAGGATTGCCTGGGTTGACCATGGATTTGTCCCACATGGCATTGGCCACACCACCCATCCCTCTGAGACGGGTGTTCATGGTCTTGTCACGGACCTGACCAAGGCCAAACATCGAATAAGGAGAGTCCACGTTGGACTGGGCGAATGACATCACGCAGAAAAACATCATCAACGCCGTTAAAATCAGTCCTTTAGGTGTATGTTTTTTCATTATCTTCAATTTCGGGGTGCAAATATCCGAAAAAAAACTGAAATTTTTATAAAAAATTATTGTCGGTTTCAAAAAAAGCTGTAATTTTGCATCCGCAAACAATGGGGTACCATAGCTCAGTTGGTAGAGCAACGGACTGAAAATCCGTGTGTCGCTGGTTCAATTCCCGCTGGTACCACTGCAAGAGCCGGATGAAAGTCCGGCTTTTGTTTTTTCAGCGATCTCCACGGCATCCAAGTCTTTCATGCATTTGAAGTGTCCCTTCGGGCATTGGGCATAACCCAGCTTGTCACAAGGACGGCACTTCAGACTCTTGTTCTCGACAATGGCGGCAGGCCTCATGCCTTGAGGCAGATAAGGATACATGCCGAACTCAGGCACCGTATTGCCCCATACCGAGACGATGGGCTTACGCAAAGCGGCGGCGATGTGCATCATGCCCGTGTCGTTGGTGATGACTGCATCGGCCAACTGGAGAAGCGATGCCGACTGCCCTACGGTAAGGCTGCCGCAACTGTTACCCACATAGCTTCCTACCTTCTCCTTGATGCGCTCGCCTCGAGCGGTATCCTCGGGGCCTCCTACCAAAATGACGGGGTAATCCAAGGCATTGCACACCTCGACAACCTTGTCCTCCGGAAGAATCTTGGTGGCATGCTGGCCCCCAATGACGATGGCCACAAAACCCTCGCGAAAAGCCTCGGGCAAGTCCTCATAATGCATCTCATCGCCTTCGTTGAAAAAGAAATCCAAGCCCTGACCGTCGTTGTGGACGTTCAGCTTCTCCACCGCTTTGAAATAACGGTCAACGATATGGACTTCGGGAAGACTGCCTATTTTCAACTTTGTATAAAGAAACTTTTGGAAGTCAAGTTTCGGGAACGAGGCCGAGGGACGGTGCAGGGCCATCCGCACCCTGAACGACCGCCAGTTCTTATGGAGGTCAACCACAAAATCGTAATGCTCTTCACGAAGCCGACGAACCAGATCCTTCATGTTCCCCGACAACTCATATACCTTATTTATATAAGGATTCGCACCATAGATGGAACGATAGGACGACTTCGTCAACACATGAAGCTCCACATCAGGCAGCTGGTGCTTGATGCAACGCACGACCGGGGTAGTGAGCACGATGTCGCCAATGGAGCTGAAACGTATGAGAAGGATTTTTTTCAAAACGCAATAATTGTTCGGCAAAGATAGTTAACTATTCGTTATTTTTGCCAAAAATTTGAAAATGAAGAAATACCAAAAGATATTGATGGCCGTCGCCAGCGGACTGCTACTTTGGGCGGCTTGGCCTGTGAATGGACTGGCTCCATTGGTTTTCATCGCCTTGGTGCCACTGCTCTATCTGGAAGAACGCATCAGCAAAGGAGAGAAGGGCCATGTGTTCTGGCTCTCGTTCACGACTTTTTTGGTGTGGAACGTGCTGACCACCTGGTGGGTGTGGAACGCCACCCCCGCAGCCATACTGGCTTGGATCTTGAATGCCCTGTTTATGTCGACCGTGTTTTGGGCTTTCCATTTCACCAAGATAAAACTCCACAACAGCCTCATTGGCAACCTCCTGCTCATCCCTTACTGGATGGCCTTTGAGTTCCTGCATTACTATTGGGCGGCCAAGTGGCCTTGGCTCCATTTAGGTAATGTATTCTCCACTTGCACTACTTGGATTCAATGGTATTCCATTACTGGTGTGGCAGGAGGCACGTTGTGGGTTTTGCTTGTCAATATATTGATTGCCAATGTTTTAAGTGCAACCGACAAAAAAACTCGTTGGTGGTATACCGGAATTGCCGTTGCATTGATGGCTTTACCTGTGATTGGAAGCAAGATCGCCTACAACTGCTACGAGGAAAAAGGCGAAGACACCGAAGTCATAGTAATTCAGCAGAATTGCGACCCATGGAACGAGCAGTTCAACTCGGAGTTTTATGATCAGGTTATCCATAAAAACGTGGATTTGGCGGAAAAACTGGTTACTCCAAACACAAGGTTCGTTGTCAGTTCCGAGTCGGCTATCGAGGAGGGCATCTGGCTTGACCGGATCGATGAAGTCAGGGCTTTTGACATCATCGGTGAATTCACCAAGGCGCACCCCAACTGCTGTTTTGTCATCGGCGGTTTTTCCTACGACTGGGTGCCCAAAGGAATGGAAGATGATTTCCCAGCGCGCCAAGTCGGAGACAGCGATCGTTATTACTATGCCTACAACTCCACATGGCTTATCGACACCCTGAACGTGCAGCATCGCAACAAGTCGAAGCTGACCCCAGCGGTGGAGGCCATTCCCGAATGGATGGGATTCCTGAAACACTTCAGCCTAACCGTGGGCATCGCCCGAGGCACCTTGAAAACCGACCCCTACCCACATAACATGAGCTTTGGCGAACATAAGGTGGGTGTGGCCATCTGTTATGAATCCGCCTTCGGAGGCTACGTGAGCGAGTTCGTCCGCAAAGGCGCCGACCTGTTGTTTGTGAGCACCAACGACGGCTGGTGGGGCGACACGCCAGGCTACAAACAACACTTCGAGTTCTCCAAGCTACGCGCCATCGAGAACCGCCGCTGTGTCGCCCGCTCGGCCAACACAGGCAGGTCGGGCTTCTTCAACCAAAAAGGCGACGTGCTGCAATCCACCGAATACTGGAAAGAAGACGTCATCAAGGCTACGCTGAAAGCCAACACCGAGAAGACCTTCTATTCCAAACACGGCGATTACCTTTACAGAATCGCGATGTGGATGACGTACGGGCTGTTGTTGGTTACCATGGTTTTGACGGTTATTGGCAGACTTCGTCATGGCAAGCGTTAAACTATCCCTGGGTCCTTTCCAAGGCATCACCGACGCCCCCTTCCGGAACGTCTTCAAGAAGCATTTTGGCGGCATCGACAAGTTCTACACCCCATTCTTCACTGGCATCCAGAAGGACCATGCCAAGAATATGCAAGTGGAGGAGATCGACCCCCGTTTCAACGACGTGGAGACGCTGACTCCTCAGATTTTGAGCACCGATGCCGAGGAGATTTTGAGATTTGCCTCTCAATGCAAAGAACTGGGTTACAAGGAAATCAACTTAAATATGGGCTGTCCTTTTCCAAGGGTGGCCAACAAGAAACGCGGCAGCGGTCTTCTTCCCTACCCCGAAAAGATTGACACCATGCTGTGCCAGGTTTTCGAAAAGATTGAGGTCGGGTTTAGTGTGAAGTGCCGTTTGGGGTATGTCAATCCAGATGAGATTTACTCCGTCCTCGAGGTCTTTAATAAATATCCTCTGAGCGAGTTAATCATCCATCCACGCATTGGCAAGCAGCTTTATAAAGGCGAAGCCGACGTGAAGCGTTTTGCTGAATTAATGCCATTAATCAAGGCTCCTCTGGTGTATAATGGCGATATTGTTTCGATGGAAAGTTTTGAATGCATCCGCAAACAGGTTCAACCCGTCAACGAGTTCATGTTGGGAAGAGGGTTGCTGGCGAATCCTTTCCTGGCGGAAGAGATAAAAGGTTCTTGCCACACCAAGGATATCGACAAGCCTCACAACTATGTGATTGACCTATATGAAGACCGTTTGCGGCATGCCGGCGGCAGTCCCAAGGTATTGGGTCGGATGAAGGAACTCTGGTCTTATCTGATGAACTCGTTTGATGAGCCACAGGACATCTGGCGCAAGATCAAGAAGATTAATGCGCTTAGGGAGTATGAGGAGGCGGTGGAGACCGTTTTCAGGGAACACACCCTTATTTAATCCAATACACGTAGTTCTCCTTACGAGGTCTGGCCTCGGGATAATCGCCGGCGGTGTAGCCCAGGATGCAGTTGCCGATGCCCACGTACTTGGTGTCGTCGATACCTAGGTCACGCAGGATGGCCTTGCCCTCTTCCATCTCGAACACTTCCTTGGCACGGTGGATCCAGCAGGAGCCGAGGCCTTTGGCGTGGCAGGCGTTGAGCAGGTTGCCCATCACCAGGGAGCCGTCCTCTTTCCAAGTGAAAGCAGCGGTAGTGTCGGCCAACACGACAAGCACCACGGGAGCGCCGTAGAAGGGATCGCTGTCATTGTCAGGGCCGAAGACGCTGGCGTTGAGTTTGCTGAGACGGTCGCGCACCTCACGGTTGGTGACGGCGATGATGATGGGAGCCTGGCGGTTCATGCCTGTCGGGGCGTAGGTGCCTGCCTTGCAGATTTCTTCAATCACCTCCATGGGAGGCACTTCGTCGGTGTAGCTGCGCACGCTACGGCGCGTCAGCAGGTCGTTCATCGTGGTATTCATGGCAGTTTCGTTTTTGTTTTCACAAGCGTTTTCGTCGGCGGCTTTATTGCCACAGCAAGAAACGAACGAGGCCGCAATGGCCAACATTAATAGGAATGATAGTTTTTTCATAGTGTTCACAATCAGTAATTTTTGCAAAAATAAAAAGAAAACAATATCTTTGTCAAATATTTATTATTCATGATTGACAGGTCGGTCGACTTCACCGACGACTCCGACTCGCCCGACTTCGACGCCTTTAACGAAGCATCGGAACGCATTGCCGAAGAGCTTGACATGGAGGGCCACATGAAAGCCTTCCAGGAAAGAACCGAGGCTTTCCAAGAGTTTTACAACTAGAGAAGACCGTCCCGAAAACAAGATTCCTTTATGGCTGTTCGGGTTTTTGTATTAAAAACAATATCTAAATATGGTTTTTTATTAAATTTTCCATATTGAAATATTGTTATTCCAAACTAACGGTTGAGTCTCATGATCTTCACCGGCCTTTCGTCGCCTTGATAAAGATGGCTGCACCAGTTGATTTTGCCGGTATCGTGGAAGCCACATTTCTCCATCACCCGACCTGAGGCGGGATTGTCAACAAAGAAGTCGGCCCAAAGGGTCTGGAAATGCTTCACATTGAAGCAATGGACAATCATGGCTTGCAGGGCTTCCGTGCAGAGTCCTTGGTTCCAATAAGGTTTAGCTATCCAATAGCCTAGCTCGGCATCGTCAGGAGCAATGTCGATATTGCTCTCGCCGTAGGCGTAATAGCCCATGCAACCGATAGGTTCGCCGGTCTCTTTCAACTCCAAAGCCCAGACGTGATCACTTGAAAAGATGGTCTGGATGGTCTGAAGACTATCTTCGACAGATTGATGCGGAGGCCAGCCGGCACGGGGACCCACATCGGGATCAGAAGCGTATTTGAAAAGGGTTTCGGCATCGGCATCACGCCAATGACGGAAACGAAGACGTGGCGTCTCCAAGTAGTTGGGCTCAGCCAATAAACACTTACGCAGCTCCTCCACGGTGTCAACGATTTTGTTTCCCGCCAGCTGCTCTCGGGTGCGATTGCCCCAGCTGACGGCGATGCCATCGATGCCGCCGTTGATGGCTGTCTGCATGTCGGTGTTGGAGTCACCCACCATGACGGCATCGGCAGGATCACAACTTGCCTTGGCCAACACCGAGGCGACAATCTCGGGTGCTGGCTTCATGGGATAGCCCACCCGGTTGCCGAAGATGGCAACGAAAGCGATCTCCGGAAAGAACTCATGAATGAGCCGTTCCGTACCTTCTTGCACCTTGTTGGAGACGACGGCTAACTTTACACCCTTGGCATACAGGTCATTAAGCAAGGCGACAATGCCGGGGAAAGGACGGGTGTGTTCGTCGATATGGGCCAGATAATACTCTTTAAACTCCGCAACACAGGTCTCCAGACAGGCATCGTCCAGTTCCATGGGAGAGAAAGCTTTCCGGATCAAGTTACGGATGCCATGGCCCACCATCTTGCGGTATTGCTCCAGCGTGTATTGGGGCATCCCACGTCGTTCCAAAAGGTAATTGACGGCATTTCCAAGGTCCTCGATGGTATCGAGCAGGGTGCCGTCCAAGTCGAAAATAACCAGTTTCTTCATTTCGGCAAAGATACAAAAAGCCCTAGTTTAGCAAAGTACCCCAACGGCACTACGCACCTTCCTTCGGTCCGGTGCTGATGTGCCTTTTGGGGTACTTTGCACGCCCGCCAAAACGACGGGCTTTTTCATTCATTACAGAAGGATCATTCAAACGAAGCGATGGCTTTCTTGATGATCTCGATGGCTTCGCGGAGCTCGGCCTCGGTGATAACCAAGGGCGGAGCGAAGCGGATGATGTGCTGGTGGGTGGGCTTGGCCAGCAGGCCGAGGTCACGCATCTTCAGGCACACATCCCAAGCCTCTTTACCGTCTTTGGGTTTGATGATCACGGCATTGAGCAAGCCTTTACCGCGGACCTTCTCGATCATCGGGCTCTTAATCTTGCCGATCTCTTCGCGGAATATCTTACCGAGGCGTTCGGCGTTCTCCATCAGGTGTTCTTCCTTGATGACTTCAAGGGCGGCGATGGACACGCGGGCGGCGATGGGGTTGCCACCGAAGGTGGAGCCGTGCTCACCGGGCTTGATGTTCAGCATGATGTCGTCGTCGGCCAGCACGCAGGAGACCGGCACCACACCGCCACCGAGGGCCTTCTTACCCGTACGGGCGATACCGCACTGCACCTCGTCGGCCATGAACAGCACGTTGTACTTCTTGCAGATGTCGTAGCACTTCTTCAGGTAGCCATCATCGGGGACATACACGCCAGCTTCGCCTTGGATGGGCTCCAGCAGGAAACCGGCGATCTCCTTACCTTCCTTGGCCAGCACTTGTTCGAGAGCGTCGGGATCGTTGTAGGGGATACGGATGAAGCCGGGAGTCATGGGACCGTAGTTGGCATAGCTCTCGGGGTCGTTACTCATGGTGATGATGGTGATGGTACGGCCGTGGAAGTTGCCTTCGCAGCAGACGATCTTCACCTTGTCGTTCGGGATACCTTTCTTGACGACACCCCAGCGGCGGGCGAGCTTCAGGCCCGTCTCGTCGGCTTCGGCGCCAGAGTTCATGGGCAACACCTTGTCGTAGCCGAAGTACTCAGTGACATATTTTTCCCACACGCCCAGAGCGTCGTTGTAGAAAGCGCGGCTGCTGAGGGTGAGGCGCTCGGCCTGGTCGGTCATGGCCTTGATGATTTTCGGGTGGCAGTGACCTTGGTTCACTGCGGAGTAAGCTGACAAGAAGTCGAAGTACTCTTTGCCTTCGACATCCCACACCTTGGCGCCCTTACCTTTGGCGAGGACGACCGGCAGCGGGTGATAGTTATGGGCACCGTACTTGGCTTCCAGGTCCATAGCCTGCTGTGATGACGTGATTTTTTCGATCATGATTCGATATTTAAGGATTTAAAGTTTTAAGATTTGAGCGGCAAAGTTAGAGTTTAATTTTGAATAAATCAACACTAAACAGCCACGTAAGGATTAAAATCCTTCTCCTCGCCGATGCTGGTTGATTCGCCGTGACCGCTGAACACCTCGGTATCGTCAGGCAAAGTGAAGAGCCTGGTGCGGATAGATTCGCACAACTCCGCGAAATCGCCTCCGGGAAGGTCGGTACGACCTATGCTGCGACAGAAGAGCGCATCGCCGGTGAGGACCCAACCCTCGACGGGAGCATGGAGGCTGACACTTCCTTTGGCATGGCCAGGGGTGCAGATCACCTCCAACAAGCCCTCCCCGATGTTGATCTCCTCGTCGTCCTCCAAGTCGAGGTCGGGAAGGTCGATGTCGCCCACAGGCTGAAAGCCCAGCCACACCGCCTGACTATTGGCCTGGGTGATGTCGGAATGCGTGTCGGGGTGCGCTGCCACAGGGATGCCATAACGACGTTTCACCGCATTGTTGCCCACCACATGGTCGATATGTCCGTGGGTGTTGACGATCCTTAAAGGCTTCAGCCGATGACTGTCGATAAAGCCAAAGAGACGATCCTCCTCGGCGGGAGTGGAGCAACCTGGATCGACGATGACACACTCCAAGGTTTTGTCATCATAAATAATATAGGTGTTTTCTGAGAAGGGGTTGAAAACAAGAGAATCGAGTTTAAGCATATCGATTTGTTGAATTGTTGGGCAAAGGTAAAGATAATTCCGTATTTTTGCAGGTTAAACCTTTGAAAAAATGAAGTCGTCGACGACATGGATACTGCGATTGATGCTGTTGGTCTTGCTGACAGCCACGGCTTCATTGGCGTCCGCCCAGTTCTACAACGGAATGAACATGGAGTTCGGCAAGAACCGTGTACAGTGGAAGGATTTCCACTGGTCGTACTACCGCTATGAGACGTTCGACGTTTATTATTATCAAGGGGGTGTGGAGTTGGCGGACCATGTACTCAACTTCGCCAAGGACGAGATTCCCGCAATGGAAAAACGTTTCGGCACCCATTTCGGGAAGAAGGTACAGTTTCTGGTGTTCAACAGCCTCGGCGACCTCAAGCAGAGCAACCTCAACAACGACGAGGAGGACACCGGCAACACGGGAGGCGTCACCAAACTCATCGGGTCGAAGGTATTCCTTTATTTCAATGGCAGTTATGCCGACTTCGACCAACAAATCCGAAACGGCATCGCACAACTGCTTCTGACCCAGAGTCTTAACGGAGTCTCCGTCGGATCACAGATACGCAGCTCCTATCGGTACGACATCCCCGAATGGTTCCAAAACGGTCTTTGCGCATACATCACCGAAGACTGGGATAGCTACAAGGAAGACCGTTTACAGCGCGGCATCCTCTCGGGTGACTATAAGAGAATCAACCAGTTAAGTGGTCGGGATGCCATCATCGCAGGCTATTCGTTCTGGGGTTTCATCGAGGAAAGGTATGGCACCAAGGCCTTTAACGACATCATCACCCTGGCCGAGAGCTCCCAAAACGTCAAGAAATCGCTTCTTTATGTCACCGGCCTCAAATACAAGGAATTAATCAAACAATGGTATTCGTTCTACGAAGAACGGTACAAGCCGCTGCACCAGAACCTCCCTAACGAGGTGATGTCATTGAAATACCGCAAGTACCGCACCTTCACACAACCCGAGGTCAGTCCCGACGGCAAGTATTTCGCCTACGCCGCCAATGACGAGGGACGAATCAGCATCTGGATTGAAGACCTGTCCACGGGCAAGCGGGAAAGGCTTTACAAGACAGGGTATCGCTCCGACACTTGGGTTGACACCTCCTTCCCCCTTTTGGCATGGCACCCTGGCGGAGGCATCCTCTCGTTTATCGTGGAAGAGGAAGGTAAATTGCAACTCTGCAACCTCGATCTGGGCACCAAGAAGGTTGGAAAAACATATCTTTTTGAATTCCAGAAGATTACATCATTTTCATACGCCCACAAGGACCGAAAAATCGTGTTAGCCGCCACCCGATACGGAAAGCCTGACATCTTTGTCTACAATCTCTTTTCGAACACCTTGGAACAACTCACCGATGACGAGTTCACCGACCTCTCCCCTGTCTTCACCTCTGACGACAAGCAGGTGGTCTTCAGCTCCGACCGAGGTGGCGGACGGCAGTTCGGACTGTATTCCTACGATTACTCCAGCCACGACGGGCAGCTCCGAAGCGTGACCGGAAAGCAGGTCTCTAACAGCATCCTGCCCAAGAGTTTTGCAGGCAACAAATTGTTTTACCTGAACGACTCGAGCGGATACTACAATCTTTACGAGGCTATGTTCGACAGCGCGGTAAGTCATGTCGACACCATCGTCCACTACCGTTACTTCTCGGTGAGCAAGGCTCTTACAAGCTATACGTCAAGCATCATCGACTACAGTTACAACCCCCGCGAGAAAAAGCTGGTGATGCTGTTCCCCGACGGAGAGGGAGAGAAGGTATATACGGCCTACTACCAAGCAGGGAAGGCTTCTGCAGAGATCACGCAACTTAACCCCTTCGCACAGCAGCGACTATTGAAAAAGAAGCGGGAAGAGACCGCCGTACCCGAGAAGACCACCGATCACCGTTTCAAGAACAGCTACCGCATCCATAGGAAGAAAGCGCCTTATGGCGTCACTCCCGACAGTGCCATGCTGACCAACGCTGTGCCACTTGAGCCAGTGGAAGGGTCGGAGACACTTCTTGTAGCCAAAAAAGACACGGTGGTCAGGCCTTGGAACTACAACGTGGAGTTGTTCACCGACCAGTTGACCAGCCAAATCGATTTCAGCTATATGAACTACAGCTACCAGCCTTTTACGGGTGGTGGTTCGGCGGTATATCTCAACTCAGGCTTTAACATGTTTTTGGGTTCCACCATGGCCGACTTGATGGAGGACTACAAGATTGACATAGGAGTGAAGTTGAACACCACGTTTGTCAACAACGAGTACGTGATCCGCTTCCGCGACCTCAGCCAACGCATCGACAAGAGCCTCACGTTCCACCGGTTTGTCACCGAC
The DNA here is from genome assembly GCA_902801465.1 of uncultured Bacteroidia bacterium. Classification (GTDB taxonomy): domain Bacteria; phylum Bacteroidota; class Bacteroidia; order Bacteroidales; family F082; genus Limimorpha. The sequence goes on along the minus strand of CADCIH010000015.1, from coordinate 24,695 downwards.
GACAACGGCTATTATTACTATCGCACTTTCACCAACGAGGCTTTCTATACCCTGAGCTATCCTTTTAACGAGACCTTGAGTCTTAGGGGGACGGGCATCTATCGCATGGATCATAGGGCGAACTTGGCCATTGACGACTACAGTCTTGCCGAAAGAGACGTTTATGAAAACCTGGGAGGTGTCCGTGCCGAGCTGGTGTATGACAACTCGAAGAAGCTTCAGACCAACATTTACGTGGGCGCAAGGGGAAAACTCTTCGCCGAGTATTACCAGACGCTAAAACGGGAGACCAGCAACCTCGTGGTGGTGGGGTTCGACTACCGCCATTACACCCGAATCCACCGCAACTTCATCTGGGCCAACCGCATTGCCGGAAGCAGCTCTTTCGGGCAAAACAAGTTGATTTACTACATGGGAGGCGTCGACAACTGGATCCTTGCCAACTTCGACAACGGCACCCCTATCGATTATAGCCAGAACTACCTGTACCAGACCCTGGCCACCAACATGAGAGGCTTCGACCAGAACATCCGCAACGGCAACAACTTCGTGGTGCTCAACAGCGAGTTGCGTTTCCCCGTGTTCAGCTACCTGCTCGACAGACCTATTAATATGAAATTCATCAAGGACTTCCAGTTGGTAGCCTTCGGCGATGTGGGCACTGCCTGGACAGGATGGAACCCTTACGACCTCAACAACTCGTTATACACTTCCCACTACCACGACGGGAACCTCGACATCAGCGTCACCGAAATCAAAGAACCTATCGTGGGCGGCGTGGGCATTGGTCTTAGGACCTCCATCTTAGGTTACTTCGTAAGAGGCGACATGGCCTGGGGTATCGAAGATGGCCACATCAACAAAAAGCCCCATTTCTACCTTTCGTTCAACTTGGATTTTTAAGTTTTTTATCAACACCAGTTGTTGATAAAAACAGGGGCAAAAAAAGCCTTTTTTACCATGCGGGTATGCTGTCAGTTTGCTAATTTAGCAAACGCAAATTATTGCGCCGGAGAAAACGAGCTTCTCCTCTTATCATTTTAATTTTCAGCGAGATATGAAGAACAAAAAGCAGTCAACGGTTGTAGAGCAGGACTTGTTCAGTGAAATATTGGATTATAGACAAAGTTCCGGTTTCGATGAGGACACCTTGTCGAAACAGGAGGATGTACAGGTCGTGGTGAAGCATCAGATTTACCCCACCGAACAGGTCAAGGAGGCCGCCAAGGAGTATTTCCATGGTGACTCGTTGGCAGGCGACGTGTGGGCCAACAAGTATGCGCTCAAGGACAGTGACGGCAACATCTACGAGTTGACGCCCGACGACATGCACCATCGTATCGCGCATGAGATTGCCCGCATCGAACGCAGGTATCCCAACCCGTTGACTGAGGAGGAGATCTTTGAAGTGCTGAAAGACTTCAAATACATCGTTCCCCAAGGCAGTCCCATGGCTGGCATCGGCAACGACTTCCAGATTTCATCGCTATCGAACTGTTTCGTCATCGGCAACAACGGCAACTCCGACTCCTATGGAGGCATCATGAAGACCGACCAGGAGCAGGTGCAGCTGATGAAACGCAGAGGCGGCGTGGGACACGACTTGTCGCACATCCGTCCCGCAGGCAGTCCCGTAAAGAACTGCGCCCTCACCTCCACTGGCGTGGTACCTTTCATGGAGCGCTTCTCAAACTCCACCAAGGAAGTGGCCCAGGACGGACGTCGTGGCGCCTTGATGATGAGCATCAGCATCAAACACCCCGACTCGGAGGCTTTCATCGACGCCAAGATGACCCAAGGCAAAATCACCAACGCCAACGTCTCGGTGAGGCTCACCGACGAGTTCATGCAATGCGTCAAGGAAGGCAAGCCTTTCCTCCAGACCTACCCCATCGACTCACCCACCCCGAAGTTCACCAAAGAAGTTGACGCCCGAGCCTTATGGAACAAGATCATCCATAACGCATGGAAGTCCGCCGAACCCGGCGTGATGTTCTGGGACACCATCATCCGTGAGTCCATCCCCGACTGTTACGCCGACCTTGGATTCAAGACCCTCAGCACCAATCCTTGTGGTGAGATTCCGCTATGCGCTTACGACAGCTGCCGACTGCTAGCAATTAACCTCTACAGTTATGTAGATAATCCATTTACCCCTGAAGCTCGGTTCAACAACACGCTCTTCTCGAAGCACGTTGCCATGGCCCAGCGCATGATGGACGACATTGTCGACTTGGAAATCGAGAAGGTGGATGCCATCTTAGCCAAAATCGAGTCAGACCCCGAGGACGCCGAAGTGAAGCGCACTGAGCTGAACCTTTGGAAAAACATCAAGGACAAGTGTCTGAAAGGTCGCCGTATCGGCATCGGCATCACCGCTGAAGGCGACATGTTGGCAGCGTTGGGCAAACGTTATGCCACTGACGAGGCCATCGCATTCTCTACGGAGATTCAGAAGCTTTTGGCTTACTCCGCCTACCGTTCATCCGTCGATCTGGCCGAGGAACGCGGCAGTTTCCCCATGTTCAACGCCAAACGCGAGGAAAACAACCCCTTCATCAAGCGTCTGCGGGCCTTGGACGAGGACATGTACCAAAAGATGTGTCGTGTGGGCCGCCGTAATATCGCCATGCTTACCATCGCCCCCACGGGTACCGTGAGCATCTGCACCCAGACCACCTCGGGCATCGAGCCGGTGTTCATGGTGGTTTACAAACGCCGCCGCAAGGTCAACGCCCACGATAAGGACGTGCATCCCACCTTCATCGACAGCGTAGGCAACGCCTTCGAAGAATACAATGTGTTCCACCACAAATTCATCACCTGGCTTCAAGTCAACGGATACAACGTGGAAGAAGTGCTCCAGTACGACGACGAGCGCTTGAACGAGATTATCGCTAAGTCGCCATACTACAAAGCCACGGCCAATGACGTGGACTGGGTGAACAAGGTGAAGATGCAGGGCAGTATGCAGAAGTGGGTCGACCATTCCATCAGCGTCACCGTCAACGTCCCCAAGGAGACCACCGAGGAGTTGGTGAGCCAGATCTACATGACTGCTTGGGAGAGCGGCTGCAAAGGCATGACCATCTACCGTGACGGTTCGCGCGACGGCGTGTTGGTGGCCAAGGAAGAAAAGAAGGCAGAAGACAGAAGTCAGAAGTCAGAAACTGAGACTGGCGACCGTCCTAGCGACATCAGGATGAATTCGGCCCCACAACGTCCGAAAGAGCTGGAGTGCGACGTGGTACGGTTCCAAAATAATTACGAGAAATGGATCGCCTTCGTCGGGAAGCTCCACGACAAGCCTTACGAGATCTTCTTGGGCAACGCCGACGAGATTTTCCTGCCACCGTTTGTGGAAAAAGGTACAATCATCAAGGAAAAGACCAAAGGCGAAGCCTCGCGATACGACTTCCAGTATCTTGACAAAGGCGGTTATCCAGTGACCATCCAAGGGTTGTCGCGTATGTTCAACAAAGAGTATTGGAACTATGCAAAACTGATCTCCGGAATCCTGCGTCATGGCATGCCTATTAATTATGTCATTGAACTGGTACAGAACCTGACCGTAGAAGAAGACAACATCAACACTTGGAAAAACGGCATCGTCAGGGCACTCAAGAGATACATTCCCGACGGCACCAAAGTAACCGGAAAAGTGTGTCCGAATTGTGGACAAAACACCATTATCTACCAAGATGGCTGTATGCTATGCACCAACTGCGGGCACTCCAAATGCGGCTAACCGACTGAAGGAAGAAGATCGGAATAGGTTGGAAGACGGTCCAAAGCGCTCAGCTTGCCATTTTCCGACTTAAAGCAATAGCACTCCTTGCCATTGTACAGCATCAAAAACTTAGGCTGAAGGGCCGAATGATAGCGCACCGCTTGCTCCAAGGTGCTTTGGGTGAGTTTTACAGTAGCCGCCTTGCATTCCACAATCATCAGTGGGCTGCCGTCTTTGCCGAACACCACTGCATCGCAGCGTTTGTCGAGGCCGTTGACCTTGACGGAATACTCCACTGCAATCAGTCCGGCGGGAACGCCAAGATGTTCGACCAAGAGATAAAGTACCTTTTGTCGCACCTCCTCTTCGGGAGTCAGGGTGCAGTAACGCTTCCGCAAAGGGTCGAAAACCAAGGTTCTCCCCTCTCTGACAGCAGTCTTAAACCATTGAAGATCCGACATGACAGGCTTTATTCTTCCTCAGGTATCCTCACGCTAAAGAGCAGCGATTGCATCTGCAACAGGTCATCGCGCTTCTCATGGTTGGGATAATAGACGTAACCTTCAAGGGTGACAAGGTTACCCGTGCGGTTGTCAGGAAACGTATAGGAGATGAAAGGACCAGCCATGTAGTCACCCACCAGACACCACATGCCACGCATTTCGGCAGCGAAACCCGTGGGGTAGGTTGAGATGTAATTGAGCATCGGTGGCATATCCTCCTTTTCGGTGGTCATGAACGACCCGTCGGTGGGACCCGGAACGTATTTCTGCATCATCCGGTCGCGCAATGAGACCAGGCTTGACAACTCCAGCTGAAGGGTATCTTCGTATGGCGTGGTATAGATAAACATGCCAAAGCTGTTCTTCTCCAGCTCTTTGCGGATCCACATGAAATCGGGTTCATCCTTCGCAATGAAGAACCCGGCAGGAATGGTGATGTCGAAACCCAGCTTCTCCTTGATTCTCTGGGTGATGTTCACATCGTTGGAGGGACGCAGCACGGTGAGAATCCGGTCGCGTTCCACCTTGTCGTACATCACTTTGTAAGCCTCTTTTTGCTCATTGAAAACCTGGCACCATGAAGAATAGTCAGGAGCCATGATTTTCATCACCCGTTGCGGAGCGGCCCACACATCCTCACCCGTTTCCACTACAGGTTTGTCAAGATTGCGATTAATCTCTACTATCAGAAGACATTTATGCTTCTTGAACATATCGCTGAAGCCACTCACATTGATGTGACTCAACTTATACAAGGCCTCAGGTTGGGGCAGACCATACTGCGCTTGCAGGAAAAACGCCCTGATAGTGTCACCTATCATTCCTTCCCATTGTTCATCGTTTTGGGTAACCACCAGAATCTCGGAGGTGCCACCTGCCGAACGATCTTTACGAGGTTTCTCATTATCCCTGTTACAGGCTGACGTAACGACCATCAGCAGAACCAACAGGAAAGCCGCTGCTTTATTGATTTTCTTCATGATACACGGAGTTTTTGTTTTGCCCTGATTTTATCAGACTTGAGATTGTTAAGTTTCTTTATTTTTGATACAGTTGTATTGTATTTCTTTGCTATGGAAGACAAGGTCTCGCCATTTTTCACAGTATGGTATTTGGCGGCTTGTTTCACTTCGGTAGGCACTTTTTTTGCCTGTTCGAGTACTTTGGCCTTGTCGACGGCCTCTTGGGTTTGATAGGCATAGATTTCACGTTCCCTTCCGGCGAAGTCAAGTGCGTATTGTGTTGGCATCCGAAGCACATAGGGTATGCTATCGGTAGCTGGGATGATTTCCTTGATATACTGAGGGTTAAAGGTCCTCAGGTCCTCAATGGGAACATGGAGGGTCTCCACCAGTTGTTGGAAGGTGAGCACGTCGCGCACCCAGACTGTATCGGTGCCGCTCATAAGCAGTCCGGGGTCGATGGGATAGAGGTTATGCTCGGGAGCGTAGCTGACTACATAGTTGACTGCGATGAACGAGGGGACATAGCTTTGGGTCTCCCTGGGAAGATAAGGCCAGATAGCCCAGTAGTTCATGGCTCCGCCAGCCCGTTTGATGGCTTTGTTGACATTACCTGGACCTGCGTTGTAAGCGGCGAGAACCAAGAACCAGTCCTTGTAGCGACTGTAGAGGTCGTTCATGCAGCGGCAGGCGGCCTCGGTGGCTTTCAGCGGGTCATAGCGTTCTTCAACGAGCGTGGACGATTTCAGATCATAAAGCTTGCCCGTATTGTACATGAATTGCCAGAGACCTTTGGCACCGGCGCGAGAGCCCGCCGTGGGGTTGAGTGCCGACTCGATCATCGCAAGGTATTTCAGCTCCAACGGCATGTTGTATTTGGAAAGCGTCTCCTCGAACAGCGGGAAATAGACATGGGCCAAGCCCAGCATACGACCCGTGAGTCCCCTGCGCTTGACAGCATACAGCTCGATGAACCGCTTCACATAATCATTATAGGCCAATGGCAAGGTAGTTTGGGTGGCGAGGTATTCAATCCTTTGGCGATACACACTATCGGGAAAGACCGGAACTTCTCCGTAGTCATACCCATAGATGTTCATCTCCACGGTATCGATTTTGAGGTATTCGTTACCAAAATAAGGAAGGTTCACGAGCGACTCGAACATTATTGTCACCTCTGAATCTTCGATGTCTTCGATGGAATCGGCGACCAAAAGACTGTCAGCTTCCATCTCCGGAATAGTGTCGATCACCTGCGACCGAGCCATTAAGGTGGCCCCAATGAGCAATATGATAAGGAGGGTATGTTTCATAGGTGCAAAAATACAAAAAAAAATTATAAAATGTTAAGTCTGTTGGCATCCTGTTTCACAAAGATAGCCAGCATGACGGTGAAGGCGAGCAGGCTGGAGCCCCCGTAACTCAAGAACGGGAGAGGGATGCCGATGACGGGCACGAGGCCAATAGTCATTCCGATGTTGATGGCGACATGGACAAAGAGGATGCCTGCGATTGCATAGCCGTAGATGCGGCTAAAGGCAAGTTTCTGGCGTTCGGCCATCTTGATGATGCGCACAAGCAGGCCCACATACAACAGAATCACGAACAGTGTACCTTTGAAGCCACCTTCCTCCCCGACGGTGCAGAAGATAAAGTCGGTATGCTGTTCAGGGACGAAGTCGTATTTGGTTTGGGTACCTTGCAAGAAGCCTTTGCCCCAGAAGCCGCCCGATCCGATGGCTATTTGCGACTGATGGAGGTTGTAGCCGGCGCCTTGGGGATCGTCTTTCATTCCAAGAATCACCTCGATACGGATACGTTGATGGTCCTCCAAAATATGATAGAAGGCGAAGTCAACGCAAAATACAAAGGCGAAAAAGAAGGCGTATACCGCAACCATACGCCAAAGGCCTTTTTTCTTGTGAAGCAGATAATACGCCAATGTGAGGGCGAACATGGAACCTATGATGATGCACATCACCGTTTTCGACCACAACAGGGTGAGCACGAAGACCGCCACGGCGCCCACGGCGAGCAGCATGACGGCACCGGCGCCAGGCAAGCCTTCTCGATAGAGGACAAAGATGAAGGAGGCAAACACAATAGCTGAGCCCGCGTCATGTTGCAGCAGCACCAAGGCGGCCGGAAGTAGGATGAGGGCATACACAGGAAGACGGGTCTTACGGTTGCTCAAGTCGGAGTCCTGCCTTCCGAGGAAGCTTGCCACGGCCAAGGCCGTACCCAGTTTGGCGAACTCTGACGGCTGCAACTTGATGCCACCGCCGAAGTCGATCCACGAGGTGGCTCCGTTGGTGGCTCTGCCATAAACCAGCACCACCAACAACAGCAGCATCACGATGACATATACCCAGATGGCAAAGGCATCGTAGATCTTGGCGTCGAGGAGCAGCACCAGAAAACCGACACCGAGGGAAATGCCTATCCACATCATCTGTTTTCCGCAGAATTGCGACATGTCGTAAATGGCATGATGTCCTTCGCTCATTCCTGCGGAGTAAATGCTCAACCAGCCCACAATGACCAATGCAAAATACATCAGCAGCAGGGGCCAATCCACTTTTCCTATGATACTATTCCTGTCGGTCATTGTTTTTTCTTCTTGATATCGTAATTAATAACACCGTTCATCATCCGTTCTTCCACGTTGGGACGTTCGGTATAACCTCTGATATATTTCTCCATCATGAGGGAGGCGATGGGGGCTGCCCAGGTGGAGCCGTAGCCGCCGTTTTCGATGATGATGGAGAGGGCGATTTGCGGGTCTTCGACTGGGGCGAAGGCGATAAAGATGGAGTGGTTGTCGCCATGCGGGTTTTGTGCAGTGCCCGTCTTGCCGCCCGCTGTGATGCCTGGGATTCTGGAGCCTCGGGCGGTGCCGTGCGAGCCTTCGAACACGGACTGCATGCCCGCCTTGATCACCTTGAAGTGCCGGGATTCGATTCCTGTTTCAAGCCTGGTGGTCATCTTCTCTGGGATGGCTGTGGAATCGCCGAAGGCACGGATGAGGTGGGGAGGGTAATAATAGCCCTCGTTGGCGATGGTGGCGGCGATGTTGGCCAATTGCAGCGGCGTCAGCAGGATCTCACCCTGACCGATGCCGAGCGAGCGGATGGTCACCGAATTCCAGCTTCCGTTGTACATCTTGTCGTAATAGGCACCCGTGGGGATATTGCCTGACTTCTCGTAGGGTATGTCGGTCTCGAAAGGATGGCCGAGTCCGAGGTTCCAGGTCATCTGCCTCCAATAGTCATAGCCTTTTTTTATGCCACCGAACTTGGGATTGTTGATGGTGGTCTTAAAGGCTTCGTAGAAATAAGGGTTGCACGAGTTCTCGATGGCGTTGGCCAGGTCAGGAGCGCCGCCATGAAAGTGTGTGCACTTGATGGGAGTGCTGGCCGGGCCGTTGCAGTGGAACTGTGTGGCGGGAGTGATGCTGCCGCTTTGGAGGGCGATGAGTCCGTTCACCATCTTAAAGGTGGAGCCTGGGGGATAGGTGCCGCTGATGGCACGGTTGATGAGAGGCTTGGACGGGTCATTCAACAAAGCGTTGTAGTTTGCGCCACGGACACGTCCCACAAGGAGATTAGGGTCATAGGTAGGGCTGGTGACGAAGGCGAGTATCTGGCCTGTTTTAGGCTCGATGGCGACGATGGACCCTATCTTGCCGTTCATCAGGCGTTCGCCATAGGCTTGCAATTCCGCGTCGAGGCCAAGATACAGGTCTTTTCCCGGCACTGGAAGGGAGTCGAGCGCACCGTCGAGATAGCTGCCTTTCTCACGGTTATGCACGTCCACCAGCACCACTTTCAGGCCTTTCTTGCCACGGAGTTCTTTCTCGTAAAACTTCTCGATGCCCGACTTCCCGACATAGTCGCCCATCTTGTAGTATGGATCGGCGGCCATTTCATCGTGGTTCACCTCTCCAATATCGCCTAGCGTATGGGCTGCGACGGCGCTTGGGTAATGGCGCAAGGTGCGCGTTTGGAAATAGAAACCCGGAAAACGGTAAAGCACCTCCCCCACGTGTGCATAATCTTCCTTGGAGACTTGGGGCAAGAACGCCGAGGCTTTGATGCGGGAGTATTTTTTCGCTTTGGTGAGACGTTCCACAAAGCTCTCCGGGGTGATCTTCAGCAGGCGGCAAAACTCGAGCGTGTCGATGTCTTTGACCTGGCCTGGGACCACCATCAGATCGTACACCGCCTCGTTATAGACAAGCAGTTTCCCATTACGGTCGAACACTTTGCCTCGGGCGGGATACTGGGTAACATAACGCAACACATTGTTGTCGGCCGACTGTTTCAACTCCTTGTTGAGCACTTGAAGCGAAAACAGCTTGATCACGTACAATAGGCCGACAACGGCAAAAACACCGATGATCACATACTGTCGGTTGGAAAGATTTCGGTTCTGGTTTTTCATAAAAAAGGTTTCGGATTTTTTGTTTGTTGATTTGTGTTGCAAAAATAAGTTTTTTGCCCGAGAAATAGGATATGAATAAAAAAGATTGTATTTTTGCAACCTAAAATGGTTTTATGAAGAGAGTTTTGCTCGTTTTTGGCGTTTTGTTTTTGCTTGGCCTGAGTTCCTGCCACAACGACCAGGTTGGGAACGTTTTGGTTTCAAGGGAGTTCCCCACTTCAAGTTGGGAACGGTTCGATTACGTTGAGAACACCATCACTTTGAGCAATCCCGTCTCGTACAATTTGGAACTCGAGGCGACATTTGACGACGCCTACACCTTCAATTACTTTGAGATCGTTTTCACGGTGTTCGACGAGTCGGGCAACCCGCTCCGCTCCAAGAATTACAAATACACCGTAAAGGACCGTGACGGGCTATGGAAGTCGGAAGCGGTTGGAGGCGTATATCATTTTCGTTTTCCCCTTAACAACGAGTTGACGCTCAACGAGCCTGACACTTATGTTTTTCAGATAGAAAACCACATGCCTATCACACCGCTTACAGGCATACGGGAAGTATCGATCATCAGAAAATAATCAGAAAATAAAAAGATATGAAGCAAAAGCAACTCATCAACAGAATCGGTTTGTTCGCCATCATTGGCATCATGGCTTTCTCTTCATGCGTTCCGCAGAAAAAGATGCTCCTTTTGAAGGAGATGGAGATGGCCAAAGAAAACACTTCGGTCGAGTACCGCAACGAAAGGTCTTTGGACTACAAACTTCAACCTGGTGACAACCTTTACATCAAGGCCATCAGCGTCATCGATGCCCAAAACTCCAATATCCTTAACGGAGGAGACCCAACAAGAAGCGGCAACTACATGTCAAACGACGCCTCCATTTACTTGAACTCTTACACCGTCAACAAGGATGGTTACATCGACTACCCCTTGACGGGTTTGGTGTATGTGAAGAATCTCACCGTGGAGCAAGCCAAGGACCGTTTGCAGTTCGCATTGTCGAAATATGTCAAAGAGACCGCGTTGATGGTCAAGTTGTCCAACTTCGACCTCACCATCCTTGGCGAGGTCACCAGACCTGGCAAATACAAAGTCTACCAATCGGAGATTGGCATCTTCGAGGCTTTGGCCTTGGCTGGCAATTTCACCAATTTTGCGAAGACCGAGTCCGTCAAGGTTGTACGCCGCACCGATAACGGCAGCGAGATCGTCACTGTCGACGTTGGCAAAGCCGACATTCTCTCTTCTCCTTACTATTACCTGAAACCCAACGACATCATTTATGTCGAGCCTTTGAAGTTCAAGCAATGGGGATTCACCTCGTTCCCCTACTCGACCGTGCTTTCGGTCATGTCTCTGGGCGTCACCATGGTTACATTATATCTTAACATGAAAAAAAATTAAGCAGTCATGAGCAACTCTCAAGATAACCCCAACTATCGTGGACAGGAAAAAGAAGAACAGTCCATCGACATCAAAGCGCTGATCTATATCTTTTTGAGCAAATGGTACTTGTTCCTTGCCTTCGTTATTTTAGCCGTCGCAGTCGCCTGGGTTTACAACCATTTCACCGCCCCCAAGTACCAAGTGGCAGGCACTGTCTTCGTCAAAGACACGAGGTCGATGTTTGACCCCACCTCCATCATGACGGGTGTCAACTACAGCAACATGCAGAACCTCGACAACGAGATTGCCATCATTAAGTCGTACAGCCTGAGCGAACAAGTGGTGAAACAGATGAACCTGGAAGTGGCCTATTACAACGTTGGCAGGTTCAGAACCGTAGAGAGTTACAAGAGCTCTCCTTTTGTCATCGAGTTTGACAAGGAGATTCCTCAAGCGGTAGGTTTGATGTATTACCTTGTCATCGAAGGCGACCGTGCCACGCTGAAGGCAGAGGCGAAATCACATGCCCAATACGACTACGCCAACGAACAATTCGTTGTCCCAAGAAGGAAAGAAGAGATCAAAATCGAAGGTGAGTATGCGCTCAACGACTGGATCGACACTGGATACAACCGCTTCCGTATTGTCAAGAACGGCCTTTACAATGCTGACTCCGACGACGGACGTAAGATGGCCTTCGTGTTTCTCGACTACCTGACCCTTACCAAACGTATGCAGTTCAACGCCAGCGCCATCAGCAAACAGGCTTCCATCGTGAACATCAGCATGACGGGTGAGACCCCCAGAAAGATGGTGGATTTCATCAACAACCTGATGAACCAATACGTACACCGTGGCCTGGACCGCAAGAACCAAATCTCAGAAAACACCATCGAGTTCATCAACGAACAGTTGGAACAGACTGAGACCGACCTGGGCCGTGCGGAGATCGACCTGGAGCAATTCCGCGCCTCCCACGACCTGACCAACCTCAATGCCCAGTCGACCCAAGTGATCAACGCCTTGCAGACATTGGAGCAGGAACACGCCGAACTGTTGGTCAACATGCAATACTACAAACGGTTGCAGTCGTACATGAAGGACAATATCGACAACCCCGACAACCTTGCCGCACCTTCGGCCATGGGTATCGCCGATCCTTTGCTGAACAAATTGGTGGCTGACCTCGTCAACCTTAACCAACAGCGTGCCAGCCAACTGCTCACCTTGACCGAGGAACACCCCGCCATCGTGAAACTCGACGAGCAGATCGTGACTACCAAACGCACCATCCTCGAGAACATCAACAACCTGGTTGAAAACGCCCAATTAAGCATCAGCGATGTTGAAAGCCGCATCCGCAAGATCGAAAACGAAGCCAGAAACCTGCCCCAGAAAGAACGTCTGCTGGTGGGCTACGAGCGTCGCTTTACCTTGAGTCAAGAGACTTACAACTACCTGATGCAACGCCGTGCCGAGGCCCAGATCATCAAGGCCTCGAACACCGCCGACAACGAGGTGATCGACTATGCCAGTGTGCCACGCGCAGTGAAAGTGGCCCCTCGTACCAACATGATCTATCTGATCGCCATCATCCTCGGACTGTTGATTCCGGCACTCATCCTCTTCCTGAAAGACTTCTTCAACAACAAGATCCAGTCACGTAAGGATGTGGAAAAAGCCACCAACTTCCCCATCATCGGACAGATTGGCATGATCAGCTCCAAAGACCCGTGCGTGGTCATCGTGAAACCCAAATCACCCACTGCCGAAGCCTTCCGTTCGATCCGTACCAACATCGACTTCATCACGCAAGGCAAGCAGAAGAGCTGCGTGCTGGTCACCGGCGACATGCAGAGTGTCGGTAAGACCTTCAACAGTATCAACATCGCATCCATCTATGCGCTGTACGGGAAAAAGACCTTGTTGCTCGGCTTCGACTTGCGTAAACCTAAACTGTATCAAGAATTCGGACTCTCCAACAACATCGGTTTGAGTTCATACCTCAGTAACAAGAACACCTTGGACGAAGTCATCCAAAGCACAGGACGACTCGACAGCCTCGACATCATCACTTCGGGTCCCATCCCACCCAACCCTGCCGAGCTCATCGCATCAGAGAAATGCGACGAACTGTTCAAGGAACTGAAACAACGTTATGACTACATCATCATCGACACGCCGCCTCTCGGCCTGGTGACCGACGCCTTCCTGCTGATGAAGCATTCTGACGCCAACATCTATATCGTACGTCAAGGCTACACCGACAAGAACGTCTTCGCCGGTATCATCAAGGACATCGAAGACCGCGGACTGAAGGTGAACATCGTCATCAACGGCATCCACCAAGAAGGAGCCTACGGCTACGGTCGCTACCACTATGGTTACGGCTACGGTTATGGCTATGGCTACGGTTATGGTTATGGCTACGGATATGGTTATGGTCACTATGGAAACGACGATGCCGCCATCTATTACGGTGAGGAAGAAGAGAGCGGAAAGAAAAAGAGGAGAGGATTGTTCGGCTTCGGAAAGAAGAAACACCACAAGCACCATAAACACGAAAGCAAGAACAGCGAGAATTGATTTGTGATGGAGGAGCCGGAAAAGCTACCATGGTATGCGCTCTACGTCCATTCCAGAGCTGAGAAGAAGGTTCACGAGCAGTTGTTGAAATTGGGCTATGAATCATACCTTCCGCTCATTGTGAAGATGAAGAAGTGGAGCGACCGCATGAAGAAGGTGGAAGAACCGTTGTTCAAGTCGTACCTGTTTGTCAGAGCCGACGAGCGGTGGTATTTCAAGGTCTTGGAGATTCCTGGAGTGACCCGGTTCGTGAGTTTCAACAAACATTTTGTAGTGGTTCCCGAAAACCAGATCATCGCCATCAAGAAATATTGCGATGATTATGTGGAAGACGAGGCGGAGGTGGATGAGACAGAACTACACGAAGGCCAGTTGGTGAGGATCACCGCTGGGCCGATGATTGGACTGACGGGACGTTTGGCTCCCATCAAGAACAAAAAGCGCCTAGTGGTGTATATTGAGTCTGTTGGCAAATACCTGCCCATCAACATCGCCCGAACCAAGGTTGAAGCGGTTTATTGAGAATTGAAAGTTAAAACTATTATAGAAAATGAACACTGAAAGAACATCATCTACGAAACCCAAAGGTTGGTTGTACGCCATCCTCGGAGTATTGGCCCTAATCATCATCGGATTGTCGTTTTGGTTGATCTCCCTCAAAGGCGACCTGAACACGCTGGAGAACGAGAAGGAGCAGCAACGCGCCGATTTCCAGGCTGAAGTCGACAGTCTGGTAAGGGTCCACAACGAATTGAAAGCCAATTACGGCGAGCTCAGCAGCCAGTTGGCCGAGAAAGACAGCATCATCATGGCCGATGCTGAAGAGATCAAACGTCTTTTGGAAACCCAATGGGACTACAACCGCATCAAGAAAAAAGTGACCGAACTGCAAGCCATCTCCCAAGGATACATCCGTCAGCTCGACTCTCTGTATGTGGTGAACGAGCAACTCGTTGCCGAGAATGAGCGTATCCGTGAAGAGGTCCAGGAGGAACGCAAACAAAACCGCAACCTCCAGCGCCAGAAGGAAGAGCTGACCAGCAAGGTCAACATGGCCGCCGTGCTCAGGATCTACAACCTCTCTGCCGATGCCGTGCGCTTCAAAGGCGGAAGCCAGGAGACCGAGACTGACAAGGCTGGTCGCACCGAGCGCATCCGTGTGACTTTCACCGTCGGTCAGAACGACTTGGTTGAATCGGGCACCAAGACCTTCTACATGCGCATAGCCGATCCCAGCAAGAACATCATCAGCAAGGGCATGGGCGATGAATATGCCTTCACGTACCAAGGTGAGCTGCTCCAATACACCGAGAAGATACTGGTAAACTACGACAACCGCGAGAAAGATGTCCGCGCCTACTACATCAAGCCTTCGGGCAAGGAGATGCAGCCTGGCTACTATTTTGTTGACATCTACGACGAAAACAATCTCGTGGGCCAGACTTCGTTCAGCCTGAGATAAGCCTTAACGGAGAACCTCCTTAAGCACTTCATGCGACTGCAACCCCTTCAACAAGGGCGCGTGCAGTCGCATGAATGTTATAATGCCATCGGTAAGCGCGTTGCGCTGAAGGCCTGTCATGGTCACCTGAGCCAACTCGTCGATACCCAAGTTCAGGAGGTTTGACAAGGCCAGACTGTACTCCTCGTTCAAATAATAAGGATGCAGTGGCTCTGTGGACACAAATTGGCCCTCCATCATATCGAACAAGGCATGTTCAGTGTAATTGGCCTGAGGGTAAAAACCAAGGAAACGACTCATCTCCAATGTGAAATAGATAGGGAAATTGGCATATCCTTCTTCTACCAGGTCAAGCCAGACCATTGATTGATAAACGAAGTGATAGAGTGGCTCGTTGCGTTCCTGTTGGGTAAGGACATGCGACAAAAGCTCTGCGACATACATCAGGATGGCGCTTTTGTTCATGACAACGGGTACAGTCTGATAGGCATAGTCCACTTCCACATCACCCATGAAGGACATGGAGCCGGAACGAGGCTTGTCCTTTTGGACAAAACGCAGGAAGGTCATGGGCTGGAAAAAGGCCGCACGATTGTGTGAGGACTTGCCACGGACTCCTTTTACCATGAACGTTTGCAGTCCATTGTTGAGGGTATAAACCTTCACGATGAGACTGGTGTCGCCATAACGGATGGCTTGCAGGACAAAACCCTGGGTCTTTTCGTTCATCAGTTCATGATAAGGATTTTTGTGGCAAGGCGTTCTTTCGCTTCATAGGTGCTGACAAACACCAGATAGATACCTGGACGCACTTTCTGTCCATTGACATTGGTGCAGTCCCACACTGCCTGGCCGCCTTCGGCGATGAGTTCGGTGACGAACGAGCCGTCAACGGTGGTGATACGCACGAGGGCGTCTTCAACAAGTCCTTTGATGCCCACATAGCCGCTATAGCCAGGCCTGACTGGATTGGGATAGGCCACCACGTCGGTGTTGGTAGGCCCTCCCGGGGTAGCTGATCCCCGGTAGGAAATCACGCCCAGATCCGTGCCGAAAAACACTTCACCGTCTTCATTAATCACCATGGTGCGTACCGAATTGTCGAGCAACGGGCTGTTGTCGGTGTTGAAATACAGCAGTTGGGTACGACAGTCGGGCGACAGTTGGTAAACCCCCGACTCGAGGCCGAACCATTTGTTGTTGTTGCCATCCACGGCGATGCTGAGCACGTTGACCTCGTCGAAGAGCGGGTCGGCTTGTCCGGTGCCGTCGTTACGGGGCACAAGCACCACACTGGCGTCATAATGGTTTTCGGAGAAGAGTTTTCTGGTATCGGCATAATAGCAAGGACCGCTATCGGTGCCCACCCACACTGATCCGTTACGGTCGACGGCGAGGCAGTTCACCATCGACCCTGAGATGCCCCCTTGTCCCGCCACGCAGCGGAGCGATTTCACCTGATCGTCGGAAGTGTCGTCAAAGGTACCGTTGTCGTTGAACACGATGATCTTCGTGTCGTTGCCCATGCGGGTCATGATCCATTTATAGTTGTTGCCATCGATGACCATGAAGGAGATGTCGATGCCACTGTTGGTCCCGCCCAAGTTATAGGAGTGCCATTGTCCGTTGCGTTCCATGACGGAAAGCAGGTTGTTGGATCCGGAATTGGCGACCCACAGGTTACCATGGCTATCGAATGCCATCCCAGACACCATGACATAACGTGTATCTTGGGTCCATACGCCGAGCGAGCTATTCGTGTTGTCGAATCTCCCCACGTATTCGTTGTTTTGGAATTTCAGCACGCCTTTGCCCCAGGTACCCACATAAGTCACGGTGGTGTCGATCGGGTCCGTCGCGCAGCAAACGAAGTCGCTGATGCCTTCTTCGCCCAAGGCCGGGATGTTGTTGCGATTCAGATTGGTCCACCAGTTACCGTCGAAATGGCACACACCCTCTTGGGCGTATAGTTTGGCCCATGTTGAGGTATGGCCTCCTGTGGCGATCCACACATGTTTTCCAAAGGTACTCAGTTCAAAGACGCTTTTGCTGTATGGACCATTCGGGCACAACAGTTCGAATTCCCAACTGTTCGGTGTCTTGATCAACCCATGGTTGCTGTCAGCAACCCAATACATTCCCTTATCATCAATAAAAGCCGCATTGGGACGCAAAGTTGTTTCAGCGCCATAAACACGGTCCACCAGTTCAAACGACTCATTGAAAACATCGACCACGCTAAAACAGGAGACAACGAGTTTACCTTGACTCACTCGCAATTCCCTTTTGTTTGAGCAATAGGTCTTGTCGAAATAGGACCATTGTTCTCCGTCGAAAACGAAAAGCGTGTCGGCATCATAATTACCTTCAGTATAATTGAGCAACAGCTTTCCCCCGAACGTTTCCATTTCATTGTAGGGGAAATGTGGATATATCAATGAGTTGTCGAAATGCCATGAGGAAAAGTTGGCAAGGGTGGTACTGTTTTCATCGGCATAGTACAAGCCATCGTTGGAAGATGCGTAGATACGTCCGTTGTAGAAGGCGATGTCGGTTACGTTGACTGCAGCGCCGTTTTGTCCAATGTAATAGGTGTCAACCACTTCCTGTCTTCTCAAGTCGTAGACCACGATACCGAAGCCGCATGCGAAGTAGGCCAATTCGTTTTTGAAGACCACGTCGTTGATGGTTTTGTTGCCGAGGATGTTTTTATCCTTGATATCGCTCATATTGAACACGTTGCCTTGTTTGTCAATGAGGTCGATATTGGCATTGGTATAGGCTACCACGAGGAGATCGAGTTGGGGGTTTCGGCTTATCTTGGCGATACCGATATCTGACAAGGTGTTGATTTTGTTCAGGATTTGAAGGCTATTGTCGTCGGTGTCATAGGTAAACAATTCGTAGTTGGTAGCTGCATACACTTTACTCCCGAGGGCTTCCACTCCGATGACTTTTTGGTAAGGCATGTGGGTACGCCAGTTTCCGATGCCGACGCCGCCTTGGGCTAAAGCGCTGATTCCCAGCGACGAGACGACGAGCAGAAATAAATATTTAAGATATTTCATAGTGGATCTTATTTAATTGAAGCGATAAAGATACGATGTTTTTTTCAAACGGTGGGTGTTTATAAACAGAAAAAACGTATTTTTGCACTCACGTTTTACGATGGCCCTATAGTTCAAGGGATAGAACGGAAGTTTCCTAAACTTTAAATCTAGGTTCGAGTCCTAGTGGGGCTACTTCAAGTCAAGCACAATCGGGCAATGGTCCGAATGCTGCACCTCGGGGAGAATGTCAACGCTGTTGATGTTCTCCTTTAAGTTTTCGGTAACCATGTGATAGTCGATGCGCCAGCCGAGGTTCTTGGCACGGGCGCCGGCACGGAAGCTCCACCAGCTATAGCGATTGGGCTCCTTCACCAAGTGACGGAAGCTGTCGACGTAGCCGTCGCTGAGGAAAGCCGTCATCCACCGCCGTTCCTCGGGCAGGAAGCCCGACGAGGTGTCGTGTTTCCGTGGGTTGTTGATGTCAATATCCTCGTGACAGATGTTGTAGTCGCCTGAAAGGACCAATTGGGGCCGTGTCTTGCGAAGCTCGTTCACATATTGGCGGAAGAAGTCGAGCCACACCATCTTGAAAGCCTGTCGTTCGTCGCCAGTGGTGCCCGAAGGGTGATACACGCTAACCACCGAGAGGTCGCCAAAGTCGGCCCTCAGAAAGCGCCCCTCGTTGTCGTAAAGCGGGTTGTCCATGCCATACACCACGTTGTCGGGCTCAGCTTTGGTAATCATGCCCACGCCGCTATAGCCTTTCTTTTGGGCTGGAAACCAGTAGTGATGGTAGCCCATCATCTCGAAATCCATCACTGGGATTTGGTCGGGCGTAGCTTTCAACTCCTGGAAGCAGAGCACGTCGGGTTGATAATCATTAATCCATTGAAGCAGGCCCTTGCCGATGGCTGAGCGGATGCCGTTGACGTTATAGCTGACGATTTTCATGACTTGGAAAAAATATGATGCGAAGATAAGAAAAGATTTTTTATTTTAGCGGCCTAAAAACAATTGAACCGTGGCAAAGCAACAAGCCAGCAACTGGATTGAGCGTTTCAACGAATGGCGGACAGCACATCTGACCAACCAGCAATTCATGTTGCTGTTAAGTGTCCCCACAGGCTTCTTGGGTGGATTGGCGGCCATCATCATCAAACGGTTGGCCCACGGCATCAGGGACTTGGTACTGAGCGTCCAATTCGAATACTCCGACATCCTGTATTTCGTCTATCCCGCCATCGGCATCCTGCTCACGCTGGTGTTTTGCAAATACATCCTCCGCAAGGAGATCGGGCACGGCATCCCCGGCATCTTGTACGCCATCAAGAAGAAGAAAGGCGAGGTCAGCAAGCACAGCATGTGGTCCACCATCATCGCCAGCGCCCTCACGGTAGGTTTTGGCGGATCGGTGGGATTGGAAGGTCCTTCGGTATCGACGGGAGCCAGCATCGGCTCCAACTTGGCCCGCTGGCTGAAGCTAGAGTACAAGCAGGTGGTGATGCTCATCGGCATGGGAGGCGCCGCGGCTCTGGCGGCCATCTTCCAAGCACCGATGGCAGGCATCTTCTTTGCGCTTGAGGTGCTGATGATCGACCTCTCGTTAGGTTCCTTGATCCCCATCATCTGCGCCTCGTTTATCGCCATTCTGACCTCTTACTTTCTGTTAGGCCAGGCGGTGGAATACAATGCCGTCATCAACGAGGGGTTCATTCCGGCCAATGCAATTTATTATATAGGTCTCGGCTTGTTTGTGGGACTGATCTCGGCCTATTTCCTTCGTGTCACCTTCGGGGTGGAGAAGCGTTTCAAGAACATCGCTTCACCATGGAAACGGTTCATCGTTGGCGCCGTGTTGCTGGGTGTGCTGATCTACCTGTTCCCCGCACTCTACGGCGAAGGTTATGACGCCATCAACGCCGCTTTACGAGGCGACTATTCCGCCATTTACAAAAATCCGATATTCAGCGGATGGGACCAGCATGACTGGGTCATCCTGGTGCTGCTTGCCGCCATCATCCTGCTAAAGGCCTTCGCCACCGCCTTGACTTTCGGAGCCGGAGGCGTGGGGGGCACCTTCGCCCCTGCCCTGTTCATCGGCGCTTTTTCCGGTTTGTTCTTCTCTTTGACGGTCAATTACCTAGGCATCGGAGAACTGGATCCGGCCAAATTCGCCTTGGTCGGGATGAGCGGTTTGATTGCCGGCATGCTGCACGCCCCACTGACGGGCATCTTCCTCATCGCAGAGATCACCAACGGCTATTCCTTGATCGTACCCCTGATGATAGTCTCTGCCCTCTCCTACTTCGTCAACCGAATCTTCTTCAGGCACTCAGTATATACCAATTCCGTGGCTGAACATGGCGTGGAGGTTACACACAACAAAGACGTCAGCATCCTCACCATGATGACCATCAACGGGCTTATCGAGACCAATTTCAGCAAGGTCAAACGCGGTTCCACCTTGGGCGACCTCATCCCCATCATCTCCTCGTCAAGGAGAAACATCTTCCCTGTGGTTGACAAGGACGGCACCTTCTGTGGCCATGTGCTGTTGGACGACATCCGCAGTGTGATGTTCGACCAAACGCTTTACAGTCAACCCATTGAGGAGTTCACCGTCATCCCTGAATACCTCATCCACCCCGAGGATCCGATGGAGACCGTGGTCAAGAAATTCCAGGTCTCCGGAAAATACAACATCCCTGTCATCGAGAACGGCAAGTATCTCGGCTACATCTCACGCGCCAACGTGTTCTCAACCTACCGGAAGACCCTAAGCGAAATTTCTGAGGATTGAATAAAATTTTTTGTGTATCTTTGCCGTTTTAAGGCAAAGTTTTTCCCACATGAAAAAGACAGCAATCCTCATCATATTTCTCCTTTCATCCATTTTAGCTAGCGCTCAAGACCACGAACAAGACACCACCAAACAACCCAATTGGTTTGAACGCGTGTTTTTAGGAAAGCCCGTCATCGTTCACGACACCGTCTATCTTTTTAAAGAATATGACGAGGAAGAGTCCGAAGACGAAGAAGACGAAGAAACCAGTGGTGGCATCGGGTTGCCCATTGACACGCTTAGCACACAGGAGAAATTCTTGAAAGTCATTCTTTTCGACAATGGCTCGTGGATGTACTATGACGTTCCCAAGCCCGACCTGCCCGATTTCATCACCAACGACCATTGGATGACGAACCAGGTCCATGCCTACGTCGACCTCAAAGACGCCGACCTTCCCGACGAGGTTGATTTGGTGCTTTGCGACTCATTGCACGGCTGGCACATCCCTGGAGAAGGCCGAATCGTGTCGACCTACAAGATGCGTAGAGGCCGCAAACATCAGGGTGTGGATCTAGGCGTGCCTTTCGGAGAGCCTATTTATGCCGCTTTTGATGGCATCGTTCGTGCGGCGCTGCCCCCGAAACTCACCGGAGGCTATGGCAACGTGGTGGTGCTACGACATGCCAACGGACTGGAGACCTATTATGGTCACCTGACCCAATATATCGTTGAAACCGACGACCTGGTAAAGGCAGGCGAGATTATCGGCTATTGCGGGTCAACGGGGCGCTCCACAGGCCCACATCTCCATTTTGAAACCCGTTATCTGGGCCAGTCGTTCGACCCAGAGCGCATCTTCGACTTCCAAGAGGAAACCCTCCGCGACACGATTTTCACTTTAAAGAAGCACTACTTCAGCATCTATTCACACGAGGGACAGAGCGACAACGAGTCGCAGGTGGCCTCCAAACAAGTGGAGCCCAAGCACGTGACCCATACCGTCAAGAAAGGCGACACCCTGAGCAGCATCGCCAAGAAATACGGCACCACCGTGAAAAAAATCTGCAAACTGAACAATATCAGCGAGAAAAAGACTTTGAAGATAGGCCAAAAAATTACAGTACAATAACAGACTATATTTATATGGAAAAAGGGAAACTATTGATATTCTCCGCTCCATCAGGATCGGGCAAGACCACCTTGGTCAACCATCTTTTGAGCGAAATCCCCAACATGGCATTTTCCGTGTCGGCCACTACCCGACAACCTCGCGGTCAGGAACAAAACGGCGTGGAGTATTACTTCATGAGCCTTGAGGAGTTCAAGCAACGTGTTGAAAACGATGAATTTCTGGAGTGGGAAGAAGTATATCAAGGTCGCTGTTACGGAACGCTGAAAGCCGTGGTGGAGAAGATGCGTGAGGAAGGCAAGCACGTTGCTTTCGACGTGGATGTCGTCGGAGGAACCAATATCAAGAAGTTTTATGGCGACGAGGCTCTGTCGGTGTTCATCCAGGCCCCTTCGATTGAGGTGTTGCGCCAGCGTTTGGTGAATCGGCAGACCGATTCTTTGGAAGAGATTGAGAAACGTCTCGCCAAGGCCGACTGGGAGATGAACTTCGCCAAGGGTAAGTTCGACATTACCATTATCAACGACGACTTGGAGACCGCCAAGCACGACATCCTGGAAGCCGTCCAACGTTTTTTGGAACAAAGAGAAACAACATGCGAAGGATAGGCCTGTACTCCGGTTCGTTCAACCCCATCCATCACGGTCACGTGATGTTGGCCAACTATCTCGTGGAGTTTTCCGACCTCGACGAGTTGTGGTTTGTGGTGTCGCCCCAAAATCCACTGAAGCAAAAAGCCGACTTGATGGACGATGCCGACCGGTTGAAGATGGTCGAACTGGCTTTGGAAGGCGACTCTCGGATGAAAGCCTCCGACATCGAGTTTTCGATGCCCCAACCATCCTATACCATTAATACGTTGAGGGCTTTGTCTAAGAATTACCCTGAAGACCAGTTTGTCTTTATCTGCGGCATGGACAGCTTGGAAGGGTTTCCCCGTTGGAGGGAATACCAAGCCATTCTTGAAAATTATGAGCTACTGGTGTTTCCCCGTAAAGGATACGATGGAGGCGAACTGTTGCATCATCCTCACGTGAAAGTGCTTGAAACCCCAATAATCGAGGTGTCTTCTACGTTTATTAGGAACTGTTTGAAAGAGGGGCGTGATGTGCGGCATTTCATGCCGGAAAAAGCGTACCAATATCTTATTTCACACGAAGGAGTTTGGCAATTTTGAAACTGGTATCCAAAAAGATAATCGGGGCATAGCCATTGCGTTCGATCTGCCGTGAGGCTTCCTCCAACAAATCAGCGATTTGGATGACATTGGTAGGTTTCACAAACGGCGCAAATCCCGCGTTGAACTTCTTTTCGTCTTCAGGAAGCATCACCAGTTGAGCAAGATTATTGTTAAACAACAGGGAATTGCGGACGATGTTTAAACCGTAATCCAACAATTGTTTTTGCCGCTCACGACCAATCGTCTTGATGTTGTTTGAGAAGTCGATGAGTTCATTGATGGCCGCCTTGAAACAAAAGCGCATCCACTGTTGGAAGGTCCGGAAATAAAACTTCTGGTCTTCAGCATCCTTCACATTCTGGCAGGCCTTGATCCAGTTGCCTTCCGCCACGATGGCGGCATCGTTTGCCTCTTGGGGAGAACAATCGAGACGTTGTACCAAAGCGGTTTGCAGGTCACCTAAATCAATCCTTGGTATCTTCACCAACGAAGCCCTGGAACGGATGGTGGCCAGCAGCTCTTCCTGGTCCTCAGCAATCAGAATGAAAAGTGTTTTCTCCGGCGGCTCCTCGAGCAACTTCAACAACTTGTTGGCCGTATCCACTCGCATCTTTTCCGCCATCCAGATGATAGCGATTTTATATTCTCCCTCGTAGGCCTTGAAACTTAGCTTTCGTAATAGCGTCGCCGCGTCACGCACCGAGATATACCCCTGCTTGTTCTCCACCTCCAGAAACTCATACCAAGAGGAAGTATCCACATAACCCTCTTTCTGGATCACATAATCACGCCATTCGTTTAAAAACAAATCCGTCTCCGGGTTGCTCTTCACGCTTTTGTTGGTAGTGGTCGGCACCACAAAATGCAAATCAGGATGCGTTAATTTACTGATTTTTTGACAAGAAGGACAAACCCCGCAGCTATCCGTTGCAGTCCGATGCGGACAAAGGATGTATTGCGCGTAGGCCAAAGCCAGCGGCAACTTCCCGTTCCCTTCGGGCCCCAAAAACAGCTGCGCATGAGGCACACGGTTCTCCTGCACGCTGAGAATCAGCTTGCGTTTGACTTCCTCTTGTCCGATGACGTCTTTGAATTGCATAGGGTGGTTTTAGATGTACAAAAATACAATTTTTCTAAAAATTATTGCAAAAAGCTTGCGATGAAAGAATTTTGTAGTTATTTTTTCCATAAAAATAACGATATGTTATGCATCGATTCAAAAAGAGAAATCATCACAGGGGAATTCGCCAGAAACTACCTCATAGTTCAAACACAGCACTCCATTCCTTACACAGTTTTTCTAAAGTCCAAGAAGCGTTGAGACCGCTTGTTTCTGGCAAACGAAACACTTTGATGGATTGTCCGAACTGATTTTGTAGTTTTTCTCCAAACTCTTTGTATTTTCCATAACCATTTATGGCTATCTTTGTTATAGTCGGATTTTTTCTAACAAAACCAACAATATCGTTTGGAAT
>CADCIH010000014.1 GCA_902801465.1 uncultured Bacteroidia bacterium | reverse complement strand
AGGTAAGTGAAAATTCTGACATGGCAAAATCCTGGGCAACTTTTTGTTGCTCAGGCACTTATAAATAATGTTAAACTATAGTGTTGCGGAATTAAGGTAAACTAAAAACCCAAAAATATTAAACCATGGAATTCAACGCACATAAACCCATATACCTACAGATCTGCGACCAGCTTTATGGACGGATCCTCAGCGGCGAGCTCAAAGCTGACGACCGGCTTCTTTCGGTACGTGACCTTGGCATCGAGCTCGGTGTCAACCCCAACACCATCATGCGCTCCTACGAGACCATGACGGCATCGGGTATCATTTATAATAAACGTGGCATCGGCTATTTTGTGGCTGAAAATGCCAAAGACCTGGTGCTCAGCCAGATGCGGGATGAGTTCCTCGAAAAGGAGCTGCCCGAAGTCATCAAAAAGATGAAGCTCTTGGGCATCGGTCTGGATGAGATTAGCAAACAATATTAATAACAACGACATGAACGAAATACTTCGCGTGGAGGGGCTGAGCAAGACCTTCAAACTCTCACGCAAACAACAAAAGATTGAGCGCACCAACAGCAAGGTGATTGTGGCGGTAAACGACCTCTCGTTTACTGCCAACAAAGGCGAGATTTTCGGCCTGTTGGGTCCCAACGGCGCCGGCAAGACCACCACTTTGCGCATGCTCTCCACCCTGATCCACCCCGACAGCGGCGATGCCATCCTCGACGGCTACAGCGTAGTAAGCCAGCCCGAGGAGGTCCGCGGAAAGATTGGATTCCTCACCTCAGAACTGAAGCTGGAGGACTTCTTCACCCCTAATTACCTGTTCGACTTCTTCAGTCAACTGCATCATGTTGATGAGACCACCTGCCGGCAACGCAAGCAGCAGATGTTCAGCCGCTTCGGCATCGACAAATTTGCCGAGGTAAAAGTGGCCAACCTCTCCACCGGCATGAAACAGAAGCTCTCACTGGTGATCTCGTTGGTCCACGACCCCGACATCATCATCTTCGACGAGCCCACCAACGGTCTCGATGTGTTAACCGCACGTACCGTGACCGACTACCTTCAGGAACTGCGTAACGAGGGCAAGACCGTCATCCTCAGCACCCACATCTTCAGTCTCGTGGAAAAGCTCTGCGACCGTGTGGGCGTCATCATCGACGGACACATGATCACCTGCGGCACCCTCGACGAGGTCTGCAATGGCCTCTCGTTGGAAGACCGTTTCTTTGAAATCTATAAAGAACAGAAAGGAGGCGAGGAATGAGAACGGAGAATAATACTTGGACCATTATTAAGAAAGAGTTCGCACGCTTTTTGGGCGACAGGCAGCTGCTGTTCACCTCGGTCATCATGCCTGGTTTGCTCATCTACATCATCTATAGCCTCATGGGTAGTGGCATAAGCAAGATGGCCACCGAAGGCGCCAACGAATCCGTGTTTGTACGGGTGGAAAATCTACCAGAGAGCGTGGCACCCCTGTGGGAAAACCTTCCCGCCACCATCATGGTTCCTCAGACGCTCACCCAAGAGGACATCAACAACCTGGAAAGCAAGGACCTCAATGAGGTGCTGGTGCGTTTCCCTGCAGGATTCGATACGCTGGTGGCTTCCTACAACCCCCAAAGTGGCGAGATGGCTCCCAATGTGGAGATCTATTACAACTCAGCCAATAACGCATCTTCAAGGGTATATCACGTTTTGGAAGGCTCACTCACGGCCTACGAGAACCAACTGAGCAACCGGTTCGACATCAACAGGGCCGACACTGAGGAGGCTCAGTTCGACATGGCCAGCCAGGACGATGTGCTGGGCAGCATCCTCTCCAAGCTCATCCCAATGCTCATCCTGATGATGCTCTTCAGCGGCGTGATGGCCATCGCCCCCAGTTCCATCGCCGGCGAGAAGGAACGTGGCACCATCGCCACCCTGCTCGTCACCCCCATGCGCCGAAACGAACTGGCTCTGGGCAAGGTGGTCTCATTGAGTGGCATGGCCCTGTTGAGCGGCCTCTCCAGCTTCATCGGCATCGTGCTCTCGCTGCCCAAGATGATCCAGGCCGACACCCAAGGTATTGAGATTGGGCTCAACTACACCAGTGCCGACTATGTGGTGCTGCTGCTCACCATCCTGGGCACAGTGCTCATCATGGCCTCGGTGGTGAGTATGCTCTCGGCTTTGGCCAAAGACGTCAAGAACGCCGGCACCATGATCGTCCCCTTCATGTTGGTGGTGATGTTCTGCGGCTTGACACCCATGTTCCAGAGCGGCACTCCAGAGAACCTGACAGCCTACCTCATCCCCTTCTACAACTCCATCCAGGTGATGACCGCCACTTTCGCCCATGAGATGAAGTGGATGCCCGTCATCGTCATGCTGGTCTCCAACGTGGCCTACACCGGCATCGCCGTCTGGGGTCTCACCCGTATGTTCAACAGTGAAAAAATAATGTTCTCAAAATAAACAAACCCGTCATGAAAAAAACAATCCTATTATTCATCGCCATCTTGGGCTGCACCACACTGTTTGCCCAGATGGGACTCAAAACGACAACCTACCACCTCGACAACGGTTTGAAGGTCGTACTATGCGAGAACCACGACCAGCCAGAAGTGTATGGCGCCGTGTATGTCCACGCAGGCAGTAAGAACGACCCCGCCGACGCCACTGGCATGGCCCACTATTTCGAGCATATCATGTTCAAGGGCACCGACCGCATCGGCACCATTAACTGGGAAAAGGAAAAAGTGTATCTCGACAGCATCAGCCTGATGTACGACAAGTTGCACGAGACCTCCGACCCGGCAGTCCGCAACGCCATCCAGATGAAGATTAACGAGCTCTCCATCGCCTCTACCGACTACGCCATCCCGAATGAAGTCGACGTGATCCTCACCCAGATGGGCGGCAAGAGCCTGAATGCAGGCACCTCATACGACCAGACCATGTTTTACAACATCTTCCCCTCCAACCAAATCTCCAAATGGATGGACGTGTATGTGGAGCGTTTCCGCAACCCAGTGTTCCGCCTGTTCCAGAGCGAGTTGGAAGCCGTTTATGAAGAGAAGAACATGTACGGCGACGGCCCCATCAACGCCTTCCAGGAATATATGTTCAAAGAGGCCTTCGGCGACCACCCCTACGGTCGTCCCGTGATCGGCTATACCGAACATCTTAAGAACCCGCAACCCACCAAGATGCGCGAGTTCTTCAACACCTACTATGTTGCCAACAACATGACCCTCATTCTTGTCGGCGACTTCAACATCGAGGAGATCAAGCCCATAATTGCCGAGAAGTTCGGCACTTGGCGCAGCGGTGAACTCCCCAAGGAGCCCACTTACACCCTACCCAAGTTCAACGGTCCCACCGTCAAGGAAGTGCGCATGACACCCATGAAGATCGGTGCCCTGGTATTCCCTGGCGTCAAGAACTCCGACCCCGACCTGATTCCGCTCACGATGGCATGTAGCATCTTCTTCAACGGCGAGACCGGTCTGGCCGACAAGCTGACCCTAGACGGCGAGTTGATGGGCTCTGTGCTGATGCCTCTGTCGTTGGAAGACCAAGGCGCCATCCTGATGCTGATCATCCCCAAGATCCTTGGACAGTCGCACGAAGAAGCCGAGACCCTCGTCTTTGACTGCCTCGACAAGCTGAAACGCGGCGAGTTCAGCGACGAGTTGTTCGAAGCCATACGCATGGAGATGCTGATGAGCCGCATCCGAGCCACCGAGGACCTCAACAATCTAGCCAACCTCTTCCTTGAGATGGAAAGCTCCGGCCAGACCTACGAAGAGTTCCTTGCCGAGACAGAGCGCATCAAGAAGATCACCAAGGAAGAAGTGGTCGCCATCGCCAACAAATACTTTGGCAACGACTATCTCGACATCCGTTCCAAGATGGGATTCCCCGACAAAGACAAGGTCGAGAAGCCCGGCTGGAAACCTCTGGAGGCCAAAAACACCAACATGAAGTCAGACTTCGCCAAGATGATCGAGGCTGAAGAAGTACCCGAGGTCACCCCGCAAGTCATCAAGTTCGGCGAAGACGTGAAGATCACCGACATCTGTGACGGCTTCAAGCTCTACTCCGCCATCAACCCCGTCAACGACCTCTTTGAGTTGGAGATACACTTCAATTACGGCACTCTCGACGATCCCGATCTCGAACGTGCTTCCAGCTATCTTTCTGTTCAAGGCACCGAAGACATGCCTTATCAGGAGTTTGCCCTGGTACTTCAAAAGATGGGCGCCCGTTTCTACACCTATGCTGAAGACAACGAATTTGTCGTAACCATCTCCGGTTTTGAGAAGGATCAAGAGAAATTGTTGGAAATGTGTTACAACAAGCTCTACCATCCCTCCAACGACGAGAGCCAGATTGCCACTCTTGTTGATGGCGAAAAGATGGGAATCCAGACCCAAAAGGAGGACGCCTCCACTTGGGCCAGAGCCGTCCGTTCCTACGCCCTGTACGGTGAGAAGTCGAGTTTCCTGAATCACAGCAGCCTCAAGGAATGGTCGAAACGCAGCGGTGCCGAGCTCTTGGCTGAGATCGCTGAGGCCTTGAAATACGACGGATATGTAACCTACACTGGCAACCAGTATCCCGAGGTGATGGTCCAGTCGCTCAAGAGCCACCGCATCCTTCCCCTGAAGCCTCTTAAAGGCGAGAAGAAAGTCCTTGTCGAGCAGCGATTCACCGAGCCTCAAGTGTTCTTCGCCCCCAACAAGAAATTCCGCCAGAGCAACATCTGGTTCTATGTACCCGGCGAGAAGCTGAGCCTTGAGGACGAAGCCCTTGCAAGTGTGTTCAGCAAGTATTTCGGCACCGACATGTACTCAATTGTGTTCCAGGAGATTCGTGAGTTCCGCTCGTTGGGTTATACGGCATACGCCCATTACACCTTCGACGACTTACAGCGCAAGCCCGGCTATCTGAACGGTTTCTTGGGCACCCAGGGCGACAAGACCTTCGATGGCATCGATGCTTTCAGCGGTTTAATCAAGGACATGCCCGAGCGCGAGGAGAAGTTCAACGCCTCGAAGGAAGCCTTGCTCAAGTCGAGGGCCAGTCAGTACTACACCTTCCGCAGCAAGCCTGGCATGGTTCAGTATTGGATGTGGAAGGGATACGACCACGACCCGCGCGCCGAGGTCACCGAGCGCATCCGCAAAGCCGAGTTCAAGGATGTGATCGGTTTCTACAACCGCATGATCAAGGACCGCCCGGTCATCATCATGATGTCAGGCCCGAAGAGCGTCAGCAAAAAAGAGCTTGGCAAGTACGGAACGGTCACCAGGCTGAAGTATAAGAAGATCTTTAAAGAATGATGAATTAAGAATTAAGAATTAAGAGATAGAGGGCTGGTTCACAAGTGTGGGCCAGCCCTCTAAATTATAAATTCTTAATTGTTAATTATTTCGGAAGTTGTGCCCCAAAGTCTTTAATGGCACCGAACATCTTCAGTGCATCCTCGAAGGGATAGCGGTTGGCGAACATGGTGGTTGTTGATTTCATTGTACCTGTTTGGTTCATGCCCATGGCTGAACGGAACTGGTTCTCAGGTGAGTTGGGATTGCTGCTAAGGGTTTCTTTGTAAGAAACATTGATGAAGCCGTTGAGGTAGGCCTCGTTGATCTTGCCTTTGAGCACGCTCGGGTCGGTGAGGCGCACGCAGCCGTCGATCCGGGCCAGCTGTTCCACTTCCTCGAAGTCCTCGCAGTCGACGCGCATGTATAGGCCGCCGCCAGGCAGTGTGAGGTCGCCTTGTTTGTTCAGGAAGAACATGTTATGTTCAGAAGTGGTGACCTTACGGGCTTCTCTGTCCTTAGGAGTATCGACACGGCAACGGTCGAGGCCAGCGAAGGCGCTGCAGCCGATGATGTTATGGTGGACATAGCTGTCGGTGCGGTTGTTATAGCGGAAGCCCCAGCCCATGTCGCCAAGGTCTTTCAGGCGAGTCCAGGTGAAGAGGACGGTATTGTTGCAGAACTCCACCTCCATGTTGAGGTTGGCGTCGCCACCCCACACGTCGCAGGCCATCATACGGTTGTTGATGAAGATGTTGTTGTCGATGAGGAGATTGCAGTGGAACTGGCCGGCGATGCCGTAGTTGGGGGCATTCACGAAGGCGCAGTTACGGATGGTGATTTGTTTGCAGTTGGGGTTCTCGAGATAGATCTCGCGAGTCTCAGTGGTGTACACATTGGTCTCGTCGAGATTGGCGCCACCCTTGCCGGAGGTGCCGATGGGGTTCATCATGGGGCACTCCACGCCCTCGGGTTTGCCTTCGCCTTTGACGTTATAGGAGATGCTGTTGCCACGGTCGAACAGCAGACCGTCGATGACGATTTCGCCTTTGGGGTTGTTCACCTTGATGATCATGGTGCCAAGGCCCGAAGCGGTGCCATTGGAGGCTGCTGTAGGCTGGACCATAGTGCGATATTTCAGCACGTCGCGCTGTGAGAAATCGGTGTTGTAGCCACCATAGATCTTCACGCATTTGGTGACAGGGATGTTACCCTTGTCGAGGGTGCCGAAATAGTTGCCTTCAGCCACATAGATGGTAGCGCCTTCCGGAACAGCATCAATGGCTTTCTGAATGTTCTTGAAAGGAGCGTCTTTGCTACCGTCGTTACGGTTGCTACCTGTGCTCTTTGAAACATAGTAGGTCTGGGCGCTGGCTGCCACAGTAAAAAGCATGGCAGCGAAAAGCATAAAGAAAGATTTTTTCATGGTTTATATTTTAAAGATTGACAATTACAAAAGGATAATAAAAAGAAATTATCGTGCCAAACTTCGAACTGTCCATCAGAAAATCCAGGCCAGAAGGACGTAGAGCCAGTGGGCGGCGATGCCTGCCACCAGGCCTCCAATGGTATGGGCTCCGATGGCTTTGCCGATGAGTTTGCGATAGCCGAGGCTGTCGAGCATGGCGGTATGGGTGGAGAGGTAACCGCTCCAGCACATGCCCATGGCGGTGAACACTGCGATGGCGTTGTTGTCGATGATGCCTTCCGAGATGAAGCGCGGCACCAGACCCAAGGCGGCTCCCACGGCGCCGAGGGCGGTGATGGGGAACGATATCAGGGCACCGAACTTGAATCCGAAGAGCCAGTTGAACACCACATTAATCTTATCCGCCAGCATGGTAATCACGGGGACGCCTTCGTAGGCGACACCGAGATACTCGCCATTCTCGCCAGCGGGGCCGAAGGTGAGCATCATGACCACGGTGGAGATGCAGAGCACGCCAGGGATGATGGCGAGGCCAATGGAGACGCCTTCCTTGCCTCCGTCGAGGATGCCATTGAGAAAGCGTTGGAGCACCGTACCCTCGCTCTTGTAGGTGATCTCCTGTTCGTTGCCTTCGAGAGCACCTTCAATGGCAGGCGCATCCATCTCAGGATAGGTTTTAAGCGTGGAACGCTGCATCAATCGAGTGGATACGATGCTTCCGATGAAGGCGCCCGCGAGACCGACTGCGGCACCAGTGCCAAAGCCCTTGCCGATCATGAAAGCGATGACCACGAGACCCATGCCGAAGGCAGTGCCGAAGTTGGTCAAAGAGACAAGCTGGTATTTCTTGAAATATTGGGCGAAGTTCTTGTCGTGTGCCAAAGAGATGATGGCCGGGTTGTCACTCAGGAAAGTCATCACAGCACCCAAGGCGGCAACGCCCGGCAAATTGTATAGCGGCTTCATGAGCGGGCGAAGGATATTCTCCATCAATCGGACGACGCCGAACTCGATGAGCAGCTTGCTGATGCCACCCATCAGCACGCAGATAGCCATGATGTAAAACACGGTCTCCAGCAGCAACTGGTAAGCGGTCTGCATGAAGGTGTTCAACATCATCGGGAGGGTCATCTTATAGGCGAGCAGCCCAAAGAAGCCGAAGAAGACGATGAGGAAGATGAGCGCCTCGAAACTTCGCTTGGTAGTGAATCTCAGGGGCTTTTTCAGTTTCTCTTCAATTCTCTTGAAGAACTTTTCCACCCTATCGTGGTAGGACAGGGTGCTTCGTTTTGGGGTGTTGTATTTAGTCCTAGGCATAACGGATTATTTGTTGACATGAAGCAAATCGACTTTCCAGGTAAGGCCGAGGTTGGCTTGGAACATATCTACGCCATCCACATTAGTATGGGAGCCACAGAGATGGAGTCGAAGGTTGCGGCCTCCCATGGGATAGTATTCAAAGCCGAGACTTTCGAAATCGACTTTCTTGCCTGGGGTCACATACTGGTCGTAGGCTTCGGTATTAGGCAACTGTGCCCTGTTGAAGTCGTAACCGGCCTTGGCAAAGACAATCCATTTCGGTCCGATGTCGACGCCGATGCCATAGATAGCCGTCAGGTCTTGGCCGAAGAACTGTTTCTGCTCGAACGAAGCGCGGTTGATGACGTCGAGATACATCTCCACGCCATTGAACTGCAGCTTGTTGCCCAAGGCAATATAGTTGATGTATTTACCCGGTTGGTATTCGATGATGTTGGTTGAATAGGCCGTCTTGAAGGCTCCGAAGTTGCCGTACCACATCAGGTTATAGGCGTAGATGCTCTGCATAGCCTGGTTGATGAACGGCGAGTTGCACATCTGGATGAGCACATGGTTTTTGCCTGAATCGTCCTTGAAATTCAGCGATGCGCCCACCTCGTAACAGCACACGGTGTTCCAGAACTCAGTACCGTAATAGATATCGATGGGGTTGGTGTCATATTCCCATCCGCCGATGGCCACCACTTGCTTACCTGCCGACAAAAAGAGGTTGTCGGTGAAGTTCCAGTTGAGATAGGCCCAGTCGGTGCCTTGGAAGAAGGTGTTGGCGAAGCCGATGTTGGGCGCATTGATGCGTTGGCGCAGATGATAGGAGAACTTGCTTCCGATGTTGCCGTCCAGTGCCACCACGAGATATTTTCCCGCAAAGCCGTGGTCAGAACTCGGTGCAACGGTGTCGTGCCCAGGATGATAATTAATTGTGAAATCGGCGCGGGTATTCAATTGGAGGTTATCCAATGTGAACAGCTTATCCTGCGCATTGGCTAGTATGGCAACTGCCAAACAAAAAGACAGAAGGATAAATTTTTTCATAGCAATCCAAAAATCGCACAAATATAATGAGAATTCCCAAACACACCCCAAGGAAACAACAAAAAAAAAGCCGCCTCGCAATGATGCGAAGCGGCTTTAATTATAAATTCTCAATTATTAATTCACCTCAATACTCTGAACGAGTGTCTTCTTCTCTTCGACCGTCACTCTAGGCAAGACGACTTCGAGGATACCGTTTTCGACCTTGGCCGTGATCTTTTCGCGGTGGATGTCTTCAGGCAGGACCAATGTGTTACGGAACTGTTCGGTGGTGAACTCGCGGCGCAGGTAACGCACGCTGTCATCTTTCTTCTCTTCCTTGTGGCATTCCTTGTTCATTTCCACGACCAAGTTGCCATCGGCGTCGATGCTGATCTTCAGGTCTTCCTTCTTCAGGCCAGGCACTGAATACTGGATCAGGTAGTTTTCTTTGTTTTCAATGATGTTCATCTTGGGTTCTGAATATGAAACAGTGTCCATGTTCATCAGCTCGTTGAATAAGGTAGGAATGAAATCCTGAGTTCTTCTAGTCAGATACATAACTAAATCTCCTATTTTTAATTGTTATACTTTGTCATTTCGTTTTGTCATTGCTTCTTTCGCAACGACGATTCCTCCTTAGTCAATTTCTGGACCAAACGAAAAAAGCGGCCTTTTCAAGCCGCTTTTTGATTAATATATGTCATTTTGTCAGTTATTCATGTAAATCTAGCAGAAAAACATGACAAATTTTCAGTTTTCCATTCTTCCCTACTTTTGGAACAGATCTTTGATGCCGCCGATGGAGCCCAGCATATTGGTAGCCTCGTAGGGCAGGTAGACGGTCTTGTTTTGCTGACCGGAGGCGATTTCTTTTAGAGCTTCGACGTATTTCACGGCGAGGAGGTAGTTCACGGGGTCGGCGCCACCGCTGGCCACGGCTTCGGTGATGTTGCGGATGGCGGTAGCTTCAGCTTCGGCTTGGAGGATCTTGGCGCGGGCTTCACCTTCGGCTTTGAGGATGTTGGCCTGTTTGTCGGCCTCGGCGGCGTTGATCTCGGCCTGCTTCTCACCTTCGGAATTCAGGATCTGGGCTTGTTTCTCACCTTCGGCCTTCAGGATTTCGGCACGACGGTTACGTTCGGCCTGCATCTGGAGTTCCATGGTGCGGCGGATGCTCTCGGGAGGCGTGATGTCCTGTAATTCTACGCGGTTCACCTTCACGCCCCATTTGTTGGTGGCGTCGTCGAGCACGGTGCGGAGTTTCGAGTTGATGGTGTCGCGCGAGGTCAGGGTTTCGTCGAGTTCCATCTCACCCACCACGTTACGCAGGGTGGTCTGGGTCAGCTTCTCGATGGCCACCGGGAGGTTCTGGATCTCGTAGACGGCCTTCATGGGGTCGACAATCTGGAAGTACAGCAGGGCATTGATCTCGGTCATGACGTTATCTTTGGTGATAACGCTTTGTTTGTCGAAGTCATACACCTGTTCACGCATGTCGATACGCGAGGTGGCCCACAGACGTCCATCCTGACGGCGGGCTACCGTTTCTTTAGCCTTCTCGATGATGGGAAGGATGACGTTAATACCTGCGTTGAGGGTCCGGTTGTATTTACCGAGACGCTCAACAATCATGGTCTCCGACTGGGAGACGATTTTGATGCCCCTGAGAATATAAATCACCACAAGGGCAGCCAGAATAATGAGTACGACGTTTAATGGAGTCATGATTAATGTATTTAGATTAATAATAGTATTTTATGCCAAGGCGAAGATTAATAAAGCACCCGCTTGATACATTGCCTGGGGACGATTGATTGTGTTTTTTTGCAGGGAAACCGCAAAACGCGCACCGCCCGACACCTCAACGAAAGGGACAAATCTATTGTTCTGGGCAAGGCCAGACTGAACAAATAGTCCGATAAGAAACAACGTTATGAATTGGCGCATCATTGTTACATAGCATTAATTGCTTTTACTGTAAGGATGATGCTATCCAGCTTGACGATCTCCACGGGCGTGCCTTTTTCGATGACGAAGCCGTCCTCGGAGACGGCTTTCCAGTCGTCGCCGTCAACAGCGACGCGGCCCGTATGCTGTGCGGCATCGATACGTTCCGACACCACGGCTCGCTTGCCAACAAGGGCGTCGGCATTGGTCTTGACGTCTTTCGACTTGCGGTCCAAAAACTTCAGCATGAAAGGACGCAAGAAGATGAACGTCAACATCGAGACCACCACAAAGATGAGGATCTGCCAGGTAAGCCCCGCACCAATGCCCGCGGCTATGGCGGCGACAGCGGCACCAATGGCGAAACAGATGGAGCCGAAAGCGGCGGTGCAGATTTCAAGAATGACCAGTAAGATAGCAATGATGAGCCAGATTTGATATGCTTGCATTTTAATTAGAATTAAGAATTTAGAATTAAGAATTAAGAATTATGCAAAGGTAAGATTTTTGTATCTTTGCCGCAACAATTCTTAATACATTTTTTATGCTCAAAAAACACATTCCAATGATAGCTTTAAGTGTTATCGTCATGGCTTCCTGCGGCCACACCGAAAAGCAGGAAACTCCCGCTCCAAACCCGTTCCTGACGGAATATCAGACCCCCTTCAAGGTCGTGCCCTTCGACCAGATCAAGACCGAGCATTACATGCCCGCGTTTGAAGCCGGCATGAAGGAACAGCTCGAGGAGATTGACGCCATCGTCAACAACCCCGAGACGCCCACCTTCCAGAACACCATCCTGCCCTTCGACAAGTCGGGCGAGACCCTCGACCGCGTCAGCAACGTGTTCTTCAACATCCTGGAATGCAACAGCGACGACGAACTGCTGGCCTTGGCTGAGCAAGTCATGCCGATGCTCTCGAAGCACGGCGACGCCATCTCGATGAACCCGAAACTCTTCGAGCGCATCGATTACGTCTATCAGCACCGCGACGAGATGGGATTGGACGACCAGCAGATCCGCGTGGTGGAGAAATACCATCAGGACTTCGTCCGTAGCGGCGCCGCCCTCGACGACGAGAAGAAAGCGGAGTTGAGCCAAATCAACGAGCAGCTCTCCACCTTGAGTCTTCAATTCGGCAACAACCTGTTGAAGGAAAACAGCGGTTACAAGCTCGTCATCGAGAACGAGGCCGACCTCGCTGGTCTGCCCCAAGGCAGCATCGACGCAGCCGCCCAGC
The DNA here is from genome assembly GCA_902801465.1 of uncultured Bacteroidia bacterium. Lineage (GTDB taxonomy): Bacteria > Bacteroidota > Bacteroidia > Bacteroidales > F082 > Limimorpha. The sequence continues at coordinate 96,044 of CADCIH010000014.1, read as the reverse complement.
AAGCCAAAGCCGACGGCATGGAAGGCAAATGGGTGTTCACCCTGAGCAAGCCCAGCCTCATCCCCTTCTTGCAGTATGCCGACAACCGCGACCTGCGCCAGCAGATGTACACCGCTTATTATAACAGAGGTGACAACGGCAATGAGTACGACAACAAGGGACTCATCAAGCAGATGCTCCAGCTGCGCCAGCAGAAAGCCCAACTCCTTGGTTACGACTGCCACGCCAACTTCGTGCTGGCCGTCAACATGGCCCACGATGCCGCCACCGTCGACAAATTCCTTGAGGACATCTTCAGCCCCGCCCAGCAGCTCGCCAAACGCGAACTCGCCGAGATGCAGGCCATCGCCGACAAGGAAGGCGCAGGCTTCAAACTCCAAGGCTGGGACTGGTGGTACTACGCCGAGAAGCTCCGCAAAGCCAAGTATGACTTCGACGAGAACCAAATCAAGCCTTACCTCACCGTCGACAACGTGCGCAACGGCATGTTCGAGGCTGCCAACAAACTCTATGGCGTGACCTTTACCCTCAACAACGATCTGCCCGTGTACTATCCCGGCGTGGAGACCTACGAGGTCAAAGAAGCCAACGGCGACTTCCTCGGCATCCTTTATCTCGACTATTACCCGCGCGCCTCGAAGAGCGGCGGCGCCTGGTGCACCAGCTTCCGCGAGGCCGGTCACGACATCAACGGCAACAAAGTGTATCCGCTGGTCTCTCTGGTGATGAACTTCACCCCGCCCACCGAGTCGACGCCCGCCCTGCTCACTTGGGACGAGACCGAGACCATGTGGCATGAGTTCGGGCACTCGCTGCACGCCTTCTTCTCCGACGGACTCTACAGCCGCACCTGCGGCAACGTGCCTCACGACTTCGTGGAGCTGCCCTCGCAGATCATGGAGAACTGGGTTGCCGAACCCGAGGTTATCCGCATGTATGCCAAGCATTACCAGACTGGCGAAGTCATGCCCGACAGCCTGATCCAAAAGATTGAGAACAGCGCCTTGTTCAACCAAGGCTTCATGACCACGGAACTCATCGCCGCCTCTATCCTCGACATGAAGTTCCACGAGCTGACAAATATTGAGAACCTCGACGTCGACGCCTTCGAGAAACAGCAGATGGACGCCATCCACCTGATGCCTGAGATCCTGCCCCGTTACCGTGCCACCAACTTCTCGCACATCTTCAACGGCGGCTACAGTGCCGGTTACTATGGCTACACCTGGGCCGAGGTGCTCGACAAGGACGCATTCAACTATTTCAAGACCTCAGGCAACCTCTTCAACCCCGAGATCGCCGCTGCCTTCCGTCAACACTGCCTGCAAGACGGCGGCAACGACGAGGGCATGGTCCAGTACCGCAAGTTCCGCGGACAAGACCCTGACAATGAGCCGTATCTGAGGGCGAGAGGACTGAAGTAAACGGAAAAACGGAGAACGGAAAGTGATGAAGAGAATCGCTGGTTTGTTTTTGGCGATTGTTTTCGCGCAAGGTTTATGCGCTGAAACACCTATTTTAAATGACACCATCAAGGCTCCAAGGCCCAAGGTGGGTATCGTGCTGAGTGGAGGCGGCGCCAAAGGCGCCGCCCATATCGGTGCGTTGAAATACATCGAAGAGATCGGACTGCCCGTAGATTACATCGTGGGCACCAGCATGGGCTCCATCATCGGAGGTCTTTATGCCTTGGGATATTCACCCGACGAGATTGGGATGATGATCTCGAACCTCGACTGGTCGCAATACATGAGCAACGATGTCGAACGTCGTGACATCTCCTCGGCCGACAAACAACGGCGAAGCACCTATATCGTCAACATTCCTTTCGGCCACGGAGGACTCTTGAAACAGTTCGATAGGATTAAGGAGAATGACGAAGATGACCAGGATGCCAACTCTTCCTCCATCATCGCTTCGCTGCCTGACTCGTTCATCGGAGGCACCGACCTGCTCAACCTGTTCAACAGCCTTTGCATCGGGTACCAGGACTCCATCGACTTCAATCAGCTGCCCATCCCTTTCGCCTGTGTGGCCACCGATGTCACCACGGGTGAAGCCGTCATCCTGCGAAGCGGAAAGTTCCCCGAGGCCATACGCGCTAGTATGGCCATCCCAGGCGTTTTCTCTCCCATGACAATCAACGGACAAAGGCTCGTTGACGGAGGTCTGGTGAACAACTTCCCCACCGACGTTTGCCGCGACATGGGCGCCGACATCATCATCGGCATCGAGGTGGCCAAAGGCATGACACGCGACGTCGGATCCGTCAAGTCACTGCCCCAGCTGGCTTCTCAGATGATGAGCATCATGACCATGGGCCATAACCAAGAGAACCGCAAACTGTGCGACCTATACATCCATCCTCCCGTCAACGACTTCGGAATGCTCAGTTTCACCTCAGAAGCCATCGACACCATCGTGAGACGCGGTTACAACTACACCTCGGAATTCCACGATGAACTGATGACCATAAAGCGCTATATCGACAGCTTCGAGCCTACCACAAAAACGCTCCACGCCAAGAAAGCCCAGTTTGTGATGAACGACACCATCAGGTTGGAGAAAGTCACCATGGACAACGTCAGCTTCAAGGAGTTCAAATGGTTGTTCAGAAAGAGCCAGCTGCGCCTTGGGCAGGAGATTCCGAGCAAAAACCTTCAGCGCGCCGTCAACATCTTTAAGGGAACCGGACATTTCAACAGCATCGAGTACCAGCTCCGACCTGCTGAACAACCGACCGACACCTCCTTTAAGAAGTCATTCGACCTGCGCATGAGCTTCCATCCTGCCGAGCCGCACAACCTTTCCATCGGGTTGAACTACGACTCGGAAGAGAGTGCCGGACTCATTGTGAATCTAGGTGTTAACCAGAACAAGTTTTCGGGACTGAAATTCAACTTCACAGGCCGTCTGGGATTCAACACCAAGCTTAAAAGCACGGTTACATGGGCGGGGCTCTCCTTGGCCAATTTCAACCTGTCGTACGAGTTCCGCAGGGCGAAATACAACAATTTCCTCCCCGAGCAGACCGTGGCGATGATTTTCAAGCAACACCGCTTGAAGTTGTACATCTCAGAGTTCCATCTCCGCGACATCCAGACCAATGTAGGTTTTGAGACCGAAGGCCTTTACGGTCCATTTGTTTCATTGACGTTCGACAACATGGACCACGCCTATTTTGCCACCAAGGGATTGAAAACCAATCTGGAGTTTCACGAAAGGTTCGGCAACCCAATTGGTTCCTCCATCACCGACATCAGCTTCAGCTTCATCGATCATTTCAGTGCCGGAAGAACCACTTTCATCCCTCAGATCTATTCACGTTTCGTGATCAGCGACAACTATCCGTATCTCTACCGGAACATCATCGGAGGCGATGTCTACGGACGCTATTACGACTATCAGCTTCCCTTCATTGGGATCAACACTACAACCACTGCCAACTCCTACACCGTCATCGGGCGTCTCGATATCCGTTATCGTTTTTATCGGCGGCATTACCTTACCGCTATCTTCAACATCATGAGGAGTTCTATGGACATCGGGACACTGCTGTCGTTTGACAAAGGCCTCGCAGACCATTACGGGTACGCCTTGAAGTATTCCTACGACAGTCCCATCGGACCATTGTCATTTGATTTGCATTACTCCGACATCATGGACACCTGGGGATCGTATTTCAGTTTCGGCTACGTGTTTTAACAAAAAAAGCGGCATCTTTCGGTGCCGCTTTCCATTTTATAACTCTTTATTGTTTTCCAACAATCTCTGTAGCTGATCCCGTTCCTTGTTCGACAATCGTATCGAGTAGATGATGTCTCTCAGGTCCTTGTCGCGATGAAGGTCGCTCCCTACATAGTCATAAGTCCCTTCCTTAAGCAAGGCTCTGGCCTTCGACTTGGCCGTTTCGCCATAGGCGCCCGCCAGCGAAAGCAGGTTTAGTTGCAGGAGATAGTCTTTCTCTTTCCAGCGACGGTAGGTAGCCATTGAAGCGTAATTATAACGTTCCGGATGGGCAATCACAGGTTGGTAACCTTTAAGCATGGCTTGATACAGCATATTGGGCGCTTGGGGGTCAGCGCTCATATACGATGTTTCACACAACACTAATGTATTATTTTTATCCAATGTCAAAAACCCCTCTTCGCATCGGTCCATAAAGCATGAATCGAGCATATACTCCCCTCCCAGCGAAAGCTCGACAGGAGTCTCATCGCCAACCTCAGTCAGGAATGCTTGGAACCTGGCTTCGATATTGGCGCGAGTGTTTTCAGGGTAGTCTTTCATGAAATGTGGGGTCAGCTTGACTTTTTTATAGCCGATGCGGTTCAAGAGGAGCAATGCCCTTGTGGCTCGGCCTACATCTTGAATACCATCGTCCACTCCGGGGAGTATATGGCTGTGCATGTCGCATGCCCCGTCAAAAAAGCCAGGGCGCAATCGAGACTTAAAGAAATCCAGAAACATAGGTCAATCCTTATCTTCCGACGACGAGTGATGATGATGACGGTGGAAGAGTCTTCTCTTTTTGTGTTTGTGTTCCTCTTCCTCATCGTTACCATAGCCGTAGCCGCCATAGCCATAGCCGCCGTAGCCATAACCACCATAACCATAGCTTCCGTAACCGTAACCATAGCCATAGCCATAACCGTAGCCGTAACCATAGCCATAACCTTTACGTTTCTTGTACTTCACGGAGTTGAGCACCACTGACAGGTTGGGGTAACGGTCTGATTTGTAAATTTTGTCGAGTTCGGTAACCATGCGCTTGTCGGTCTTGTTGGCACGCACCACAAACACTGTGGTATCGGCAACACGTTTCACAATTTCGGGGTCGGCCACGATACCCAACGGCACGTTGTCGAGGAACACATAGTCGTAGTTTTGGCGAAGGTATTCCACCAATTGGTCGAGTCGTTCGCTCATCAGAAGTTCGGCAGGATTGGGCGGGACGGGACCGGAGAAGATCACATCGAGGTTTTTAGCGATCATGTCGGGGTTAATCAAATCACTAATATTTTCGATGGTTCCTGAGAGGTAGTTGGAAACGCCCGCATTGCTTTTTACGCCGAACACTTTGTTGAAGGTAGCCTTGCGGATGTCGAGGTCGACAAGCACGGTTTTTTTATTGGCCAGGGCGAAACTGGTGGCGAGGTTGGTGGAGACGAAGGTCTTTCCCGAAGCCACGATGAACGAGGTGAACATAACTACCTGTCCGTCTTTGCGTTCTTGGTTTTTCATGTATTCCAGGTTCGACCGCACGAGTCGGAACGCTTCTGAGACCGAGTCTCGACCATTTTCCTTGACCACGATGGCATGATCCTTGGCATCTTCCTTGAAGGGCACCTCACCCAGGAAAGGGGTCTTGGTAAGCCTTTCAACGTCGTTGCGGTAATGCACGGTAGTATCAAGCAGACGACGCAGAACTATGACGACTACGGGAACAAGAAGTCCGATGAGCAATCCCCTCATGACTGCTTTCTTGGGGTTCGGTGAGATGGCTGAATAGTTGGCCCATGCTTGGTCGATGATTTTACACGACGGTTCAATTTTCGGCTCCGACAGCAATAGTTCCTCACGTTTGGTGAGCATGGTCAGCATCAGTCCTTCCTTGATTTGTTTCTTGCTTTCGATGGCATTCACCCTCAGTTGCTCCACAGGCACCGCCTGCACCTGACGATTGACATCCTGACGTCCTTGTCTAGCGGCCGAAATACGATTTTTCAATTCACCCAGGTAGGATTGAAGCGACTCTATCACGCTTATTTCCAAATTGACGAGTTCCGTCATCTTAGCTTGGGCGTTAGGATTGCTCATAGTACCTGCCTGTTTATACTTGTTAATCACCAGTACCATGTCATTGTACTTATCGATAATCGCCGCCGCTTTGCCTTGTAGCCCCATATTACTCGGGATGAGCTCGTGGTTTTCGTTCTTTTTGACAAAGTCAATTAAGTATTCGGTCAAGTCACGTTGAATCTCCAGATCTTTCAATTCTTGCGAAAACTCGACACTGGAGGCGACATAGGACTGTCCATACGACTGTACATCGATAATGTTATGCCTTTGTTGGAAACTCACCACCTGTTGCGAAAAATTGTCAATATCCCGTTCCAGATAGGCGATTCTTTCATCGATGTATTGTATTGAAAACTTTAGGATGCGCTTTTGATCCTCCATTGAGTCATCATTATACACATCAATCAAAGTATTGAGCACATCGGCGGCACGGGTTGGCGAAGAATCGGTTATTGAGAGGCGAAGAATGGTGTTTTTCTTCTCGTCATCGGGGTAGACGCTAACCGCCCAACGATACATATTGGCTACACTTGTCACTGGAAGCCGTTGAACGTTGATAGAAATGTCGTTGAACGACTCGTTATAGTACCAAGTATATGCAACGCACACTTTGCCTACCGGGGTGTTGACCGAGTCGTTAACAAGCACTGTCATTGTCGGCGACTGTTCGTTACCTTGGAAACGCGACAGGATTACAGTTGAATCATTCTGTGGGGTCACCACAAAGGAGGCTGAAAGCTGGTCGTTGGCATCAGGGAACCACACTTCAATAGGAGAGTCTTGATAAAGTGCTTTGTTACGTTTTGCAAGGCGAGTGGTATAGGAATACATCGTATTGAGACCCAGTTTACGCACCACCATTTCCATAAGTCGTTGTGACTTAATAATCATTATCTCATTGTAGATGGAACTGACTGCCACGCCACGCCCTGAAAACTCATTCAGCACCGCTGAGGTACGCAGTGATTCGGAACCACCGCTGTTGCCTGTTTTAAGCATAATGGCAGCCGAGCTGGAATAGACGCGCTCTTCCTTGTTCACTTTATAGTAAGCTATACCTGCACCTATCAAAGCACAAAGGATAAACCAAGGAAGATTATGAATTACCAGGAAAAGGATATCTTTAAATTGGATGCCCCCTCCTTGGTCGTCCTCAAGAAACGAGGTTTCGTCGTTATTGGTTGTTCTGTTTTTTTCCATAATCGCGAATCACATGATTATTGTTTCCCCGAAACTAATATGTACGTCATCACGGCCGTCGACGCCAGCGATGCTACCAGGCTAACAATATTGATTGTAGTATCGAATACATCTTTCACATATTTTCTTCCCAAGGTTTGGGTGACAATGACGTCGTTTTGTTGCAGCATAAAGAATGGATCGTTAAACACTTCTTTTGAACGCGGATCGAGGTAATGGGTCACCATTTGTCCATCGATTTCCCTCATCACCGCTATACGGTCTCGTTTGGTGAATTGGTCCAAGCCACCAGCCATAGCCAATGCTTCAAGAAAAGTGCAACGCTCGTTCTCTATGTTGAGCACCTTGCCACCATCGCTTGTTCCCAAAACGAACACTTTGAAATTACTGAACCGCACGTCAACCATGGGATCGTTCATATAGCCTTCGGCCACCAATCGTTTACGAATCGACTCCTGCAGTTGTATGCGAGTCATTCCCTGCACATGAAGCTGTCCAAAGATAGGGAACTGAATGTTGCCATTCACATCAACCAGATAGCCAATGCCATTTTGGGCAGTAGCGGCTTGCGCTGTGCCGAACGGGTTGAACGGTTCTGCAAGTTCCTTTTCAGTACCCATACCTATTACGGTGATTCGCAGTTGGTCATAAGGGCTAACCACCGCCTCAAAATTATTATTAAGCGGAAAGTTTTGGGCAGGATCAAGGTCAGCGAGATAATTCACTTCCTTCGGTGTTACGCATGAAGTCACTGTAACTACCCAAAAAACAAATAAAGCCAGTAGTTTCGCGTGTTTCATAAGGTTTTATTTAAAAATTTTACAAAATTACAACAAAAACCATTTAATCGCAACCAATGAGACGCAATTTCTTTTCAAAATCTTTTTACTAATGCCAATCGTTTGACAATGTTTTTAGCAGACTGGAGAGTCAATTCCTTGAACCATTGAAACATATTGTCTGTCCATCGCTGGGGATGGGTGTTAACCAGCACATGCTCTGGAAAAGACCGTTTGCTAACAGCTTGGATGATGTCATCAGTGCTATGGTAAACCCACCCACGCTGTTCCCACTGTTCCTGATGCTCAGGGATTTTGTCACGCACGCTCACTTTATAACCATCCCAACGGCGTCCAGTGTCTGTAAGATAAAACACCTTTGAGAAATCCGTATCCAAATAGGATTCCGTCTCAACGCCAAGCTTATGGTAGTCATAGTGTTTCCATATGTCGCGGCTATCCCATTGGGAGGTGGGGCTACCATGCATGCATATCGTGTTTACCGGCACCAACGACCTGAGCCGTTCCAGATTGCGACAAAAATCCTCATAGGCTGCTTCCAAATCGCCGTGGCAGGTAGTCAGCGACTCATAGTGGTAGCCGATACTGTGGCCAAGAGCGGCAATTTGCAGGATAATGGATTCATTCCAGCTATCAGGAACAGCTCGGAAATAATAAGTGGCTTTCCAGCCCAATTCATACTCTAACGTGGCGGTTGCCAAGCTGTTCTTAGGCTTCTTGTCAACATCATGACGAAGTACCACGTCTCCGTAACTCTGAAAGGCGGTAAGGAGTTCTTTATATTTTGATAATGTAAAATCCATTTATTTAAAACGATATTGATAATCAGGATTTTCCTGCATTATTTTTTTGCTTTCGGGATAATTCTCAATGAACCATGTGAAGAAAGCGGTGACATCGATATGATCGTTTAGAAAACGTCTTCGTTTTTCTTGCCATTCCTTTCGCAAAACGTCTGGATCTTTCGCCAACAGTTGTTCTAAATGAGCAAACAGCTTATCAAAGTCATCTGGCTGATAGGCATAACAAAGGTCGTATTTCTGCTCCAGTTCGTTAGGGACGGAAAGACGGCCTGCAAACGTATTGCATTTCAGTGCAGGCACGCCCAAGATGGCGGCTTCCGAAGTCATGGTCTGGCTGTCACCCAAAAACAAGGAACAATAGGACATCAGAGAGTGGATTTCTTCTGGAGGCACTGGCAGTCGGTAGGGTTCGAATTCAGGTTCCAAGGCTCTTTCTGAAGTGACAATCACACGTCCGTATGGTTTTAAAAGTTCCAACAAACGAATTTTTTGATCAAGACTCAATCCTTGTTGACCAATATCATGGTGACCTTTGAGGGCTACAAAACGCATGATAAAAAAACGTTCTCCCATTTTCAGACCTGCCTTCTCAAGCACCGACGGATCAGGGGTAAAACGGTTTGGATGAAGATAAGCAAGTTCATGAGTGCCGGTATAATAAACAGCTTGTTCAGCTTTTCGACAGATGCAGGAGGGTGTGAAAACCACCTCGCTCATCGGGTGTTCATATTTAACCACCAAAGGCTCGGCAGCGTCATCGTCATCATCGAACGCAAAAGCCTTCATTCGGGTAAGTTTAGCAACATGGCCAAGCACAATACCACTACTTAAGCCTATGTCTATATTGTTACGTTGCACGTATCCCAGCACTCGCACATCTTGCTGCATCACGGTCCACGCTTTTCCAAGCAGCGAGTCGCGCTTCCCTCCAAGATCGAACCATGGCGTCATTCCATACCATTCCATCAACCGTTTAGCCACGGGAATGTCACGAACGGAATAGAACACGGCATGTCCGAGACCTTTTAGTTCTTCTGCAAGGCCATGCAGCAAATGCACATGACCAGGATGTCCGATGTCAATTAGGATATTCATTTGCGAAAAGGATTTAATCTTACTGCCCAATGAATTGCTTTCTCGTACAACACCTTAATTTTAGAACGCATTCCAAGGAGCATCTTCCAACGGGAAAAGACCATCACGGGCACAACGGCATAATCTGGATTAAACTTTTTTTTATAGTGTGCCACGCCACCAAAAATCAAATCCCCTGCTCCTCTGTTGTGCAAAAGTACTATTGCCTCCCATAAGAGGATCTCGTTGGGGCAATAGTGCATATACTGCTTGAAACTACCACTTGTAAAATACGAGCTACCTCCTTTATCAAGGGTGAAAATAGCAGAGGCCATAGACTGTTCCTGGCCAAATTCATCCTTACCCTTTACCTCAAGCATTAACACCCTGTTTGGAAACAAGGATTGACACAAAGCCAACATATATTCCTTATGCTGACAAGGAAGCCCTGTATTCTTTTTACGTTTTAGCACATCTTGGACATGTTGGTGATGCTGCTCAACAAACGCTGGTATGTCAGCTTCACAGTCAACACTTTTGACATAAAGTCCTTGTTTACGAGCCTTATTGATGGCGTATTTGCACGATTTATAATTAAGGTTTGCCCACAATTCATCAAGGGGACGAAGTGTGTCAAGACAAAAAGTGTCTCGGCGCGTGTAATAAACACCTTCCTTATCAAGCCACGGATTGTTCCAATTATCTATCCATTCCTTGCTATTCGTGCGGAGTCTCCAATCACAAACCTGGACATAATCGGCTTGTTTACTATTAATAAGCCAAGTGACGAGCTTAACATATATATTTACCCGCTCTTCTTGTGAATAAGAATCGAGCATACAAAGCCCTTGGGAATAGGTACCCGTTCCCATGGAAGGAGCAGATACCAATCTAAGAAACAACAAATTGCTTCTGACACCCACAAAATAACCCCGAGCAACCCCTTCCGATGATATTTCAACCACAAACAGTTTTCGTCGCATACGCCCTAGATATGATGCCCAATCAGCAGAAAAAAAACACATGCTTTCGGGAGAGCCCTCAATCAACTTCCACACAGAGGCGTCAGGAATAATGCTTTTAAAACTATAATTCATTTTTTGAGACTATCGAGAATTGAAATAGCCAAACGGCCAAGGTTATAAACAATTGCATTGTTGATTCTTCTAAAACGCCCGTGCTCAACAAGCGTTCCTCCAAACTGAGCTTTGAAATCCCTAACTCCATAATGATCGCCTGGTTCACCTGCTCCCATCATGTCATAACGACCGAACCCTTGGTCTGAAGCGAATCGAATGGCCGCATAATTGGCCATAATCGACGGGTGCAACTCACGGTATTCTTGATCAAGTCCACAACAATACCATGCATAGGCCACTCGATTTCCAAGCAACAATATCAGCTGTCCTCCTATTACCTTCCTTTGCGGAGAAAGCACATAAAAGTATTTTGCAAAGGGGTACTTCAAAAGACTCTCAAACATCTCATAAGGGGGTAGCGGTTTATGTATCTTATTACGATATAGATCTGACAGAATACCATAAAACGACGGAAGACAGGCGTTATCGCTGTTTATTACTGCACCATTTTCCAATGCTCTGCGAATACGTTTACGTCTGCTTTTATCAAACCCTTTTTCGATTTCTATTTCTGACGTGTCAATATGGAAATTATAATGTGGCTGATATTCAAAGCCACATGCTTCGAAGATATTTCTCCATCGCGAATAATCGTTAAGATTGCGAGTTTCTATATAGATACACTGTTTTTTTAATTCCGAAAGGACCGAGCACAACAATAGTTTTAAGGCATCGTCTGAAATACTATCATCGAGTAAAGGTCCTCCATTGATAATAGCTCGTGTAGTAAGTAGTTTTTTCAACCTTTTACCTTCCGACTGAATGACACAAACCACCAGACCTTTGAGGACACAATCTTCTTCAACGCCCAGTATTTTTATGTCATACAACTCGTTTTCAATGAAAAAATCAAATATGTCAGGCGTTTGGAAAATCGAAGCAACAGGAGACCTATTCACCAAGGCAACCCATTGTTTTCGATCTATTAATGATATGTTATTCAGCACCTTCATTGACTATAACTTTTCTTTTATTATTATTCATTAAAGGAATGCAATCCATTACTTCAACATAGACAGGAGCCCCTAATTTATTATTCCAATACTGAATTATTTCTTTCTCGATTTTATCATTATATCGATTATTCACCACCAGTCTAAACACCACGGACCGATCTCGACGCTTAACTATCTGATATGTTTCCACCGCATCAATTTCAAACAGAAAATAATGGCTAAAATTATGATTAGTAAACATTTCTCCATTGTCTCCAATCAGGACATCACTTTCACGGCCCACAACTCGAATGATTCTGCCATCCTTAACTTCCACCAGATCTTGGGTATCATAACGCATGAAAGGCATTGCATAATTCCATAAATCCGTGCTAACTACCCTTCCAATTCCATTGGTGATTGGACAATTATTATTATCTAAAATTTCAATTATACCATAGTAACCACTAACTTGATACCCGTCATGAACAGGAGTTTCATATGTATTTGGTGTCCCCTCGCAACTATATGAATCAATTACATCGCAACAAAAAGCGTGTTCCATGATTTTTCGATATGCATCCGACAAGGTAGCTCCTGTGGTCATTAAATGCTTAGGAGAAAAACTGTATTCGGGGTGACTCCTCCTGAATTGAGCCAACAAGAATAGAGGCGCAGGGTATGAACGGATCATTGTTGGTCGTTTTTTTTCAATCAATTCCGAGATGGTTTTCAGAGTTTGGTTATTAATAGATTGAAAAGGAATGTAAATACAATTGTTTAAACGGTCTTGCCAGATTTTCAACATGCCATGCCGGGGTGAGTTGGTAATTTTAAGGTATTTATCCCCTAATTGATAACCAGCCTGATACCAAGTGCGCAGTTTGGATGCCATGTTGACCGAATACGACAATTTTGACTCATAAAAAACAAATGGCTCGCCGGTAGATCCACTGGAATGAGAGACAACACGTTGATTCTTCGGAAACGACTCTGATGCAAATTGCTCAATCCCCTCTTTTCGCATCAAAGACTTACTCACGATAGGCAATTCCTCGAGGGGTATTTCATTTGGCCTCAAACCGCATACGTCAAACCAATCCCGATAAAACGGGACTTCCTTAGACACATACTGAACCAATTCACGAAAACGCTTTTCCTGAAAGCATTTCATCTCAGCATCATTCCATGTCTCAGCTTCGCACAACTGACGCAAATAATAGTGAACCCGCTCGCCTTTTACCAAATCACTAAGCGGCAAGATGATGTGCTCATGAATGAATCCCATAGCTTAAATACAACTGATCTTTCACATTAATCCACTGGTATTGTTTCACTCGGCACCTTGCGTTTTCAACAATACCTTTCACTTCGACTTGATGTCGCATTGCCCACAGCATTTTTTCTGCAAGTTCAGCATCATTGTTGCACTCGAAAAGCAGTCCGTTCACTCCATCATCTATCATGTATGGCACACCGCCAACATTCGATGAAAGCACCAGAAGTCCGGCGTTCATTGCTTCAATTAGGGAAACAGGCATGTTGTCAACTATAGGCGCCGACAACATCACATCCGCCTTATCAAGATACTGATAAATCATCCGATTGTCCACACGACCTGTAAAAGTCACATTGTGCAAACCCATGTCGTTAACCTTTTGGACAAGCCCTTCATGTTGAGACCCATCCCCCACCAAGACTAATGATGCTTCAGGAATCACTTCTTGAACTGTCCGAAGCGCCCGCAATATGCATGGAATATTATATAGTACTTCGTGGGCGCGGATACAGATGAAATCAGGTCGTATTATACTACGCTCTTGGAAACACTTATCGTTTAATTCTATGATATTGGGGATGATCTTGAATGGTATCCCATGCTGCACGAACACTTTGGCTAAAAAGCCCGACAACACAATGTTGACATCAGTACGCAACAAATAGCGTCGTACCAACCGAGGATGGTTGTCGAAAAAAGTTTCCCCTCCCCCACCATGATAGGTCAAAACAATGCGTTTTCCGAGCCTCTTTCCCACGCTGATGCCAATAACTGCAGGCAAAAAACCCCATCCCGAACAACAATGGATGTGCATTACATCAAACTCTTTGGCTTGGCTATAAAGTTTGGGTATCATCCTCAGCCGTTTCCATAAAGACGCCTTGGTATTGAATATCTCTGCTTCATGGCCTTCACTACGCAGTTTTCGTTGAAGAATTTCCACCTGGCCTGATATGCCACCCACTCCAGGTTTGTAATTGCAAATATATAAAACTTTCATAATAGACCCCTAGAACCTAGTTTAAACACGGCCCAGCCAATAATCATGACAGGGACAACCCAATACCATCTTTTAACAATGCGATAGTTTTTTGCATCAAGCAAGGTGATTCCATAAGCTGCCGCTATGATAAGAACGGGCAGTCCAGGAAGCAAAAAACGTTCTGAGTTGGCGAAACCACTAGCCGACACAATACCTAAGTATGCAATCACAAAAGCACCGATTAGCGAAAGATTGCGCCAATTCTTTTTGGTGAAGATGGCACTGAACACGGCTAGCAACACAAAGCCGCCAAAGAAATTGCGCACAAAGTTACCACCGCTAATCATTTGCTGGTTATACTGCTCGTCAACATCAACCATGGTTGGAAAAGGTAGCACAAACATCATGGGGGCCATCACTGTTCCTGTGGCATACTTGGCCCATTGATTACCTCTACCCATTTGTGATTCTCTTTTTGCAACCTGATTTGTCTCTCGATCCTCAAGCAAACCTTCAACCTCGTTTTGTATGACACCACCTGCAAAAGCCAGAACAGCCACCACGCCCCATGTGATAAGCAAAGCACGCTTGCCACGACCCACTACCGAAGTGTTGGTGAACACCACAGCGGTGGCAAATGCCATTACACCAGCGATTCCCAGCACCGTGCGAAATGTAAAGAGTGAAACCAGCAAGGCCAATGGCACCAAGATAGTCCACACGTTGTATTTACGACTACGGAGCAAATAATCAGCCCGCTCCAAATAAGCCACAACCAGAAACAACATAAATGTCTCTTTTAGATGTAATCCGCAGTAGAAAATAAAATTGGGCATAAAGCACGAAAACACCGCAGTCATTCGGCTACCTTCTTCGCCTATGTTACGTTGACCAAGCCGATAAAGCAACACGCATGTAAATGCACTAAAAACTGCATTCACCAAACGTGGAAGAATAATGCTTTCGCCAGTAACCTTAGAAAGAACAGATAGGTATATAACATAGCCAGAGTCGGAAATGGAATCTGTATTGACGAACAAGTACCTCCAAACATCCACCAAATTGGCATTGCGGTTACCCATCGACTCCTCGTAATACCACAACGAGTCGCCTGCGCTAAACTCGAAAGGAATGCCTGTGGTGAAGGTATAATAGAAATAACTAATCGCGACCCAAAGCCAACGCAAGCCAAGTGCAACCAAAAAGACATTACGCATAAAAACCTTTGGCGGCAAAGGTTTCCATTTTTTACTGAATGTACTGCTCAACAAAAAGAAACCTGTCACCCAAACCACATTAAGGAGCAGATATAGCAAACTCATGGCGTGATCCAAAAACAGCAAGGACACTACCAAGAGGGAGCCTATATAGATGTAAACGCCCTTCTGCGCTATTTGTTTCGGGAAAAAAGGAATCATCGCTTTAACCAAATAATTTGCGTTTAAACTTGATCAAACGAATCATCATTTTCGGACCGACGACACGTCTTATCATACCCTTCCATCCGACTTTTCCCGAATCACTCCAGGAGCCCATAAAATGATGATCACAATAAGTGTTATCCGTCAACAGATATTCACCTGTAGTTTGACGTGGGCAAAAATAGTCCGATGGGAAAACCGTCAAATCCTTATACTGTTGCTTTTGACCGTCTGATATAAAACCATTGACTTTCATGATACCTGAAATACGTTGCGTGTTTGTTGTCGCATTCAACGTGCCATCCTTATTAATGAAATGTTCACCCAGATAGCTTTGAAGTTGCTCCGTTACCCACTCTCCACCAGCCTCACTTGCCATCAGCCCCGTAACTGGAGGCATGTGTTTACTTCCTTCATAACTCGTGAAAGCTTTAAGATGCAGCAAATCATCCAAAGGTTTCAAAATCTCAACATCGGTGTCCATATAAACGCCACCTTCGGTTTGCAGGGCATACAAACGCACATAGTCCGTCACAAAAGCATAGCGTTTTGCTTCGTATGCTTCCGCAGTATAGGGCACACTGTTGACATCAAAATTGTCTTCATCCCATAATTTGTATTTCCAGTCTGGCATATACTTGTGCCAGCTGGCAATACAATCTTTGGCCAATTGCGGCATCTCGCCTCGGCCGAACCAGCAATAATGTATAGTTTTGGGTATCATAATAGTTTATTTGTGAAAGAGCCTACATAATGCAAAACTCTTGATAACACATAGACAGTCATTAACATCAACAAAACATTCACCAAACTATAGCGTGTAATGAACATCATAGACAAAGGGCCTAAAATCAATGGATGATGTGTTAAATACACCTCGTATGAGATTTGATCCAAATGCTTTAAGGCAACATGTTTCTCATCCGATTTGATGAGCTGTGAAAGAACTCTGAATAAAACCACAAACAAAAACAGCCCTAAGGTCCAATGCAACCAAATGGAATGGTAACGATATTCTACTTGGGTCAACCAATCAATTTTAAATGACATTCCCATTACGATCAAAAAGGCACCAGCAACAAGAATAACGACATTTGAAAGTTTCTTCGAATCGAATGCGCCATACAACATCCCCGCAAAATAAAGTGCCACCCAAGCAAATAAACTATAGAACTTCTTTATGATTACAAACTCAACGACACAGCCAATCACAAAAGCCAAAACACAAAACAGAGGATATTTTTTAAGAAACCTTTTCACCCAAGGCGTCAACAGGTAGCCCACCATCAATACCGTGAGGAACCATAGATGGTTCAATCCATCAATTGGAGTCGCAAACCATTGTAAATTAAAAAGATACAATACAATTTGCCATTTATTGGGCTTATAAAGATTAAATAGTACATATACACTCACTATCAAAGTCACCCAAACGAAATAAGGCAAATATACCTTTACAAAACGTTTCTTATAAAATGCAAAAGGTGATGACGGCAGTTCTAGTTTGCCATAGAGAAAACCCGACATGAAAAAGAAGATTTGAACGCCCACATTCAACAGCCAAGCCACCTTCATGCCATAGCATTGAGCAATATGGCACAACACTATTAGCACCATCGCAAAGACTCTGATGATGGACAATGCGGTACTCTCCGATTGAGTTATCCTATTATTCTCAAGCATTTTTTAAAAAATCGACAATTCTGTCACAGGCCAATCCGTCACCGTAAGGGTTGACCGCCTCACTCATCTTTCCATAAAGGTTGTTGTCATCCAACAACTGTGACACACCTTGTTCGATTCTATCTTGATCAGCCCCCACTAACAAGACCGTCCCTGCATCCACCGCCTCGGGACGTTCCGTGGTGTTACGCATGACCAACACAGGCTTGCCAAGTCCAGGAGCTTCCTCTTGAATACCGCCACTATCAGTCAAAATCAAATAGGATTGCTCCATGAGAAAAACAAATGGAAGATATTGCAATGGATCAATCAGAAACACATTTTGAGAGCCGTCACCCAAAATCTCCATGACGGGTTTCCTGACATTAGGATTAAGATGCACAGGGTATACAAAATCGACTTCTGGATAATTCAACGACAACGATTTAATCGCATGACAAATGTTCAAAAAGCCTTCACCAAAATTCTCACGACGGTGGCCTGTGATTAACACCAAGCGTTTCCCATGAACCAATCTATTTGTATCATAGCCAAAATCAAAGATACTCTCGTGCAGTGATGCTCTAAGCCCTTGTTCCGAATGAATTTTATTGACCACCCAATGCAACGCGTCGATCACAGTGTTCCCTGTCACAACGATATTTTCGGCATTCACATTTTCTTTCAGCAAGTTTTGTTTTGAAAGCGGTGTGGGCGAAAAATGATAGGTTGCAATCCTTCCCGTCATCAACCGGTTCATCTCTTCCGGCCACGGGCTATAGATGTTGCCTGTACGGAGTCCAGCCTCCACATGTCCTACTGGGATCTGCTGGTAAAACGCAGCCAAGGCAGCCGCCATCGAAGTCGTAGTGTCGCCATGCACAAGGACTACATCTGGCTTTAGGTCTTTAAGCACGTCCCGCATACCAACCAACACCCGGCTTGTCACATCATACAGATCCTGTCCGCTTTTCATGATGTTCAAATCCACATCAGGAACGATTTGAAAAAGATCCAGCACTTGATCCAGCATCTCACGATGCTGACCGGTCACGCAAACCATAGTTACAAATTGGTCAGGATGTTTCTTAAACCCATGAATCAACGGCGCCATCTTAATGGCTTCGGGACGGGTTCCGAAAACAAGTAATATTTTCTTCATTTCTATTAAATGATAATTCAATATCCACAATTGGATTAATGTTTAGTAATACCCAGTAATTTTAAAGATGCCTCTGGGGTTCCATATTTCATCCAATATTTCAGAATATTGTGCTCCAATCTGTTGCGATAGTCCTTATTCCTCATCAAAAACAAAACGTTCTCTTCAAAAGCATTTATAGAACAATCTTCAACAAGATGAATATGTGTACCATGGACTAAAGGAGATGGCAAATCATTGGAAAGCGGGGTCGATAACACGGCCTTCCCGAGTGCCATGTATTCCCCCAATTTCCATCCATGACAATCCCAATATGCAGGAGTATTGAATACTATAGCTGACGCTTTAGTCTGTTTTAAACAATCCTCGCTACAATACCGCTGACACAAACAATCTGCAAATTGCTGAGCTTCACTGTCCGTCCTATAGGAGACCAAGCCACCTTCAAAAAGCAATTGAGGACGCAATTCTTTACAAGCTCTAATAAAATACGATCTACGCAAATTCACCCCTAAATCATTTCGATTCCACTCGTCGCTCTGCCATAATGTTGAAAGATGAAAAACATAATTTTCCTGTGGTTCAGTATAATAATAGTCCTCCAACTGAGGACGCTGAATCATTCGTTTCCAACAACCCAAGTACTTTTTCTTATTTCTATGTGTTTTCAACCCTCCCCTAATAGCTTGAACGCATGCATCTCCCAACCCCGTATATTTTATAGCAAATGACGGGCATAATGAGACCAATTTGCCATGAAAACACTCCTGTGTTTTTGCGTAGTTTGCATTTACACTACCATACACATCGCTCCAATTATACAGCACATCGTTGACACGATAATTATCGTTTGTATCTATGACATAGCGCTTTTCAATCACACCTTTCTTTATTATTACTCGCATCGTACGGGTGTAGCGCTCTTCGATGGGTATCTCATCAAAAGCATGAAACCTAAATGATACATTTTCCTTACCAAATAAGTCAAATAAGCCTTTGATGTAAAAACTCATGTATTGTATATCATCTTCTGGATCAATAAATACTTTCATAATCTAATGCATTGTTTCATCCTTGAACCGATTCTTAGGACTTTGCTACGCAATCTCAGTGTCCAAATGGGTTTTCGATAAAGACGAGAGATATGTTTAGGTTGGCGTTTCCAGTCCACTTTATTCAACTCACTTTGGGCGCAAGCTTGGTATGTTGATGAGAGATAATATGGCAGAAGACTATATGTGCGCAGATTATCAATCAACTGCTTATAATCTTCGTCTATTTGTTCCAGTGGCTCTAAATCATCCAAATTCCAAAGCATGTGCTCTTGGGGATTATGCAATCGGTTTGTCCCCCGATTCGCGACCTCCACATCCTGATTATAAAATGCCAACGGCTTGTTCAAAAAAACCACTTTGTGTTTCAAAGCGATATGGATCCAAAGCAAAAAATCTTCTCCCAACTTGATTCCTTTGGGAAAGCCTTTCATCTCTTTAAAAACAAATCTAGGGATTGCCACCGAAATCGAGGTCAACGGCATTGCCAAAGTCTTTGCATATACCTGACAATAATTAATGTAACCTTTGTGAAATCCACATTCAACACCTATTGGAGCTACTCGGGTTTTATGCTTGGTTTCGTTCACAATGGTGTAATTGGTTCCATAGATGCCAGCATCAGGAAACTCCTCAATTAGTTTTGACATCTCTTCCAAAAAGGTCGGTTCCCACCAATCATCGGCATCCAAAAAGCAGAGGTAATCACCATGAGATGCTGCCACACCGTTGTTTCGTGCCATACTCACACCCACGTTTTCTTGACGAATCAAGCGGCAGTTCCCCTTTCCACCAATGGCATGAGCGGCAATTACCGCAGAATCGTCCTTGCTGCCATCATCCATCACAATCAGTTCATAATCCACAAAGGATTGAGCCAACACACTTTGGATGGCTTTTGCCACGTAAGGACCTTTGTTATAGAGTGGCATAATCACGGAAAACTTCATAGCATCGGGGCATTCAATAATAAACGACTATTTCTTTGGTTTTAATCTATCACAAACCACCTTTTTTCAGTTTCAACATTTCATCTAAATCCCGAGCAAGTTTCACAGAAAACAATTCCGCACCTTTTTTATTCAAATGGGTAGCATTATAGAAGAAGTCAGTGTCATAACAAAGGCTGTCGTACGTGTAATTCAGAACAGGTATTCCATATCGTTCTGCGAAGGATTGGTAATAGTCAAACATGGATTGAACAGAATCCATTTTCTCAGTGACCCCAATATAAATCGGAGCATAAACCATAACCACTTGAATTCCTTCGGCCTTGCATTCAGCAAGATAGTTGTCAAACATTTCAACTGCCTCGGGATTCACCTTAAACGGGACTGAAGCAACGGCATCAAACATGCTACCATCCCACTCATCGTCATGTCCGCACCAACCTTTAATCATTGTGGGTTTACCCAATTTGTTCTTTATACAAAGGCCTTCTTTTATTACTTCATGATATCCTGCATACCGCACCAATGGAAGCCATCGATCCGCCCAAGTAAAGCCTTCGGTCTCTTTTATTTGCTTGAAAAGATCGTCCTTGCGCAAATAAGGAGTGTATTGTTCCCGTTCATAACCATTGCTACGTTGAAGAGTTCCAAAATCAATGTTTTGTATAATAAACTTCGGTTTTGGCGCATGTTTACGGAAAATATTATACATCACTATTTCGGCATCAATACAACGTCCATCCACACTAAGATTATAGCTATTGAAACCAAGAACGCTATCCAAGATGAGTGGGTTGTACTGAACCTGTCCTCGAGAGGAACCCATAATCACCACATCACTATGCAAAGTGTCACTAAAAATGGCATTATAGGTGTTAAACATGCGAGCTTTGGAGTGATGCAGGTTTGAGGTCAAAAACACATCAAATCCCCATGCAACTGCAAGTAAAACCAATATAGTGATACCGGTTTTTAATAAAAAACGCCTCATCAGTTCAGAATTGGAAATAAATGAACATTTCGTTGAACACGCCAAAAATAAAAATAACTACCAACACTGCAATATAACAAGTATATCGTAACACCCCTAACTTTATTCCTTCCATAGCAAAACCATGTTCCCTTTCCCTTTGGATCCATTCTACTACCAGCATCACTAAAACGAACAGCAACGTCTTAATAGGAACAGACGGCACAGCAAACAGCGATTTACTAAACATTCCTCCCAGGAAAGCCCATGCTTGTCCAATGGTTTCTGAACGGAAGAGCACCCAACCTATCATTGCCAACAGAAACGTAAGCAACATCTGTGCAAACTCTTTTATAGAAGGAAACAACTTCCCTTCTGCGACCACATTGGTATATTTTCGGTTTTTCCCCAAGAGAATCAGAGGAAGAAACAAGACCGCATGATATGCACCCCATGCCACGAATGTCCAATTTGCTCCATGCCACAAACCGCTCACCAAGAAGATAATCAACGTGTTCCGAATCACTTTAGCCTTTGAGACTCGGCTACCACCCAAAGGAATATATATATAGTCGCGGAACCATGTTGTTAAAGAAATATGCCATCGACGCCAAAACTCAGCGATGTCGCGGCTGAAATAAGGAACATTGAAGTTCCGCATTAACTTAATTCCAAAGAGTTTTGCACAGCCAATGGCAATATCGCTATAGCCTGAAAAGTCACAATAAATTTGGATAGAGAACAAAAAGGCCGCCACCACCAAAGTACTACCATGCTGACCAGCATAATCTCCCCAAATGGCATCAACAAATACGGCACAGTTGTCGGCCACCACAATCTTTTTGAAGAAGCCCCACAACATCTGCCGAATGCCATCTACCGCCACAACATAGTCAAATTGTTTTTGCTTGCCAAATTGAGGCAACAACTGAGTAGCTCTTTCAATAGGACCTGCGACCAACTGCGGGAAAAAGCTGACGTAAGCGAAAAACTGCGTCACATCCCGGGTTGGTTCTATCTTCCGTCTATACACATCAATGGTATAACTCAACGCTTGGAAGGTATAGAAGCTGATACCCACGGGCAAAATCAGGTTAAGCAACAACTTTTCAGCGCCAATGGAAGGGAACAACGCAATAAGCGATTCAATAAAGAAATTATGGTATTTAAAAAGTGCCAGTATAGCAATATTTATTACAATATTCAACACATTATACCAACGCGCCTTTCTCTCCTTTCCTTCCGACAGATTCTTACTAATCAACAGTCCGAACACGTAACTGCATAGTGAAGTGAATGCTATCAACAGCAAAAAACGCCAATCCCACCAGCCATAGAAAACATAGCTTGCCACTACAATTAACGCATTCTGCCATTTTAGCTGACGTGCCAAAATCCAATAGAGGGCAAATACTATTGGAAGAAAAACCAGAAACTCAGCGGAAGTAAAAAGCACCTCAAATTAACTTTGTCAAAGATTCATAAAAACGAAACAACTTAGGACTTATCCGAATAAGCCCACACAAACGCATGTGACGTGAAGTAATGCAGACCTCTTCGAAATATTCCCATTTTATTCGTCCTCGAAGTTCCTTGTCATGATCACCGTATAAAGCCTGTGTCTTTGAGGAGAATTGATTGATATAACTCGAGGCCAGTACTTGATATATCGCCGACTTATCCACGCCCTTCAGAGGAACAAAAAAATCAGCCATTATTTCCAGTACTTTCAAGCTGTCGTACCAACGATTGATGTCGACTGTAGTAGTAATACTATTGTCTCGAACACGATAGACATACACATAATCGCTGATGACCTTCAATGTTTGGGCATGATACATCACCATCGTGCTGAAAAGATCGTCCTCAGCGCGCCGTATTCCCTCAACAAAACACAGATTGTTTTCCTTCAAGAAGGCCCGTCGATAGACCCGTTGCCAAATACACACAAAATGGATTTCTGAGGGAATCAGACGAACTTTGTTGAAATAATCCCAACCTTTTATCACACCATCCACATAAGGTATATTATTATCCTTATACTCATTTGTCTTTTCAAAGTACTTCTTCGCATTGAAGCAAATCACATCCTCACCGTTCAAAGTGGCCAACAGTTTCGCTAGTGAATCTTCACAAAGCCAATCATCGCTATCCACAAACATCACATACTCTCCTGTTGCCTCTTTCAATCCCCAATTGCGAGCGGTGCTCATCCCTTGGTTAGGCTGGGTGAGAACACGCAGATTATGATGTTCAGCAGCATAGTCTTGCAACAGCCGAGGTGTTCCGTCGATACTACCATCATCAATGCACAAAACCTCCACATCAGCATCTTTCTGTGAAAAAATGCTGTCAAGACATTGTTGAAGAAATGCCTCTACATTATAGGCAGGTATGATTATGGAAAGTTTAGGCATAGACAATTATTTATTCCCATGACACGTCTTGTTTTATAATTTTGGCAGGCACACCAGCAACTAAAGTATTGGACGGTACATCATGCGTAACAACGGCACCAGCTGCAATAATTGCTCCATCGCCAATTGTCACGCCTTTCAAAACAACAGCATTCATACCAATCCAAACATGGTTGCCTATATTAATTGAAGCCGTTTCTAATTTGTTATTACCTTTGATTTTGTGATTATCACTATCTCGTATAATAACATTTTCAGAAATCACACATCCTTCACCAATAGCAACTTCTTTAAATACACTAATGTTCACATTATGATTTATATACCCACTACCCAATTTCAACACAGCATTCGGATTCACATAAATCTTCCCTCCTGCATAAATATCAAAAGTGCCATTCACCTGTATCTCTCCTCTCTCCCCAACATAAAGCAAAAATGGAAACAAGCTTCCTTTCTTATTCCAATTTTTGTTTATTGAAAGATTCCCTCTATTGACTGATATTTTAGCATTAGAAGCAATATCCAATGCTGTGTGGCGATACACACGAATTTTTGATTTTGTACCTTTGAGCTTATTAATTCTCCTCATCAACAAAAAGGTTTTTATGATATCAAGATGTTGAAACATAGTATTTTTATCGCAATAAATTATTCAGTTTCTGTTCCAAAATAGCAAAATAAGCAGCCACTATTTCCCAAGCATTGTCCTTCAGGCGAGGCTGCTCAAAAAAATCTTTAAAGAGCTTGTGATGATTGTGCAGTTGCTCAGTTTGTTGCAACAAAAATGTATTATCTCCCCCTCTCTCCCAAAACAGAATAGCATGGTGGTTAAGCACTTCGGGTTCTGGATTATTGAGCGAACCATTGTAAATGGGAATACAGCCAGAACCTATAGCGTGGAAAACCTTTTCTGTCACATAGCCTGCCACGGAAATATTCTCAGGACAGATAAAAAACCTGTAAAGTTTCAAGAATTCCGCCTTGTCGTCATGAAACCTTTCCTGCAATTCTTCGGTATTCCTCAACAATTTGCCAGCACAGTCCACTCGGTCAATGAGGTTTAATTTCTCCACCATCCTTTTCCGCATCTCCAAACTCTCCGTTCCAAGCATCGTACTGGTTCCAGCTACCAAAGCGCAAAAGCGGTTACGACTGTCTTCAAGTTTCCGGAAGCTCAGTAGACTGCATATCCTCTTAATATCATTGATATTTGAATTAGGAGGAAACATTTCAAGAATCCAGATCGGGAAACGCAGATAACGAGCATCATCTACATAATCAAATCCAAGAGAAAGATCTATGGATGGGTAATCCAATAGATTTTTCTCATAATCTTTAAAAACTTGGTAATGGACGTTCTCTCCAGTGAAAAAAACACGTTTTCTATTTCTTCCAAACGGATGCAAGAGCTCGTCAACACGCAATAGCTGAACACTACCTAATGTGGAAAAGAAGGCAAAGTTCGCATGGGGAAACCGGTCAAAAAAACCACGGCTTTTCAAAAAACCAGTAAACCAGATTTCATCAGCGGTCTGTTTGTCCCAGAAATTAAAATATTGAACTTGACCATTTGACGAAATCAAGGCCCTACGCCATTGTTTTATCTGATCGTATTTTAACATTTCAACAATACACTATTCTTGTTTCAAGATGGTTCGATGCAATAGCATTGGATTATCCCCTCGCCTGACAACGCCACCCCAAGCCATAAGGGCTGTATGGAAGCCACTTTCTTCTATAATAGCTATCGTATCCTCATTATAAGATCCATGGGGATACGAAAAATGATTTACAGAGTGTCCTAATAGACGTTCCAGATCTTGTTTTGATTGTTTTATCTCTACACGTTGTTCTTGAATTGAAAGGTTTTCAAGCTTTGGATGGGTGACCGTATGAGCACCTATAGTACACAAGGGCTCCGCGGCAAGGTTAAGTAACTCATCACAGCTTAATCCTAACCGCTCGTTGGGATACCACCACATCGATTGCTTATTATCAATAAATCCTGTGGTGACATATACCGTAAAGGGTGCTTGTTCTTTTTTCAAAATCGCCAACGCGTTAGTATAATTGTCACGGTACCCATCATCAAAAGTGAGACAAACAAATGGTTTATCCATTTTCCCCTTTTCAAGTATTTCGCTCACTTCATCAATAGAAACAAAGCGAAAGCCCTTTTGCTTATAATCCTTTATCGTCTGTTCTAAAAAGCCAGGAGTGATTTCAAGCTCACGGTTTTCTCCTTCACTACGTTGAGCCACAACACGATGAAGCATCAAGATACAACCCAATTCGGGATGCAACAATTTATACAACTTACGATTGATACGATACAGGATATTCATTTCCGTTTACCCATCAAACATTTCAACAAAATCTTTTTACGATTCTTAGGCGGCAAAACGGCGTACAGGCCACTCCTCAAAAAACCAAAATAGCCTCGAACGCTATATTTTTTCTCAAAATAAGTTTTTTCCAAATAATCTAAAGTACCGTATGAAATATGTGATTGGAACTTCCTTCGCAACGCCTTGTCATCATAATGACCTTGGGTGTTTCGGCTTACAAGAAGGTTCGCAAATTGTTTCAATTCCTCAACGCTCGTTTTTCCTTCCACAACGCAAGGGACAAAGACATCCAAGAAATAGCGTTTTTCAGCCTCGGTAAAACCATCATTCAGCCAATCCAACATCCTAAGTCTCACCGCATTCGACTTCTCAATCTGAGCCTGACGTTTGGATGTTGATATTTGTGTTTCATGCGAGCGGTAATGAAACAAGGTACGCTGCACATTATAAACTTGGGTCACACGGTAAACATTAGACCACATCATATAGTCCTCGGCAGGAAAAGCAGCAGTACTGTAACATAAGTTGTTCTCTACAAACACATTGCGCCTCAACACTGGCACAATCACGGTACATCCGAACAGCATTTGGGCTTTTGAATCCTCATTCCATTCCGGGAATCTGACCAGTGATGTTTTGGTGCCAAAAAACTGGAAGCCAAAGCTACAGACCCCCACCTCGGGATGGCTATCCAAGACTTTTATTCCAGTCTCCAACCAGTCAGGTTCAGCGATATCATCGCCATCCATACGAGCCACCAGTTCTGAGTCAATCAAATCCAATCCTCGATTAAGATTATCAGCCAAACCCACGTTGTTAGGGAATGCCGCAATGCGAATTCGAGGATCGTCAATGGCTCTCACATGAGCCAAGGTATCGTCGGATGAAGCGTCATCAACGACCAAAAGGTCGAAATCCTTAAAAGTCTGGTTAAGGACGCTTTGAATGGCTTCGTCCACCCAAGGAGCGACATTATAGGTCGGCATCAAAACAGTTATGCGTGACATAAGGCGTTCTTTATTTTTTTTGCCGTCTTCTTAGGTCTATAAAAAAGCCAATACCAGCTGCTAAACCTCAGTCCCCTATTCATGGTGAACTTCAGTCGCTCCATTCCTTTCATATTATCGGCGATACTGATATAGAACTTGCGTTTCATCTCAGGATGTGCATCAAACGCTCTGTCGAAGTCGTCAAAATAGCGCAACCGCATTTCAAGCAGTTTCTGTGCGATTTCTTTTTTGCGCGACATGGTCAGGGTCTCATCCCCGACTCCTGTATAATAAAGCACTTTATAGATTTTCCCGATAGGATATTTCAGCCAGATACGCACCCAATAATCATAATCCTCAACGAGGAACAAGGTGGTGTCGTATCCCCCTACTGTCTCGAGCACCTCGCGACGATACATAAAAGCATAACACACACAATTATATAGCGGAAGGTATAATTGAGGGTCAGGATGATGCACTTCATAGAGCTGTTCTCCCGTCTTTAAGCTGAAAGCAGCATAGCAGGAGGTAACGAGTCCTTTGTCTGGGTTTTGATCCAGGTAGTTGACAAACTCCTCCAACATGGTCTTCCCCATACGGTTATCATGCGAGGTCCATGTCAGGTATTTGCCTTTAGCTTCTTGGAAGCCTCTGTTCAACGCTCCTGGGAGTTTGAGGTTGTGCTCGTTGTCGATGATGCGTATACGGCTGTCTTTCTCGGCATACTGCTGCATAATCTCCAACGAGTTGTCCTTGGAACAATCGTTCACAATGATGAGTTCCCAGTCGGTAAAAGTCTGGGCTATTACACTATCGATAGATTGAGCCAAGAAACCTGCACCATTGTAGCAGGGTAGGATTATTGAGGCAATGGGGGCCATATTTAGATTGTTCTACGCTTAATGAAAGAATTTGCGGATGTTTTTTATCTGCAAATCATCCATGATAATAGTGGGGAGATGGACATGTCAAATAGGGAGCTTGTTTATTAGTTTTCTAATAATAGGTTTTAGTTGATTTGAACCATACATTGTGCCGAGTCGAGGAGAAATCTTTAACAAATGCGCGGTTTTGGTATCTTTTCGCGTGGTTGCGCATCGCTTGATTATAGAAAAGTCGGATTTGCCAAATAATTGTTCGAACGGTATTTTGTTCGTAAGAGCGAGGATGAATGTTTCAAGATAGATGTTGAAAATAATTCTTTGGGCATCTAGTCCAAGATCGTGATGATTATTAAAGAAACTATACAGTTGTCGAGCAGTGTCGCGTCGGTCGGATAGATGCTTAAGAGATGTAGTAGAGGTTATTGCCCCTGTGCGAGACGTGGTATAGTCAATAAACATGGAGTCAAAGCACATGGTCCGTTTGGCCAGAAACAGAGCCTGTGGCGTGAAAAGCACGTCTTCGTGATATATGCCTTTTTTAAATCGGAGATTATTTGCATTGAGGAAACCTCGTTTGTAGATATAGCACCAGACCGGCTCTATAATAGTTCGATTGTTGGTTAGGAATAGGTGTGTCAACTCTGGGCCTGTCAAAAGGCCATTGCTTTTTGGAAAGTTGTCTAGATAAGGATGCCGCCCGTCTACGAGTGCATTGCCAATAAGCAGGTCAAGATCGTTGTCCATGCATTTTATTAATGCTGTGGACAGAGTGTGATTGTCTGCTATTGTGTCGTCTCCATCGAGGAAGAAAACATATTGTCCTTGTGCGTTGTCAATGCCGGTGTTTCGAGCGTCTGACAGACCACCGTTTGGTTGATTAATGCATCGCAGGTTGAGATGCTTAGAAACATAACTATCAATGATTTTCTGTGAATTATCTGTAGATCCGTCGTTAACACAAATTACCTCGAAGTCAGGTAGATTTTGTGCATAGACTGAATCAAGACAATTCTTAATATAAGACTCAATATTATAAACAGGTATGATAATGGATAAGTTCATTTACTTTGTATTCGTTTTTTTATCTTCATTCCTTTAAGCATAATTCTTGTTGGTATTCGAGTTATCCAGTATCGCATCAGAATGTTGTACAAGCGTATTGCAATCATATTCTCTTCCATCTGCTTGTTACAGGCACCAATGATGCCTTCTAGTTGGATGACATCGTTATGGCGTAGAAAGTCCGATACTACTCTAAAGGGTAAGAATTCACGAGCAATACGTTCGGTTTCTTCCTTTACGGTATTGAGTTGTTGGTTACTTATTCCTGCACCATCAAAGTGAGCAACGGCGAATGGAAGATGGCCGACACTTACATTGTGGTTCACAATCACGTCATAAAAGAATTTCATGTCCGCGCAAATCTTGAAACTTTCGTCATATAGACCGCACCTATCAAACAATGTTTTTTTGATGAATGAGGATTGATGAGGGAGTGACTTTGATAGTAATTGGAATGCAGTAAAGTTGTTGTCAGTTGGGCCATGTTCATATATTCCTGCGTCGGGGTCATGAACTATGCAGGAGCCAAAAAGAATGTCGTCGGTAAAAGAGCAATCAAATACGTGTTGTAGTGTGTTGTCGCTGCAAAGCCAATCCCCACTATTCAAGAACTGTAAATAATCCCCTTTGGCCACCTTTATGCCTTTGTTCATTGCGTTGTAGATGCCTTTGTCAGGTTCACTGACCCAGTAGGCGAAATGTTCGGCATACTGCTCAATGAGTTCCTTGCTGCCATCGGTGGAGCCTCCATCAATTATAATCCATTCGTAATCTTTGAATGTTTGAGATACAACACTATCGATGGTCTTCTGAAGGCCGTCGCGATTGTTTAGGTTTACTGTGATAATAGAAAGTTTCATTATACACTTTTTGAATCGAAGTGAAGTATTCTATTATATAAGTCAATGTAATTATTAGCAATATTGTCACTGGTGAATCGTTGTTCGATGTCGCTGTGCAAAATATTGGTACCGTATTCTTTGTTGGTAACTTCGGCCAGCCCTTTCACTAATGATTCTGTGGTAAAGTCTTTACAAACCACGCCATTGTTCGCATTGACGAGTTCCTCCATTCCGCTGCAGGGGAATGCAACGATGGGCAATCCGCATGCGATTGCCTCCAGCGGTGTTTGGGCAAACGCCTCTTGATAGGATGGAAAAGCAAATAGATTGCCACAGGAATAGGTCATTGCCAACAAATAGGGGTTGTTTATAGGCCCAGTGTATCTGATGTCGATGGGCAGATCAGTGTCGATATGTCCGTTGCCGATACATAGAAGCGTTATGTCGGGTCGCTGCAATCTACCAATGGCTTCCACCAGTTCTGCCAGCCCTTTACGTTTGTCGTTGAGATTGACGCAGCAAAAGACGATTACATAATTGTGCTCTGGGATGTGAAATACTTCCCTGCCAATGCTCTTGTCAAATGGACGGAAAACGTCGGTGTCTATCCCGTTGTGGATGACGGTGGTGGGTCGGCCGGACAAAAAAGATTTTGTGGTGTAAAAGTCCTTCATCATTTTGGATAATGCGACAACGTGGATGTCATTGCATTGTGCCAAGGATGATTGTTTTATCTGACAAAAGGCGTCTTCTATTGCAGCGTAGTAGGGGTAATACTGCTCACGTTCTCTCCCATAATGGAAACCTCCATAAGCAAGGTTTTCATCGTGTAAGGTCCAAACAATAGGTTTGTTAATGGCAGGAAAGAAGGTCGGATAGTCAACGAAGTTTGCAACCCAATGCAAGTGAATGATATCTGCGTCGAGAACAGCGGGGTGCTGGTTGAGGTTATAGCAAGAAAGGGGCGAGGTGAAAAAGGTTTTATAGGCGGAGGGTATATGGTCGACGAGGCGGCTGTAACGTTCCTGGGTGCTGAGAAAATAGCCGCGTTTGCGTGCCAGTTTCTTGATTTTTTGCAGGAATTTGTTTTTGGGTGGAATGTAGGACGGGGTGAAGCAGGTTTCCGCAGTATAGACGTTTTCTTCTAGAGATGTCTTGTCGGCAACCAGCATGGAACTCTCTATGCCATGTTGGCGCAAGGATTTGTGTATCCTCATGGCGGCAATGCCAGCACCGCCGGCATCGGTATATGTTATATGCAGAACCTTCATCGCTCCAATGTCTTTGTTATGAGGTCGGTGTATGTGTTGGAATACTGTTCAATCCTTGTCGTGTCCAACTCGTAGGGCATGTCCTTGAAAGGATTGATGGTGATGTTATCATGGACCTGACAGACAGAGAGATATCTGTCGCGATAAAAAACTCCCATGTCCAGTTGTCGCATCAACTCTATGATTTTCCCATTTTTGGGATCTGTGTAGTCAAGGATGATATTGTTGCCGTTGAGAATGGTTTGTAATAGAACGGCGTGGAACCGCATGCCGATACAAAGGCTGGCGTTCCGGTAAATGTCCATCGTTTCTTCGAGGGAGGAAGGGAATGTCAAAACTTCAATTTTGGGTGATTTAACCTCGTTGGCTATGCGATTCAGTATAATCCTGTCGTCGCAACCCACGGAGAAGGTGTGCATAGGCACCAGACGTATGGGTTTGTCGGCTTCGTTGGCAAAGCGTTGAATCCACTCGATGAGATACTTGTCCAAGTCGTTGTTGGTCGGATAATGGCCACCGGCCGCCTTGATATCACGAATGTTTATGGCATAGAAATCGCCCGTTTTTGCTTCCGAATGCCTTTGGCGGAACTCTAGGCAGGCGAATGCGGCGGGGTCAATCTGGTTGACGGCGGTGGCACGTGGGGCATTGGTGTCGCGCATGATAGAGAGGTCGGCTAGATCGAGTATTCGATTGGCGCATTGGACCGTTTCGGTTTTCCCCAATGGCCCATAGCCGCATCCAAGCAGTATCGTTTTTTTCTTCTTGCGTTTGGCATACGAAAACGCATACTCTACCATATACATCTGTTCGATGTCCATCAGCGGGCCACCGCCCATGATGGTAATGTCGGAATGGTTTATGGAATGTTCCAGCTCACGGCGTTTCTGCGAGTCAAATATGTTTATCCTCAGTCGGCTCTGATGCACACATTGTTCGAAGAACCGTCCGTCGTCTCTAAGTGTCCGTTCGGAGAGGATGGGATAAAGGGATCCGAGTTCAATGGTGATATCGGATGCCACCATGCTTAATAGCCGAATGATGCCAGCTAGTATGGCGCGATCTCCGATTGTCTCGGTTCCGTACCATCCAATGATGGTTGTTTTCAGCTTAGTAATCATACTTGACCACCATTTTAATGACCTTGTTCAACGCGGAGAGATACACTTTGAGGCGTTGTTTTCTGTTGGAGCATTTATAGATTGTCATGCTGTATTGTTGCTTTGCAACCTCGTGTGCAAAGAGGATTCTCCCTTTAGTGGTTAATGGGTAGTAGGCATAGTGAATGCATTTGTTACATTCTTTCAGCAAACGCTTTGCCTCTTTTTTTGTCCGACTGCTATTGATGATGGTACTGGCGCTCTCTTTTTCGAGGTTACCGAGTGATTCGCTCGCTGTGGCACATAGCCGCAGGTTCAAGTTTTCGTCGATGGTAACATCACAATAGCGATAGAGGCAGTTCGATAAGCGTCCTTTGCCGTTGTTTTTTAGATAGTAATAGTTGGCAAAAAAGCGTGCTTTTGCCGTCAGATTGTCTTCATAAAGGAAAC
Source organism: uncultured Bacteroidia bacterium (assembly GCA_902801465.1). Taxonomy (GTDB): domain Bacteria; phylum Bacteroidota; class Bacteroidia; order Bacteroidales; family F082; genus Limimorpha. Next base: position 63,447 of record CADCIH010000014.1, on the reverse strand, counting down.
GTGAGTAGAAGTATTCTGCTGCAATCTGGCGGCATTTGTCGTCGGCAAGAATGTTATACTTGTCATGGTCTGTATAGGTGCCAATGCGTTTGTTGGGCACCGCAAGGTGTACGTCAAGAGTAAGGCCAAAAGGTGACAGGAAATCTTCTGTCTCATGTACCTTGTCTATATTGAAACGCGAAAGGGTGTGTCCGATGACCAAGTTGTCGCAGAACTTATCCTTCTCTTTGGAAATATCCTGTATCAACTGCATCGTTTTGTCGAAGTTGCCGGGTATGCCGCGAATCGTATCGTGGATTTTGCCGACTCCATCGAGAGAGATGCATAAGGTGACGCTAATGCCGTGTGCCGAGCAAAAGGATTTGGCGGACTTGGTGTACTCTTTGATTTTTTCTGTAGCGATACCGTTGGTTATGAGATAGATATTCTCGAGGTGCGGAAGTGGGGTGAGCGCTTCCAATACAGCCATAAAATTTGGTACCAGCGAAAACTCTCCTCCGTTTATACCAACCGTTTGTAATTCGGAGAAGAAAGGGTCTTTCAGCGCCTCTTTCAAGAGAGAGGCATCGATGTCCTTTTTCTCATGGTGCTTCCAGACATTGCATGTCAAGCAACATGAATTGCAACGGGAGGTTATGGGCATCTGTAGGACACGTGGCTTCTTCCTTTTGGGGAACCATTCGCCATAGAGTCGTTGGCAGAAGCGTTTTATTATTCTAAACTTTTTCTTCATAATTATTCTTCTTCCAATGACAAAAGACCGCTGGAGAGTGGTTGCAGTTGGCCAGTGACAGGTGTGTAGCCTTCAACTTCCAACATACAGCATTCCCTGGCAACAAAATAGAATTCGACATTGGGTTGATGGATTGCAATATCAACTTTCAGTCGACCGGCATGCATGTTGAGAGGAAGCTTTATTTTTGCGGATAAACAGAAATGCCCATTAAGGTTGAGAAGTCCTCGTTTGTCACTGAATGAGAATCGAGCAAGGGCCGCCCCGTCATTGTTCCTAAAAATTAGGCTTGCGTCCGCATTTGATATTTTTTCAGCATCTCCTTCAATCAAGACATCAAGGGTGCCATTGGTAGGAGTTAATGTAGAACTTGACAGAGATGTGCCGTTTATAAGTATTTTTTGGACATTTAACCTTGGGTGTGTTTTAGCTGGATTGTCTAATATTTGGTCTTTAAGACGGTCGTTGCTTAAATATTTTTCAATTGCTTGATCGGCTGTTCCTGAGAAAACAACGCTGCCATTATGTAGGACTATCCCTGTTTTGCACAGATTCCTTACGGCCGCCATATTATGGCTGACAAACAACACCGTTCTTCCCCCTCCTTTGCTGACATCTTGCATCTTGCCGATGGCCTTCTTTTGGAACTCGGCGTCGCCTACCGCCAGCACCTCATCCACAACAAGGATTTCCGGGTCAAGGTGAGCTGCAACGGCAAAGCCCAGACGTACCATCATACCGCTGGAGTAACGTTTCACGGGGGTGTCGATATACCGCTCACAGCCGCTGAAGTCAACAATTTCATCCAATTTCCTGGTAATCTCGGCCTTGGTCATGCCGAGGATGGCTCCGTTCATATAGATGTTCTCTCGGCCAGTCATCTCAGGATGGAATCCCGTGCCAACCTCCAAAAGGGAACCAATACGCCCTTTGGCGTGGATCTCACCAGTAGTGGGTGCGGTGACTTTACTTAAAAGTTTTAGCAAAGTGCTCTTACCTGCGCCGTTCTTGCCGATGATACCCACTACATCTCCTTGCTCCACCTTGAAATCGATATCTTTCAATGCCCACACGTAGTCGCTATCGCCCTTGGTGCTACGGTCGTTGGTCTCTCCTATCTTTAGATACGGATCCTCTTTCCGGCGAATACTGACGGTCCACCACCGCTTCAGGTCGTGGGCCAAAGTACCCGTCGAGACCAAGCCCAAACGATAGAGCTTGCTAATATTATTGAATTCTATTGCTGTTGGCATGCACAATACTTTATTAAGATTCAAAAAATCCGTTCCATCATTTGCCACTTGGCAGAACTTGGAGCATCTGGGGCACAGCCTTGAAACTGCGAGACATAAGCTTCCCATTCGGCTTGGCGTGGCAGAGTTGCCAGGCGTGCCATGTCACGTTGCCAATCGAAGTCGTCAATGGTGTCGCATATCATGAAGAGCATCCTCCCTTTTCTATAAATCTGCATATCAAGGATGCCCACTTTGCGCTGACCATCAATAATCTCCGGCCACACATGGGCATGGGCTTCAACATAGCTCTTTATCATCTGCTCATCGTCAACGAGCGTTAATGTCTGGCAATATCTTTTCATAGCTTTCTGGATCTGATGCCATAGATGGCCACAACGATAAAACAAAACAACGGCAGGCAATAACTCACATTCACAGCGGGATGCCCGAAGACGGTCCCGCAGTCGATGATCATGCCTTGCAGTGGTGGCATGAGTGCTCCTCCCACAATAGCCATCACAAGAAAAGCCGCTCCGAGCGAGGTGTCTCCTATCGACACATTTTCCAATGCAGTTCCGTAGATCGTGGGGAACATCAAACTCATGAAGAAGCTGATGCCTACCAAGCAGTAAAGACCCGCTTTGCCTACGATCAACATGGCTCCTAACGAACAAAGTGCAGCACCAATGCCAAAAAGAGTTAACAAGCGCCTTCCGTCGGCATATTTCATCATCCAAGTGGAGAAGAAACGACCGACAAGGAACAGGCACATGGCCGCGATATTGTAGTTTTGGGCAGTAGCCTTGTTGATACCCAAATGATCCGCATAATGGATGATGAAGGTCCAAACCATGATCTGGGCCGCAACATAGAACACTTGCGTCACGACTCCTTCACGGTAGGCTTTATTCTTCCATAGACGCTTCATGGCACCATGCGCTCCCTCGTTGCGGGCTTGAGGAACCTTAACCAAAGCAAAAACCACCAACATCACGAGCACCACAATACCCAATGCCACATACGGATCACGAATCACCGACAGGTCATGCAAACGTATTTCCGCTTTCTCTGCCTCGCCCAGCATCGGGAAGAGTAGTTCTCCTGTCGCGTCACGCTTGTCGCTCAACAGATTGGGCAGTATTATCAGCGAAGCAACTGCCATTCCGCTTAAACTTCCCACTGGATTAAACGCCTGGGCCAAGTTCAAACGGCGTGTGGCATTCTCCTTGTCGCCCAATGACAGAATGAATGGATTGGCCGTTGTCTCCAGGAAAGCCAAACCAAAGGTGAGGATGTAGAGCGAAAAGCAGAAGAACCCAAAACTTTGCCTGGCAGCGGCAGGAATGAACAAGAATGCACCAACCGCATAGAGCGCCAGTCCCAACAGGATACCTTTCTTATAGCTATATCTGCGGATGAACAGGGCGGCAGGGATGGCCATAGTGGCATAGCCTCCGTAGAAGGCAAACTGTATCAGACTTGCCTTGGCAGCCGAAAGTTCCATCAATGTTTGGAACGCAGCCACCATGGGATTGGTGATGTCATTGGCAAATCCCCACAAAGCGAAAAGTGAGGTGACCACCACAAATGGCAACAAATATTTTCTTTCGACGAGTTTCACTGCTCAGCGCGTCTGATGGTTAGTTGAATTGCTTCTTCATGGTCTTGCTTAAACCGTTTCGAGTCTTCCACAACACAGGCAAGATAGCCGCCGCCACCGGCACCAGGCATCTTGTAGGCCATGATGAGTTTTTTGTATTTTTCGATATACGAAGGGACGGTGCCTTGTATCATAGCTGGGAACATGGCCACCTGCGCTGCAAACGATGCGTTGTAGGCCGAAGCAAACGCCTCCAGATCACGAGCCATGATGGCCTGCCAACAGTTGTCGGCGGCTTTCGTCAAAGCCTTCACCTTAGCTTCCGTAATATCCTTTTCCTCCACTATGGAGCATCCCTGTGGACGGGGATCCATGGGAATCATAATAAGATGCGATTCCAACCATTGCAGGATGCTCTCGTCATAGCATGTCTCTATCTTTTCAGGCCAAAAACGATTATTGTAGTAATGTCGGCAGAGGCCAGGAACACAAATACCTATCGAGTCTTGCGCGCCACTGATGTACCCGTCATTGCGCTCGGGGTCGTTCTCGAAGCAGAACACCAACTTGGCCAACATCTCAGGGTTCATGTCGGGTAGCTTCAGGGGCCATATCTTCTTGATCATGTTCCGTGTAGAGGTACTCAACCCGCAGCGGTCACGTATTTCGAATGTCGGCTCCAGCGAAATGGTGATAGCCCATCCGGGGGCGTGGCACGACACGTAGGGCTGGTCGATCCAAGTACCTGCCAAGTCCAATCGGGTCGGGATGCCGCACATCCGCTCCTTGAGCGAGGTGCTTGAATGGGCTTCCAAACCCTCATGTGGATCGCGTTTCAACACAACGTATTCTATACCACGCTCTTCGCAGAAAAGCCGCTTCTCTTCCGAGGCGCCATCCTCATTCACCACCAAGATATCAGGTTTCAACCAATCGACCGTTGGGACAAAGTCCAATAGTCCACTACCGGCGTTGATGAATGCATCTTTCACATAACGAATGGCCTTCACCATAAAAAGGCGTTCCTTCTCATTGTAAAGGGTCTCGTGGTTCTTGTAATGAAGGATGGTTTCATCTGAACCAATACCCACATACAGATCGCCGTACTCAGCAGCCTGACGGAAGAACTCCACATGACCGCTGTGCAACAAATCGTAACAACCGCTGACAAATACTTTCTTCTCTGCCATCACACCGTATCCATGAAATTCTTCTGGACCCTGTTGAACACCACGATGCCGAGTGCCAACAGGACTACCATAAACACGAAACTATAGATCAGCCAACGCCAGCCCACGAACTCGCCAGCGCCCAGAAAACCATACTTGAAGGTCTCGATGACGGGTGTCACCGGGTTGAGACACATCAGTTTGTGGACTGGGATGCCTTTCCAAAACATCGACTTGGTCTGTGTCAAGGGATAGACGATAGGTGTGGCGTACATCCACAAAGATATCCCAAACGAAAATAGCACCTGCAAGTCGCGGTACTTGGTAGTCATCGACGAGAACAGGATTCCGAAGCCCAAGGCAAGACCCGCCATCATCAGCACCAGTACAGGAAACAGCAAGGCGTACCATGTGAAATGTGCTGCCAAGCCGCCTATGAGGGCATAAATGGCATAGACCACCAAAAAAAGACCGAACTGGATGCCAAACCTCACCAAGTTAGAAAGCACATTCGAGATCGGCGTTGCCAATCTCGGGAAATACACCTTCCCAAAAATAGCCGCATTGTCGACAAAAGTATTGGAGGTTTTAGTAATGCAGTCGGAGAAATATTGCCACATGCAAGTACCCGCAAGGTAGAACAGCGGCCTCGGCACCCCATCGGTGGGGATGCCGGCGATGCCGCCGAACACAATCATATACATCACCACCGACAAGGCAGGCTGCACCACGAACCACAAAGGGCCGAGGATGGTCTGTTTGTATTGGGTGATGATGTTACGCTTGATGAAAAGGGCAATCAAGTCCTTATACTTCCACAGTTCCCCAATGTTGACCTCAAGCAGTCGGTTCTTGGGTTTGATTACCGTGGTCCAGTTTTCTTCGGTCATAGCTTTACACAGCTTCGCCCCTTGACTCCCATTAGAAAGTCATAAGAGGCTGAAAAACAAATACATCCGCAAAAAGTTATTGCGAACGTTTATGGCGGAACAAGATGTTCCCCATAACTTTCCAGAAATACTTCCAGTCTGTTCTGAAGGGATGTTTCTCGTAGGCTTCGAGATACCTTCGTTCGCTTTCCTGGATTTCCTCCAATGTCTTTGGCATGTCGGCATAGAATGGAGGCACCATGCCGGGTTTATATTTGATGCGCATCTCGCGCAAATCGGGGTCGTAAAGCTCATAATACTGCTCGCTCAACGGGCGCACGCCCACCAACTTCAACTGGCCCTTAAGCACATTGAGGAACATCGGCAGCTCGTCAAGCCAAGACTTGCGAAGCCATCTTCCCCATTCGGTGACGCGGTAGTCGTCTCTGAACTTGCCACCCACCTGTAAATTGTTGTTGTTATAGATGTAAGTCTGCAGATACTCGGCATAGGCATACATCGTCCTGAACTTATACACGTTGATGATTTGGCCGTCCTTTCCGATTCTCGGAAGCTTCACAATCAATCCATAATGCCGACGTTCGGTATCAGGCTCACCATTCTTGCGGGCTATCACGCAATAACGGTCATGGATATATTGTTCGGCGACCACATCGAAACCGCAATAGTACAATCTACCTAATATCTCGGCTCGTGGGAACACTTTTCTGACTCTTTTGGTACAAAGAAAGTAGAACCGACGAGTCAGTCGCATCTTCGGACACATGCGATGCCAGAAAAAGTCGAAGAAATACAGTATGCTGGCCCAAAACTTCGAATAATTCTTAAAGAATTGGACACGGCGTTTCATTGCGGTATCGAAGGGGACTACGAAATAGCCTCCTTCTTTCAATTTCCGGTTGGCTTCGCGAAGATATCGGTTGACGTAACGAATGGCATTGAGATGTTCCTTGGCAAACAGCACCTCGCATTCCCCGTCGGGCACTTCCCAACTGCGGGCTGCAAACTCATTGAGGTATTTTGAACGTTCCTCGCCTCTAGGCATGTAGCACCACAGCATCAGCTCCTGAAGCGCTTCAGGAGCTTCCGTCATGTTGAACTCCGGGGCATGCTTCAACTCCCTTATGGCGAGATACCTCGTCACGGCCTCATTGTCTTCGCTATATGTGAAATCCTTGAATAGGCGCATGGGAATTAAAGTTAAAGTTTAAAGAAGAGAGTTAAGGGTTGAACAAATCAGGTCTTGATCGGATTCGGAGAGGTAGGGATGGATTGGGAGCGAGAGCACAGTATCAGCCAGACGGTCGGCCACAGGGCATTGGTTCATCGTCGGGTCGAGGTAGCTGAAGGCCGTCTGCCGATGCATAGGTATCGGGTAATAGATGGCCGTCGGGATGTCTTTTGCCTTCAATGCTTCCTGCAATCTGGCTCTGACCTCCTTGTTGGGAACCTGTATGGTATATTGCGCCCAGCTGGAGAAGAACCCTTTCGGAACCTCAGGGGTCTTGACAACGCCTTTTAGCTTTTCGGTGTAACGGGCAGCCACACGGTTGACATCTTCCAGTTCATGTTCCTTGAAAGCTTTCAGTTTGACCAAAAGAATGGCTGCCTGCAGGCTGTCGAGTCGTGAGTTAAGTCCGATGCGCACGTTGTCGTAACGGTCGCTACCCTTGCCATGAAGGTGGATGGAGTCCATCAGAGCCGCCCACTCGTCGTTATCGGTAAACACGGCACCGCCGTCGCCGTAGCATCCCACGGGCTTTGCCGGGAAGAAGGAGGTGGCGGCAATGTCACCGAAGGTGCACGCCTTACGTTCGCCGATACGTCCGCCAAAGCCTTGGGCCGCGTCTTCGAGAAGATAAAGCCCGTAGCGTTTGGCCACCTCGCTGATCAGCTTGAAGTCGGCGGGAAGGCCGAACAGGTCGACTGCGATGACGGCCTTAGGATTCAGCTGTCCCCTCTTGGCCGTATGTTCTATTTTGTGAATCAGGTCGCGGACATCCATGTTGAACGTGTCGGGGTCGACATCGACGAATACCGGCGTGGCGCCTTGTATTGCCACGACCTCAGCCGAGGCGAAGAAGGTGAAGCTTGGCACAAACACGGCGTCGCCTGCCTTCACATCCCATGCCTTGAGGGCAAGCAACAAGGCATCGGTTCCGCTGGCGCATCCTATGCAATGCTTCACGCCCACATAGTCGGCAAAAGCATTTTCCATCTCTTTTACCTTGGGTCCCATCACATAGGCGCTTGAAGCCACCACGTCAAGGATCGCCTGGTCCATTTCGTCCTTCAGGACGGCATATTGTTTCTTCAAATCACGGAATTGCATGGTCTTAATTCTCCTTCCTTTTCTTCATAAGTTCTACCACAGTCGCATTTTAAGGTTGAGTTGAGGCGTTTGCCGCACTCGCACACCCATCCGATCTGACGGGCGGGGACGCCGGCCATCAGCGCGTATGGTTTTACATCCTTAGTCACCACCGCACCGGCGGCGATGAGAGCACTCTTCCCCACCGTGTGTCCGCACACCACTGTGCTGTTGGCGCCCAGCGAGGCCCCTTCGCAGATCCGTGTCTTGGCATACTTCCCATGAACGGGAAAATGCGCCCGTGGGGTGTTGACGTTGGTGAACACACAACTGGGACCGCAGAACACGTTGTCCTCTATCTCGACGCCTTCGTAAACCGAAACGTTGTTTTGGATACGGACCCCGTTGCCTATCTTGACATTGTTGCCGATGTTGACATTTTGGCCAAACGAGCAACGCTCACCGATCACGGCGCCCGACTGGACATGGCAGAAATGCCATATCTTGGTGCCTTTGCCTATCGTGACATTGTCATCGACATAGCTGCTTTCGTGTATATAATAATCGCTCATCATTCGGTAAAATTAGCTAAGACATCGGCTATATGAATTACCTGTATCGGCAAGCCGTTGGCATCGATATAGGATTTTTGGTGCATCAGACACGACATATCGGTTGATACAATAAACTCGGCTCCAGTGTTCAAGGCATTGCGCACTTTATGCGAGGCCATTCCCACCGAGACTTCCTCATGGTTCATGGCGAAAGTCAGCTCGCCCCCGCAACACATGTCGGTCTGCTTCATCTCAATCAATTCAAGACCTTTCACTTTAGAAAGCAACTGACGGGCTTCCTTGCCAATACCGAGGCCTCTGAGGGCGCTGCAGCTGTCGTGATAAGTGACTTTATGAGGAAACTCGGCACCCAGATCGTCACAATGCAGCACATCCACCAGAAATTCGGTGAATTCAAACACGTTTTTCTCAAGCTTTTTCACATTAAGGTGATTCGCCGTGTTGAAAAACAATTCAGGATAACGTTTTCGGATGAAGGCGACACATGAGGCTGAGGGACAAACCACAGGACGGTCACCCACAAACTCCGAGAGAAACTTGTCGCCCAACTTCTTTGCCTCCTCCACATAGCCTGCGTTAAAGGCAAAACGACCGCAACAGGTCTGGTCGGGATTATAATTGACCTCAACACCGGCCTTTTCCAAGACTTTCACCGTATTCATCGCAGTATCAGGATAAAACTGGTCGATGTTGCAGGGAACGAAAAGATCAATTGTCATAACAACGCGATTATTTCTGCAAATTTAGGAAAAATTTACTTAAAAATAACGCCTTGTATAAAAAAAAATAAATAAAAATTAAATAAAATTTAAGAATTGACGCCAAAACCCTGGATATGATTTATTTACTACATCATGATTGTCAACCGTCACATTTTTGAACTTTCTACTTAGCGAAGCAAGCGCCATGGCAATCCGATGGTCATGATATGTATTAAAAATAACATTTTTATTATTGTACCAATTACCCGTTAATGATATTTCTTTAATTATTATACTATCATCTGAAACTATATTAATAAAGGTGTATAGTTTTTGCAATTCAATAAATAATGAATTTATTCTATCAGATTCTTTATTATATAATGTTGATATACTATTAAAAACAGAATTAATATGTAATGCAACACATGTTACAAAAATAGCAGGAAATAAATCCGGAACATTTTTAAAGTCAAATACAACAGGTTGCAAATGAGTTGTTTTCTCTTGGGAGAGTCTGGAAATCAGGACTCCTGTTTCAACAAATTCGGATTTCACCCCCAGTTTGGAAAACATTTCGACCGCAGCCGAATCTCCTTGCATAGAATCGCTTTTCAAGCCTTTCAGCAACAGTTCTCCCCCATCGTCCAGTGCCATCATCTCATACCAATAGGAGGCAGCGCTCCAGTCGGAGGAGACCTCAAAAAGCCGAGAACGATAGTATTGAGGAGCGACCACGATCTCGTTTGCGTTTCGCATGACATGAGCGCCAAAGTGCTCCATCATTTTAACAGTCATCTCCAGATAGGGCATCGATACTGGATTGCCCTTCAACCCGAGTCGCAATCCGTCCTTCCATGTTGGTGCTGCCATCAGGAGTGACGAGGCAAATTGGCTGCTTTGCGAGGCGTCAAGTATCACAGAGCCCCCTCCAAGTTCTTTTCCATGGATAACAGCAGGCAATGCCACGGTGTCGATTTCGGCACCCAATTGGCGCAAGGCGTCAACCAAGGGAGCCATGGGCCGCTGGCAGAGACGCTCCGTCCCAGTCAGCACCCAGGTACCGGGTTTGCCAGCGAGATAGGTCATCATGAAACGGGCCACGGTGCCTGCATCCTCGCAATCAACGACAACCGGTTCCGAAGTGTTTGGGGAGTTGACTTGCTTCAACAAGGCCTGGAGCAATACCGTATCGTGGGCTTCCGACAAGTTGTTGGCTTCAAGCGGAAACCCGCTATAAGCCGCAATCATCAGAGCTCGGTTGCTCTCACTCTTGCTCCCTGGAAGGTCGACCGTTCCCTGAAGCGGCTTGGTCATAGCGAATCAATGAGGTTTATCATTTGGCCGAGGGCTTCCCTTATCATGGCTTCGGGCACATATTGGTCGACAAGAGGTCGCTCAACGGCTTTCAACAGCACAAAGGAGGCATGGCCATGCTTGTTCTTCTTGTCGTGTTCGACGAAAGCCATGATGGCATCGACATCACCTTGGCTGAAGCACGGCTCCACTTCGGACAGCAGCGTCCGCAGCTTGGGTTCGTAGTCGATCAGCACCTCTTCATGGAGGCCGCATTGTTTGACGGAGATGTACAACGCACACCACATGCCTAAGGCGACAGCTTCACCATGGGTGAGCGGTGTCTCGGAGGACAGCGAGAAGCTCTCTATGGCATGGCCAAGGGTATGGCCGAAATTCAGCACACGGCGCTGTTCAAGGTCGGTGGGATCGTCATCTACAATCTCCCGTTTGAGGTCACCGGCTCGGAGGATATACTGTTCGTAGTTGCTTTCATCGACTTTGAGCATGGCATCGTCGGCGATGAAACCATATTTGACCATCTCGGACAGTCCCGAGAGCAGTTCCCTCTCTGGCAGGGTACTGAGACAGATGGGGTTGACCATCACTTCTAGCGGTTCGGTGAAGGTGCCTATCTGGTTCTTGCAATTCCCGAAATTAATCCCGTTCTTTCCGCCAATAGCTGCATCGACCATGGCCAGAAGCGTTGTGGGCACGTTGACGAAGCGGATGCCCCGTTGGTAGCAGGAGGCAACGAACCCTCCCAAATCAGTGACGGTGCCGCCCCCCATGTTGACGAGGATCGCGTCACGGTCGGCATTGTGACGAAGCAAGGCTCTCCACACCTTTTGGGCGGTGCGGAGGGTTTTGTATTTCTCTCCGGGCTTAACGATAATCTCTACGGCTTGCTCACAGCCAAGCCAGTGCTCCAACTCGGGGAGCCAGTATTGGGCCACGTTCTCGTCGGTCAACACAAACACCTGCGACGCTTCTGAGAGGATTTCTTTCAGTTGTTCAAGCCTCATAACATGCGATTTTGATGATTCGTTCGTCGTCGGTGGCACCCAACTGGATATCGACGCGCAGATAGCGTTCGGGAAGCAGGGGCTCAATCAGCTCAGGCCATTCGATCAGGCAGAGACTACCGCTATAGAAATAGTTCTCATACCCTATGTCGTACGCTTCCTCCAATTTTTTGATCCTATAGAAATCGAAATGATACACCGCATCACCTTCTTCGGTGACATATTCGTTCACGATGGCGAAGGTCGGGCTGTTCACTTCGTCGGTGACTCCCATGCGATGGCACAAGTCCTTGATCAAGGTGGTCTTGCCTGCACCCATGGGCCCGTAGAAGGCGACCACATCGGCCTCGTCGCGCAATGACATCAGGTAATCGGAGACCTCAGCGAGGCCCTCGATGCCTGCGACATGAAATTCTTTTACATCCATTTCAGTCAAGTTTTCCGCAAAGATACGAAAACTTATCGTTTCGACGACAGGCTGATGACGGGAATCAGCATTTCGCTCATGGAAATGCCGCCGTGCTGGAAGGTGTTGCGGTAATAATTGACGTAGTAATTGTAGTTGTTGGGATAAGCGAAGAAGTCGCCTGATCCCGCGAACACGTAGGCGGTACTGAGGTTTGGCCGTGGCAGGTAGATCTTTTCGGGATCTTTCACCTCGAAGACCTCTTTCGGGTTGTACTTCAAGTTCTTTCCGTATTTGTAGCGAAGGTTGGTGTTCACCTCTCGGTCGCCGAGAATCTTCACTGGGTTCTTGACATAGGCAGAGCCGTGGTCGGTGGTGATGACCATGGAGCATCCCTTTTCGGCGATGAACCTCATCATGTCGAACAGGCTGGAGTGCTCGAACCAGGAGTACATGAGCGAGCGGTAGGCTTCCTCGTCGTCGGCCAGTTCACGAATGATCTCCATCTCGGTACGGGCATGGGAGAGCATATCCACAAAGTTATACACAATGATGTTGATCTTGTTTTGCATGAGGTTCGACATTTGTTCGTAGAGTTTCTTCCCTGCTTGCAGATTCAGCACTTTATTATACGAATACTTGATGTTTTTCCCGAAGCGTTTCAGCTGTTCGCCGAAGAGTTCGCCCTCGAATTGGTTTTTGGTACGTTCGTCCTCTTCGTCGACCCACCAGTTAGGGAAGCGGCGGCGGATCTCAAGAGGCATGAGTCCGGCGAAGAGCGAGTTGCGGGCATATTGGGTGGAAGTCGGCAAAATGCTGTAATACACGTCGTCGGCATCCACACGGAAATAGTTTTCCAGCAAGGGTTGGATGGCTTTCCATTGGTCGTATCGGAGGTTGTCGATGACGACGAAGAAAAGAGGACGGTCGCTGTCGTCGAGGCGAGGAAGCACTTTTTCGCGGACAAGGGTGTGCGACATCACGGGCTTCTCGACCTTGCCTTGGATCCAGTCGACGTAGTTGCGTTCCACAAAACGGGTGAACAAGGCATCGGCTTCCTGCTTTTGGTCGGCCAGAATCTGTTTGATACCTTCATCGGTCGATTTTTGCAGTTCGAGTTCCCAACGTACCAGTTTCTTATAAAGGGATATCCACTCGTCGCAGTTCAGGTTGCCACCCAGTTCCATGGCGATGTTACGGAATTCCTGCTGATAGTTCATGGTTGACTTTTCGTCGCGCAGCTGTCGGTGTTCGAGGTTTCGTTTGAGCGAGAGCAGTATCTGGTTGGGGTTGACCGGTTTGATGAGGTAGTCGGCGATGTCGGATCCTATGGCTGACTCCATAATGGTTTCCTCCTCGCTCTTGGTGATCATCACCACGGGGAGGTTGGGGTATTCGCGTTTGATGACCTCGAGTGCTTCGATGCCGCTAACGCCGGGCATCTGCTCGTCGAGAAACACAATGTCGAAATGTCGTTCGCGCACCAGGTCGATGGCGTCGGAACCGCTGTTGGCGGTGACCACTTCGTAGCCTTTCTGCTCGAGAAACATAATATGGGGCTTCAGAAGATCGATTTCATCGTCAGCCCAGAGGATGGTGGTTCTTTCCATAGATAATAGTTAAAAGATAAAAGATAAAAGTTGGGGTTAAACAACTTCTTTATAACGCAAAGATAACAATATTATTGTATTTTTGCGGCATGAAAACCAACAAGAAGAAAATCGTCAACGACCCGATCTATGGGTTTGTCAGGATTCCTGACGAATTGCATTACGACATCATTGAGCACCCTTATTTCCAACGGCTCAGGCGCATCAAGCAGGTGAGTCTGACCAACTTGGTCTATCCCGGAGCCAACCACACCCGTTTCGCACACAGTCTAGGTGCCATGCATCTGATGCGTAGGGCCATTCAGCTGTTGAGCGACAAGGGGCATCGGATCAGCAAGGAGGAGTTGGAAGCCGCCTCGTTGGCCATCCTGCTACACGATAGCGGCCATGGTCCTTTTTCGCACACGTTGGAGAACAGCATCGTGGAAGGCATCACCCACGAGGAACTGTCGTTGAAGATGATGGAGAAGTTCAACGAACTCCATGGAGGCCGGCTCGACTTGGCCATCAGGATATTTACAGGCCAATATGACAAAGGCTTTCTGAGCAAGCTCATTTCAAGTCAGTTGGATGTCGACCGGATCGACTATCTGAAGCGCGACAGCTTTTTCACCGGAGTTGCCGAAGGCAATGTGAATGCCGAGCGACTGTTGGACATGATGGAGGTGGTGGGCAACGACTTGGCGGTCGAGGCCAAGGGCATCTATTCCGTGGAGAGTTTCCTGGTGTCGCGGCGCATCATGTATTGGCAGGTATACATGCACAAGACCGTGTTGAGCGCCGAATACATGCTTCGCGAGATCTTGAAGCGAGCCCGTCTCATCAGCAAGACGCGCGACCTACCCGCCACGCCTGCGCTGTTGTTCTTTTTGAGGCACGAGGGGCCTTTCACGGCTGACGATGACATGGACGAGGTGATGAGTGCTTTCGGACAGCTCGACGATTACGATGTGATGACCGCTGTGAAGCTTTGGTCGACCGACAGTGATTTCGTGCTGCGCGAGCTCTGCCAACGTCTCATCGACCGACGGTTATTCCGCATTGAGATGTCGCAGGAGCCCTTCGACCCCGCTTATAAGGACGAGATCCTGCACCGCATCGCAGACCTTTACGGCATCTCCCTTTATGATGCCAGTTTCATGTTGTTACAAGGTGTCTCCACCAACCATGCCTATCACCCTGGCAAGCCCGCCATCAACATCCTATACAAGGACGGCACCGTGAGAGACATCAGTGAGGTATCAGGAGAGTTGCACCTCGACGTGCTCACGCAACCCACTGTAAGGCATTTCATATGCTATCCGAAGGAGTTGGGGAAAAAGATCTGAACCGTTATTTTGGTCCTTTGAAAAAAAATTTCCGAAAAAATGAAACATTTCGGAAAATACGCTACTATAGGTTGAGGTCGGTCAGAAAAAAATGACTGGATGGGGCCGTCACGGCAGCATCCAGTCGGGTCGAGATACAAATGAACCATTAGTTATGCAACTAACGCCGTTTTTTCTTTTGGTAGACTGTTTTACTGGGATTTAAAAACATCTCATATATCTCATCATAGTTTTCTTGTATCTTATTGGATACATCCTGAAAAAAGTCGTGGTCCATGACGAGACTGATGCGGATAAGCAGGCCGACATCGAGGGTGTTGCGTTCGAAGATTTTGTAGACGCTGCTACGCTCCATGTTGATTGTACGGGCAAGCCATACAACTGTTCTACCTTGGGCCTTGAGCTCTCTCTTGACCATGGTACCGAGATGAATAGTTTTTAAATCCATATTGTATCAAAATTTGAAAATCGACACAAAAATAGCAACTTTTTCGATAATACAAGAAAAATCGAAAAAATATTTTTAAAAAATCTATTCTTTTATTCCTATACCTATATTAATATATATACGTTAATCTATAGGAAATAAATTAGTTAAACCTTGAAACTTAAACCGTCGTAGGCCAACATCATGTTTGTAGGCAATTGGGCGTTTACGTCATGGGCTTTGCCTATACTATGGCTGCAATGGGTGAACCAGGCTTTTTTGACATTGAGCCGTTTTGCCACGTCAACCGCTTGCTGGAGACTTATATGGGAATAGTGCGGTTTGGGGCCAAGAGCCTCCAAAACGAGGAACTCCACACCCTGAAGCCTGTCCATAAGATGCTCGCTGACCTCGCTCAGGTCAGTGACATAGGCGAATTTGCCGATACGGAAAGCGTAACAAGTGAGCGTATAATGCTTCATTTTGATGGGCTCCACGTGAAGGTCGCCGAAATCAAACGGGGTCTCGTCAATGAGATGCACATCATAAGTGGGAGCGCCAGGATAAAGATGCTCCTCAAACGCATAGGAGAACTCACGCTTGATCTCTGGCAAGGCGGATTCATCGACGTACAACGGCATGGGGTGGTTGCCTTGACTGAAGATAAAAGGCCTCACATCGTCAAGTCCGCCAATATGATCCTTGTGCTCATGAGTGATGAAAACCGCATCGAGATGTGAAACGCCCTCACGAAGCATCTGTTGCCTGAAGTCGGGACCGGCATCGACCGCCACGGTCACCTGCTCAGTACGAATCAAAATCGAAGTACGGGTACGCTTGTCACGGGGATCTTTCGACTGACACACAGGACATTGGCAACCTATAACCGGAACGCCCTGAGACGTACCACTTCCTAAAATCGTAATCAGCATCGCTAAATTTTTGCGCAAAATTACACTAAATTAAATAGGAAATCATTATTTTTGCAGAATTAATTCTTGAATAATGTCACTCATCGACAAGCTGAGATATAGAATACTGAACCGTGCCATCAAGCAGTTCGTTGCCGAGAAAAACGGATGCCGCATGCCCGACCTCGAGAAACTCTCGTCGGTCATCATCATCCTTGACGACCTCGACAAGCAGACCGTTCGTATCCTCGAAGACCGTATCAAAGCGCTCTTCGGCATCGCTCGAAGCCGGTTCATCATCATCACCGAAAAAGCCTCCGACGACGTGCTGCTCAGCGACCAATACTGCGAAGTGACCACCAAGGACTTCGGGTTCATGAAGGTGCTGAAAGCCGACAAACAGGAAGAGGTTCGCAAACTGCCCATGACCCACCTGCTCGTCAACCTGTCCAAAAAACACGTCAACATCGGCGACTACCTCGCCACCCTCCCCAACGCCAGCTTCAGGATCAGTTTCACCAAAAACGACCATTACCAACTTTACGACCTCATCATCGACAGCGGCGACAACACCGACCCTGTGAAAGACATAGAGGCACTACACAGATATTTAAGGGCGCTGGCGGGAGGAGATAGAATTAAGAATTAAGAATTAGGAATTAGGAATTAAGAATTATGAGAAATACAAATAAAAACATATTTAAAGGCACTGGGATTGCGTTGGTTACACCATTCAACGAGGACAAATCCGTGGATTTTGAATCGCTGGAACGTATCGTCAACCACGTCATCGACAACGGAGCCGATTTTCTGGTGGCGCTTGGAACCACCTCCGAAGCTCCTACCCTTACCGCCGAGGAAAAGAAACAGGTCGTCGACACCATACTCAGAACCAACAACGGCCGTCTGCCCGTGCTGCTAGGCATGGGAGGCAACAACACCCAAGCCGTGCTCGACGCCATCAAAGCCCAAGACTTCACCGGCATCCAAGGAATCCTGAGCGTGGTCCCCTATTATAACAAGCCCAACCAACGCGGCATGAAAGCCCATTTCGAGGCCATTGCCGACGCCAGCCCCGTACCCGTGATCCTCTACAATGTACCTGGCCGTGTGGGCGTGAACCTGCAAGCAGCCACCTGCGTGGAACTGGCCAAACACCCTAACATCGTCGCCGTCAAGGAAGCCTCAGGCAACCTACAACAGATCATGGAGATCCTCCGCGACAAGCCCACCGACTTCGACGTGCTCTCCGGCGACGACGGCATCACCCAACCTCTGATGGCCCTCGGCGCACAAGGCGTCATCTCCGTGGCCGCCAACGCCTACACCAAGCCCTTTAGCCGCATGATGCAAGCCATGAAGGAAGGACGCACCGACGAGGCACTGACACTCCACTACGCCATGTTGCGCATGAACCAACTTATCTTCGCCGACGGCAACCCCGCAGGCATCAAATGCCTGATGAGCCATATCGGACTCTGCAAAAACATTCTCCGTCTGCCCCTGGTACCTGTGAACGAGAAAGTGGAAGAGGAGATTAATGCGGAATTAGGAATGAGGAATGCGGAATTATTCAGATAAACAAATAAACAAATCAAATAAATGAAAAAATTATTAATCGTTTTAGCCGTTTTGATTTGCGGCAACATGTTCGCTCAAAAGAGCCAACAAGAACTCAACCAGCTCATGCAAGAACGCAATGAGTACTATTTCACTTTTGAATTGACCGGCAACGACAACCTGCCACAGGTTGCCCAAATGATCTCTGTTGACCGTGTCGACGGCAATGTGGTGACCGCCTACGCCAACAACAAAGAGTTCACCGCCTTTCAAAAACTGGGTTATGACATCACCCTGCAAACACCACCTTCGATGCTCGTGAAAGCCGAGATGTGGGACGGCAGCAACCGCGCTGCATACGACTGGGACGCCTACCCCACCTACCCCGCCTATGAGGCCATGATGTACCAATTTGCCACCGACCACCCCGACAAATGCGAAATCATCGAATTGGGAACCCTGCCCAGCAACCGTAAGATATTAATCGCCCACATCAATAACGGAACCAGTGCAGGCAAACCGAAGTTCCTCTACACCTCCACCATACACGGCGACGAGACCACAGGCTGGATGCTGATGCTCCGCTTGATCGACTATCTTCTCGAGAACCCAACCCTCCCCGAGTGCGCGAACGTCCTGGAAAACATCGACCTCTATATCGGCCCCAACACCAACCCTGACGGCACCTACCACGGCGGCAACACCAACGTCAACGGTGCCACCCGTTACAACGCCAACGGCGTCGACATGAACCGTAACTACGCCGACCCCCACGGCGGTCCCCATCCCGACGGAGAAGTCTACCAACAGGAAACCCTGTGGTTCATGCAACTGGCTGAAGAAAACCATTTCGTGATGGGCGCCAACTACCACGGCGGCGCCGAGGTGATGAACTATCCTTGGGACAACACCTATACGCTTCACGCCGACGACCAGTGGTATCAGCTCATTTCGCATGAATACGCCGACCTCACCCACCAAGTGAGCCAAAACTATATGACCGACTACAACAACGGTGTCACCAACGGTGCCCAGTGGTACATGATCGGCGGCGGCCGTCAGGACTACATGAACGGTTACCACCAATGCCGTGAGCTCACTATTGAGTGCTCGAACACCAAACTGCCCTCAGGCAGCCAGATGCCCAACTTCTGGAACATCAACAAGAACTCCATCTTCGCCTTCATGAACCAATGCCTCTACGGCATCCACGGCACTGTTGTCGACGCCGAGTCGAGAGCTCCCATCGGCGACGCCACTGTCACTCTGGTGGGTCACGACGACCAATACTCCATCGTCTCCACCCAACTTCCTGGCGGCGACTTCCACCGCCCCGTGAAGGCCGGCACCTATACCGTGAGAATCACCAAGAACGGCTATGAAGCATACGAGACCCAGGTAACCGTAGCCGACGGTGAGACTGTCAACATCAACGCTCAGCTGGTGGCCCTGGAAGGCATCGTGGCCGATTTCACATCCGACTTCACCACCACCAACATCGGCGGCACCGTGCATTTCACCGACAACTCGTGGGGCGCTCAGCTTGTGAGTTGGGAATGGGAATTCGAAGGCGGCACCCCTGCCACCTCCACTCAGCTGAACCCGACGGTGACCTATAACACCGCAGGCACCTACAACGTCCGCCTTACCGTGACCAACGCCGATGGCGAGAGCGACAGCAAGTTTGCCCCGAACTATATCTCGGTGGTGGAAGCCTATAACATGCAGAACACCACCGTTGAGACCTGCAACGGTCTGTTCTACGACGACGGCGGCGCCAGCAACAACTATGGCAACAACAAGGACATCACCATGACCTTCATGCCCGGCACACCCGGCGGCATCCTCGAGGCCACGTTCCTTGAGTTCAACACAGAGTCAGGCTACGACCATCTGTATATCTTCGACGGAACGTCGACCAGCGCACCTTCTTTGGGTCAATTCAACGGCTCCACCAGCCCTGGCACTGTGACCGCCACCAACTCTGAAGGCGCCCTGACCTTCCGTTTCACCTCCGACTACTCCGTCAATAACTCAGGATGGGTCGCCACCATCCATTGCATCGGCGTCGGCAACGATCCTCTCGAGGTCGAGGCGTTTGCAGACCCCGAAATCGTGGAAGAGGGTCACAACTCACAACTGATGGCATTCGCCAGTGGCGGCGACGGCAACTACACTTACCTCTGGGATCCCGCCGAGACCCTCAGTGATCCCACCATCTCCAACCCCGTTGCCACACCTGTCGAGGCCGAGACCACCTACACCGTCAACGTCACCGACGGCGAAGGCAACACCGTCTCTGCCAGCGTCACCCTCAGAATAAGCAATGTCGGCCTTAACGAGTCGAGCAGCCAATGGGGAATCTATCCCAACCCAAGCAAAGGCAGCTTCACCATTGAGACCATCGGCGACTTCAGCTACACCCTCGTCAACAGCCTTGGCCAGCAACTCATGTCAGGCAAAGCCAACGGTAAAGTCACCATCGACGGGACGAAGTTTGGACATGGCGTCTATTTCATCCAACTAAACGGCGAGCAAGGAAGTAGCGTGGAAAAACTTGTTATCGAGAAATAATCACGAAAAAAGGCCCGTTATTAGCCAAAAAAGGTGTAATTTTGCAACCCAATGAAAAAAAGGATTCTTATAGCAACCTGTTTTGCCCTCCTTGTACTTAGCTCATGCAATGAGTTCGCGCGCATTCTCAGAAGCACCGACAACGACATGAAGTACGAGGTGGCCATGGATTACTATGACCGCAAGGACTACAACCATGCCTTGCAGCTCTTCGACCTCATGCAGAACTCGTTCCGTAACACCCCAAAAGGCGAGATGATCACCTATCGGACCGCCATGTGCTACTATCTGACCTACGATTACGAGATTGCCGCTTACTATTTCAACAAGTTCGTCACCAACTACCCGTTCTCAACCGAAGCTGAACGTGCCGCCTACATGAGCGCCTTTTGCAGCTATATGATTTCTCCCAACATCAACCTCGACCAGGAGAACACCCACAAGGCCATCCAACAGCTAGAGGCTTACATCGAGCGTTATCCCCAAGGCGACAGCGTACTTCGGGCCAATGAGTTGTTGACCGACCTCAACAACAAGCTGGAGGAGAAAGATTACAACATTTGCATCCTCTACTACCGTATGGAGAACTACAATGCCGCCATCACCAGCTTCGAGAACCTGTTGAAAAAATACCCCAACACCCCGCATCGCGAGGAGATTCTCTCTGACATGGCCAAGACCTATTACGACTATGCCGAGAACAGCGTCCCCGAGAAGCAGAAGGAACGTTACGAGGCCTGCATCGAGCGCTACAACACGCTTAGCTACCTTTACCCCGAGAGTCCCTACCTGAAGGAAGTGGAGCCCTCTGTCATCAAAGCAAGAAAGAAACTAGAAAACTTATAACAAACATCATGGATTTCAAGAAAGTCAGAACCGAAACGACGGTGGTTACCCGTCAGAAAGACCAGTTTTACAAAGGCACCGGCAACATCTACGAGACCGTAGTCATCCTCACCAAGCGCGCCAACCAGATTGCCGCCGAGATGAAGGAAGAGCTCAACAAGAAGATCGAGGAGTTCGCCACCAACAATGACAGCCTCGAGGAAGTGTTCGAGAACCGTGAGCAGATTGAGATTGCCAAGTTCTACGAGCGTCTGCCCAAACCCACCCTCATCGCCATCCACGAATTTCTCCACGACGAGATCTATTTCCGTAACCCCAACAAAGAAGTCCAGGACGAGTTCTAAAAACCCATGAAAAGGCTATCCGTCATCGCAATCCTCTGCATGTTCCTTACGAACATCGTGTCCGCCCAAGAGTTGCAGTGCAGCATCCAAGTCAACTCCAACCAAGTGGCAGGCACCGACAAGACCGTGTTCCAGAACCTGCAGACAGCTTTGTATGAGTTCATCAACAACAACAAGTGGACTAACGTCAACTTCAAGACCAACGAGAAGATCGAGTGCTCCATCGCCATCACCATCAAGGAGCGCACCGACGCGAACTCGTTCTCGGGCGAACTCAACATGGCCCTCCGCCGTCCGTGCTACAAGGCCAGCTACACCTCGCCAGTGTTCAACTACGTCGACCAGAAGTTCTCGTTCGACTACACCGACGGACAGCCTTTGGATTTCAGTCTCAACACCCACATGTCGGACTTGACTTCCACCATCGCTTATTATGTGTACATGTTCCTCGGCCTTGACTTCGACACTTTCTCGTTGAACGGCGGCCAGCCTTATTTCGAGGCCGCCCAACAGATTGTGAACAACGCCCAAAGCTCCGGTCAGGCCGGCTGGAAAGCCTTCGATGGCAACAAGAACCGTTATTGGCTGGTGGAGAACATGACCAACAACAGCTACGCGCCTCTTCGTAAGTTCATGTACGAATACCACCGTCTGGGTCTCGACATGATGTCGGAGAAACCCGACGAGGGCCGCGCCGCCATCCTTGGCTCGTTGGAATACCTCCAAGCCGTTCACTCCACCTACCCCACTTGTTTCTTCCTGCAACTTATCGTGGAAGCCAAACGCGACGAGATCATCAACGTGTTCAGCCAGGGCTCCCAACAGGAAAAGACCCAGGCCGCCAACATCATGAAGCAGATCGACCCGTCGCAGTCGTCACGCTACGACCAGATCCTGCAAGGCGGCAAGAGAGGATAATCCTTACCACCCATGTTACGGCACCTCCACATCAGGAACTATGCCCTCATCGGGGAATTGTCGGTCGACTTCGCTGAAGGTTTCAGCGTGATCACCGGTGAGACTGGTGCAGGCAAGTCCATCCTGCTTGGTGCTTTGGGGTTCGTGCTTGGCGACCGCGCCGACACTGGCGTGCTGTTCGACAAGGAGATGAAATGCGTGGTGGAAGCCCATTTCCACCTCTCAGATGAAAGCCTGAGACCGCTCTTCGAGAAAAACGACCTTGACTTCGACACGGAATGCATCTTCCGCCGTGAGCTGAGTCCCCAGAAGAAGAGCCGCGCCTTCATCAACGACACCCCCGTGTCGCTTCAAACCATGAAGGAGGTCGGCAACCAACTGGTCGACATCCATTCGCAACACGACTCGTTGCTGTTGACCGATGCCGACTTCCAGCTTCACCTGTTGGACGAGATTGCGAAAAACCACGAGCTCCTAAGCCATTACAGGCAGGAGTTTGCCAACTATAACGCCCTCAGCCGTCGCCTGAAAGAACTTCAGACTTCGGCCGAGAAGAACATTGCCGAGAACGATTATCTGAAGTTCCAACTTGATGAGCTTCAGAAAGCGCAACTCAAGGAAGGGGAATACTCCGAAATTGAGCAGAGCCTCAAGGTGATGGAGAACGCCGAGGAGATACGTTCGTTGCTCTTTAGCGCCAATGGTCTGTTGGAAAGCACCGAGACCGCCATCCTGCCCCAACTCAACGAGCTCTCATCGGTGCTGCACAGGCTCAAGCAACTCGTTCCCAGCTTGGAGGAGTTGCAGGAGCGCATCGACAGCGCCCAGGTGGAGTTGAAGGACATCGCCTATGACCTCGACCGGGTGGGCGACGACGCCCAGTTCGACGAAAGCAAGCTGCAAGAGTTGCAAGAGCGTTACGACCTGCTCAACCGCTTGATGATGAAGCATCACGTGAAGGAGTTCGAGGCTTTGATTGAGTTGCGCGACGCCCTCGAGGCCAAGGTGAACGCTTTTGAGAACATCGACCAGGAGATCGAGCAGACCGAGAAGGCCTTGAAGGAACAAACCCTTAAGCTTCAGCAATTCGCCACGAAGCTTCATTCGCAACGCGTGAAGGCTGCCAAGACCTTTGGCGAGAGCGTCACCGATTTGGCCCGTCAGTTAGCCATGCCCCATGCCGTGTTTCAGATCGCTGTGGAGCCTTTGACCATGTTTTGTGCCACTGGCATGGACCAGATACGTTTCCTGTTCTCCGCCAACAAAGGCGTTGAGGTGGCCGAGCTCAGCAAGGTGGCTTCGGGCGGTGAGTTGTCAAGGCTGATGCTCTCCATCAAGAGTGTGGTGTCGAAGCACAGCTACATTCCTACTTTGATTTTCGACGAGATCGACACGGGTGTCTCCGGCGAGGTGGCGGCCAAGATTGGAGGCATCATGCAAGGGATGGGCACCTCGTTGCAGCTCATCTCTATCACCCACCTACCCCAGGTGGCCAGCAAGGCGCAGCATCATTTCTTCATTTACAAGGACAACGAAGGTTCGAGGACTCAGTCGCACATCAAGCTACTGACGGCTGGTGAGCGCGTCACCGAGATCGCCAAGATGCTCAGCAACGACAAGGTCACCCCCGAGGCGTTGAAGGCCGCCGAGGTGCTGTTGGAACCTTAACCGTCAACTATCCACTCGCTGACACCCCTTTCCTCAATTGAAAACAACTTTTTCATTCTATCAACTCCTTTTTGATTGTTTTTTGACCATCTTGAAAAGCAAAGCATATCAAAACTAGCCCTTTATAATCTTTTAAATCAAGGGTGTAACTATTTGAGCAACAGATTCTGCCAAGCAACATTCTACCCGTGTTATCATAGATGGTGATGTTTTCCATGGGTTTTTCTGAAACGATTTTTATGATTCCCCTTGTTGGGTTGGGATAAAGCATGATATCAACGGAAGAAGATTCCTGAAGCCCGGTGGTTACGGTAGCTTCAGAGATGAGAATGTTAGAATACGGCTCAAAACCATTGTCTATTCTTGTCCTTGAGGTAAAAACAGCCGTTAGTTCGGTACCATAACACACTGTATCGTTTCCGATGATAACTGAATAGGGGTAACTCAGGATTTGATTATCAATGTAATAAAAGTGACTCCCACTATAATAAGCCATTTCCATTCCTGGCACGGGGGTGATTCCGACATTGGGCATAGGCGCATCCTGCAAGATGCCAGATAGGGTTTTCTCTGCATGGTTTTGTAACTCAGCTATTTCAAAACAACGGAACGTTCCGCCAAACATGTCATAGTGCAAGGCCTCAACGCCAGACGCAGAAACAGGATCGTTTTCGCCATAAAGATCGGAGTTGATATAATCCGATAGCAATGAATCCTTAATTGTAAGATAATAATGATTTGATCCGTCAAAAATGGACAAATAAACGGGATCTTCGTTCAAAGTCGTTAAACACAAGCTATTATCAAGGGTTAGCCTGCCCTCTGCCGAGTCTGTGTCTTCGCCATAAGGAAAGGCTTCTTTAAGGTTGAATACGCTGAAAGATTCCCCATAGTAATCCGTCCAGGTTTCATAGGAACCCACAAACAGGTATCGCATGTATCTATTCAGTGAAACCCCGTTAACGACCCAGGTGTCATTTGTTTGAAGATGACCGTCGATAACGACAAAAGAGCGGGAGTCGTCATTTATATCCACAATCGCATAGGCGTTTATTGTTTCAGGTCCAGGGTAGGAGATAGGATAAAAGTCACCCATCCAAAGGATACAAGAATAAAAAAATACATTTTCAGCATTGACCTGTTGTTTGATGTCTATGATTTTGAAAGGCACTCCATTTTCATCATCCTTCTCCAATACGTCTCCCACCACTTCTATTTCAGCACACACTGGGATGGTGTCGTAATGAACAACCAAATCTTCCAGATAGGGATTCGGCCAGTACGGCAACGCGGCTCACCACGCCGGTGATGGTGTCCTGGGCGAAACCCCGAACAAGCACCGTCAGCAGAAATGTTAGAATAGTGATACGCTTTTTCATGGCTTAACTAGTTTGAAGAAATTTTAACGAACTATTGTTATTTAGTATTTAGCATTATTGCAAGTTTATTGATTTCTGATTTTATCATTTTGGATTTGTTTTCTGTCAAACACCAATCCTTATAATAAGTACACAATCTACACATGTGTTTTAAAGGACAATCGGGAATTGGCCCCCGTATTTGCCCACAAGAGATCATCCCGTTCTCTTTTGTTTCAAATAGATATAAATCACCCTCCGTAGTTGGCCCGATGGAAATACTATCTATTCTGTTTTCGATGAAGTGTTTGCTTAAAAGCAACAACTGTTCTGTGGTTTGTGATAAATAATTGTCTCCTAAACGAGTTTGGAAAATGCTATCTAAAGAATTGTAATAACTCTCTATTTGCGGAATAAAATCCATCCGGTAACATGATGACAAACTCGATTGTGCATTGAGTCCAATTTGAATGCTCAAAAAGAAAACAATTAAGTGCTCCCGTCGGAGTCGGTGTGTTTTTAAATCACTTTTCAACATACCACAGATTTACTATATTTGAACAAATGGTGTCACCAAAAATTGTGATATAAGACAATTGAACTTGATATTCTCCATAATTGTGATTTTCAGTATCAAATTTTGTTCCTTTGCATATCAATCTTTTAAGATCAAAAGGCTCTTCAAAGACCATGCTTTTCCCAGAACAAAGTAAATAATTACAATATTTTGGATTAATGTCATTGCGCATGAGAAGATCCTCTCGGACACGACATTCTTCATTGTTATGAAAAAAAGTTCTCAAAAAAGAATTGGGTGTAGCAATCCCACCATCCATTCTCCAAATTTGAGGTGATGTGTTGAAGTAGTAAAAACCATCACCAAAATATTTTAAAACCACAGTTACTTTTGACTGGGTTTCTTGTTCAGCGAAAATAGTATCATTGGGTATTGTTATTTCCAAAACTAAATTCTGCTCTTTCCCTTTGTTCTTTTGTAGATAAACCGATTCCAAATCAAAGATTCGTATCGTTTGAGAACAAGAACTGATCAGAAATAATACTATTACGGCAACAAGATATTTTTTAACAGATTCCATAATGAATAGTTGTAATTACCACTGTAAACCTAAACGCTTGCAGGCATCCTCGAAAAAATCCCGCTCGATGGTCAGCTCGCCGACCTTCTCCCGCAACTTCCTTATCGACTTCTCGTCCTCCTCGCTCTTCTCGTCTCCCTTGCCACCGAATGCCTTCTCCATGTTCCTTATCGCCTCCTGCTTCCACTGTGATATCTGGTTGGGGCTCACCTCGAATTCCTTCGACAGCTCGGCCAGTGTCTTTTGCTCCCTAATCGCGGCCAAGGCAACCATGGCCTTGAATTTGTTTGTGAATTTCCTTCGTTTTGTCGTCATTTTCCCTAATGTTTTTTTTATCCCCTGCAAAACTACTCATTTTTCACCTTAACTCATGCTCTCAATTCTGGGGAACATTATACATATCGTCGTATTGTTCTTTTGATAGTTTTTGAACCATATTTCTCATTCTATGCCAAATAACCACAACCACCATCTCTTCAATTCTCTATAACAAAAGGTCTTTTTTTGTCGCCGCTCTAATACGATGGGGTTAGGACTTTTTACTCCATTAGTCACAGTGATTCTCCAAGGTTGTGGTGAAATAGTTATTGTTTTGTGTTCATCGTCAATGACAAGATAATACTCATTCAATTCAAGGGGTTCTCCTTTTTTCGTTTTTTGTTTGATCACATAGCGAACATGAGGCTTTAGATAAAGACGTTGCTTTGTGTAGAAATACATTCCTCTTATCAACAGATCGGAACCATTATTCTCATGGTTATTTAGGGTTCCAGCCGGGATTTGAATCAGCCCTTCATCATTGGCTTTAAGATTCGGTTCATACCATAGACCAGGGAAGCTTTTGTCGTAATCCCAACAGAGGTCACTGCATGTGGTCAGTTCATAATATAAACTGTCCTGATATTTTGCCTCTTTACAGCCAAGACAGAAAACCACATACAATTCATAGAGTTGAATCTCTGTGCCTGGATAATCTGTGTACACAGTATCAACAATGGCGTTTGCGGATCTCAATAAATTGTCTGAAAGATACAGGGTGTCGTTGGAACGCTGATAAGTTCCATAAAAATAAGATGCATTGTCAGAAAGTGATTCTTTGAGAAATATGGAGATGCTGTCATTCTGTATGCAGACGAAGCTTTGAGTGTTCACATCAGAATAGATGCACTCGGGTATCCTTTCCCACTGTTGGTTCGAACAAGAATAGCGGTAAGTGTAAACATCCACGTCTTCAAACCAAATTGCGTGAGAATAATGTTTTTTTCCTTCTCTGGTAACTGTCACCAAAGCTATTCGAACTTCGATGATGTCATTTTGTAAGCTAAAATACACCTCCAACACATCAAAGACTTTTCCGTATTTCTTAGTGTTTTCCCAAGAAACAGTGCTTAAAGGTAAGTTGTCGTAAAAAGACTTGTTGTATCTAGCGTTTGGATCGGGTAAACCATCGGGATTTAAATACATTTTGTGTCCCAATTGAGTCCATGCGATGGAATTCTCATACTTTCTTTTTGACTCTTCGATACATTCAAGCAGTATTGAATATAATGTGTTCTTTTCCTGACCATAAAAACGAAAAGATAAAAAAACTAGTATAAAAATAACAATCCTTTTCATGGTTTCATATAATTGTTTATATTGAATTTATAAAAAATCCAACTATTTATTCCTTCTGGAAGAATATATGGAGAGGTTGTGTTATAATTGTATAAAAACCTCTGAGGAGAAGGATCGCCAAATGTCATTTTTAAAGATGTATATCCATTAACAGAAGAAATAGTAAAGGAATTTAGTACAGCCACATGACCTTTGTTTCCCTCATTTTGAGCAATTTGTTTTTCAGAAGATAGTTCTATTACAATTATGACCTGACTTTTTTCTTTGTTAGCGTCTGGAATGTTCATTATTCCAATTTTTTCAAAAGAAAAACCTATGTTGTTGTTTTCTCCAACCCATTGAACAAAATCCTCTATATTATTCGAATCATATCCGTGTTGTTCTTTTTCAGCAAAATATAATGCTTCCTGCTCTTTCCAAAATACAGGATCCAAATTCCATTGGTTTAATCTTTTACAAATCATTCCTAAAGAGGCAAACAAACAAGCCCCAGGCCCCTTAACTTTCACGGCATTAGGATCACTATATCCAAATATGTATTTTTCCCCTTCTCCCTGTTCTTTGGAATCGCTACTTTCTCCTTTCACTCTATTCCCGCTACCATGCAAGGAATTCTCCTCCATCCAGGTAATGATGGGGTCTGACGTGTCAAGCTGCCGCAATCCCAGGTCTCTCGGCTCCAACGCGGTGTGTCCGTAGAACATGTACGGGTCGAAGGCGTTGGCTGTCGAGTTGGGGAAGTAGCCCGTGTTGCCCCCTCCCGCCAGCCAGCCCGAGGGATCGACGTACCGCAACGGGTTGTTCATGCAGTAGGCGTAGCGGTTGAAGCCCTGGGCGTTCTCGGGACTCTGAACGTACTGGTCCACCGAGAGAAACACCGACATCACGGGGTCGTACATCCTCCCGTTCATGTTGATCAGACCGAAAGCGTACAGGTGCTCATGTCCGGTGAATCCCCTGTCGAACATCGGGGTGCCCGTGAAGCTCCCGCTCCACGTGTTCGGGTCGCGGAGGTTGCCCCAAGCATCGTAGCTGAGGCGCTGCTGCACAAAGCCCTCCTCGTCGGTGATGGTGGTCCATGAGCCGAGGTTGTCCTTGAGGATGTAATGCACCGCGTCGCCGTCGCTCCCCTTCACCACCACGGAATATACCCCCGTTGGGCCTGTGAGGTAGGTGAGGCAATACTCGGCGGTCGTGGTGCCGTCGCTCTCGGTCACGAACTCGCAGTTCCCCACATAGCGCTTCGTGCGGGTGAGGCCACCCACATGCTCCTCCATGAGGATACGCTGCCGGTCGTAGCCGTAAATGTAGCAAAGGCTGTCATTGCCCTGCTTCACCTTGCCCACCTTGTCGAAGCCGGTGTAGGTAATGGACTGGGCGTCCGAGGGGAACAGTCCGGCCGTGGTCTGCGCCGACGTGATGGCGTGGGGCTTGGCGGTGGTGTTGTAGACGGCGTTGGAGAACACGGGCTGTCCGCCTGCGGTCTTGGCTGTCATGCGGCCGTAGCCGTCGTAGGCCGACGATCCAGTCTGCGAAGCGCCGAGCCACACCCCCGTCAGGCGGTTCTGACTGTCGTACGTGAAGGTCTCCTCAAGGTTTCTCATGTTGTCTCTTCGGGATGCTAAATTACAAAATCCGTCGTAATCGAACGATAAATTCTGCAACGACGTGTTGTTTTTTGTGGTTCTCGTCATTGTCAACAGATGCCTTTCCGGGTCGTACTCCAGCGTATTCAGCAACACACCACCCAAAACGAAGCGTTCCGGCTGGCCCATTGGGGACGTTCCCTTGGTGCGGTACAACTCGTCCCCGCCATAGTCAGTCTGAGCGCTCTGGTAGCCCCTGGCGTTGTACCGATGGTTTACCGTAAACCCAGAGGGATAGACAACCGAGGCGATTCTTGAAGCCCCGTCATAGGTATACCTTGTGACATAGGCCTCTTCCGCGGAAAACCGAACTGCCTCGTCTGTCACACGCTGGCAGGTGTCGTAGGTGTATGTCACCGTCTGTCCGGGATAGGCCACGGAAAGAAGAAGGCCTTTTTGTGGCGCGGTCTCCCCATAGTTCCACTTGAATGTTTGTTGTATTTATTACAATTGAGTGTTAAAAAGTCATTCTTTCACAAATTTGCCGTTAATAAAACCCGTTTGCGAATTGCATACTGTATAATAGTATAAGCCTGGACTTAACGAAGTCGTGCATATCTTGAAAGGGTTACCCTCCACATGAACGACGCGATCCATGTAAACCCGCCCATAGGCATCACAAATTCGGAATCGATATTGCTGACCATCAAGCAAACCTGTAATATCAATGTTCAACCAATCTTTGGCAGGGTTGGGGTAGGCCATAGCCTTTATCGTTTCTTGTGGCAATTCCTCTACACTGCTGGGAATAGGATTGAAATCCTCACGGCTCATTTTAATGAGTTTCCCTTGGCTTGTGTTATTGGCTACCAAGG
Organism: uncultured Bacteroidia bacterium; assembly: GCA_902801465.1. Classification (GTDB taxonomy): domain Bacteria; phylum Bacteroidota; class Bacteroidia; order Bacteroidales; family F082; genus Limimorpha. The sequence continues at coordinate 32,787 of CADCIH010000014.1, read as the reverse complement.
CAAAGGACGTGACAATGATGCATCCTCTGTCATTTTGAGGCAAAGTGAAGTGGGTCGGATGATTGGTGTATTCTTCATCAAGAAACACCTTGTTGCCAAGCACTTCCATGTCTTTGTTTAACAGGCAAACGCTTGGAAAATAAGGACCAAACAAGTTTTCAGAAGACTGATAAGAACAATAGATGGTCGAGTCATTGACAAAGGTCGCACAATTGCATTTCCCAGATGCGACTCGGAACGGAAGCTGGGGTTCGGCACGAATGGTATCCGTCCATCTAACGCCGCCACTCAATTTCACATCAAGCAGCCCTATGTTGCGCGATTGATCGTTCTTCGCGTTTAATGTCCCGAAAACCAGCAGGTCGTCATCCGAAAGCCAGCAACATGAACTGTATTGTGTGAAAAGCAACTTTTGGTCATTATGCATCCAAATATTGCTAATGTAGTTGAAATCGTAATCATAGCAAATAAGGGATGGGTTACCGTGCCTTCCATCTCCAATTAAAATCAGTCCGCTATCCCGTGGATTTTTTAATATCTGATGGCACTCGAATTGATCTATATAGTACTCGGGCTCTGGCCTTTCTGGCATGACATAGCGGCAATGCAGGGTGTCGGCATTTTCATCAAACCTATATAAAAACGGACGAGTTCGGTAACCTCCGTATGGTGATGTGTATCTGGCACTCCCACACATAACGACCGTGCCATCTTCTTCAAGCAGAAGCCGTCCTCCTGCAAGTAATAAAGCGTTTTCTGGTTTTTCGTAACGTTTATCCTCCATGATTTCCAAATTGGAATCAAGAACCAGAACTTCAACGGCTTCTTCTGAGATGAGACCTGCCACAAAGTAGTTGCCGTTGGACAGTTGCACAATATGGGTCAACATCAACCCTTCAAAGCCTTCGTATTCACGCTCGGAATGTCCCCCTTCCGAATCAACACGCATCACAATCGGGTGATAATCAGGATAGGCGGGACCGCATCCACCCACTAAAACACCATTCCCTTCCGAATCAAGAATACCATGGCTAAATTGAACGAATCTCTCACCGGTGGCATAGTCAAATTCCCATTGTTGGGCTTGAAGGGAGACCTGTAGTGTCATTAGAAAAGCAAATGAAAAGATGATTTTTTTCATGATGTAAATGGTTTTATTAGTTAAACATAGGTTTATTAATCTGTAACCGTAAACTCACCAGCATACACATCCCCATTGGAGAGCGTAAAGGTGACAATGAATTCGATAGGCACAGGACGTTCATCTTTCTCATTCCCTTTTCCTACTGTACTATTTGCATAGCAGAACGCTCCCGAAAGGATCAAGCAGAGCATCAGTGTCATTTGTATTACTTTAATCATAGCTTTGTGATTTTAGGGTTTGTGTTTTTCAATTTTGTTCGCAAGGACAAAAATAGGCTATCCAAAAATCACAGCGCAAATTATCGTGTTGGAAAAATGTTGGAATTTTTCAACCGAGGATGGTATAGGATGATTATCAATGTCTCACAAGACAAACAAAGGAGAAAACCGCCCGTTTCCTCCAACTTTTTTCCACCATCACCCTGTAATCAAACCCAGGGAAAAGAAAGAGCACATGCCACAGCCGACATGCTGGAAACCCATTACATAGATAGATGAATGCCAATATATAACTGTCAACTGAACAACTGGTAACTCCTACCTAACCACTTCCCAATGTCCGCTATATCCGCTCCCAACATAGCGAATATGCCTCATCATGCTGATATGCCGCTTGATGGTGCGCACACCTTTATGGCTCTTTTCGGCGAGTTCCTCTGTGGTGATTTTTGGATTGTCTTTAATTTGCCTTTCAATCCATGCATCAAGGTCATCATCTATGACCCCATTCGTTTGAGTGCCACCTTGAGTGCCACAAAGCCCTTCTGCGACCCCCATGATATATGATGCTATGTCTTCTTTCACCCCAAGTTTCCTCTGCAAGCTCTCGTTTTGCTTCTTGATGGCGGAATAAGACAGGTTTTTTAGTGCCGCTATCTCACTTTCGTTCAATCCCAACAAATGCAGATGGCACAACGATAGCAACCCTTGTTTCAAACCTGGGCATTGGCTTAACAACTCATGGTCAAAACCCTCGTAATGCTTCTCCACCGCCTCTCCGAGCTGTTTAAAGTCCTTGTCTTTGAGGGCAATGCCAAGTTCGTGCGCCACGTCGCGAGTAGTGATTTGTTTGCTTCTCGCCTCGTTGAGAATATGTTGGCAAATCGGCTCCTTCAGGAAAGCCTCGCGCCGTCGCTTTGCCGCTTTCTGCTGTAGGTTCAATGATTGTTTCAATGCATATACCCGAACCTCTCTTTCCTTTAACTTCCGTCTTAAAGTCTCCTGCTCCTTCTCGTATGCCAACCGCTCTGCTTCCAATTCCTTCACATGCCGCTTTTTGGTCTTCTCTATTTCCTTTTCCGACAGGTCTTTTTGCGTCCTTAGCTCCTCCTCATGTCGCTCGCTAGCCTCGGCCATCCACTGTTGGTGCTTCTTTTCCGCCTCCTCCAACCGTTGTTCGGTTTCCGCTTTCAGTTGTCTCAGTTCTTCTTCGTATCTCTTCTTTGTTTTCTCATGCTCCAGTTCAGTCTCATCAAGTATCCTGTCCGCTTCCTCTTGTTGAATCTTCAGTTGCTTCTTGTTTCTCAGCATCAACGCACAGATGACAACCAACACTACTACCACAGCTATAGGCACAATGATGTTCCGAACTCTCCTCACAGCTTTTTGTCGTTCTGTTTCGGCCTGTTTTTCTTGCTCTTGGATCATATGTGTCTTATACATGTCTTCGAGCCTTGATACTAAAGCCTTGTTCTCTCCAACCAATTTCTTTCGGCTTGTCATATAATGCACAAGGGAGTCCGATTGCTCCTTGTCACCTAGCTTATCATAAACGATGTATAAATAATTTGCTGCCTGGTCTTGTAATCCAGCCTCGCGATTCTCAAACACGGGTTCCAAATAATACAGTGCGGAGTCATAATTACTTTCATAAAAATAAACACCACCAATGGCCAAATAACGATGTAATCGCTCTTTATCAGTTTCTGCCTGTAAAAGGACACGTCTTATTTTATCCAATGAAACTTCGGCCGCAACCCCTGTTTTATAGTCAAATAGAGCCTTGCTTGTAACAATATCCCTATAAACCATATTGTCAGTTTCCGTCATGTTTTCTAAGGCTTCGCTATAATACGAAATGGCTTTCTCTATCTCATTCTTCTTGTCATATTGTTTGCCTATTCGGTATAAAATATTGGAAACGCCAATGGGCGAGGTGGGTTCTATTTTGCAATAGACAAGTGCGTTCTCATAACAAGTGATGGAGGATTCCATCATAAATTGCTCCGAAAACAGGTCGCCAAGCCGGTTGTAGGTATAGGCCAAAAATCGCGCCTTATGCCCAACCAATTCCTGCTCCTTAAAATGTTCCTCCATCACCTCCAAGGTCTTCAGGTATTCCGCGCAGGCATTCACCACGTCGCCCCGCTCATAAAAGCCAACACCATTAATATAATGTGCCCGAGCGTCTAAAAACACATTCCGTTCATGTTCAGATGCACCACGTGCTTCTGTAATAACCAGTAAGTCAAAATAATCCACCGCCTTCAGCAGATTCTCCCTGTTGCTTTGTTTCCAATCATTTTTATACAGCAGCTCCGAAATCAACAGCTGGCAGTAATGACCGTTAAATTCATCCAGACTATCTGCCACATCACTCCCCGCAAACTCCAGCATCACCGTCAAAGCACTATCAGGCTGCCGCCACATCAGGCTGTCGATTTCCACTAGCGCACGGCTAGGCCTTACAGACGGCTCCACCTCCCTAACACACGAGGCCAACAGCGCCATTACAAGAAAAACAAATCCTATGTGCAATCGAGGTCTCATGCTAATTCTCAAACACGTATCTTAGGATATTCGCTCCCATTTGCAGGGCTTTCTCGCGGGTCTCCTGGGAATCGTGATGGACACGCTGATCCTCCCAGCCGTCGCCGAGGTCACACTCGTAGGTGAAGATGCAAACAATTCGGCCCTCGTAAATCAAAGCGAAAAGCTGCGGAGCCTTGCCGTCGTGCTCATGTATCTTGGGCAGACCGTTCCTGAAAAGGAAAGGCTTCTGGAAGATGTCATGCGAAAATGGCAACTCCACAAAGTCCAACTCGGGAAACACCTTCTTCATCTGCGGCTCAATGTACTGCCGGATGCCATAGTTGTCGTCAATATGCAGGAAACCACCCGCCAGCATGTAATTGCGAAGGTTCTGAGCCTCTGCAGCATCAAACACCACATTGCCATGACCCGTCATATACACGTAGGGATAGTTGAAAATCTCAGGACTCGAAGGCTCCACCGTTGGCACCTCAGGATTGATATTCGTGCCCATCTCCTGGTTGCAAAACCGAACCAAATTGGGCAACGAAGTGGGATTGCCATACCAGTCGCCCCCACCACGGTACTTCAACAAAGCGATGTTCAATTGCTGAGATGAAGCAATTAATGGTATTAACAACAATATGATTATTGTAATTCTTTTCATTTTATCTGGTTGATCAATTGGATGGTATGACATGCCACCATGGCGGCGGTTTCCGTTCTTAATCGAGCGTCGCCCAGACTGCAAGGAACGAAACCGTTTTCTTTGGCCAGCGCCACTTCCTCGGGACTGAAGTCGCCTTCGGGACCAATCAGCACCAGCACATTCTCCCCTTTATGATAAAGGTTGCAGAGACAGTCCTTCACATCGTCATCAATCCAAGCAATGAACTTCTGCCCTTCGAAGGGTTGCTTCACCAGCTTATCGAAAGGCGTGATATCATCAATCTTGGGTAATCTGGATTTGATGGACTGTTTCATGGCAGCCACCATCACCTTTTGGAAACGCTCCACGTTGGCGGCTCGGCGTTCCGAGTGATAAGATGTAAACAGGCGCACACGGTCGATGCCGATCTCGGTGGCTTTCTCCAGGAACCACTCCGTACGCTCGTTGAGTTTGGTAGGAGCAATGGCGATCTCGAGGTTGAAGCCCCAATGGTCGTAGCCAGGGCGTTTGTTCGTCAGGTTGACCGTGGCCCGCTTGGGATGAGCCTCCACCAGCTCGGCATCGTACAGGAAGCCCTCCCCGTCGGTCACGCAAAAGGTCTCCCCTTCGGTCATCCGCAGCACTTTCACGCAGTGTTTGGACTCCTCTTCGGGAAAAACGTTGAGGCCTTCGGTGGCGTTTTTGAGATAGAAGACGTTCATAGTGGATGCAAAGGTAAGAAAATAGTCGTTTTCCAAACCCTAACAGCTCAATATCATTTCTGGAGAAATTCCCATCTTGGAAAAAGCAAAAAGCTTCTTTCCCAAGTCTTTCAGCGAAGCCCCTAGGTGATAGACCGTATCATCGATGATGAGGAATCGGTCGTGAATGTTGGTGCGTACCTCCATCTCAATTGGAAGATACTGTCGGTTGTGGCTTTCCACATCCTGTTGAAGTTGACGTGAAACACTTTTTGTAACGACTTTGGCCGTCACAGAATTCAAACGTTTGGAAAGCATCATCAATACAGTCTCGTCAACATAGTTGTCAATCAATACGATGCTCTGCTTTGCGGACTTGATCAGATTCGAAACGAAGACTCGAGCGTCGAAGATTTGGCCCTCATAGAAAACACCTTCCACAGGAGGTAACGAGGTACGAACAAAGAAATCAATTTTTTCTTCTGTTTGGCTCACCCGCCGTTCAAGTCTTTCAATTCTTTGAGTGATGGCGTAGCCACGTAATAAATACTCCTTCAATACCTTATTCGCCCATTGGCGAAACTTTGTGGCATTAGCAGAACTCACTCTATAACCCACCGAAAGAATAGCATCTAGATTATAATGCATGAGACTCCTTCTAACCATACGACTGCCCTCCTTGCGAACAACCGAGATTTCCTCGGTAGTTGAAAATGGATCGATTTCACGCTCCTCAAAAATGTTCTTTAGGTGCAATCCGATATTATCAGAAGAGCATCCAAACAGCACAGCCATTTGTGCCTGTGTGAGCCACACGGTCTCATCCTCAACCCTTACCTCCAGTTCAACACTATTGTCAGGCTGGTATAATACGATTTCTCCTTTTTCCATATTCATTTGAATTATGGGCACAAAGAGAGCGTCCTACTTCCAGAGCGATTCCTTCTCCCAATCTTTCGGGAAACCCATGGCAGCAGCATCAACTGATGGAGACTTTCGCAACAGCTGCTTGAAGTCTTTGGAAAAAGTGTTTTGCGCATCAATGGAATTAAGCAAATAGGCGATGCAGCATAGCTGGGGATAGATTTTATCAGGCGGAAAAGAGAAGTCAGACAACCACTTGTGGCCTACTAATGTTTTGGGCATCTGCGGTTTTAAGGCATACCGGCGGTTCCATATTCGGGAATGATGGGCACATAAATTGCGAAGCACCGTCAAACTCTCCAACCAACTTATCAGGAATTCATGTTGTGGAAGTCCAAAATCTTCAGCCACAGATTTCTTATCGGCTTTGTCATAAAAATCCTGGTAAAGCTTCGATAGTGTTCCAAACGAAACAGTCTCAAGAGTTTTCCATGAAGGCGGAAAAGACGGCTTGTCATAGCGTTCAAAGTGTTCTTTGATAAACTCCTCTTTACTTCTATGAAGTTCTCGGTCAACACTGCTTAGGTGCTCAGAAAAAAGATGTCCATCGGTTGCCATATCCACTTGGGTAAACCAAAAAGGCGTATGGTCGCGTGAGAAATGATGGTTGACACGTGAACGAAGCGCCACTTCTATTTGACGTGTAGCACTGAATACCAAATCACGTAAGGCTGTGTCAAACCTATAGAGCTCCAGCGCTTGGTTTAATGAGGCTCCTTGTCGGAAAACATGCGTTTGCTTGTCGATTTCCATCGGCCGGAAATAACAGGCTAAACGGAAATAGCTGACCACAGCAAGAGTTTGGAGCGCTTCCTGTTCATCTGAAATCTGAAGCCCACGCTGTTTCAGCATAGCAAGTAAGTCGGATGTGTCGAGTGCAATCTTATTGTATTCCATATGCAAATAATAAAAAGGTTAGACTTTGGCCTATTTGCATCTCGACATAAAAAAAAGTCTCACCCTGGTACGCTGCTTTTCAGCTCGCGCGGTGAGAATGGTTGCTGCAAAGGTACTACTATTTTATATATTGTCAAGAGTTTTTAAAGATTTTTTTTCGCAATTGGCAAAAAAAATCTCAAATATCAATTAATTTAATCCACATGTTACCAAGGTAAAAATTTCCGCCCTCCCCTCCAAGGTTTCCCAGAGAGCGGGAGGGCGGAAAAAAGGTTGGAACAACCTTATAACGATCTGTTAATAGGCATTGTAAACCAGGCGGACAGAATAGGCATCACTCAACCAGGAGGATGCGCTTACATTAGTGGAAATATTAAAAACATCATGAACAAACACACGCGTATAATTATAATCATTACTTGCCCAATAGTAGCCCTTAGTTCCAACACCATTCTCATAACCATTTGGACTTGTTCCTCCTTCTCGGCAACCACAAAATGGTAAAAACACACAACCCGAAGACTCATAATTTGTCCAATTGGAAAGGCTGATTTCGTTAAAGATTGGGTCATTAATCGTATTGATCCCAGTAAGTTCATGCGGTGATTCATTTACCCAACCATCGGGAAGCAAGATAAGCCCGTTCACACCATTTACCTTGGCTGTGGCATACGAATTTATCGATCGACCTGCTCTACCTAATATCACACCATCCCATTCTTCCCACGTTAATGTTCGCCACCCACTGTTCTCAGAGTTGCCTCCATTGGAAATGGCATTGTACCCCCAATCAGCGTTGCCACTCAAGATATTACTTGAATTATAACAGTTCCCATCACTCTCCGTACTCCATGGCTGGTAACAAGTCTGACCATTATTGTATCCGCTTGTACCATAACCGAAAAGGTCACGGTCAATTGTCATCCCAGCGGCGAATTGCCCTTCTCCAACAATTCCCCATTGTTCGTCAGCAAACTTCCAATAAGCACCCGTGTTGTTAGCATCGCCATTACCGGCACTACCAATATACTGCAAGTTGCCTTGGGAGAACCAAACCTGTCTTAAATCACCTTGGCCATCGTCATACACGGTAAACAAGCCACCTTTAGCTCCCACTGGTCTTACAGTAGGAATCTCAATTCCTTCGGACAAGAACTGACTCTCGGAAATGGCAGGGACATCGAAAGTTTTATCACCTACTACTGTAGTAATCGTACCAGTCGTCGTGGCTTGAGGCAACAGGATGGTCCAGTAATAGCCATCACGTTTGGTTATGTTGATTGCGCCATCAGCATCAGCCTTGTCGTATGTAAAGGTGTTGTCGGCAAAATTCACATTCACCCGATTGTTCATCCCCTTAATGGTAAGATTGGTAGGGGCACCATCGGCGGTAAACTTCACCAAGGCGCATTTGTTGAGCAGAACGGATTTGTATTGTGTTTGGCCCGAGGTGTAGTTCCCTTGCGAATGGTTGTAGGCAATCACGGGAAGTTTGCCTGTTTGCTGGTCGCTGATATCAACCGTAAAAGTCTTTCCAACTTCATCGATGGTTGGATTGAAACCTCTACCAAAGAAATAGAATTGAAGCGGTTTCCCCTCAGTAGGCTCATAAATGTCACCAATAAAGAGATAATAGTTGCCTTCCAACATTGAACTTTGTCCTGACAGTGTTCCCAAATAGGTGCCTTCGCTAACCACGTAGATAAGGTCGCCGTTTTCAAAGTAAATGTCACCATTAGCGTAATTAATACCATGTTTGGAGCCGTCACCACCGTCCACGGTAAGCGAAATGTTCACTTTCTTGCCATTGTTGGCGGGAGTTTCGGTGGTGTTGTCCTTCTTGCACTGGGCAAACGTTACAAGCAACGCCATCGTCATGGCGATCAAACCAAACTTTTTCATTGTTGTTCCTCCTTTCTCTTGATGGCCGCATAACCTGCACCTGCCAAAACCAGCATGACGATTCCGCTACCAACGGGTGCTTCTTGGCCGAATCCTTGAATTGCGATTCCGCCGGTCATATCAACCTCACCAGAACCACGCATACCAAGCAAGCCTTCTTGTTTTTCAGCATTGCCAGTTCCATAGTAAACCTCGTCGAGAGTGCCATTGAGTTGGAACAGACCTTGTGCCGTAGCGCCAAGAGGCAACACAAACACCATCATCAGCGCAAGGACCAATGTTTTCATTTTCTTTTTCATTGTTGTATAATTAGATTTAATTGTACTATTCCGCTGCAAAGAAAGCACAATTAAATGGAAGGATTTCAGGTATTTACACCCGAAAAAAATGAAGAGTTATGAACAATCCGAAATCAGTCCGCCAATCCGTTGCGATAGGCGTAATTCACCAATTCAACGGTCGATTTGCAGTTCAGCTTACTGAAAATCCGCTCCTTGTGGCCTTCAACAGTACGTTTGCTAAGGTTCAGCACATCGGCGATTTCCTGAGCGGTCAAGCCCTTCACACACAAACGGACAATCTGCAACTCGCGTGATGAAAGCGTGACGCTGACACCCTCTGCCTTTGAGGAATCACGGTCCCTGAAAAGCGCATCGATGCAGGTCTTCAGCTCCTCCGGCTTCACCGTCTTGCCGATATACCCATCAATGGCTTCTTCAACCGTACTCATAGCGGAGTCGTCCAAATGATAACCCGTAATCAGCAGAATTTTGACATCGGGAAACGCCTTTTTGGCCGTTTCAATCACATCGCCACCCGTCCCGTCGGGCAGATAATAGTCGAGCAAAACCAAGTCAATGCCAAGGTCTTTGGCATGAAGCAACTCCACCGCTTGGCTGACGCTCTCGGCCTCGGCCACCACCTCGCAGCCTGAGTCGGCATAATTCAACGCCATCCGCAATCCGGTGCGGTACATCGGATGGTCCTCAACAATCATCACCCTGATTTTTTGACTTGGTCTCATGGTCACCCCTTGTTTACTGTGAAACTCACTTTCGTTCCCTTGCCCTCTATACTCTCTATGGCAATCCCGCTACCGATCCTCTCTGTCAGCTGGCGGCTCACCATGAGTCCGATGCCGGTGCCCATCTCGTTTTGCGTCCCCTCTTCAGAGGCAGTTGTCTTTTTCAACAAAACCGCCAGTTTCTCCTTGTTGATGCCAACACCGTTGTCCTCCACAACGATGCGATAGCGGGTGCCTTCCTCAACGGCACACAGCTTGATGGCACCTCCGGGGTTGGAGTACTTTATTGCATTCGACAAGAGGTTCTGCAAGACGATCCTTGAGATATTGACGTCATCGAAAACCTCCCACTCGGTGGGCACCTCGTTCACGATCACCAACGACTTCATCGCAGCATGGGCCGCCTGTTCGTCAACCACCTTTTGCACCAACTCGCGCAGATTGAACAACGATGCTTGGCTTCCGTCATCGCCCAGTTCCCTCTTTACCCAACAGATCAGGTTCTGCAACTTTTCCTTCATTTGGTTGGCCATCAGTTTCATCCCTCCAAGTCCCTCCTTGAGCTCCGCGGGGGGAATGGTCTCGACGTGGTCATACATCATGTCGAGCATCTGCGCCTGGGTGGCGATAGGTGCCTTGATGTCGTGCGAAACCACAGAGAACAAGTGGTCCTTGATCTGGTGCCGACGTTTCAACAATTCGTTCTGCTTTCTGCGCTTGAACGCCAAGTGAAGCAGCAGGGCGGCCAAGATGACAAGAAACACCACCACCACGACAAGCAAGACCATCCGGTGCCGACTCTTCTCGTTTTGGGCCTGTTGTTCCGCAATCTCACGCTCCTTCTCAGCCGTTTGGTACTTCACCTGATATTCACGAATCAGCGCCTGTTGTTCTTGGTTGTAGATGGTATCCCTCCAAGCGTTGCATCGCTCAAGATACTCGACGGACCTTTCGGGATGGTTTTTCTTGGAAGCCAAGTAGGCTCCATTCAGGCTCTCCACGCAAAACTCGTCGAGTTCGAACTCCTCAGCCATCTCCGCAGCTTGGACGTAGTATCTTTCAGCATCGTCAAGGCGCCCCGTCCGATAGGCAAAGTCGCCTTGAAGAATAGAGGCCCCTGTCTTCAGGAAAACCAAATCCTGATCTTCGATGATGACCATGGCCGAATCCAACTCCGCCATGGCTTCCCGGACTCTTCCCTCCTCGAAATGGGTTTTGGAGACCGTGATGAACCTGTTGGCCATCTTCTCGGGCCGATCACCATAAAGGCGCGACAGGTCGAGACTCTGTTCCGCATAGTCCACCGCAGTCCTCACCAACGAGGCCCTCTCTGGGTCGTCTTCGGCCATCTTGGAAATCCGGATCATATACACTTCAGCCAAGTTCATATAATAGGCGGCCAAATCGAGATTGTTCCTCGGATCGGTCCCCACTTCCCCTAACATCTCGATACACTTGAGATACATTTCCTCCGCCATGTCGCATTCCTCCATCATCGTATAGATGTTGGCCACGTTGTTGATCTCATAGCGCTTGTTGGTCAAGGCTACCGGACTTCCTATCTCATCCAACAGATCGCTGCACTTGTTATAATAATGGACGGCCTCGTTGAACTGCCCCATGCGCTGGCACGAGATACCCATGATATTGTAGCACCCGGCCAGATCCATCAGATTGTCCGTCTCGCGAAAAAACGGCTCGGCAATCTGCATGTAATGCACCTGCTGCTCATACTCGTCTATCCCGAAAAAATACTGAATCATCATCTTCAACAGCTGGGTTTTGACGACCTCTTTGTCCGTATCCGCATCGAAATCCACTGGAGCGCCAATGGAGTCCATGATGGTTTGGGCGGCTACAAAGGCCCTCTGGCCCTGTTCACGCTCAAAGATCGTGTACTGCGTATCGAAAAAGTCATCCGAGCCCACAGGATCACCCATTGACAACAAGGGGAGAAAGACAAGGGCCATTAGCAATGGAACCAAACGTTTCATATCAGTCACGCTTTAAAAAACGGAACAAAAATAGGAAAAGCAATATGAATAATATTAGGTATAAATACCTGATTTTCGTTCAATCACATCCTCTCCGGCATCCCAATGCCGAGGAGCCCCGAGGCGTTGCGGAGCAGCGCGGCGACCATGGCGCAAACCTGGAGGCGGAACATACGGCGGTCGGGGTCTTCCTCCTTGAGGATGCTGCATTCCTGATAGAACTGGTTGAACTCCTTGGCGAGGTCGAAGATGAAGTTGGCGATCATCGCGGGGCTGCGACCCTCGGCGGCTTGGTTCAGCACCATCGGCCAGCCGTACATCATCACGACGATCTCCTTCTCCTTGGGTTGCAGGTCACATACCTTCACCTCGCTCTCGAGCTGTATGCCTTGTTCGACGGCCTTGCGGAGCACCGAGCAGATACGGGCATGGGTGTATTGCACGAAAGGACCCGTGTTGCCGTTGAAGTCGATGGACTCCTCGGGATTGAACAGCATGGTCTTCTTCGGGTCGACACGGAGAATGAAATACTTCAAAGCGCCCAAACCGATGGTGTGATACAGTTTGTCGGCCTCCTCAGGTGTGAGGTCCTTGGCCTTGCCCAACTCATCGGAGACGGCTTTGGCGGTAGCCACCATCTCGTCCATGAGGTCATCGGCATCGACCACGGTACCTTCACGCGACTTCATCTTGCCATTGGGCAGTTCCACCATGCCGTATGACAGGTGTTCGATGTCCTTGCCCCATTCGCGACCCAGACGCACCAGCACCCTTTTCAGCACGTCGAAGTGATAAATCTGTTCGTTACCGACCACATAGATCAGCTTCTCAGGGTCGTATTCCTCCACACGGAGTTGGGCGGTGCCGAGGTCTTGTGTCATATACACCGAGGTGCCGTCGCGGCGGAGCAACAGTTTCTCGTCAAGTCCCTCGTCGCGGAGGTCGCACCACACCGAGTTGTCGTCGCGGCGGTAGAGCACGCCTTTCTCGAGGCCTTCCTGAACGAGCGACTTGCCCAGCAGGTAGGTTTGGGATTCGTAGTAGATCTTATCGAAACTTACGCCCAGGCGTTTGTAGGTCACGTCGAAGCCATCGTACACCCACTGGTTCATCATCTCCCAGAGCTGGCGCACCTCAGGGTCGTTAGCTTCCCATTGGCGCAACATCTCACGGGCTTCCTGCATCAGGGTGGACTGGGCTTCAGCTTGGGCTTTGGCCGCTTCCTGAGCCTTCTCGTCGAGCGTGTCGAAATCGGCAGGCAACAAAGTCTTGAGTTCTTTTTTATACTCCTTATCGAAAAGCACATAGAAGTCACCGATGAGGTGGTCGCCTTTCTTGCCTGTGGACTCGGGTGTACATCCGTTGCCCCATTTCTTCCAGGCCAGCATGCTCTTGCAGATGTGGATGCCGCGGTCGTTGACCAGGTTCACCATCACCACGTCCTTGCCGTTGGCCTTGAGAATTTCGGAGACGCTCCAACCCAGGAGGTTGTTGCGGATATGGCCAAGATGCAAGGGCTTGTTGGTATTCGGCGAAGAGTATTCAATCACCACTTTTTTACCCTCGGCGGGGCGGCGGCCAAAGTTCTCCTTCTCGTGATTCTCACGGAAGAAATCGAGCCAGAAGCTATCTGATATCAGGATGTTGAGGAAGCCTTTCACCACGTTGAACTTGGCAATCATCGTGGATTCTTTCATCATTTCGGCACCCATCTCATTGGCCAGTTGCTCGGGGTTGCGACCCGCCAGTTTCCCAAACGGGAAAACCACTACGGTGAGGTCGCCTTCGAATTCAGGTCTTGTCTTTTGAAAATTGACTTGTTGGGCATTGGGTTCTTGTCCGTATAAAGTCTTGAACGACTTGATAAAGAGTTGTTTAAGTATTTCTTCTAACATAATTGTAAATATAATTTTGGTGCAAAGATACGTTTAATTCTTTTTTATAAGGAGAAAAACATTACTTTTGCCTCTTTAAACAATGATATGCGTCGTACAATAACAACAATACTACTTCTCTTGCTGGTTTCCGTGCTTTTTGCAGGCCAGCGCCTAATCGAGAAGCGGAGACTATTCAAGAAAGTTGTCTTCCCTGTCATTGAAACGCCCGCTGTCTTTTCTGGAACCATCGACGACAGGGACTATCTCTTTTTCATTGAGCACAGCGACAGTTTGAACGTCAAAGGTCATTACATGTCGTTGGAAGAGACCTTGGCCGACACCTTGCCATTTCATCTGGAAGCCCGTGGACGTAATGCCAGGGTGTATTACAACGGCGAGAAGGAAACCTTCCGTCCCCGTGTCAAGTCGATGGACGAACGCCATTCGGACGGTCGTGCCCGTTTGAGTCTTTTCAAAACGGCATTTTATCATTTTCAGATCCACGAGACCCCGTCTTTCCTTGATTTGGAAAACCACCGTTATGAAGACACCTTGTTTGAAGTGAAAGAGGTCAGTGACATCTGTTATGCCCATGTTGAAGGTTTTTGGTCGGAATTGGGCGACGAAACCGATGTCACCGACAAGGTTTTCAAGATGGCGGACGCCATTCACGAGACCCCTTTGGACCTTCATCTTGACTTGTTTATGCCACAAGGCGACACTTTGTCCAAGCGTCCCTTGGTGATGTTGGTCCACGGAGGTGCTTTTTATTTCGGATCGAAAGACGACAAGTCAATCACCCAATGGTGCCGTCATCTCGCCTCGCAGGGTTATGTGACGGCTTCCATCGATTATCGGATAGGCTTTCTTCCCACCAAGGCCAGCATTAGCCGAGCCGGTTACCGGGCCATACAGGACGCCCACGCCGCTATGCGTTTCTTGGTCTCGCATCAAGAAGACTATTGTATCGACACTTCCATGATCTTCGTGGGTGGCGCCAGTGCCGGAGCCATCACGGCACTCAACCTCGCCTTTATGACCAATGAGACGCGTCCCGAATTCAGCCATGGGAGTTTCCTGCGTCCTGAGCTGGGCGACATCGACACCTGCGGCAATGCCATCAGGACTGACTTCCGCCTCAAAGGGATCGTGGACATGTGGGGAGCGCTCCCCGACACCACTTATCTCCACGGAAAGAACATTCCGATTCTTGCCTTCCATGGCAATGCCGACAATATCGTTCCCTACGATTACGACTATCCCTTTGGCCTCGCCCGTCCGATCAACACGCTTTTGGCCGAAAGGATGTATGGCTCGTCGTGCATCGTCGACCGTGCCGTCAAACTGGGATTCAACGCACGCCTCTTCACCTTTGTGGGCTTTAAGCACTCGCCCCATGTCAACCCCGAAACCAAGGCGTTGAATTCCAATTTCTACATCATCCAAGACATGATGTCGGATTTCTTCCACGACATCGTCGCGCCTGAAGAACTGAAGATCGTCGAGGAGGACAACTCCTACAGCGTGAGTCCCGAGCCATTGTGGGCCAGCTGGCAGGTCGAAGGCGGCGTCATCATTTCCTCTGAAAACAACTCCGTGAAGGTAGCTTGGATTCACAACGCGCCAGAACATAGCATCACCGTATCGGCTTCGATGCCATACGGTGTCGGACAAACCGAGACAATAGTCATCAAACCTAATAGCTAGCCATCAAACAATTACTATGAAAAAAACGGCCTTACTTCTCATCATAGGCCTCGTGCTGACCTCCTTCATGTCGTTGAAAGCACAGACCACTCCCCCTTCCCGCCTCAAAGTAGGCGTGGTGCTGGGCGGCGGCGGCGCCAAAGGTGCTTCCCATATCGGTGTATTGAAATACCTGGAAGAAATGGGCATCCCTGTCGATTATGTGGCCGGAACCAGCATGGGCTCCATCATTGGTGGCTTCTACGCCATGGGGTATTCGCCTGACGAACTCACGAGGCTCATCTCAAACATCAACTGGTCACAATACATCGGTAACAGCATCGAAAGACAACTGACCTCGAAGGAGGTGCGTGAGCGCAACAGCACCTTGCAACTTCAGGTGCCGTTCAGTGCGGACAATATCTTCGACAGCGACCCCAACTCCAGCTTCATCAGTCAGTTGCCGAGTTCATACGTCAACAACAGTGCGTTGATCAACCTTTTCAACGATTTGTGCGTAGGGTACCAAGAGGAGATGGATTTCAACGACTTGCCCATCCCCTTCGCCTGTGTTGCCACCGACATGATCAAAGGCGACGAGGTGGTACTGCGCAGCGGCAGCGTGCCTACCGCCATGCGGGCCAGCATGGCCATCCCCGGGTTGTTCTCCCCTGTGGTCATGGGCGACAAAGTGCTGGTGGACGGTGGCTTGGTAAACAACTTCCCCGCCGATGTGCTTCGTGAGATGGGAGCCGACATCATCATCGGCGTCGAGGTGACCTCCACCAAAGACGTCTCCATCCAGGACATCAAGTCACTGCCCCAAGTGTTCGCGAGACTGCTTATTAACACCACAAGCGCCAAACGGGTTGAGAACCGTGCAATATGCGATGTGCATATCATCCCCGACATCAGCGGCTTCGGAATGCTCAGCTTCACCCCTGATGCCATCGACACTCTAGTAAGCAGAGGCTACAAGCAGGCTAGCGAGTTCCACGACCAGCTTTTGGCCATCAAAGAGGCCGTTGACGCCTCAGCGGGTCAACCCGTCACGAAGACGCTCCACGCACCTCACGCCAAGAACCTGTCGGTCGATCCGGTGCTGATCAACTCCATCACCTTCAACGAGGTCAGTGAAAAGGAAAACCGTTGGCTCGTCCGCAAAGGAAATCTTCACGAAGGAAACCGTTACCTGGAAAAGGACATCAACAAAGCCGTAAAAATCTTCCGTGGAACGGGTTGCTTCGACGAAATCACCTATCTGGTCAAAGAGTCGGACTCGCTTCATCGGAACGACCAACTCTCCAACGCCTACAACCTTGAAGTCAACGTGAAACATGCAAAGCCCCATCTCATCGGCTTGGGTGTACGCTACGACACAGAGGAAGGTGCCGCGCTATTGCTCAAACTTGGCTTGAACGAGAAGAAGTTCAACGGATCGAAACTCAGTCTCAGCGCAAAACTGAGTTACAACCCAAAATTGAATCTTACCTATAGCTATTCCCGCGCGGGTTTGGCCAATTTCAATCTGGCTTACGACTTCAGAAACGAGCATTTCACGACAACGACCCCATTTATCATGGAAACAGAGTTGGCCAATTTGAAGTGCCGTGAGCAGAAGTTGACCGCCTCCATCTCCCAGTTCCATCTGCTCAACATGAGCACTACCCTGGGGGTATCCCTCATTAGCACTCATTTCGACAAGTCGTCAATGGATGAGACCGTGTTTGACATCTGGTTTACGCCCAATAGGTTTGTCGCCCCGTTCTTCAATTTCAAATACGACAACTTGGACGATCCCTATTTTGCTCGGCACGGCCTCTATGCCAATTTGAACACTCATTACTATTGGGATCCCAATGATGGCAGCAACAACAACTTCGACTTTAGCTTTGCCTTGCAATACCATTTCACGCCCATGAATGGCCGTTTGACAATCATTCCACAGGCATACGGCAGGTATTTCCTCAACGAGACTTTCTTTTACAATTTGAGAAACAGGTGTGGAGGAGAGATTGAAGGACGCCATTTCGAGAACCAGCTGCCTTTTATCGGCATTTCCTATATGGAAACCTTTGGCGAAGCCCCAACCTTCCTCAAGATCGCCCGATGCGACCTCCAGTACAATGTATTTGGGAAACACTATATTACAGCAATTTACAATGCATTAAACCTTCACAATTATTATTTTCATGGTGCCGGCCTGAAATACTCTTATAACAGCCCTATAGGTCCCGTTTCACTGTTGGCACAATGGAGCAATCTTTATAACAGTAAATTCAGTTTGTATTTCTCATTCGGATATACGTTTTAACTTTAAATAACTATCTACTATGAAAAAACTAGCAATTTTTGCGGTGCTGCTCTCCATGATGACGATCAGCGCTCAAGCCCAATGGTTTGATTTCTCAGAAAACACGAACCGTGCCGTGGTCGGATTCAACACCGGTCTGGTGGGATTCAAAAACGTCACCAGTTCCACAGCCCTCGTCCCCGAGACCTGGAACCTATCCGACATAGGTGTAGGTGTCAGCGTAGCCATTATGGGCGTGTATGTCGATTTTGTTTATGTCAGCCCCGACCATCGTTTCGACAGTCACGTCATCATGGGCAATTGGGACGACCACTCCGCTATGACCATCAATGTGGGTTATCAGATTCCGATTTATAGGAATTATGTGTTCATCACCCCCATGATCGGCTATTGCAGAGCCACGACAGGCTACACCGAAGGCAACAACATTGGCTTTGATGTTGAGGCCAAATCCATTTACCATAAATACACCGCAGTAAACAAGTATAACGATTTCAACTATGGTGCCGGTCTTACCGTGGCTCCTTGCAAATGGTTCGAAATCAACCTCAACTGCACAGCACATGCTGCCACTGCGGGTATTGCCGTTAACCTCATGAACTATCAAGATTAATTTTTTTCAAGGAAACTACTTTTCAGAAAAAAAAAGATTCTTATCTTTGCATTCCGATGATGTACGAAAAAGTGTCACCGGAATACTTCATAAAAGGAATCGAGACGGTTGCTTTAAAGCAGCCGTCTTTTTTTTGATATCAACAAACTAAACACAATAAGCCATGTCCATCTCACTGAAAAACCGCAGCCTGATCTCCATCAGCGACTACACTCCTGAGGAGATTTGCCACGTGCTCGACATCGCTGAGGATTTCGAGAAGAATCCTCACCAGAACCTGCTCAACGGACGCATTATCGCATCGTTGTTCTTCGAGCCTTCCACCCGTACGCGTCTGAGTTTTGAGACCGCCATCCAACTTCTGGGGGGCAACGTCATCGGATTCAGCAGCACCTCGGGCACCAGCGTCCAAAAAGGCGAGTCGTTGGCCGACACCATCACCATGGTGGCCAGCTATGCCGACCTCATCGTGATGCGCAACCCCATCGACGGCTCAGCTCGCCTTGCTTCAGAAGTCTCAAAAGTGCCGATCATCAACGCCGGCGACGGGTCCAACCAGCATCCCACACAGTGCATGCTCGACCTTTACAGCATCCGCAAGACCCAAGGGACCCTTGAGAACCTCGAGATCACCCTGGTCGGCGACCTGAAATACGGCCGCACCGTCCACAGCCTCGTGGAGGCCATGAGCCACTTCAACGCCAAGTTCAACCTGGTGTCGCCTGTCGAGCTCAAGCTACCCAGAACGGTGAAACAGCATATCAAGGACGCTCATCTTGAATACGAACAGTTCACCGAGTTGGAAGAGGTCATCCCCCACTCCGACATCATCTACATGACCCGTGTGCAGCGCGAGCGTTTCCCCGACCCGCTGGAATACGAGAAGGTAAAGAACTCATACGTGCTCCGCAACGCCATGTTGGCCAACGCCAAGCCCAACTGCCGCGTGCTGCACCCATTGCCGCGCGTCAACGAAATCCACGTGGACGTCGACGCCAACCCGAAGGCCTACTACTTCCAACAGGCACAGAATGGCGTGTACGCCCGTCAAGCTTTAATCGCTGCCATTCTTGGTTTAAAATAAAATTCATCGCACCCCATCGGGGTGCCAGCTCGGTAATAAAACAATCCAACCATCATCCGCCGAGCGTAGCGAGGCGGTAAAAATAAAAGAGAAAAAATGGAAAAGAGAAAAGAACTGACTGTATCAGCCATTGAGAATGGCACGGTCATCGACCATATCCCCGCTGACAAAGTGTTCCAGGTGGTCAAGATCTTAGGATTGGACAAAGTCAGCAACCCTGTATATCTCGGCATCAACGTGGAAAGCAAGAAATACGGCACCAAAGGCTTCATCAAAGTCTCTGACAGATATTTCGACCCGGAAGACCTGAACAAAATCGCCTTGGTGGCTCCCACCGCTTCCATTATCGAGATCAAGGACTTCGAGGTGGTCCGCAAGCAGACCGTACAGATCCCTGAAAGGATCGAGCATATTGTGAAATGCTTCAACCCGAACTGCGTCACCAACAAAGAGCACGACATCCCCACCAAGTTCCGTGTGAAGTATGTTGATGGCAAACTCCGCCTGGTGTGCCATTATTGCGAGAAATACACCTCCGAGGAGAACATTGAATTCATCTAAACGGCATCTGTCATGAAAAAAGCACTCTGGATCCTTTTGGGAGTCGTGGGAATCGTCCTCATCTGGGGCATCGCCAAATACAACAGTTTCGTCAAGGCGGAAGAAAAGATGACCCAGGCCTGGTCGCAGGTGGAGAACGTCTATCAGCGCCGCATGGACCTCATCCCTAACCTCGTCGCCGTGGTGAAGTCATACACCAACTACGAAGGCAACACTTTGGTGGAGGTGGTAGAGGCCAGGGCACACCAAGCCGCATCCCTGAACATTGATCCAGAATCCATGACACAAGAGCAGCTGTCGGGTTTCGAAAACGCCCAACAGCTGCTCGGCAACGCCGTAAACGACGTCATTGTCTCAGTTGAAGGTTACCCAGACCTAAAGGCGGCTGAGGCTTTCCAAACCTTTATGGCGCAATACACTGGTAGCGAAAACCGCATCTATGTGGAACGCACTCGCTACAATGAGATGGTCCAGGACTATAACAAAACGGTCCGTCGATTCCCAGGAAGCCTCATCGCAGGCTGGTTCGGCTTTGAACCGCATCCGTATTTTATGCTTGAGCAGTAGGAAAACCCATATTGAAGGGGGCTATTCCTCCTCCATCGGTGATAGTACCGAATTGTTGCTCGTATTTGGCGATATTATCGGCCAAAGCCTTGTATAGACGTTTGGCATTTATTGGATTCATTATCACCCTAGAGCGGACCTTGGCCTTGGGCGTTCCAGGCATCATCTGGGCAAAGTCAACGATAAACTCATTCGGAGAATGGGTGATGATGGCTAAATTGGAATAGACGCCACCGGCGACCTCGTCGTTGATTTCGATATTAATCTGGTTTTTCTGTTCTTTTTCCATGGTATTATTTTTTAGTATAAAAATGTAGAGGCGGTGCATGCACCGCCTCTACATTGTGAATTGATTGAATTAATCGGCAAGGACAGCGCCTTGTTCCTTCAGGGCTTCGTACTCTTCACGTGAGGCGACAATCAAGTCGTCGTACTCACGGAGACCAGTACCGGCAGGAATCTTATGGCCCACAATGACGTTCTCCTTCATGCCAAGCAGATAGTCGGTCTTGGCGCTGATGGCGGCATTGGTGAGGACCTTGGTGGTTTCCTGGAAGGAGGCAGCCGACATGAAGCTGTCGGTTTGCAGAGCGGCGCGGGTGATACCCTGAAGCACCTGGCTTGCGGTGGCAGGCTCGGCGGGACGGGTCTGGACGAGTTTCAGGTCCTTACGCTTCAGCAACGAGTTCTCGTCACGAAGCTTCATGGCTGAGATAATCTGTCCAGCCGAGAGATTCTCGGAGTCGCCCGGGTCGGTGACAACCATCTTACCGTAGATCTCGTCGTTTTCTTCTTGGAACGTCAGCTTGCTCACCAGCTCACCTTCAAGGAAGCGGGTGTCGCCGGGTTCCATGATTTCGACCTTACGCATCATCTGACGTACGATGACCTCAAAGTGCTTGTCGTTGATGGTCACACCTTGTGAACGATACACGCTCTGGACCTCGTTGACAATGTATTCCTGAACCTTCATGGGACCCATGATGGCGAGGATGCTGGCAGGAGTGATGGCGCCGTCAGACAGAGGCTGACCAGCCTTCACATAGTCGTTCTCCTGAGCCAGGATCTGCTTGGAGGTAGGAATGAGATAGCGTTTCTGGTCGCCAGTCTTGGAGGTGATGACCACCTCACGGTTACCACGCTTGAGTCGCTTCTCGAGGTGCACGGTACCGTCGATTTCCGAAACCACTGCCGGGTCGGAGGGGTTACGGGCCTCGAACAGCTCGGTGACACGAGGCAGACCACCGGTGATATCGCCGCCGCCAGAGACGTTACGCGGGATACGGACCAGCTGGTCACCAGCCTTGATGGCTTCATTCTCATCGACGATGACGTGTGCATCCACCGGCAAGTCATAAACCGTCAAGACTTCGTCGTTGTCGTTGACAATCTCGATCTGCGGGTTCTTGGTGCCACGCTTACCTTCGATGATGACACGCTCACTGAAACCGGTCTCGGCGATGGTCTCGCTGTGGTAGGTCACGCCTTCAACCACATTCACGAAACGCACCTTACCCGCAAACTCGGAAACGATAGTGGCGTTGTAGGGGTCCCATTCGAAGATCTTGTCGCCTTTGCTCACCTCGGCACCATCCTGGAAGTACAGTTTGGCACCATAAGGAATGTTGACGGTCATCAGGACGACTCCGGTGTTCTTGTCGTGAAGTTTCAACTCAGCCGAACGTCCGATGACGATCCAGCACTTCTGGCCTTCGCGTTCAGCGTCAACCGAACGGAGTTCCTCAATCTCGAGCACACCGTCGTACTTGGCTTCGGTGCTGCTGACGACGAGGTTCTTCGAAGCCTTACCACCTTGGTGGAAGGTACGCAGCGTAAGCTGGGTACCAGGCTCACCGATGGACTGTGCGGCGATGACGCCCACAGCCTCACCTTTCTGAACAAGTTTGCCAGAAGCGAGGTTACGGCCATAGCAGTTGGCGCACACGCCGTGTTTGGCTTCGCAAGTCAACACGGAACGGATTTCGACACTCTCGATGGGTGACTCGTCGATGGCTTCGGCCAACTCTTCATTGATTTCCTGGCCGCCGGCAACAATCAGCTGCCCATCGCTGGGATTGAAGATATCGTGCAAAGCCACACGGCCGAGGATGCGGTCGTAGAGCAACGAGTGCTTGCCTGCTTCCTTGATCTCTTCACCACGGGAGACGGTCAGACCACGGAGGGTGCCGCAGTCCTTGCTGGTGATGATGACATCGTGTGCCACGTCGACCAGACGACGGGTAAGATAACCAGCGTCAGCGGTCTTCAGAGCGGTATCAGCCAGACCCTTACGGGCACCGTGAGTGGAGATGAAGTACTCCAACACGGAAAGGCCTTCCTGGAAGTTCGAAAGAATCGGGTTCTCGATGATCTCAGCGCCGCCTGAGCCAGCCTTCATAGGCTTGGCCATCAGGCCTCTCATGCCACAGAGCTGTGACACCTGAGCCTCGGAACCACGAGCGCCGGAATGCAGCATCATATAGACCGGGTTGAAGCCCTGGTCGTCGGATGACAGCAGATTCATCACCTCTGTGGTCAACTTGGTGTTGACATCGGTCCAGAGGTCGACGATCTGGTTGTAGCGCTCGTTGGGGCCCATGAAGCCCATCTTCTCGTACTCGCGGATTTCGGCGGCTTTGGCATTGGCCTCACTGATGAGGGTCTCCTTGGCGGCCGGAACCAGCACGTTACCGAGGTTGAACGACAGACCACCTTTATAAGCCATATAGTAACCCATGTTCTTGATGTCGTCCAAGAACTTGGTGGTCACTGCGGTACCTTGCAGACGGACCATCTCACCGACGATGCTGCGGAACGACTTCTTGGTCAACAGCTGGTTGATGAAGCCATAGCCTTCAGGCACCACCTGGTTGAAGATGACGCGACCGACCGTGGTCTCGATCTTCTTGATGGTGATCGCGCCATTCTCACGCACGGGGACACGGCAGTTGATGATGGCGTGCATATCCACACGGCGCTCGTTATGGGCGATGATCACCTCTTCAGGGGAATAGAACGACATGCCTTCACCCTTCACGATATGGTCGGGAGTGCTCTTACGGGGCTTGGTGATGTAGTACAGACCAAGAACCATGTCCTGCGAAGGCAGGGTGATAGGAGCACCGTTGGAGGGGTTCAGGATGTTGTGCGAAGCAAGCATCAAGATTTGTGCTTCCAGCACGGCGGCGTTGCCCAGCGGTACGTGGACAGCCATCTGGTCACCGTCGAAGTCGGCGTTGAATGCCGTACACACCAAGGGGTGCAGACGGATGGCCTTACCCTCAACGAGTTTGGGTTGGAAGGCCTGGATACCCAGACGGTGCAGTGTAGGAGCACGGTTGAGGAGGATCGGGTGACCCTTCAGGATGTTCTCGAGGATATCCCATACGACGGGTTCCTTACGGTCGACGATCTTCTTGGCCGACTTCACAGTCTTCACGATGCCACGTTCGATCATCTTACGGATCACAAACGGCTTGAAGAGCTCGGCAGCCATGTCTTTCGGCAGACCGCATTCGTTCATGTTAAGGTCCGGACCGACCACGATGACGGAACGGCCAGAGTAGTCGACACGTTTACCCAGAAGGTTCTGACGGAAACGACCTTGCTTACCTTTCAGGCTGTCGCTCAACGACTTGAGCGGACGGTTCGAGTCGGTCTTCACTGCGCTCGACTTGCGAGAGTTGTCGAAGAGGGAGTCAACAGCTTCCTGAAGCATACGCTTCTCGTTACGCATGATCACGTCAGGGGCGTTGATCTCGATGAGTCGTTTCAGACGGTTGTTACGGATGATGACACGACGATAGAGGTCGTTCAGGTCGGAAGTGGCGAAACGTCCGCCATCCAACGGGACGAGAGGTCTCAGTTCCGGAGGGATCACGGGGACGATCTTCACGATCATCCATTCAGGACGGTTCTCCATGTGTTTGTTGGCCTCACGGAAAGCCTCGAACACCTGAAGGCGTTTCAGAGCCTCCTGTTTACGCTGTTGGGCAGTCTCCTTGTTGGCCCTGTCGCGGAGTTCGAACGACTCCTTGTCGAGGTCGAGCTTGGAGAGGAGGTCATAGATGGCCTCGGCACCCATCTTGGCGATGAACTTGTTCGGGTCGTCATCGGGCAGATATTGGTTCTCGATGGGCAGGGACTCCATCAGGTCGAGGTATTCCTCTTCGGTGAGGAATTCCAGTTTCTGGACCACGCGGCCATCCTTGTCGTTCGGAATCTTAGAACCTTCGAGCGCACCAGCTTGGATCACCACATAACGTTCGTAGTAAATGATGGATTCCAGTTTCTTGGAGGGGATGCCTAACAGGGCGCCGATCTTGTTGGGAAGCGAACGGAAATACCAGATATGGGCCACGGGGACTACCAGTTGGATATGTCCCATGCGTTCACGGCGAACCTTTTTCTCGGTCACCTCAACGCCGCAATGGTCACACTTGATGCCTCTGTAACGGATGCGCTTGTATTTACCGCAGTGGCACTCCCAGTCCTTTACGGGACCGAAAATCTTTTCGCAGAACAAGCCGTCGCGTTCAGGTTTATAGGTACGGTAGTTGATGGTCTCCGGTTTCAGCACCTCACCGTAGGAGCGGTCGAGGATGGATTCAGGAGAGGCAAGACTCACCGTGATACTGGCGAAGTTGCTATTGATAGTGTTACTAACCATATATCGTTACTCTATTTAATTCAACACATTTCCATCTTTATCCTTAAAGGTCACTTCCAGACCCAGACCACGGAGTTCGTGGATGAGCACGTTGAATGACTCGGGAGTGCCAGGTACAGGCATGTTGTCGCCCTTGACAATGGCTTCGTAGGCCTTGGCGCGGCCGACCACGTCGTCTGACTTGACAGTGAGGATCTCTTGAAGCACGTTGCTTGCGCCGAAGGCTTCGAGAGCCCAGACCTCCATCTCACCGAAACGTTGACCGCCGAACTGGGCTTTACCGCCGAGAGGCTGTTGGGTGATCAGTGAGTATGGTCCGATGGAACGAGCGTGCATCTTGTCGTCAACCATGTGGTGGAGCTTCAGCATGTAGATGTAGCCCACAGTGGCCGGTTGGTCGAAAGGCTCACCCGTTTCGCCGTCGTAGAGTTGCACACGGCCGTTCTTGGGAAGACCGGCTTTTTCCATCAGGTCGTTGATCTGGTCGAGCGAGGCGCCGTCGAAGATCGGGGTGGCGAACTTCAGTCCGAGTTCATGGCCTGCCCAACCGAGGACGGTCTCATAGATCTGTCCCAGGTTCATACGTGAAGGCACGCCCAAGGGGTTCAGAACGATATCGACCGGAGTACCGTCGGCGAGGAAAGGCATGTCCTCGGCACGGACGATACGGGAGACGATACCCTTGTTGCCGTGACGACCGGCCATCTTATCACCGATCATCAGCTTGCGCTTCTTGGCAACGTAAACCTTAGCCATCTGGATGATGCCGTTCGGGAGTTCGTCACCGACACTGGCAACGTACTTCTCACGGTTGTATTTGCCTTGAACTTCCTTGAACTTGACGGTGTAATTGTCGATCAAGGTGGCCACCATTTCGTTCTTCTTCTCGTCGCTGGTCCACTTGTGGGGATTCACCACGGAGTAGTCGAGTTCCATGAGGGTCTTTTGGGCGAACTTGACACGCTTGGGAATCAGTTGTTCCTTGAAGTTGTTGTAGACGCCCGCT
Organism: uncultured Bacteroidia bacterium; assembly: GCA_902801465.1. GTDB lineage: Bacteria > Bacteroidota > Bacteroidia > Bacteroidales > F082 > Limimorpha. Next base: position 6,425 of record CADCIH010000014.1, on the reverse strand, counting down.
GAGGTCGTTCCGTTGAGGATGATCATCAGCTTCTCAACGAGTTTCTTCTTGAGTTCGTCGAGTTCCACCTTGGCGGCTGCGTCGATCTTTGCCATGTCCTCTTTGTCTTTGGCTCTCGACTTACGGTCTTTTTGGAGACGCGAGAAGAGTCGTTTGCCGATGACCACGCCCTTCATGGACGGGCCGGCTTTGAGGGAGGCGTTCTTCACATCGCCGGCTTTGTCGCCGAAGATGGCACGCAGCAGCTTCTCCTCGGGGGTGGGATCGCTCTCGCCCTTAGGCGTGATCTTACCGATGAGGATGTCGCCTTCGTTGACTTCGGCACCCACACGGATCAGGCCGTGGTCGTCAAGGTCCTTGGTGGCCTCGGCGCTGACGTTCGGGATGTCGTTGGTAAGCTCTTCGAGACCGCGCTTGGTGTCGCGCACCTCAAGGGTGAACTCCTCGACGTGGATGGATGTGAAGAGGTCTTCTTTGACGATACGCTCTGAGATCACGATGGCGTCCTCATAGTTGTAACCCTTCCAAGGCATGAAGGCCACTTTCAGGTTACGTCCGAGAGCCAGGTCGCCGTTTTGGGTACCGTATCCCTGGGTGATGATGTCACCTTTATGGACACGTTGTCCGCGACGGACGGTAGGCTTGATGTTGATGCTGGTGTTCTGGTTGGTACGGGCGTATTTGGTCAGGTAGTAAGTCTTGAAATCGTCGTCCATGCTGACGAGACGTTCCTCATCGGTACGGTCGTACTTGATGGTGATCTTGGTAGAGTCGACGAAAACCACTTCGCCTTCGCCTTCGGCGGCGATCAGAACGCGTGAATCCTTGGCAACATAGCGTTCGATGCCGGTTCCGACGATGGGGGCTTCGGGGTTCATCAGAGGCACTGCCTGACGCATCATGTTCGATCCCATCAAGGCGCGGTTGGCGTCGTCGTGCTCCAGGAACGGAATCAAGGAGGCGGCGATGGAGGCGATTTGGTTGGGACCCACGTCAATCAGTTCAATCTCGTCGGGGGTGACGATAGGATAGTCGGCCACTTTACGCGCTTTGATGGCGTCTTCGGTGAAATGACCTTTGTCGTCCATAGGCGTGATGGCCTGGGCGATGATCTTGTTTTCCTCTTCCTCAGCGGTCAGATAGACCGGGGGTTGGCTGAAATCGACGGCTCCGTTCTTCACTTCACGGTAAGGAGTCTCGATGAAGCCGAGGCTATTGATCTTAGCGAAGACGCAGAGAGAGGAGATCAGACCGATGTTGGGGCCTTCAGGGGTCTCGATGGTGCACAGACGACCGTAGTGGGTGTAGTGAACGTCACGGACCTCGAAGCCGGCACGCTCACGCGACAGGCCGCCGGGACCCAGGGCGGAGATACGGCGCTTGTGCGTCACTTCCGACAGCGGGTTGGTCTGGTCCATGAACTGTGAGAGTTGGTTGGTTCCGAAGAACGAGTTGATGACCGAAGACAGCGTCTTGGCGTTGATCAGGTCCATCGGGGTGAACACCTCGTTGTCGCGGACGTTCATACGTTCGCGGATGGTGCGGGCCATACGGTTGAGGCCGACGCCGAACTGGGCGTACAGCTGTTCGCCCACGGTACGGATACGGCGGTTGCTCAAGTGGTCGATATCGTCAACTTCGGCTTTGCCGCTGAGCATTTCGACCAGATATTTGATGATGGCGATGATATCTTCCTTGGTGAGAACACGGATCTCCGGGTCGATATCAAGGTTGAGTTTACGGTTGATACGATAACGTCCCACGAGTCCGAGGTCGTAGCGTTTGTCGGAGAAGAACAGCTTCTCGATGATGCCACGGGCGGTTTCCTCATCGGGCGGATCGGCGCTGCGGAGCAGACGGTAGATGTATTCGACGGCGTCTTTTTCGGAGGCGCAGGTATCGCGGCTCAGGGTGTTGAAGATCACCGAGAAGTCGGATGCGCGGCCTTCTTCGTCGACTTCGTCTTCACGATGCAGGAAGATGGTCTTCACGCCTGCATCGATAATCATTTGGATGTGTTCTTCCTCGAGGACGGTCTCACGTTCGATGATGTTTTCCTTACGTTCGTTGGTGACGCATTCACCGGTGTCTTCGTTGACGAAGTCCTCAAAATAGGAATGGAGCACGGGGGCGGCCAGTTTGCGGCCAAGCACGCGTTTCAGGGATGCCTTGTTGACTTTCACTTCATCGGCAAGGTTGAAGATCTCGAGGATTTCCTTGTCGGTGGCATAGCCGATGGCGCGCAGCAGGGTGGTGATGGGCAATTTCTTTTTACGGTCGATATAGGCGTACATGACGTCGTTGATATCGGTCGAGAACTCCATCCACGAGCCCTTGAAGGGGATGATACGGGCGGAATAGAGGGTTTTGCCGTTGGAGTGTTGACTTTGGCCAAAGAATACGCCAGGAGAGCGGTGCAGTTGGGAGACCACAACACGTTCGGCGCCATTAATCACAAAAGTGCCACGGGGCGTCATATAGGGGATCATACCCAGATAGACGTCCTGGTCAACGGTTTTAAAATCTTCGTTATCGTCATCCGTGCAGGAAAGTCTCAGTTTGGCTTTGAGCGGCACGCTGAAAGTAAGGCCGCGTTCGATGCATTCCGGGATGCTATAGCGTGGGGCATCGATGTAATAGTCGAGAAATTCGAGCACGAAATTATTTCTCGCGTCGGTGATGGGGAAGTTTTCGGAGAAGACCCGATAAAGTCCTTCGTTCTTCCTATTGTCGGGGTTGGTTTCCAGTTGGAAGAAGTCCTTGAACGACTGAAGCTGAATATCCAAGAAGTCGGGATATTCGAATGGGGACTTGATGGACGCGAAGTTGATTCTTTCGGTAGTTGTTGCCAAGGTATTAATGTTTTAGGGGTGTGTGAACGAAAAAAAGAACGAAAAATAAGAAACGAATTTCTTAAAGCGAAAAAACGGCACAAACCTCAGTCCCCCAAAAGGGCTGGGACTGAGGTTGAATGCCACGTTTTGCAGGAAATAAATCCTTCTTATTTAATCTCGACCTCTGCACCTGCTTCTTCGAGTTGGGCTTTGAGTGCATTGGCTTCGTCTTTGCTCACACCTTCCTTGATGGCCTTAGGAGCTGCGTCAACGAGTTCCTTAGCTTCCTTCAGACCGAGGCTGGTGAGTTCCTTCACCAGTTTCACAACGCCAAGCTTCTGGGCGCCGGCTGACTTCAGGATGACATCGAAAGAAGTCTTTTCTTCCTCAGCGGCGGCTGCGCCACCAGCGGCGGGAGCGGCGACTGCGACAGCAGCAGCAGCGGGTTCGATACCGTATTCTTCTTTCAGGATGGTAGCGAGTTCGTTCACTTCCTTCACGGTAAGATTCACTAATTGTTCAGCAAAAGCTTTAAGATCTGCCATTTTAATAATTTTTTTAAGCGTTATACAATTTTTAGATATTCAAATTATTCTGCCTTTTCTGACAACGTCTCAAGGATTCCGGAGAGTTTGTGTCCGCCTGACTGGAGGCCGCTGATGATGTTCTTCATGGGCGACTGCAGGAGGGCGACGATGTCGGCGATCAGGTCGTTCTTCGACTTGATGTTGCACAGGGTTTCGATCAGGTCGTCACCGATGTAGCAGCATTCCTCGATGTAAGCACCTTTGAGGATCGGGCGATCGTTCTTCTGGCGGAAGTTCTTGATCAGTTTGGCGGGGGCGTTACCCGTCTCGCAAAGCATCAGTGCCGTTGCGCCGTGGAGGACGTCGAAGAGTTCGTTGAACTCTTTGCCTTCCATCTGCATCATAGCTTTGTGCAGCAGGGCGTTTTTCACAACGAGCAGCTTGATGCCGCTATTGAAGCACTGTCTTCTGAGCTGGCTGGTCTTCTCGGCGTTGAGGTCTGAGATGTCGGTCAGGTAGAAGTTGGGGCAAGCCTGCAATTCAGCGAGTATGGAGTCGATAATGACTAATTTGTCTTCTTTTCTCATTTCAATAGTTCCTTTCCAATTTAGTTAGCTACTGACTTAATATCGACTTGCACACCCGGGCTCATGGTACTTGAGATGTAGATGCTCTTCATGTAAGTACCTTTGGCGGCTGCTGGTTTCAATTTGATAACGGTTTGGATGAGTTCCTTGGCGTTATCAAAGATCTTCTCTGGAGAGAAACTGACTTTTGCGACTGCAGCATTGATGATGCCGTATTTGTCGACCTTGAAGTCGATCTTACCGGCCTTTACTTCTTGAACAGCCTTGCCAACCTCCATCGTCACCGTGCCGGTCTTGGGGTTCGGCATCAATCCGCGAGGACCGAGGATACGACCCAGGGCACCGACCTTAGGCATGATGTTAGGTGTGGTAATGATAACGTCAATATCAGTCCAACCATCCTTAATTTTCTGGATGTACTCATCCAGGCCGACATAATCGGCACCAGCATCTTTCGCTTCCTGTTCCTTGTCGGGGTTGCAGAGAACCAGGACACGGACTACCTTACCTGTTCCGTGAGGAAGGGTGACGGAGCCGCGGACCATTTGATTGGCCTTACGGGGGTCGACACCCAGACGGATGTTCAGGTCAACCGAAGCATCGAACTTGGTATAAGTGATCTGTTTTACGATATTAACCGCTTCAATCAAGGAGTAACTCTTGCTTTTGTCGAACTTAGCCAAAGCTTCTTTCCGTTGTTTAGTAACTTTTGACATTTAACTTAAGTTTTTTTGTTCTACAAATGCATTAAAGACTTAGTCTTTCTTTAAAGGTGATTCGCCTGTTACCTTCACTCCCATACTACGGGCGGTGCCAGCCACCATTGACATGGCTGACTCGATGGTGAAGCAATTCATGTCCTTCATCTTGTTGGTTGCAATCTCGCGGACTTGGTCCCAGGTGAGTGAACCGACTTTCGAACGGTTGGGCTCTTTGGAACCGCCCTTGATCTTGGCGACTTCGAGGATGGACACAGCCACGGGAGAAGCCTTAACGATGAAATCGAAAGACTTGTCCTTGTAAACAGTGATGATCACGGGCAACACTTTGCCAGCTTGATCCTGTGTACGGGCGTTGAACTGCTTGCAGAACTCCATAATATTCACGCCTTTGGAACCCAGGGCGGGACCAACGGGCGGAGCGGGGTTTGCGGCTCCTCCTTTAATTTGCAGTTTAATCAATCCGCTTACTTCTTTTGCCATTTTCTTAATCCTTCATTAAAATGATAAGGAAACTTCAATTCATTCAAGGGGTATCATTCCAATTTCACTTGGAAGTAGCTCAGTTCCAGGGGAGTCTTACGGCCGAAGATCTTGACGCTCACTTTGAGCTTCTTCTTCTCTTCGTTCACCTCTTCGATGATGCCGCTGAAACTCTTGAACGGTCCTTCGTTGACGATGACCGACTGTCCAACCATGAACGAGATGTCGCTACCCTCTCCCATTTCCTGAAGCTCATCGATCTTACCTAAGATACGGTTCACTTCAGCGGGACGCAGCGGATCGGGTTCACCTTTGGTTCCGAGGAAACCAAGCACGTTAGGGACGTTTCTGACCACATGAACGACTTCGCCTTCCAAGATGGCTTCGATAAGCACATAACCCGGCAGGTAGTTCCTTTCTTTGGAAACTTTCTTGCCGTTTCTGACCTCGAAGTACTTCTCAGTAGGTATCAAAACCTGAAAAATACGGTCTTGTAGATTAAGGCGTTTGATTTCGGATTCAAGGTATTCTTTTACCTTCTTTTCCTTACCACTGATCGCCTTGATCACATACCATCTCTTTTCTTGTGTCTCGCTCATCTCCCAGGTAATATTGGTCTTGTTAACCCTAAAATGCTACTAGATTCAATAAAACTCGATTAGAAATGTACGTGTTGATAGAACAGTTCCAAAAGGTTTTTAAAAGAGATGTCCATCAAGAACACCGCCAAGGCGATGATTAGGGAAGCAATGGACACGACAATAACGCTAGAGCGTAACTCTTTCCAAGTCGGCCAAGAAACCTTCTCTTTCAACTCGGTATAGCTTTCCTTAACGTAATCTACAATTTTCATCTTTCATGAATCTTTTTAACAAAGCACGGGCGGAAAGGCTCGAACTCTCGACACTCGGTTTTGGAGACCGATGCTCTACCAACTGAGCTACGCCCGTAGATAAGGGAGGCTTTTTTCAGCCTCCCTTTTTTTGATTGAACGATTCGGCTGATTAATCGTCGATGATCTCGATGACCTGGCCGGAACCGACGGTACGACCGCCTTCACGGATAGCGAAGCGAAGACCCTTGTCCATGGCGATGTCGGCAATCAACTTAACGTCGATGGTGACGTGGTCGCCAGGCATGACCATCTCCATTCCATCAGGAAGGGTGATCTCACCGGTAACGTCGGTGGTTCTGAAGTAGAACTGAGGACGATACTTGTTACGGAACGGGGTGTGACGGCCACCTTCTTCTTTGCTCAGGACGTAGACCTGACCC
>CADCIH010000013.1 GCA_902801465.1 uncultured Bacteroidia bacterium | reverse complement strand
AACGCTAACGGAATAATCCAGATAGGACTTGTTACAAGCATTATTAATAAGGCATTATTACCCCTATTTTTGTTTGTTTTCATAAAAGTCCTCTTCTCTTTAATCATACGATTGCAAAAATACAAAAGTTTGGAAAATTGGTAATTCTACCCCTGCAAAACCACAGAAATTCGTTTTTGTCAGATTTGTTTCCATGGGTATCAATCGTTTTTGTACCTTTGCACCAAATTTCAACGCCTTATGTTAAGCGAACAGGAACAAATCAGAAGAAATTCGTTGGCCGAACTCTATAAACTCGGCATCAATCCGTATCCGCAGGCCGCGTTCCCCGTGAACGTGTTCACCACGGACATCCTCAACCAATTTGACGACAACAACCCCGACCAGTTTAAGGAAGTCACCCTCGCAGGCCGTATCATGAGCCGCCGCATCATGGGCGCCGCCTCGTTCTGCGAACTGCAGGACTCGAAAGGCCGCATCCAACTGTATATCAAGCGCGACGAGATCTGCCCTGGAGAGGACAAAACGATGTACAACACCGTGTTCAAACGCTTGTTGGACATCGGCGACTTCATCGGCGTGAAAGGCTTCGCCTTCCGCACGCAGATGGGCGAAATCTCGGTGCACGTCAAGGAACTGACGGTGCTGAGCAAGTCGCTGAGGCCGCTGCCCATCGTCAAGGAGAAGGACGGCGTGAAGTACGACGAATTCAACGACCCCGAACTGCGCTACCGTATGCGTTACGTCGACCTCGTGGTCAACGACAAGGTGAAGGACATCTTCATCACCCGTACCCGCATCATCGACAGCATCCGCCGTTTCTTCAATGAGAGCGGTTACCTCGAAGTGGAGACGCCTGTGCTGCAGGCCATCCCTGGCGGCGCCACGGCACGTCCTTTCATCACGCACCATAACGCCTTGGACATCCCCATGTACCTCCGCATCGCCGACGAGCTATACTTGAAGCGCCTCATCGTGGGCGGCTTCGAGGGCGTTTACGAGTTCTCGCGCAACTTCCGCAACGAGGGCATGGACCGCACCCACAACCCCGAGTTCACGTGTCTTGAAATCTATGTGGCCTACAAGGACTACCTCTGGATGATGGACTACACCGAAGAGATGATCCACCGCTGCGTGATGGATGTCTTGGGCAAGGAGACCGTGAAAGTGGGCGACAACGAAATCAGCTTCAAGCGCCCCTTCAAGCGCATCACCATGATTGACTCCATCAAGGAGAAGACGGGCATCGACATCACAGGTATGGATGAAGCCCAACTGCGCGACGTGTGCAAGCAACTCGGCATCGACCTTCATCACCGACTATCCCGTGGAGATGTCGCCGCTCTGCAAGCGTCACCGCAACAACCCCGAGCTGACCGAGCGCTTCGAGCTGATGGTCAACGGCAAGGAGTTGGCCAACGCCTACACCGAGCTGAACGACCCCATTGACCAACGTGCCCGTTTCGAGGAACAGATGAAATTGGCAGGTCGCGGCGACGACGAGGCCATGTTCATCGACCAGGACTTCCTACGCGCACTAGAATACGGTATGCCCCCGACCTCCGGCATGGGCATCGGCATCGACCGTTTCGTGATGCTGCTCACGGGTCAGACCACCATCCAAGAGGTGCTGCTGTTCCCGATGATGCGTCCCGAAAAAGTCCAGAAAGTGGCTACCCCTGAGGACTTCATGGCCATCGGCGTTCCCGAAGTCTGGGCCAAGGTGCTCTGCGCCAATGGTTACACCAGCGTGGAGAAGCTAAAGGAAGAAAAAGCCACTGCTCTGCGTGAGAAGCTCAATGGCTTGCGCAAGAAGAATAAGATGGACGTGCCCGCCTTGCAACTTGAAGAGGTTGAGGCGTGGATTAACGGCTAAAGTTTAGCACAAATCAGCCACAGTCATCCCCACGGTCTGAATCAGGTCGTGGGGATTGATTTTAAATTGCAATCCCCTCACACCAGCACTAACAAAGATAAAGTCGAATAGTTCGCAGGTCTCATGGATGAAAGTTGGGAACGGCTTCTTCATTCCAATTGGCGAACATCCACCACGGATATAGCCCGTTAAAGGCAGTAATTCTTTCATCGGGATCAGGTCACAGCTCTTGTTGCTCGTGGCTTTCGCGGTTTTCTTCAAATCGACCTCCTCGTTACCAGGGATGACACATACAAAATACCCTATCTTATCGCCTTTCAACACCAGAGTCTTGAATACTTGGTCAATATCTTCACCCAATTGGTCAGCGATATGCTGCGCTCCGAGGTCGTTTTCATCCACCTCATAGGGAATCAACTCGTAAGCAATCTTCTTCTAATCGAGAAGCCGACAGGCGTTGGTCTTGTTGATCTTATCTTTTGCCATGATAATCGTTTTAGTGAAGGCAGAGTTAGGAAAACTTGTGTATATTTGGGCGTTATTAACGACTGATATGAAAAAACACTATACTTTCTCAACTGGAGAAATCATCGAGGCCAATCTAGAGGACTTGAAACGGCTATTAGCTGAAAACCAAAGCTATCTGGATAATTACGAAGAGGTATTTAGTTCCCTCGAAGATGACGATTACATCGCCCGTGGCAACGGCTTCTGTGACCGCAAATACAGCGACGATTTTATCGAGGGCCAGATGGAGAAATACGAACAGCGGATCAGAGAGATCAAAAAATGGATCCAGGAGGGTTGATTAATAAATACGTTTAGGCCACCGGCAATCATACCACCACCCCACAGAAATCAAATTCACAGTAGAAACCGAACCATCCGGGAAAGCAAGGCCAAAACGATATTTTATTCGCAAAGCTCCTTCATCTCTCAATAAACGTCCTTTCACGTCAAAGCACAAACCAGCATCATAGGCCAAATACTCATGCTGTCTTTTTAAAGTGCTACCCTCGACTTTATCATCTGGAATAGATGAACCCAATCCGCCAATTCCCACAAAAGGAGCCAAACGTATCTTTTTATTTTCAACAATTGGATATGATAAATCGGCATAATAAACAAACAAATCACTTTCGCTTCCTTTGGGATAGATTTGAGGAACGCCATTGATTGCATATGGCACGTCTGCATTTGTTTTACCGTAAAGGATTTCAGCACCTGCCATCAAATCGAATTTCTTATAAAGAAAATCTAAATGGAATCCAAAACCACCTACCGGCTTGGGAAACTTACCAGTAGATAATCCGGTACAGAGATCAAGGCCTATTCCCATACCAAAATCCACTTTACCGTATACAACCCGAATTTCATGCCTCACAAACCATTCATAGTCACTATTCGGATAATTTGCTAAGAACTTATCGGCCGTTGCATTACATTGTTGCTGGTTTTCCTCATTATTGGGCTTTAAGGCATAATCAAGAAAGAGGCTCAACAAATCGCAATCCTCCTGCGACAGGTGCGCTTCTTCCAAATTGAAACGAAGAATGTGCTCGTCTTCAACACTTCGTCGATATAATTGATTTATCAATTGGCCTTTGTACGGCATTACCTTTTTGTTTAATTCAGTGATATAATCTGAATCAATATCCCGAAGGTTTGATAGCAACGCATCGTATTCCTGGGTCCATAACATAACAAACCATAATTCCGCAGGAATAAAAGCCATAAAATCCTCTGTTTCAAAGGTCAGGAGGTAGTCTTTTATCTCTTTAACCTTATCATAATCACGGTCAAGGAATTTTTCAAGAAGGTAGTCCCTTCCCTTTTTAACTTGTTCGACCTTGGATTCGTTTATCTCATTCTCAATTTGTGCAAACACCGGGGTGATTAAGAATAGAAAAACTAATAGAAACAGTTTCCTTTTCATAGCATATATCCTTATAGTACAACAGCAAAGATAAACAATTATTCAGAGAATTATTCTTACTTTACAGACAGAAAAAAAACGAAAGTCTATCTTTGTATCAATATAATTACTATTTTTGTTTGAAATCTATTTTTAAAAACGATGAAAATTTCAAACTTTGGTTATTTTTGGCTTGACACTTGGGTGATAGCCAATGTGATACAATTAGCCACACAGGACTTCTGTTCTCATTTCCTTAATCGCACCAATGATCCTTGTGGACGGCAATACGATCAAATGACTCAAGCGGCTCGTTCGGTTCCCGCCAACATCGCCGAAGGGTGTTCACGGCGTTCTACTTCAAAGGAAACCGAGATGAAGCTCACTGATGTGGCTCGAGCTAGTTTGGCAGAACTAGAAAACGATTACTTAAACTGGTTGATGCGACATAATAATGTGCCGTGGTCCACCAAATCATTAGACTATAGAAACATATGCGCCATCCATTTTGACCCTCCTTTCTACAAAGATGACGTTCAACATCAAAGTAGCATTCATATACTAAAACAAAAACACAAATTTGACCGATGGTTCAACCCTATGGATTCAATGTCATGGGCCAATTGCTTGGTGATTCTTTGTAACCGCTTAATTATGATGCTGAGCAAACAAATAACAAGCCAAGTTACAACATTTAGCGAAGAAGGCGGGTTCACCGAAGCATTGACGGCAGAAAGACTAGCCCAACGAGCAAAACAAAATGCACAAGACGGCGCTCCTACTTGCCCAAAATGTGGCAAGCCAATGATAAAGCGAGTGGCAAAGAGAGGCATGAATGCTGGAAATGAGTTTTGGAGTTGCTCTGCTTTTCCAGAATGCGATGGGACAAGAAGTGTTAAATAGTTTTTCGTTATAACGTTATCTCGGTATATCGTTATTTCGAGATAACGTTATAACGACCCTTTAAAACCTCAAAGAATATTGCAAACCTGCTCCTTGATCTTCTCCAACTCGTCCTTCATCTTCACGACGATCTTTTGGATGTTGACTTCATTGGCTTTGGAGCCGAGGGTGTTGATCTCTCGACCCATCTCCTGGCTGATGAAGCCTAACTTCTTGCCTGCTTGGTCTTCATCACAACTCTCGTTGAAGTAGTTGCAGTGTTGGCGAAGACGGACTTTCTCCTCAGTGATGTCGAGTTTTTCCAGATAATAGATGAGTTCCGCCTCGAAGCGGTTCTCGTCATATTGTCCCTCGGTGGTCAATTCCGATAAGTTCTTGATCAGACGTTGCTTGATGGTGTCGTGACGGGCCTTCTCGAAAGGCTCCACCTGGTCAAGCAGTCCGAGGATAAGCTCCACACGATGCAGCAGGTCGCGTTTCAATGTTTGCCCTTCCTGGATGCGGAAACGGTCAACGGTATCAAGGGCTGTGTCGAGCGTCTCTCCGATTTTTGCCACGAACTCTTCATCAAATTTCTGCTCTGGAGCGTTAAAGATACCCGGCATCCTGAAAAGAAGCGCGGCCATGTCGGCTGAGGGAGCGATACCTAACTCCTCGGAGATGCCGTTGATCTGACGAAGATAGGAAGCCACCACATCGGCATCGATGCGGTTGACAGCATCGGCGGAAGTGTCTGTGATGGTAATCACAGCATCAATCTTGCCTCGAAACAGGCGTGCGCCAATCTTGTTGCGGAAGTCCAACTCAGCAAAACGCAATTCGTTGGGCAGTTTCAGAGCCAGGTCGAGCTGTTTGCTGTTGAGAGTCCTGATCTCAACAGTGATCTTCTTGGTGATATAGAGGCTCTCGGCGATGCCGTAGCCCGTCATGGAACGTATCATGGTTATTCTTTTTGGTTTCTTTCTTTGACGATTTCCTCTTGTTTGTCCTTCGGAGTAGGCATATATTGATAGAACTCCATCGAGTAGTTGGCGCGACCTGAGGTGAGGTTGCGCAAGGCGGTGGCATAGCCGAACATCTCCATCAGCGGGACGAAGGCATCCAATTTCTGCGAGCCCTTACGGAAGCGACGCATGGCCTCGATGCGGCCACGGCGCTTGTTGACATCACCAGTGACATTGCCAATGTAATCGTCAGGAGTGTTGATCTCCACCTTCATCACAGGCTCAAGCAGCACAGGACTGGCTTTCATGAAAGCCTGCTTGAAACACATCTGGGCGCAGAGTTGGAAGGCCATGTCGCTCGAATCGACGGGATGCGAGCTACCATCGACGAGGACGCATTTCACGTCGACGACAGGATAGCCTGCGAAAGGACCTTTGTTCATGGCTGCAGCCAGACCCTTCTGCACCGAGGGGATGTATTCCTTCGGAATCACGCCACCCTTGGTGATGTCGACGAACTCGAAGCCGCCGCCCGGGTTGGGCTCAAAGCGGATGACGGTGTGGGCGAACTGGCCCTTGCCGCCGGTCTGTTTCACGAAACGATAGTTGCACTCGAACGGAGCAGTGATGGTCTCGCGGAACGACACCGAAGGAGCGCCAACGGTGACGGGCACCTTGAACTCCTCTTTCAGACGGTCGACGAGGATCTCCAGATGGAGTTCACCCATACCTGCGATGATGGTCTCCTCCGTCTCCTCGTCGAAGTGGGCGTGGAACGACGGGTCTTCGTTGCAGAGTTTGGCCAAGGCCTCACTCAGCTTGCTCCGGTTTTTCTTATCCTCGAGATTCACTTTCATCTCGATAACCGCTGGAGGTATATTGATGGATTCCAACAAGATGGGTTGGCTTTCATCACAAAGCGTGTCGCCCGTCTTGGTATATTTCATACCCACAAGGGCCACAATTTCTCCTGCATTGGCCTCGTTGATTTCCTCACGTTCTTTAGCCTTGATGCGGAATATACGGCCCACGCGCTCGTTCTTCAGCTTGTTGGTGTTGTACACGCTCATGCCGTTGGTCAGCTTGCCGCTAAAGATACGTATGAAGGTCTGTTGGCCCACATACGGGTCGTTGATGAGCTTGAAGGCCAAGGCAGAGAAGGGCTCGTTCTCAGAGGGGTTGCGACGATAGGTCTTTTCCTCGTTGGTGGGGTCATGGGCGATAACGGCGCCGAGGTCATTGGGTGAAGGCAGATAGTCCACGATGGCGTCAAGAAGGAGTTGGATGCCTTTATTCTTATAGGCGGCACCGCAAAGAACCGGCACCATCATCAGCTTGATGGTGGCTTTACGGATGGCTGCCATCAGTTTGTCGGTGGGGATTTCAGCATCTTCAAGGTAAAGCTCGGCAATTTCATCGTCGAGGTCCGCTACCTTCTCAATAAGGTTACGGCGGGCTTCCTGGGCTTGTTCCATCATATTCTCCGGGATGGGACCCACGATACGTTCCTTTTCGACAAAACGCACCGAGTTCATCTGAACCAGATCCACCATTCCCTCAAACGTGGTCTCGGCTCCAATGGGCAGATGCAGTGGCACAGCGTTGGCGCCCAAATATTTATGCATCTGACCAACCACCTCGTTGAAGTCGGCGCCCGTGCGGTCCATCTTATTGACAAAGGCAATACGTGGCACGCGGTATTTATCGGCTTGGTTCCACACTGTCTCGCTCTGCGGCTCCACGCCACCCACAGCGCAGAACACCGCCACCATACCGTCGATGACACGCAGCGAGCGCTCCACCTCAACGGTGAAGTCGACGTGACCAGGAGTATCGATGAGATTGATCTGATAGCCGTTCCAATGCGCCGTGATGGCTGCCGAAGCGATGGTGATACCACGCTCCTGCTCTTGTTTCATGAAGTCCATGGTGGCTTGACCGTCATGGGTCTCGCCCACTTTACGGTTAACACCTGTAAAAAACAAAATACGTTCTGAAACCGTAGTCTTACCCGCATCGATATGCGCAGCAATACCGATGTTTCTTAATTTTGAAATACTTTGAGTCATTATTGTTACTATTTTTTCAATTCAATAAAACGAAGAATCTTTGGCCTATGATTCGGGGTGCAAAGGTACGAAAAAGTTTGGAGGATAAGCCCCTTTTCACTATTTTTGCCTTCCGAATCATGTCGGAAACCTTAATAAACAGAAATATGAGAGCTTTTTTAACAATTGCAATGTTGGTGGTTTCCAATATCTTCATGACATTCGCCTGGTATGGAAACCTGAAGTTGGAGGAGATGAAGATCACCACCAGTTGGCCGCTCATACTCATTATTTTAGCATCATGGGGTGTTGCTTTGTTTGAATACAGCTTCATGATTCCAGCCAACCGCATCGGCTTCATCGAACGTGGCGGTCCCTTCAACTTGATGCAGCTGAAAGTCATCCAAGAAGTGGTTTCGCTCACCGTGTTCACCATTATCGCCACCTTTATTTTCAAGGGGCAACCCATCCACTGGAACCACATTGTTGCTTTTGGCTGTTTGGTTTTGGCAGTCTTCTTTGTCTTTTTGAAATGAGTTCCACCGTCATCCTTTTGGCGGATAACAACACCGTCACAACCCTTTAACTCCCCCAGTTGTCCCTGTCGAGACTCCTATAATTAATTGCTTCCGAGAGGTGGTCGTGACAGATGTTCTCACTTCCATCGAGGTCGGCAATGGTCCTCGCCACCTTTAAAATACGGTCGTACGCCCTAGCCGAAAGACCCAGACGCCGCATGGCGTTGCGCAAGGCATCCTGGCTGCGCTGGTCGAGCACGCAATACTGTTGCAGGAGTTTGGTGGTCATTTGGGCATTGGCATGGATGTCGGGATAGTCACGGAAACGCATCTCTTGGATTTTTCTGGCTTGGATCACCCTTTCACGAATCTCGGCGCTCGGCTCGCCGCGACGAGAGTCAGACAGCTCCTCGTAGGGTACGGGAAGAACCTCCACGTGCAGGTCAATTCTGTCCATCAAAGGACCTGATATCTTATTAAGGTATTTCTGGACCTCGCCTGGCTTGCACACACACTCTCGGTCGGGATGGTTGTAATAGCCGCAGGGACAGGGGTTCATGGCCGCCACCAGCATGAAGTTGGCGGGATAACGCACCGAGACTTTAGCTCGTGAGATAGTTATTTCGCGATCCTCCATCGGTTGACGTAAAATCTCCAATGTATGTCGTTGAATTTCAGGGACTTCATCAAGAAAAAGCACTCCATTGTTGGCAAGGCTTATCTCTCCTGGCTGCGGATAAGAGCCGCCGCCACAAAGGCCTGCATCGGAGATGGAGTGATGCGGGCTGCGGAATGGCCGGGTGGTGAGAAGGGTCTGGTTACGCCCCATGAGTCCGGCAACCGAGTGGATCTTGGTAGTCTCGAGCGCCTCTGCCAAGGTCATGGGCGGCAGGATGCTGGGCAATCGTTTGGCAAGCATCGTCTTACCCGAGCCGGGGCTTCCAATGAGTAGGACATTGTGGGATCCAGCGGCAGCAATCTCCAAAGCGCGCTTTATACTCTCTTGCCCTTTCACGTCTTGAAAATCGGCGGAATAATGATTGTCGCACACCAGACTTTCCATGTCAATCCGCTCAGGTTCGAGTGACAACTTGCCATTAAGGAAATCGATCACTTCCTTTAGATTATCGGCACCAATCACATCGAGACCATCCACCACAGCGGCTTCTTTGGCATTCGCTTGAGGAATGATGATCCCTTTATATCCATCCTGCTTGGCTTGGATGGCCATGGGAAGCGCACCGCGGATGGGGTTCAATTTCCCGTCGAGTGAAAGTTCGCCCATGATGACATAGCGGTCGAGTTGCGACACGTCCACTTGTTCCGACACCGCCATGATGGCAACGGCCAATGGCAAATCATAAGCGGCCCCTTCTTTGCGGATATCGGCAGGAGCCATATTAATAGTAATACGTTTCCTAGGGAACTTGTAACCCAAGTTCGAGAATGAGGCGTTGATCCGCTGATAGCTCTCCTTCACGGCATTGTCGGGCAGACCGACCAAACAAAACTGAATTCCTTTTTCGGAATTAACTTCTATAGTAACTATTAATGCATTTATGCCAATAATAGCACATCCGAATGTTTTTACTAACATGACTTTAATTTATTTTTTGACACAACAAAGATATATAATTTTGATATATACTAAAAAAATCACGTTGATTTTTTTTAAATATTTCTAAAAAACAACTATTTTTGCGTCAAAATCTTTAATCATGAAAGAAACCACCGAAAGCATCGAACGCAAAGTGTTCGACTTATTGAAGAGCAAAGGCATGACTTTCGCCTCCGCTGAGAGTTGCACAGGCGGCAACATCGCGCATTTGATCACCCTTATTCCCGGAAGTTCTGAGGTCTTCAGAGGCGGCGCTGTCACCTACGCCACCCCAACCAAGACCAAGGTGCTCGGTGTCCCTAAGGACTTTATCGAGGCTGACGGTGTAGTTAGCCGCAGGGTCGTTGAGTCAATGGCCATTGGCACACGCAATTTGTACGAGGCCGACTTCGGTGTGGCCACCACAGGCGTGGCGGGTCCCGGCGGTGGTACTGAGGAGACTCCCGTGGGCACGGTATGGATTGGAGTGGCCGGCAAGCACGGGACCATCTCCGAACTTTGCCATTTCAGGGGCGGGCGCAGCAATGTCATCAAACGAGCCACCCTGAGAGCATACGAACTGCTTCATGAAGCCATCCGCACCTCGCTATAGTCACTTCTTTGGCTTGTAATGCGAGTCTTGGAAAATGGCCTGTAGGTCGCGTGCCCCCATCAACTCGGGCAAGGCAGCGTCAGGGTTGGCGGTTACGAAGGAACGGATGATGTGAAGTCCCACGAACTCGCCTAGGCGAGGCGGAGCCTCATGGCTATATTCATTGGTGAAGGGTCCGTCAGCCAGGAAGGTTCGATACACTTCCAAGTCGGAAGCATAGAGGCATTGGTTTCCCACCATGTCAGCCCAAAGGTCGCCCTCATAATCCTCAGCCCACTGCAGTTGCGAAGACGTATAACCCAACAGCACCTCGTCGGTAAGTTCCGGGTACATGGCTTCCACAAAGAAGCACATCCTTCCCGCCTCCACCATTTCCTCGAGCAGGTTATTTCGTTTGAGAGGCCGCTGAACATAATCCAAGTATATTTGTTGGCCAACATCTTTGGCCAGCCCTGCTTTGGCGACACGCTCAGCGCGGTATTGCGGCATCCCAATACGCTCATAAATGTCGTCGCCCTCCAGATACCAGTCGAGAGAGATCACCAAGGCATCATCAAAAAATATTACAGGCGGCACGTTGGGATCGATACCTGAGACACAGGTGTAAACTTGGGTAGGAAGTGAAATATTGGGATAATAATAGTTGAAGTGCCGATACACCTCTCGTAGCATCTCCTCCACTTCGCTCAGGTCGGGATAAGCCTTTTTTACCTTATTGTATAAAGCCACGCTGAAGGTGTCGACAGCAAAGTCGCGCAGGTATTTCACTGCCAGCGGATCGGTCAAGTCACCACCGAGAAACGGTTGGTACTGGTCCTGAACCTCCATAAGCGCTTCCTGGAAACGGGCAGTATCCAAGTTAAACAACACATCCTCATAACGGTGGAACACAAGCTCTGGGGCGACCCCGTTGGCATTGTTCAGTTTCACTTTATACTCAGGCGTTTTGGGGCCACAACACGGCAGGATGGCGAACGCAAGAAAAGAAAAAAAGGCTATAGTTTTCAGGTGTTTCATGTGCAATCTGTTTACTCGTGCAAAATTATTGATTTGTTTAGATAAAAAAGTTGTATCTTTGCAGTTTCTATCAAAAAATCCTTTTTATTAAAAAGCAATTCATTATGAATCAACCAATTCCCGCATCACAACTTGTTTTGAACAACGAAGGAACGGTTTATCATCTCGCTCTTCATCCTGAAGAACTGGCTGACGATGTCATTCTGGTGGGTGATCCTGGTCGCGCGGACATGATTTCCACTTTCTTTGAGAAGATCGAAGTCAAGCGTCAGAACCGCGAACTCTGGAGCCGCACCGGTTACTATAACGGAAAAAGAATCACCGTATTGTCAACGGGCATGGGGACCGACAACCTCGATATCGTGATGAACGAGTTGGACACACTGGCCAACATCGATTTGAAGACCCGCATGCCGAAGGCAGAGCACCGCACTTTGAACCTGATCCGGCTAGGCACTTCGGGAGCTTTGCAGGCCGACATCCCAGTGGAGGACAGCTATGTGGCCACCCGTTACGCCATCGGCTTGGACGGATTGTTATATTTTTACGAAAAGAACAAGGAAGTCAACGAGATCGCCATGCGTGACGCCTTCATCGAACAGATGGATTACCCGAAAGACCTTCCCATGCCTTATGTGGTGGAAGGTTCCAAAGAACTGTTCGAACAACTTGGTCAAGGTTATTACATGGGAATGACTGCCACGGCGCCAGGTTTTTATGGCCCCCAGGGGAGAACGCTCAGGATGAAACTCGCCTATCCCGAAAACAACCATAAGATTGAAGCCTTTGAGTATCAAGGATGGAAGGTGTGCAATTTCGAGATGGAGTCATCGGCTCTTTACGGCCTTGGCAAGATGATGGGGCACCGCTGCATGACCATCTGTGCGGTCATCGCCAACCGGGTAAGCGAAAAGTTCTGCACCGATTACCACCCATACATCAACAAGCTGGTGAAAAACACCCTGGACCGTCTTTCCGACCGTTAAGAATGCCTTTTGTTGACATTTTTTTTAAGTTTTCCCGCCTTTGTTGTCGGAGGGAACAATAAAAATTGTAATTTTGCAGCGATTTTCGAGAACACTAATTATTATTTATTATTAAATAAACACTTAAAAACATCAAACAATGAAAAAAGCAATTGTTACTCTTTGCGTTATCATGATGACAGCTGTGACGGCCTTTGCAGGTGGTAAAAAAGGTGGCGACACCCGTTATTTGCTCAGCAAGCCCACACAAAACTGGTTTATCGATGCCGCTGTCACTGGAAGCTTCTTCCAGAGCAACGACTTCGTTCCGAGAGACTTCGGTCCGCTTCGTGGACCATTCATCGGCGGTTCAGCCAAGATCGGTAAGATGGTTACTCCTATGTTAGGCTTCAGAGTCGCCTACGACTACCATCCGTCCAAGAACCACAACGAAGCCACTGTTGGCTACTTCAGCTACAAAAACGCTCACTTTGACATGTTGTTCAGCCCCATGGATCTCCTTGCTGGCTTGAACATGGACCGTTTCTTCAGACTCTACCTTTATGGTGGTATGGGTGTCATGGGCTATGACGTTGAAGGTGGTAAGGTTTTCATCACCAACAGTTCAGCTCTTGAACTTGGTCTCGATGGCGGTATCATCAACAGCTTCAGACTGAGCAGAAGCCTCGACTTCCACATCGACCTGCAAGCCACCATCACCAGATGGAGCTTCGATGAGTTCCAGAATCCTTATCGTTACAGAGTCCACACCGACCTGGAAGCTATGGCTGGTTTGACTTGGTATCTTGGTGGCCGTACCTTCGAGGTGGCCAACCTCGCCGATGGTCAAGTCGCTGCAGTTGACTGCACCGAGCAGGAGAACACCATCAACGAACTCAATGGTCGCATCAGAACTCTGGAAGACCAGTTGGCCAACAGCGGCAATGGCATCATCACTCACGACACCATCGTGAAGATCGTCAACGGCGAAGCTCAAGTCATCACCTATCCTCTCTCCATCTTCTTCAACAAGGGTTCATACGAACTCAGAGACGGTAGAGACCGCATCAACCTTGAAGAGATTGCCCAGGCTGCCATCGACCACAACCTGAAGGTCAACCTGAGAGGCACCTGCGACGCAGCCACCGCTTCAGCCGCTTTCAACAAGACCCTGGCTCAGAACCGCTGCAACAAGATCAAGGATGAACTCGTGAAGATTGGCGTTCCCGCTGAAAACATCATTATCGACGCCGTCGGTGGTGTCAGCGACCTGAAACCCGCCGAGTACGACCGTCGTGTCTTCATCCAATTCTCAAAGTAAACAGAGATACATTTGAACCAAAACAAAAATTGAATTAAAAATGAAAAGGATCATTCTTGCAACCGTTATTCTGCTTGCCACAATCACTGGTATGGCTAGCACGGGCAGGGACAGCGACAGCACTCGCTACCTTGCTTCCACACTACGCCAAAACTGGTTTGTGACAGTCAACGGAAGTATCAACTGGTGGCAAGGATCAGACCGTATTCCTGCCGGAAACTTCACCACCTTGAACGGACCTTCGTTCGGTGGTGGGGTTTCTGTCGGAAAATGGATTACCCATAACCTTGCCCTTCGCCTGTCATACGATGTCAACCCTGGAAAGAGTTATATCAACGGTAGGCACGACAACCTCACTAGCCTCCACTTCCTTTATGTCGATAGGACCCGTCCCATCCCCGTCATCCAAGACGGTTATGTCCATGAATATTACGAGACCTCGTTCATGTATCACAACTTGCATGCCGACGTCTTGTTGAGCCCTGTCGACCTGTTTCTCGGTTATTACGACAAGAGATTTTACACCCCTGTCGTTGTGATTGGAATGGGAGGAGCTTGCGTATCTGAGCACTTCTTCGTCACCCAGTCGCTCGTTAAGGGTGAAGCCCGCAACTTCGAGCTTTCGTTCAACGGCGGCGTCATGCACAACTTCAGGATGAACCGCAACTTCGAGCTTTCCTTTACCACTATGATCTCTGGTCAACAATGGAAAATCGATACCTGGCGTTATGAATATGGTGGAAACAGCGATATTCCTGGCAGCGAAACCACTGAGATTCGGCCCAGAATCGCCGATCTCAACTATACCATTGCCATGGGTATCACTTGGAACCCCAGCGGTACGGAAGAAAGTGGTCAACGTATCTATGAAATCGGTGGCTACGGCATGTCCGACTCACTGCTGGAAAGAATCCATTACCTCGAAAACGACATCAAGGACCTGGCCAATACGCTGGATAGCGTCCAAGGCAACCCCGTCCACGTCTACGATACAATCATCCAATTCGTCGAAAGCGAGAACAAGTTCGTCAGCATCCCGTTCTCCATCTTCTTCAACCTCGACTCCTATCAGCTTAAGGATAAAGAAGACTGGTACAACCTGAAAGAGATTGCCACTGTCGCCAATGAGCACAAACTGACAATCCATCTGAGAGGTTCGTGCGATGATGCCACTGCCACTCCGCCATACAACCAGAAGTTGGCTGAAAATCGTTGCCGTATGATCAAGGGATTATTGCTCAACCTGGATGTCCCGGAATCGAGAATTGAGATTGAACCCGTGGGCGGTGTGCATGAGCTCGACCCGACGAAATACGATCGTCGTGTGATCATTACGCTTATCAAGGACATTAATCCTTAATTCATCAAAAAACGATCAAAATGAAAAAGTCTTTCTTACTCATCGCAGTACTGCTGGTCTTTGGTAGTTCTGTGTTTGCCCAAGACCTTGATCTGGGTATCAAAGTTGGTTATCAAACACCCAAACTTTCTTACAAACAAGCCGACATCAAGGCTGGTTTTCAGAACCACCTCACTTTCGGCCTCTTTGGCCGTGTGGAACTAGGCATGCTGTACGTCCAACCTGAAGTGATGTATTTCAAGACACAAAACATCTTCTCATTGGACATGGCCAACACCAGCCAAACATGGATTCCTGAAGAAACCGTGACCTTTACCTTGAACGAGGCTAACATTCAAGTACCCGTTTTGGTCGGCATCAAGTTCCTCGACCTCGGTGTTGCCACCCTTCGCGCCCAAGTTGGCCCGACCGCCAACTTCACCCTGGCCAGCACTACCTTGTTTGACAAGACCTTCAAAATCACCAACGACGAGACAGGTGAGGAAGTCACTCTTGACGAAAACAAAGAAGTGTTCGACACCAAGACCATCGCTTGGGGTATGCAAGCCGGCCTCGGCGCTGACATCCTGGGTAAGATCACCCTCGATATCAACTACAACTTCGGCCTGAGCAAAGTGTTTGGGAGACTGAACGACGCCAGCTGGAACAACTACTTCGACTTCTCCAACGTCGACAATACCAAGCAAAGCTTGTTCATGGTCACCGTGGGTTACAAGTTCTTATAAGAAGAAAGAAGTAAGAAGCAAAAAGGCGGGAGAGCAATCTTCCGCCTTTTTTCATTACCTTTGTCATGATTTTAATTCAAACGCTATGATACCTTCCAACCTCTTTATTAATAACAGAGCCAGTCTGGCCGCCCAGCTGCCTCCGAAATCGATCGCAGTGTTTACCGCCAATGAGGCCATGCCCCGCAACGGCGACCAGTTCTTTCCTTTCCGCCAACAGTCCGACTTCTTCTACCTTACCGGCATCAACGAGGAGAACGCCTTCCTCATCATCGCTCCCGACTACCCTGACGAGAGCCTCCGCGAAGTGCTCTTCATCGAGCCTTACGACGAGGTGAAGGCCACATGGCAAGGAGAGATGCTCGACGCACAACACGCCACCGAATTATCGGGCATCAAGACCGTCAAAGGTAGCGACACCTTTTACAGCGTGCTCAACGACATCGCATACTCAGGCTACGGCGACACCATCTTCCTCAACAGCTACGAATACCCGAAATACGAATGCAATGTGGAGACCATCCAACAACGCTTTCTCAAGAAGATCAAGGGGATGTATCCAATGCATCATTATGGCCGCACCGCCCCTATCCTCAACGCCATGCGCATGGTGAAGTCGGACGAAGAAATCAAAATCACGCAACAGGCCTGCTACATCACCTCAAAGGCCTTCCGCCGTTGCCTCCAGACTGTGAAACCCGGCATGTACGAATACGAAGTGCAGGCCGAAATAGAATATATCTTCAAACAAAACAACGCCACTGGACACGCCTATGCGCCCATCATCGCCGGAGGCAAAAACGCCTGTTGTCTGCACTACTCCAAAAACCAAAGCCTGCTTCACGACGGCGACCTACTACTTTTCGACATTGGATGCGAATACCTGAACTACTCATCAGACCTTAGCAGAACCATCCCCGTCAACGGCAAGTTCACCCCACGGCAAAAGGAGTGCTACAACCTGGTACTTGACGTGATGAAGGAAATCACCCAGCTTTACCGTCCTGGTCATTGTATCAACGAAATCAACCAAGCCGCCAAACAGCTCATGGGCGACAATGGCAAGTACCTGATTCATGGTGTCTCACACCACATCGGACTTGACGTCCACGACAGTGTCGACAAGTTCAAGCCTTTCGAACCGGGCATGATTCTCACTTGCGAGCCAGGCATGTACATCCGGGAAGAAGGCATCGGCATCCGCATCGAAAACGACCTGCTCGTTACAGAAGGCGAACCCGTCAACCTGTTTGCCGGATTACCGATTGAGGTGGAGGAGATCGAAGCTGCGATGCAACGATAAGTCGGTGATGATTGGCAACGCCTCCAAATCGCTACGAAGCACCTTGTGCGTGTGAAACAGTTGCTTGAAGAGCCAGTTGCTTAGCGGACTGTTCAAAATGTCAGCCAACTCCTTCGACGACAGTGGGAAGTCGCTGTCGAGCACCAACATATTGGCACTATTGAGAATATAACGTTGTTCGGTATCGCAATAGAACACCAAGATGTTTGAGATAAACCGATAGATCAGTTTCTCAGGTGCATGAAGCATCCTTAACGAAGCCATTTGTTGGTAACGCGAGAAGTCTTTCGGATTGAGAAACAGCGAAGCCTTTCTCAAACCATCCGGAAAGATATCCGATCCTTTGTAAACCGCTTCGTAGTTACGCCTTTTTATGGTTTTGCAAAGAGCGGCATTGTTTCCCGTAACGATACCCAAACCCCAACTGGCATGGCCTTTCAGGGTAAGATACGGTGATTGCAACAATTGCTCGACGTACGCCATCTCTTTATCGGAGGTCCAATAATTCAAGATGTGTTTCGGCATCGCCTTGAAGCTTTTTTGAATACGCTTATAGGCATTACCACCGTTGAAACAGTCCACCTCATTCATGCCCTCGGAGGCAGTGTTCCTAAGCCAAATGGCGCAGGCAGAATACATATTGCCGAACGGTTTGCCATAGTCTTTGATCTTCAAGATTGTCTGTAGAAGCACGGCTTTTCTCGCATTTTCAAAGATCTTGATATTGAAGAAAGACTCAGGCATGAGCAGTCCCATAAGACCATCCGCCTTGAGCACCGACAATGCGGCAAAGAGGAACAACGAACAGGTATCGGTGCTGGAGCCGCTCTGGTAGCTTTTTGCCAGCTTGTCGCGGTCAGCCTTGGGAATCTTCTTCCCCCAGGGCGGATTGGTATAAACCATGTCGAAACACACCTTCAGTTCAGGGCACTCCTTCAGAAAATCGGAGCAGACCACATGCGACGCTTCCTGTCCAGTCATCTCCTTGATACGTCTTCGGGCAATCATGACCGCAACAGGGTCGGTATCGAATCCGTAGAGATTTTGCGGACTCACTCCTTTTTCGACGGCTTTTACCAGAAAGTTTCCTGTTCCGCAACAGGGATCAAGAAACAATGTACTATCATCAGCTTCCACGCCTTGCATCATGTCATCAACAATGTTCATAGGCGTGTAGAAGACACCTTCCTTATTCCTGAATGATTCAGAAAGCATTTGTTCATACCGGTCACCGATAGAGGCATCAAAGGCTTTATGGTGGAGCTCATCAAGAATTATCTTACTCACCTCTTCGACATCCACCCCATCTTTATGCAATTTGTTCGCCCTTGCATGGAGTTTGATTTTTCCTGCGTATTTCTGTTCAAATCTACGGATGCTGTCACGCGTAATCCGATTTTGCCCATCTGTTTCAAGATAGCCTTCCTTCACCCAATTGGCAACGGTTTCACGGGCCACCTGGAAGAGGTGGGCAGTCTCAGTAAAGGATAAATCCTGTGGGGTCGAGGTTCTTTTTTTCATGATATTCTTACTAAAAACGATGGCAAAGATAATACATTTCTAATTAATATAAATCAATATTTTTAAGTTTTTTAAAAAAAATTTTATCACCTCTTTAATAATAAAATTTCTTATCTTTGTCCCAACAATCATATAAAACACAAAAGCCATGTTCAATAAAGACGTTTATGCTGGCCGCAGAGCCGCATTGAAAAAGATGCTCAACAGTGGCATTGCCTTCTTCCCTGCCAACAACGAAGCACCTTTCAACTATCCTGACAACACTTATATTTATCGCCAGGACAGCAACTTCTCATATTATTTTGGTTTGAACCACCCCGACTTGGTCGGTGTCATTGACTTCGAAAGCGGAGAGGAGATCCTTTTCGGTGTGGAGGTCACCATCGACGATGTGATTTGGTGTGGTCCCTTGCCTTCACTGAAGGAACAAGGCGATCGCATCGGCATCACCGATTGCCGCGACTTCAACCGTTTCGGTGAGTATTTGCAGCAAGCCATCGCCAAGGGACGTAAGATCCACATGTTGCCCACCTATCGAGGCGACACGCAAATCCAATGTGCCAACTGGCTCAACTGCAATGTCAACAAGGTGTCGGAATTCGTCAGCTTGGAGCTCATCAAAGCCGTCATCGCCATGCGCGAGGTGAAGAGCGAACTGGAGATCGCCGAGATGGAACGTGCCGCCAACACCGCATATTACATGCACACCACTGCCATGAAGATGTGTAAGCCAGGTATGGTTGAGCAAGATATCGCCGGTGTGGTCGAAGGCCTGTCGCTCTCCGGCGGAGGTCCCGTTTCCTTCCCGGTCATACTCAGTGTTGACGGACAGACGCTGCATAACCACGGACATCACAATGTATTGAAGGAAGGCCGCATGATGGTGTGCGACGCCGGAGCCGAGACCGAGAACTACTATGCCTCCGACTTCACCCGCACCACTCCCGTGGGAGGCAAATTCAACCAACGCCAGCGTGAAATCTACGAAATCGTCCTGAAAGCCAACATGGAAGTGGCAGCCCATACCCGCCCCTTCATCCCCTATATGACCATGCACACCCTTGCCTGCCGCACCTTGATTGAAGGCTTGAAGGCAGTCGGCCTGATGAAAGGCGACGTGGATGAAGCTTTGATGAACGGAGCTCACTGGCTCTTCATGCCCCATGGCTTGGGACACATGCTGGGCATGGACGTCCACGACATGGAAGGCCTCGGCGAGACCTACGTGGGCTACGACGACATCACACCCCGTTCCACCAAACTGGGCTTCAGCGGATTGCGCTGCGGCAAGACCCTCAAACCGGGCTTCGTGGTCACCGACGAGCCAGGCATCTACTTCATACCCACTCTGATCGACATGTGGAAGGCCGAAGGCAAGTTCAAGGAATTCATCAACTATGAAAAGCTGGAAACCTACAAGGACTTCGGAGGCATCCGTATCGAGGACGACCTGCTCATCACCGAGGACGGCTGCCGGGTCTTGGGTCGCCCAATCCCAAAGAAAGTCGCTGAGGTCGAGGACATGTGCGCCCAAGGCCGCGAATGGATCAAGATGCCGGGATTGTATTAAAACTCTGTAACCAACTTAATGTTGACATATCGGGGGGTCAAATAACTATTGATCCCCCATGATGTATTATACACATCCTTCACCCAGGTGTATGACACCGTATTGGAGATATTCAACAGGTTGAACACCTCTACGCTCACGAACATGTTTTTCACATAATTGAGCGGATTACCATGACTGAAACTGCTCCCCTCATTAATCAACTCCTTCACAAAGCCGATGTCGACACGACGGTATGCAGGATAGAACTTGAAGGGAGTGTAGTAGTCCGTCGCCGGATCGTTAACGGGCATACCCGTACCAAAGGTCAAGGTGAGATTCACCCTCCATGTCGGAGCATTGGGCAGATAATCCTGGAAGAAAAGCGAGAAACTGGCCAACTGATTCGAGGGACGGTAATGCCATCCGGCAGTGTCGCCCTCGATGACCTCGCGAGTGCGCATCAACGAGAGACTAGCCCAGCTGTCGATACCCTTCACAAATTCACCGTTAACCTTGAAATCCAAACCCGTAGCATAGCCATGCGCCTTCTGGTCAGCATAATAACGGATGCGGACATTGTCAATATCATAAGGAATGACATTTTTCAAGTATTTGTAGTACGCCTCCGAAGTAAGGATGAAAGGCCTGTTCCACGCACGAAACTTAAAGTCGCTACCTAAAATCACCTGATACGACTTCTGCACCTCGGCATCCTTGAACAGCGACCCGTCGCGGTTGCGGATTTCCCGATAAAACGGGGTTTGGTTATACATGCCACCCGAAAGACGGAACACCAAGTCGCGGTCCTTAACCTCAGGCTTGTATGCAATACCGGCACGAGGACTCACATATACCTTATTATTATAGCCCCAATAATTGGCACGAAGCCCTCCCGTTACCACAATCTCACCTTCATTGCGCACTGGGAACGACAATGATTGTTGTACATATCCATCTATATTGTTGATTCCCAAAGTATTATGCGCTCTATGAAACACATCTAACTGAATGTCAGAAAGTTGCGTCGGCATCACACCAGGATCGTCCAATGGATGCGGTAAGTTATATCCTGCCGAGTCAACCAAATTCCACTCATTGACCACGTCATCGATGTTTTGGTGCTGGTAACGGACGCCCCATTTGAACACATTCTGTCCGTTGACTTTGGTACCTTTATGGTCAAGGTTGTACACTTGCGCGTAGAACGAATTGCGTGCATGGTTGAGATAGGCACCGGTACCCATGTTGGAAATCACGTTGCCTTGCTGTTCCGAACCGAGGTTGGTTTCCACCTGGCCCAGCCAGTATTCACCAAAGATGTCGTATGTTTCCGTCTCATAGGCGGAATAGGCTGAGGCGATGAATTTCAGGCTCAAGTCCTTGTCAGGCTTATACTCGAAAGTGGCGGCGCCGAGTCCGGTAGTATAGTTGTCCAGCTCCTGCCCCTCGAAAAAGACATCCAAGCGAAGCACTGCGTTGATCATACCCGTTTCTGCCGACGACGACTGGGGCATCAGGTAATACTGGTTTCTGGAGTAGTATCCCAACAGGGAAAGGTCCCACTTGTCATTTAACTTATAATGGAAAAGCGCCTGCACATCGGTGAAATTCGGCCGATAGGAGCCTTTGGTGTCCATCATGCTTAGGGCAATGGCGGTATTCTTGTAGCGTGCTCCGATGAGATAGCTGAAACGGTCTTTGCCTGTCACGCCTTCCACATGAGCCTCGGCGCCCAGCAGACTCATCGTCAACGAACCAGCGGTCTCACGAGGTTTTTTATAGGTAACGTCGAGCACCGACGACATCTTGTCGCCATATTCCACGGCGAATCCTCCTGCTGAGAACTCGATGTTGTTGACCAGACGAGAGTTGACGAAGGAGAGGCCTTCCTGTTGACCGGAGCCCACGAGGAAGGGACGGTATATCTCGATGCCGTTGACATAGATCAGATTCTCATCAAAATTACCTCCACGCACCGTATATTGCGAACTGAGCTCGTTGTTGGAGATGACACCTGGCAATGTCTTAATCAAGTTCTCTATACCTCCGCCCATGGTAGGAAGCAGGGTGGCCTGTTTGGCATCGAGGCGTGTCAGGCTCGAGGCGTCGATGGCACGGTCGCTAATGACCACATCTGGAAGGTTGGTCGCGGTTGAATGCAGCACGACGTCCAGTTTGCGTTTTTCACCACTTTTAAGACGCACTTTAACCTGTTGTGGTTCAAAGCCCACGAAAGAAAAGTTGATTACCAAGGTGGTGTCGGAGATCAATTGTAGTTCGTATGCGCCACGGCTGTTGGTGGTCTGCCCCACCAGCAAATCGGTCACAATCACGTTAGCCATTTCAATGGGATGGTTCTGCTCGTCAGTCACCTTTCCATACACCGTTGCCGTCGGCAGCTTCTGCGCCGAGGCCGCAAGTGATAACAGAAGAAGGATGACAAGTATGAACTTTGATCGCATACGAAAATAACTACAATTCGTGATTTTTATTATATCTAACAAAAAAAGCCGCCGTGCACATGCGCGGCAGCTGATTTTATCTCTAAGATTTATTGATTACCAACGGCTTAAATTGCCTTCCACGTCGGCATCAATGATAGCTTGGTAGATACCCTTCTTATTGATGGTGCGCAGACCGGCTGCAGAAACCTTCAGGACCACCCACTCGTTCCATTCCGGCACGAAGAACCTCTTGATCTTCAAGTTCGGCTGAAAGGTTCTCTTGGTTCTCTTGTTGGAGTGAGAGACGTTGTTACCGGTGATGGTCTTCTTACCTGTGATTTGACAAACTTTTGACATAACTTCTATTCCTTTATTGTTAACAATTGTCTTTCTTCAAAAACGGACTGCAAAAGTACAGCTTTTTTTTGAATCTGCAACAAAATCTTTAATTTTTCTGGTCAACATGAACATCCATCTGTGGAAACGGGAAGTGCAAACCCTCTTCTGGTAAGGCTTTATAGACCTTTTCATTCATACTGAAAAACACTGTCCAATAGTCGATTGGCTTCACCCAGGCCCTGACTTTGATGTCGACGGAACTGCTGGTCAGTTGAGCGATATCGGCAGTCGCCTCGGGACTTTTCAGGATACGGGGATCCTCCTCGCATAATCTCAGCAGGACAGCCCTGGCACGGTCGAAGTCGTCGCCATACGAAATGGAAACAACCCATTCCACACGGCGGGTGTCTTCTTTGTTGAAGATAGTCATCACCCCTGTCGATAAGATGCCGTTGGGAATGTAAATCACCTTGTTATCGACAGTGGTGATGATGGTGTTGAAGATTTGTATCTCTTTCACCACTCCTTCCTGGCCTTGGGCAGAGATGAAGTCGCCCACCTTGAAAGGCCTGAACATGATGATGACCACACCGCCGGCGAAGTTCTGCAAGGTGCCGCTCAAAGCCATACCGATGGCCAAACCAGCCGAGGCAAGAAGGGCAACCAGCGAGGAGGTGTTGACACCGAGAATACCTATTATAATGATAATCAACACGAAATTCAGCACCACGGAGACCAGGTTCGAGAGAAACCTATGCAAGGTGGCATCGGCACGCTTGCTTAACAGCCCGTTGGCAAGCCATTTTTTCGCAAGTTTTATAACCCAACGTCCGACAATCAGGACGATGAGGGCAATCACAATCCTGAGGGCCAACGGAACCACATATTGGTGCACCATCTGTGGCAACCATTCATTCACAGGGGTCTCGCGCAGCATTTCTACAGTCTCGGTCACTTCTTTGACGAGCGAATCTTTCTGTACGGTCACTTCTTCGACAAGGGTATCGTTTTCAAGCATGGTTTCTTTTTTTGAGGCTGCAAAATTACAACATTTTTGCTACATTTGCAGCATGAAAACGACCTTGAAAGAATACATTGACGACCCCAAAAACAGAAGTACGGTGGATGTAGGGCTGTTCATCATACTCATCCTCAGCTTCCATTTCCTGTATCTAGGTTGGCAGGCTTTGGAATTCTGGCCCGTCAAGGGGGCCATCGACAAGTTGAGCCTGTGGTCGGTGAACCGGGTATATAGGGAATCGTGCTGGGTGCTTCAAAACCTTTTGAGGATCGACATTACCACCGAAAGCAACCTACGCCTCATCGCCGCACTGAGCAAGGAAGGCACTTTCGTCAATGTGGTCATCGCTCCTTTGTGCGCCAGCTTGAAACAATGGCTCCATTGGCTCTTCCTGATGCTCATCTTCCCTGGACCGTGGAAGCACAAGGCATGGTACATCCCCGTCGGGCTGGTCATCATCGAATTGACCAATGTAGTGCGCATCTGCGGCATCCTGCTCATGCAGATGCAATGGCCAGGGCCCAACACCTTCCATATCGCTCACGACTATGTGTTCAAGGTGTTCTTCTACCTCGTCATCTTCCTGATGTGGGTGCTTTGGGTGGAAAAATTCAAAAACAAGTCTTCGAAAAAACAAGTTGAAAAACATGAATAACGACATCATCTTCATCCTTGACGCCGGAGGTACCGGATTCAAGTTCTCAGCAGTAAAGGACTACAAGGAAATCATCGAGCCTTTCACCATCCCGACAGCCTCGCCTACACACGAAGCCTTGTTGCAGAAACTCATCGACGGTTTTCACGAGTGCGAGAAACGCTGCGGCTATCCTGCCAAGGCCATCAGCTTCTGCTTCCCCGGTCCCGCCGACTACCCCAACGGCATCATCGGAGACCTTCCCAACCTGCCTACTTTCAGAGGGGGTGTCGCATTGAAAGCCATGCTTGAAAACGAATTCAAAGTGCCGGTATTCATTAACAACGACGGCGACTTGTTCGTTTACGGCGAGGCCTTGGGCGGATTGTTGCCTCGGGTGAACGAGATGCTTGAACGACAAGACAACCCGAAGCGTTACAAGAACCTCTTTGGGGTGACTTTGGGCACTGGCTTCGGAGGCGGTATCGTAATTAATAAAGTGTTGGTCAGCGGCGACAACAGCGCCGGTGGCGAGATATGGTGCTCCCGCAACTGTCTCTATCCCGACCTGATTGCCGAGGAAAGCGTCAGCATCCGTGCCGTGCGGCGGGTATATGCCCGCGAGGCTGGCATTGCCTTCGACGACACACCACAGCCATACGACATCTTTAAAATCGCCCAGGGCGAACAAGAGGGCAACCAGGAAGCCGCTTTGAAATCTTGGGACGAGCTCACCACCGTGCTGGCTGACGTAATCAGCAACGGCTTGCGCTTCACCGACGGACTGGCCGTCATCGGTGGCGGACTGTCAGGCGCCTGGCCCGTGTTCATGCCCATGCTCATCAAGAAACTGAATGAACCCTATAATGCCAATGGTAACATCGTTCCACGCATGGAGACCGAAGCATTCAACCTTGAGAACGAAGCTGACTGCCGCCGCTTCGCGGAGAAGAGCGGCAAGATGATCACCGTGCCCTTCAGCGACCAGCAGGTGTGGTACGACCCTACCAAACGCGTAGGCGTAGGCATCACCAAGCTCGGGACCTCATCGGCCGTCGCTATCGGCGCCTACGCCTATGCGATGAATCAACTGAGGTGAACGACTACACCCTTTTGAAAAAGATTTGACCCTTCATTCCTTCCACCTCCTCTTCTTCGATTATCATTTCCAGGACCAAGTCTGTACGGTTCAACTTAGTGATGATCGTATTGAAGGTCTCTTCCGGCGTTATGATGGACAACTTGTCACCATCAATGGTATATCTGGCGGGTTCTGCTTCGCCTTCAGAATAAACCTTGCCGTCATTCTTGAATTCAACAACGAGTTCATCCACGTCAATTTCTGAACCCATCATAGCAGCCAAATCAGACGCGGACATAGTGAACGTCTGTCCGCCAAAAGACGCTGTGGCTTTGTCTAACTTCCATTTGCCAAGAATCAAGTCGGCGTTGCTCTTCGTGCAAGAAGGAAGCGTTGCCATACCGACAACAAAAAGCACCATGGCCATAATTTTCATTGCTTTTTTCATGATTTAATCCCTAATACGTGTCGGGCACAACTATAAGTCAATGTTAATACAGCAGCAAAGATAACGCTTTTTTACGGAAGTGTTGTGATAACCGAAAAAAGAATTATTTTTGCCTTAAATATCCATCCTATGAAAAAGCTGTACCTCATTGCCCTCATGGGCCTCCTGTTCTGCGTTTCCTGCAACAAGAAGGAAACCGACCCCGAAGTCATCGCCATGCGCGGATTAATCAACCGCGTGATCCCTGAATTCTCCAGCCAGATCAAGTTGGAACGCATCAACGACACCGTTGACCGTTATGAATTCGAAACGAAAGGAAACAAACTCGTCATCCGCGGCAACAACGCCAACAGCATGGCCGTCGGCTTGAACCGCTACCTTAAATACTATTGCCACGCTGAGTTCCCATGGTTCATGGAAGAGGCTCTCGAGATGCCCACAGAACTCCCCAAGGTTCCCGCCAAAGTCAGTGAGACCGCCCGTGTACCAGAACGCTTCTTCTTGAACTACTGCACTTTCGGCTATACCATGCCTTGGTGGAGCTGGGAACAGTGGGAGCATTTCATCGACTGGATGGCCTTGAACGGCATCAACTTGCCCCTGGCCATCACGGGACAGGAATCTGTATGGTATGAGGTATGGAGCGAGCTAGGGCTCACCGACGAGGAGATACGCTCTTACTTCACCGGACCCGCCCACCTGCCTTGGCACCGCATGCAAAACATCGACCGCTGGGGAGGCCCACTTCCCTTGTCATGGCTCGAAAACCAGAAATCCTTGCAACAGAAAATCGTCGCCCGTGAACGTGAACTGAACATGAAACCCGTGCTACCCGGCTTCGCAGGACACGTGCCGCCCTGCATCAAGCGCATCTACCCCGACGCTCCACTGGCCTCATTGGGCGACTGGGCCGGATTCGACAGCACCTGCTGGTGCAAGTTCCTTGATCCACTCGACCCCTTATATACCGAGATCCAACAAAAGTTCATCGCCAAGCAGACCGAGTTCTACGGCACCGACCACATCTACGGCATCGACATCTTCAACGAGCTCATCCCACCGAGCTGGGAACCCGAATACCTCGCCCGAGTGAGCCGCCAGGTCTTTGAATCCCTTGAAACCGCCGACCCCGACGCCCGCTGGCTCGAGATGGCTTGGCTCTTCTGGAACGAGCGACAATACTGGGAAGTGGACAACCGAATAGAGGCCTACATCACCTCCATGCCCAAAGACAGACACATCATGCTCGATTACTACTGCGAACGCCAACCCGTTTGGGAACGCACCGACAGCTACTACGGCGTGCCTTACATCTGGTGCTACCTCGGCAACTTCGGAGGTAACTCCATGCTCGCCGGCAACCTCGATACCGTCAACGTGCGCATCGAACGTGCATTTGAAAAAGGAGGCGACAATTTCATAGGAATCGGTTCAACTCTTGAAGGCTTCGATTGTAACCCCTTCATGTATGAATATGTGTTCGAGAAAGCTTGGGACAGCCCACTGAGCCAAGACGTGGATGCCTGGGTGCAATGTCTCGCCGACCAACGTGCCGGCAAAGAAGACCCCAATATGCGTGAGGCCTGGAAACTCCTCGCCGACAGCGTCTATAACAAAGTCTCCTCCCCCGGACAGACCGTGCGCATCAACCAACGACCCACCATGGGCGACATCAAAGAATATCGCCAATACTACATCGCCCCCACCTATAAGTACAACAACCTGACTCTGCTGGAAGTGCTCGACAATCTGTTGGAATCCGATTGCAACAGCCGTGCCCGTCATTTCGATGTGGTCAACATCACCCGTCAACTGTTGGGCAACTATTTCAGCGACCTCTATGCCGACTATGTAAAGGCATACCTTGATGGAGACTACGAGACTCTGCATCAAATCGAGGCCACCATGACCTCCCTCATGGACGTCACCGATAAGATTCTGGCCACAGAGAGCGCTTTCCTGGTGGGCCGTTGGATCAAGGACGCCCGTGCCATCGGCACCACCGAAGAGGACAAAGACTACTTCGAAAGCAACGCCCGCAACATCATCACCACTTGGGGCGAGGAAGACGCTTTGCTGAATGAATACGCCAGCCGTGCCTGGGCGGGACTCACTGAGACTTATTACGCTTACCGTTGGAAAGAGTTCTTTAAGGATGTGGATGCCGCCATCGAGGCCGGAAAACCGTTTGACGAGAAAGCCTATCACGACCGCATCTGCAAATATGAAGGCCAATGGTGGCGTGAACGGCTTTATACCTTCAATTCAACACCCCAAGGCGATGGCATCGCATTAGCGAAGGAAATTGCTGAAAAATACCGCAACCAGTTGCAGGAGAGATACTCAAAATAACTACTCACTCCTCAGTCCTAAACACCCTTCTCTGGCTCAACATCAACACGAACGCCAGCGCCGCACCCAACACATCAGAGATGGTAAGCGAGGCCCATACGCCCGTGAGACCTTGGTAACCCATGTTTTCAAACAAAGGCGGGATAAGATAAATCATCGGAATCAGGAACAGCACCTGGCGCGACAGGCTGGTGACGATGGCTATCCAAGGCTTGTCGATGGATTGGAAGAAGTTGGAATTGGTGATGGTAAAACCCACCAATGGGAACAGCACCAACATGAAACGCATGGCTGGAATGCCGATCTGGATCAACTCCTCTTCTTTGGTGAACATGCGCAACATCGCATGGGGGAACGCCAAAGCCAACAGAGCGCCAGCCAAGCCTATCAACATGTTAACCCTCCTTGTCAAGGTATACACCTCCTTCAACCGCAAAGGATGGCCCGCACCATAGTTGTAACCCGCTATGGGCTGCATGCCTTGGCAGAGGCCCAAGATGAGCATTACGCTCATGCTGCCGAAGGTGTTCGCCAAGCCATAGGCGCCCACCGCCAAGTCGCCGCCGTAACGTAACAACTGGTTATTGAGCAATGCCACTACTGCCGAAGCAGCCAGATTCATCAAGAAAGGACTCATTCCAATGAGCAGGATGTTCTTAAAGATATAAAGCTTCGGCTTCCACGCGTGACGGCGGAAACGGATGAACGAACTTCTCTTCAGGAAATGGATGACGGAAAGGATGCCCGTGCAACTCATGGAGATGGTGGTGGCCCATGCCGCACCGGCGATACCCCAGTCCAAGACATAGATGAACAGCGCATCGAGGCCTATGTTGAGGATGGCTCCACCAGCCATGATCCACATCGATTTGGTGGGATAGCCCGTGGCGCGCATCAAACCGGTGAGGTTGAACGACAGGGTGGTCATGAACATGCCAGGAAGCACGATGTCCATATACTCCCTCGCATATCCGATGGTCTCAGCCGACGCACCGAACATGGTAAGGATGCGGTCCATGAAGACATAGCCTCCAGTGACAAAAAGGAAACCGAAGAAGAATGTCAGCAACAAGCTGTTGCCCAAGATATCCTCTGCCCATTTGTAATCCTTCTTTCCCAAGATGATTGACATGCGCGCCGCCGAACCCGCACCCACCAACGAGCCGAAAGCATGGATGATGTTCATGATCGGCATGGTGATTGCCAAGCCAGCAATGGCCAACGCTCCCACGCACTGCCCCAAAAACACACGGTCGACAATGTTATAGATCGACGCAATGATGTGACTGACAATGGAAGGCAGCGCATACGCCCAAAGCAAAGCACTTATACTCTTGGTCTCCAGCTCTTTAGTTCTATCCAGCGGTACCATCTTATCCTCCTAAAAATTGAAGCCGCAAAATTAGAAAAATTTTTCTATTTTTGCCCCCTAAAACTACGACCATTTTTCGACTCCGATGCGACCCTTCATAAAACCGCTGATCTTATTGATCTTCTTAGGTCTTGCCACGTCTGGCACAGGTAACCCTGCCGACACCCTCTTCATCCCTCAAAAGGTGATGGACCTGCCCAAAGTGGTGGAACACAGCGGCGACCGCGCCGGAAAGTGGGGGCTGCCCACTTTGGTCGCATTGCGTTATGGCCTGAGGGTCGACGAGAACCATGACGACCGTCTCGACGAGGAAGCATCGGAACTAGCCGCACTCAACTACCTCAGCGATCTTTACCAAGAGTTTGGCGACTGGAACCTTTGCTACTACGCCTACCTCTATAGCCCCGCCTACGTCAGAAACCTGTTGAAACGCAACCTCAGCATCCCGCAACCCAAACCCGAAATCAAACGGCCCGCACCTCCAAAAGTCGAGGAAAGAGCCAAGGCGCCACAATACATCGTCTACACTGTGAAATCAGGTGACACCCTTAGCAAAATCGCAAAAAAATACCACGTGAAGATAAGTGAGATCAAGAAGTGGAACAACCTGAAAAGCGATGTCATTCAAATAAACCAAAAACTGAAGATTTACCAATGAAAGCCTCTAAAACACTATTATTCATCCTCTCCGTCTTCCTTCTTCTAGGCGTCAGCTGGTTCCTCTTCCCCGCCGAAGGCATCGCTGTGGGCAAGACCACCTTACGTTTCCCTTCCTACGCCGAAGACAAACTGGGTCCCGAGAAGGTCATCGACGTCGACTCCGTACTGGATAACGTCAGCAAGAGCTTCGAGATGAACATGTCGGAGACCTTGCTCGACAGCCTCGAATTCTACCGCGACTACCTCACCATCAACCCCAACCGCATCCACCTGCCTAACAACGACTACACCTATTTCGACAGCCTGTTTTACCTTCTGGAACACGCACGGGAAAACCAAAAGATCTACCGGGTGCTACACTATGGAGACTCTCAGATCGAGATGGACCGAATCACTTCAGTGCTTCGCCAGCGTTTGCAGGAGATGTTCGGCGGCTCTGGCCCCAATATGATCTCTGCCGTCAAACGTATCTCTTCAATATCGCTTTCCCAGAGCTATTCAGGCAACCTCACCCGTTACGCTTTGGTCGGCGACTCCACCTCGCGCAAAGCCTCGCATAACCGCTACGGCGTGATGACCCAGTTTTGCCAGACCAGTGGCACATCCACTGTCAGCTTCAGCCAAAGCAGCCACTCACAAGCCTACGACAAGGTCCACGACATCTCCACTGTCTCCATCCTCATGGGCAACAATAGCGAGGGGTTCCAAGCATCGCTCAAAGCCGATTCCTATGTGGGTGAGGCCAAACAATACCACGCCAATTCAGGAACCACATTGATAAGGTGGCAACTCCCCGGCGACGTGGCAAAAGGCACCATCACCCTTCAAGGTAGCGCGGAGATCTATGCCGTCATGCTCGACGGCGACTATGGGGTGGCCGTTGACAACAATGCCCTGAGAGGCTGTTCAGGCACCATCTTCACCCGCATCAACAAAGACCTGATGACGGAGTCAATCAAAGCCATCGATGCCAAGATGATCATCCTGCAATTCGGTGGCAACCGAATGCCCATGATCAACAACAGCAAGCAGATCAGCAGTTATATGACCGAACTCGACCATCAGGTGAAGTACTTCAAGGAAGTGGCTCCGCAAGCCACCATCCTGTTTATCGGCCCCGCCGATATGGGAAAGAGCTACAATGGCAAGGTGACCACTTGGAAAGGACTCCCCGAACTCAACGACTCCATCATGGCGATGGCACTGCGAAACGAAGTGGCCTATTGGGACATGTTCCACGTGATGGGCGGCGAGGGCTCTATGGCACAATACGTCAAACACAAACCACCTCTCGGCAGCCCAGACCACATCCACTTCACCTTCCTCGGCGCACAAGAAATCGGCAACGACCTCGCCAAATCGCTCATCATCTACCACGACTTCTACCAGTTGCGGCAAAGACTCGGCGACGACCCGACACTCATCGAGTTCATGAACAAAGACCGGGAACTTATCGAACAAGAGAAAGAGGCCCGGGAAAAAGAGTTTAAACCCACAAAATATTATTGAGAATGAGACGTTTAGCCATTATAATTCCCCTTATTATTCTGAGCATAGGCGTCTTAGCTCAAGGTCCTGTCAAGATCGAGACCCCCAACTACTCCTTCACCCATTTCGAACGCAACAGGCTTCAATACCCTGGCGACAGCCTGGCCATGGAGCGTTTCTTCAACAAACTCGACACCTTGTTTTTCACTGGACAAGGCCACGTCAGCATCATGCATATCGGAGGTTCTCACGTTCAGGCCGGCACCTTCTCCCAACAGATGCGCGACAACCTACTCAACATCTATCCCGGCATCACAGCGGGTCGCGGACTCATCTTTCCTTTCATGAAGACCAACACCCCCGCCAGCTACTGCATCAGCCGAACCGGCGAATGGGAGTACGAACGCAACGCCGTGCCCTTCAGCTCCCGCCTGGGCCTCGCCGGTGCCGCCGTAACCACCTCCGACACCGCAGCCAGCTTCAGCATCGTAACGCGTGAGAAAGCCCCTAGGGACATCACCCCGGTGTTCGACTTCAACTTCGTGAAAATCCTTGGCTATGGCGACATGATCCCCGTAGTTCACTTCAAAAACGACACCTTGATAGGCACCTATAATGAGGAAGAGAGTTCATTCACCTTCATCCTCCCCGAATACACCGACTCGCTTTATGTCGACTTCAACCATGTCGCAGGCACCTTCACCGTCACCGGCGTCTACCTCGACAACGGCATGCCCGGAATCACCTATCACGGCATCGGCATCAACGGCGCCAAAGTGGAGTCATACCTCTCCTGCCTCGACCTCGAACGCGATCTCCGTCTGGTAAACCCCGACCTCGTCATCTTCGGCATCGGAATCAACGATGCCGCCGCTGACACGTTCACCAAAGAGAAATTCATCAGCGACTACGACGCCCTCATCGAAATCATCCACCGCGTCAGCCCCGACTGCGCCCTCCTTTTCGTGACCAACAACGACAGCTACAAAAAAGTCAGCCGAAGGAAATATGAAGCCAACACCAACGGACTGATCGCACAACAAGCCTTCATGGAGTTGGGGGCCAAACACAACGGCGCTGTCTGGGATTTCTTCGACATCATGGGAGGCCTGAAATCCATGAAGAGATGGCAGGATAACGACATCGCTCAGAAAGACAAGGTCCACTTTACCGCTTCTGGCTACATGTTGATTGGCGACTTGCTTTACAATGCGCTGATGGACAGATATATGGAACACTTGAGATACAAAAACAAATGATGAGCTTCACCGATATAGCACTCGACTTCCTTCAAAAGCTTTTCTCGTTCGACAAAGCTCACCCCCTGCTGTTCACCCAATTCTACTTTTGGGCATTCTTCGCCATCGTGTTTGCTTTTTTCAGCTTAGTTAAAAACAAAACACTTTTAAGGAATGCCTTTCTGTTTTTCGTTAGCCTGTTCTTCTATTACAAGACCAGCGGCCTCTTTACGCTGATATTAATCTTCATCACACTCTACAATTTTTTTGGGGCCAAATGGCTGAACACCAGAAAGAAAGACCTTAGCCGCAACATCGTGTTGGCTGTCAGCGTCATCATTAATCTCTCCACGCTTTTCTATTTCAAATACGCCTATTTCATCACTGATGTGGTCAACAACCTCTTTGGTGCCGACTTTAAGGTGTTCGACGTGTTTTCGTGGGTAGGCAACCAGATGACAGGCGACAACCGATTCAGTGTCGACGACATCCTATTGCCTGTGGGCATCTCGTTCTATACCTTCCAGGCCATCAGCTACATCATGGATGTGTATCGCAAGCGCATCGAACCGGTGAGAAACATCTTCGACTTCGGTTTCTACGTAAGCTTTTTCCCGCAGCTGGTGGCAGGTCCTATCGTACGTGCCAACGAGTTCATTCCTCAGCTTCACAAGAAATATTTCCTGAGTCGAAGGATGTTTGGCATCGCCGTGTTCTGGATCATGAACGGCTTGGTGAAGAAGATCGTGCTGAGCGACTACATCGCGGTGAATTTCATCGACCGAGTCTTTGAGAACCCGCTTTTATATTCCGGATTCGAGAATCTCTGCGCCCTGTTCGGCTACTCCTTGCAGGTATATGCCGACTTCTCCGGCTATACCGATATCGCTATCGGCGTTGCCATGCTGATGGGCTTCTACCTGCCCAAGAACTTCAACTCGCCATACAAAGCCAAGCACCCCGGCGAGTTCTGGAAACGTTGGCACATGTCGCTCTCACGATGGTTGCAGGACTATCTCTACATCCCCTTGGGCGGCAACCGCAACGCCACTTTCGGCTCGTTCTGCATCATCTTCATGATTGCCGCCATCGCCGTGTTCCTGAGTGGCAGCTGGTGGGTCGGTCTGGGCGTGCTGGTACTAACCGTAATCATAGCCTTAGTGGCCATCTTCAAACCCGAGAAGCGCAAGAAAATCACCACAAACATCAACTCGATGGACACCATGCTTTTGGGTGGTCTATGGCATGGCGCCTCGTGGAATTTCATGATATGGGGTGGCTTGAACGGCCTTGGCATGGTGTTTTACAAGTTCTGGAAAGACTGGAGCAACACCACACGCACCCTTTTCATCCTGACAGTGACCATCACCCTGCGTCTGCTGAGCGTCTATGTGCCTTATCCCGTGTTCAGCATGTTCTTCGTGTGGTGTTTCATCATCCTGATAGGCAATGTCGTCCGTTTAGCCTATCACTTGATTTTCAAGAAGAAAGCTGAGACCAACGCCTACCAATGGCTGGCTGACGCCTGGGCTGTCTTCCAGACCTTCACCTTCATCACCTTCACCCGTTT
Organism: uncultured Bacteroidia bacterium; assembly: GCA_902801465.1. Lineage (GTDB taxonomy): Bacteria > Bacteroidota > Bacteroidia > Bacteroidales > F082 > Limimorpha. The sequence goes on along the minus strand of CADCIH010000013.1, from coordinate 37,859 downwards.
GTTCTTCCGCAGCGGCTCCAACCTCGACCCCGCCGAGGCCAATGAGACCGCCTGGAACACCGCCAAGAACATGGTCAACCAGATTGGCAGCCACTGGGATCTCGACAAGATTCCAGCCATGGCCCATCAGTATCGTAATGTCTTCCTGATGATTGTCTTGGGTATGGTCATCCATTGGCTGCCTGAGAACTTCAAGCGTCGTTACCGCATCTGGTTCGCCAACATGCCTTTACCTTTGATGGTGGTAGTCTGTTTCCTGATCGTCTTCGTTATCTATCAGTTTATCACCGCTGATTTGCAGTCGTTCATATACTTCCAATTCTAATGGAAGCTCCAGGTGAAGCATGTTACTTCACCTGGAACCGAACACCAACATATCCGCGAATGCCACTCAAAGGACCCCATACCATTGCGGCATCGAAGTCGTTGCCAAAAGGTTCGTTGGCAGCCACCAACGGATGGCTCTGCTTGTAGTTGGTAAGATTCTCACCTCCAACATACACCTCCCAGTGCTTGCCCAACTTCTTGGTGACCTGGGTGCTCATCATCACGTAAAAAGGCGAGCGTTCCATCACCTGTCCGTCGGCCACTGCGGTGGCGTTGCCGCTAAGGTCGGGTATGCGGCTATCGCCGTTGAACTGGGTCACAAGGTCGAATTGCCAAGTACCAGGAGCATACGAGAGGGTGAGCAAGCCCTTGTAACGGTTCACAAAAGGCTTCTCCCGCAAAGTGTCATTAATGGTCATCTTCACGTCAGTATAACGGAAAGCTGCCGATACGTCGAAATTGCGAAACAGCTCGTAGTCAACCTGGATCTGGGCACAATTGGAATAAGACTTGCCATCGAGATTATAGATACGGATTTGATGGGCATCGGCATCACGGTCGATGACAACCTGGTTGATGAAATCCGTGCGGTAAGCGTCAACCAACACCTGAATCTCTTTTTCACCCACGTCGAAGTGTTTCGAGAGATTAATACCGAAGTTCCATGCCTCTTCCATCTTGGGCTGATCCATATTCAAGAAAAGGATTTGTCGAGATGAAGCCAGCATGGTGGAGTTCTCTGCGAGAATGTTGGGAGAACGATAGCCCTTGCCTGCCGAAAGACGCAATGCCAACTCGTTTTCAGTACGGAAACGCACATGAAGGCGCGGGGTATAGAACAAACGATTGTAATAGGTGTTATAGTCGGCACGGAAGCCCCCGATCACTGTCCATTGATGATCGTCACTGAACACATACTCTGCAAAGACTCCGGGCACCTGCTCCACCCGTTGCTGGGGAAGCGCATCCTGTGTAATGGTGAAGATGTTCTGTTCCTCATTATAGCGATCGTAGGAATAACTGGCTCCGACAGAGTATTTATGGTGGGTGTTGACAATATACGAATCGAACAGTAAGTTAACATAATACGATAATTGTGTTGCATTGTAATCAGTTAACCCGTAATAGGAATCGGTTTTATGGTAGGTTAACTGTTGCTGGACTCCCAGACTAGTCTCAGGGCGATCGAAGATGAAGCCTGTCTTGGCAAAAGCCTCATAGCGCTCGGTATTGATATTGATGCCATAGAGACCATAGCCCGGGTCGAGCCGATGTTCCGGGTCGAAGTCCATCTGCCCGCTGAGGCGGCTTTCTTTAAGGGCCTTCACCCCCAGTTTGCAGCCAAAATGGCCCGTGTTGGGGTGGTTGTAACGAAGGAAAGCACTGTATTGCTTGGTGACGGGGTCGTCAAGGAAGCCATCACCATTGCCATCCATCTTCATGGGGTTGTAACCCACGTGACCGAGAAGCATCAAGCCGTCGTTCTTTCCTACTTTCAGGCGGGCGTTAAAGTTCAATTCCGTCATGGCCATAGTGTTGGTGAACAGGTTGACAAACACTTTTTCGCTTTTGTCGGCTTCAGGTTCTTTGAAGTCCACATTAATCTGTCCGCTGATCGACTCATAGCCATTGCGAACCGAGGATGCGCCTTTGGAGACGGAGATGCCGTGCATCCAAGTACCGGGCACATAGCTTAATCCGAATGCTGAAGCCAGTCCGCGGAAGTTAGGCATGTTTTCGGTCATCATCTGGGTGTAGAGTCCGCTGAGTCCAAGCAACTCGATCTGTTTGGCACCAGTGACAGCATCGGCATAGGCCACATCGACCGACGCATTGGTTTCAAAGCTTTCAGCGAGGCTGCAGCAGGCACAGCGACGCAAAGCTTCACCCGTGATGTGCTCTACGTGAAGGGCCTCAAGTGCCGAGACATACTGCGCCTTCTGCCTTGCGGCAACCTCCACTTCATCCAATGTGAGAGGAGTACTCATCACATGATCGTAATGTTGTGGCTCGGCCATGTGATGAACAGTGTCATTCTCATAACCCACAAAACTGAATACCAGGCATTTGTAAGTAGGGTGAATTTCGATACTATAACGGCCATTCACATCGGTGACGGTGCCAACATTGGCGATTTTCCAATAGACATTGGCACCTGCCAACGGAACAAGGTTTCCGTTGTCGTCTTTTTCATAAACGGTGCCTTCGATGACATTCTGGGCGAAGCCCATGGTCATGATTGATAATAATGATATGATTAATAAAGATTTAGTGGTTTTCATGATTGTAAAATTATAGCCTTAAAAGGCTGTTAAACAAATAATGATTCTGAAATGACAATCAGAAAACCAAAGGATTGAGCTTCAAATTAGAGAAGAAAATCGTTTTCAACCTACCAGTAAGCAAATAGGCCTTTTTATGTTGAGAGAAAGACCTGAGAAACGTGCATGGGTTCTCGACCTCTTGCGAATTAACCAAATTGGCGAGAATGGTGAACGGCAGGAAAACGGCAAGGTTCTTTTCGGGTGAAAACGTGAAACCATCGGTAAACCCAACCTCACTGTCAAAATCTTCGCAACAGCATCTTGCATCAAGATGAGCCTCCGCTTCAAGTGCCTCAACCTCATGAAGGTCATGGTGCCCGTGATGATGGTGACCTATGCAGTGCCCACACAACTCAGAGGCGTCGCCGAAACTGCTCATCACATGATGGTCCTCAGCGCACAAATGGAAGTTGACGCTCAGACCATGAGCGACCAGCAGCACTTGAAATGCCATCACAAGGGACACTATTTGAAATAACAAGCGTTTCAAAACAGGTGCAAAGTTAGTGTTTTTTTTTCAATCCTCAATAATCAGTTGTTCCCAACGAATCTTTGGAACAAACTGCGTCCCTTTCTCATCACGATAATAAGCCAGTTTTTCACCTTCGTCAACAGGTTGAAGCTTGATTTTTTCATTTCCCTTGCCGATAGCGAGTATAAGAACAGGCTCGTATGGCAAATTGAAAGCCTCCGTGACTTTTGCCTTGTTGAAAGCTCCAATCATGATGCCATTAAGTCCCATCTCGGTGGCTTTCAACAACATGCTTTGCGCGGCGATACCCAGGTCGATATCCACGAACTTGTTCTCAGGGATGGTCGAGCAGATGATGATGAAAGCATTAGGTTCTGTGCCTTCGAATGGTAAATGAAGCTCCGGTAGCAGTCCGCCAAGCTTCATGTTTTGGACAATGATGTCGGATCCCGTCTCTTTGGTAACCAGTTTGAAACGTAACACTTGTTGGTTCTTCGCAGAGGCGATCTTAGTGTTCACCGCCACGATGCGTTCCAGCATCTCACGCTTCACCTCGAACTCCTTTTTATAACCTCGATAGCTTCTGTTTTTCTCCATTAATGTTTCTATCGAAGCGCGTTTCACCACGGTCTTCTTGGCTCCTTTGCCAAAGACCTCTTCGTAACGTTTTTCCAAATATCCGTCGGCCATTTTATCAATTTTTGGGATTGAACCTTTATAAAACTTGACAAAAATAAGGAGAATTTATTAAGTTTGCATCGGATAACCTTAAAAAGAAAACACTATGATGAATTTAACCGGAAAATGGACGGTTGCACAGATTTTGCATTTCGACGAAGAAAAAGGCATGGTTTGGGCGGATGCGGCTGAACTTCTAGCCACAGATGATGACAAAGAAACGCAGATGATGCTTAAAACAGTGGTATTGATTGCAGATGATGGTACCATAACACTCCTGTCGCCGCTTCCCGAAGACATCAGTCAAGAAGAGATCAATGAGGCTCTGGCTTCTGGCGATCTAGTGTTGAGAGACGGCATGATGCTTGTCGGCGAGAACCACTGGAAAGTGGAAAATGGGAAAAACATGGCGGACACCGGTTTGGAAGGCGAGGTCCTTGGAGAGCAGGTCGGTCCTTGGGAAGAAGTCAAGGAAATCGAAGGCGGATTGATCCAAATGGCGTTCTACCGTCTAAAGAAAGCCGAGTGACCTGGCCTGGTTACATAAAACAACTATTTGTCCTGCTACTTTTGTTGGCTGTGCTTGGCTTTTGCCGATGCACGCATAAGGATATTATTACCACCGAGCATCTCTACGAGGGTTTCCAGCAGCCGCCTTCGGAGTACCATCCTTTTGTGCGCTGGTGGTGGAACGGCAATAAGGTGGAAGCAGCTGAGTTGGTGCGCGAGTTGCGCCTGCTGAAAGAAGCTGGTATCGGTGGTGTGGAAATCAATCCCATCGCCTTCCCTACTTATTGCGACAGCATCGGGAAGCCTTCTTTGCAATGGATCAGCCCCGAATGGATTGACATGCTCAAGGTGTGCTTCGATGAGGCAGACTCCTTGGACATGACCTGTGACCTCCTTGTAGGTTCGGGATGGCCTTTTGGCGCAGAGTTTCTTGAGGAAGACGAACGGGCACAAATCGTAGTCAACTATGCCGAACCCGTGACAGGTCCTGCAGCTTTAACAATTGTACGTGATAGCCTTTGCTCGAAGGCCATGCCCAAGGTGAGTTCACCTTACAAAGGAAACACTAAGGAACTGACTCTTTTACGTTTGTATCCAAATCCCGCTTCAAGCGTGGAGGACTACTTGGATGTCTGGCAAAATGATAGTATTTTTACTATTAATATCCCCGAGGGCAATTATACTTTAGCCGCATTGGTGAAGATTAATGGATTTCTGGAAGTCATTAATGGTGCACCCGGAGCGGCAGGGCCTGCGCTCGATCATTTCAACATCGAAGCAGTCAGCCAGTATCTAAATAATATGTCCGATTCCATCGAGGGTCGCATCGGGCCATTAAAAGGCCAGATTAGGGCTTTGTTCACCGACAGCATGGAACTCGAAGGGGCCAACTGGACCAACGATATGGCTGAGGAATTCCAAAAACGTCATGGTTACGATATTACCGAGTGGTTGCCTTTCATTTTGTTTACGATCGGCTCCATGGGCAGTGCACTCAACTATAATCCCGTGGTTCCTGTGACCGACGATTTCAAGGCGTTGGTGGAACGTGCCCGGTACGATTTCGAGGATTTCAAAGCCCAATTGATGCAAGAACGGTTCACCACTACTTATCTGGACTGGTGCCATGCCTTGGGCGTGAAAGCCCGTGCCCAGGCCTACGGTCGGGGCTTCTATCCTTTGGAGAACGCCATGGGCTACGACATCCCCGAAGGCGAATCCTGGACCACCAACTGGCTACGTCACAAGCCCGGAGAGGAAATGTCGGAGACCGACTATCGACGTGGCCGCGCCTATACCATGGTCAACAAATTTGTCTCCTCAGCAGCACATCTGGCTGGCAACCGCACCGTAAGTTGTGAGGAGATGACCAACACCTACACCGTGTTCAACATGACTTTGGAGCAATTGAAGATCGGCGGCGACCAAAGTGCCATCTCCGGTGTAACCCACAGCGTTTATCACGGCTTCAACTACTCACCTAACCTCGAGGTGGACTTCCCGGGATGGGTTCGCTATGGCGCTTATTACAGCGAGAACAACCCCTGGTGGCCTTACTTTAAGTATTACAACGACTATAAGGCCCGTCTCTCCTACGCCCTACAGCATGGCACCTATTACGCCGACATCGCCATTTTGAATCCCGAGAACGACATGTGGAGCACCATCGGAATGCAGAACGAGCCTTTCCCTAACACCACCCGAGCGCCTTATAAAACCCTTATTTGGGAAGCCATTAATAAATGTGGCGGCGGAATGGATTATGTGAGCGAAAACATTATTAATGCTGGTGAGATGAGGCATGGCGAGTTCCGTTTTGGCGAACGCCACTACAACACATTGATACTCATCGATATAGAACGTATGCATCCTGAAACCGCCGAACACCTTTTGCGCTTCGTTGAGTGCGGTGGCAAGTTGCTTTGCATCGACACCATCCCTTACCAATCCTTGGGCTTGAGCGGTGATATCGCCATGAAAGACGCCGTTGTCCAAAGTTGTTTTGATCAGATTAAAGCTTTCGATGACCGTTTCGTCTTTGTGGAACCGCCCAAAGAAGGCTTCATCTCTTGGTATGATAGCCTGATGCACGTTTATAATCTACCTCATTACCTCGACATTGAGACTCCCGATCCCTTTGTGATGCAAAACCGCTACACCACCGATGACGGGAACGAGATGCTCTTCATCATCAATTCGCATCGGTATCAGTCGCATCAAACCAAGATTACTTTCCATCACGAGCTGACACATCACAAATATCCTTGGGTATGGGATCTCCACACCGGTGAACGCTATCCTTTGGTATTGAACGAGGATGACAGCTATGATTTTGATTTGGGACCTGCCGAGTCGTTATTAATCGTGTTTGAACAAAGCAAGCCCTTCGGCATGCAGGGTGCCCCAAAAGGCACCTTAGAAACGAACCGAAGGGAGTTTCTTAGTGCCGTTGGGGCACCCTGCAACGCCGAAGGCTACTCCCCTGACGCAGAGGGTTACTCCCTTAAAGACATCTCTTATGATTGGGATGTTGAATTGGTTCACGCTCGTTTGGACACCACCATCCACGCCCATTTCGACACGCTTTTTGACCTGAAAGATCATCCTGATTTCCAGCATTTCGCCGGAACCATCGTCTATCGGAAAAACATCCAAAACCTGGGAAACATCCTCGACCTAGGTCTGGTGGAAGGTGTCAGCGAGGTTTTTGTCAACGGTCAATCCGCTGGAGTGAGGTACTATGGCCGCCGCATCTACGACATCGGTGATATGCTCCACGACGGTGATAACGACCTTGAAATCCGCGTCACCACCACTTTAGGAAACTACTTAAAAACCTTTACCAAAGAAGATAATCCCACCGTGTGGATCTATGTGAATCACCCAAAACGCGATCAACCCCTGCAACCGACTGGATTAATTGGACCTGTAACCCTACTACCATGAAAAATCGACTCTTAACCCTGTTCATCACTTTGTTTTTCGGCTTCCATGTCTATGCTGAGAGCCAGCAACCTATTTATAACGCCTCGAAATTCGGCATCCGTAGCGACGGCGTGACCATGAACACCCGCAGCATCCAATTCGCTATCGACTGGATCGCCGAACAAGGCGGCGGCACACTTCGTTTCTGGGTGGGTCGTTACCTGACAGGAAGCATCCATCTGAAGTCGAACGTCACCATCGAACTCATGGAAGGCGCCGTGCTCGTCGGTAGCACCAATCCTTTCGACTATGACCGCCTCGTCGCCACCAACGACCATGCATTGATTATGGCCGAAGGTGTTGAGAACATCAAGTTGCTCGGCATCTATAACAGCGGCGGCTGCATCGAAGGCCAAGGACGAGAGCTGGGCAACAACTGCACCGACTTGGTTCACAAAGGCCTGATGAAAGACAAGCTCAGCAACGACCGCGTGGGAGAAGGCTTCCGGCCCCGGTTGCTGCTGTTCAGGGAATGCAAGAACGTGGAGGTCGACAACGTCACCTTCCGCGACGCCGCCAATTGGGTGTGCATGTACGACCAATGTGAAAATGTAAAAGTAAACAACGTGAGGGTGCAAAGCACCGCCTTCTGGAACAACGACGGCATCGACATCGTGGACTGCGACGGTTTCGTGCTCACCAACAGCTATATCAACGCCAGCGACGATGCCATCTGCCTCAAATCTCACAGTGCCAAGAAGTTGTGCCAAAACATTGAGGTTCGCAACTGCACCGCTAGAAGTTCAGCCAGCGGCATCAAGTTCGGCACCATGGGCGCAGGGGGATTCAAAAACGTGAAGATCATCAACAACGTGGTGTACGACACCTACCGCAGCGCCATCACCATCCAAAGCGTGGATGGAGGCATTTGTGAGAACATCCTGGTGGACTCCCTCCACGCCACCAACGTGGGCAACGCCATTTACCTCAACATCGGCGCCCGACGCGACAAGCAGAGCTTTATGGACGGCATCACCATCAGCAACCTTTATGCCGAGGTGGCTGCCACCAAACCCGATGCCGGCTATGAATATGAAGGACCCGTCGAAGACCTGCCTCGCAACATCTCGCCTTGCGGCATTATTGGCCTGAAAGACAGCAAGATCAAGAACATCACCTTGGAGAACATCGAAATCGTCTTCCCCGGTGGCGGTGATCCGCACTACGCCCATGTCGGACTTGACGAATTGGACAAAGTGCCCGAGATGCCCAAAGCCTATCCCGAGTTCTCCCAGCATGAAGAACTACCCGCTTGGGGCTTCTTCATCCGCCACGTGGAGGGCCTCACCATGCGCAATATCAAATTAACCGCATTGAAAAAAGACTACCGCACCGCCATCGTGATGGATGATGTTAAAAATCACAATATCAAAGAATTAACAATTGAAGAACCAAACAGCAAGGAGAAAAAGACCGTCTTCGAAAGAAAATAACTTTCCACTCTCCACTTTCCGTTCTCCGTTTCAAATCGCCCTATAATAGAACGACCGGCTCAACTTTGAGTCGATGGGAAAGCAGTCGAAATCACCTTGATGCAGGTCACAGTCGAAGAACGTGTCGATTTGAGAGATAAACAGGTGGTCATAGCGGACGTTGCAACTCTGTTGGGCGTCCATCATGAAGCCGATAATCTCGTTTACTTCATCGGCTACCAAGTCGTATTTGGTGAAGACATAGAGGCCAAATTCCTTATACTCACCGTAAAAGCCATTATTCACCTTCCACAGCTTGCTTTGGAGGATGCGCTTCATAGGCAGGGCCAGTGCCCAATAGTTATATTCGTTGGAGCCTACGGAATAGCTTTGATCCAGACCGTAGGAGTAGCCGCTTTCCTGAATCTTCAGCAGGTCTTCATTCACTTCTTTCACCGGCCGACCCGCCATCTCATTAATCAACGAATTGGCTACGTTTTTATCCTCAGTGATGGCTCTGGTCACCTCGATGCCAATGCTTTGTTCCACATCTTGAAGGTCTGGTCTATCAGCGTTCACCAAATGGGAATACCGTTCGCCCAGCAAGGCTTCAAGCGAAAACATCGCATAGCGTTCAAAAAAACAAGTGTCGTATTTCGGGGTCTTCATGACATAGTTTTGAAAGAGCAAAGATAAGTTTTTTATCTTTGCAACATGATGAAACACCTTTCCTATCTTCTGATTCTTCTCTGTCTTGTTTCGTGTGGAAGCATTGAAATCCATATTGTCAACCCGAACGTGGAGCAACAAGACGGCTCCCGTGCCTTGGCCACAGACCGACCCCGATTCAGCTGGAATTACGAGACCGATGCTCAAAACGTAGTCCAATCAAGCTACCGCGTCATCGTAGCCTCTACATTGGAGAATGCCCAAAAGGGCATCGGAGACCTTTGGGACTCCAAAGTGGTGAAGTCCAGCCAGATGCTTTATATCCCTTACGAGGGAAAGCCTTTGAAAAGCCGTGACCATGCCTATTGGAAAGTGTTGACGACCGTCACTTCAAACGGAAGCCATAAAACGAATGTGGAAAGCGACATCAGGACCTTCGGAATCAGTCCGTTGAACCAAGAAGACTGGCAGGCCCAGTGGATTGGACACGAGTTTGAAGACGATGTATTGACGGGTCATACCCGACTGGCAGCCCGCTACCTTCGCAAGGAGTTTAAGCTGGAAAAAGAGGTGTCCGAGGCCCGGCTTTACGTCAGTGGAATGGGGGTCTACAGCGCTTACCTCAACGGTGCCGAAATCGCCCCCGAAGAACTGCTGAGACCCACCCTCTCGTGGTTCTCGAAACGCGTGTACTTCAACACCTACGATGTGACCGATATGCTCCAACAAGGCGACAACGCCATGGGCATCATCCTCGAAGGAGGTCGCTACACCACCATCCGCAACACTCCCAGTCCCAATGGCTGGGACGGCACAGAACATGTGTTTGGCTTTGGCACTCCCCGATTGCTACTGCAACTGGAAGTAACCTATCAAGATGGCAGCAAAACAATGATTGTCAGCGATGAGACTTGGAAAATCACCAACCAAGGTCCCATCCGCTCCGCTAATGAATACGACGGCGAGACCTACGACGCAAATTATGAACTCGGAGCGTGGACTACACAAGACTATGACGATTCCTCTTGGCTCCAAGCTGAGCTCGTGGAAGCTCCAGAAGGCCAATTGAGCCCTCAGCCCAACCCCAACATCACCGTGATGGAGAAACTGAAACCCAAAAGCATGTTCCAAAAAGGCGACAAATACTATTTGGACATGGGCCAGAATATGGTGGGAGTGTTGGAAGTGGAAAGTGAAAAGTGGAAAGTGGAAAACGGGGACACCATAACATTGCGCTTTGCTGAACTCCTCACTCCTGACAGTCTACTTTATACCGCCAACCTCCGTGGAGCAGAATGCACAGACCGGTATGTGAGTGGAAAACGGAGAACGGAAAACGGAAAACTACATTGGCATCCTATGTTTGTTTATCATGGATTCCGCTATGTTGAGATTTCCGGCCTACGCGAGAAGCCCTCTTTGGACGACTTTGAAGGTTGGGTGATTTACGATGAAATGCCCACGACCGGCACTTTTGAATGCTCCAACGAGGTCATCAATGCCGTGTATCGCAACGCCTATTGGGGCATCCGTGGAAACTACCGCTCCATGCCCACCGACTGTCCCCAACGCGACGAACGAATGGGTTGGACAGGCGACCGCACCACGGGCAACTACGGCGAGTCATACATCTTCAACAACCACCAACTCTACGCCAAATGGCTCACCGATGCCGACGACAGCCAAAAAGAAAACGGCTCCCTACCCAATGTCATCCCTCCCTACTGGCGAGGCTATACCGATAACCTCACTTGGCCCGGCGCCGTAATCACCGCCACCGACATGCTCTACACTCGTTTCGGCGACGACAAACCCATTCGCCAGCACTACAACGCCTGGAAACAATGGATGCTCTTCATGAAAAACAAATACATGAAAGACGATGGCATCATCCATCGCGACACTTACGGCGACTGGTGCATGCCGCCCGAATCACTTGAATTGATCCATTCCAACGACCCCAAGCGTATCACCGACAGTCCCTTGCTCTCCACCCCCTTCTATTGCTACCTCTGCGGCAAAATGGCAAAGTTTGCCGAGGTGCTAGGCCTCCTCGACGATGTCAAATACTTCAACGATGAGATGGCCAACACCACCGTCGCCTACAACGAAAAATACTTCAACTATACCCAATGCTATTACGGCAACAACACCGTCACCGCCAACATCCTGCCTTTATGGTTTGGCATGGTACCGAAAGACCTCCAGCAGCAAGTCTTTGCCAATATCGTCGACAAGACCGAGAACGAATGTGACGGTCACGTCAGCACTGGTGTGGTCGGCATCCAACAGCTGATGCGCACCCTCACCGAGTTTGGGAGGGGCGACCTTGCCTTGAAGATCGCCGCCAACGACACCTATCCAAGTTGGGGTTACATGGTCCGCAACGGAGCCACCACCATCTGGGAGCTGTGGAACGGCAACACCGCCGAGCCGTCCATGAACAGCGGCAACCACGTGATGCTCCTCGGCGACCTCATCCTGTGGGACTACGAGTACCTAGGCGGCATCCGAGCCCTTGAACCAGGCTACGCCAAGATTCAACTCAGGCCCTATCCGGTTGAGGGTTTGGACTACGTCAACTGCGCCTACGAATCGGTCTCAGGTCGCATTGTGAGCAGCTGGAAACGCGACAGGAACCGTTTCGAGTGGGATATTACAATCCCCGCCAACACTACCGCCGAGGTCTGTCTGCCTACCAAAAATGGCTATGAAACAAAGGTTTATGGCAGCGGGTCATATCATTTAACCTCGGAACTTTAAACCTTTTGCATTGGAATGGTTTTTGATTAATACTGACAACTCAATTGTTGATTAGTCGAACAATAAAAAACATAGAAAAATGAAAGCAATTCGTATGATGATTATGGTCCTGGCCGTCATGATGGCCTCGGCCGTTTCCGCTCAGACCGTTTACAACAGCAGCGGCTCCAGCTGCGGAAAGATTGAGAACGATGGCACCATCCGCAATTCCAGCGGTTCCAGTGTCGGCCGTTTCGACAGCGACGGCACCATCCGCAACGGTTCCGGTTCAAGCATCGGCAAGATTGACCGTGACGGCACCATCCGCAACAGCTCCGGCTCCAGCATCGGCAAGATCGACAGCGACGGCACCGTCCGCAACAGCTCTGGCTCAAGCATCGGCAAAGTCGATAGCGACGGAACCGTACGCAACAGCTCTGGCTCTAGCATCGGCAGGGCCCCAGGCATCCCGCGCGAACGGGTAGCGGCTTATTTCTTCTTCTTCCCGTTCTATTAATTGACGCCGAACAGTTTTATTATACCCCGCCCCGCAGGAATTTTTCTTGCGGGGCTCCTTTTTTTCTTGCTTTTCCAAAAAAAGATGTATTTTTGCGAAAAAATATGAATTTTCATACAAAACACATAAATCATGCTTGAAGAACAAGGCAAATACATTTTCGGGGTCGTCAAAGTGGGCGACCGCGGACAGATTGTGATCCCTAAGGATGCGCGCGACCTTTACGGCATCAAAGCGGGCGACAGTTTATTGGTACTCGGCGACAAGAAAGGCATGGCCATCCTGAAGACCGAGGTGTTTCAGGATAAGATCAATGAAGTTTTAGGGGAGGATTAACAATGGCACGCAAACATTGGATGGACAATCTGCGTTGGGTGACGGTGTTGTTGGTGCTGTTTTATCACGTCATCTATTTTTACAACAACAAGGGTGTCTTCGGTGGCATCGGCGGATTCGGCGACTATCCGGAATATAAGCAATATCAGGATATTGTGATGTATATCCTCTATCCCTGGTTCATGCCTCTGTTGTTCCTATTGGCAGGCATCAGCGCCCGTTATGCGTTGCAAAAACAGTCGGCCAAGGAATGGTTCAAGGCACGCACCCGCAAGCTTCTCGTGCCTGGCACGATAGGGCTCTTCGTGTTCCATTGGATGGTCGGTTATTTCAACACTGTTGTAGCCTCCAGACAAGGCGTGTTCGACGGAGTGCCAGGACTGGTTAAATATCTCCTAATGGTCGTAAGCGGCACGGGTCCGCTATGGTTCATCCAAGTGCTGTGGCTACTGTGTTTGGTGCTGCTTATAGTGCGCACCCTCGATAATAAAGACAAATTCTGGAATTGGTGCGGAAAGGCCAATCTTGTAGTTGTCATCTTGCTGGGCGTGCTGTTTTGGGCAGGTGAGCAGACGATGATCAAGCATCCCCGGCCCGAAAGTCTGGACGGCCTCTTGAACTTGTATAAGCCGCTCTTCTATCTTGTACCTTTCCTGATGGGTTATTTCGTGTTCTCGCACGACGAGGTGCAGGAGAAAATGGAGAAGGCATGGATCCCGCTGTTGGCTTGTGCTGTCGTTGCTGGAACAGTGCTGGTCGTCACCACTTTTGGCCAGGACAACACCTCTCCGCAGTATTTGGGCAGTTGGCTCAACTGCCTCTACGGTTGGTTGATGTGTCTAGCGATGATGGCTTGGTTTAAGGCTCGCTTCGACCGTACAGGAACTTTCGCGGGCTACATGACACGCTCCAGTTTTGGTGTCTATATACTTCATTATTTGGTGATTGCCGCTTTGGGATATATGATGAAAATGTACACTAATTTGGCGCCGTGGATGATGTATGTCATTCTTTGCGTTGCAGTGATGACGATACCCTTTGCGTTATACGAAATTATCAAGAGGATACCGTTTATCCGTTGGTGCGTGTTGGGGATAAAGAAGACAGAAGTAAGAAGTAAGAAGTAAGAAGATGAGTAACCAATTATATACAGCCATGCTGGCTCATGAAGATCCGAGTCAGGTTGAAGGCCTGTCGCGTTTCTTCAAGACTGGAAAGGGCCAATACGGCGAGGGAGACAAGTTCCTGGGCATCAAGGTGCCGGTGACCCGTGAGGTGGTGAAGCAATGTTGGCAAGAAACCTCTTTCGACGACCTAGAGACTTGCGTCCGCTCCGAATACCACGAGATGCGCCTGGCCGCTTTGCTAACCCTGGTGCAAATCTTCAAACATGCCAAAAAAGACATTGACTTACAACAACGGTGCATCAATTTCTATCTATCTCACACCGAGTTTATTAACAATTGGGATTTGGTCGACCTCTCCTGCTATGAACTGCTTGGTGTCTGGCTCCTGGACAAGGAACGAACTTTGCTCTATGACCTGGCACGCAACGGAAAAAGCCTCTGGGAACAACGCATTGGAATAGTCAGCACCATGCAGTTCCTCCGACACGGCCAACTCGAGGACACATACGCCATAGCAGAAATCTTCCTCGACAAGCCAAAGCCCTTGCACGACCTATTGCAAAAAGCCGTCGGCTGGCTGCTGCGTGAAGCCGGAAAACGCGACGAGCAACGCTTGAAGGACTGGTTGTCGACAAAATACAAGGCCATGCCCCGTACCATGCTACGCTATGCCATCGAAAAGTTTCCAGCCGAAGAACGAGCAGGGTACCTAAAAGCCTAACGTCTACTGAAAATACTCCCAAAAACAATCAGAATCGGATAAATTTCAAGTCGCCCGAGCAACATCAGCACCACACTGAAGACTTTCAGGAAATCGGATAAGCCGGCGTAATTGCCCATCGAGCCGATGACACCGAAGCCCGGCCCCACATTTCCCACACAGGCGATGGAAGCCGACATCCCCGTCTGGAAATCCATGCCACTCAAGGAATAAACAACCGTACCAAGGCTGACAATGAATACGTACAGCATGATGAAAGAAATCACCGAAGTCACCTCCTCCTCCGTCTTGGTGTTGCCGTCCATCCTCACATAGTCATACTTGTTTGGATGCGACAGGGTCTTGATCATCTCAGTGTTTCCCCTCAAGGCAAACCATACTCTATCAATCTTGATTCCTCCTGAGGTCGATCCCGAACAACCGCACACCATACCCCCTACAATGAGGATGGCTTTGGTGAAAGCCGGCCACACATTCGTATCGGTCGTGGCAAAACCCGTGGTCGTGGTAATGGAACACATCTGGAACGCAGCCACCCGAAAAGCCTCACCAAACGAACTATATGTCTTGGTGGTCAGAAGGTCAACGGTCAAAAAAAGCGTCCCAAACAAAACAAAACCAAGAAAGACCCTCACAATCTTCGTGTTGAACAGATTCTTCCGATTACTGCCACTGGGCCAAAAAGTCGAGAAAATCAAACTGAAATTAATGCTCGCCAAAAGCATGGAAACAATCAGTATGATCTCCATTGTCAGATTGTCAAACGCGGCAACGCTGATGTTTTTCGTGCTGAACCCACAAGTGCTGCAGGCCGACATGGCATGAGTGGAGGCATCGAACCAAGTCATCCCGGCCAAGTGCAACCCCAATGTCGACGCCAAGGTCAACCCAACATAAACAGCCATAATACGATAAATGAACTGCTTCCTGCGACCACGGTAGTATTCCTTGGCAATCGACGAAAGCTCCATGCAGGCCAGCTGAGACTTCATGTCGTTGTGGGTGGAAATCAAGATCGAGACCAACGAAACCACTCCGATTCCCCCAATCCACGAAGTGGCAATCCTCCAAAACAACAGGCCCTTAGGTACCGCTTCGATGTCGTTCAAAATCGACGCTCCCGTGGTCGTAAAGCCCGATACGCTCTCAAACAAAGCGTTGACGTAGCTGAACTCATGCCCGTAAAACACAAAAGGCAACGACCCAAACAAACAAGCAGCAAACCAACATCCTGTGACAATGAAAAAACCCGACTTCACCTCAATCTTCTGCTCGGCTTTCGTCAACAACACACCGACCAAACCAGCCGCCAAAGTAATGCCAGCCGAAATCAACAATGGAAATAGACTACTGTCACGATGATTAAGAAAGGCCACCAAAACGGACAACATCATCAGCAAAAACAAGCTGATTAGCGTAAAGCCGATGAATCTGACCGTGATTTTAAAGATGGACATCTCTCTATTTTATAGGTGCCGCAAAATTATTTTTCGATTTTTTATTGGACAATACAATATTGTTTATCTTTGTATTGATAAAAATCAATAAAGATGACACTTCAACAATTGGAATATATCGTGGCCATTGACGAATACCGCTATTTTGTGAAGGCGGCCGAAGCCTGTGGCGTGACCCAGTCCACCTTGAGCCTGATGATCAAAAAGCTCGAGGACGAACTGGATGTCTCCATATTCAAACGCAACTCACATCCGGTGGAAGTGACGGAAATTGGACAGAAAATCATCGAAGAAGCCAAATTGGTGCTGTATCATGCAAAGCAATTGGTGGAACTGACACAATCGGAAAAGGATCTCTCTGCAGGACCGTTGAAGGTGGGCATGATCTCCACCGTGGCCCCTGTATTGATGCCCAAGACCTTCGGTTACCTGAAGACCTTTTATCCCGACATCAAGCTCCAAGCCCTCGAGATGCGCTCTGCCGCCATCATCGAAAGCTTAAAGAAAGCTGAGATCGACATGGGCATCCTTACCGCACCTGTCGACGACAAGGATATTCTTGAACTTCCGTTATATCACGAACGTTTCTTTGCCTACATCGCCGACGAGGACATACTGGACAAAAACGAGGCCATCAGACGTGACCACCTACCCGACTACCCCCTCTGGGTGATGAAGGACGGCATCCGGCTTCTGGAAAAGAAAGACATAGCCTATCGATCCAAAGACGCTTACGAAGAGATGTACGAAGGCGGTCGTGTAGGTATCCTGATACAGATAGCCAACGAAAACGGAGGCATGGCCATCCTGCCAGAGACCCATCTCAAATTACTCAGCGACAATGCTTTGAAAAGGCTACGCCCCGTGGTCGCACCCGAGATCTCCCGAGTGATCTGCCTGGCCATGCGAAAGGACTATATCCACGAAAAGATGATGAACATCTTCGTCAAAGCCGTCAAGTCTTGTATCTCACCAGAACTATATGAACCAGCCATCAAAACAGATTATCTAAAACTATGAACATGAATTACACCATCCGCAAATCCACCCTCGATGACTTGACGGTCATCCTCAACCTTCGCGACCAAGCTCGCGAGATCATGCGAAGCTACGGCAATACCTTCCAATGGCCCGACGGCTATCCCTACGATGAGAAGTTCATCCATGACATTGAACAAGGCTGCAGCCATGTGATGTCAGACCAAACTGGCGCCATCGTTGCCACCTTCGCTTTGATCCCCGGCCCCGACATCACCTATAAAGTCATCTATGACGGACAGTGGCTCGACGATGAACCCTACCATGTCATCCATCGCATTGCCAGCACTCCACAATCCCATGGCATCCTTGACGCCGTGCTCGACTTCAGCGAATCCATTGCCAAAAACATCCGCATCGACACCCACGAGGCCAACATCATCATGCGCAAAGGCCTCGAAAAACACGGGTACCAATATTGCGGCATCATCCATCTTTTAAACGGCGACGAAAGAATGGCTTTTCAAAAAAACATATCTTTGCAACCGAAATGAACAACCTGAACATCACCCTCATCCAAGCCAATCTCCGTTGGGAAGACCCAGATGGCAACCGAGAGCATTTCGATCAACTTTTGACAGAAGTGCCCTCCAGTACCGATCTGGTGTTGCTCCCCGAGACCTTCAACACAGGGTTTCCAGTGGATCCATTGAGATTTGCTGAATCTATCGATGGCCCTACCATGAACTGGCTGAGAACAAAAGCCCAGGAGTTGGACGCCGTGGTTTGTGGCACTATGCTTCTTAACGTGGATGGCCATTACCATAACAGCTTGGTGTGGATGCGTCCCGATGGCAGCTATGAGTTGTATCACAAACGGCACACCTTCGCGATAGGCGGAGAAAAGGAACCCATCGAACCCGGTAAAGAACCACTAATTGTTGAGCTCAAAGGCTGGAAAATCAAGCCGATGGTGTGTTATGACATCCGTTTCCCCTTATGGGCCAGAAACCACTACCAGGACGGAGTTTACGATTACGATTTAGGCATCTACCTGGCGAACTTCCCCGGGTCGAGAATCGAAGTATGGAACACTTTGCTGAAGGCCCGCGCCATAGAAAACCAGGCCTATTTCATCGGCGTGAACCGCATCGGTGACGACCCGGAAGGCGTACACTACAATGGAGATTCCCAAGTCATCAGCCCAAAAGGCAAAGTCATTTCCTCAGCAGGATCCGACATAGAAACCGCAATCTCCTGCACCTTGGACTATGAAAAACTCCAGAATTTCCGTGAAAAATTCCCTGTCGGCCGTGACTGGGACGTGCTACCGACAGAGCACCCCGATGGGGTGCAAAGGGTCAAACTCTCCCTCTAAATTCTAAATTCTTCATTCTAAATTATGATTGGTTTCTCCGACGAATATTACATGAAACAAGCCCTTAAGGAAGCTGAACTGGCTCTGGAAGCCGACGAAATACCCATCGGGGCCGTGGTGGTCTGCAACGACAAGATCATCGCTCGTACACATAACCAGACCGAGATGCTCAACGACGTGACCGCACACGCCGAGATGCTCGCCATCACAGCGGCCGCCAACGCCATCGGCGCCAAATACCTCGACGAGTGTACCCTCTACGTCACCCTCGAACCCTGCCCCATGTGCGCCGGCGCCCTCGCCCATAGCCACATTGGCAAAGTGGTCTATGCCGCCGACGATCCCAAGAACGGGTTTTCAAAATATGGCAACATGCTACACCCAAAAACCAAACTCGTCAAAGGGGTGATGAAGGAGGAATGCCTTGCTTTGTTGACGGATTTTTTTAAGAAAAAGAGATAATTTTATATTAATAGGTAGTATATAGTTTTTTTCATATATTTGCCACCTAAAACAAGAAGGCATGGCAAAGAAGAAAGTTACTAAAGAAGAAAAGCCCGAAAAACCGATTAAGGAAACCAAACTTGAAGTCGCAAATTGCGACTTCAAGACCATTGACAACATTAGTATTGAATCTTTAATTCGTGTTATAAGAGGTCAGCAAGTAATGCTTGATTCCGACTTGGCAATGTTGTATAGCGTTGAGACAAAAGCACTTAACCAAGCAGTAAAACGCAATATCAATCGTTTTCCAGAGGATTTTATGTTTCAACTAACCAAAGAAGAGGCGGCATGTTTGAGGTCACAAATTGTGACCTTAAACAATGGACTGGAACCTTTGAGGTCACAAATTGTGACCTCAAAGGGGAAAGGTGGTACTCGTTATTTACCCTATGCCTTTACTCGCAACGGTGTAGCAATGCTCAGCAGCGTATTAAGATCTGAAACCGCCGTAGGTGTCAACATTCGCATCATGCGGGCGTTTACCATGATACCACAACTTGTCAATCACAACACACAGATCCTACAGCGAATCTTCAACATCGAGCAACACCAGCAAGAAACCGATAATACCGTCAAAATGATTCTTGATAAAATCGAGGATATCTCTCCCAAGTCCCTCCCCGAGCAAGTATTTCCAACCGGTTGCGTCTGGGACGCTTGGGCCTTCCTATCAGACCTCGTGCGAAGCGCAAAACAAAGAATCATTCTAATCGATAACTTCGTGGACGACCGAGTGCTCTCAATGTTCACCAAACGAGCCAATGGCGTTTCGGCAACCATCCACTCACGCTATAACGAGCAATTTCTCACCGACTTAAAAAAACACAACACCCAATACCCCGAAATCGAATTCATCCAACTTCCTCATCGAAATCATGACCGATTCTTGATTATCGACGATAAGGTATATTTTATAGGTGCCAGTTTGAAGGACTTAGGTACTGGCCTTTGCGCTGTGGCCGAGATGGAGATTGAGCCGGAGATTATTCTAGGGTTGGTGAAATAATTCATTAACCTACTCCCTTTAGCCGTTATTATGAGGAGAAAAAAATCGAAATAAACTCTTTTGATATATTTGCAGTTTAATTAATGATATCTGAGAAACACTATAAATGTCATGCGAGTTCCAAGATACATACAAGACTTTATGGGCAAAGATTTCCGTATTGTTGAAGGAGTTAATGTCCATTTTAATTTGGCAGATTTTGAAGATTCCAACTTCAATTGTCAGTTAGAAGACAAAAAGGGATGCTATATTATATCCTCGCCAAATAAAAAATTCGAATATGCTAAAGGTAACAGTCCCGTAATATACATCGGAATGTCAGACCATCTCTATCGGCGTTTACATGATGAACATTATGGTAAGTATCTAAAGGTTTTGATTAATGACAAAGATTTTGGTCTCAAGACTAACAGAATACACCAACTACCCGACAGGTATCAATATATGTATTGGTGGGGAGCCGTGGTTGACGTTTTTTATTGTAAAGGGAATCAAAGCGAAAAGGAATTTGAAAGCAGTCTCATCGCTAATTTTTATTACAAATATCGTTGTATGCCTGTTGGTAATGGCGCACGATCGTTTTCGCAAAAATAGGCTAAAGTGATATCAAATAACAATTTATAGATTCATCCATAACCAATAAGAACGACACACTCCACTGGGCTGGGCGCGGGGGCCATGGCCAAAAATCGGGGCAGCGTTCGCCAAAAGGACGGGCTAAAAGGCTTGAGATTCAGGGCGGGGCGCGGAGCTTTAGCGGAGCGTTTGCCTTCGGCACGAAGGCACTCCCCGCCTTGAAGATCAGCCTTTTAGAACGGACGTGCGGTGGGCCGATATTTTTGGCCTAGATCTTTTGGTTCTTTTCCATCAATGGGAAAAGAACGAAAAAAGAAATAACGACACGTAGATTGCTTCGTCGTTCCTCCTCGCAATGACAAGATCCTGCCAAAATGTCAGCAACCCTTCCAAAATCCCCTTTGGCATAATCCTTGACTAAAGGAGCGCGTCGCCGCATCTAACGACGGCACCCTAAACTGAAAAAAGTATTAGTTAAAATTAAAATAGGAGAAACAAATTATGTCAAAGATCATTGGTATCGATTTAGGAACCACCAACTCATGCGTTTCCGTCATGGAAGGCAGCGAGCCGGTCGTCATCGCCAACAGCGAAGGCCACCGCACCACCCCTTCTGTCGTTGCCTTCACCGACAACGGCGAGCGTAAGGTCGGCGAACCTGCCAAACGTCAGGCCATCACCAACCCGCAACGTACCGTCTATTCCATCAAGCGTTTCATGGGCGAGACCTACGACAAGGTCGCAGCCGAGATGCGCCGTGTGCCTTACAAAGTAGTGCAAGGCCCCAACAACACCCCGCGTATCGACATCGACGGCAAGACCTACACCCCGCAGGAAATCTCAGCCATGATTCTTCAGAAGATGAAGAAGACCGCTGAGGACTACCTCGGCCAGACCGTCACCGAAGCCGTCATCACCGTGCCTGCTTACTTTAGCGACTCACAGCGTCAGGCCACCAAGGAGGCTGGCGAAATCGCTGGATTAAAGGTGCGCCGTATCGTCAACGAACCTACCGCTGCTGCTCTGGCTTACGGTCTGGATAAGAAAAAGAGCGATGCCAAAGTCGCTGTGTACGACCTCGGCGGCGGCACCTTCGATATCTCCATCCTGGAACTCGGCGACGGCGTGTTCGAGGTGAAGTCCACCAACGGTAACACCCACCTCGGCGGCGACGACTTCGACGAAGTCATCATCAACTGGCTGGCTGAGGAGTTCATGAAAGACAACAGCGGCATCGACCTCCGCAAGGACCCGATGGCCCTGCAACGTCTGAAAGAAGCTGCCGAAAAGGCCAAGATCGAGTTGAGCTCCTCGAGCGAGACCGAGATCAACCTGCCTTACATCATGCCCGTCAACGGCATCCCGCAGCACTTGGTCCGCACCTTGAGCCGTGCCAAGTTCGAGCAACTCTCTGACCATCTGATCCAGGCCACCCTCGAGCCCTGCCGCAAGGCCCTGCAAGATGCCGGCCTGAGCGTCAGTGACATCGACGAGGTCATCCTCGTGGGCGGCTCCACCCGTATCCCCGCCATCCAGAACATCGTGCGCGACTTCTTCAAGAAAGAGCCTTCGAAGGGCGTCAACCCCGACGAGGTGGTCGCCATCGGCGCCTCCATCCAGGGCGGCGTGCTCACCGGCGAGGTGAAGGACGTGCTGCTGCTCGACGTCACCCCGTTGAGCCTCGGTATCGAGACCCTCGGCGGCGTGATGACCAAGCTCATCGAAGCCAACACCACCATCCCGACCAAGAAGTCGGAAGTGTTCTCGACCGCTGTCGACAACCAGCCTTCCGTGGAGATCCACGTGCTGCAAGGCGAACGTCCCATGGCCAACCAAAACAAGACCATTGGCCGTTTTATCCTCGACAGCATCCCGCCAGCGCCGCGTGGCGTCCCGCAAATCGAAGTCACCTTCGACATCGACTCCAATGGCATCCTGAACGTCTCCGCTAAGGACAAGGCTACTGGCAAGACCCAGAGCATCCGTATCGAAGCCTCGTCAGGCTTGACCGACGCCGAGATCCAGCGTATGAAAAACGAAGCCCAGGCCAACGCCGAGGCCGACCGTAAGGAACGTGAGCGTATCGACAAGCTCAACCAAGCCGATAGCGTGATCTTCCAGACCGAGAAGCAGCTGAAGGAATACGGCGACAAGCTCCCGGCCGACAAGAAAGCCGAGATCGAAGGCGCCCTTGCCAAGCTGAAAAGCGCTCACGAAGCCAAGGACATCGCCGCTATCGACGCAGCCATGAACGAGATGAACGCCATCTGGCAGAAAGCCTCCGAAGAGATGTACCGCAACTCCGGTGGCGCCCAAGGCGGCCCGCAAGGCGGCTTCGACCCGAACAACATGGGCGGCGGCTTCCAAGGCGGCAACCCCGGCCAGAACAACGGCAACAAGGGTAACGACGACAACGTCACCGACGCCGACTTCGAGGAGGTCAAGTAAGATTGCTTCCTAAATTGAAATCAAAAAGGTGCAACCCAAATGGATTGCACCTTTTTTTTATTTGATCTTATCCCAATACACGCTCTCGCCGATGCCCATTACCGAGCCACGTAGCTTGAGTTGCCCCTCCTTGGTGAACTCGGCATGCAACTTGGCTCTGATGCCTCGCTGAGGATCGTAAATCTTGGTTCCATCCCAACGCTTTTCCTTGGCGTTATACTTCAAACCGGAAAAGAGAACAATCTGGTCGCATGGTACCGAGCGAAGACTCTTGTCGGGGTTTTTCTCGTCAAGTAGCTTGTTCCCGTTGACATCACGGTCGTGTTCAATCCAAATGATCTGGCCCTTGTAACTGCCATCGCTCTGTTTGGTGATGCTGGCCTTAAAATTATCATCGCCTTGTTTGGCTTGATAGGTTCCAACAATGTTGTCACCCTGGTTGTTCAATGTGTTTTGTGCAAAGGAGACACCGGCACAAGCCAAGGTGATAGCGAAAAGAAGAAGTAATTTTTTCATGGTAACAAATTCATTTTTCAATTGTTAATTATCAAGTCAGGCCGCAACTAGAACCAATAATTGTGCCGTAAAAATCCTAAGGAACATCGTCAGCGGATACACGGTAGCATAACCCATATTGGGGAGCTTGCAACCTTCGGGAGCCACAGTGTTGGCGAAAGCCAAAGTAGGAGGATCGGTGTGTGAACCACCGATGAAACCCATCAGCGTGTAATAGTTCATCTTTAGCACCAAACGACCAAACAGGGTAACCAACATAGGCGGAACCATCGTGATGATGACCCCGTAAACCACCCACATATAATGTTCCTGAACAGTGGACACAAACTGTCCGCCAGCTCCGAGACCCACACAGGCAAGGAACAAGGCAATGCCAACCTCACGAATCATCCAAACGCCATGGCTGTCGGTGAATTCAGTGGAAAACCACCCTTTCTTTACACCCAGCCAACCCCCAATGATGGCCACTACCAAGGGACCTCCCGCCAAACCGAGTTTGATGGGCGCCTTCATCCCCACGGGAATCGGAATGGAGCCCACGATGACACCCAAGGCAATGATGACAAAGATGGGAATCAGATTCACTTTATGCCGTTGCGAAAGCGGAGTCGCCTGTTTTTCAGCTCCAGGTTCCAAGTTGTTTTCGGCGACAGGCTCCTTCTTCAAATCAATCTTGCAAAACACCCGCAGCAAGATACAGCTCACGATCATGCCCACTACCGCCAAAGGATAGGCCACAGCATAGCCCGCCGCCAATCGCTCGGCACCGCCTTCAATACCCATGTCGCCAACTGCCTGTTGTGCCGCCGAAAGACCTGGAGTGTTGGTGATGGCACCCGTGTAAACACCCGCCATGTCAGCCAAGTCCTGTTGGGCAACCTTGGCGATAATTACCGTAATCAGCACACCCAAACCCACATTCACCAAAGCCATCAGGTTCATCGCCAAACCACCTTTCTTGAACGAGCGGAAAAAACCCGGTCCCACCTGCAACCCCACGGCCACCACAAACAAAATCAATCCGAATTCCTTAACCACATGCAACATCTCCGCATTGAGGGCGACACCAAAAGCGCTCAAGGCTATGCCCACAAAGAGCACCCATGTAATGCCTAAAGTGACATGGGCAATCTTGATCTTGCCCAATAACAGACCAACAAATATAGATATAGCCAAATACAATATGGTTGGACCTACGCCTGATCCAGTAAAAAGATTGACCATTTTTATATCCTTTTCAACTATTTATGTCCAATTAATTCAAAAAAGCTTGCAAATATATGAATTTATCGGGCAATCCTCGTGGTTTTTGCTTAATTTTGCACCATCAAAAATAGTGTGTCATGAAAAGATTCATCCCCATTCTCATCTGCTGTTTGATCGCCTTGTCATCATGCCACAAAAGCGGAGTCAACCTCTTCGCGGGCGACTACTCTTTCAAGACCTCTGGCGAGCTTTCCATCACAGCCCAAGCTGTCATCGACAGCAGCAACATCGTCATCCCTGCCGTTCTCAACGCCAACCTGTCCAACGACATCGGACAACTCAACATCTGCGTCTCCGACAAAAAGAACGACGAAGTCATCGTCGTCTTCAACTACCTCAACGGCGATGTAGTGGTCACAAACGGCACCTGCGACGGAAAGAACATATACCTTGACGACTACCAACGCAACACCCTGCCCGTCTCCATCAACATTCCCTTAACGCCAAGCAGCACCTATATCACGGTGAGTGCGTCAGGCCAGATGTACGACGATAACATGATTGTGTTCGACATGAACTATAACGGCTCCGTCACCATCGGCTCCGTCACCTATAAAATCAAGGATAAAGACATCAAGATGGTCGCCTATCGCAATTAAGCCATGAGAAAAATCCTGTTACTGACACTTCCCTTCCTTCTGCTCGTCGGTTGCGGCAATACCGACCCGCAGCAACTCAAGGAACGCTTCATCGGCGGAAGCACCGAGGAGCGGGTCATCGCCGTCGGAATCATGAACATCGACACCACCGAGGGAGTTGTCCAAAACTCATACCCTGGCTATCTTGAAGAAGGCCAGTCTGCCGATCTCGCTTTCAAATATGGCGGATTACTCGAACAAATCTACGTAAAAGAAGGCAGCCGCGTGACCAAAGGCCAACGCTTGGCAAAGGTATCCTCTCCCACATTGGAAAACTCCCTCCGCTCGGCTCAAGCCACCCTGGAGCAAGCCCAAGACGCTTACAACCGATTGAAAAAAGTGCATGACAACGGCAGCCTGCCCGACATCAAATGGAAAGAGATGGAGGCCAACCTGGAGAAAGCACAGGCCGCCTACGACCTCGCCTATGCCATGATTGCCGAAAACGACTTAACGGCACCATTCAGCGGGACCGTCAGCGCAGTGAACGTAGAAGTCGGCGAGAACATCCCTCCCCTGCGACCCGTCGTCAGCCTCATCAACACCGATAAGATGTCCGTGAAAATAACCGTTCCCGAAAACGAGATCGCTGCCATCCACACCGGCGACCCTGCGAAAATCGTCATCCCTGCCTTGAACGACCGCCATTACAGCGGACAGGTCAGCGAAAAAGGCATGACAGCATCGTTGCTCACACACAGCTATCCGGTTAAGGTGCTGGTTGACAATCCCGACAAGGACCTGGCTTCCGGCATGATAGCCAAAGTCATGCTGAAAGCCGACGTCAACAGCGCGATCATCATCCCTGCCAACGCCATCCTCATCAATAAGGACGGCAAATTCGTTTGGGTGGTGGAAAACGAAAGAGCCACCCGACGCATGATTCAGATTTCAGGCTATTCCGGTACCGGAGTCATCGTCAGCGAAGGCCTTAAAGGCGGTGACCAAGTCATCGTGGAAGGCTATCAGAAAGTCAGCGAGGGAATGAAGGTGAGCGGAAAGTGAAAAGTGGAAAGTGGAAAGATGAGTTGTTATGAGAATAAAGAAAAATAGGGGTATTATCAGTGGTAGCATCAACCACCGAAAGATCGTGTGGATTGTGCTGGCCGTGGTGGTGGCTTTCGGCATCTACGCTCTCGTCGACATGAAGAAGGATGAGTTTCCTGCCTTTTCCTACCCTCAAGGCATCGTGGCAGGCGTGTACCCCGGTGCCAACGCCGAAGAAGTGGAGGCACAACTCACCAAACCCCTCGAGGAACTGCTGTTCACCCTTCCCGAGGTGGATCGCGCAAACACCTATTCCATCACCAAAGAGGGTATCTGCTACGTCTATGTGACGCTCGACCTGAGCGCCTCCGACGACACCTCCAAGGCCTGGACCAAGATCAGGCAACGCATCAACGAAACCAAGGCCACAACCTTCCCCGCCGGGGTACTGGCCATCGCCGTCATCGACGACTTCGGAAACACCTCTTCGCTCCTCATCGCCATGGAGTCGGCCGACAAGACCTACCGAGAGATGCGAGATTACACCGACGACCTCACCCATCGTCTGCGTGAGATCCCCCAGACCGGTAACGTACGTGTGATGGGCGAGCAGACCGAAGAGATTGCAGTCATCGTCGACAAAGAAAAACTGTCGTTCTATGGCATCAGTCCCAACAGCCTGATGCTTCAATACGCCTCACAAGGATTGCTCACTACGGCGGGATCGATGGAGACCGACGACTTCGACATGCCCCTGCACATCCAAAACCCCGTCGTTTCGGAACAAGAACTGGAGAACCAAATCATCTATTCCGACGCCATGGGCAATACCGTCCGCCTGCGCGACGTGGCCACCGTGGAACGCCGTCTGGCCCCCACCTCCAAAGTGGTCAACTTCAACGGACACGACGCCATCATCATCTCCGTTGAAATGCGCAAAGGCTTTAACATCGTCGCCTACGGCCGAGAAGTGGAAAAAGCGCTCAGCGAATTCAAGGCACAACTGCCCGACAGTGTACACCTCTACCGTATCACCGACCAACCCAAGGTGGTGCAACGCTCCGTCAACTCCTTCCTCCGCGACCTGCTCATCTCCATGGTGGTGGTCATCGCCGTCATGCTGCTGCTCTTCCCCTTCCGCACCGCCCTCATCGCCAGCTCGGGACTTCCCATTTGTACCGCATTTAGTATCGGGATGATGTATCTCTTTGGGATAGAGTTAAATACGGTGACTTTAGCCGCCCTCATCGTCGTTCTCGGTATGATCGTGGACGACTCCATCATCAACATTGATGGCTACATCGACAAGCTGAGTCAAGGCATGGAGCCTTTCAAAGCCGCCACCACCAGCGCCCGCGAGCTCTTCATGCCAATGTTCATCGCCACCACCGCCATCGCCACCATGTTCTTCCCGATGACACGCATCATCACGGGACCTTTGGGTGACTTTGTGCAACTCTTCCCCTGGACCGTCGCCTTCTCATTAATGGGTTCTTTGGCTTATGCCATGCTCGTCATCCCCTCGCTGGAGATCCTGTTTATCAAACCAACCGACAAACCCAGAAGCAACGCCTTCATGCGAGTTCAGAAGCGTTTCTTCAACTTCATACAGCAGCTTTACGACAAGATGCAAAGCCACTGTTTCAAGCACCCACATTTTACCCTCGGACTTGGACTGGGCTCCATTGTCTTAGGAGTGCTGATGTTCCTCGCTCTCAACGTGCAGATGATGCCCAATGCCGAACGCGACTGCTTTGCCGTGGAGATCCGCCTTCCCGAAGGCAGCAGCCTCGAAGCCACCTCTCGCATCAGCGACTCCTTGCAGCACATGATGCTCCTCGACCCCCGAATCACCTCCATCACAGCTTTCATCGGCGAGACCGCTCCACGCTTCCATGTGACCTACGCGCCCAGCATCCCGGCACAGAACCTTTCGCAACTCATCGTCAACACCACCTCAAAACAGGCCACCGAAGATTTGCTGAAAGAGATGGACGGTTTGTATTCCTATTATTTCCCTGAGGCCCATGTGCGTTTCCGCCAACTCGACTACCAGGCAGTCTCTACTCCAGTAGCGATCCTAGTCTTTGGCGATGACTATGAAAAAACCGCTCCCGTAGCCCAACAAATCAAAGACTACATGCTCACCCTCGATAGTGAGTTGCGCTGGGTCCACACCGACTATGACGAACAACTGCCTTCGGTCAAAGTGACCATGAAGCCTGAGGAATGCGCCCGCCTTGGGATCACCAAGGGCATCCTCTCCCTCAACCTGGCCACCACCCTCAACGGTCAGCCACTCACAACCATTTGGGAAGGCTCGAGAAGCATCCCGGTGAAGCTTTACTCGAAACAGAATTACGACCCCAACGACTACGAATCGGTTCAAAACCAACTGATTCCCACCATGATCCCCGGCACCAGCGTGCCCCTGCGACAAATAGCTGACGTTTCCCCCGACTGGCATCCAGCCCAGCTCACCCACCATAACGGCAAAAACAGCATCACCATAGCCGCCGACATGAAGTTCTGGAAGTCGCATACCGCCAGCATGAAGAAAATCGAAAACTTCATTGACACCGAAGTACGCCCCAACCTTCCTGAAGGCGTGGAAATCAGTTACTTTGGTCTCTCCTCGCTGAACACCATGGTAATCCCGCAGATCCTAAAAAGCCTTGTCGCTGCCATCCTGGTGCTGTTGGCTTTCCTGGTGGTCTATTTCAAGAAGCTCAACCTGGCCTTGCTGACCCTCTGCTCCAGTGCCCTATGCATGTTTGGCGCTTTCTTCGGCGAGTGGATCTTCGGCCTTGACTTCGGAATGACCTCAGTGCTGGGTGTAGTCAGCCTCATCGGTATCATCGTGCGCAACGGCATCGTAATGTACGAATATGCCGAGACCCTGCGTTCCGAGGAAGGCCTTACCGCCAAAGACGCTGCCATGAAAGCCGGCAGCCGACGCATGAGACCCATCTTCCTCACCTCGGCCACCACCGCTCTCGGTGTGATCCCCATGATCATCACCCGCAACCCCCTCTGGATGCCCATGGGCGTGGTCATCTGCTTCGGCGTGGTGCTCTCCATGGTCATCATACTCGCCGTCATGCCCGTGATGTATTGGCAAATCTTCCGCTCTAGTAAATCTAGTAAAAAGGAACAACCTGAAACTGCATGAAAACCCATCTCCTCATATTAGTCCTGCTTTTGAACTTGAGCGTTATGGCTCAAGAAACCGACACGCTCCGCCGGCTTAGCGTCAACGACTGCATTGACTTGGCTTTGCAGAACAACATCGGCTTGAAAAACAACCAGTTGGAGATTGAGAAAGCCCGCATCACCAAGAAAGAAGCCCAAACCGCTTATCTACCTACCGTTTCGGCGCAAGCCCTGGCCTTCGATGCACTGAACCCTCTGCTCAGCTTCGGCATCGAGGACATCGACAACGCACTGGTACGCCAAACCCTTTACAACCTCTACGCACAGTATGGAGCCATCTTAGGACTGGAAAAAGAATATAGCTTCGCAAAAAACGGTGTGGCCCTTAACGCCATGGCCATCGAACCAGTGTTCGCAGGAGGCCGTATCTATCACGGAAACCAATTGGCCAAACTAGGTATCGAAGCCGCTGAATACCAAGCCAAAATCAAGGAAGACGAGATCCAACTGCAGACGGAAAGCCTCTATTGGCAAATCGTCTCCTTACAGGAAAAAATCACTACCCTCGACCAACTCGACCAGTTGCTCGACACTCTCGAGAAGGACCTGAACGGGGCTATTGAAGCGGGACTGGCCATGCCCACCGACCAATATAAAGTGACCCTGAAGAAAAACGAGAGCCTGCTGAACCGCAAAAAAGTGAACGACGGCATCACACTGCTAAAGATGGTTCTTGCCCAAACCATCGGCGTTGACTGGCAAACCATGATACTCACCGACACCTTGGGGCCGGAAGCCGTGCCCACAAGCTTTTACCACGACGCTTCCGCAGCTGTGGCACAGCGCAACGAATCACATCTGCTCGACCTCTCACTTCAAGCCGAAAAACTCAAAAAGAAAATGACCTTGGGCGAAGCCCTGCCTTCGCTGATGGTAGGCGGTAGCGTCAACTACCATACCATACTTGACAACAGCAAACCCAACGCCATGGTCTTCGCCGTACTGCAAGTGCCCATCACAGATTGGCACAAGACCTCCTACAAGTTGAAGAAGAGCGACCTCGATGCGGAAATGGCTGAAAACAACCGCCAAGATCTCACCAAGATGATGGAGATGCAGACCAACCAAGCCTGGTTCAACCTCGAGCAAAGCTGGTTGCGTATTAGTTTGGCGCAGACCGCCCTCAATGACGCAAAGGCCAACCTAAAAATAACCAACGACTACTATGAAGCTGGCTTGGTGTCACTTTCCGATCTGCTGGAAGCCCAAACCATGCTCAAAAACAGTAGCGATGAACTCAGCGACAGCCGAGTCGAGTATCAAATTAATCTAGTAAAATACAAGCAATTAACCAAGTTTTGACTGGATGTATTCCAGCCCTTCTTGAAGTCGCTTCAGGGTCTCTTCCTTACCAATCAGATACATAATGTCAGTGGAACCTCCTGGGGTGGCCATCAGGCCTGACATGGCGATACGTGAAGGCCACATCAGCGGACCGTACTTGATGTTGTGGTCGGCTGCGACCTTGGCAAAAGCATCGCTCAAAGTCTGCTCGTCCCAACTCTCAATCTGCTGAACCGCATCGATGGTAATCTTCAGGATGTCGACCGAAGTCTCCAAGGTCGACTTGTTCTTCTTGTTGACGTACATCTCCACGTCGTATGGCGCGACTTCGTAAAGGAATTGAATCTTCGAAGGAATCTCCGAGAATTTATTAATACGAAGTTGCAAGAGCGAAGCCAGCTTGTTCCACTTGGCCTCCAGGAAGGTGCCTTTCGCGCCCGAGTATTCGAAAGCGATTTTTGAGAACTGCTCAAACGGCATGGCTTGGATGTGTTGGGCGTTGACCCAGTCGAGTTTCTGGTAGTCGAACACGGCAGGACTCTTGTGCAGCCCCGCCACCGAAAATACCTCGCAGAGTTCGTCCATGCTGAAGATCTCACGCTCATTCTTAGGCGACCAGCCCAACAAAGCGATGTAGTTGATGATGGCCTCTGGAAGATAGCCTTCCTCCACCAGTGCTTGGAAACTCACCGCACCATGCCTTTTCGAGAGCTTGCTCACCGTGCCGTCAGGGTTCTTGCCATTGATCAGCGGCAGGTGGATATAGCAAGGCACTTCCCATCCAAAAGCTTGGTACAGAAGGATATACTTCGGATTAGAAGACAGGTACTCGCTACCGCGAATGATGTGCGTGATGCCCATCAGGTAGTCATCGACCACATTGGCGAAGTTATAGGTCGGCATGCCGTCGCTCTTCAGCAGAATCTGGTCGTCGAGGGTCTCGTTTTCAACCGTGATTTCACCATAAACCAAATCGTTGAAGGTGGTCGTACCCTCATGCGGCACTCTTTGGCGAATCACATAAGGCTTGCCTTCGGCGAGGTTGCGCTGAACTTCCTCGGGACTTAAGTCGCGGCAATGGCAAGTGCTCTCAAATGGGTTCTCCTTGGGTTCTTCGTCTTCCGAAGTCTCTTCCTCGGTCTTGGCGCAGAAGCAATAGTAGGCTGCACCCTTCTCGATGAGTTTCAGGGCATATTCCTTATAGATGGCCTTGCGCTCGCTCTGAACATACGGGCCGTAATCGCCACCCACATCCGGACCTTCGTCGTGATGGATGTTGGCCGTCTCGAGTGTCTCATAAATCACACGAGTGGCATCCTCCACATAGCGTTTTTGGTCGGTGTCCTCAATACGGAGCACAAACTTACCATTCTGTGATCTTGCGAAAAGGTAGGCATAGAGGGCCGTTCTAAGGTTACCAATATGCATATAGCCCGTTGGACTTGGAGCGAAGCGTGTTCTGACTGTCATGAGAATTTAGAATTTAGAATTAAGAATTTAGAGTTTGAGGAGGCAAAAATACGAATTATTTCTTCCAAAAATCCGCATTTTTAATCTTCAATTCTTCGGGATCGAATTCAGGTTCTTTTCCTGCCTTTTTCTGCTTTTCGTAAGAACGAAGTGCCCTAAAGGGAATCATCGAGAGCAGCAGTATGGCGACGATGTTAATCCAAGCCATGGCACCCACTCCGATGTCGCCCAGCGACCATATCATGCTGGCTTTGTTGACAGAGCCATAGAACACTGCAAGGATGAGCAGCACGCGGAGCACCCAGATCAGCATATGTTCTTTGCGGCCTTTGCCGAAGAGATACACCAGATTGGTCTCGGCATAGTAGTAATACGCCATGATGGTGGTGAAGGCGAAGAAAAACAGGGCTATCGACACGACCAGTCCTCCGATTTTCGCACCCAACAGCGTGTTGATGGCTGCCGTCGTGTAGGAGACGTCAGGTTCACCCAGTTGTGCCACTGTCGATGTGTAAAGCAGGCTTCCATCAGCACCGAACACGTTGTAGGTCTTGCAGGCCAGGATCATCACTGCGGTGGCAGTACACACCAAAAGAGTGTCGACATATACCGAGAATGCCTGTACCAGACCTTGTTTCACGGGATGCGTCACCTTGGCTGCAGCAGCCACGATGGGAGCGGTACCTTGACCGGCCTCGTTCGAGTAGATGCCTCTCTTGACACCCCAGGCGATGGTGCTTCCCAAGATGCCACCCAGTACCTCGTTCATACCGAAAGCGCTTCGGACCATGTCGCCAAACACGGCGGGCACTTCCGAGGCATGGACTATCAGGATAACGAGCGATAGGATAATATATATGACTGCCATGAACGGAGCTGCGATCTGAGCCACGCTGGCGATACGCTTCACCCCGCCGATGACCACAAAACCTATCAACAAGGCAACAGCCACTCCGATCCAAGCATGATTCACACTGAGGGTGTTGGCGAACGAGATGGCTATTCCATTGGCTTGTACCGGAGGCAGGAACACACCGCACGCCACTACAGCGCAAACGGCGAACACCACGCCAAGCCATCGGGCGTTCAGCCCTTTCTCGATGTAATACGCTGGACCGCCACGGTATTCTCCTTTATGGTTTTCTTTATATATCTGGGCCAGCGTAGCCTCGGCAAATGCCGAACCGGCGCCGAGAAAGGCGATGATCCACATCCACACGATGGCACCGGGACCACCATAGCCTATGGCGGTGGCCACCCCAACGATGTTGCCTGTACCCACACGACCCGAGAGGGCCATGGCAAAGGCTTGAAACGAGGTGATTCCTGTCTTTTGCTTTTTGTCGGTCGAAAAAAGCAAACGCGCCATCTCACCGAAACGGCGCACCTGTACGAAACGCGTACCAAACGAGAAGTAGAGTCCCGCCGCCAAACAAAGCACCACAAGGACGGGACTCCACACCCATCCATTTACGGTATTGATAATCCTCTCAACCATAGGGCTTATTCAAGTCCGTTGAAAGTCTGCGTACGCTTGATCTCCTTGCATTGCAAAGTGACAGAAGAGCATTCGTGCATCTTGTAATACTCATCGCCATCGAGCATGATGACCGTCACAGGACGCCAATGCGTGTCGGCGCCATAGCAATACACCTTCATCGGATAGGTGGTACCTTGCATCATCTCGGAATACTGTGAAGGCTGACCGCGGTTGGGTTGTACACGAATCACATAGGGTTTGTCGGGATTGTAACCGTTCTCAGGTTCGGCACCTTCCATGTACGAGGCCACAAGGTATGGGCGTGCGTAGCTGTCGCCTTCGCGGAAAATCTCGGGCAGACGGCGCATCATGGTGTTGTAGTTGGTCTCGGTGTTGACAAGTTTCAAGGCTCTCACGCCAGCACTGTTGTTGGTGCGGTACATCTCCATGGCGAGCAATTCGAGAACCACGCAGCCATCAGGTGTTTTGGCCAGTTCATAATACATTGCCTCAAACTCATTATACGTCTTGGGAATGGAGTTGACAACATATTTCTCAGAAAAAGCCGTGCTGTTGTTGATGGAGTTTCTGATGGTATTGTTGACCGAAGTCCTAAGCATTGAACCGCAGCCAGAGAAGACGGTCAAAAAAATGATGGATAATAACAGGGTAGAATATTTTCTCATAAGTACTAAAAATTAGGTAGAGACGGCGCTTGGGCCGTCTCTACGTTGGTTAATGTTTTTTGTGTTACCTTCTTCCTCCTGTTGAGCCTGAACCTCTTGAGGAGCTGGAAGAGTTGCTGCTTGACGAACCTCTGCTGGAAGAGTTGTTGTTCGATGAGCTGCTGGTGCCAGAGTTGTTGGAGCGGCTGTTGTTCGATGAGCTGGCGTTTCTCGTTGAGGAGCTTGAGCTGCCGGAGCTATTGCCAGTACGACCGCTGCTGGAGCTGTTGGAACTGCTGGTGTTCGGGCGAACAGTGGAGTTGCTGTTGCTTGAGCTGTTGGTGTTCGGGCGAACGGTGGAGCTGTTGTTGTTCGAGCTGTTGGAGCTCGGACGAGTGGTGCTGCCGCTGTTGTTCGAACTGTTGGAGCTCGGACGAGTGGTGCTACCGCTGTTACCGGAGGTGTTGGCGTTGGTGTTGGGGCGGGTGGTGGCACCACCATTGTTGTTGATGGTTGCACTTGAATTGTTACCGCTGTTGTTTCCGGAGCTATTGGTGCTCATGCTGCCAGAAGTGTTGCTTCCGTTGGGCTTGACCACTGCGGCACCTGAGTTACCATGGTCGCCTGACTCTGGCGGGTTGTAACCCGGAGTGGAACCACTGGGGTGATAGTTGGCCGGATAGCCACCATAGTGGTGGTGATGGGCATAGGTGTGGTGGTGCGGATCCATGACAATGTAATGTGGACCTCCGGGACCCCAACCGCCAGGAGGCGGAGGAGGCAGCATCGGACGATAACCGTCATAGTAGTAACGGTATTCACCGGGACGGTGGTAGTAACGCGGACGAGGTCCGACGTGGATGACCACCCAAGGCTCATTGCGATAGCCATACCAGCAGAAGCGTACGGGCTCGAAGTATTCGAAAGTGGTGAAGCTATAGAGCTCGTCGTACAGTTCGTAGTAGGGCATCACCGTGTAAAGCACGGAGGGGTTTGGACGGTAGGCAGGGATGGTGACTGCAACCCTTCTGATGCTGCCTGCGCAGATCTTCATGTATTCTGAAGCGTAGCAATAGCCGTTATCGGGATCGAGATAGATGCAGAGATCGCCACGATAAGTGTAATCTCCGATATTCTGGATATCATAGTAAATGGTGACCGAATTGGCGTTATAGGTCAGCACTGGTTGTGAGACCAAGACCAATTCTGGCGGATAGCCGTTCGCTGCTTTCGCGATGATCATCCCCATCACTAACAGGGAAGTCATTAAGAATTTCTTGGTTTTCATGATGCTTTGTTTTTAAGGGTTAAACGTCGATTCCTGTTAAAAGCAAATACCGTTCCAAAAACAATTATTTCTCAATGGCTCTCGTCATTCCAGCGTAATTGACGTGCTGGTGTTTGGCCAGGAATTCTGTCAGAGCCTCATTGGAGGTGCGGAACAGCGAAGTGCCTGGATCTTCATGTTGGAAATCGAAGGCTGCGGACATGTAGCTGTTCATCACCACTTTGTAGGTGGCCTTCAGGTCAAGGGGCTTGCCATTGGCGAGTTTCACCTTGCAGTCTTTCATCTTGCCTTCGTCATCGACCGTATAGGTGTAGGTGCAGCCCGAACAATAGTTGGGGCCACCATCGGTGAAGAACGACACGCCGAGGAAATCGACGATCTCCTGACCTGTCATGTTGAAGATCACCAGTTCGTTATCGAACGGATCGAGCGAGAAGAGGTCTTTCAGGATGATGGGGCGGACGCCGAGGGTGTCGAAACGCACGCCACCGTAGTTTTGGAATGCCATGTCAGCCTCAGCCAGCTCCAGGTCGGCATCAGCCATCAGGCAGCCCAAGCACTCATAGCAATCCTCAATGGCGGCATCGTTGTATCCCATCACTTGGGCGAACACGTCGTTGTTGTTGAACTCGTCAACCATGGCCTGAATGTTGGCATTGGTATTCTGCTCGGTATTGACGGGGATGTTATGGCTTTCCTTGGCGATCATCTTACCGTTTTTGTCGAAGGTGAAAGTAGACAGTGTGAGATACTTCACCCTGTTCATGGCTTGGGTGACCAGGACGCCGTTCGACAAGGTGTTGTCGTTGGTGAGGGTATGGGTATGACCGCCGAAGATGGCATCGAACTGCGGGAACTTCTCAGCCAGTTCCATGTCGTCCTCAAAGCCCAGGTGCGACACCAGGAAGAGGGCGTTGCATTCGTCGCGGAGGTGCATGTATTCAGGAAGCACTTCTTCGATGGGGCGGAAGTGGCTACCGCCGGCTTTGTTGGGATGGAAGTCGGGAAGTCCGTTCAATCCCAACTGGATGGCACCGATGACGCCGATTTTCAGGCCGTTCTGCTCGATGACGACATAGGGAGTGACGGGAATGTTAAGGCTATCTTCGAAGGTGACATTGGCACACACGAAGGGAAAGTTGGCCACATTCATAACATTTCGGAGGGCTTCGATGCCCGAGTCCCACTCATGGTTGCCGAAGGTGGTGAGGTTAAAGCCCACGGCATTCATCAGCTCATACATCGGACGGGCTGGTTCGCTGTAACGGTCGTTGATGGGATTGCCCGAGCGGTTGTCGCCTGCCGAGAAGAGCAGTAAATCAGGATGCACTGCGCGAAGGCTGTCAAGCACATAAGCCAGTTTCGGGAAGTTGTCGATATTGGCGTGCATATCGTTGATGGAGGCGACATACAGCTTAGTCTCCTTAGGCTGGCAGCCTGCCAAAGCAAACAAGGCGGCCAAGGCTATTAATAAGCATTTTTTCATAGTTTGATATAGATTTTTGAGTTGGCGCGAATGGAACCGCTTAAGTCGATAAGGTTGCCATAGGCGTCTCTCACCTCTTTGACAACGGTTTTGACGGGGATG
This sequence comes from uncultured Bacteroidia bacterium, assembly GCA_902801465.1. Classification (GTDB taxonomy): domain Bacteria; phylum Bacteroidota; class Bacteroidia; order Bacteroidales; family F082; genus Limimorpha. The sequence continues at coordinate 297 of CADCIH010000013.1, read as the reverse complement.
TTTTGGTCTCTGAAATAGGCCATGACGGCTGATTTCACTTTTGCACCGTAGTAGGTCTTTACGGGTGTGTCGTTAACATAGACAATCATATTTTAAATAAATTGGAAGGGCCGCCAGAAGGCGGCCCTATGGTTAAACAATCTTTATTCCTTCACAAAGCGGAGCACCTGATGGCCGCAGCGCACGGTGTAGACACCCGCCGCGAGGTCGCTCACGTTGATCTCCTGCTCGGCGTTGGCGTTGACCGTCTTCACCATCATGCCAAGCACGTTGTAGAACAACACCTCGCTGTTGGCT
>CADCIH010000012.1 GCA_902801465.1 uncultured Bacteroidia bacterium | reverse complement strand
GAAGCCTGCATCGGCTGCGCTAGCTGCGGCATCACCTGCCCCGACGGCGTCATCAAGGTTTACAAGAAAGCCCTGTAATCAAAACCTATTGTCTAACAATCAAAAAAATCTTACATAATGGGAGAATTAAAACTGATGAAGGGTAACGAGGCATTGGCCGAGGCCGCCATTCGCTACGGCGCCGATGCTTATTTCGGATATCCTATCACCCCACAGTCGGAAGTGATCGAGTATCTGTCGGAACAGAACCCTTATGAACGCACCGGTATGGTCGTTCTTCAAGCTGAAAGTGAATTGGCAGCCATCAACATGGTGTACGCCGCTGGCGCAGCTGGCAAGCGCGTCATGACCTCATCCTCCAGCCCGGGCGTGTGCCTGAAGCAGGAAGGTCTGGCTTACATCGCCGGTGCCGAAGTGCCTTGCGTCTTCGCTGACGTGGTGCGTGGCGGCCCGGGCCTGGGTACCATCCAGCCTTCACAAGCCGACTATTTCCAGAACACCAAGGGCGGCGGCAACGGCGACTACCACAACATCGTCCTCGCTCCTGCTTCCGTTCAGGAAATGGCTGACTTCGTGGCTCTCGGCTTCGACCTGGCCTTCAAGTATCGTATCTGCTGCTGCATCCTCTCCGACGGTGCCATCGGCCAGATGATGGAAAAGGTGGTCCTGCCTGAGCAGAAAGCCCGTCTCACCGAAGAAGAAATCAAAGCCAAGTATCCTTGGGCTCTCACCGGCCGCAAGCGTGGCACACAACACCGTGTGATCACTTCCTTGGACCTCGACTCAGCCCGTATGGAAGAGCACAACCGCGCCCTCCAGCGCAAATATGCCGAAGTGACCAAGAACGAGGTGCGTTACGAGATGATCAACTGCGAGGATGCCGAATACGTGTTCGTAGCCTACGGCTCCAGCGCCCGTATCGCCCAGAAGTCAGTCCAACTCGGCCGCGAAGCCGGTTTGAAAGTCGGTCTGCTCCGTCCTATCACCCTGTGGCCTTACCCAACCCAAGCCATCCGCGACCTCATCGACAAGGGTGTCAAGGGATTCCTCTCAGTCGAACTGAGCTGCGGTCAGATGATCGAAGACGTGCTGCTGGCCTGCAACGGTCGCGTGAAAGCCGAACACTTCGGCCGCGTCGGTGGTATCATCCACACCCCGGAAGAAGTTCTCGAAGCTATGAAGAAACACCCCGGAAGAAGTTCTCGAAGCTATGAAGAAACAAATTATAGGAGAATAAGACAATGGCAGAAATCACATTACAAGATATCATCCAGCCTGAAAACCTGGTCTATGAAAAATCAAAGCTGTTGACGGACAAACCGTTCCACTACTGCCCCGGCTGCGGACACGGCACCGTCCACCGCATCATCGCTGAAGTGCTCGAAGAGCTCGGCGTTGACGACAAAACCATCGGTGTCTCCCCTGTGGGTTGCGCTGTTATGGCTTACGACTACTTCGACGTTGACTTCGTCGAAGCCGCCCACGGCCGCGCCCCGGCGTGCGCCACGGGTATCAAGCGCGTGTGGCCCGACAAGGTCGTATTCTCCTATCAAGGCGACGGTGACCTCGCCGCTATCGGCACCTGCGAGACCATCCACACCTGCAACCGTGGTGAGAACATCACCATGATCTTCGTCAACAATGGTATCTACGGCATGACCGGCGGCCAGATGGCTCCTACCACCCTGGTCGGCATGAAGACCGCCACCACGCCTTACGGCCGTATGCCTCAGTGGCCTGACGGAACCCCCAACAACGGTTTCCCGCTCCAGATCACCCAACTGCTGGCCCAACTTCCTGGCACCCGCTACGTCACCCGTCAGGCTGTGTTCAGCCCCGCCGCCGTGCGTAACGCCAAGAAGGCCATCAAGAAGGCTTTCCAGAACCAGATCGAGAACAAGAACGGTGTCAACTTCGTCGAGATCGTGTCGAACTGCAACTCCAACTGGAAAATGAGCGCCGTCGATGCCAACAAGTGGTTGCAAGACAACATGCTGCCCGTCTATCCTCTGGGCGACCTCAAAGACAACTTCGAGCTGATTAAGAAATAATTAAAAACTACAAAGCAATGACAGAAGAAATTATTATTGCCGGTTTCGGCGGACAAGGTGTCTTGTCAATGGGTAAGATCCTTGCTTACAGTGGTATCATGCAGAACAAGGAAGTCAGCTGGATGCCTTCATACGGACCCGAGATGCGTGGCGGTACGGCCAACGTGACCGTCATCGTCAGCGACGAGCGCGTATGCTCCCCCATCCTCAACGCTTTCGACACTGCAGTCATTCTGAATCAGCAGTCGCTCGACAAGTTCGAGGACAAAGTGAAGCCCGGCGGATACCTGCTCTATGATCCCAACGGCATCACCCACAAGCCCACCCGTAAGGACATCCACATCTACACCATCGAAGGTGCTCAACTGGCTTCCGACATGGGTAACAGCAAGGTGTTCAACATGATCATCTTGGGTGCTTTCTTGAAACTGCGCCCCATCATCGACAACAAAAACGTCGAAGAAGGACTGCGCCACTCCCTTCCGGAGCGTGCACACAAGCTCATTCCGCTGAACATGCAGGCCGTCCAGGTCGGTATGGACAACGTGAAGGAAGCTTGATATTCCAGGCTTAATTGAACGTGAAAAAGCCGCTCTTCGAGCGGCTTTTTTTATTCTTCTGTATGATAGATCAACTCTTTTGAAACCACCGAAGCGGCATAGAACCAACCGACGGCCTCTCTGGAGGGTTGGATGTTCGTCAACACATTGGTAGGCGGCCCCATCATGGGATTGCTGCCCATGGCCATCTTCACGCTGAAGACAAACATCATGTAATCAGAAGGAATGCTCAACAAATCAAGTCGGATATACATCCCGTCGTGCAACTCGCTCTTAGTCATCATCGCCACTGGAATCTCGCTGGTGTTCTCCAACATCTCTGGACCGTTGACATAATAGCCGGCATAACCCGCCATCGGAATGGAGTTGGCCTGCAACAGGGTGTCGTTCTGAGGAACCGTGTCCTGGGTGACTTTGATCATGTAAACAATGGAAGGATCGGGCAGGCTCTGGAAATATGGATAAAGCATAAAGATGGTATCCCAAAGCGGCACATTGGGGAACATCGATGTCCGTTTCAGCACGATGGAGTCTATCTCTTCCACATTGTCCTGCATGTAACTCTCAGCAGAAAGGCGCTTGTATCCACCACCTTCCTCCGGCACGTCAACCAAAAGAGTGTATAAGGTCTTCTTCCTTCCTGCCACCGAATCCGTAAGGTAATGGCCTGGCTGATCCGATTGCTCCCAATAGGGGATGGTGTCCACTCCGTCGGTAACGACGACCTTGGCACCGGTAATCATCCTGATTTCCTCGGCATTGTAAAAATCAGCGGTATAGCTCAAGATCACCTCATGACGTTTGTATTCATCGGTGATGGAGCCTTCCACACCGATCAACGGACTGCCTTCTTCCAAATCAATTATGATTTCCTCGCGACACGAGAACATCGCGAAAGCCAATATCATATAAAGCATCCATTTCTTCATCGCGTTCAGAATTTAAATTGATAGGAGATGGAGGGCACTGCCGAGAAAAGGTACATGCGTTCGGTTTTCACGCCACCCTCGCCGTCTTGCTTGAAGGTAACCGCCCAAGTGTTGTGATGTCCATACACGTTATACACCGACACGTTCAGCTCGCTATCCCAGCGTTTCCACTTGCGATCGGGCAGCTGCCAAGTCAAGGAGAGGTCCATGCGGTGATAGGAAGGATAACGGCTCTCATTGCGACTACCATTGTAAATGGCGTAGGTGACCCCTCCGATAGTATATTGCCCGAACGGATAAGTCACAGGCTGGCCAGTGTTGTAAATCCAGTTGGCGGCGACACTTAGACTTGGAGTGATGTCATAATTGGCCACGATGACGAAGTTGTGCGGCCGGTCGTATGGTGAGCGGTATTCCCTACCGAAATTGATACCTTCAATGGTCCTGAATGTCCTTGAATAGGTGTAGGAAATCCAGCCCGTGAGTTTGCCTGTGTTTTTCCTGACGAGGAACTCTGCACCATAGGAACGGCCTTTGCCAAAACGCAGCTCACCGTCGATCAACACGTTGCCGTATGTCATGGCATTGTCCTTGAAGTCGATAACGTTATTTAGGTCCTTATAATAAAGCTCCACGGAGGTCTCGATGGCATCGTTATGGAAGTTGCGGAAATAGCCCACGGCATATTGGTCACAACGTTGGGGTTTCACATTGGGACTCACGGGAAACCACACGTCGAACGGCAGTCCTCCTGTAGCCGCAGATGCCACTTGGGCATATTGGAAGGTGCGCGAGTAGGAGGCTTTCACCGACGATACCTCGTCGATACGGAACATGGCGGCCAGTCTAGGTTCAGCATGAATCTCGGTATTGAAGATCTCGCCTTTGCCGTAATGGATGGTGTCGGCCACCTGGTAATTGTCGTCAAACGTGTAGAAGTCCTCCTCTCCTATGTTCTGCAAGCACGAGAGCCGCAGCCCGTAACGCATCGAGAAGATGGTGCCAAAGCTCTGGTCATGAGTGAAATAAAGTGCATGTTCGAGTGCCTTGCGGGTCACTACGGTGATACTGTCAAGACCCATATACTGCACCAAGGCGCCTCCTCGGTCCTCGAGTTCGCCCTGTTGGAACGCAAGAAATCCTGTACTCAGTCCCCAGCGAGAGGTGTTGTTGTCGTCCCAAAGCATGGTGAAGTCGTAGTTGAGTTGGGCGCTCTTCGAGCCGGCCTTCAACGAGAAGTCGTATGGCTCCAACCAGATGTCGATATCATAGTTGAACTTCGATCCGAGCAGTGTCAGATTCGAGGTCAGGCGATTGCTGAAGATATGGTTCCATCGCAAGGTGGCGCTGGAGTTGCCATAGCCCAATCCCATCATGTCTTGCACCTTGAATTTGTCCCTGCCATGATAGGCCGACAAAAACAGCCTATTGTTGTCGTTGATGCGTTGCGTCACCTTGGCATTAAGGTCATAGAAATAGATGTCGGAGCCTTTCATTTCCTCGCCCATGAAGGGGATGACGAGTCCCGCATAGGTAGTGCGACCCGCCAAAAGCAAAGAGGTCTGTTGTTCGAACAGCGGCGTTTCCATCATCAGACGGCTGGTAACGAGGCCGACGCCTCCTGTCCCCGATAGTTTCCGGGGCATGTCGTCTTTCACCTTCACGTCGAGCACGGAGGAAAGACGTCCGCCGTAGTTGGCCGGGATGTCTCCTTTATATAAAGTGGCTTCCTTCACCGCATCGTTGTTGAAAACCGAGAAGAAACCCAAGAAATGCGAAGCATTATATATAGGTGCGTCGTCAAGTAGGATGAGGTTTTGGTCTGTGCCGCCGCCTCTGACGCTAAACCCCGATGAACCTTCCGAAGCCGCTTGAACTCCAGGCAACAGTTGTATTGTTTTTATTACATCAACCTCACCCATCAGCGCAGGGATCTTTTTAATGGTAATCATATCGAGGCTTTGAACGCTCATGGCCATCTCGCTGACATTTCGATCGGGTTTCTTACCAGTGATTTCCACCTCATTGAGGTTGGTCACATCGGGTTGCAGCTGCACGTTCAAGGTCTTAGGCTTCTTCCCCACTGTCACTCCAGTCTCGTATGTCTTGAAGCCAACGTACGAGAATTGCAGGTGGCGGTTTCCTTCGGGAAGGTCGAGCTCATATCTACCTTTCTCGTTGGTGGTGACGCCCTTCTTGAGCTGAGGTTCATATACTGCCACGCCTATCAAGGTCTCGCCAGTCTCCGCGTCGCGCACGACACCCGTCACCCGGCCCGACTGGCCGAAAAGGCTCATCGCGGCAACGAGGAGGATTAATATGGAAAGCGCTTTTTTCATGGGGCTGCAAAGATACATCATTTTCTCGGTTGGTAGGGCATCTTGGCCATTTTTTCCACTTGCAGCGAAGGTTGACCGAACTCTTCGGTGACTGTTCCCAGCAGCAGGTACACCCCATCTCCTTGGAAAGGATAGGTCTTATACACCTGCGGGAAATGCACTGTGTCGAAAGGCTCGCCCGTGGCATCGACGAAGGTAGCCAAGGCCATTGGATCGCCTTTGCGGGTACGCACATACTTAATAGTGACCAGTTTGCCGAGCATCCTGAAGCGACGGCCCACAAAGCGAAGCATCTGACAAGCCATCAGTTCGCCGCGAAACGAGGTCTGCAAGAGGTCGAACCAGCTCATCGTCATGGGGAAGCCGTACAGTTCAATCTCATCGTAAGCGTTCTGCAAGGCACCGGTCTTGAAATCGGGCAATTCAAAGTCGCATTGATACAGATGCGCCCGCCACAGCAGCTCGGCACGGCTCCTTTTGGTAAAGTCGAATGCCCCGCCGCGGATGAGGAGCACCAGCTGATCCTTGTGAAACGTTACCCTTGTGATGAAGTCGTCGAGATCCTTGAAGGGGCCTCGGAGCTGACGCTCGGACACAAAACGTTCCACAAAGTGTTGCTCCACACCTTGCAGAAACACGAAACCCATATAGATTGTCTTGCCTTCCAGCGTGGTGAGGTAATCGCTGTGGTTGATGCAGGGCAGATGCACTTTGGCGCCCATGCGTTTCGCCTCGTTGAAGTAAAACCACGGCCGGTAAAAACCACCGAAGTTGTTGATCACCGCCACTTGGAATTCCAATGGGTAATGGCTTTTCAGGTAGAGGCTCTGGTAGCTCTCCACGGCGTACGAGGCCGAGTGGGCTTTCGAGAACGAGTAGCCTGAGAACGACTCGATTTGCCGCCAGAGTTCCTTCACCAGCGCATCGGGATAGCCTTTGGCCTTGCAGTTGGCAAAGAAACGTTGTGTCACCTGTTCGAACTCACTTTTGTCGCGCATCTTATGGCCCATCATACGGCGCAGCACGTCAGCTTCGGCAAGGTCGAGACCCGCGAAGTAATGTCCCACTTTCAGCACATCCTCCTGATAGATCATCACCCCGTAGGTCTCCTCGAGGAGTTGTTTCAGTAGCGGGTGTTTGTAATCGACCGTTTCGGGATGATGGAAGCGGTGGATGTATTCCTTCATCATGCCCGAGCTGGCCACCCCGGGACGGATGATGGAGCTGGCCGCCACCAGCGTCTTATAGTCGGAGCAACGCAGTTTTCGCAGCAGGCCTCGCATCGCAGGGCTCTCGATATAAAAACAGCCACAGGTCTCGGCTTTAAGCAGTTGTTGCTTGATCAGCGGGTCTTCTTTCAAGGCCTCCACCTGATGTATGTCGATATGCACCCCATGGTTGCGTTCGGCCATCTCCACCGCGTCACGGATATGTGCGATGCCTCGTTGGCTGAGCACGTCGATCTTCACCAGTCCCAGCTTCTCTGCCGAATACATGTCGCATTGCGTGGTGGGGAAACCCTTAGGCGGCAGGTCGAGGGCCGTATAGTTGGTGATGGGTTCCTCGGTGATAAGCACCCCACCGGCATGGATGGAGCGGTAGTGGGGGAAGTCGTGGATGCGCTGTTCAGGGTCGTTCTGGAAGGTCACCGTGGCACCGAGCAGAGCCACGTGGTCCTCGCCGTATTTCTTGAAGATATGTTCGATGACCATGTTGCGTTCCTTCCAGGAGAAGTCGAGGTCGAAGTCGGGGGGACTGCTCCGTTTGGGGTTGAGAAAACGCTCGAAGTAAAGGTCGAGCTCGATGGGATCGACGTCGGTGATACGCAGGCAGTAGGCCACCACGCTGTTGGCACCGCTGCCCCGCCCCACGTGGTAAATCCCTTGCGAGATGGCAAAACGGACGATATCCCAGGCGATGAGAAAATAGGCACAGAAGCCCATCTGCTCGATGATCTCCAGTTCCTTCTCGACTCGACGGTAGGCGGTCTTGTTGGACTTTCCGTAGCGATACACCATACCATCGAAGGCCAACTTGCGCAGCAATTCGCGGTCGTCATAAACGTTGCCCGTGAAGCATCGTTTGTTTTTTGGGCTGTCATCGAGGTCGATCTCGCATTCATCGAGGATACGCTCGGCGTTTTCCATCAATTGGGGATACAGGGCGTAGGCGGTCTTGAGCCTTTCCGGTGGCAGCAGTATCTCATCAGGTGCGGCACAGCCGTCGGGATCGATGCAGGTCACCACCACGTTCTCGTCGATGGCTCTCAGATAGCGGTGTAACTCGATGTCGGCGGCTTCGGCGAAGGTGACCGGTTGCATGGCCACCAGTTTCTCGAACGATTCCTGGCGGAACATCTTGGTGAGTTGCGTAAGGCGTACGCCCAGAAACTCGTTCGTCTTCAGCTGTCCTGGCTTACGTCGCCCGAAGGGATAGATCACGGTGACGTCTTCGAAATCGGGGGCCGTTGAGGGATAGGGCGATTTACTGAGGTTATGCTGGGTGATGAAGCGGTTGATTTCGGCGAAGCCCTTGTTATTGCGAGCCAGCAACATATATTGAAGTTCGTTGCCGTTGCGCATCTCTGTCCCCATCAAGGGTCGCACTCCTTGTTTCCGGCATTCCGCCACGAAGTCGGCGGCCCCCATGGTGGTGTTGATGTCGGTCAGCGGCAGGGTGGCATAGCCCAGCGCGGCGGCTCTTTTCACAAGGTCGTCGATCGGCATCGTACCGTAACAGAGGCTGTTATAGGAGTGGAGGGGGAGCAAGATAAAAGATAAAAGATAAAAGATAAAAGATAAAAGTTAAGAGTGATGTATGGCGTTTTCTCCGAAGCGGTTTTTGATGCGATCCATGGCGTCATATAGACTTGTCAGTTCGGTATTGTCGTCGAACAGCGTCAGTTGTGGTGCGCCGCTTACCAGTTCGCTGAGTCTCACTCCCACCAGCCGGATTCTCATGCGGCGGTTGTAGAGCCGGTCGAAGAGGCTGTTGACCGTCTGTCGCAGCAGATGATCGAAAGCGGTGTAGGGAATGCGTTGCTGCATGTCGTGCGTATCGAAGTCGGAGTAGCGGATCTTCAGTGTCACGCAGCCTGTCAGTTTGTGTTGCGAGCGCAGGTCGTAGCCCAGGCTCTCCACCATCCGCGCCATGCATTGGTGCACGGCGTTGATGTCGATGGTATCCTGTTCGAAGGTACGTTCCTTGCTGATAGACTTACGTTCCTGATAGGGGCATACGGGGGTGTTGTCGTGCCCGTTGGCTTTCTTCCAGATGTCGATGCCGTGCTTACCCAGCACGTGCTCCATGGCTTGGGGTGGCAGCCGACGCAGTGTGCCGATCTGCTCCACCCCCATCGAACTCAGCAGGGCATAGGTCTTTTCGCCCACCATGGGGATCTTTTGTATCGACAGCGGGTCGAGGAAGCTATTAATATAAGGTATGGGGACTTCTTTTTCCCCGTTGGGTTTGGCCTCGCCGGTGGCGATTTTGGCCACCGTCTTGTTTTCCGAGAGGCCGAACGAGATAGGCAGTCCCGACTCGCGGATGATCCTTTGTCGCAGCTCATGGCTCCACAGTTGGCAGTCGTGGAAGCGGTCCATGCCCGTCAGGTCGAGGTAATGCTCGTCGATTGACATTTTCTCATACACCGGCGCCTCGTCGGCGATGATGTCGGTCACCAGCCTCGAATAGCGGCTGTACAGCTCCATGTCGCCGCGGATGAACACCGCCTGGGCGCAGAGCTGTCGGGCCATGCGCATGGGCATGGCCGAATGTACCCCGAATTGTCGGGCCTCGTAGCTGCACGTCGAGACCACCCCGCGGTCGCCCATACCCCCGACAATCACCGGCCTGCCCTCCAGTTCGGGATGCAGCAGCCGCTCCACCGACACGAAGAACGTGTCCAAATCCAAATGCAAGATTGTCCTTTCCATCACTTTTTTCCTCCTTTTGCTTGACAATTCAAAAATTCATTGTATCTTTGACGAGTTTTTAATCAAATTCTCCGCCGTAAATCTAATCAAAAATTTTTAATTCGCCCTAAAAATTCTAAATTCTTAAAAAAATGTACTTCAGTTCCAACATAAAATTTTTGCGCAAGCATCGTGGCCGCACCCAAGACGATGTGGCTTTTGCGCTGAATATGAAGCGTTCCACCCTCAGCGGCTACGAGAACGAGGTGTCCGAGCCCAACCTCGAGGCTTTGATTGCTTTCTCGAAATATTTCGGCATCGCCATCGACACCCTGGTGAAGGTCGACCTGAGCACCATCAGCATGAGTCAGCTCTCGCAGTTGGAGCGAGGTTTCGACCCCTATTTGAAAGGGAATGGCCTCCGCGTGTTGGCCACCACTGTCAGTCCCGACAACCACGAGAACATCGAATTGGTGACCGAGCGGGCCAAGGCTGGCTATGCCACGGGCTTTGCCGACCCCGAATACATCAAGGTGCTGCCCACCTTCTCGATGCCTTTCCTGTCGCGCGACCGCAAGTACCGCACCTTCCAGATCAGCGGCGACTCCATGCTGCCCATCCCTGACGGCTCTTACGTCACAGGCGAATATGTGCTCGACTGGACCTACGTGCGCAACGGGCAGCCTTACATCATCCTCACGCAGGATGACGGCATCGTCTTCAAGATTGTGGAGAACAAAATCGAGAGCGAGGGCAAGCTCACTTTGAGCTCGCTCAACCCCTTGTACAAGCCCTACGACCTGGCCGCCGCCGATATCAAAGAGGTGTGGCGTTTTGTGCATTACATCAGTGCCGAGATGCCACAGCGAAGCGAGAACACCCTGCGCGAGGAACAGCTGCTGCAGACCGTGCAGGAGCTGCAACGGAAGGTGGAGGAAATCCAATTAAAACTGAACCTTTGACGCGAATCGGCACACTATTTGCGATATTCCATCGTTTGTATTTTGTGTAACCATTAAATTTCATCAACATGAAGAAAGTTTTTTTATGTATGATGCTCCTTTGTGGTATTGCCATGATCAGCACCAGCTGCAAGAAAGACCCTGTCGTCAACCCTGGAACCGAAAACGGGAAGATGATCGTGGGAAGCAGCACCCTTAACATCACCACCGCTGACGCCGTCAACTATGGTCAGAAAAACGCCATCGTCCTTGCCTCAAAAGCTATGACTTCGGCTGACAATGAAGGCGTTGCGGTCATTTTCGACGGCGCCATTACTCCTGGTAATTACAACTTGGAAGACTCCAAGGGCGGCACACCTCGTGTGGTAGGCCTCAAAGACTTCAACATGGGCGAAATCCAGTTCGTCATCGACGCTGACAGCGTTTTCTTCGGAGATGTTTATTTCTGGATCAACGGTGAACTCTCCATCACTGAAAGCAACGGCACCTACACCATCATTTTGTCACAATGCTCCGCCACCAACGCCAACAACGCCAACATCAACCTCTCTGTCAATTTCAATGGCACTCTGACTCCCTACGTTGTCAACACCGACAACAAGTTTGTCATCGACGGCTATGAAAGCCCCATCGGCCTGGCAGGTATCACCTCCATCGGTGGCCTGAACAGCATCGGCCAGTATCAGGGCGTACATTCCATGCTGTTCATGTCGGCTAACCATAAGCGTTCCTTCATCGTCAGCTTCGTCGGCGACGAGACTGTCGACGGTGAATACCAACTGGGATACTTCATCACCCCTTACCTGCCGACACTGCCTTGCGTCCATGTCGCTTTGGACTCCGACTTCTGGACCATGCAGCCCCAGACTGGCTATGTAGCCAAGGAAGGCACCCTGACAATCGTCACCAACCCCGATGGCACCAAGACCGTCACCATGAGAAACCTCAAACTGAAGAATGTTGAACACGACAACGAGTTCTTCTTCCCCATCCTCGACGCCGAACTCACCTATCACGGCATGATGTTCGAAATCGGACAATAATTCCCCTTGGAATTTCCTGTTTGAAAAAATAGGAGTATCTTTGTCGTAAATTGGTTTTTATGAAAAAGATACTCCTATTCTTTTTGTGCCTGATCGCAACCGCCATCACAGCACAAAACTCCACACATATCCTCCCCACTCCACAACATGTGGAATGGAACGAAGGCGTCTTCCTTTGGAACGCCCAAGCCATCGACTCTATGTTGGTGGACCATCTCGACGTACCGAGAAACGAAGACCAAGCATACCGACTCACCGTCACCAGCAAAGGCATTCTAATGGAAGCCACCACCGAGACGGGCCTGTTCTACGCCCGGCAAAGTCTGAACCAGCTATACCGTTACGCTTCTCTGACCAGCTATCGTCACGCCACCCCGACCCACAAGGAAGGCAACGTCCAGATTCCTTGCATGACCATCCTCGACTGGCCCGACTTCAAGCTGCGTGGCTGGCAGGACGACATCAGCCGAGGGCCCATCGTCTGCATGGAGTATCTCAAGCGGCTCATCCCACAGCTTGCGGAATGCAAGCTCAACTGCTTCTCGCTCTATACCGAACACACCTTTCGCACCCAGAGCCACCCCGACGCAGCTCCACCCGATGCCTTCACCGCCGAGGAAATCCGTGAGTTGGATGCTTTCTGCAAACGGTATCACATCGAACTCATCGGCAACCAGCAATGTTTCGCTCACTTTGAGGAGATTCTCAAAAACCCCGCTTACGAGTACCTGGCCGATGCTCCCGATAACCTCAACCCAGGCATCAAGGCCACCTATGAGTTTTTGGAAGACCTCATCAGCGAGGAGACACAAGCCTACTCGTCGCCTTTGTTTAACATCAATTGCGACGAGACCGAGAGCCTGGGCAGCGGCAAGGCAAAGGCCTACGTCGATTCCATCGGCCGTTCCGAGGCCTACTGGAGGCACATCAACCGCGTGAATGAGATCGTGAAACGACACGGCAAACGCGCCATGATGTGGGGGGACATTGCCGACCAGGACCCCGTGATTTTTGAAAACCTTGACAAGGACATTATCTTTTTGGCATGGAGCTATGCTGGTCGTTACAGCTATGATGACTTCCTGCAGCCCTACGCCAAATCAGGTCACGAGTTCATGGTCGCTCCTGGAGTCAGCCTCTCAGAGAGGGTTTGGCCCAGCTATGGGGAGTTTATCTTCAACATTCCCTATCTCTGCCGCGACGGTTTTCTCAATGGTGCTTTCGGGGTGCTCAACACCTGCTGGGACGACTTTGGCGAATCCCTGACCAGCAGTGCTTTATACGGCCTGGCTTTAGGCGCGGAGATGAGCTGGAACCCTGTGAAAAACACTGTTTTCAAGCAAGCTTTCTACGAAGAATCAAACCGCTATGTGCGAGAGAATTTCTCCATCCATTTCTTTGGATACACTTCCAGCTACCTCTACCAACAATTGGAAGAAGTCTGGTCACTAGCCAAAAACGATTTTGGCAAGTTTGTCTCTATGACCGAGCCCATGACGCCATTTTATCCGAGTCTTGTAGGCGATACGCTTGAAGCGTATTATGAGGAATGGCTGTCATCATGGCTCAATCCTCACGACGGCATCGAGTACCGTCTTCGCCACGCTCAAGAATACGCTAAATGGAACGAAGGCATCTTCGACAACGCTTTGTATGCCGTACATCGCATGAAATGGTGTGTTTACCGCAACCTCGCCCGATGCCAGTTGTACAGGACCTATCAAAACCCCACCGAGGAAAACATCCTCGAGTCGCAACGCCAGATCGACAGTCTGCTCGTGGCGTTACCACAACTGAAACGCGAGTATGTCCGGATTTGGGAAAGGGAGTGCCGACCTTATTGGTTGGATGTCAACATGCGGAAATACGACGATGTCGCAAAAGAGCTCATCGCGTTACCCTATCAGCCTTTCATCGAAACAAGCAGCGATGCTGAAGGCCATGTAGTGGTATCGTTGCGAACGGTTTACAGCAACCAGACCATTCGATACACCCTTGACGGGAAAGATGTCACCCCTTCTGACCCCATTTACAAAAGCCCTCTTGTCATCAACCACTCCTGTTGGGTAAAGGCCGCCTGTTTCGACCACGAGGGCCACGCAGTCGGTACTGGGCGTTATTTCCTTTACCACAAAGGCATGGGCAAGTTAAAGGCATTGAACAGCCCCGCAGGCAATTATCGTCCAGAATACTCTGGCGGAGGTGACAATGCCTTGATTGACGGATTGTTGGGAGGCAACGACTACAAAGATGGACGTTGGCAAGGATTTTATGGCGTGGATGCCGATGTAGAGCTGGACTTCAAACAAGCTGAGGAGATTCATGACATTGAAATCGGTTTCCTGGCCAATCCGCACGATTGGATTCTGCTGCCACAACTTATGGAGTTTTATGTTTCGGACGATGGCCAAAATTATCGTTTGTTCTCCACCCACGACATCTCCGCCGAAGTCGCCCGAGCCAACAACACTGTGATTCGCAAGCACATCCCCCTGAACCTGCGCACACGTTACCTCCGTGTGGTGGTGAAGAACCCCGGCCTTATCCCCGAAGGACTACCTGGTGCCGGATACGACTCTTGGATTTTTATGGACGAGCTATTAATTAATTAGGTGTAATATTTTCGTTGATTTTTTTTGAATTTTTTCACTAAAAGGTATTGACAAAATTTTGTTTCGGTTGTATATTTGCAAACGATTTAGTCAAAATCTATTTAATAAATTAATTCAAAACATTCAACATTATGAAAAACAAACTCTTAAAAGCCTTGTCCTTGTTTTGCCTCACCTTGGTTCTCAGCGGGTGCAACAAGAATGGAAGCAGTCCTACCCAAAACGGGGAGGCCTCGCTGCCCCACAACCCACTGGAACAGTTGCACACCTTCAAGAAGCAGATTGAAGCTGTCAAATCCAACCCCGAAGCCAAAAACAACGAGACCATTCCCCTTTCAGACGCCCTCTGGGATGTCGAGAATTACTTTAACCTCACCTACTCCGACGTGGAATGTTATTATGCCCAAATCAATGAGCATGAGTTCACTCTGTCCATCCCCACAGACGCCAATCAGAACGTCTCGGTCTCAGACGCTGTCAGCCTCTACGAGCAAGCGGTCATCCAAGCCCGCGAAGCCTTGAGTTCAGACGAATTCGACGACAAGGGATTTCTCTCCTTGACCGTCAAGGAGGTCAACACCAACAACCGAGGAACACTCGTCACCTTCTCTGGGAAGACAGGCCAACGAAGCAACTACAACCCACCGATATCCCATGTAGACGGTCCCTTTGGCGTGGATGACAACTGGATGTTCGCCTCCCCAATGGGAAAATGTGACGATCCCGACATCCCTTCAGGCGCCGATGAACAACTTCAAGAAAAGCTTTACATGGAACTCATCGAGCCTTTCGTCAACACTGATGCCGGATTCAGGAATATCTATATCGACCGTAGGCGGTTCATTTTCGACGGGTCCAACTATGCTGGAGTCTATTACAACACCGACCTGAGCGACCTATGCATTGAGCATGAGTTCATGAACGACCACTACTACGCGGAGAAAAGGATCATCACCGAAACCATTCCCAGCCAATACCAGATGACGGGCTATTCCCCCATCTCCATAGAGATTTACGGCGCCCCTGCCAACGAATATGCCGTCACACACCGCAACGAAATCGAATACGGCATCCGGACTGAAATCAGCACAGATGAATTCGGCGAAATCGAAGACCTATTAATTCAGCAATAAATTTCCATGTGACACCACCTCAAAAACAAACCGATATGATGAAAAAACTGCTTTTCACTTTTGCCCTATGTTTGGCCTGTTTTCATTTGTCCGCGCAAGAATGGGTCGTCCGCTATGTCGGCGAACATCTTCCGGGACACACAACATTTGTCGATGGGTTTATCGATGAGGATGGTGTCACTTTTCTTGCCGGAAGAGAAGACGTTGAAGAAGGCCTCTCTGACGCACTCTTGATGCGAATTGAGCCCGACGGGGCACATACCGAGTTCCGGTATGACCGGGAAGGATACCACTCCAGAGCCACCTGCATCCTCGAAATGAGAAACCACAACCTTTTCGTGGCCGGAAATCTCTCTGACGACAGCGACGATTACATCATGGTCCTCATCTTCGACAAACATCTCAACCTCCTTGTTGAACGCCAATACGAGAAAGAAGTGGAAGCCGTGTCGTTCAGAAGCTGCCAAGCAACTCTCGACAGCCACGAACACGTCATCGTCTCCACGGCAGTGGTCCAAGACAACCAATACCAAGGTCAGGACTACCGCGGTGTATTCTTCAAATTCAACTACCAAGGCGAACTGGTAAGCCATCGTTATCTCATCGAGGAATATCCAGACCCGCTCTTTTACTTCATGGATTTCCGCTTAAGACAGATGTGGTACAAGGACGACGAGACGTTGTTCTGCCTCTGCACTGGTTATGGAGGTGTGCTCTCTTTTGTCACTTTCGACTCTGCTTTCAACTATATAGAGGAACACCCCATCTGGCGCAGCGAACATGACAAATTCGAGCACAGCATCAACCGGGACGACGGATATACCGACTATTGGTACAATGAAGACGAAGCCCTCTTCTTCAGTAGCATCGGCGACTACGAGCGCAACAAGCTAAGGGTCTCACGGGTCAACACCCATGGAGAATTCCTTGATTTCATCTGCCTCAACGAACGAACCGACACCATCGACGATGCGGCATCATCCCGATGCATGGCCGCCGTCAACGACACTACATTCTATTTCCTGTTTCATTACCACGTACCCGTGCTCTACCCAGGGACTGGTTGTGTTTACCAACTTAACGACAGATTGGAGATCGTCGGGAGACATCTTGACGATGAGCACCAAAGTTATCAGAGCCGAATCATCCTGCCCTCTTCCGACAACGGGTGCGTCGTTGTTTACGACTCTTGCGCTTATGCATTTATGACTAGGACCAAACATCCAGTCATCAAAAAACTGTCGCCAAATGATTTCGAACAGGTCTTCTTATCAGTAGAAGCCACAACCGATAACACAGCTGAGCTCACGATGCCCTACCCCAATCCGGCAGACGACGTGATACATATACCTTTGCCCGACAAAGAGACGACCCATCGTCGAATCAGAATCTCTGACACGAAAGGCCTTGTCGTCGTCGACCGCATAGTGGAACAGGACGCCTCTCTCATCCGACTCGACATCTCGGGACTCAAACCCGGCTTGTACCATTACACACTCTACACCTCTGACACGACACTCCTGACGGAGAAGTTTATCAAAAAGTAAACGCTATTTATCTTTCCATAAAACCGGCTTAAGCCAGTCCCCTGGAAAATAAACCTTCGGACTGGCTCTAAGCCACAACTCGCCCTTTCCAATTCGTACCAACTATTATAAATATCTAATATTCAGTTAATTATGAAAACCATAATAAAACACCTTCTATATCTCGCCCCCATCTTGCTCGCCCTCAACGCCAAAGCCCAAGTTCAATATAACGGATGCAGCGCAACCGGCACCTACGCGTCTGCCATCGGCAAGAACAACACTGCATCTGGCAACAATTCTTTCGCTGGAGGATATAACTCCCAAAGCATTGGAAGCAACAGCTTCGCCTTCGGTTACAACAGCAAGGCTACCCAGTCCACCACTACCGCCCTAGGCAATACAGCTACCGCCTCTGGGGCAGGAAGCATGGCATTGGGCAACTACGTCAAGGCGACCGCCCAAAACTCATTTGTTATCGGTTCTGGGACCTCCACCAACTATCCACTCACCAACAACACGGATAACAGCATCGCCTTTGGCGTCAACAGCAACAAACCCACCCTGCTCATCACCAAATCGCTGAACAACAACTACACGGGTAAGGTGGCGATTGGACAAATCACCAACCCTCAAGCGAAACTGCACATCAAGTCCGACAACAACGAAGACGCCGGAGTATTCATCGAACCCGCCAACACCAGTACCTATAAAGCTTTCATCAAACTTTTCGACAACAATCACTGCATCATGGTTGACAAGACCGCTGCCATGGAACTCAATTCCGGAAGCGGGGCTATCAACTTCAAAGGAGAAAGTTATGGCTTTGGCATAAACAACGAAAGGAAAGCACGCCTCTATACGAGCGGCACTCCCTCCCTCTATATCAACGCTGCAAGGAACGGGGCTTCGGAAACCAGGACCGGGGAAGGTAGTTCTTTCGCCATCGATTTCGACAACAACGCCATGGTGTTCCGGAGTGCCGTCTACCAAAACCCACGAGGATCTGAGATCTCCAACTGGAAGAAAGCCCTATTGCTTTGCACCGACGGGAAAGTCGGCATCGGCTCAAAGAACACCTATATCGAGAGTGTTGCCGAAAACACCCTGAAAATGCACGCCCCCAGTGCCATCGACATGCAATCCGGCAATATCACTTTCTTTGGGAAGGTAGGCATCAACACAACAAATACCACCAACGGATACGCCTTGGCCGTGGATGGAGGCATCATCTCCACGAAAGTGTATATCAAAGAAGTAAAGCAATGGCCCGACTATGTATTTTCATCCGATTATTTGCTTTTAGGGTTGGCGGATCTCAAGCAATACTTGGATGAAAAGCACCATCTCCCGGGCATTCCTTCGGAAGAAGAGATCCTCAACAACGGTTACGACATGGGCGAGATGCAAGTCCTAATGATGGAAAAAATCGAAGAGTTGACCCGTTACATACTGTTGTTACAAGATGAAATAGACCAATTGAAGTCCAAAGAGACCCTCTCGGGCGACAGCATCGTGTTCAGTTACGACAGCAACGGCAACCGCATCGCACGAAACATAGTGTTTCAGAGGATCTTAGACCCCAAACAAGCGAATCCAAGTTCACAAACACTGTCTTACGACTTGTTTCCCAACCCGACATCAGGGGAGTTTTCCATCGTTTTCAAAGAACAAAGCGCCACGAAGCACATGCATGCCACCTTGCTCAATGTAAACGGGGTGATCCTCGAAGAGAAAGACATCAAAGACAGGCAAACCAGTTTCGACCTGTCAGGGCAGCCTGAAGGAATGTATGTATTGGAGATCGACAGCCCCGAAGGACATCAGGCTTGGAAAGTCATTAAACGATAACTGTCAGAAAGGGTTAGCATCATGAAACGGATTGGCTTCACTTTCTTATTATTGCTATCGTGTCTGGTAGTCCAGGCCGAGCACAGCTATCTCTTGTCAAGCCCTCTCGACGGAGGGCAAGACTACCATTATACCGCCAATAGCCACATCACGCTCACGAACGGTTTTTTCGCTGAGCCACATGACGGGCACGAGGTGGTCTTGAGCATCGATGCCTTCGGCGTTTTTCCACCCGAAGGCGGAATCACAGGAGGTTCTCTCGTCAACAACACCAACGGTGTAGTCGGCTCTTTAGGCGGAGTCGTGGATATCAGCCTATTAGGCGGCGTTGTGTATTCCATCCCGATCGACCTTCCAAAAGGTCTTGGAGGACTGACACCACAACTATCCATCTATTACAACAGCCAAGATAGAAATGGGCTATTGGGATGGGGATGGAACTTGGGAGGCACATCGGCCATCACCCGAGTTGGAAGCACTCCTTATCATGACGGCCATTGCGGCGCTGGCAACCGATTCTGCCTCGACGGGAAGCGACTCCTCAAGGTAAGCTCCGGTAACTATGGTGCCGACGGGGTATCTTATCGCACCGAACAGGACCAAATGAGCAAGATTGTGTCGTACACAGAAGCTGGCATCACGGGTCCCTCCTATTTCAAGGTCTGGTCGGCCAATGGCAACATCTTGTATTATGGAAACACCAACGATTCCAAGGCGCTCATCGACAACTCCGACCACGTCAACCTTTGGCTGCTAAATAAAGTAGAAGACCGTGACGGCAACATCATGGAGTTCCATTATTCGAAAGGCACCGACACCTATCAACTCGATGAAATCGTTTATTCAGGGAACACTGCCGACAACATCGATCCCTCTTTTCGTGTGGCTTTCAGTTACAAAGACAGGGATGACGTCGACATCACTTATGTGGGCAATTGCCTTTATCGTAAAAAACAACTATTGAATAAAATCACTGTATTCAACGGCGATGCTGAGATGTACTCTTATTCACTCACCTACCTTGGCCCGAAGGCTGATGAAGGGTATTACTACAACCGTCTCTCAAAAATACGCCTCAATGCTGGAGAGGAACATCTAAATCCGACAATAATACAATGGTCAGAAAACAACTACACCGCCATATCCGGTTCCAATCTAAAATACAATGTAACAACCAATGGCATCAACAATGCTTTTAACAACGCCGTGAAGTTCAGCGGAGATTTCAACGGTGATGGATTTGCCGACATCCTCGCCCTACGGCCAAATGGCAACGGTCACTACACTCAAGCCGATGTGTTTTTCAACAAAGGAGTGTCGGGCAATCTTACATTCGATTATTTCATGTCCCTCAACCTAAGCTCCGACATCAGTTGGATCCAGGTAGCCGACATCAATGGCGACGGTTACGACGACATCATGTTTTCCAACCGAATTCGCGGTTATTTCCCTTTTCCCGACCATGTCGAAACAGAATTCTATCTCTGTAAGCCTACTGTTTCCGGAGGTTTTGAGTTTGTCAGGAAATACGTTCCCATCTGTTCGGTCCCAAGCGACGTTGTTGAGACCCATCTCATCGGCGATTTCTTTGGCGAAGGCATGAATTCCATCATCGTCCAAGCAGCCTCCGAGAACATCTCAGGTCCCGAATCTTCGCTGATGTACCGATACGATAACGCTTCGGGGGAATTCCAGCAGATCCAAATCCCTGAACATCTCTTTGCAGCACGGTTTTACCCTGCCGACTTCAACGGAGACGGGATCACGGAAATCCTTTACAAGAAAGGAAACGGAAACACCGCCATAGTCCGCTTAGTCCAAAATGGCAACACTTACCAATACCAAGAGGTCTACAATGGCACGCCAAACGACTGGGACGACTGTTTCCCTGGGGATTACAATGGCGACGGTTTAATCGACATCTTGCTTTACAACGGCAATGCCTCCCAGAAATGGATGATCCACCTAGCCAATCAATCGGGAATCAGCAACACAAGTTTCCCATTGCCACAAACCTTCCCCTACAGCTCCCCTGGCGACTACCAATTCTCTCTCGACCGGCCGCATCACACGAGCCAATACATCAAAGTGGCCGACTTCGATGGCAATGGCTGTTCCGACCTCGCCCTTTACAAAGACACCAAGTTGCATGTGTTTTACGGCCCTGTCCGAGCCGATGGCACCGTCGCTCCTTTTGCAAACACACAACAAATCAGCATACAATCTTTCGGATTATACGACAACATGGGGGTCTGCATCGACAATTTCCTGGGGCAGGAAAGACTTTCTTTCCTAGGACCGAACACCCTATCACGGCTACCATCCCACACCACACGGCTTGAAGTCAAAAAAGCCATTGACGGCATGGGGCGAATGACCGAGTTTGTCTATGACTATCTCTCTCCTAACCCCAACAATCCCTCGGATGACGACTTCTACCATGTATACAGCCTCTATGCCAATCGAAGCTATCATGTTCACAATAAAGCCCTCCCTTTACGGGCACTCAAGAAACTGACCACATACAATGTCAACCAGAAACCCGTAACGACGCAGTGCTTCTATGAAGGAGCTTTGATACACAACCAAGGCAAGGGATTCTTGGGATTCACCAAGACCCGGCAAGACGATTATTGCAATGGACAGCTTCAGAAAAGGAGCGTCCGACAATACGAGATCGACTACTCTTATGATGTGATTCATTTGGATTTGTCAGAAGAAGACGTTTATGACCGTGACGGCAGTTTGATGGCAAGATCAGACTATAGCATCCGCATCTATGGCCACACCAAGAACGACAAGGTCTACATCCCCATATCAAACAAAAGCGTCGAGGAATATGATGTAACACACCCCGACAGGTTGTTGAAAAAAGAGATTTACGAGACCCTTGTGGAGGGCCATTGCCCGCAAACCAACAAATACGACGAGGTCCTCAGCGTGGTCAGCCAGGCCAAAGGGACCACTTCACAGCAAAACCATTACCTGGTCAGTCACTGCGAATACCAAGAGCTATACTTCACCAATTATCTCGACGACAATCTTGCCCAATGGCTCATCAACCGTCCCGCTACGACTAACAGTATCGCACGGCGGACAGGCAACTACCCCGACATCTGCCATCAAAAAACGTTCTCCTATTACAGCGACAAGCCCCATCGGGTAAAAAGCATCCTCGACATTCCCAATGACGGGAGTCACCCTGAAGATCCTTTGGTTCTCAAAACAGAATTCGAATACGACGCCACAGGAAACGTCACTTCACAAACGTTAGGCACCCCTAACGTCCCACTAACGCCTCGTGTCGAACAATTCGAATACAGCAAGACATACGGAAGAAGACTCCTGACCAGACGAACAGACGCTTTAGGTCAAGAATCACACTATACTTACGATCCAATCTATAGCTACTGCGCTTCCGTCACCGACTACAACGGTTTGGTCACCGAAAACGAGCAAGACCCTTGGGGAATCACGGCCTATACGCACCATCCCGATGGGACCGTAACGTGCAAAGCCATTCGCTGGAGCGGCAACGGCTATTACCAATGGGAAAAACGAACCGGCCAAGAGACCAAGGAAACCGTACACGCCACTACCGGAGACCTCATCCGAAACCAAAGCTACGACATCAACGGAGAACTGCTGGCAAGCAAAATCGAGTATGACGATTTCGGAAGGGTCGTCAAGAAAAGCGATCCGAGCAGGATAGGTGAAACCAACACCTTCGTCAAATACGAATACGATGCACACAACCAGATTCGACGGATAGTCCATTCCGACGGATCCTTCGAGAAAATCGAACATGACGGCAACGAGGCTACAACCACTTATCTTGCACCTGATGGGAACTCGCAAAGCAGTTCCAAGACCTTCAATGTAATGGGCTGGGTCGTAAAAAGCACCGATGCCGAAGGCAATAGCGTCATCTACGACTACCGAGCTGACGGGAAACCCCTTTGGTCACAAATTGAAGGCCATCCGGAAACACGCATTGAAATGGAATATGATGCTCTGGGAAACCAGTCACGACTAACAGACCCTGACTATGGCACAATTGTGTATGAGCACAATGCCTTTGGCGAACTGACACGACAGACATCACCCAAGCAAGATGAAGTAACCTTTTCCCATGACGCACTCGGTAGAACAGTCACCCGTGTTGAGACCGACAAGAAAACCAGCGAGGAGGAAGTCACCGAGTGGATCTATGGCACAGGTCAAGGTCAACGTGGCTTGTTGACACAAATCAACACCTCCAACCAAGTCATACGTTACTTTTACGACCCTCTCCTCAGACTGACTGAACTCAGCGAACAAATCCAGGGAGTAGACTATCACACTGTATACGAATACGACCAAGCTTCAAGAGTTTCAGGCATCACCTATCCATCAGGCTATCATGTGAACTACCATTACACGTCCGAAGGTGACCTGAAATGCATCACCGATAACAATTCAACCAATCTTTGGAACACGCTGGAGGCCACCCCTTTGTCGCAACCATCCAAATTCGTCTTGGGTAACGGCTGTGTCTCGGAATACGGCTATGACAAAAGCACCAACCGGCTTGTCTCTATCCTAACCACTAATGCCTCTGATAAAATTCAAAATATTACATATAACTATGATATTTATTCAAACATCATCAATCGGAGCGACTTAGTTCACGGAAACAGCGAGCAGTTCACCTACGACCCATTGAACCGTTTGACGAGCACTGACAACAGCGAGGGACACAGCGAATATCGTTATGACCTTTTGGGGCGAATGACCTTCAAAAGCGGTCCCCAGGGGACGGTATTCAACAATGCAGATTACTCCGGGCCCAAGCCACACGCCATCAAGGTGGTTGAGGCTCAAAGTGGTATCTTCCCTCAGGAACGTATGGACATAGTATTCAATATGTTTGACAAAGTCGAGTCCATCAGCGAAGGCACGAGCAACGTTCGTTTCATTTATGGCTATGACCACCAACGGATTCGCTCGGAAGAGAACGTCAATGGGACGGTCCGGTACAAAACCTACGTCAACAGTTGCGAGTTCATTACCAAGTCAGATGGCAGCGATGTGGTTAGGACTTTCATTTCAGGACCCATGGGGGTGTTTGCCGTTGTTGAGACCGTCAAAGGCAGTACTACGATGCATTACATCCACAAAGACCATCTCGGCAGTTGGGTAGCCATCACCGACAGCGATGGCCACGTTGAGCAAGAAAATCATTTCGATGCTTGGGGCAATTGTGAGAACCCCGACGATTTGATGTTCGACAGAGGGTTTACGGGACATGAACACATCAAGGGCATGGGCTTGATCAACATGAACGGACGTCTTTACGATCCTCTCACTTCAAGCATGCTCAGCCCTGACAACAATATCCAGATGCCCGATTTCACGCAAAACTTCAACCGTTATGCCTATTGTCTCAACAATCCGTTGATTTACACCGACCCTGACGGAAACAGTTTTGTCGATGCAGCGTTGATTTTCTATCTTGTCTACTGTACTGATTTCGGCTATGAGTTCCAAAAATTCAACGAGGCATTCGCTTTTCATATCGACTTGCACCTGTCATCACAACAGATCGGCATCGGCTTTGATATTTCTTTTGGCGTTCCGAAAAAATACGGCATCAGTTATCGCTCCAATCTGGGAGCCACTTATTATTGGCGTTATTTCGATAACAGTTACAGTGGTTTCGAATTCCGGCTGGGAGGGGAATGGTGTGTCAAAGGTTGCATAGGTTTCTCTGGAACCACGTTCTACCAAGGCCAAAACAAGCAGACCACCAACTCCATCATCCTAGGCACTTATTGGTGCGACTTCAAGTATGAAAACGACTACATGTTCAACTTTGGGAAATACATCCCTCTGGTTCCTGCAGCCGACAACGGCGACCGTTACAGAAGTGCTGCTGCAAGATTCAGGTTGACGGCTTTGTCAATCGGCGTAAACATCTTCACTGGAGATCCGGGCTTTGACCATGATAGTCGTCGGACCTTTGAGGATCCTGAAGCCGGTGGAAGGGAGACCTATACCATCAGTGCCAATGGCGACAATCCCGATGAGTACCGTGCAGGACTGTTATATGTTGGATTGGGGCCTTTCAAGATCGGTGTCAATAGTGAACAGATCAGGAACTTTTTCCAGAACCGTTTTGCCCACGATTTCCTATGCATGAAAGATTCGCCCTACTTCAAGGTTCTCGACCGGCCAAGACAGACTTACTTCTATTTTGGGACAGAGACTGGAAGTACATTATGGTAAAACTATAAACGGGAGGGTGACAGAGCCGTCGCCCTCCCGCTGATTATTCCCCTTCTGTAACAGGGAACGGCAATGGCTCTGTGCTGGTGCTTACTGAAAGCACGCTGTCAACCACATAGCAGCTCATTCCCCTCCAAGGCAAAGCTCCGAGATATTCTTTGTAATGCAGTTCCACGGTCTTTCCGGCGCAACGTTCCAGTTGACGGGCCACGTTCTCGTCCTTTACGGAGAAGTTGAACTCATTCGACTGGATGGTAGCGTTGGAGTTCTTCGAGTTGTATCCTGCCTGGATCAAGCGGCCTTCGTATGTCTTGAAGACGTATCCTTTATACACGAACAGGTTCAACTCGCCCGCCTTCACGCCAGCGCCGAACACAAAGTAGAACTTGAAGAAAAACCAGATGGCCAAGCCCACAAAGGCTATTCCGAAAAACCAACCAAAAAACTTTTTTCCTCTTCCGTTACTCATGATTATTTCCCCCAATATTTAAAACTTTTAACTTCTTTTTGCAGTTCGCGGACTGCGGCTTCCAGCTGTTCATCCTCACCCTTGGCCAACTTCTCAGGTGTGTTACGCACTTTCACGTCAGGTTCCAGTTGGGTGTTCTCAAGCCAGTTGCCTTGTTCGGTGCGGTAGCCCACCACGGGCAGTCCGAAATACAGTGAAGGATCTTGCAGGGTCTCCCAAGTCACGCTAGACATGGTGCCGGGCACGGGCATGCCCACCAAGGTACCCATCTGTTTGTGCTTATACACCCAAGGCGTGCCGTGGGCGTTGCTGTAGTTGGCTTCGCCGATGAGCATCACTGAGGGTTTGTTGTAACGCCGCGAGGGCATCACACAAGCCACGCTGTCGTTGACCACCTGTTCCAGATATTTCTCACCGCTGAAGAGGATTTCGATATCCTCGTGCAGGCGTCCGCCTCCGTTGAAACGGGTGTCGATGACCACGCCATCGCACAGGTTGTATTTGCCCAGTATCTGTGAATACACGTCACGATAGCTGGCGTCGCCCATGCTCTTGATATGGACATAGCCGAGACGGCCTTTCGACAGGCGTTCAACCTCGGCCTCGTTATGTTTCACCCAACGGTCGTATAGCAAATCGTTCATGGCGCCGTGGCTGATGGGCTTCACGGTCTCTTCCCAGGAATCCTTGCCATCTGCGATGGACACCAGCACGGTCTTGCCAGATTTGTTATTGAGCAGCGGATAGTAGTCCATTCCTTTCTTAATCTCCACGCCGTCAATCTTCTGGATAATGCAGCCAGCCTTTACTTTCGACTTCTGTTTGTCGAAAGGACCACCTTCCACCACCTCAGCGATCTTCAGTCCGTCGCCGTTATAGTCGAGATCAAGCAACACACCAAACTCGGCGGTGGCATCGCCTCCACGGCTGGAGGGACGGTAGCCGGAACCGGTGTGCGACACGTTGAGCTCGCCCAAAATCTCGCTCAGCATCTCCGAGAAGTCGTAATTGTTGTTGATATGAGCCAGGAATGGCCGATAGGCTTCCTTCATCATTTCGAGGTCCACACCATGATGGTCTTTCATGAAGAACCGCTTCTCGATTTGCAGGAACACGTGGTTGAACATATACTCGCGTTCGGCGGCGTAGTCGAGTCGCATAGTGGCGTCGTATTTGATCGAGCTCGACTTGCCGCTCTTGTCAATCTTCTGAAGGTTTCCACCCGAGAGCAGGAAGAGGTTGTCACCCTGCATCTTAAGGCCTCCGCCACCTTGTCCCATCTTCTTCAGGATTTTCATCGACTTCTCACGAACATCCATCTCCCACAGGTCGTATCCCTTCTCGAATGAAGCCATGAAATAGAACTTCTCACCGTCTTTCGACAAAGCCATCCCTCCCATGCTTGATGACATTGGGGTAAGGCGTGCCACTCGGTCCTGGAGGTGGTCAAGGTCGATTTCTATCTTCTTGGTTTCCTTTGACTTGTCGTCTTTCTTTTCCTCCTTGTTTGAATCTTTTTTCTCGTCTTTCTTCTCGTCTTTTTTATCGGATTTCTTGTCAGCCTTCTCGGTTTCCTTCAAAAGGGCGTATTCCTCTTTGCTCAAGCGGAAGCGGTCGTACGCATCTTGGTTCATGAAGGCGATGAATGCATCGTTTTGGCTACCCCATGAGGCGTGTGAGCGCATGCCATAGCGGTTGGAGCGATAGATGATGGCGTTGCCGTCGAGCGCCCAATGCGGGTTGCCGTCGATATAGGCGCTCTCGGTGATGTTATAGATCTTTTGCTCGCCGTCGGCTTTCACGATGCCGATATCGGCGTATGGGTCGCGCATGTGGGTGATCAGGGTAATCACGAACCACTGTCCGTCGGGACTCCACTCGTATGCGAAGCCATAGTCGCCCGTCTCATAGTGTTGGCAGCCGTTGGTGATGGTACGTGTCTCTTCTGTCTCGGTGTTATACACTTTCAGGATGTTGCGATTCTCGATGAAGGCGATCTCCTTGCCGTCGGGCGAATAAGTCGGGTCGAGGCGTTCCACACCGTCATTGGGAAACAGCGGTTTCTCATCGACGAGGGTGGCGTATGCGAAGTTATAGTCATCCTTACGCTCTATGGTAGCCTGATAGATGTTCCAGTAGCCATCGCGTTCGGAGGCATACACCAAGGTACGTCCGTCTTTGGAGAACGAAGGGCTACGTTCCGGTTGGGCGGTATGGGTGACCTGTTTGGTGGTGGCGTATTCGTCGGTACCGGTCACGAACACTTCTCCGCGTGAGGTGAAGGCCACCAGTTTACCGTCTTGGCTCAGGTCGAAGTCGCCGATGCCTCCGAAGCTTTTCTTCTCCAGCTGTTCGGTGGGCTGATCGTTGACAATCTCGACATGGACTTTCTTAGGTTTCTCTCCTACGTGATGCGCATAGATCTCACCCATGTAACCATAGCAGATCACGCCATTGTTGGCGACGCTCAGGAACCGCACGGGATGGGTCTTGTAGCGGGTGACCGCCTCTGCCTTCTCAAGGTCGTTGGCAGGAGCCTTGTACACGTTGAAACTACCTCCGTTGCGCTCGCTGAGGAACACCACTTCTTGATAGCCGGGAAGGTAACGTGGGTCACGGTCCTCGCCCACGTTGGTCGTCATGATGGTATGAGTCTCTTTCTTGGCGTCATAATAAACCACATCGCGCGCCACTGATGATACATGGTGTTTGCGCCACACGTTCTCGCTGCCTTTACGGTCGTAGTAGAGGAACGACTTGCCATCTTGGTCGAACGACATGCTTCCCACTGGCACAGCCACCACCTGTTCGGGGCGGCCACCTTTGACGCTCACCTTATATAATTCGGTGATCCAACTGGCGGGAAACTGCACGTTGTCGGCCCCTTTCTGTATCTGGGCCGAGAAGTAGATCTCCTTGCCGTCGGGAGAGAAGGCCAACGGCGTCTCGTATGCCGAGTTGGTGGTGACACGTTGTGCCACGCCGCCTTCTGATGAGACCACATAGACGTCGTAGTTGCCGTTTCGGTCGGTGGCAAAGGCCAAGGTCTTGCCGTCGGGCGACCACACAGGGGTGGTCTCGTACGATGAGGTAGTTGTCAGTTGCATTGCTTTGCCACCGCCAACGGGCACCACATACACGTCACCTTTGTAGCAGAAGGCGATCTTGTCGCCTTGAGGCGAGATTACATTATAGCGCATCCACAGCGGCTGGGCCATCAGCTGAGCGCCTATCATCAAAAGCACAACAACGAGAAGTTTTTTCATATTATTCAATATTTATATTTATTTTACTTCAAATTTCAAAACAGATTCCTCTTCGAGGAACAACTCCAGATGGTCGCCGGGGTGTACTTCTCCAACGCCTTGGGGAGTACCGGTGAAGAGGTAGTCGCCAACGTTGAGGGTAACGTAGCGTGAGACGTAGGAAACGAGCAGGTCGAAGTTGAAGATCATGTCAACGCTGCTACCTTGCTGTACCCATTTTCCGTTAAGCTTCATGCCGAATCGGATGTCTGAGGGGTCATTCAGTGCCGTAATCGGTTTGAAGACTCCGACGGGGGCTGAATAGTCGAAGGACTTTGCTTTTTCCCAAGGATGACCTTTGGCCTTGCATTCGCTTTGCAGGTCACGTGCGGTGAAGTCGATTCCGACGGCGATGGCGTCATAATACTGCGAGGCCGTTTTCTCAGCAACTTGTTTGGCTGTCTTGCTGATACGCAGTACAAGTTCTGTCTCGTAATGGACCTCCTTGCTGAATTCAGGATAAGGGAAAGGTTGGCCTGGCGGAAGCAGTGCCGTGTCCGGTTTCATGAAGAACATGGGTTCGGAGGGCAGGGCGTTGTCCAACTCTTTGACGTGCGCCAGATAGTTACGGCCGATGCAGATGATTTTCATGATCAGAAGTGTGCTGCCTTGCCGCCCATACGGAGTTTGATGGCGGTAATGAGTTTCTTGGTATAGAGAGGGAATTCGCTGTTCATCATCCACGAGTAATAGGAAGGTTCCATCCGGAACACGTCCTCCACACGCTTGCCTTTGTGTTTACCAAATTGGAACACTTCTTTCCCTTCGGCGTCATAGATGATCTGTCCTGAGAGGTCGGCGTTCTGATGATGGGCGGAGAACTTCGACAATTCTTTCATGTCGTTGACGGGTCCTTGTGACTTGACACCTTTCGAATCCTCATAATCGACGCCGTCGTATTTGTCGAGCATGGCTTTCAGCACTTCGTACGTTGCTTTGGTGTCGGCTCCCGCGCCGTGGGCTCCTTCGAGTTCCTCATGGCAGAAGAAGCGGTAGGCGCCCTTCAGTGTACGGGGTTCCATCTTCATGAAGATGTTCATCACATCAATGAAATCGCGGCTCTTCAGGTCGAAGTCGAACTCCACCCTCAGGAACTCTTCCATGAGCATCGGGAGGTCAAACTTCAAGATATTATATCCAGCAAGGTCGGCATTCCCAATAAACCTTGCGATCTCGGGTGCTTTTTCACGGAAGGTAGGTTGGTTGGCGACCATCAGGTCGGTATAGCCATGCACTGAAGAGGACTCTTCTGAGATATGCATCTCGGGATTGAGCAACCAAGTGCGCTGCTCTTCGGAGCCGTCGACATTCACTCGCAAAATGCTGATTTCAACGATGCGGTCGTGGGTGGTGTTAAGTCCCGTCGTCTCCAAGTCGAAAAAGGCGATGGGACGTTTTAGGTTAAGTTCCATGGGGTAAAAAAAATTGAATCATTGTTGCAAAGATAGGAGATTTTATTTTACTTTTGTGCGCTTTTTAAAACTTATTAAGACATGATGGAAGAAAATGAATCGATGAATGAAAGGGAAGAACTGTTCTCGAAGGCTGTGAAGGCTGGCAAAAGAACATATTTCTTCGATGTGAAAACCACTAGAAACGACGAGAAATACCTCACGATAACGGAGAGCAAGAGGCGTTTTGACAATGAACAGAACCGCTTTTTCTATGAAAAGCACAAGATTTTCCTTTACAAGGAAGACTTCCAAAAGGTGTCAAAAGCCTTGAACGACGCCATCAACTTCGTTGAAACTGGCGTATATCCTGAAGACTACAACGAGGAGCCTGCCACCAACACCGAGGAAGGCATCGACAAGTGGTTCGACGACCTGGGAAAGAACTATTGATCCGTCACCAGACACAAAGAAAGCCGCACCCGAAAAGTGCGGCTTTTTTTTATCAACAAAAACGCCCTTTGTTGATAACTTTCATCAAGCCTTCACAACAAAAACGTGGCAAAAGACGTACTTTTGCTAACTCGAATTAATCAGAAAATTTCATGGGAAAAATCATAGCAATAGCCAACCAAAAAGGCGGCGTAGGCAAGACCACCACGGCCATCAACCTGGCTGCCAGCCTCGCCGTCCTCGACCATAAAACCCTTTTAATCGACGCCGATCCGCAAGCCAATGCCACTTCCGGTGTGGGACTCAACCCCAAGGAGATCACCACCAGCGTCTATGAATGCATCATCGAGGGTACCGATCCTCATGGTGTCATCTTGGAGACCGAGACGCCCAACCTTTATCTACTCCCCGCCCACATCGACTTGGTGGGAGCCGAGATTGAGATGATTAACCTGCCCGAACGTGAGAAGATGATGAAGAAGACCCTCGACCAAATCAAAGACGAGTACGAATTCATCATCATCGACTGTTCTCCCTCGCTGGGACTGGTCACCGTGAACGCCCTCACCGCGTCCGACTCGGTCATCATCCCCGTGCAATGCGAGTATTTCGCCCTCGAGGGGCTTGGCAAACTGCTCAATACCATCAAGATAGTGCAGACCCGTCTCAACCCCAACCTCGACATCGAGGGAATCCTGCTCACGATGTTCGACACCCGTCTGCGTCTCTCCAAACAGGTTGTCGAAGAGGTGAAGATGCACTTTCAGGACATGGTGTTCGACACCATCATCAACCGCAACACCCGTCTCGGCGAGGCCCCCAGCTTCGGAAAGACCATCATCATGCACGACGCCGGTTCGGTGGGAGCCATCAACTATTTGAATTTGGCGAGAGAGGTGTTGGAGAAAAATGGGAAAAGTTAAAATTAATTAAGAATTAAGAATTAAGAATTTAGAATGGCAGATAATAAGAAAAGAGGACTGGGACGTGGCCTTGACGCCATACTGGAAAGTCCTGAAACAGATATCACCAGCCGCGACATCAGCGGCGACTATGTAGCAGGAGCCGTTGCCGAGATCGACATCAACCTCATCGAGGCCAACCCCTTCCAGCCTCGCATCGAATTCGACGAGGAAGCCTTGGCTGAGTTGGCCCAGTCGATCAAGGAACAAGGTATCATCCAGCCCATCACCGTACGCAAGCTCGGCTACAACCGCTACCAGCTGATCTCAGGTGAGCGCCGCTTGAGGGCATCCAAGCTGGCAGGCCTTTCGAAGATACCGGCCTTCATCCGTATCGCCAATGACGAACAGATGCTTGAGCTGGCCTTGATTGAGAATATCCACCGTGAGAACCTCAACGCCATTGAGGTGGCCATCTCCTACCAGCGCCTCATCGACGAGTGCAGCCTCACCCAAGAACAGCTCAGCGAACGCGTGGGCAAGAGCCGCTCCGCCATAGCCAACTTCCTGCGTCTGCTGAAACTCCCCGCCGAGATTCAGATCGCCCTACGCGACGGGCACATCAGCATGGCCCACGCCCGCGCCCTCATCAACGTCGAGGACAAGGAAAGCCAACTCCGCATCCTGCAACAGATCATCGAGGACGACCTCAGCGTGCGCCAGACCGAGGAGCTTGCCCAGAGAGCCAAAACCAACGTCGAGGAAGGCAAGGAAGCCCGCAAGCAAACCAACTACCTGCCAGAGCATTTCAAAGCCCAGATCAAGACCCTCTCACAAGCCCTCAACACCCGGGTCAAGGTGAAACGAAACCTCAAGGGACAGGGCAGCGTGGTCATCGACTTCAAGAACGAGGAAGAGTTCAACCGCATCATCGAGTCATTCAGCAAGAAATAAATGTCACGCCGGCACGCACACTTTTTCATCACGCTTGCTGCCCTGCTGTTGCTATCGGCAACGGCACAGGCGCAGGACACCTTGGTGGCGAAGAAGGAACATAGTGCCAAGAAAGCCGCCATCATGTCGGCCATCCTTCCCGGATCGGGCCAAATCTATAACGGCAAATGGTGGAAGACCCCTATCATCTACGCAGGGTTCGGAGGTATCGGTTACATGGCATACAGCAACTATTCCGACTACAAGACCTTCCTCACCGCCTACAAGATCAAGACCGGCAACCTCGATGAGGGCGAGATACCGAGCGAATACGAGATACAGCTTTCAGAAAGCTATCAGGCCAGTCAGCTTCAGAGCTACAAGGAGTCGTACCGTCGTGACTTCGAGCTATTTTGCATCATCGCGGCCGCCTGGTACGGGCTCAATATCGTCGATGCCATCGTTGACGGGCATCTTTACACTTACGACATTGGTGACGACTTGAGTTTACACATCGACCCCGTCTTCACCACCCCCAACACGCCTAACCTTGCTTTGGCTGGGTTACGGCAGACGGGGCTAACTTTCTCACTCAATTTTTGACATGAAAATCGCACTTTTAGGATACGGGAAGATGGGCCACGAGGTGGAGCGCCTCGCCCTTGCCAAAGGCCATGAGGTTGTAGTCACCATCGACAACGAGCAGGAATGGGACGAACGTCTTGAACAGCTGAAAACCGCCGATGTCGCCATCGAGTTCAGCCAGCCCGACCAGGCTTTCGCAAACATCAGCCGTTGTTTCGACCTGCACCTGCCCATTGTGGTGGGTACCACCGCTTGGTATGATCGTTTGGATGAGATCAAAAATCGTTGCATTAAAGAGCATCAAAGTCTGTTTTACGCTCCCAATTTCAGCATTGGGATGAACATGGTGTTTCGCATCAACAAGCAGTTGGCGCAGTTTGCCGAGAAGTACGGCTATGCCATGTCGTTGGCTGAGACCCATCACATCCACAAGTTGGACAAGCCCAGCGGCACGGCAGCCAAGCTCGCCAACGACATCATCGCAGAGAGCAGCCGTTACCAATGTTGGAGCATCAACGAGCCCTATCCTGCCGACACCTTGCCGATTGAGGTCACCCGTGAGGGTGAGGTGTTTGGCATCCATAGCGTCACCGCTCGTTCTTCCGCCGACCGCATCACCTTGACCCACGAGGCTTTCAGCCGAGAGGGTCTCGCCCAGGGCGCACTGGCCGCCGCACAATTCCTTATCGGCAAGACTGGGGTGTTCACGATGGAAAATTTGTTCTTAAGCAAATGATCTAGGTAAAACTCAAATCACCTTTCCTTAACAATTGCTGAAAGTTTATCTGGATTCTGAGAATTGTTCCAAATCGCAACTAACGTAACAATTTCGTTTTGAAAACAATAGATTATGGAGATTCGATTCATTCGAATTGTCCGAACTTCCTTGCCATGGAAAAGCAGCCCCTCGTACTCCACTCCGCTGAATGGAAACCGACATAATTGAAGCACTCGCTTACGGATTTCTTCTTCTACCTTACGAGCTTCATTAACTCCATACTCACGTAAAACAAAATCAATTTCCTTGGTCATATCGTCGAGTGCTTGATCAAGCCAACGATACTTATAAACCATATTTAGCACGTATTTGGGCAAAGCCTTCCTCTCCATCAATATAAGTAGCTTCACCGGATTCCATCAATTCAAGCCTTTCCTTTACGATTTTACACATTTCATCGTCGGAACAACACGGCATTTCTGCTTCTTGTCCTGATGAAATGCTCAACAGAGCAGTTTCTATCTGTTCCTCAAGCCAACGCTGAAGATCTTCGTCATTAGAGAACAACGGTTTTACCCGATCCATAAGGGCATCATTGATTTTAATCGTTCGCGTGCACATTATTATTTTGCTTCCAGATGCAAAAGTAGTCATATTTCTCATAAAAGGCAAGGTTGTGTTTATGTTTTTCACTCGCAAAAATACACAAAACAATTCAAAAAGCAATAGATAATATATTATTTTTATTGTTTAGTTAATAATATATTAATTGTATTTTTTAACTTTCATTCTCATCACTTCATTAAGTCGTAACAATTGTTCAATCAAATATTAATAATTCCGGTTGTGAATTGCTTTCATTTAACGTATCTTTGAAAACAGCGCATGGGACAGACCGGACACACCAAACATCGTTGTGAATTGCTTTCATTTAACGTATCTTTGCTCTTTGAAAACAGCACAATTTATGTAATTCAAAGAGTATCAGTAACTTAAAAGCTGTTTTTGAAATAAAAATCCCGCTCAAAAGAGCGGGATTTTTAATTATAGCACATAGTTTATGATATTATTCCAAATAATAGTTTGAAAAGTTTTCAACAAAAAACCATTACCACAATATTTTTCATATAAAAAAGGTATCTTTGCACACGCATTTTTATAAAATGACGTTTACAAAGAATTTTACCTTTTTACCATGTCGCTGATATTATTAATACTTATCGTTCCCGCCCTGTTCACCGTGCCGTTCGCCTTCTGCTGGAAACAGTTCAAGGCCGCAGGACAGAAGAGCTGGCTTGCCTTCATCCCCTACGTCAACATCTTCGTGATGCTGAAGATCATCCGCAAACACAAGAAGTTTTGGTGGTGGTTCTTCATCATCTTCCCCTATATCAACATCTTCATGCTCCTGCTGATGCTCATCGAACTGGGTAAATGCTTCGGCAAGTTCAAGGTCTGGGAGGAGTTCATGGCAGCCGTACTGCCCTTCATCTTCTTCCCATTCATTGTGAAAGACACCCCGTATCAGGATCCTGAGAAGACCAAACGTCCCAAGAAATCCACAGCCCGCGAATGGTTCGACGCCATCGTGTTCGCCGTAGTGGCCGCCCTCATCATCCGCACCTACGTCTTCGAGGCCTTCACCATCCCCACCTCCAGCATGGAGAAATCACTCTGCGTGGGCGATTACCTCATCGTCAGCAAGATACATTACGGACCCAAAAGACCAAACACCCCCCTGTCGTTCCCGTTCGTACATAACACCCTGCCCTTCAGCAGCACCAAGAAATCATACCTGGAATGGATCAAACTGCCCTACCACCGCTTTCCCGGCACCTCCACCATCAAACGCTACGACCCCATCGTGTTCAACTACCCTGCAGGCGATACCGTGTGCGACAAGTTCCAAAGCAGCGTGAGCTATTATGACCTCATCCGCGAATATGGACGCCAACGCGTGTGGAACGACCACGAGAGCTTCGGCAACGTCATCGCCCACCCTGTCGACAAGCGCGAGAACTACGTGAAACGTCTCATAGGCATGCCTGGCGACAAACTTCAGATCATCGACGGCATCGTGTACATCAACGGCGAGAAAGGCTTCCAGCCCGAAAACATGCAGTTCAACTACACCGTCACCACCACCGGCAACGGCATCAACAAACGCATCCTCGACAAATATGACATCACCGAAGGCTACCGCGGCGCCAGCCCCAGCGAAGCCATCCTCAACATCAGTGAAAAAGTCGCCGAAGAGCTGAGAGGCCTCTCGTTCATCACCTCGGTGGAACGCAACATCACCCCCGCAGGCGAAGGCACCAACTACGAGCTCTTCCCGCACCGCCCCGACCTCTACCCCTGGAACGTCGACAACTATGGTCCCCTCGAAATACCCCACAAAGGCCAAACCATACAACTCACCCTCGAGAACCTCCCAATCTATGAACGTGTCATCCATGCCTATGAGCTGCACGACCTGCAAGTCAAAGGCGACGTCATCTACATCGACGGCCAACCCGCCGACAGCTACACCTTCGCGATGGACTACTACTGGATGATGGGCGACAACCGTCACAACTCAGCCGACTCGCGCTACTGGGGCTTCGTACCCGAAGACCATATCGTGGGCAAGCCCGTTTTCGTTTGGCTCTCGATCGACAAGGAAAAAGGCGGCATCAGATGGAAACGGATGTTTAAGATACCAAAATAAGAACCAACATGGCAGAGAACAAGATACGAGAACCCAAGCCCACGCCGGTTGTGCCCGAAGAGGAGACTCCCATAGCGAGCAGCCCGACGGAACCCAAGAAGAAACCAGTCGCAAAGAAAGAGAAGCAAGTCGAGAAGCCCAAGAAAGAAAAAGCTCCCAAGGAGAAAAAAGGGCCTCGTGAAAAAGACCCGAGATACGGATATGTGGCGGGATTCCTGCTGCTATGCCTTTCCTTGTTTCTCTCCCTAGCCTTCATCTCGTTCTTCGTGAGTTACTTCAGCGGCTCATATCACGAGACTGAGACCATCATCTTCAACAAAGCCATCCAGTTCGATAACATCACAGGCAAATTCGGCGCCTACCTCTCACAAGTGCTCATCAAGGAGTCGTTCGGCCTGGGCGCCGTGTTCTTTCCCTACCTGCTGGCCGTCATCGGCCTCCACCTCACCATCGGTACCCGAATCAGGATGTGGCACCTCTGGAAACACGCCGTCATGCTCCTGACCTGGACCCCCTTGTTGTTTGCCTTTATCCACTCTATAGCACCCAATAAAGCCTGCCAGATCTTCGGTGGCGCCGTGGGCAAATTCCTCAACAACGGCATCCATGACTTCATGGGCAACTCAGGCGTCATCCTCGCTCTGGTCTTCGTGTTCCTCCTTTACCTGCTCTTCGAGTACAACCTCAACATTGACGCCATACGTGAATGGCGCGAGCGCAGGGCATTGAAAAAAATGGAAACAGAAAACGGAGAACAGGAAACGGAAAACGGAGAACGGAACCCCGAAGGGCTCACCGACCGAACGGGAGGTAAAACGGAAAACGAAGAACAAGAATTGGAGGACGATTCCGAGATCAATCCCGATGACTTTGACGACGACCTACCCCCCATTACCATAGTCCATCATCCAGCACCAAACACCATCAAAGAGGAAAGTGGAAAGTGGATAGTGGAAAGTTCAGACGAGGAAGAAGATGATTCCGAAAAACCTTTAGAGATTGAGAAACCCATAGAGCCCGAGATACCCACGGAGCCAAAGACATCAGACAACGGTCAAAGCCAAGGGATAGAGCTGGTGATTGAAGAGACCCCAGAAGAGAAGACCGTCCAAGACGGAGAGGAGCATCATACCATCGACACTCCTTACGACCCGCATTACGAACTTCGCGAATACAAGTTCCCCACCCTTGACCTGCTCAAAGACTATGGTGACAAACGCGCCGAGGTCAGCAACGAGGAGTTGGAGGCCAACAAGAACAAGATCGTGGAGACCCTTCGCAACTACGGCATCCAGATCGACAAGATCAAGGCCACCATCGGTCCCACCGTCACCTTATACGAGATCGTCCCCGCCGCAGGTGTGCGCATCTCCAAGATCAAGAACCTGGAGGACGACATCGCGTTGAGCCTGGCCGCCTTGGGCATCCGTATCATCGCCCCCATCCCAGGCAAAGGTACCATTGGCATCGAGGTCCCCAACAAGAAACCCGAGACCGTCTCCATGAAGAGCGTTCTCGCCTCCGAGAAGTTCCAGAGCAACAAGTTCGCGCTGCCCTGTGCCATTGGCAAGACCATCTCAAACGAGACCTACGTGTTCGACC
Organism: uncultured Bacteroidia bacterium; assembly: GCA_902801465.1. Lineage (GTDB taxonomy): Bacteria > Bacteroidota > Bacteroidia > Bacteroidales > F082 > Limimorpha. Next base: position 36,270 of record CADCIH010000012.1, on the reverse strand, counting down.
TGGCCAAGATGCCGCACATCCTGATGGCAGGTGCCACCGGACAAGGTAAGTCGGTCGGCCTGAACGCCATCATCACCTCGTTGCTTTACAGCAAACATCCCACCGACCTGAAGTTCATCATGGTCGACCCGAAGAAGGTGGAGTTGACCCTCTACAACCGCATCGAGCGCCATTACTTGGCCAAGCTGCCCGATTCGGAGGACGCCATCATCACCGACGTGAAACAGGTGGTGCGTACGCTCAACTCACTCTGTATCGAGATGGATGCCCGCTACGACCTACTGAAGGCCGCCCAGTGCCGCAACATCATCGAATATAACGAGAAGTTCAAGACCCGCAGGTTGCTTCCCACAGAGGGACACCGTTACCTGCCTTACATTGTGCTCGTGGTTGATGAGTTCGCTGACCTCATCATGACGGCAGGCCGCGACGTGGAAGCCCCCATCGCACGACTGGCCCAGTTGGCCCGTGCCATCGGCATTCACTTGATCATCGCCACCCAGCGTCCTTCGGTGAACATCATCACTGGTTCCATCAAGGCCAACTTCCCTGCCCGTATCGCCTTCCGCGTCATCTCGCAAGTCGACTCCAAGACTATCCTCGACCAGAGCGGTGCCAACCAACTCATCGGTCGCGGCGACATGCTGCTCTCCACCGGCAACGACCTGGTGCGTCTGCAATGCGCCTTCATCGACACGCCCGAAGTGGAAGAGGTGACCACCTTCATCGGCGAGCAGCGTGGCTTCAGCGAGCCCTTCCTGCTGCCCGAGGTGCCCGACGAAGAAAGCGGTGAAGGCAACGACTTTGAAGACGGTGACGAACGTGACCCGTTGTTTGAAGATGCCGCCCGCATCGTGGTGCAGACCCAGCAAGGCTCCACTTCGATGATCCAGCGCAAGCTGAAACTCGGATACAACCGCGCCGGCCGAATCATCGACCAACTGGAAGCCGCTGGCATCGTAGGTCCCTTCTCAGGAAGCAAGTCGAGAGAGGTAAAAGTAGCTAACGAATTCGCTTTGGAACAGATTTTGAAGGATCTGGAACTCAAAGATCAAGGAATATGAAAAAACACCTCTCATTCGTCGCAGTCATTTTATTAATGATTGCCACCCATACAATGTTTGCCCAAGGCAACAAAAACGTCATTCATACCCTTTCACAATCCATCCGCAGCCACAAAAGCATGGAGGTGAGTTTCACCTACCAGACCGTTGGCGATCCCAACCAGTCGGAGGAAGTGAAGGAAGGCCAGGCCTATTTCCAAGACAAAGCCTATAAAGTCATTCTTGCTGACCAGCAGACCATCTCCGACGGAACGACAACATGGCGATATCTAGTTGAGGACGAGGAGGTGATGGTGGGCAATGTCTCCGAGGACGACAGCCCCTTCAAGGTGCTTGACGAGATTGAGCGTGACAGCTCCGGCCTCACCCCTATCATGGACCAGAAAGGCAACCTCAAAGGGCTGGAGATTGAAATGGCCGAAGGCGTCAAACTGATTCTGAGCATCACAGAGATGAAGTTCGACAAAGACTATAAGGAAGGTTTCTTTACCTTCGACGAGAAAGCGCACCCCGAAGTTGATGTAATTGACATGCGATGAAGGTTGTTTTTCTGGCTCGATGGTATCCGCACAAATACGACCCGATGTTCGGGTTGTTTGTGCAGCGTCATGCCGAGGCTGCAGCCATTCACGACAAGGTCACGGTGGTTTATGTCCACCCCGACGAGAATGCCAAAGACAAATACGAAATCGACCGAACTCAGGAAAATGGCGTTGACACCATACGCATCTATTACAAAAAGGAAGGACGGATCAGCTCCGCTTGGCGTTATTACCGTGCCTGCCTGAAAGGTTTGGAACTCGCTGGCAAACCCGACATCATCCACGTCCATGTGTTGACAAGGATGGGGCTGGTGGCCTATCGGCAGAAAGTGCTTCACGGCACACCTTATATCATTACAGAGCACTGGTCGCGTTACCTCCCCGGCAACGACTTTAGCGGCACCTTCAGGAAGGCGCTGACCCAACGGGTGGTACGCAACGCCAAAGCAGTCACCACCGTGAGTGAGATCTTGGCAAAGGCCATGCAAGGGCACGGGTTGAACAACACGAACTATCAGCTATTGCCCAACGTGGTTGACGTCAACAAGTTCAAGCCCATCCCCCATCACAACGAGATTCCGAAGATCGTCCACGTCAGCTGTTTCGAGGACAAGTCGAAAAACATCAGTGGCTTGTTGGAAGCATTTAAGGTCATGAGAGACCGCGGGGATGCATTTCAGGCAGTGTTGATTGGTGAAGGGATGGACCTGGAGACGATGAAACGACGCGCCATCGATTTGGAATTGACAGGATACGTTCGCTTCACTGGACTGTTGCAAGACCAGGCATTGGTCGACGAGTTGGCCACGGGCGACTTTTTCGTACTCCCTAGCCACTATGAAACTGGAGGCATCGTGTTGCTTGAGGCGATGGCTTGCGGACTCCCCGTGGTAGCCACACGGGTAGGAGCGCTCCCAGAGATCGTCAACGAACGCAATGGCTTCTTGGTGGAACCCGGAGACACCCACGCATTAGCCATGGCCATGGAGCTATGCTGCCGCAACTATGGCCGCTACCATTCTGATGAACTAAGGAAACAGGTTGTGGAACGATACAGCTACGAATACGTCGGGGAGATTATTCACCGACTGTATTCTTCATGATACCGATTTTCGACTCCTCGATGAATTTCACAATCAAGTCGCGGTCTTCCGACTCAGGAAGGTTTTCCTTGATGTATTGAACCGCTTGTGAGACGTTCATGCCTCCGCTGTATATCACGCGATAGATATCTTGGATGGCATAAATACGCTCTTTGGTGAAGCCTCTGCGACCCAGGCCGATATAATTGACGCCAGCGTATGAGACAGGATAGCCTGTACCCGTCTTGACAAACGGCGGAATATCCTTATTAATCATGGCACCGCCTGATATCATCACATGGGCGCCGATACGGCAGAACTGGCTCACTGCGGCCAAGCCCCCGAGGATGGCCCAGTCGTCGACGATGATATGGCCTGCCAGGGAAGCCACGTTCGACATGATGACATGGTCGCCGAGATAGCAGTCGTGCGCCACATGGGTGAAGGCCATCAGCAGGCAGTCCTTGCCCACCACGGTCTTTCCCGAGGCGGCGGTGCCTTTGTTGACGGTGGCTGACTCACGCACGGTGGTGCCGTCGCCGATATAGCAATAAGTGAGTTCACCTTTGTATTTCAGGTCTTGGGGAACGGCTGAGATCACCGCGCCAGGAAATATCTTGCAGTTGCATCCGATGCGTGCTCCATCCATGATGGTGGCGTTGGGGCCAATCCAAGTGCCGGAGCCGATTTCAACGTCTTCGCCAATCCAAGCGAACGGTTCGATTTTGACATCCTCTGCGATGCGAGCGTTCGGATGGATATAGGCAAGAGGTTGATTCATGGCAATCACTGGTTTTCTTGTTGTAGCATGGTGTGTTTGATCTTGCGGGCGAAGGCCGTGTTGGAGAAGTGGCCCGGCTTGTAGGCGGTGACGTGACCTTTGATGGGTTTGCCCACCAGGGTGAGGTCGCCGATGACGTCGAGCAGTTTATGGCGCGCCGGCTCGTTGTCGAAATACAAGTCCACGTTGTTGAGGATACCACCTTCTTTGACTTCGACTTTAGGTTTCTTGAAGAAAGCCGCGATGTGATCCAATTCCTCGGAAGAGACGTTTTTGTTGACAAACACGATGGCATTCGTCAGGTCGCCGCCTTTGATGAGGTTACGGCTGAGGAGGGTCTCCAATTCGTGAAGGAACACGAAGGTGCGGCAAGGGGCGATCTCGCTTTCGAAGTCTTTCATGTCGTGAAGTGAGGCACTTTGTTTGTCGAGCACCTTGGTGTTGTATTTCACGGTGACGTCGATTTTGAAGGTCTCGCAAGGCTCGATGGAAAGTTCGATGCCAAGCACTTCGTTGCGGTAGCTGATGGGTTCCTTGACAACATAGTAGTCGCGCAGTGCCTTTTGTTGGACGATGCCAGCTTCTTTAAGCACTCTGACGAATTCTCTTCCGCTACCGTCCATGATGGGCATTTCCTCCACATCGATGTCGATCAGCACATTGTCGATTCCCATACCTCTCAGCGAGGCGAGCACATGTTCAACGGTATATATTTTAACACCGCCCTTACCCAGGGTGGTGCCTCTTGTGGTGTCGATGACGTTATCTACATCAGCCTCGATGATAGGCTGGTCCTCAAGGTCAACGCGACGGAATCGGATGCCCGTGTTGGCTGGAGCCGGGTTGAATGTCAGAGTTCCGCATTGACGCGTATGCAGGCCTGCTCCCGTAACACTGACTTTTCTTCTAAGCGTACACTGTTTTTCTTCCATAAAACAAGCTTGAGTTCACATTATATCTCAAGAAAAAACGAGCAAAGATAGAGAAAATTTCATAATGTCAAAAAAAATTACGTCTCAAAGTCGGCTTTTCAATTCTGCCAGTTCTTTTTCAAGGGTTTCCAGTTGACGAGCCATCTCGTCGAGATGACGGAAACGCGCGTTGGTCTTTAGGTATTGGCGCAAGGGCTGTATGGGCGTTCCCATGAACTCCTGGTTTTCTTCCTTGATGCTTCCCATGATGCCGCATTGTCCTCCGAACTTGGACCCGTTGGCGATATGCAGATGCCCGACGAAGCCTGACTGTCCCCCGACCACGCAGTTCTTGCCGAGATGGGTGGAGCCGCTCACGCCCACTTGGGCTGCCAGGGCGGAGTTTTCTCCGATTTCGACGTTATGAGCGAGATGGATCAGGTTGTCGAGTTTCACACCCTTATGGATATGGGTGGAGCCCATGGTGGAGCGGTCGATGGTGGTGTTGGCGCCTATCTCCACGTCATCGTCGATCATGACGTTGCCAACCTGCGGAATCTTCTCGTAATGGCCGTCCTCCTGAGGAGCAAATCCGAAGCCGTCGGCACCGATGACGGCGCCTGCATGGATGATGCAACGACGGCCCACCACGGTATTGCGGTAAAGCCTCACTCCTGGATACAGTATCGTATTGTCCCCGATGACACATCCGTCGCCTACATACACTTGGGGATACACTTTCACGTTGTTGCCAATGGTGACATTCTCGCCGATGAAGGCAAACTCACCGAGATACAGGTCCTCGCCACATTTGGCTGAAGATGAGACGAAAGCCAGTGAGGAAACCCCTTTCTTGTCCTGCGACACCTGGTCGTAGAAGGCCAGCAGCTTGGCAAAGGAGGCGTAGGCGTCATCGACACGTATCAAGGTGGTTTCGATGGGCTTTTCGGCCACGAAGTCCTTGTTGACGATGACCACTGACGACTTGGTCTCATAGATATAGGGGGTATATTTCGGGTTGGCCAGGAAACTCAACATGCCAGTTGCGCCTTCCTCTATTTTGGCCACGTTCCAAACCTCGGTGTCGGGATTGCCTTCTACGGTGCCGTTGAGCAAGGCTGCGATTTGTGAAGCTAAAAATTTCATCGTTAGGGATCAGATTTCGTTAAACTCTTTCTTCAAGACGGTGACGGCCTGTTCGACAAACGGGTTGGGCACTGCCACCAAAGCCTGGGCCACCATAACAACATCCGTGCCATCGACGGTCTTGTCGAACGTGGCATTGATCTGCCCCACCAGTTCCTCCTTGGCACGTTGCACAGCCTCCCAAGCCTCGTTACTAACGTATAATTGCTGTGCCATATTGTGCTCAAACTCATCTTCTATGTTTTGAAGCAAGGCAATATGAAAAGCCTCTTTGGTGATGCCGGGTGAAAAGACTCTCTTGACCAGCACGGGCAGTTGCGAACGTTGCAGGAAGAGCAGGAGACGCTCACATGCTTGGATTTTAAGGGGAACCACCATCTTGGTGGTGGCGACACGCATCTCGGTCCTGGCTTTCAGACGGTATTCCAGGTCCTTCATCTTCATTTTACGGTTGAAAAAGTAGCCCATGTTGGTCAGATTTTGGGCAAAAGTACAAATAAATGCGGAATGCGGAATGCGGAATGCGGAATTATCGTAACTTTGCAGACTTAATTTTTGATCAATAAAACTTTAAATAAAAAATCATGAGCGAAATCATTCTCTCCAACAGAGTCCTGAACATGGCCGAATCAGCAACATTGGCCATGACCAACAAAAGCCGCGAACTGAAGGCTCAAGGCGTTGACGTGATCAGTCTGAGCATCGGCGAACCCGATTTCAACACCCCTGAGATGGCCAAACAGGCCGGCATCGATGCCATCAACGGCAACGACACCCACTATCCGCCTGTTCCCGGCACTCCTGCCCTGCGCAAAGCCATCGCCAACAAGCTGAAACGTGACAACGGTCTGGACTACAAGGACACTGACATCCTGGTCTCCAATGGCGCCAAGCAAGCCATCAACAACGTGCTTCTGGCTATCCTCAACGACGGCGACGAGGTCATCATCCCCGCTCCTTTCTGGGTCTCCTACCCCGAGATGGTCAAACTGAGCGGTGGCGTTCCCGTCATCGTGAAGAGCGACATGGCTCACGACTTCAAGATCACTGCCGAGCAACTTGAGAAGGCCATCACACCCAAGACCAAGGCTTTCCTCATCAATACTCCTTGCAACCCCAGTGGCTCTGTGTTCACCAAGGCCGAGCTCACTGCCATCGCCGAGGTTCTGAGAAAATACCCCAACATCATCGTTATCTCCGATGAGATCTACGAGTTCATCCAATACGAGCACAAGCACGAGAGCATGGGACAGTTCGACTTCTTGAAGGACCGTCTCGTCATCGTCAACGGTGTGGCCAAAGGCTATGCCATGACCGGCTGGCGTATCGGCTACATCGCCGCTCCCCAGGCCATCGTGAAAGCCACCAACAAGATCCAAGGCCAGATCACCTCGGGTATCTGCACCATCGCCCAGGCTGCAGCCTGCAAGGCCATGGAGCTCTGCCCCGAGAACTCAACTGAGATTCAGGAGATGCTGAAGGCTTTCCGTCAGCGCCGCGACACCCTCGTGAAGCTGATGAACGAGATTCCTGGCGTGGAATGCAACACCCCTGCCGGTGCTTTCTACGTGTTCCCCGAAGTGAAGTCGTACTACGGCAAGACCGACGGACAGACCGTCATCAAGGGCAGCGACGACCTCTGCATGTGGCTGCTTTACAACGCCCATGTGGCTTGCGTGGCTGGCAACTCGTTTGGCAACGACGACTGCATCCGTCTGTCGTATGCCACTTCGCTGGACAAGCTGGTTGAAGCCGCGAGAAGGATCAAGGAGGCGCTGGGGAAGTTAAGATAAAAGATAAAAGTTAAGAGATAAAAGATAAAAGTTGATGGTGGAGGAGCGTTTTAACGGGCTGAAGGCATTGGTGATTGGCGATGTGATGATCGACGCCTATTCAAAAGGCGTGGTCGAACGGATGTCGCCTGAGGCACCTGTGCCTATCGTCAGCCAGTGCAGCCGTTTTGAGCGGTTGGGGGGTGCCGCCAACGTGGCGCTCAACCTAAAAGCACTGGGTGCCGAGCCTTTGGTATGCTCCGTTGTCGGCAACGACGATTCGGGACAGCGGTTCATCAAGTTGATGCAGGAGCAAGGCCTGGAAGTTGCCGGCATTGTGAGCAGCAACGTCCGGAAGACCACCGTCAAGCACCGTATTCTCAATGGGGACCGGCAGCTGTTGCGCATTGACGATGAGGACATTTTCGACCTTTCCGATATGGAGCACAGCATCCTGAGCCTCCTCATCCGTCGCGCCGTCAAGCAGGGCGATGTCCAGGTGGTGGTGCTTCAAGACTACAACAAGGGAGTGCTCACGGAACAGCTCATTCGTGAAGTCATCGACTTATGCCATGAGAATTCCGTCCCAGTGGTCGTCGACCCAAAGAAGAGGAACTTCCTCGCCTATCAAGGCGTGACACTCTTCAAGCCCAATGCCAAAGAGCTCCGCGAGGGTCTCGGTGTGACTGCCGAGACCCCGGAGGAGCTTCAACAAGCCATGCTTACGCTCCAACAACGGATCAACTGCGGATACTTGATGGTCACCCTCTCCGACAAAGGCGTGATGATGCTTCATGACGGCAGTTTCCATTATATTCCAGCTTTTCCACGAAACATCGTCGATGTATCGGGAGCCGGCGACACAGTCTTAAGCGTTGCCGCCTTGTGCGTGGCCACAAACGCCACAGCTGAGGCCATCGCCACCCTATCGAACATCGCTGGAGGACTGGTGTGCGAGGAGGTCGGTGTGGTACCCATCAACATGAAAAAGTTCTCCGAGGAGGTCAACCGCATTCAGTCATGACCCAACAAGCCTCCGTCACCGAGATGTTCGACGGCATTGCTGAAAGCTACGATGGGTTAAACCATCGGCTATCTTTCGGCATCGACCGGATTTGGCGAAGAAGGACCTCAAGGCTGGTTTCCAAGCATCATCCTCTTAACATTCTCGACGTGGCCACCGGCACTGCCGACCTCGCCATCAGGATGGCAAAAGACTATCCAGACGCCCAAATTGAAGCTGTTGATTTATCAACAGAAATGTTAAATATCGGAAAACAAAAAGTAAACCGATACGGCTTATCGGGGCGAATCCGTTTAACGAATGCCGACGCTGTTGATTTACCATTCTCCAACGACAGTTTCGATGCGGTGACGGTAGCTTTCGGCGTTCGCAACTTTGCCGATCGTGAGGCTGGTCTCCGCGAGATGGTGAGGGTATGTCGCAAGGATGGCTTGGTGGCCATTTTGGAGTTCTCGCATCCCACCAACGTCTTGGTGAAGGTACCTTACCGGTGGTATTCGCGTTATCTGATTCCAAGGATAGGAAAAAAAGTGTCGAAGCATGAAAGTGCCTACAGCTATCTGCCTTCATCGGTCGAGTCCTTCCCTACTACTGATGCGTTTATTGCGATGATGGAGCGGGCTGGTCTTGTTGATATCCGAACCTGTGTTTTCAGCGGCGGCATTGCCACCTTATATTACGGTTACGCATCGAAAAACGACCGATCATCACAATAATAAACTGCCTTATCCGTTATTTGATTTTAAATTGACAATCGTGAAGAAAACCATTAAAATAGCACTGCTGTTCATCCTTGCGCTGGCGTTTGTGTCAGAAGTCCAGGCCCAGGCGCGCAAGGTCATCTACCTCCAGAACTACGACAAGGCTCCCTATCATTTCGGAATCCTGCTTGGCTCCAACTTCATGGACTACAATCTCATGTTGAAGGAGAACTATCAGGACATCATTTACACCAATTACCAGGACCTGCCCACAGCCGTTGGTGATCCCAACACCAACATTCCCATCTCGGAGGAGAACTTTGTGAGTTATCAGATCACCAAGGTTGAACGCGACACCATGGGTTGGGCTTTTCACAACATCCCTCGGGCAGGGTTTACCATTGGTGTTATTGGTGCGTTGCGCATCACCGACAACCTCACTTTCCGCATGTCGCCCTTCACTTTCAGTTTGAGCGAGATCAACTACCGGTACACCATCAAAGTCAACCAGACCGATGGTTCGAAGGAGTTCTCACGACGTTCGCACAACCCCTATCTGACCTGTTTGGAGTTCCCCATGCATCTGAAATACAGGTCAAAACGTTACAACAACGTGGCCGCCTACCTGTTTGCCGGCGGTAGTCCGAAGTTGTATTTCTCTTTCAAGAAGAAGGGGCAGGACTTCAACTGGCTGAAGTCGAAGGCTTTCGACGTGGCTATTGAGTTCGGCACCGGCTTCGACATCTACAACCAGTGGTTTAAGACGGGTGTGGAGTTCAAATTCGCTTTCGGTTTGCTCAACGCTATGAACGACGACCAGGTTTTCTACTACGCCCAGCCACTTAATGCATTCAAAAACAAGCAGTTCCAGATATCTTTCACCTTCGAATAAAAAAAATTCGAGGAATTTGTTGTACGAAAGATTTTTTTGTGTAATTTTGCAGCGTCAAATTTTGACACGAAGTGGTCTCTTCGTCTAGTCTGGTCAGGACGTCAGGTTTTCATCCTGGTAACTCGGGTTCAAATCCCGGAGAGACTACCAATAAAGCGAATCCCTAACTTGATACACAACGAGTTAGGGTTTTTTTTATTCAAGCTACTCCTTGACAAAAGGCATTACTTGGTTCCCAACACGAGCCCAATAAAGCCACAAAAATACAAAAATAAGCAAGCTTTTCATATCTTTGCCAGATGAAACTACAAATTCTCATCAGCAGCCAATTCAACCCTTATCTCAACAGGGCTGTGGAGCAATATCTCACTGACAAGCAGGAAGAAGATTGCGTGACCATGTACCTTTGGAAGAACCAGCAAACAGTGGTCATCGGTTACAACCAAAACCCCTACTCGGAATGCAACGTCAAGCTACTGCTTGATGAAGGAGGACACCTCATGCGCCGTGGCACGGGTGGTGGAGCGGTCTACCACGATTTGGGCAACATTAATTTTTCGTTTGTTGCCGACAAAAGCCTATACGATGTAAAAAAACAGCTCTCCGTGATTCAGGACGCGCTTCGCAACTATGGGCTGGAGGCCGAGATCTCTGGGCGCAATGACCTCATCTGCCAAGGCAGGAAATTCTCCGGCAACGCCTTTGCCAAGGGACAAAACAACAACCTACATCATGGCACCATATTAATAAAAACCGATGCTGCAATGATGCAACGCTACCTCACCGTGGACAAGGCCAAGCTGTTGAAAAACGGCGTGAAAAGCGTCGCCTCGCGGGTGGTCAACCTCAGCGAACTTGTCCCGGAACTGACTTCTGAGAACATCAAACAGCCGCTGATTGCTTCTTTTGAAAAGGTTTACGGAGACAAGGCTTCGGTGATGGACTTCGACGAAACGATCAAAAAGCCCGAAGTTCAAGCCATCTTTGAAAAAATCTCGTCCCACGAATTCCTATTCGGTCGTTGGGAACAGTTCAAGACCACCAAGAAAGCCCGTTTCAGTTGGGGCGGCGTGGAGATTGCTTTGAAAGTAGACGAGGTACAATCCATTATCAAAGAGGTCCAGATTGCCTCGGATTGTCTTGACACTGAGATCATTGGAACCGCAGAGCAAATGCTTAAAGGAAGCAGCACCAAGGTTGCCCCTATGGTTGATAATGGCCAAGAAATCATCAAGGATATCATTGAATTGGTTTACGGTGAATAAAATTTCCTAATTTTGCACACGAATCCTACTGATATAGCACCCCGATGGGGTGCGGATATAACTTTCAACTTTCCACTTTTCAACTTTCCACTATGAAATACTTTCTCCTCCCCTTCGGATGCCAGATGAACCTCAGCGACACGGAGCGTGTGCGCACTGTGCTGCAACAGATGGGCTATGAGCCCACCGACAACGAAGAGGAAGCCAACATCCTCGGCATCGTAGCCTGCTCGGTACGACAGAAAGGCATCGACAAGGTGTACGGGCGTATCGAGAAATGGAACGCCATGAAGAATCGCAAGAACGTCATCACTTTTGTCTCAGGTTGCATCTTGCCCGCCGACAGAGTGCGTTTCTTGAAGCTGTTCGACCTGGTGTTCACCATGAACGAGCTGCCCAACCTGCCCGAGTTGATTCGCCAATACGGCGTGGTCACTCCGACGAAAGAGGTGAACCCCTCGGCTAACATGGAGCCTTTCTGGGAGATCAACCCGATGCGCGCCTCCAGCTTCGAAGCCTACATCCCTATTCAGAACGGCTGCAACAACTTCTGCACCTACTGCGCCGTGCCTTATACCCGAGGCAGAGAGGTATCGAGGCCATCGGAAGAGATTTTGGCTGAGGTTAAAGAATTGGTGGAGAAAGACTATAAGAGCATCACCTTGTTGGGGCAGAATGTCAACTCTTACGGTCTCGACAAGAAAGGTGAAGAGATTAATTTCGCCGAGCTGTTGCGCCGCATCGGTGAATACGGCAAGGCCTCTGGAAAAGAGTTCTGGGTTTATTATACCGCCCCGCATCCCCGCGACATGGAAGACGAGATCATCGAGGTGATGGCCCAATATGACTGCCTCGCCAAGCAGATCCACATCCCGATACAGTCGGGTGACGACGTGATGCTGCAACGCATGAACCGTCACCACAACCTGGAGCGTTACCGCCACATCATCCAGACCATCCGACGTGTGTTGCCCACCGCCACCATCTTCACAGACATCATCGTGGGCTTCACCCACGAGAGCGAGGAGGAGTTCGAGAACACCCGCAAGGCCATGGAGGAGTTCAAGTACAACATGGCTTACATCGCCCAGTATAGCGTACGCGAAGGCGCCGTGGCCTCAAAGTGGGAAGACGACGTGCCGAAAGAGGTGAAACGCCAGCGTTATCACCGCCTCACCGAAGAATTAATGAAGCACTCATTAATATATAATCAGGCTTTGGTCGGCACCACCGTGAAGATGCTCGTTGAGGATTACGACCGCAAGAGCGGCTACCTCACCGGCCACACCGAGGGCAAGATTGTGATTCGGTTTGCTTCGCAGGACGAGAGCTTGATCGGACAAATCGTGACGGTGAAGGTGATTTCGGCGACGGCGCTGTCGATTGAAGGAGAACTGCTCGCCTAGGATCCACCACCGCCAATGATGATTTCGCTCCTTTCCTTTTGTTTTTCATTTTTAAGACAATCCATGTCTTAGATTTTTAAAAACGCACTTTTATTATTAGCTTTTTTTATTTATATTTGCATCGTTAATTCCGGATTGCAACCTTTTATGGTTGTTAAGGAGGAGACATACATATTGAAAGAAGGCGTTTGCCGAGCTTTGTTTTGGTGGCTTAGAACCTGAGAAATTCTATAAGTGTAACACGAAAACATGGCAGAGGTAGATGCTCGCGTACTAAAGCGTGGGTATCCCATCTGTTTGTTGTGTTACACGGGTTTCTCAGGACCTTAAGCCACATTCAAACAGACGAAAGATACCCCGCTTTCTTTTTGTATGTAGCAAAAAAAATGGAAATGTTTCATTCCGGGTTTGGGTATTTGACGGAAAAATGAAAAAAATATTGATTATCAATATTATAAATACTAAAATCAGATTTAATCTATTATGAAAAAAAGTGTTCTATTGAGCGGATTAGCTTTTGCCGCCATTTTTATGCTGGCTTCTTGCGGCAGCCAAAAAAGCACAGTTGTTGAATCGAGAATCGACAAAGAAAGAAGTCTCGAAGGAGAAAAGGTAGTTGTGGAAACCACCAAACTTTATGGCATTGAAATGGTGGAAGCACTCAACGATGATGGCACCAAGATGGTGAAAGTGCCATACAAATGGTATGCTGGGATTGGCAAAGCCAACGACAAACAGACCGCAATCGAAATGGCTGAGTTGGAAGCCCGAGCCACCATTTCACGCATCATTGAAAATGCAGTACTGGCCGAGTCGGAGCGAGGAACTGTAGCCAACAACGGCGATGTGCAAAAAGCACTCACCTCACACTGGAAACAGGTGAGTGCAACCATCCAGAACGCTTGCGAACCGATTGGCGACACTAAAATCGAGTACAGCCCTTCAACGAAGATGTACACTGTCACCGCCAAAGTGGGCATCAAGGGCGAGCGTTTTCAGCAACTGCTTAACTCAGCAGGCAATTTTAAACCCTCTAATCTCAGCGGTGATGACCTCGAAAAGTTCATCGAAACAAACAAATCCATCATGAATGCTGCTAAAGGCAACTGAAGATGAACCGATTATTAATTGTATTACTGTTGCTTGCATCCCTACAACTTAAGGCTCAGAATTATCCTTCAGAATGGATGCGCTACACCACCGATGCCTATTTCCATGATATCGAACATGGAAGCAACAGCCAAAACCTGAGTGAAGCCAAGTTCAAGAATGACCTCTTGGACTTGGCTCGCACCAATCTCTCCAAGCAGATCCAAGTGCGGGTAGCCGAGGTGAGCCAAATGGACAAGAATGTCGTAGACGGGCGTTCCAGCATTCTCTACACTTCGATGCGTAATGTTTCCACCGATGTTGACATGCAGCTTGCCGAAACACGGACACATTTCGACCCTGCATCCGAAAAATGGTATGCTATCGTATATATTAATAAGGAGGCTGCATGTAACTATTACAAGAACGACATCCAAATGCGCATCAGCAAAATCAACAACGCTTTGCGCATTGCCGATAATTACATCAGTACGGGCTTCAAGACGAAAGCCAAGACGGAACTACAAAACGTGCAGCCTCAGTTTGACGGAGCTGGTAAGTCGTTCTTTTGGATCAACGTGTTTGGAATGTCCCAATATCAATTGCAACCATTGTTGGATGAGATGAACCGCTTGGAGCAGATTGTGAAAGCGAAATTGGCAGAACTGGAGCACGGCACCACGTATTGCGTGGTGTGCAATGCCGACATTTTCGGGAAAAAGTACGTCAAACTACAAAACGAAGTGAAAGGCGAACTGTCGGCCTCGGGATGCAACTTCGTGGACGATCCTACCGTTGCCGACTACATCATCCAAATAGATGCCTCGGCGCGTGAGTACAACAGAATGAACACTGCCGGTGGCTCGGCTTATTTCAGTTATGTGGATGCCGCCGTCGCCATCGACAAAAACGCTACCGGCCAGCGCATTTTCGAGGATGAAATCTCGGTGAAAGGCTCACATACCTTCGGTTTCGAAGAGGCTGCCCGCGATGGCTACAAAAAGGTGAGCAAGGAAATCAGTAACTTATTGAAAGAGAATATTAAATTGTAACAAATTAAGCAATTACAACAATGAAAACTAAAGTGTTTATCCTTTTATTGCTCGTGTTGTCAATGACTTCAATGGCACAACAAAAGAAAGTCGCAGTTTATGTTACAGGACAACAATCGGGAATAACCAAAGTGTTAGGAGACCAATTGGTATCGTCTTTTGCAAATGATGGGAAATATATCGCCATAGAAAGAACTACAAGTTTCCTCTCAGAACTTAGCAAGGAACAAGGTTACCAAAGGACGGGTGCCGTTGATGACAATGAGCTATCCCGTTTGGGAAAACAATTCGGTGTGCAGTTGGTATGTGTTGCCGAAATAACGGAGGTGTTTGGAGAGAATTATGTTTCAGCCAGATTGATTGATGTAGAAACCGCTGAAATTCTTAACACATCAAACATGAATAGTGCATTAAGCAATATGGATGAAATGAAATCCGTGTGCTCTAAATTGGCCAAAGACTTGACAGCAGAGACCGTCCAAGAAAAGGCGGCTAAGGAGGCTGAAAGGCAGCGAAAACAAGAAGAAGAGAATGCAAAAAGAGAAAAAGAACGGAAAGAAACAGAAGCGATGTTGGAGTCTGCATTAATAAATGGATATGTCAGAATTGGAGATTTGTGGGTGACTACATCTCATCCGATGTGTAGTAAGAGGGAAGCAATGGAGACTGCGCAATCTGCAAGATTTGGAAACGCTTCTGGTTGGAGAATACCTACGCGATCTGAATTAATCACAATTAAATTCACATTAGAACGATGGAAAAGTGATGGTTATAGGCTTACTTTACCTGGTTCATGGGGTATTTATAATAGATATACAGAATTCTGGGAAAAGTCTGGAGACAAAATTAAGTGTGAATATGAGAGAGGATTTTTGATTCTAGTTCATGATTTGTAATTAAATATAGAGAGTAGGATAAGCTGTTGCAATAGTTATTTGTTGATTAGAAGTGTTTATCAATTTTATATGTTAATTGTTGTAAATGGATTGGTTTGGACAATAGTAAGTATAATTGCTGCTGTAATTGGGGCTATTGTAGCTCTTTTGAGTGTTTTGTGGCATAGACAAAAGCAAAATGAAATACTCAAGCAATCTTGTATTGAATTGTGTGATTCCATTAGCGTTGGTGAAATCAATGCTGTTCTTAATAATGCTATCGCAATTATTAATAAAAAGGAAGTGGATAGTAATGGCTTGATTGCTATCCAAAATCAATTACAATCAATAGTCAGAGATGTCAATGCTAAATGGAATAGATTAAAGATGTTATTGCTGTCATCCAGACAAAATGAATTATCTGAAAAGATGGAGTCAATTGTTCAAGAGTATTTGTTTTGTCTTAGAGATGTTGAAACGGTTGTTTCTGCATTAGGATGTGATTTAGTAAATGATATTGAGCGTCTTGTTTCTGAAGAGAACTCTATAGAGATGAGGAGTATTATGGAGGTTATAATACCTTTATATTCTGATATTTATGAATTATTGGGCCAGATAGTCGCTTTGCGTTTTTCTGATCTTGAAATTCTTGATTATGCAGAGATGATGCACTTATTATGGGATGCAGAGCACAGATTTTATGACAACGTATTCACTAGATTACGTGCAGCAATTGGGAATCCAAATGCGCAATTAGCCTTGGGAGATTACTATTATTTTGAGCACCAACAATTCAACAAAGCATTTTATTGGTATTTGAAATCTGCGAGACAGGGGCTAGCTCAAGCACAATATAATACTGGCTCATGTTATGCTAATGGTGTAGGTGTTGAAAAAGATGAGAAAATAGCTTTTGAATGGTGCAAGAAATCCGCAGAACAGGGGTATGACGGGGCGCAGTTAGCTCTTGGCGTTTTCTATCTAAAAGGGGAAGTTATTGAGAAAGATGAAAAGAAAGCCTTTGAATGGTGTAAAAAAGCAGCCGAACAGGGGTGTGCCGAGGCACAGTATTTCCTGGGCCAGTGTTATAGATATGGTATTGGGGTTGAGAAAGATGAGAAAAGAGCATTTGAGTGGTATAAGAAATCTGCTGAACAAGGTTTCGCTGATGCACAACACTCTCTTGGCGTATGCTATTTTTTTGGTATCGGTGTAGATAACAATGAATTATACGCATTTGTGTGTTACAAAATAGCGGCGGAAAAAGGAGTCGCACATGCTCAGCATAATCTTGCCGTATGCTATGAAAATGGTTATGCTGTTAAGAAAGATGAAAAAAAGGCATTTGAATGGTATCAGAAAGCTGCCGAACAAGGTTATGAACAAGCTCAGCATAATCTAGGTATCTACTATGAAAAGGGTGTTGCTGTTGAGAAAGATGAACAAAAGGCGTTTGAATGGTTTAAGAAATCAGCTGAACAAGGTTGTGTTTATTCACAAGTCGCTTTAGGAGATTGCTATTATCATGGAAAAGGGTGTGATCAGGATTATATTCAAGCTTTTCATTGGTATAATAAGGCATCTGAAAGAAAAGAGGATTTCGAATTATATAGGAGTACAATGTATAGAATTGGACTAATGTATGAGAATGGGGAAATTGGATTTGGAAGTGCTTCGACAGCAGTAGGTTATTATTCAATTGCGGCACAATACGGATTTGATTTGGCTCAATGCAGATTAGGTTATTGTTATGAAAAAGGGAAGGGCGTGAAAGAAATAGATATTGAAAAAGCTAAATATTGGTATAAAAAAGCGGCTGAACAAAACAATCAAGAAGCTATCGCAAGTCTTGCTCGGTTAATCGCAGACGTAAAGTGAAATAACAAAACTAGAGAAAATGAGAAAAATTGTTTTAATAGTAATATGTTTGGCTTCGGTGCTGGCACTTTCAGCCCAAACCAAAAAAGTTGCCGTCATGGAGACCAAGAACATCGAAGGCGTTTCTGCTTTTCAAAGCAATATGGTGCGTGGCGGCATGGAGGTGGCCGTGGCCAATGCGCCAGGCTATGAAGGCTATGACCGAGCCGCTTT
The DNA here is from genome assembly GCA_902801465.1 of uncultured Bacteroidia bacterium. Lineage (GTDB taxonomy): Bacteria > Bacteroidota > Bacteroidia > Bacteroidales > F082 > Limimorpha. The sequence continues at coordinate 18,577 of CADCIH010000012.1, read as the reverse complement.
CGATATGATTATGAAGGAACAAAACTTCCAGCGCTCGGGTGCGGTAAAAGATGCCGACATCCGGCGCTTGGGTGAGATGGCGGGGGTGCAGTATGTGCTTGTTACCGAGGCCAGCTCTGATGGCGATGGCTTTTTCATCCTTGCCAAGCTCCTCGATGTGGAGACCGGGCAGTATGGCAATGCGGCAAACACCTTCTGCGATGCCTCTGGGCAGGCAATCTACAAGGCCAGCAATGAGTTGGGATCCCAGCTTTTTGGTGGAAGCGTTTCTGGCAATAGTGGAGGAGGCCGTCCCGCCTTGCGCAACCAAGACTTCTCCGAAACTGCTTTTGGCCTCAATATGCGGATGATTTTTGTGGAAGGCGGTTCCTTCACCATGGGTTGCACCTCAGAGCAGGGCAGCGATTGCGAAAGCGACGAAAGCCCCTCCCGCTATGTTACGGTAAACTCCTTTTATATGGGTATGCTCGAAGTGACCCAAAGCCAATGGGAAAAAGTGATGGGGACCTCTGTCTACCAGCAAAAGAACAAGGCGAACCCGAATTGGCCTATGCGGGGAACGGGCGTCGACTATCCTATGCACTATGTAAGTTGGGAAGAAGCCAAGGAGTTTTGCCGCAGACTGAGCCAGCAGACGGGGAAAACCTATCGTTTGCCCACCGAAGCCGAATGGGAATATGCCGCACGAGGCGGAAAGAAAAACGAGGGCACAAAATACAGTGGAAGCAACTATCTTGGAAATGTGGCATGGTATAGTGACAATAGTAACTATTCTACTCATCCGTGTGGCACCAAACAAGCCAACGCATTAGGCATTTATGATATGAGTGGCAATGTTTGGGAATGGTGCGAAGACTGGTACGGCAACTATGTTTCGTATGATACCAACAACCCTAAGGGAGCAACAACGGGTCAGGCCCGCTTGCTTCGTGGCGGAAGCTGGTACGGCAATGCCTCGTGCTGCCGTGTTGCGGATCGCAACTTCAGTGGCCCCGACAACCGTGGCAGCTACTTCGGCTTTCGCGTGGTCCTCGTTCCCTGAGTATTAACTCTGGCACATTCATTCCATTCAACTTAAGCTCAAAGGGGCAAGCCCCGGAGTAGCCGAAGCGAGGGACGAGCGAAGGCAGCGGAGGGGCGACAGAACAATAAGCAGGCGACGTGAGTCTCTGCATCAAAACAAAAGAAAAATGAAAAAGAAAACCATACTCATCGTGGCACTCATGGCCGCAGCAGTCAACCTCAGCGCCCAAGACGACCGCCCAACCTTCGAAGACTATCTGAAGGCGCGGCAGCAGGGCTTCAACCAATACCAACAGCAGAAGGAAAACGACTTTGATGCCTTCCGCCGGCAGGCCAACGCGCAGTTTGCCGCCAAGATGGCTGAGGCTTGGCAACGCGTCGGCATGGAGCCTCCCATGCCCAATCCCGCAGAGCCAGACCCTGTTTCGCCACTGGTGAGCGACAACGAGCCAACCATTCCCAATATACCTATTATCCCAGGAGGTACGATTACCCCAATACCCGTAGAACCAAACAAACCACGTCCTAAACCTCAACCTGTTCCTGTCCAGCCCCATGAGCCACAAGGCAATTGGTTCGGGTTTAGCTTTTACGGCACATCGTGTAAGGTGCGTTTAGACCATCGTCTGGATTTCAAATTGAACAAGATCGACGAAAAGAGTGTGGCTGCCGTGTGGCAACAGTTGTCGGGCGAAGCCAGCGATGCACTCGTGGCCGACTGTTATAGGCTCATCGAAGAGATGAACCTGTGCGATTGGGCGGCCATCAAGCTGTTCAAGGCCATCGGCGATGCCTATTATGGCAAAGGCAGCAACGAAGCTACGCTTATGCAGATGTATTTGCTCACCCAAACAGGCTTCAAGGCGCGTATCGGTCGTACTGAAAAAAGCTTGGTCGTCTTGGTCCCTTTCGACGGAACGGTTTATGGCATGTCTTTTTATAGGCGCGATGGTGAGGCTTTTTACGACATTACAGAAAATCAATCTGAAAAGGGCTGTCTCATCTTTCAAGAGGCTTTCCCTAACGAGAGGATACCTTCACTAAGGCCCAAAATGCCCATCCTTGCCGAAAACCTGACGGAGGGCAGAACCTACAAATCCGAAAAATACCCTGAAATGTCTGTGCAAATCAGGCAAAACAGGAACCTTATGGCTTTCTTGGACGGCTATCCGCAATGCAGCCACGAAAACTACGTCTATGCAGGCCTCAGCGAACGCACAAAACAAGCGGTTTATCCCATTTTGAGGAAAGCCTTGGAAGGAAAATCAATAAGCGATGCCGCCAACATGCTCCTCAACTTCATGCATACGGCATTTGACTACCAGTCCGACGGCCAGCAGTTTGGATACGAGAGGCCGTTCTTCGGCGACGAGTCTTTCTGGTTCCCATATAATGACTGTGAAGATCGAGCCATACTATATAGCATCCTTGTCAAGGAGCTTTTGGGCATAGATGCAGTATTGTTGGCCTATCCTGGTCACATGGCTACTGCCATAGCCTTGCCTGAAATCGTGAATGGTGCCTATTTCGAGATGAATGGCAAGCGCTATTTGTTTTGCGACCCTACCTACATCGGCTCCAGCATTGGAATGATGCCGAAACGCTATGGAGATCTACAACCTGAAGTAATCATCATCAAATAAAACACTATGAACAATTCAATGAAAATCATGCTGCTTACCGCAACCATGGCAACGGCAATGGCAACGAACGCGCAAAATGTGACAAAAACCATCAAGACGCAGGGTATTGAGATGGTTGAAACCCTCAACGAAGACGGCACCGACCTCATTCGTCGGCCCTATCGTTGGTTTGCCGGCATGGCCGAGGCCGATGTGGAATCGTTGGCCGTGGAGATGGCCCAGTTGGAGGCTTATACTGCCATTTCGCGCGTTATCGAGAATGCGGTGTTGGCTGAATCTGAACGTGCCGCGATTGCCGTCAATGGCAACGTGCAGAAAGCCCTCAAGTCGCATTGGCAGCAGGTGAGCACCAGCATCCAGCACGCCAGCGAGCCTTTTGGAGAAGCAGAGTCGACCTACGACGAAAGCACTGGGCTCTACCATGTCATCGCCAAGGTGGGCATCCGAGGCGACCGCTACGTCAAACTCCTTGATGCCGCTTCGGGCTTCAAGCCCGACAACCTCGGTGGCGACGACCTCCAACAATTCATCGATGCCAACCAAGCCATTATTGACGCAGCCAAAGGAAATTAAAACTATACTAAAAATGAAGAAATCCATTCTAACTGTCGTGTTGTTGGCAGTTACTTTTGCTCTTACGGCACAAACTAAAAAAGTTGCCGTTTGGGAGACCAAATGTAGTGACAATAGCATTACAGGGTTACAAAGTACTATAGTACGTGGTGGCATGGAAACCGCAATATCAAATGCAGTGGGCTTTATAGGTTATGACCGAACTTCATTTGATGCTATAATAAAAGAACACAATTTCCAACGTTCTGGAGCAGTGAAAGAGTCAGATATAAAACGATTGGGTGAAATGGCTGGTGTTCAGTATATCATAGTACCTGAAGCAAGCACCGATGGGTCAGATTTCTACATTATTGTGAAGATGCTTGATGTTGAAACTGGCGAATTCGGCATCGCATACGATGTGTTGTGTGGTAGTTCGGCTTCTGAGATTAAATCGGCTTGCGTTGAATTGGGCACTAAATTGTTTGGCGGCTACGGCATTGTAGATGGCCACGAATATGTTGACTTTAATCTGCCGAGTGGCACGTTGTGGGCTACCTGTAATGTGGGGGCTGAAACTCCGGAGAGCTTTGGCAATTATTATGCATGGGGTGAGACAGGCAATAAATTAATGTTTGATTGGGAACATTATAAATATGCAAATGACGACTGTATGAAATTAACAAAGTATTGCACTAATCGCAGTTTTGGTAATGAAGGTTTCGTGGATGGTTTGATAGCTTTGCAGAATGGAGATGACGCAGCTTCAATCAGATGGGGTGGTAATTGGCATATGCCATCAAAAGAGCAGTGGGACGAATTGTTGCAAAACACCACAAATAAGTGGACTGTTCAAAATGGTGTTATTGGTAGACTCTTTACCGCAAGTAATGGTGTAAGTCTTTTCTTGCCAGCTGCAGGTATGCACTTCGGATCCGTGTATACCGGAGAAAAAGTTTCAGGGCTTTATTGGTCAAGATCTCTCAATTCTGTCTACCCGTTCTGTGCATGGTACTTTAATTTTGATTCAAGTGGATGCGATATTCTTGATCGTAGCGGTTCAGGCCGTGCTAATGGCTTTTCTATTAGACCTGTTTGTGAGAAATGAACCTTGTGTCAAATGGATGGATGTCCGAGAGTTGAACAAGTTCCCGTCCTGTTTCTACATGTGGAACGAAACGAGTGGCATTGAGCCATCGAAAAAGCGGTGCTGGAAGTGTCATGGATTTTGATACGAAAGCTCCGCTTTATTTATTAGGCGTTTCATTGTTTGAAGCACTAAAAGTCGTGGTTAAATATCAGTTTAACCTTCCCAAATCTGTCAACCTTTTTCAGGGAAAGTCAAATGTAGGCAAATAGACACTCCCTAATCATCCACGAAACAGAAAAAACACATTTCATGGATGAATAAGTGTTCGCTAATCATCCTCGAAAAGAAAAAAGCGTTTCGTGGACAAATTAAAAGCAAAAACATTGCTGATTCAAAGAAAATAGCCTATTTTAAGGTGAAAAACGACTATGAGATGAAACTCCGTGAACGTATCCAATGGATGGTAGAGCATGTGAGCCGTCGTCATTCGGTAGTTGATTGCAGTAATTTCTGATCCATTATTTAATATTTAAAAAAAGAATTCCATATCTTTGCAGCATTAAATCACAAAACCAACACTAACTTGATTAGCGGCTGCATCTGATGAGACGAATTTACGAATACGAGGATCTGCAACCCATACTGGAGCGGTTGCTTGAAGACAAGGAATCCAATGATATGGAGTTCAAGACGGCGAAAGGCGGTTTCCCCCATTCAATGTGGGAAACCTATTCGTCGTTTGCCAATACCGATGGAGGAGCCATCATTTTTGGCATCAAGGAGAAGGATGGGCGGTTTTACCTTGACGGTCTCACAAAAGAACAAGTTGAGCAATACGAGAAAGACTTTTTCAATGGGATGCACAACAAACAGATTGTGAACATTCCTTTGCTGAATGAAAACGACGTACAGGCCGTAGAATTCAAAGGATCCTATTTCCTGTTTTTCTATATACCAAGAGTGGATAGAAGCTTAAGGCCTGTATTTTGCGGACTTGACCCCTATACTGGAACCTATCGCCGTGATTTGGATGGCGACTACCATTGTTCACGCGAAGAAGTAAACAGCATGTTCGCTGATGCGAACCTAGCAAACCCTGTGGATGGAAGAATAATAAAGAACTTCAGTAAAAATGATTTGGACCCCGAGTCAATCAAGCAGTATCGTCGCAAGTTTGAGCAATGGAATCCCGACCATGTATGGAATTCATTACCAGAAGACACTTTTCTTGAGAAGTTAAATGTGCTCAGAAAAGATAGAAAAACAGGAGAATCCGGACTAACGTATGCCGGATTGCTGATGTTTGGAACATACAGCGCTATCATGGACGAAAACCCAAACTTTTTCCCAGATTATCAGGAAATAGAAGATCCAAAAGACAGATGGATTAATCGCATTTGCCCGGATGGCAATTGGGAATCGAACCTGTTTCAGTTCTATAGTAGGGTATTGCCAATTCTTCAAAACTTTTTGCCTAAACCATTTATCTTGGAAGAAAACCAGCGCAAAACAGAAACCCCCGCCCATGTAGCTGTCAGAGAAGCTCTGGTGAACGCATTGATTCATGCTGATTATACGGAAAACGCTTCACTGAACATCTATAAATACCATAACAAAATGGTTTTCTCAAATCCCGGCATCATGCTAATTTCGCTGAAACAGTACTATCAAGGAGGTGAAAGCATCTGCAGAAACAAGTATCTTCAGACAATGTTTACTTTCTTAGGGTCTGCCGAAAAGGCTGGAAGCGGCGTTGACAAGATTCTAAATGGCTGGAAAGAGTTGAATTGGAAACGACCTTATCTTTTTGAGAAAAAACGGCCAAATAAAGTCGTACTTACGCTTTCCATGGAATCGTTATTAGACAACGATCTCAAGGAGACATTGCAAAAAATGTTTGGCAACAAACTAGATACCCTTGACCATAATCAATTGATGGCATTGGCTTTGGCTTATTCCGAGGAAGAAATCTCCAATGAAAGATTGCAATATGCTTTGGAAATGCATAAAGCGGATATCTCGAAAATGTTAGGGAAACTATGTAAACTTCAATTACTGGAATCTTCGGGATATGGGAGAGGAACAAAGTATCATGTTTATGGTGTTGATTTATTTAAGAAGGGAAAGGTGGCAACCTCCGACCGAAAGGTGGCAACCTCCGACCGAAAGGTGGCAACCTCTGACCGAAAGGTGGCAACCTCTGACCAAAAGGTTGCAACCTCCGACCAAAAGGTGGCAACCTCCGACCAAAAGGTGGCAACCTCCAAAAAGCATTATTCAAAGGAAAAGTTAAGAGAATTAATTGTTGAATACTGTACTGAATGGCGAACATTGGATGATATTTCCGTTTTTATTGGACGTAACAGAAAGTATCTCAGAAACAAGGTCTTGCCTCAAATGACAAATGTCCTTGAAAAGATGTACGAGAACATTCCCAACCATCCAAGACAAAAATACCGTGCCAGACGAAAGGAGGCCGACACATGAAAAAAATCTCCTTCAAAACATTAGGTTGCCGCCTGAACCTTTACGAAACCGATGCCTTGGCATCGAGGTTCAAAGCAGGTGGATATGAAATTGTGGATTCTGGCGAGGCCGACATTTTCGTGGTGAACACCTGCACCGTCACCAATACCAGCGACCAGAAATGCCGACAGGCCATCCACCAGATCCGAAGGAAGAATCCCGAGGCTTTAATCGTGGTCACGGGGTGCATGGTCAACCACCGGAAAGAGGAACTGATCCAGGAGGGTATTGCCGACTATGTCATCGACAACGAGCGCAAATCGGCCATCTTCGACATCGTGGACGAACACTTCAAGACAGGCCATAGCGACCCCGAAGGCTACGACCGCGACCTATTCAGCTACCAGCCTGCCTACGACACCTTCCACACCCGAAGCCTCATCAAAATCCACGACGGCTGCAACAACTTCTGCTCCTATTGTATCATCCCCATGGTCAGAGGAAGGTCGACCAGCCGCCCCGCCAACGACATCTACGAAAACATCCGAAAAGTAGTAGACCATGGATTTAAGGAAATCGTGCTCACTGGAGTCAACATGGGACGTTATCATGACGGCGACACCAATTTCGAGACCTTGGTTGAACACATTATTAATATAAAGGGCGATTTCCGCGTCAGGGTCTCCTCCATCGAACCCGACCAGTTCAGCGACCGTTTCCTGCAGCTGTTCCAACACGAGAAACTCGCCCCTCACATGCACATCTGCCTGCAAAGCGGCTCGGAAGACACCTTGAAACGCATGCACCGCTTCTACTCCGCCGAACAATTCCGTGAGATGTGCCAGCGCATCAAGGCCTTCAGACCCGACTTCAACCTCACCACCGACATCATCGTGGGATTCCCGGGAGAGACCGAGGAGACCTTCCAGGAAAGCTGCGACTTCGCACGTGAAATCGGCTTCAGCCACATTCACACCTTCAAATACTCCAAACGCACTGGCACCAAAGCCGCAGCCATGCCCGACCAGGTGCCCGAACCTGAAAAGACGCGGCGAAGCGAGATTATGAGAGGCATCTCCTTGGAGAACAAACTCAAGTATTTCGAGATGATGAAAGGCAAAACCCAAAGGATGTTGGTGGAGAGAATTGATTCAAAGGGTATAGCGAGAGGTTATGGGGAGAATTATATTCCGATTCAGACCATGGGTGAAAACATCGAAAGAAACAGCTTTATCGACGTAACACTCAACGAGATAAAGCATAAAGAGAACGAGGATAAAATGACTTTTGAAGCATAAAAGCCAAAAAAATTCTCGTAAAATAATTTGCATATCAAAAAAAGTTGTAATTTTGCAGCCCGATTAGAAAAGAAGAAACAAAAAAGAGATATTTAGAAAATGGCAAATCACAAATCTTCAATCAAACGTATCCGTCAAACTGAAAAGAGACGTCTGCACAACCGTTACTACGCCAAGTCGATGCGTAACGAAGTCAGAAAATTCAGAACCCTTACCGACAAATCAGAGGCCGAGAGCCAGCTGTCGAGAATGTATTCCATCATCGACAAGGTTGCCAAGCGCGGCATCATCCACAAGAACAAAGCCGGTAATCTGAAGTCAAAGCTCTCGAGATACACCGCCAAGTTGGCTTAATAGAGTTTTTTCATCATAATGTTGGCCTCCTCTAAGCAATTAGGGGAGGTTTTTTTGGTTAGTTGAAATAGTTTAATTATATTTGCGACCTCATTTAAATAATCATATAGCAATGATTAATACCAGTCGCAAAACCATCAAGCATTGGGCTGCCGATGACCGTCCCCGTGAGAAGATGATTGCCAAAGGCAAGGGGGCGCTGAGCAATGCTGAACTCATTGCCATTTTGATTGGCTCGGGCAGTGGCGAGTTATCCGCCGTGGAACTGGCCAGGCAGATGCTGAGCGCTATCGGCGACAACCTCTACGACCTCTCGAAACTCAATATTGACGAACTAAAACAGCATAAAGGCATCGGCGAGGCCAAAGCCGTGAGCATCATGGCCGCATTGGAACTAGGCCGTCGTTGGAGCCTCACCTCGCCTGAGCAGCGCAAGTCCATCAACAACAGCCAAGAGGCTTACGAGACTTTCCTCGCCCTCATAGACGACCCCACCAAGGAGCATTTCGTGGTTGCCTACCTCAACCAAGGCAATAAGATCATCAAGACCGAGCGCATCAGCATTGGAGGCATCACAAAGACGATGGCCGACCCCAAGGTCATCTTCAAGAACGCATTGCTGAAGGAAGCCACCGCCCTCATGATCTGCCACAATCACCCTTCAGGAGTGGCTCGACCCAGTAAGGAAGACCAATTATTGACCAAGAAAATCATCTCTGCAGGAAAAATTTTGGACATCAACGTCCTCGACCACCTCATTATCGGAGAAAATTCGTATTTTAGCTTCGCCGAAAACGGCATGATGAATTAATAAATCATGAAAATCGTCACCGTCATCGGGGCAAGGCCCCAGATCATCAAGGCCGCAGCACTGAGCCGCGCCATCAAGAGTCATTATGCAGAGCGCATCCAGGAAATCATAGTGCATACGGGGCAGCATTACGACGACAACATGTCGCAGGTGTTTTTCGACGAGCTGGGCATCCCCCACCCCGACTACAACCTACATGTGGGTTCCGCCACGCACGGCGTACAGACCGCCAAGATGATCGAAGGCATCGAAAAGATTCTACTGGATGAGAAGCCCGACTGCCTCGTGTTGTATGGTGACACCAACTCCACCTTGGCCGGTGCCGTGGCCGCCTCCAAGATTCACGTGCCAGTGGTCCACATCGAAGCCGGACTGCGCTCGTTCAACAAGAGCATGCCCGAGGAGATCAACCGCATCGTGTGCGACCACTGCTCCACCCTGCTCTTCACCCCTACCCATGCAGGACTGGACAATCTGGTACGCGAAGGTTTTCCCATAGATAACGACGGCCCTTATGACATCGACCATCCCAAGGTATATCATTGTGGCGACATCATGTACGACAACAGTTTGCACTTCTCCAAGGTCGCCGACCAGAAAGCACAAGTCTTGAAACAACTTGGCTTGGAAGGTAAGCCCTACGTGCTGGCCACTTTGCACCGGGACAGCAACACTGACCAATCCGAGCGTTTGAATGCCATTTTGGAAGCTTTCAAGGAACTCTCCAAAGAAATCACCATAGTGTTGCCCATGCATCCCCGCACGCGCAAGAAAGCAGGAGACTTCCATGCCGACAACGTCATTGTCATCGAGCCCGTCTCGTTTTTGGAGATGATCCAACTGGAGAAACACGCCCAGTTGATTCTCACCGACTCGGGCGGTGTGCAGAAAGAATCGTATTTCTTTCAGAAACCCTGTGTCATCATGCGCCCTGAGACCGAGTGGGTGGAAATCGTTGAGACCGGCGCCGGCATTTTGACGGACGCAGACTTTGGCAAGATCCTGGAAGCCAGCCGTCATTACCTGCAGCAGCCTCCTGTCGATTTCCCCGAAATTTTCGGCAATGGCCATGCAGCGGAATTCATGCTGGAGATGATGTTGGAAAGCTTTTAATCAAAAAGTATCGGAAATCAATTTGACAAATTCCTGATAAGCGGCTGTTTCTTCCAATTCAGAGAGCGCTTCGGCCAGGGAGCGGTAATACCAAGCGACATCTTCTTTGCCGTTGGGAGCGTGGAAACGCTTCCAAAGCTGGTCGCCGATAGTCTTGTAATCGGCTGCCAGGGCCCGCATGTTCGAGAGTTTGTCACCCAGGGCCACCACCTTGCTGTCGTAAGGTGCTTGGGTTAGTTGAGCCAGTTGAGCTTCCTTGCGATTGCGCCAAGGAGCGTCGTCTGGCGATGGAGCGGTCTCATGCGCCACCAAGTCGGCCACACGGTTGCCAAATTCGGAGCGGATCTGCTCGATGGTCACCGAGGTATCCTCCACTGTATCGTGCAGAATGGTTGCCGCAAGCATCTCGGGGTCGTTGGTGATGGTGGCTACGATGCTGGCTGCTTCCATGCAATGGATGATATAGGGATAGCCTTTGCCACGGCGTTCGGTGCCGCTATGGGCTTGTGTGGCGAAGACGGTTGCACGGTCGAAAAGCCCGGTATTGAGAGGGTTGTTCATGTCACTGAATCAGATTAATCTTTTGAGCCTGTTCGAAGACCCGATGGGCACGTTGGGCGTTATAGTCGCTCTCGCCGTAAACCAAGCCGAACAGCCGTTGGAGTCCAGCTTCACCGAAGCCTTGTTTCAGGATGGCGACGATACAGAGGTTCTGGATGGCGACAGAGCAAGCCACGATATCGAGTCCTGTGCCTGCGAGTTGGAGCAAGGCCAGTTGGTAGGCACCTTCGCTATATTTGTTACGAAGGTTCTGGATATCACCTATCGTCTTCATTCCCAACAGATAAAACACTTTAAAGTAAGGCATCAACGAATCTTCATAAAGCTCCGCCTGGTTAATCGAAGCGATTTTCTGCGCCAGACGATGGAAGGGTTTCAGTTCCAGATAACTGCGGAAGGTATCACCGTTGAGCGGCACCTCGTTGAAGTTGCCCGAGGCCACCAGTGACTGTACGTTGCGGCGGTAATCGGTAATCTCACGACGGATGCGGCTGAATTGCTCATCGACCAATTCCAGCATTCCCGCCAGCCGGCTCATGTTGCGTTGGTACTCCACCGGAATTTCGACCTCGCTCTTATAACCCATGTCGTGATACATGTTGGCCCACACATGCTGCAAGGTACTGCGCATCTGCAACTCGAATCGGATTTGGTTCAGCTCCGGCATCGAAGGATCGTTATAAAGTTTTCGGGGAATCCGGCAAACATAATGGAGCGACAGATAGCCAAAACGGTCCGTCTCCAACATCTTGCGCTTGTCGACCGAATTCTCCCAGTCGATTTCGAAGAGCTTCTCCACCAAGGCAGAGATGAGATCCACCTCGTCGCTGTAGAACGTGATGATGCGGGCACCGAGGATATCGGTGATGTCATCGAGCGTATGGTATTTGTACCCTTTCAGCTCCAACTTCCCCGACAGGCTTGTTTCCGTCTTGATACGGGCCTCGAGACCCGAGACAAGGAGGTTGTGCTCGTCGAGGCACCGGTGCAACTGACTGAGGACAACCGTTTTCAGCTGTTCGAACACCGGCAGTTTGGCCCGATACTCGTCGAGTATCATTTCGCAATGCAGGTCCAGTTTCATAGGATGGTGATGATGTTTGAAAACCCTGTGATGTCGAACACTTCCTTCACCTGAGGATTCATATTTCGCAGCACCATTATACCACCCCGGGCGTTGACGCTTTTCTGAAGCAAGAGGAAGATTCGCAATCCTTGCGATGAGGTATAGGTCATCTCGCTGCAATCGATTTCGATATCCGGATGTTCGCCTTCCATCAGCGGAGCGATGTCCTGTTGAAATTGATCGGCGTTGGTGGTGTCGATTCGACCTTTCAAGACCACCAGGGTCTTTCCCGATTCGTTATTAATAATAGTTTCCATATATCTATATTAATTTTTTCATTGTAAGCACATTGTTTCCATCTTCGTAGCGGTAGTCGATGCTATCCATTAATTTTTTGCAAAGATAGATTCCCAGACCACCGACCTGGCGTTCTTCGGCTGACGAAGTGGTGTCGGGATCGGGTTGTTCCAGAGGATTGAACGGCACGCCAGCATCGCGGAGTTCAACGGTGAGGACCAGTGCGTCGTGGTCCAGGCTTGTGCCCACCTCAAGCCAACCAATGCCGCCATCGTAGGCATAGCGCACTACATTTTCAACAGCCTCTTCGATGGAGAGGCGCAACTTGAAGCGCAACTCCTCGTCGGCGGGCATATCGGGCGAAGCCATCAAGAACTCAATGATCTCGATGCTTTTGTCTTTAATCGGATTGAAACGTCTTTTAGTCATAATATTATTAGGGTCAAATTTCAAACTCATTATGGCGATGTCATCGTTCTGCGGATTGTCACCGGCGAAGTGCTTCACCGTTTGATAAAGGCTTTCCACCACCTCTTTATCATGGATGGTGGCATTCTCCTGTGCTATCGCCTGAGCCCATGACATTAGGCGGTCGTCGCCAAATTGGCTCAGGCTCGCCTGTTCAGCCTCCGTCACGCCGTCGGTGTAGGCGACGAGACGCGTTCCGGGTTTCAGTTCCAGGCTTTCGCCCTCGTAATGGAAGTCGCCCAACAGGCCGATGGCGATGTTCGGCTTGGCTTTTAGGAAATAGGGGTCTCCCTCGGGAGGAATCACCACGATGGGATTGTGACCTGCGTTGCAGTATTCCAAATGGCCCGACCTGATATCGAGGCGGGCGACGAAGAGGGTGACGAACATGCCGTGGCTGTTGGCTTCGCTGACACTGTTGTTGATGCGTTCCAGCATGGTGTTGATGGGCAAGCCAAGACCAGCCACAAATCGCATGATCACGCTGGTGAGGGCCATCATGAGCGAGGCCGGGACGCCTTTCCCCGACACGTCGCCTATGGCGAAATAAAGCTTGCCGTCTTTAAGTGAGAAGTCGTAAAAGTCGCCTCCCACCTCTTTTGCGGGACACAGCATCGCATAAAGCTGTTCGGGAAACTTGGTGTTCAGCATCCCCATCTGGATGGCACGGGCCACGTTGAGTTCCGACTCCATCCTTTCGTTGGCGATGGAGGTGGTTTCCAACTCTTCGGTGACAGGACGCGTCTTGGTCTTGATCACATGACGACATACGAAAAAAATCACCACCAGTCCCAACAGACCTACCACTATCAAGTTGAAATACATGCGCGAGGCGTGGGCGAGCGACTCCTGGGAGAGATGGGTAGCCTCGTCGGTCATCAGTTGATAAAAAATGACTGCGATAATAACCAATGCCGCCAGATAGATGACGGAAACGATGCCTATTATACTCCAACTCAGTTTGTTAGCAAATGAATTCTTCCCCATAAACAAAGATTAAGGATAATAAAAGACAAATATACAAAAAGTTAACAAAAACCAAGTATTTTTTCTATTTTTGCTTTTTATTAACATTTACAAAATGGAAGCCATTAAAATCACGCTCAACGATTACATTCTTTCGGGCGGCGGCGCCAACGGCGAAAGTTACGACCACAAGACCGACCCTTCGGTGATGCTGAAACTCTATTTCCCAGGTAAGATACAGCAGCCTTTGGATGAGATGATGCTTGCAAAAAAAGTATATGCCATGGGCATCCCCACCCCTGAGCCCGGCGAGTATGTCGTTACCGAGGACGGCCGTTACGGAATCCGGTTCAAGCGCATCTTGGGAAAGACCTCCTATTCAAGGGCTACGGGCGACCATCCCGAGAAGGTACAGCAATACGCTGAAGAGTTCGCCATGATGTGTAAGCAACTGCATGCCACTCACATCGACACCACCCAGTTTGAGAATGTGAAGGACCGTTACTACCGCTTGTTGAACGAGAATCCGTTTTTCACCGCTGAGGAGAAAGAGAAACTCCGCAAATTCATCGCTGACGTTCCAGAGGAGGACACCGCAATCCACGGCGACCTACAGTTCTCGAACGCCATCTTTGTGGGTGACCAGCGCTACTTCATCGATTTGGGCGATTTTTGCTATGGCAACCACCTGTTTGATGTCGGCATGGTGTACCTCTGCTGCAAGCTATCCGACGAGGCTTTCATCAAGGAGACCTTCCACATGGACAAGGCCACTTCCATCAAGTTCTGGGAGTGCTTTGCCCCTGCCTATTTCGGCAGGAACCGTTCACTCCAGGATATCGAAAAGGAGATCCTCCCCTTCGCCAGCCTCAAGACCCTAATCGTAGAACGCGACACCAAGTGTCCGATGCCAGAACTCCGAGTGGGTTTGACCAGTATTCTTTCATGATTTTGCGCCCTCAAACTATTGATATTATGAAGAAAAAAATACTGTTTTTGATGACCTTGTGTTTTCTTGGAATCCTTTTCGCGAAGGCGCAAACCAAGACGACTTATCCATTTGTTGAACGCGACTCGACTTTGTATCTTGACGTTCACAAACCCCTTGTGGCTAGACCAGACAGGGCCGCGGTGATCTCGGTATTCGGCGGCGGATTCGTCGTGGGAAAACGCGACGACAGTTACCAGACGGCATTGGCCGATTCGCTGGTCAAGAGAGGGTTTACGGTGATTAATATCGATTATCGGCTAGGTTTGAAAGACAAGGCTAAACTGGAGGAATACCAAGGCTTTTTCAACATCGACAACTTGTTCCAATACTGCATCGACATCGCCACAGAAGACTGTGCCGAGGCAGTCAAATGGGTTGTCGAACATTCCGAAGAAATCGACGTCAATCCCTCGAAAATCGTACTGACGGGTAGTTCCGCAGGAGCCATCACCGTACTGCAACTCGACTATTGCAGGGCCAACGACTTGCCGGAAGCGACCATTTTGCCTGAAGGTTGGAAACCTGCCGCGGTGATTCCCTACGCCGGGGGCATCATGTGCCGAAAACGCGACCTCAGATACGACACTGATCCCGCACCGACGATGCTGATGCACGGCACTAAGGACAAGATCGTGAACTTCAAGGGGTTTGGATTGCCATTCAGTCCCAAGCTTTACGGTTCAATGACCCTTGACAGGAGGATGAGAAAGCAAGGCATCCCCCATTGGTTCATTCGTTTCGAGGGTATCGGACACGAAGTCGCTTCCTGGTTCCCCGGCAGCGTCGATATCTTTTGCGCTTTCGTTGACCAGGCCCTGTCAGGCCGCATTACAAGCCTCGACGCCACCATGACCGACAGCAAGCTACAGCCCACCGAGTGGACCAATATGAACGTGTTCGACCTCTACAAAAAATAAATCTAAGCAACTGCTTGTTTATTAAAGATTTTTGTCTATCTTTGCACTCGCTTTTCGGAGCAAGTAATAAAAACATTAAATCATTAATTATCAACAAATTATGAATCAGTACGAAACCGTTTTCATTTTAACTCCCGTTTTGTCTGACGATCAGATGAAGGAAGCGGTAAAGAAGTATGAAGATTATCTGGCCAATGCTGGTGCAGAAATCGTTCATGAAGAGCACTGGGGCATGCGCAAGTTGGCATACCCGATCCAGAAGAAATCCACTGGCTTCTATCACCTGATAGAGTTCAAAGCCGAGGGTGAAGTTATTGCAAATGTTGAGACCGAGCTGAAGCGCGACGAGCGCGTTCTTCGTTTCCTCACTGTGAAGCTTGACAAGCACGCTGTCGCTTACAACGAGAAGAAACGCAAGAAAGCCCAGGAGCAAGCCGAGGCCCAAGCCTAATTGTTTAACCTTTAAAACTTAAAGAAATGGCACAACAACCCAATAACGACATCAAATATTTGACTCCTATCGCAGTCGATACCAAGAGAAAGAAATACTGCCGCTTCAAGAAGAACCGCATCAAGTACATCGATTACAAAGACGCCGACTTCTTGCTGAAGTTTGTGAACGAGCAAGGCAAGATTTTGCCCCGCCGCATCACCGGTACCTCAACCAAGTATCAAAAGAAAGTAGCACAGGCCATCAAGAGAGCTCGTCACCTTGCCCTCATGCCGTTCGTTGCTGACATGTTGAAATAATAGGAGGATTTGAAATGGAAATTATTCTGAAACAAGACATCGCCAACTTAGGCTACAAGAACGAAATCGTGACCGTTAAGGACGGATATGGCCGCAACTATTTGATTCCGAACGGAATGGCTATCCTCGCCACCGAGAGAAACCGCAAAATGCTGGCCGAAGAGATTCGTCAACAAGCTCACAAGGAAGAGAAGATCAAGAACGAGGCCCTCGAGAAGGCCAAGGCTCTTGAAGGTTTGAAGCTCACCATCGGTGCCAAGGCAGCCGCCACTGGCAAGATCTTCGGTTCGGTCAACACCATCCAGATCGCCAACGCCATCAAGGAAGCCTGCAACATCGAGGTCGACCGCAAGCAGATCGTGCTGAACGAAGAAGCTGTGAAGGAACTCGGCACTTACAAGGCCAAGATCAAACTTCACAAGGATGTTCAAGCCGAAATCGAATTTGAAGTGGTTGCCGAATAAGGTATCTTCAGATTGCAATCAGATAAGGAAGGCTGTTTCTTTGGAGGCAGCCTTCTTTTTTTTATCTTTGCCACATGATTACAAAAAACACAGTCAAGTTCATCCAGTCGCTCAAGCAACAGAAATACAGGAACGAGCATCAGCTTTTCGTTGTGGAAGGCAGGAAGATGGTTGAGGAGTTGTTGCGTTCCCCGTTTGAAGTCAACTATCTATTTGCTACAGAGAAATATCTTCACGAGCATCCCATGGACACTTCGTTGATGGAACTCGTCACCGAAGTTCAGATGGAGCAGATGAGTGGTCAGGACACCCCTCCGGGGATACTAGCTGTTGCCAAAATTCGCAAGATGGAGATCAATTCTGACGAAAAGATGGTGTTGGCTTTGGACGGCATTGCCAATCCCGGCAACATGGGCACCATCATCCGCACTGCGGAGTGGTTTGGCATCAAGCAAGTGGTATGCAGCGAGGATTGTGTGGAGCTTTGGAATCCGAAGGTGATCCAAGCCACCATGGGATCTGTCTTCAGAGTATCGGCAGTCTATACTGACCTGAGGCGTTTTCTGGAGGAATCGAAAAGCAACGGGAAAGCCATTTACGGGGCTTTGTTGGAGGGCGAGAACATCTTCAAGAAAGAAGGTCGTTGGGCCGGGGGTGTCATTGTCATTGGCAGTGAGTCGCATGGTATCAGGGGCAACATTTTACCGTTGATCACCCATCCCATCACCATCCCGCGGGCTGAGGGAAGCATGACGGAATCGTTGAATGCCTCGATGGCCACTGGAATTATTTTGGCAGAGATTATGATGAAATCATAATTATTTTTATTTTTGCAAAGCTAAACCCTAAAGAATAAACACTCATGACACGTTTTTGCACCCATTGCGGACAAGCTGTTCCTGACAACTGCAGCTTCTGCACCAATTGTGGAGCGCCACTAGCCGCTGGTTCCCAACCTCAGTATCAAGTTAACATCAACAGCCAGCCGAACCCTCAGCCTCAGTATGCTGGACCGAAGCCTAACAACTACATGGTTTGGTCCATTCTTGCGACGTTATTCTGCTGCATACCGTTGGGTGTTTGGTGTATTGTATGTTCCAGTAAGGTGAACAAGGCATGGCAAATGGGTAACTTTTACCAGGCCAAGAGTGAATCGGACAAGGCCAAGAAATGGATTATCATCACTGCCATCGTGGGACTTGTTGCCAATGTCGCCGCTTTCTTCTCTTCGGGTGCCCTTCAACAATACATGTAATCAATTTTCCTGATGAAAGCAATATACAAGATAATCCTATGGGTCATAGGATTGTCTTGTTTTTGTATTCTTTACCATTATTTCGACCCTGCACATAGTCACCTTGCGCCCAAGTGTATTTTCAAGTTATTGACAGGATATGATTGTCCTGGATGTGGCTCACAGCGGGCAATTCATGCGATTTTAAACGGTCACATTTGGGAGGGGATCCAGTACAATTACCTATTGGTTCCCGCTTTGTTGTATGTAATAGCCCTAACCATTTTCCCGAGGAACGGGAAGGTTCATTTAGCTTTATCCGGCACTTTGGCTTGTTGGATATGGTTTGGGGTGTTCATTGCGTGGTGGATAGGGAGAAACATTTTAGGAGTGTAAAGTGGAATGCAAAATGAATAAAACGAAGAAAGCCCGCTCGTTGGCGGGCTCTCTCGTATGGGTGGGCGGCGACCTACTTTCCCACGTTTCACCGCAGTATCATCGGCACTGCCGGGC
>CADCIH010000011.1 GCA_902801465.1 uncultured Bacteroidia bacterium | reverse complement strand
CTCCCGTCGGCATGGGGTATTACCCGGCGTTTCCACCGGCTGTCCCCCAGTGCGGGGTTGGTTGCATACGCGTTACGCACCCGTGCGCCACTCTCAGAGGCCCCGAAGGGCCCCTTCCCGTTCGACTTGCATGTATTAGGCCTGCCGCTAGCGTTCATCCTGAGCCAGGATCAAACTCTTCATTGTATTATTGTTGTACTTTTTCTTTTTCCTGTTTAGGGCTCCGCTATGATTCTCTTGTTTCCTTACTCTCGAAACGGACCAGCCTCTCGGCTTACCGTCTCGGACTTATGCTGGCCTCAAGTTTTCAAAGAACTTTCCAAACCCCTTTCTTTGTGTCTTACCTCCCTCGTTGTTTGGGACTGCAAAAATACATCAAATTTCTTTACGCGCAAGCATTTTTTGAAAAAAAAATCAAAAAAAAATCATTTTTTTTTGTAACGTATTGAAAGTCAATAAAATAATTTTTCGATAAAAATCGAGGTGTTTAAAGCCTCCAGGGACGGCCTTTTCGGACGCTTATTATATATATTAATAGGTGTAAATACACAAACAACTTTTCTGCTAGGTTTCCGCAAGGTGTTCAGCGACCATAGTTGATGGTCGCCCACCTGTGAATACGGGTTCGTGCTCCATAATCTGATAAAATAGGAGAGAGGTGTTTGAGGCCAGTTTTAAGCTCTCTGAGCGCACTGGTTTTTTAGTCAACATAAACCACTTTCCACCTTCAAATCGTCGCTGATTTCCAATTTCCAGATTCAGAATGAATGGTTTACAAATATATTTACAATTGTAAACAAACAAAAACTAATATACTGATAATCAGTATATTATAAATATTAATTACAAAAGTAAAACAATAATAAAAGCGTAAATTCATTTTATTTCTAGTAAATTATTTGCATTATGAAATGAAATATAACATAAAACACTAAAAATCAATAAAATAAGTATTCTTAATTAAAGATAAATATTAAAGATTTGATAAATTAAAGGACTTGAATCAAGATTCTCTTGTAAGATATTCAATATTTTGTAAATCAATAATATAAGATATTATAATTCAAGAAAAAGTTCTTGATTTTAGCAATTTATGGAAATTTTACAAAGTTAAAATTGAATTTTTGTTGCAATGTAAAGATATTATTTTTACCTTTGTAAAAATTATTCAGGTCAAAATCGAAAAAATCCGGGACATTATGAAAGATAGAATCGCCCATATCATGCGTGCCAAAAACCTTAAAGCATCCGACTTCGCAGCCCTCCTCGGCATCCAACCCTCAGGAATATCCCATATCCTCTCCGGCCGAAACCAACCTAGCCTCGAGTTCGTCAAAAAGATAAAAGAAACCTTTCCGGAGTATAACCTCGATTGGATCATCTTCGGCACCGGTCCCATCACCACATCAGAACAATTCCAACCAAAACCTGTCGAACCTCTACCCGATACGCAATTGGAAATCGAACCTGTTTTGGATACAACCCATCAACCCCAACCTCAACCCCAACCATCCATGTTCTCTCCGTCCACTTCCACTATTAATGGTGAATCCATCAAAACCTTGTTCGTCCTCTATGCCGATGGCACCTTTGAGACCTTTAACCCTCGCTGAGTTCTCTTTTATTAAATAATGTGTGCGCTCTTTCGAGAATAATCTGTAAATTTGCCGATTATTCTGCCGTATATGAGCAAAACTCAATTCTTTCAAACTCTTGACGAGGTACTGAAAACCCCTAAACGTATAGCCGTCGTCAGCCATGTCAACCCTGACGGCGACGCCATTGGGTCCTCGCTCGCATTTTCACAGTTGCTCCGAAAACTCGGACACGACGTGGGAGTCATGGTTTCCAACGACTTTCCCGAGTTTCTGGCTTGGATGCCTGGCGCTTCAACCATCCATATCTACGATAAAGAAGCCGACGCCTGCAATCAAATCCTCGATAGAGCGGATTTCGTGGTGATGCTGGATTTCAACCACCTGTCTCGGGCTGGTTTGATTCAAGATAAGCTTAAATCATTGGAAATAAAAAAGATACTCATTGACCACCATCGTGATCCCAACCTGGAAGAATTCGTTTGTGCCCTCTCTGACACCCAAGTGTCAAGCACCTCCGAACTGGTGGCCGAGACAGTTCTCCATTTCGGAGAACAATATCTCGATGAGTCCATTGCCACCAATATCCTTGTAGGCATCGTCACCGATACCGGATCTTTCGCTCATTCGATGTTTCATCCCCAAACCTTCACCATTTGTGCTAAAATGGTGGAATGGTCGGCATCCTACAACCAGATACATCAATTGGTGTACGACACCTTTTCCGAAGATAGGCTCCGGCTGCTGGGTTACGCCATCAGCAACAAGATGGAAGTGCTCGACGAATATGCTAGCGCCATCATCTCGCTCAATAAAGAGGAACTAGCTCAGTTTCATTATCAAATAGGTGATACCGAAGGCATTGTGAATTATCCCCTTTCCATGAAAAAGATGGTCATGTCAGTATTGGTAACCGAACGTCAAGGTGTGATTCGTCTTTCGTTCCGTTCCAAAGGCAGTTTCTCTGTCCATGAACTGGCGCAGAAATATTTCAACGGAGGAGGACATACGAATGCTGCTGGCGGAACGTTATCCTGTTCTATGGAAGATGCCTTAAAGCTTCTTCACCAGGTCCTGCCAGAATACCAAGAAATGCTTGTCCAACAATGAAAAAGCTGATAATCATAGTGTTTGTTGCCTTGTTGTCAGCATGCAACAATAAGCCACAACAGGTGTCCCTGCCATCTGAAAGAGAATTGAAGGAGAGTCTCGAGCGGGCTAACCGCTATCTGGCCAACGACGAAGACGAGGATATCCAGAACTACGTGCAAAGACACCAATGGGACATGGTCTCCACAGGCACTGGAATGCGTTACCAGATTGTCAGGGCGGGTAACGGTCCTTTGATTCAGCCTGGACAACTGGTTACTATGGAGTATGTCATGTACGATATCTATGGCGATGTGGTTTATAACTCTGAAACTGATGGACCTATGAAGTTTGTGGTTGGACAGGGAGGAGTGGTCGACGGCATCGATGAAGCGGCGCGTTACCTGCATCGAGGTGATATCGCGCACGTCATTGTGCCTTCACATCTTGGCTACGGCTTGGTAGGCGACCAAAAGAGCGTACCAGGAAGAGCTACTTTGATTTATACCTTGAATGTTAAAGAAGTACAATACTAATCAATTCAAATTCAACTAATTCTATTAAAAATGAAAAGACTTTTCAAATTGGCGGCCATGTGCCTCCTGGTGTCCGTAGCCTTCATGTCGTGCGGACCTAAGTCCCCGTTCCCTGGCTACAAAGCCACTGAAACCGGATTGTATTACAAAAAGATTGTTGCAGGTAATGGCCCACAGCTTCAGATGGGTGACTACATCAAAGTGCGTCTTGCCTACTATCTTGGCGATTCTTTGTTATTTACGACGAACAATCTTCCCGATCCCGCTTACGATCAGCTTCGTGAATCAGTGTTTCAGGGCGACCTGCTTGAAGGTTTCCGCATGATGCATGTCGGCGATTCCATGTCGTTCATGATCAATTCCGACTCCACCTTCAGAAAGATGTTCCACGCACCCATCCTTCCTGAATTTGTCAATCCCGAAACGTTCCTGCGTTGGGAAGTAGTGGTGGATGAGGTTTACACTCAGGAGGAATTCAACCAGGTCCAAGAGGCTTTGGCCCAGAAGAAGATGGAAGAGGCTGCCGCTTTACAGCAACAAGCTAACGACGTCTTCGCTGCCTATCTCGCTGAAAACGGCATCACCACACAGCCTCAGGAGAGCGGCCTCGTTTATGTCTGCACCAAGAAAGGCAAAGGTCCCAAACCGGGCTACAAACAGAAAGTTAAGGTTCACTACACCGGCAAACTGCTTGATGGCAGAGTGTTCGACTCCTCAGTGGAACGCGGCGAGCCCATCGAGTTTGAACTGGGTGTGGGTCAGGTGATTCCTGGATGGGACGAAGGTATCGCCCTGATGTCGAAAGGCGAGAAGGGCATCCTTTACATCCCTTCCAACCTCGCCTATGGCGCACGTCAGGCAGGCGAGTTGATCACTCCTTACTCGAATCTGATTTTTGAGGTTGAGCTGGTTGACTTTCAGTGATTTCTCCGAAACACTCCTGATTTGAGTAATACAAATCAATGACAGCGATAAGCGCGGCACAGCTCCAGACAGGAACGGCCAACTTATCGGTATCAAGGAAGTTGTTTAGGAAACCATGAACAAAATAACCGAAGAAAGCCAGGGTGGCGCCCATGACGAGCACCTTGGCTTTCTTGTTTTTAGCCTTGTTATAGGCCTTCAAGCCAGTGTAAACCACTGTGATGACCAAAGCCAGCATCAAGATGGTGCCCATGAAGCCCTGCTCGGCCAAAGGACCGATATACTCGCTGTGGGCATTTCCACCATCACCGGCGTTGGTGCTGATGATGGTCTTGTCCTTCGACATCTGGTAGGGGGCGTAAACGAACTGATAGGTGCCTGGTCCCCAACCAAACACAGGCCTGTCGGCAAACAGCCTGAAGGCTGAGTGCCAACGATTGAAGCGCTCCAGGTTGGAGGCATCGGTGGAGATGTTGGTGATGGACTGTATGTTCTCCACAATATCGCCCGACGCGTCTTGGTTGTTATGCTCCAAAGCATCGATGATCTGATGCTGGAATGCGAAGAAAAGACCTACAAGAATCACCAAGGTGGTGAAAACCCATCTGAACTTGATCTTCAGCAACACACAAATCAATACTCCGAGCGATGCAGCGAGGCTGACCCATGCGGCACGGCAGCTAGAAAGCACCATGGCAACGCTAAGAAGCGCCACGGCTGCAAGAATGAATATCTTTTGACGTGACTTGATACCGGGGATAAAAGCATAGGTGATGGCAAAAATCAAGTAAATAGCCAATGCGGCACCGTATGCTGTGTGGTCGTTATAAAAAGGTGACATCACCCAGTGGGCCGAGTCGTTGTCGAAACCATGCTGGGCATGGATGATGGTGGTGTAAACAACCACAATGCATAAGCTTGCAATATAAAGCCAGATGAAACGGTCGATGTTTTTCGGCTTCTTGAACAGCAAGGCACAGAAGAAAAACGAAGGGATGACGAACCACAACCTGGAGACGATGAATTTGATTGATACCAAAGGCATCTCACTCGTAATGGTGGTGACAATCATCCAAAGGAAAATGCAGTAAATCACAATGGCGATGGGGTGGTGCGAGATCTTACGGTCGTAATTTCCTTCGTAAAGTAGTTTTGCGATGAATAGGATCATCACACCCGCCAACAGAGGCTCGGCAGGTAAGGATACCGCCAATTGCTCGAACTCTTTAAGAGTGACCGACAAGGGGATGGTGAAACTGATAAGCATCATCACCTTGTCCAACGAAAATATGTAGAGCAGCAAAATGCCGAGCACGACTGGAACGGCGAAGAACAGGTAGTTGTTCTTGTTGACCAGCAGATAAAGTGAAATGGCGACAAATAGTGCCGAAATCACATACAGCCATGCGATCTTAGCTTTTTTGCTCATTGCTCGGCAGGGATGAATTTCTTTCTATTCTCAATGATAAATAGGACGAGGATGGTGAGCAGAAACGCACCGAGGCCGCTGAGGGCAACCACCACCCAACGCACAGGATATGACTTCTTGTCGGCAGGATAAGGCTCGGTGACGATGTTGGAGTAGGTGAGATTCGAATTGAAGAAACGCAACTCCTGCTCGTAGTCCATCTTGATGCTGGTGTAAGTGTTGCCTTCGGCTACAATCTTGGTCTCCAAGTCGATGGCTTCGGGACCGTAGAGCTCCAGGTTGGTCTTCAGTTCCGTAGCCCTGGCCGAACCGTTGATGTAGCCTCTGGTGATCTCACGAAGCTGTCCTGAGTAGTTAGCCACGCCAAATTGGGTGCCAAGGTCGGAGAGACGTTGCTTCAACGAGTCGATGCCACGTTGCTTCTCGCCCAGCTGGCGTTCATACATGGCCACCACCTCGCCGACTTTGTCGCGGTGCATCTTGGCCACTTTCTGGTCGTAGAAATAAAGGATGTCCTTGGCGATGTTGCAAGCCACCATGGGGTCCTTGTCGTTGACCACGATTGAAACGGCTTCGTATGGGGTCTTGCTGATCTTGATCTTGTCGTGATACTCAAGCATCAGGTAGGTCTTGGCAAACTGATAGTTGCGGTCGATCTTGTAATCGGTCCATAAGTCGTACTTCTCAACGATGGAGTCGACGATGGACTGTGAGTTGATGATTTGGAGCATCTGTTCGGTCTCACTCTCATCAGAATAGGGACTGATGTTGGCCGGGTAGGCAATCGCTTCGGATTTATAAAGCGGAGTGATGAAGGTGGAACTTGAGAAGATTGCTCCACAGATTGCCGCCACCAGGGTGATGACGATGATGTGCCACTTCCATTTGTAAATCAGTTGGACGAGCGAAAGGTTGTTGAAATTGTTATCCATATTTTCGTTGTTTATTTTTTCTTTCGTTGTTATTTCAGGTTGAATGGTGGTCTCTTTTTTTACGGATGTTTCAATAGGCTTATCAACTGTTTTGTGGACTGCCTTTTGTTTCCTGGGTCTTTTCAAGGGCACCGGCGGCCTGCTTTCGAAAAAAGGACCCATACCGGTCGAGAATGACCAGTACAAAGATCAACAACAAGAAGGTGCCCAACAGGGTGATGGTTACGATGATCCAGCGGACTGGATAGCTTTTGTGTTCAGCCTTGAAAGCCGAAGTCACCACAAACTTATGGGGAATGTCCTCTGTGGCATCGACCTTGGCTTCCTCGTACTTGGTCTTCATGAGGGAGAGTTGCAAGCGGTCGTTGTCAAGTCTCTCGTTAATGGCATAATAAGCGCCGCCGTATTGAGCGAGGATGTCAAGCTGCTCTTGGATGTTCTTTATGCCTTGGGGATTGTTGCGGCCCAGTTCCACTGCGAGTTGTTGGCTGAGCATCTCCACTTGTGATTCATAGTCGAGTACACCCAAACTGCGGAGCACGTTGAGAGAGTCCTCCAACAATGCCATCTCGGCGCAAAGGCTTTTGTACTCTGCATCCACCAGGTTGAAGGCCTTGACGGCCACTTCCTTCTGCATGGCATTCATCGTGCTGTCGAACAATTCGGCGATATCGTTGGCCATCTGCGCAGCTAAAGCAGGGTCAGAGTCCAAAACAGTGATTCTGACAGCGTTATATTCGGTTCTACGAAACTTGATGCGGCTGTCGTACAGTTTGTTGAGCTTGGTAAAAGGATACCTCGAAGTGGGCTTGATACCATAATGCTCCATCAGGTTGTAACGCTCGATGACCTTGTCACGGATGCGGTTTGAGTTGAGCACCTGAAGCATCTGCTCGGTCTGTTCGCTCTCACCGAACTCAAGAATGTCTTTGTTGGATTGGAAGGTGGTGCTTATCAACACCTTGGAGATGGAGTTGCTCGATGTGGGGTAAAGAATGGCGGTTGACTTGTAGAGTGGGGTGATGAACAGCGGAGAGCTGAACAGAACCGCCAATAAAGCAGCCGCAATCAAAATAATCAGGACGCTTTTCCGATACTCGGCCAGTAATTTGAACAGGTATTTGGAATTGTAATTGTCCTTTTGTGGATTGTCCATAACGGCAATAGTTTCGAATAAGTTGACAAAAATAGGAAAAAACAATGAATGGACAATCAAAAAAGTGGTTTTTGATTATCTTTTTTCCGAAGGAAGCACAAGGGAGGTGATTTCTTTCAGGCTCAACAGACGAGTGACGAAGATCAGCCCGACGTTGACGACGAATCCGATGCCGAAGGACACAATCCAGTTCACATGAATCATTCTGGTGAGCCATGTGCACAGCATGACACTGCCCATGAAGGCAACCAGATGGATCCAATAGCGCCAGCCAAGTCTCAGTTTGAAGATCTTCTCGCAGAGCAGATACTGGGCGAAGGCTGTGACGGTCTGGACGCAAAGGCTGGTGCAAGCCGCACCTACCGACTGGAATCGCGGGATGACGATAAGGTTGAGCAAAATGTTGATGACCACGCCAGCTGCCGCCACCAGGTTGAGCTGTTTGAGACTTCCGTTGGCCGTCAGCAAGGTCCCGAAAACGTAAGTGGTGGAAAGGCAGAAGAAACTGCCCATCAGGATGGGAAACACCTTGGCGTATTGACCTATGCGAACAAGATAGGCGGCTTCGGTCTCGGCCTCTTCGGGGTTGTACATGAGCTGCATGATATCCTGGCTGTAAAACACGCACATAATCAGAACGATACCTGTCATGGCTACCATGACATTGAAGGCGGTCTTGACCAAGTTGTTGAGTTCCAGCTTGTTCTTCAGGGTAGCGGTAAACATGGGCAACAACATGATGGCAAACAGGTTGGAGATGTTGTTGCCGGCGTCGAACAAACGGTATGCACGGCCGTAGATGCCGGCTTGAACACCTTGGTCGTCGAGAAGTCGCTCCAAGAGGAAAGGCTCAATACGGCTATAAACGCTCATCAGCAGCACCAAAAGGGCGAAGGGCAGGCTCTGGACAAGTATCTCCTTGAAAAACTTGATATTAATCTTGAAACTGAGATGATCCACATGCTTGAGCACGAGGAACAGTGCCAAGGCAATGGTGCAGAGATAGGCGAGGGTCTGCACCTGAAGATACCACACCACATTGAAACGTCCCAACGGGAACCATCCCGTCCATAGGATGAAGGCCATCAGGATGATGGAGAGCACCCTGTCGAACACAGATAGGAAACTGTCGGCCTTGAAGAGCAACAACCCCTGCATATTTGATCTCAGGAACAAGACAAAGGATAGAAGAATCTGGTTCAAACCGCACCAAAACAGCATCTTCAACTGGTAGCCTTCACGGAAACCGTTGAGATAGCCAACCGCAAAGATCACCACAGCGTAACCCACTCCCAACAATAGCTTGATCTCAGCAAGCCCGCCAAAATGCTTCGAAAGCATCTTGTTGTCGCTCGCTATGTTACGGCTGTTGAAGTTGGTGATGCCCAAATCGAGCAATATATAAAATAGGTAGGAGAAGTTGAAGATGGAGAGATACTGCCCGTAAAGTGCGTCACCGAGCATGTTCTGCACCTCACGGTCAATGCCCAAAATCCAAAAAGGCTTCACCAAAAGGTTGAGAAACAACAGGAAAATGATATTCTTGATGAAGCGGTTTTGCATCTCTTTGATCTCAAAAGGAACGCAAAGTTAAGAAAAAAATTAAGAAATCAGCCCGAGATTAAAAATAGTTGTATCTTTACACCCAAATAAAAAGAGATGAACAAAGAACAGGAAGAAGTCGATGTAATGACCGAAGAACTGGTGGAGGAGGAGAAAAGTCTGGTGCTTCACAACGACGACCATAATACTTTCGAATATGTGATTGAGACCCTAGTAGAGGTCTGTGAACATACTTACGAACAGGCTGAAACCTGTGCTTGGATCACCCATTACAAGGGAAAATGCGCCATCAAACACGGTACCTTCAATGAATTGAAACCGTATTACGACGCCATGTTGGATCATCATCTCTACGTAAGTATCCAATAAGAGGAAAACGGAGAGTGGAACGGCGTAAGCCCTCACCTGCCGAAGGGAGGTAAAGTGGAAAACGAAAAAACAATCATTGCCGCATATAGCGAGGAAGAGCGGGACAAAATACAGCAAGCATACGAGACGTTGCTCGACGACATCAGGCCGAACATGCCCGACCACGGCAAGTTACAACTGATTGACGACGCCTATCATTATTGTCTTGAGGTTTATGACGGCAAATACATGGTGTCAGGGAAACCATACATGTTTCACCTGATTGACTTGGTGCGTATCGTCGTGTTGGAACTGGGTCTGGGCTATATGTCGGTCATCGCTGCGTTTCTCCATGGCGTCACCTATAAAAAAGGTGTTGAAATAGAGGATATCGAGGCGAAGTTCGGAAAACCTATAGCAGTCATTCTGAAGGGCTTCGACCGTATCTCTGCCCTTCATACCGAGAAGGTGGCCTATAACTCCGACAACTTCCGCGACCTCTTCCTCTCTTTGGTCGAGGACATCCGCTCCGTGCTGCTGAAAGTGGCCCACCGCGTGTACGACGTCCGTAACCAAAACGATGTCGATGCCGACCGTCTTGGCAAGTACTTCCACGAAATCAAATACATCTACATCCCCATCGTGCACCGGTTGGGCTTGTATAAGATCAAGGCGGAACTGGAAGAGAAACTCATGCTTTATGAGAATCCCGAAGCGTTTCACGACATCGCAGAGAAGATCGAGGCCACAAAGGAAAGCCGCCAGCAGACGGTGAACCTGTTTTTGGCTCCTATCATCCAGGAACTTGACCGTAAGTTCAAATACGAGATCACCTGGCGCATGAAGTCGATTCCTTCCATCTATGCCAAGATGAAGGCCAAGAACGTACCTTTCGAGGAGGTGTACGACCTGCTGGCAACACGCGTCATCATAAACTGCCCCCTTAAAGATGAAGTGGAGTCGTGTTGGATGGCCTACTCGATCATCACCAACCTCTATGAGCCCAACCCTGAACGGTTGCGCGACTGGATTACCAAGCCGAAGGCCTCGGGTTATGAATCGCTGCACACCACCGTGAAGTTCGACGAGAACCTGTGGATTGAGGTGCAGATCCGCTCCAAACGCATGGATGAGATTGCCGAGACGGGGCAGGCAGCCCACTATCTCTATAAAGGTGACAAGGCCGACGCCGAAGAGGACTGGCTGGTCAACGTGAGAAGCGTGCTGGAGGACCCCTCGTTGGTTTCGTTGGAGACCTCCTACAAAAACCAGCACAAGTCCGATAAGATTTTCATCTTCACGCCTGAAGGTGACCTGAAAAAGCTACCCGTGGGCTCCACCGTGCTCGATTTCGCCTACGAAATCCACACCCATGTGGGAGAGACCTGCAACGGCGCCAAGGTCAACAACCGTGTGGTGCCCATCAGGCATGTGCTCACCAATGGCGACAAAGTGGAGATCATGACCAACAAGAAACAGTCACCCAATGCCGATTGGCTCAACTGGGTGACCACTGAGAAGGCCAAGGGCAAGATACGCCGTTTCCTGATGGAGGAGGAATTGAAAGAGTCGGAGCAGGGCAAGGAACTGTTGCACCGTCGCCTGAAAAACTGGAAGATTCCGGTGACTGCCGAGCTAATAGAGCTTTTAGTGCGCGAGTTCAAGACCGAGAGCGCCATGGAGTTTTACCATAAGATAGCAACTGAAAAGATTGATTTGGCGGATATTAAGCGTTTTTTGAAAGAATCAAAAGGATGAAAAGAATTGCATTGTTATTAATCGTATTGGGATGGTTCGGAAGCTTGACGGCTCAGAACAGCACCCTGCCTACCGTGACCATTACCACCGATGGTCCCATCGTGAACACGCCTGCAGTACATGGCATCATCCAAGTTGACGACCACAACGGCAACGTCATCGAGATGCACGCCGGATTCAAGATACGTGGCACCTCCTCGCAACAATACGACAAGAAGTCGTACCGTGTGGAGCTCTGGACCGATGAGACCGGCACCTTGATGGCCGACACGACCTTCCTAGGGATGCGCAGCGACGACGACTGGAACTTGGAGGCAATGTATAACCAGCCCTTGAGGCTTCGCAACAAGATTGCCAATGAGCTCTGGCGTGAGATCTATACCTTGCCTTACCAGGCCACCGAGCCCGAAGCCGCATCGAGTGTAGCCATGGAGTATGTCGATGTGTATGTCAACGGGACCCATGCGGGTGTGTACACACTGTCGGAGCGTGTCGACCGCAAATTACTCGGCCTGAGGAAGTACAACGGCAACCTCCGAGGTCTGCTCTTCAAAGGCAATGGCCCTGGCAACGCCAGCTTCGAGGAACTGCCCGAATACGACAACACCCTCGACGAATGGGGTCAGTTCGAGTGGGTCTATCCCAACGAGAGCGACACACTCATCGACTGGTCGAGCCTCTATAACTTCGTCAACTTCGTCATGAACTCCACCAACAACGCTTTCTATGCAATGTATCCCACCATGTTCGAGGAGGACAATGCCATCGATTATTACTTGTTTGTCAATGCGATAGGAGCTGTTGACAACATGGACCGCAACACCTTCATCGCCCGCCAAAAGAAGTCGAGCGCCTTCTTCTATGTGCCCTGGGACTTGGATGGCGTTTTGGGCAATGATGCCGATGGTCAACCTGCCACACCGGTGAGCGGACTGTATTCCAATGGCTTCTTCGACCGTCTTGTTCAGGACTGCTCATCGAACGGCTTTGCTGTCAAGGCCCAGGAACGTTACAACGCTTTGCGCGACAGCATCTTGACTACAGAACATATCATGGGGATGATTAGGGCGCAATACGAGACTCTGGTGGATCTTGGAGTATACGACATTGAACATGAGGTATGGCCTGAGTTTGAGGTGGATGCCTCGAATCTCGACTATATCGCCGAATGGCTCGATGCCCGTTTTGCCTGGCTCGACATGGAGATCAATTCCGCTTGCGGCACTTGGAGCAATGGTGAGATGCCTGAAACAAGTGGGGTGGAGGTTTTCCCGAATCCCGCCAAGGACTGTATTAATATCAGTTTCGCCGAAGCTGGAGAAGCCACGGTCCAGGTCTATGACATGATGGGTCGCTTGGTTTGTTCAACAGTATGCGATGCCCAGGTGTTGACGCTTCCCACCCAAGGTCTCCCTGGAGGTGTCTATGCCGTGGTCACCAACCAAAATGAGAAACAGTTTGTAAATCGTATAATAATCGAATGATATGGCTACAATCAAAGGAGTTTACCAAGGTCAGTTACACAATGAGATGACCCATGTTCAGTCAGGTGCGACCATTTGCACCGACGCCCCCACCGACAATCATGGCAAAGGCGAGGCCTTTTCGCCCACCGACTTGGCTTGTGCGGCCTTGGCTGGCTGCATGATGACCATTATGGGCATCAGTGCCCAGGGACACAAGTTCGATATCGACGGGACCACCTACACGGTGAAGAAGACCATGAATGCCGACCCGCGCCGCATCGGGCAGATCGACATTGTGTTTAACTTCCCGCCTAAAGACTACACCCAGGCGCAGCAAAGATTGCTTTGGGCTGCCGCTGAGAGCTGTCCCGTAGGTCGCTCGCTGCATCCCGATGTCATCGTGAATATCACGATGAACTTTCAGTAGTCTTCTCCATTCTTTTAAGAATCAAGATACTTACTTCATAGAGTAGGTAAAGCGGTATCGTCACCAACACGAGTGTCATCAAGTCGGGAGGCGTGATGACGGCTGCTGTCACCATGATGACGACGAGGGCGTGTCTGCGATACCGTTTTAAGAAGTCGGATTTAACCGCTCCAATCTTGCCAAGGAAAAAGGCGATGACGGGCAGTTGGAACACCAATCCCATCACCAAGGTGAGAGTGGTGAAGGTGCTGATGTAGGAACGCAAGGTGATGTTGCTTTCCACGATGTCGGACACGCTATAGGTGCCTAGGAAACGGAATGAGATGGGGAAGAGGATGAAATAGGACATCAACACTCCCACTACAAAAAGCAGGTACATTGCGATGGCAATGCGCACTGAGTATTTCTTTTCGTTTTCGTAAAGGGCAGGCGTGATGAACCGGAACAGTTCCACTAGGACGTATGGCGAGGCCACGAGTAATCCGAGGTACAACGCTGTTGTGACATGGGTCATGAACTGGCTTGAGAGTTCCGTCGCGATCAGGTTGATGTGGTATTCGTTGAAAGTGAAGCTTGAGCCCAGCCAATGCAGGAACTTCTCAATGTAACGGTACGTGATGAAGTCCCATTGGCTTGGGGCCATGAGAAATTCAAAGGTCTTGTCCTTGAAGCAGAAGATAGCGATAGCGAACACCATCACCACGGCAAGGATGCGAAACAGCATCTTTCGCAGTTCTTCCAGATGCTCGCCGAAAGATAGCGAATTGGGGCTTTTATGCCGGTCTTCGCTCATGATGGTCAGAGTTTCTTGAGTTCTTCACCGATGAATGTCGCTGACATCCTCACCAGCTCCACACAGGGACGTTTTTTGTAATAGGCGTCGGTGCGAGGCGAGGGGACGGGCGATTCCTTGACGGGAGCGACACCTAGCAATTCCCGACAGATGATGCTGCCGTTCTCCTGACGGAAACGATCGGCGACTTGTTGGACAAGGGCGTAGCAGCGGGTCTTGGAAGCCAGGTCGTGTGGGTCGTCGCAAGGGATGGCCAAGCCCGCTACAAGTGCTGCTCCAGTCACGGTGCCGCATACCTCGCGCATCCGTCCGATGCCGGCACCCAGGGGAGCGGCGATGATGGCCGCGGTCTTGGGTTCCATGTCGAAGAGGTCTGCGTAGGCCATATAGACCGCTTGGGCACAGTTGTAGCCGCTCTTGAAATAGGTCACGGCCTGTTCGGCACGTGCTTCCACATCCAAGTTGCTGTAGTTTGGCATCATTCCACCATGATTTTGAGGATTTCCACGTCGGTCTCCTTCATGCCATAGCGTCCGAGGCAACCGATATGGTCGATGGTCTCCTCGACGTCCTTGCCGATGATGCCGTCGCCACCCAGGAGGTTGTCTCCGTTTTTGCTCATCTCGAAGCCCAGCAGTCCAGCTTCCACGGCCAAGGCGATCTTGCCGGCGCAGGAGGGTTTGGCGCCGTCGCACACGATGCCGGCAGCCATGCCCAAGGCGTTTTCCAAAGTGTGTTCAATGATGTCGAAACTGTGTCCCAGCAGGTAAGCGATGCCGCATCCCGAGGCACAGCCGGCGCTGACGGCGCCGCAGTAGGCTGAGAGGCGGCCGATGCCAGTCTTCTGATGGATGGCGACGAGGTTGGAGAGGGCCACGGCACGGATGGTGCGGTCCTCGTCGATATGGAACTCTTCGGCAAAGGCGAGGATGGGAAGGCTCACGGTCATTCCTTGGTTGCCGCTGCCCGAGTTGATGATGACAGGCATCTCGCAGCCACTCATGCGGGCGTCGCTACCGGCGGCAGCCCAAGCCTTGGCCTTCTGGCGGATGTCGTTGCCGACCCGCAGGATGGTACTGCCCACATTGGCACCCCAGTTGTTTTTCAGTCCTTCCATGGCAATGGCCTTGTTGCATTCCATCTGGGGACAGATGATCGGCTTCAGTTCTTCGATGTCAACGGTGTTGGCGAAGTCGTAGATCTTCTTCATGCAGAGGCACTTGCGGTCGGTGAGCTTGGCGTTGGCGTCGGCTTCGTAACCTGAGTCGAAGAGCACTTCTTCGTTCTTCTCCATCTTTACTATATTAGTATGGTGTCCTGCAATACGCACGCTTGCCGATTGGTTGCCGTCGTATAGGGTCACGGTGACGTCGAGTTGGGCGATGACGTTAAGCGGTACGATGGTCATCAGGGTGTCGTCGAGGAACTTGACGATTTGTTGTTTCTGTTCGGGGGTGACTTCGGCGATGACCTCCAGAGCCTTGTCGGGGTTGCCGGCCACGATGCCCGCTGCCACGGAGGCTTTCAGGCCCTTCATGCCTTTGGTGTTGGGCACGATGACGCTCTTCACGTTCTTGATGATGTTGCCGCTGGCTTTAATCTCCACGCGTTTGGGCATGGTGCCCAACAATTCACGAGCCTTGGCTGCAGCGTAGGCGAGGCAGATGGGTTCAGTACAGCCCATGGCGGGCACAAGTTCTTCTTTCAGGATGGCCAGATAAGACTGGTAACAACAATCGCTTTTGTCCATTGTATTATTTTTTGGCAAAAATAAGAAAAGAAGCAATATTTACAAAGGAATTTGTATACTTTATAGGGCTTTTGTCTTGCCCCGTTGTTGCTTCTCTTCTTCACGGTTCGCTAACGCACCATGAGAGGCGTTCTTCAGGTTCCCAATTATCGAAGTCAAGTTCTAGGCTGCGGTGCTGGTGGGGACTTGCAATGTATTTGGTAATAGCAGTGGCCACATACTTTGCGAGGTTGACTGGCACTGCGTTACCTATCATTTGTTCTATGTCAGTTTTGTTTCCGACAAACTTAAAATCACTGGGAAACGTCTGGATTAAGCTACGCTCATGAGTGGTAAGCGAGCGGATTCCCTCTTTAGACTGTACAGGGTCGTTAGCGTGTATTTTGTAACCTTCAGGCATAGGGCGGTTGACTCCACGAATGGTAGGGCTTGGCTCATCGATGCTGAATATGCCGCGACGGATGTAACTTCGCGGGTGGCGGTAGTAATACTCAATGCCGAGAGAATCACCGAAATAGTCGCGCAGGGTCATGGGCTTGGCGGCGAGGTCGCTATTGATGAACGGCTCCATAAAGCCGTCCGTTTCTCGAAGTTTGCCAATGAGGAAGAATCGCTTGCGCTGCTGGGGAACGCCGCAGAGCGATGCGTCAAGAACCTGCTGAGAGAGTCCGTAGCCCGCTTCTTTGAATATGGTCTTTGCTTCGACGAGTTTCTGTGTTTTTGTGATGCGGGCGACATTTTCCATGACGAACCATTTTGGGCGGACACGGCTGATGATTTGCGCGTAATGCACGGTGAGGTTGCCACGACCTCCATCTTCATTGCGCTTGCCTGCCGACGAAAAGTCCTGACAAGGCGGTCCGCCAATAATCATGTCGGGCTGAAACTGGCCAATAGCAATTGCACTGGCCTGCACATTGTTCAAGTCCATGTCTTCGGCGGGATGGTCGAAATTAAGGCGATAGACATTTAGTGCGGCTTCCCACTTGTCATAGGCGGCAACAACATTAAAGCCTGCTTTCTGAAAACCGAGACTCAGACCTCCGCAGCCACAAAATAAATCTACTACTCTCATAGGCAATTCATAATTCATTCAAATAGATCAGGGGTGTTCACGATGATCGCGTCAAAGCGTCTTTCGGGCTGTAAAAGTAATTGTCCATTCCCCTGTATGATGTTCTTTATCTCGTTTTTACCGATACGTGGGTGTGCCAATTCTGGGCATTTCAAATAGGCGAATGTTGCATTTCCGTTTGCGGAAAAAGCTTTGTCGTTCCTCCCACCACTTGACATAAGGGAGGTGATTTTAGCATAGTCGAACACGCCATTGTAGGTGACATACTCAAAGAGCATGCGATACAGCCATACCACCGTTCTGTTAAAGCGACTTAAGGAATAGTTCTCCGAACCATCTTTATTCTTCTTAACGGCAAATCCAGCATCGGTGCAGATTTTCATCAGGGCAATATTTGACCAGACAAATACGTCCAAACAATCATCTGTCAGCCTTGACCGCATGTCGGTTTTCCAAACTGGTTGTATCATGATAGGGGCTTGCTGCTTTACCATGTCAGCCATGACACGGACAATAGCATCACAAATTAATTTGTAGTGCGGCCCGACACTGTTTTGCTCGCTCCAGTGTTCTATGTTGGGCACGCCAGAGAGTAAATTCCTTAGGTGTTGCTTCTGTTTTGATGTTTTATATTTTTCGCAGATGCTGCATGCTAAATAACAAATTGTTGGGTTTCGGACAACGACTTCACAACTTTGCTTCTCGTCCTTGTGATGTCTAGTCGAACTGTCGGGCAATGCGGTCAACTTAATCTCAAGGCCTCTCAAGGGCACTTTCCCATCTTTCAAAGAATAGAGTACAAGGTCGATATGCTCGTTTTTCTTCAATCCTATGAAATACTGTTCATAGGGAGGAAAACTCGTCTCAAAACTGTAATACAAATCATCCGAGAGCGGATCAAGTCCGAACAGTTCTTCACCGCTAATGTATTTGTGAACCACATTTAGTCTCTTGTCAAGACAGATATAGACCGGTTGAAGTCCTTTAGATGACATATAGGCTATTAGTGAAGCAGGGAACGAGCTGTTAAATTCGTTTTTTCCCCAGCCCTTGCCTTTATCGTATGCACGGTTTGAATGCTTTTGACCAAACAGTCCAGGCCTGATGTCTTTGTTTAACATAAACATGTTGTTTAGATTTCGGCCACAAAGATAAGTATTTTTTTTAGGAAATGCGTGTTTTTCGGTAAATATTTTCGAGTGCAAATTAAAATACAATGGCTTTTCCTGAAAAAGGTTGGCAGATTTGATAATCTCATGCAAATTGGTTATTTTTGCAATTCATTACTAGTATTTACGGTAGAAAAGAGAATACTGAAAGAGGGGGATGGCCAAACGAATTGATTAACATCGAACAAATAAGTTCTCCATTCAAACTCGGGAAGGATTGCTACAGAGGTTGATGGGAGGGGTAATCGTACAATAAGAATATGTCAGAAAAAGGAAGTGTTTTTCAGAAAGGTGGTGGAGGTACAATTTTTGAACAAAATGTTCAAACGGCATTCCTTGTAACTATGTTGGTTGGAGGCGATGTCCCTTGTTTACAATCAACAAGAATATCTGAAATTGCACTACAAGTGACAAACAGAGGATATGAAACAGATGATTTGCTTGTTGTTGCTAAATCAGATGAAGGTGAACATCGGATGTTGATACAAATCAAACATGAAATAACCTTTACTGAAAAAAACGAGTTATGCAAAGAAGTGTTTTCAGCCTTTTGGAAAGATTATAATAATACTTCTGTTTTTAATAAAGAGAAAGACAGACTTGTTGTTGTCAAAAGCGGACTGACAAAGAGTGAAAGAAATCATCTAAAATCGATATTAAACTGGGCTAATACACATTCAAGCGCGACCGATTTTGTTTCTGAAGTAAATCGGATAAAAGCTAAAAAGGAACAATTGGATGTTTTTCGTGCATTATTAAAGGAAGCGAATAACAATGTTGAACTGACAGACGAAACATTATGGGAGTTTTTGAAATGTGTTGATGTTTTGGAATACGATTTTTTGAACGAAGGGAGTATTTGCAAGACTTATTTTCTGAATCTCATCAAGTTGTGTAAGAATAGTTCATCAACATTGAACGAGGAAGAAATATGGAATAGCCTATATTCTTATGTTTCAAGCCTTAATCTTAACGGCGGAAGTGTTTCATTGGAAAGTGTAAAAGAACAAGATTTTTATAAGCACTTTGATTTAAGTCAAATAACTCCATTTAGTGCAGCTATAAAGAAATTGCAAAATGATAGCCTGGCAATACTGCGACCTGTTAAAACAACGATTGGATATGGAAATAAGGAAATTCATTTTCAGAGAACTGAATTGATTGAGAGTATAGCGGATTCTATCCATAATTCTCAAATTACAATCGTTATTGGCAAACCGGGCGTGGGGAAAACCGCAGTGGTTAAAGATTTACTGAAAAAAGACTTTCCTAATGGGAGTGTGTTTGTCTTCAGGGCTGATCAGTATAATGAGCCAACACTTGCAAATGTATTGTCCAATATAGGGATAAAAGAGCCCGTTGATGATATCTTTTCATGCGTTTCGCTAATTCCAGAGAAGATAGTTTTTATTGATAGTTTTGAGAAACTCTTGGAGTCGGATCCAGAATGTGCTTTTAGGCAATTCTTGACATTGATTAAAGATTATCCAGATATTAAGGTTGTTTTGGCATCTCGTAAATACGCATTGGATTTGCTTTCATTAAAGTTTGATTTTGGTTGGAATCGTCAACAAATAATAGAGATACCGCAACTTGACGAGACCGAATTGTTAATTGCGTCTCAAAAATATCCTAATCTAAGCTCATTATTAGATAATGAAAAAATAAAGCAATTACTGCAATGTCCAAAATATCTGGATTTTGCATTGCGAGTTATTGACAAAGCAAAAAACGACTTTTCAAATCTTACTATTTCTGGATTTAAAGACTTGTTATGGAATGCTTTGGTAGTAGATGCGCAGAACACAAAAAACGGTTTGCCGATAAAGAGAGAGAAAGCTTTTATGAACATCGCAGTGAAAAGAGCCAAAGAGATGAAACTTTTCACAAAACCTGACGATTCCATAGATGCTGATGCGCTTGTCTGTTTGGAAAATGATGAAATTGTATTTCAAGAGAATAATAATCGAAAGTATTCTCCGACGCATGATATATTGGAAGATTGGGCGTTGGAAAGGTTTGTTTCAGAAAAATATGACGAATATTCGAAGCCGGAAGACTTTTTCGTGAATTTGGGTAATGAGCCTGCAATTAGACGAGCCTTTCGTTTGTGGGTTGAAGACTATTTGATTGACAATAATGACAAATTGGTTGAATTAATAAGAGTATTGCTTTCTGAAGACACAATAGAAAGATATTGGGCTGATGAATTATTAATATCTGTTTTTAGATCGGATAATTGCGCGTATTTTTTTGAAGCCTTTGAAAAGGATTTGTTATTGGACAATGGGTCTTTCCTTTATAAGTGTTTACATGTAATCAAAACATGTTGTAAGGAGATGGTCGTAGTTGGGGACAGTACTTTTTTGATACCAATTGGAGATGGTTGGAGGTGTACTTTGAGTTTTATAAAAGACCATGTTGAGCAGTTGAATGGGATTAGAGTGCCGATTATCAGTTTCATGGTTGATTGGTATAATAAACTATTGCTGAAATATGACCATGTTGGTATTGAAGAACAGAGTACTGCCAAG
The DNA here is from genome assembly GCA_902801465.1 of uncultured Bacteroidia bacterium. Taxonomy (GTDB): domain Bacteria; phylum Bacteroidota; class Bacteroidia; order Bacteroidales; family F082; genus Limimorpha. The sequence continues at coordinate 58,780 of CADCIH010000011.1, read as the reverse complement.
TCTATTGTGTTGTATTATATTGGAGAAATTGAAAACGGCTCCTTGGTGTTAGATAATAATGAGTTTTATGAGAAGAGTCTTATTTCTATTCTGTTTGATTTAGCGGCTATCTCTAAAGAGGAAATAATATCCCTTGTCAACAGGTGTTATGAACAGAAGAAAAACAAGTATTCATGGAAACTACATTCTTTCTATGAAAAGGTTAAGGAAAGAGTCCTTTATGGAGTTGGGAATGTTCATTTTGTAAATGAATTGCCGGAACTCGTTATTGAAGTGGCATGGAAAGAATGGAAATATACGCCAATTGAAGAGGGCTTTTCTGACGACCATGCGCTTTATTTACCTCATCAACTTCATGAAGATGAGTGTTGGGGGATCAAATGTGCACACTATTTCCCGTCTGGGATATACAAGACCCCTTTTTACAATTTATTAAAATATCATCTTAAAAAAGGCCTGATTTTTATTGTTGAATTTATTAATTATGCTGTTGATTTTTATGTAAATGCTCCTGATATCCAGTATAAAATTGATGTCACAAAGGTGGATGTTCTTATTGATGACCAAACGGTTTCGTCAAAACACGCATGTGCAGAACTTTGGATGGCTTTTAGGGCTCATAGCGTTACAAGTTACCTGTTAGAGTCATTGCTGATGAGTCTTGAAAAGTATTTGTTGGAAATCGCAAGAATAGCCAGTGAAGTTAGTCGTAACATCTTGAGTTACACATTTGATTACATTCTGAAAAATAGCAATAATATTGCGCCGGTAGCTGTGTTGTCTAGTGTTACCATGGCATATCCTAAAGAAGTAGGTGCATCTATGCTGCCTCTCTTTTCTGTGAAAGAGTTTTATGACTGGGATTTAAATAGAGCATTGCAGGAACCTGCTTCAATGGCAATCTATGATCATCGGATTCCATTTGCCCAAAAAGAACGAGGGGAATCTAATAAGCTTCCGCATAGAACTCAATATCGGAGGGGCTTGCTTGATTTTGTTTTGGATTATCAGTATAATATTAGAACTTTGAATAAAGAATTGTTCAAAGTCTTTGATGTCCTGAAGCAGAGAAGTCAAGGGTCAGGTGATGTGGTTTGGGAAAAGAACCTATTGGAAATGGATATAAGAAATCATGAGATTGGAGAGTATGACCCCAAACTTGGTGGATTTTTGGTCGCGCCAAAGTATAATGAGAAAATCAATGATTTTATCAAAGATAATCAAGATGAGTATGATTGCTACCAAGAATCATCAAAGCATGCAGGTTTAATGCAAAAAGCATGGGGGAATAATGATTTGATTGGTTTTGAGGATTGGATAGAGTGTTATTCATATTATTCTAAAAATGATAAAGAAGCCGTTCCAATAGAAATGAAATTGTTGGATAGGCCTATTACATTAGCATATTTAGGTTTGAGCCGTTTTTCAAAAGACATTTCTACCGATCAAAAGGAATGGTGTATAGACAAACTTTATCAATCAATAATTGACATTATTCAAGAAGCAAATTGTCGCGGTTTTGATGTCCAAATTAAATATAATTTAATGGAGAAAGACATAGCATTATCTTCTTTCCATTTGCTGATGGATAATGCTTCTAATGAAGATGATGAGAATGCAATCGCATTGTTGGTCGTTTATATGCTTATTGCGCCTTTTGCAAATTTTGAATTAGAAAAAAATATTAGTTATTTTAGGGAATCCTTTTTCGTCCATTATCCAACGATGGTAAAAAGAATCTGGCTTGTTTTCATTGCGTTATCTGTTTATAGAAAAAGAATCGGATATTATTACCGTTGTGAAAGTGAATCTCAACTACAAAAAGAGGATGATTTTATTTATTCTCAACTGACTAATAAGGGGCTTAGTTTGGATTTACAAGAAATCTCATTTGACAAATGTGATAGGTATATTCTTTATAAAGCTTTTGTTTCGACCCCGATTCATTTTGAAGATTCTGATTTTTACAATTTTATCATGCATACATTGCCTATAATAATTGGCGATTTGCAGAGAGAAGAGGAAAACTCAGTGCTAATCCAAGTCGATTATGAATTAACAACTAACATAGAACGGTATTTAGCTTTATGCTTATTAGATTCGGATACTTGTTACTCTACTCCCATGTTTAAAATGTTGATTGAAGCAGCACTATGCCATAAACAAATTATAAGATATGGGAGGAACGAATTGCAGGATTTCGTTGATTATGTTTTGGACTATTTTGTGGTAAAATTGTATGATAAAGGTGTTGCTAAGGCCTCTGAAGATATTTATAAAAAAGAGATAGAGCATTTTTGGTATTTATGGAATGTGTTTGATGAATTGATCCCTGATAATAGCAATCATCCTTTAATCCAAAAATTATTATTTGATATTCAATATCTGCTTGCAGATGATAAAGGCATTTTAAATGAAGATAATTGGAAAGTGCTTGAAAACAAAAAAGAGTTTTATAAGCGGATATTGACGGGAAAAGGGAAATATTATGTCGCATCTGCAATAAAGGTGTTTTCTACAATTGGCAACAAAGCGTTTATGCCGGATGGAATAAGTTGGATTAGTGATCTTTTGAAAAATGATTCAACATTGTGTGGTTGTTTGAATTTTACTCAAGCAGAGAAGTGGATCAAAAGGCTTTTCTATGACCATATTTCTAGTATAAAAAGTAATAAGAGACTAATAGAAGACTACTTATGGATATTGAATAAAATGGTTGAATTGGGATCTTCAAGTGCATACTTTATTAGGGAGAATGTGATAACATATAAGAAGACCAAATAACGCATTAAGCATGACTAAGTGTTGATTTTTGTCTTCGCATCTAATAAATGCAAATAATAGGAATTGTACCCTTCCCTAATAATCGGACAGTTCTAAATTAGACAAAAAGTGTTAATTTTGTCACGAAGGAGGAACTGATGAGAAAAAGCATTCACAGCGAGAGCGAGATGGTGAAGGCCGTCAAGGAGCTCCAGAGCGGCGTTAGCGCCGAGGTGGTGGCCAGGGAGCATGGGATATCGAAGGCCACGTTGTACCAATGGAAGTCGAAGTATAGCGGGATGGACGTCAGCCAAGTGAGACACCTGAAGGAACTTGAGGAGGAGAACCGCAGGCTGAAGCAGATGTATGCTGACTTGGCGCTTGACAACCAGATACTGAGGGACGTCATCGAAAAAAAACTCTAGAGCCCGAGGTCAAGAGGGAGTTGGCAGGCGTCATCGTGGAGCAAGGAGGGTGATCAGAACGCTGGAGAAGGTGATTTGGCAGAACGGGAAGCCCAGCAACATAAGGTGCGACAACGGCCCAGAGTTCATTTCTAAAGACTTCCAGGAGTGGTGCCGTGGGAACGACATACAGGTACTGTTCACCCAGCCAGGGAAGCCGACCCAGAACAGCTACATCGAACGTTTCAACGGGAGCTACCGCAGGGCGGTGCTTGACGCATACATCTTCCGCACCATTGAGGAGGTGAAGCGTAAGACCGGTGAATGGAACGCATACTACAACTACGACAGGCTCCACGAGAGCCTTGGCAACATGACCCCTATGGAGTACTCAAAAAGAAGCACGGCCAACAACCCCGAGGTTGCGGACCAGCTATCCGAAGGTGGCTATACAAGCGTCCTTCGGACGGCTTTGACGGAACGTCCGCCAGAGCCCCTGTTTGGCATAGCCGCTCAACAACGTCCGAGAAAACAACTTAAATTTGCAATAGATGTTGAAACACAAACCTAAATCAATTATATTTGCAGTCTAATAAAAGACTGTCCTAAAAAGGGGAAGTTTACAGGACGAAGTGGCGTTCTTCCAAGCTGTGAAAGCTCGTCTCTGCAAGTTCGACCAAACTGGTTTAGGCAAGACGGATGAGGAAATCGAAACCACCATTAGGCAAGTCATTGACCAGGCCTTGGTGTCCGAAAAAGTGATCGATCTTTTTGATGCGGCAGGTATCAAGAAACCTGACATTTCCATTCTTTCAAAAGAGTTCCTGATGGAATTGAAAGACATGGAACACAAGAACATCGCTTTGGAAGTTCTGAGAAAGCTGTTGGAAGGTGAAATCAAGGCGCGCTCCAAATTCAATGTGGTGGAAGGCCGCACGCTGATGGAGATGCTGGACGGCTCCATCACCCGTTATCACAACAAAATCATTACCGCGGCCGAAGTCATCGATGAGCTGATCAAACTCAGTAAAACCATTGTGGAGAAAGACAAAGAGGCTGAAGACATGGGCTTGACCATATACGAATATGCGTTCTATTCTGCCGTTGCTGACAACGAAGGTGCGAAAGAGCTGATGGGGAAGGACAAACTTCGTGAGTTGGCGGTAGTGTTGACCGAAACCATCCGTAAAAATTCGCCCATTGACTGGACCATCAACTTTTAACTCTTTTTAATTGCTTCTCGAGATCATCACCAGACTCACCTCCACGTCGTCGTTCTCGGAAATCAGTTCGATCCAGTTGTTGTTCTCGCTGAACCATTTATATTGTCCGCCGATGCGGAAGATGTAGGTCTTGGTGTCTTCGCTTTCGCTGATGGCAAGCACGAAGCCGCCGTTTTTGCCACCGTCGCCACCGAAGGAGACGATCATCGGGAAGCTCTTGCCGGGGGTGAGGTTGCGGGCTTTCAGGATGACGTAGTTGGAACGGCGCGAGGCCACGTCGACGGGGTTGAAGGTGAAGCGGCGCGGGGTGTTGGCCGTCATGGTGAAGGCCTCGGTGTTGAGTTCGTAGAGCTTGTTGTCCTCGATGATCTTGTTGATTCGTTCAATCATCTCGGTGGGATAGGTCTCGCCGATGTTCAGCTCTTCAGCTTTGGCGTAAGCCTCAACGGCCTTGTCGAAGGTCTTGGAGGCATACTGTTTGTCGCCTTCCTTGATGAAAGCGTTATATTGGGGACGAAGGGCTTCGATTCTTTCACGTTCCATACGGGCTGCTTCTTCTTCAGCGGCGATTTGGGCGAGGATGCCGTCGATTTCAGCAATCTTTGCGGTGGCGGTGGCGTTGCCTTCGTCAAAGGCAAACACCTCCTGGTATTTGGCTTTTGCTTCAACATATTTGTTCTCGGCAAAGAGTCCCTCGGCGGCTCCCAGCGTCGTTTGGATTTGGGCTTGACGTTCCGCTTCGGCGGCAGCGGCAGCTTCAGCGGCAAGGCGAGCGGCCTCGGCTTCAGCGGCCAGACGAGCGGCTTCAGCTTCGGCGGCCAAACGCGCGGCTTCTTCTTCAGCGGCTTTACGTGCTGCTTCCTCTGCTGCCAGTCGTGCTGCTTCAGCCTCGGCTGCCAGACGTGCAGCTTCTTGTTCCGCTGCGATGCGAGCGGCCTCCTCGGCGTCTTGTTGGGCGATGAGGGGATCGAGGCGTGAGAGCATCTCGGTGGCGTAGGCATCGCCTGACACCACGCTCAAAGCGCTCTGGTATTTGGTCTTGGCTTCCTTATAAGCCTTGCTCTCATAGAGTTGGTCGGCCTCAGCAATGATGGCGTTATAGGCGTCGTTGGTGGCCTTGGAGCTCTGCATGGTCTGCAGTAGGGTCTGTGCCTGGCTGTCGTTGGGGAAAATCTCCAACGCTTGGTTGAGTTTTTGGATGGCGCCGTCGAAGTTCTTGCGGAGCGAGAGGTTGTTGGCCTCTTCCATCAGGTTGTTGAAGCGGGAGACTTTTTCGTTATAGACCGACTGGAGGCGTTTGGCTTCGGCGATGCGTTCTTTTGGAAGGTTGTCGTTAGGGAAGATGTCCTTGGCGATTTCAAACTGCATGATGGCGGCGTCGAAGTTCTCTTCCTCGAGAAGGTTGTTGCCTTGGGCGATGGCGGTGTTGTAGGCCTCCTGTTTGTCGCTGCGTTCCTTGAGGATGCCGCGGATGGTCTCGGCTTGGGCTCCCACGTATTTGTCGTCAGGGAAGATAGCCAGTGCCTTGTTGTATTCTTCGAGCGCTTCTTCGTATTTGTTTTGGGCGTTGAGGGCGTCGCCGGCGTCAAGGTGGGCGTAAAAGATCTCCTGCTTCTCGCTGTCCTGTTGTATCTTCACCAAAGTCTGGTCGAGTTTTTTCTTGGCTTCGGTGTCATTGGGACGCTGTTTGAGGGCCATCTCATAATAGGTCTTGGCGCTGATGAAGTCGTTGGAGGCGAACTTGGTGTTTCCGCTACGCATCAACGATTCATAACTTTCAGCATTCTGCGCTTGAAGGCCAGCCGAGCACAACACCGCTGCCCCAAACATTAAGCCAAATAATATATTTCTCTTCATCTTAACTTTTATCTTTTATCTTTTATCTTTTAACCAATAATTCCGTCTTTTATTGTAATGGTCCTATCCGACATGGCTGCCAGTTCCGGGTTGTGTGTCACGATGACGAAGGTCTGTCCCAGCTCGTCGCGGAGCCGAAAAAATAACTGGTGCAATTCCTGTGCCGATTTTGAGTCGAGGTTGCCTGAGGGTTCGTCGGCGAGCACTACGGCTGGCTTGTTGATGAGGGCGCGGGCCACGGCGATGCGTTGTTGTTCACCGCCTGAGAGTTGTGAGGGCTTATGGTCCTTGCGGTCGGTCAGGTTCAGGTATTCGAGCAGCTGCATGGCATGTTTTGTGGCTTCCTCTTTAGGTGTGCCTCCGATGTAAGCGGGGATGCAGATGTTCTCCAAGGCAGTGAACTCGGGGAGCAGGTGGTGGAACTGGAAGACGAAACCGATCTTCTGGTTTCTGAACTCTGCCAAAGCCTTGTCGTTGAGTCGGTTGACCTCGGTGCCGTCGATGAGCAACGTGCCTTGGTCGGCACGGTCAAGGGTGCCGATGATGTGCAACAATGTCGATTTTCCGGCGCCTGACGCTCCCACGATGCTCACGATCTCCTTCTGGGCGATGTGAAGGTCGATGCCCTTGAGCACTTCAAGGTTGCCGTACGATTTATGTATGCCAGTGGCTCGGATCATTCTTTTTTATTTGGCCGCAAAGATAAGCAAATTATTTCTCTTTCTCGACGTTGAGCATCACAATTGCAAAAAGCATCACGGAAATTGCGATCCATTGTACAGGGGAATACACGGTTTTGTTGACAAAGTAATCCAGGATGACAGCGGTTATGGGGTACATCAGCTCAAGGAATGTCGAGAGTGAGGCTTTTACATGTCGTAGGCCATAATAATAGAGAAAGATGGCACCTGAGCCAGTGGTCAGTCCGATGAGGGCGATGAAGAGCCAGTTCCGAGGCGTGATTTGAGAGAAGTCACCGATATGGCCTGAGAACAGCACGATGAGCAGCATGATCAGGGTGGTGAAGCCATAGCGGAAAAAGGTGGAGCTGACGAAGGAGTAGTTGCCGAGGATCTTCTTTGAGAACACTGTCGAACTGCCGAAGGAGAAAGCGGCCAGAAGCGAGAGCAGTGCTGCATAGACCGTCGTCACTCCTTCAGTGGTGAAGTCGGGGAGTGCCCAGCCAAAGGTCATGAAATAACCGGCGATAAGCGCGATGGATGCCCAAAGCACGAAATGCCGCTTGATATGTTCTTTCAGGATGATACGGGCAAGGATGACGGCGAAGACAGGCTGTAGCTTTTGCAACAGCACGATGACAGAAAGGCTGTTGAAATGCATGAGAAACAGCGATTTCACGATGGCCAAAGTGCCCAAGGCGCCTCCGAATAAGGCGATGAGGGTGAAATAGATCAGGTCGGACTTCGACATGGTCCTCAGTTGGCGGTATTCCCTGAAAAAGAACACGTTCATCAACAAAAATGGGAAGAGGTGGATGACGAAGACCACAAAAGCAGTGTTGAGGTTGTAGAGCTGCGGCGTGAGCAGTATGCCGTCCACGCCCCATAGCATGGCGGAGAGGGCAACGGCTAACGCTCCGATTAATTTCGTATTCTGTTGTTCTTTCATCGTTGTAACTTGTCGTTTGCGATGGCTTCCTTTTCCCAACGCACACACATGATGACGGAATTGACCAGATAGACAATATACATCATCGTGATTGGGAAATTGCCAGCCTTGATGTACATGAAAATGCTGATGCAGTTGATGGCGATCCAGAGCCACCATTGTTCGCTGAACATCTTGACCATCAGGATCATGGCGATGACTTGCATGACGGCTTTGGCGGCGTCGGCAAATGGCGCCAGGTCGTCGGTGAACCGTTTCATGATGAAACCGACGGCCACGGTGCCTACCACGATGGCGATGAGGCTGACAATACGTGTCTTGTTGGAGGCGTGGATCTTCATCACCTCATGGGTCTCCTTGTTCATGTTTTTCGCCCAGGTAAAGAACCCGACAAACTGCATGACGAAGTTGTAGATGGTCACACCCATGTCGGCATAAAGCCTTGAAATCAGCGTTATATAAATCATCAGGCTGCAGTGGATGAATCCGAAAAGATAGTTGGACAGCTTGCCTTTGCCGCCTAAAACCACATTGATGATGCCGCAGGCTGAAGCCACGATGTGAATCCAATAAAACCGGTCGTCGCTTTTATCGTATTTAAAAAGGATCGACATGGTCGTGATGACCACGCAGACCGTCACCAACCAGATGACGTCAAAGGGTTTCCATCCCGAGAATTCTTCTTTTACAAGGGCTCTGAATTTTTGCATAATTCCTTGTCTTTTAAAATGCAAAAGTATGAAATAATCCGTATCTTTGCACATCGCAATGAAAAACACGAAGATCCAACAGAAATACGATATGTTCGTAGCCTACTTCGAGGAACACATGCCTCTGGCGGGCTCTGAACTGAAGTTCCGTAACCCCTACGAGTTGCTGGTTGCGGTCATCCTCTCGGCACAGTGTACCGACAAGAGGGTGAACATGACCACTCCTGCGTTGTTCGAGCGCTTTCCCGATCCTGAGTCGATGGCGGCATCCTCCGTCGAGGAGATCTACACCTATATTAAATCGATATCTTATCCGAACAATAAGGCGAAGAACCTTCATGGGATGGCTCAGACCTTGGTGAGTGAGTTCGGTGGGGTGGTGCCTGACAATCTGGAGGATCTTCAACGGCTGCCTGGCGTGGGACGAAAGACGGCCAATGTGATGATGGCCGTGGCCTTCGACCAACCAGCCATGCCTGTCGATACCCATGTGTTTAGGGTGTCCAACCGCATCGGGCTGACCAAAAACTCGAAAAACGTGACGGAGACAGAAAAGACCTTGGTGAAGCATTTTCCCCAAGAGGTGCTCTCAAAGGCGCATCATTGGCTCATCCTGCATGGTCGGTACGTCTGTCACGCACGGAAACCTGAGTGTGAAAAGTGTGGAATTTTTAATATTTGTGATTACTATAAGAAAAAACAATTATCTTTGCAACTGGATAAATAGCGTGTAAATAATTAATAATTAAAAATAAACAGTTATGACAACAGAAAAAACACAGGAAGAAGCCCAGAGAATCAAGCAGGAGAAGCTGAAGGCATTGGAGGCCACGCTGGGTAACATCGAGAAGAATTTCGGCAAGGGCAGCATCATGCGCCTGGGTGCCGAAGCTGAAAAAATGGAGTCCATCTCCACGGGGTCGCTGGGCCTTGACTATGCACTGGGCGTGGGCGGTCTGCCGAAAGGAAGGATCGTGGAGATCTACGGACCTGAGAGCTCTGGTAAGACAACCCTTGCCTTGCACGTCGTCGCCGAGGCTCAGAAGAAAGGTGGTATCGCGGCATTCATCGACGCCGAGCATGCCTTCGACCGTTTCTATGCCGCCAAATTGGGTGTTGACGTGGAGAACCTGCTGATCTCGCAACCTGACTACGGCGAACAAGCCTTGGAGATCGCCGAGAACCTAATCCGCTCGGGAGCCATCGACGTCATCGTGGTGGACTCTGTGGCAGCCTTGACACCTAAGAGTGAGCTGGAAGGGGAGATGGGCGACAGCAAGATGGGCCTGCAAGCCCGACTGATGTCGCAGGCCATGCGTAAACTCACCGCCACCATCAACAAGACAGGATGTATCTGCATCTTCATCAACCAGCTGCGTGAGAAACTCGGTGTGCTGTTCGGCAACCCTGAGACGACCACCGGTGGCAACGCACTGAAGTTCTACAGCTCGGTGCGACTCGACATCCGCAAGGTCAGCCAGATCAAAGACGGCGAGAACGTCATCGGCAGCCGCGTGAAGGTGAAGGTGGTGAAAAACAAAGTCGCCCCGCCGTTCCGCAAGGCTGAGTTCGACATCCTCTACGGCGAGGGCATCTCACGTACCGGCGAGATTGTCGATCTCGGCGTGGAGACCGGAATCATCAAGAAGAGCGGTTCCTGGTTCAGCTATGGGGACTCGAAACTCGCCCAAGGACGTGACGCCGTCAAACGTCTCATCGATGATAATCCAGAACTGGCCGATGAACTCTCAGTGAAGATACTGGAGGCGTTGGACAAAGTCGAGTGATTGTGAATTTGGAATTATCTAATAGATTATGTTGAGAAAAAAGATTCTATTCGGGGCGATGGTTGCTGTGCTGTTTTGCACGACGGCTTGTAACAACACCCCGCCGAAAGATAACCAGGAAAACAACCAACAGGTCGATCAGGTGGGTCCTTCCAAGGATCCACTTGAGCTCTTGTCTGATTCCATTGCGATGGACGAGACCCGGGCCGACCTTTACCTGCGGCGTGCCTCGCTTTATGTCGACCGTGAACAGATCGGCCTGGCGATGATTGACGTGAACCAAGCCATCCAACTCGACCCGAAGAATGTGGACGCCTTCATGCTGCTGTCCGACATCTATTACATGATGGGCGACGAAGCCAATATCACAGCAGCCCTCAACAAAGCGTTGGAGATCGACCCTAACGATACCCGCGCGATGGTCAAACTGGCCGAGCTGAACCTGCTAAAACAGAACTACAACCTGGCCTTCGGATATGTTGACAATGCACTGAAAGTCAGCACCTACAACCCAAAAGCTTATTTTGTGAGGGGAATGACTTTCATGGCCAAGCAAGATACCGTTTCGGCCATGAAGAACTTCATGATCGCCCGTGAGCAGGATCCCGGTTTCTATGATCCTCAGCGTGAGATATGCGCCATCTACTGGGCACAGAAAAACCCTTTGACGGAGAGCTTCATGCGCTCCATGATGGTCAACTTCCCCGACCAGCCGATGGTGCGTTACGACTTGGCGCTGTTCTTGCAGGACAACGGCAATCCCGAAGAAGCGCTGCTGCACTATGATACCTTGTTGATGTTGCAACCGGGCAATAGCCGACTGCTGTTTAACAAAGGCTATGTATACTTTGTGTATCTGGGCGATAACGAGCAGGCGTTGAGCTACTTTAACCAGTCACTGCAAAGCGACCCCAACTATGTCGATGCACTTTACAACAAAGGTCACGTGTTGGAACAAATGGGTGATTTTGCCCAAGCCAAAAGTATCTACTCGCAAATCTTAAAGGATTATCCAAACTACCAACTTGCGGTGGAAGGGATGAACCGGGTCACAAACCAGGCACAATAAGGGAAGTGGAAAACGGAAAACGGAGAACGGAAAACGGGAAGTTTTCCGTTCTCCGTTTTCCGTTTTAACTTAGTTCTTTTGCTGCAGCGTTGAGCTTCTCGTCGAGGCGGGCCATCGACTCGTCAATGCTGCCTTCGATCTTGCCTTTCATGCTGAAATAGAACTTGATCTTCGGCTCGGTGCCAGAGGGACGGATGCTGATCTTCGACCCAGTCTCGGTGAAGAACTGAAGTACATCCGACTTGGGGAGGTTGATAGGAGTGACCTTGCCATTAATCAGATCCTTGGCTTCCAGTGTCTTGTAGTCCCTGATCTCAACTACTTTCTCTCCGCAGATCTCGGTGGGAGGGGTGTTGCGGAACTTGGCCATCATGGCTTTGATTTCCTCGGTGCCGCTGATGCCTTTCTTGGTGAGGGAGACGAGTTTCTCTTTGTAAAGGCCGAATTCGCGGTAGATGTCGCAGAGCAACTCATAGAAGGTCTTGCCTTGTTCGGCGGCCCATGCCATGGCCTCGGCCAGGAGGCTGGTGGCGATGACGGCGTCTTTGTCGCGGACAAAGTCGCCAGCAAGGTAACCATAGCTTTCCTCGCCGCCGCCGATGAACTGTTTTTGACCTTCCAGCTCCAGGATCTTGTCGGCGATGAACTTGAATCCGGTAAGCACGTCATAGCGGTCCACGTTGTACTTCTTGGCGATCTCGAACAGCAGTTCGGTGGTGACGATGGTCTTCACCACGAACTCCTTGCCGGTGAGTTTGCCCAACTCATGCCAACGGGTGAGCAGGTAATAGAGGAACACGCTGGCGGCTTGGTTGCCGTTGAGCAGGATGAATTCACCGTTCTCTTTCTTCACGGCGACACCCACGCGGTCGGCGTCGGGGTCGGTGGCGAGCACGAGGTCGGCGTTGATTTCCTGGGCCTTCTTCACAGCGAGTGCCATGGCGGCAGGCTCTTCGGGGTTGGGTGACTTCACGGTTGGGAAGTCACCATCGACAACCATCTGTTCCTCAACGCAATAGACGTTCTCGAAGCCTTTGCGGCGTAATATCTCAGGTACCAACCTGCGGCCAGTGCCGTGGATGGGTGTATAGACGATCTTCAGGTCTTTATGTTTCTTGATGAGGTCCAATGAAAGCGAGAGGCCGAACACCTTATTTAAATAGATGTTGTCAAAATCTTCACCCAAAACGGTGATGAGTTCGGGGTTGCGTTTGAAGTTGACCATTGAGGGGTCGGTGATCTTCTCCACTTCGGCGATCACGTTCTTGTCATGGGGGCTCACCAGCTGTCCGCCATCGTTCCAATAGGCCTTGTAGCCGTTATACTCTTTGGGGTTGTGCGAGGCGGTGACCATCACGCCGGCATGGCAGTGAAGTTCACGGACGGCGAAAGAGAGTTCTGGGGTGGGGCGGAGGCAGTCGAAGATGAACACTTTGATGCCGTTGGCTGACATCACATCGGCGGTGACGTTGGCGAAGGCGGGACTGTTGTTGCGGCAGTCGTAGGCGATGGCCACACGCAGGTCGGCGACACCAGGGTTCATCAGCTTGATGTAGTTGGCGAAGCCTTGTGTTGCCATGGCAACGGTATAGATGTTCATGCGGTTGGTGCCGACACCCATGATGCCGCGTAGACCTCCGGTGCCAAACTCCAGATTGCGATAGAAGCTCTCTGTCAACTCGTTAGGGTCGTTGTCAATGAGATACTGGACCTTCTTTCGGGTCTCTTCGTCATATTGTTCAGTGAGCCATGCTTGAGCTCTTTCTAGAATTTTTTGTTCCATGTTATCCTATATTTTTGTTGATTTCTTCGATGCATTTCACCAAACTATCCCGCCAGAAGGGTATTTCAATTCCTGCGAATTCCTTTATCTTGCCCAGGTCGAGTACGCTATAGGCAGGCCGCTTGGCCTTGGTGGGATATTGGTCGGTGGTAATAGGGTTCACCTTACAGGTCTTTCCTCCGATGTCCATGATGGCGTTGGCGAATTCGTACCAAGTGATTTGTCCCTCGTTGGTGAAGTGGAAGGTTTCATGAACGGGTGACTTCCCATTTTTGTTGAGAAGGGCCACTAGGGCGACGGCGAGGTCGTGTGCCCAAGTGGGGCAGCCTTTTTGGTCGGCGACCACGTTGATTTCGTCTTTTGTGTCGCCCAGCATGAGCATGGTCTTGACGAAGTTCTTTCCGGTGGAGGAGTAAAGCCAAGCTGTCCGGACGATCATGTGGTTGCAGCCGCTCTCTCGGATGAGGCGTTCGCCTTCGGCTTTGGTGTTGCCGTAAACCGATTGAGGATTCACCATCGCGTCAACGGGGTAGGGCTTGTTGGCGTCACCGCCGAAGACGTAGTCGGTGGATACGTGAATCAGCAGGGCATTGTATTTGAGGCAGGTATCGGCTAGTATTTTTGGGGCGAAGGCGTTGATGAGCATGGCTAGTTCAGGCTCGTCTTCGGCTTTGTCCACGGCGGTATAGGCTGCGCAGTTGATACAGATGTCGATCTTGTTGGTCTCAAAGCAATTTTCCACGGAGTCCTTGTGGCAGATGTCCAGGGTATCCACATCGGTAAAAAACCAATGGTGCCAGGAGTCGTTTTCGGCGATATGCTGCAACGCTCTGCCAAGTTGTCCGTAGCATCCTGTCACTAAAACGTTCATGGCGGATGATGTGTTTACTGGCCGCTTTCGTCGAACGACCTATGGAAGTTGGTCTGGTAGAGGTGTTTCTTGACGTTCTCGAATTCGTATGAGACCCTTGTCCAGACGTCAACTTCTTTCTTGAAGCCGAGGATGCGTTTGGTGGTCTTCTTAAGGCTGTCGTCAATATGATGGAACACATGTCCAGAGATGCCAACAAAGAAAGGTCTTTGGCACAGGTTGCTGATGGCGATGGCTTTTTCGATGGTATGGCCGAACCAGGCGATATGGCACTCGCCGTTGTCGTTCGTGGTCTTGGTGCCCAGGATGTTGCCGTTGTCAACGCCCAGGGCGAAGTTGCAATGGCTGTGTTTCTCGAAGGGCTCTTGAAGGCCATGGCTGATCAGATCGGCGGTTTTCATCGCGAGGTCAACCACATAGCTTATCTCGTGTTCGTTCTTTGGGTAGATCATCAGGAATCCGTGAGGAGAGTATGCGTTAAGGTGTCCTCCGGTTTCCTTGCAAACCTGTTTAAGGGCGTTGTAGTAGAACTTATAGATACGGGCTGCGAGGCGTTTGCCGGTTTTCAGCAATACATCGACGTTTTTAATATTCAGGTAGATGACGGTGGCTTCCATGACGATGGCGTTGCAGTCGTCGTTAAGGCTGTCGGTCAAACTGAAGTCGCTGGTGTTGGTATATTCGAATTCAGCTTCAGAAAGAGCCGTCGTTTTTTCCAGTATTTGTTGGGTTAGGCTCATAACTGTCGTGTTTTAGTCAGACGTTTATTCCATGTTGGTATATACGGCTTGGATGTCTTCATCCTCGTCGAGTTTGTCGAGGAACTTCTCGATGTCTACCATTTGTTCATCGGTGAAGTTGACGGTGCTGTTGGGGAAGCGTTGGAGGTTGGCTTTGATAATGTTGATCTTACGTTCCTCGAGGGCGTCGTGCATGATGCCGTAGTCGGTCCATCCGGTATAGACGGTGGTAGTGGTGGTGCCTTCTTCTTCGTCGGTCTCGCTGACGATTTCTTCAAGGCCGAAGTCGATGAGTTCGAGTTCAAGTTCGTCTTTGTCCATGCCGGCAGGCATCTCGATTTCGAAGACGGCCTTGCGGGTGAACATGAATTCGAGTGAGCCCATGGGGAGGAAGGTGCCGCCGCATTTGTTGAAGTACGACTTCACGTTGGCCACGGTACGTGTGGTGTTGTCGGTGGCGCAGTCCAGCATGCATTGGATGCCGTGGGGGCCTTTGCCTTCGTAGGTGACCTCAACGAGGTTGGCGGCGTCCTTGTCGGAAGCGCGCTTGATGGCGGCTTCGATGTTTTCCTTTGGCATGTTCTCAGCCTTGGCGTTCAGGATGGCCTGGCGGAGCTTGGGGTTCATGTCGGGATCGGGACCGCCTTCCTTGGCAGCGATAGTGATTAATTTTCCGAGTTTCGGGAACACTCTTGACATGTGTCCCCATCTTTTCATCTTGGCCGCTTTGCGGTATTCAAATGCTCTTCCCATATTGTGGTATTGTTATGTTTTTATGAATTAGTGTGCAAAGATAATAATATTTATTTTATTTTCGCAAACGAAATCAGAAAACATGAAAATACTTGTCATAACCGAGCATGACGACTGTTGTGGTCCGATGGCGGCAGCATTTCTCAGTGACTATTCCGGGAAGGTGGAGGTGGTGTCGGCTGGAAGGCAACCTGCTGAAGGCCTGCCGTTGCTTATGGTAGCGGTGATGCGGGAATGTTTGATAGATTTGGATGGCTATCGTCCCAGGGACTTGTCGTCATACGACATCTCGGATTTTGATGCAGTTTATGAATGTCGGGATGTCCCTTGTCCGGCAGGTGTTGTTGAAGCGAGAGCCCTTCGCGATTTCATCAAGAATGAGTCTTTTAAATTCTATCGAAGTATTCTTACTTCCAGCTTCTAACAAAAAAAGCCGCTCGTGAAAGCGGCTTTTTTATCATTAGGGATAACCTATCAACATTAACCCTTAACCTATTAGGCTTCTGCATTCTCGGCAGGAGCTTCCTCGGCGGGAGTTTCTTCAGCCGGGGCTTCGGCGGCCTGGGCGGCAGCTTCTTCAGCCTTCTTGGCTTCGAGTTCGGCGAGACGTTTCTTGGCGATCTCGGCAGCGCGGTCTTCGTTGACCTTCTTCTCGGCTTCCAGGCGGGCTTTCTTCTCGCCTCTGGCTTTCTCTTCAGCGGTCTTGGCGATGCCTTCCAGCTGAGCTTCCTTTTCCTTCATCCAGTTCTGGAACTTCACTTCGGCTTGTTCCACGGTCATGGCGCCTTTCTTAACGCCCTGGAGGAGGTGGTACTTCAGCATGACGCCTTTCTTGGAGAGCAGCGAACGGACAGTGTCGGTCGGCACTGCGCCCATGGTGTACCAATAAAGGGCTCTGTCGAACTTGAGGTTGATCTGAGCAGGCTCAGTCAAAGGGTTGTAAGTTCCGATCTTCTCAATGAAACGGCCATCACGTGGCGAGCGAGCGTCGGCAACTACGATGTGATAGAAGGGTTGGCCCTTCTTGCCATGTCTTTGCAATCTGATTTTTGCAGGCATAATTAAATGTTTTAAGTTGATTATGAATGAATTAACTAAAACCTACCCGAGGTTTCGGCGGCAAAAGTACAACTTTTTTCCGAAACCACAAGCGTTCGGCCTGAAAAAAGTGTTTTCATTCAACCTCACCATCGGCTTCTTTTCCAACAGGTACGCTGATGACATGGATGTCGCGTTGCGGGAACGGGATGGTGATGCCATTCTCGTTCAAGGCATTGTAGATCACTTCTTTGGCTTTGTCGATGTAAGCGATCCGTTCAGAAGCCAGAATGTACTGTTTCACGGCGATGTTGACAGAACTGTCGCCGAAATCGCCCACCCTCACGTACACACCACGCTGGGGATCCACGATGTCGCGGCCTAAGGCGTCCTTAGTACACATGACCTGCAAGGCGTTCTCGAGCACTTCACGCACACGTTGTATATCGGTACCGTAAGCCACTCCGACAATAATCTTGAGAAACTCGTAGGGGTTGCCTTTGGTCAGGTTGGTGAAGTTCTTGGCGAACAACGAGGCGTTGAGGAATGAGACGGTGGTGTTATTAATAGTCTCCACTTGTGTTGTCTGGTAATTAATATTTGAAACTCTGCCTCTGATGCCGTCACACTCAATCCAGTCGCCCACTTTCAGTCGGCCCGACATCAGTTGAATGCCGTAGATGAAGTTGTTGATGATGTCCTTGAGGGCGAGACCGACGCCTGCCGAGAAGCCTCCTGCCACAAGGCTCAGCGAGCCGGTGGGTATGTGCAGTGTGAGGATGATGACGGCAGCGTAGATGGTCCAAACGATGAAGCTGATGATGCTGTTGCCTAGCGAAAGGTTGATCTCGTCCTTGTGGATAGTCTCACGTTTGGTCTTCCGCAGGTATTGGTTGTAGCGGCTTTGCTGCCAGATGGAGTGGATGGCGTTGTTGGCATAGCGGAAGATGAAGAACAGATTGACAAGCAGCAAGATGGAATGGACCGATATCCTGAAGGTGCTGATGCCGTTGTCGTTGGTGAATTGGACGAAGGGATTGTACATCAAATTCTCATACAGGTCGTCGAAGTCGAACACATCCATGGCCCAGTGGAGGCTGAGCGGGAAAGAGGTGATCATCAGAATGGGCAGGACGACCTCTCGGACCAGATCATAGAACCAAGTCACTTTGAACAGGAAGGTCTTCTTGTCTTGGCCAGTTACCTTGGTGAGGCGTGCGAGGTAGTCACTGATTCTTGGGTTCATCCGCTTTTCCTTGTACCTGATGATCAGGTACCAGATGGTCAGCATGGTGAGGATGGCGGCCATCTGGAAGTACCACCAGACCAGGATCAGCAACGAGGCGAAGATGTATCCCGCTATGGCGATCAACATGGACAATCCTGTCACTGCGAGTGAAATCCAGCTGAATATTCGGTCGCGTTGGTCGGCCTTCTTCGCTCTGCGCCAGCATGATAACAGTTGCCAGATGAAGAAGAAGATGAGGAACGGAGGGAAGATGATGTTCATCATCGAGTTGGGGATGAAGAGCACACGGCAGCTGATGACGAAGATGGCGAGGAAGATGACGGGTCGGTACAGCTTGATACTGGTCTTGAGCTGGTCGGGTTTCACCCTGATGAGCATCGAGGCGACGATGGCTGAAAGTAGCCAAAGGAAGGTGTTGGCCAAGCTGATGGCTTTGGCGAAAATCGTGTCGCTGCCATTTTCTTCACTATTAAGGAAAATGGTGATGATGATGGCCAATAGGAGGGCAATATAGCGTTTCTGTTCCTTGGCTACAACCCGTCTGACTGGCTTGATCCATTTGTAGATAGGGAGGAGGAGCAGCCAGATTAGAAGCCAGATGAGCAGCAACTCAGCAAACAAAAATAGCAGGATGATGATTTGCATCGAGTATTCGAATCGTTTGAAAGCACCTGATCCTAGGGCCTCAAGTCCCGCATTGACCATTGCCAGTGAATCGGAAATAGGCGCTGCCAGTGTATCGATGGCACCCAGCGAAAGCGAGTCGATGGGTGGCAGACCTAACGAGTCAAGGGACGGATTGTTCTCGATAGTGTCTTTCGAGTTTCCTTCAAGGTCGTATAGCCCATATTTTTCCTTTGTGTCTTCTTTGGCTTCTTCCCAATAGTAGTCGAAATTGGAAAGGATGGTTGGCCATGGTGTCTGACCCTCAATGAAGATGCGGCGTTGCAATAGCTTATAGTAGTTGCTCGCGTAGTCGTACGACTCTTTCAGACGCATGTAGGTCTCGTTGTAGTGGATGCTGTCGGCCACCACGATGGCTTTGCTTTCAAAAAACATCTGCATGAGCTCCTTGGCGTAGAAGATACAGGAGTCGCGATTCTGCTGGCCTAGTTCATCGAGGACAAAAGGCCTGGCAAGGGAGTCGGACAAGGTGGCCTCCTCGATGGTGCGTTCCAATTGCGAGGCGTTGAGGAGGTGATGCTGTTCAAGAGAGTCGTTGCGGTAGTAAAGGCTGTCGTGCAGTCCATAGATGGTGTCTATCTCGGGAGGAAGACGACGCAACGCTTCGATGAGTCGTGCATACCGGTCGATCTCCAGGTCGAGGTTGCTGACGATACGTTCGTAGGGCATTTTGTCACGCTCGAATTCGTTGAACTCTTTTTTGACCTTCTCCAGTGTATAGCTGAGGTCGAAGGTGAACTCCTGCTTTTGCGAGTACAACCTCAGCGAGAGCTCGTTGCATTGTTTCATGATGTTGACCATCAGCTGGTGCTGCTCCTCGTAGTTTTTGGCCAGGTCGGCTCTCGTCTCAGCCATTTGCTGGTAGTCGTGTTTCATGTTTCTCCGCAACTCGGTGAGTGTGGCGCTGAGATTCTCTGTGGTGGGCTCGGCAAAAAGCTGGCAAGCGAACAGCATCAATAAGAATATGGTAATGTGTTTTTTACCCATGGCGTGATTGTTTTGTTTGGCAAATTTAGAAAAAAACTAATTTTGCAGCCGAAATGGAAAATAAAAAAGGACTTCATTGGGGTTATCTCGCGGGCATTGTTTCAGGAATCACCTATGGCATGAACCCGTTGTTTGGCGTGCCAGTTATTAATAAAGGACTGGACGTCAACTCTTTATTGTTTTATCGCTATGGTGTGGCGACATTATTAATGTTGGCTTTTATGCTGGTCGCCAAGAAGCAAATACGTATTAATTGGAAGCAGTTCGGTCTGATGACGATATTAGGCATCCTGTTTACCGGCTGCAGCATAACCCTGTTCGAAGCTTACAAATACATCCCTTCGGGCATCGCCACGAGCATCCTCTATGTTTATCCCATCATGGTGGCTTTGATCATGATGTTCTTTAAGCAGTATCCCACTTGGCAGACCTGGGTTTCCATCTTTGCCGGTGTGGCGGGAGCCGTTTTGCTTTCCATGAATGGGGGAGGAGGTTTCATCGATTGGAGAGGCATCGCTTTGGTTGTGGCTTCGGGCTTGTGCTATACCATATTCATCGTGATGGTCAACCTAAGCAAGGAGGTGAAGGCCATTCCCAACCTCACCTTGACGTTTTATTGTTTCTTCATCGGTTCGCTGATGCTGTTTGCCTTGTCGGGCTTCGGCCTCCATCTGAATCCCGTGCCCGATGCTGTGAGTTGGCTCAATGTGTTGGGGTTGGCTGTGTTGCCTACGGCGGTAGCCACCATCACCTTGGCTGCTTCGAGTAAGGCAGTGGGTGCCACCAAGACCTCGGTCCTCGGCATCTTGGAACCCCTGACGGCCATCGTCATCGGCACGCTGGTCTTCAAGGAGGCCTTCACGCTTAACGTCGCCATCGGCGTGGCCTTGATCTTGTTCGCCATTTTGTTCATGATTCTAACTGAAAAGAAATGAAAAAGGTACGCATCACCGCCATCCGACAGACCGTCTATCCCGACTTGATGGCTCGCTATGAGAATCCCATCGAGCACACCTGCGATGTCCATGAGGGAGAGGAATGGATTTCTGTCGATGGTCAGCGCCCTGAAGGATTATGCCCCTCTGCTTGGGATTCGATGCGTCCTTTTGTGGAGGCTTTGGCCCGTGGCGAAGGCAACTTCTTTGACGGCTGGATGCAGAATCCCATGAGTGCGATGATCAGCTGCAACGACGGATTCAGGCCGTTTAGTTTTTACATAGAGGTTTTAGAGAAAACCAAGTGATTAACACCTGCTTAGCGGAGTAACCCTATAAGGCGCTGCATAACTCCCTGCGGTCGTTACGAATGCGCCTTATAGGGTCACCCCGCACGCGACGGTGTTAATCACTTAGTGGGTCCTTTAATGGAAAACCCTTTTTCCTCCCAAACCGGCATCTCTCGGTTGACGATGATGCTGTAAAATTTGTTGAAATCGCTGGTGCTGTTATTCCAACCTCGTTCGGCCACGCCAAGGGCTTTGGGCAGCATTTGGTAGGTGACATCGTCGAAACTTCGGAGTTGCGATGACCATAGTGCTGCTTCCACTCCGATGATATCTCCTTCATAGTCTTTAGGTTGTAGTTCGAAGGTCTTGCGTTCATCCACATAACCTGCCCAATGTAGGCCGATCTCGCTCGGGTGGTCGCTATAGGCAAGGTCGAGGTAGGTGTATGCTGCAGGGGAGAGCACCACGGGGAAGCCCTCGATGCCTTTGGTGTTCCACACGTTGATGAAGTAAAGCGAGCGTTTGAGACGCGCTTCGGTTTCTGGTTCCAGGCCTCGGGCGATGTCTTCCCAACCAGCCAGGCGGATGTCTTTTTGTTCGGCGAGGTCTAACATGCCATTAATGAACAGTTCTTTCATCTCATGTCGGTCTTTGCCTGCCCAAGCCCCGTTAGGCACCTCATCGCCTCCGATATGAATGGCAGGCAAAGGTACATTGGCTTCGTGATGCAGCCGGATGACTTCATCGAATACCACGTTGTAAAAACGGTAAACGCTGGGCAGGTCCACGCTGAGCACATTGTCGGTGAAGTCTTGTGCCGACCAGTAATGCGAGGTGTCGGCAGGGTCTTGCAGTCGGAAGCTGCTGTCGCCTGTGCGTCGTTCGTAGGCTTGCATTGCTTTGATGGAGGCACGGGAATGGCCTGGGGTGTCGAACTCGGGAATCACCTGGATGCGCCGATCCCAAGCATATTGTATGATTTGCTGGTATTCTTCGGCCGTGTAAAAAGTGACGTTGCCGATGCGGCCGTTGATGGTGGGTTTCAAGGCTTGGGCTTCTTTGAGGTCCCAGTCGGGCAGGGCGTGACGGCCACTGAATTCGGTGAGTTCAGGCAACTCTTTGATCTCCAGGCACCACGATTCATCATCGGCGATATGGAAATGCAGGGTGTTCATCTTCCATGAGGCCATGAGGTCGATGATTTGGAGCACCTCGTCGACAGACCGGAAGTCACGAGCCACGTCGAGCATGAATCCTCGGTAGCTGTGGTCGGGCCAGTCCTCCAGGGTCATGGGTTGCAGCGGCTTCGCCAGTTTTCCTAGTGTGACTTGGGCATAGAAGGCACCGTCTTCGTCATCGGCTTCGATGGTGGGGTTGCCGTCGGCATCGATGTCGATACGGTACCAGCCATGGGGATGATTGTCGGTGGGTACCATCGGCTCGGAGCCGTATTGGATGTGCTTGATTTGTGGGATAATATCGGCGGGTTGGACCTCGTAAGTGCAGACTTCATGTGTGGGGTTTTGAGGCGGTAGTTCCAAGAAGTGGTAGGTTGTTTCCAGAGGCAAGTCGGGTTTGCCTTTTTGTTGCAGGATGAAGGCCTCGGGTGCCCAACGTTGGCGGGGCAGGGGGCGACCGTAGTATTTCAGCGTGACGTTGCCGGGGTGGGGAATGTCGATATACCAAGAGGTGCCTTGATAATGATTCATTTCGGGACCTTCCACGATGGTCTTCCCGTCGAAGAGCTCTTGGAACCATACGCGTGAGCCTTCAGGCACGTTGTGGAGTATCAAGGTCTGGAAGGCCCTTCCGTCGGATTCGGTGGGCCCTTCAATCCATTCTGCTGTTGGGGCATGTTTGCAGGCGGCGAATGCCAATAGTAGGACGATTAGGATTGCTTTATGCTTCATGGACATAAGTCGGCCACGGTCATCTCTGCCGCTTTGATAAGGTCTTGTGGGTTGATCTTGAATTGTAGTCCACGCACGCCAGCGCTGACGTAAATGATGTCAAACAACTCGCAGGTCTCATGGATGAAAGTAGGGAAGGGCTTTTTCATGCCAATGGGTGAGCATCCCCCGCGGATGTAACCCGTGAGGGGCAGCAGTTCCTTCATGGGGATGAGGTCACAGCTCTTGTTGCCCGTGACTTTGGCGGTCTTTTTCAGATCCACTTCCTCGTTGCCCGGGATGACACAGACGAAATACCCCGTTTTGTCCCCTTTCAGCACCAGCGTCTTGAACACTTGGTCGATATCCTCGCCCAGTTGGTCGGCGATATGTTGCGCCCCGAGGTCGTTCTCGTCCACCTCGTAGGGAATCAGCTCATACTGGATTTTCTTTTGGTCCAGGAGCCGGCACGCGTTGGTTTTGTTGATTTTGTCTTTCGGCATGTGTCTTTGTTAACTATTAAGTGTTAATAGTTGAATTTCATCTTCCGAAAGCAAAAATAGAAATAAAAAGGATAGTTTTGCTATTTTTGCGCAAAAATCACCTATGCTAAAGCGAGAAGAAAAGAAGGTCCATACCTTGATTCTGTTGCATCTGGCTGTTTTCCTGGCTGGGTGGACAGGTATCTTCGGTCGTTTGATCTCGCTGAGTGGGTTGCCGTTGGTGTGGTATCGCATGTTTATCAGCATCGTTACGTTGGCCTTGGCGCTGCTTATCATGCATAGGTTTCATGTCCCCAAGGGGAAGAAGTTGCTCCGTATCTTCGCTTGTGGTTGTATCTTGGCTACTCATTGGGTGGCGTTTTATGCCAGCATCCAGGCGTCAAATGTCTCGGTCGGGGTTGCCTGCATTGCCACCACCAGTTTTTTCACCGCCCTTTTGAATGTGTTTTTCAACCGCAAGGAAGCCTCGTGGAAGGAATTCTTGATCAGTTTCATCTCCATTGTCGGTGTGATGCTCATCTTCAGTCTGGATGTGCGTTACAGGCTCGGTATCGCTCTGGGCCTGCTTTGCTCTCTGGCATACGCGGTCTTTGCGCTGACGCATATCAAGACAGCTGAAAAGGTTGGGGAGGACAGTGCCACCATGTTGCTTTACGAGCTTGTTGGAGGCTTTTTTTTCCTGACTCTGTGCATCCCTCTTTTCCTTAAACTGATGCCGGGGGCCGCTGTTCTTCCGAGCAAGGCGGATGCCGCTTGGTTGGTACTCTTGGGCTCTGTCTTTACAGTGTTACCGTTCCTCTTGCAATTGCATGCGTTCCGTCGGGTCTCCGCTTTCACGGTAAACCTCGTTTACAATTTGGAACCCGTTTACAGCATTGCTTTTGCGGCCCTCATCTTCAATGAATTGCAAGAGCTCAACTGGTCGTTTTGGCTTGGCATTGTGCTTATTGTTACCTCCGTGGTCATCCAGACGTTTCGGGTGAAAGAGAGGTGAATGAAAAACCCATTCGGTGCTTAAAGCCATTCAAAGTTTTTCTTTCCGGCGCCGATTTCGAAATGGCATTTGGCGATACCGAGGTCGATGGGGGCGTAACCGTTGAGCAGGGTAAAACGGGTGTGGGCTTCTACTTTGTTGTCGTTGTGGAGAATGAAAACGAACTTCTGCTGGTTGATGGCCGTGGGCGCCAGCAAGGCAGCCTCCATGCCGCGGGTGAACCAGTCGGGGAGAGGAAGTCCTTTTTCTGTTGAACGCTTATCTTCCGTTACATCGGCAATCGTTTTCCTTTGAGGATGTTGCCTTCCTTGGTTTTCTCCATAGCCGAGCGACACCACGCAAACCAGCTTTTCGTCGGGAAGTACTTGGTATTGGTCAGGTTGTTTGCTAAACGACATCGCCACCCAACAGGTGTTCAGTCCGAGGCATTGGGCCAGTAGCACCACTTTTTCGCCGTAATAGCCGAGATTGATGTCGTCGCCTTTCTTGCCGATCATGGCGATGTAATTGCTCACGCCGCGGAATTTGCTGTAATGGGCGATGCCGCTGGCGAAAGCCTTCGGTTCATTGGTGACCAATTGGATGTGAAGGCCTCCTTTGCGGTTGCATTCCTCGATGAGGTCTTGCAGTTGTTGAATCTTTTCTGCCTCAATGGGCTTTTCGAGGTATTGCCGCACGCTGTGTCGGGTGCGGATGGCTTCTTCGAGTGTCATGGGTAATCAATTGAAAATGCAAACATAATGAAAAGCGGGGAATGCTTTGCAAAAAATTATTTTCATTTTGAATGAAACATTTCCATAATACAAGCTACATAACAACAGAAATGTTTGTTATAAAACCTTTTAAAAAGTTTATTATGGAAAACCAAATTGTTATTTATCAGAGTGAAAATGGTCAGACTTCGATTGAGGTCCGTTTGGAAAATGAAAACGTTTGGCTGACAACAGACCAAATGTCCGTGTTATTTGAAAGGGAGGAGTCAAATATCAGAAGACACATCATTAACGTGTTTAAGGAAGGAGAATTGTCGCGTGAGAATAACGTGCATTTTTTACACGTTAATGGAGTGAAGAAACCGGTTCCTTTCTATAACCTTGATGTCATTATATCTGTGGGTTATCGTGTCAAGAGCCAACGAGGTGTCCAATTCCGCCAATGGGCAAATAAGGTGTTGAAAGCTTATTTGTTGAAAGGTTATGTCGTCAATGAAAAGATCCGGAAAAGACAGATAGGAGAACTCCGTCAGCTAGTTCAAATGTTGGGTAGGACCATCCAAAACCAACCTTTATTGAAAACCGACGAGAACCAAGCCTTGTTTGACATTGTTGTGGATTACACTTACGCTCTCGACACGCTTGATGATTACGACTATCAACGTTTGGGCGTGAAAGAGACAACGCAGGAGGAGAAGTTCCAAGCGACCTACGACAACGCCATGCAGGCTATTGCTGCTTTGCGAAAAAAGTTTGGAGGTAGTTCGTTGTTTGGTAACGAGAAAGACAATTCCTTTAAAAGCAGCATAGGTCAAATCTATCAGACGTTTGACGGCAATGATCTTTATCCCAGCGTAGAAGAAAAAGCAGCCATGATGTTGTATCTCGTCACTAAGAACCATTCGTTCAGCGACGGTAACAAACGCATTGCCGCAACGCTGTTCCTGTGGTTTCTCAACAACAACGGCATCCTCTACCGCGAGGACGGCAGCAAACGTATTGCCGACAACACCTTGGTTGCCTTGACCTTGATGATCGCTGAGAGCAAACCCGAGGAGAAGGATGTGATGGTAAAGGTGGTGGTAAACTTGATTAATCAGAGGAACTGAAAAATATGTTGAGAAGTACTTGTGTCAGTTTGAAAAAGAGGAGTAGCCAATGAGAGTTATTTTTGTTCTATTAAAACAATTTTACGTCAATTTAAATTAAATTTATTGCATTATGATTGAAAAAATGTATCTTTGCACTGGTCAAAAATCAGTTACTATGGCTCAAGTATCTATGACAGTGAGGATGGATTCGTTGCTAAAGCAACGTTTCGATTCGTTATGTGCGGAATTTGGCATGAGTGCCAACACCGCTATGAATGTATTTGCCAAGGCAGTGGTTCAATGCGGGAAAATACCTTTTGAAATCAAATCCGAGAGAGCTTCGGTTCTGGAACAAAGCTATGCTGCCTTCAAGGTGATGCGTGAGCGTGCTGAGAATGGTGAAACCCCAGAGTTGACGATGGAAGAGATTGACGAAGAGATTCAGAAGGCAAGAGCGGCGAGGTGATGTTGTACGTTGTTTTTGATACCAATGTGATTGTGTCGGCAATGGTGTCGCATAATCCTAATGCCGCTACGGTTAAAGTTGTTGAAGCGATTTCGTTGGGGAAGATAGTTCCTTTGTACAATGAGGAGATTTTGGCTGAATACGATGACGTTTTGCATCGTGCCAAATTCGACCTGTTGGATAGGGATGTGTCCTCCATGATCGGAACGATCATAAAACTAGGTATGCTTATGGATAGAACCGAAAGCAAAGAAACATTGGTGGACTTGTCCGATTTGGTTTTTTACGAAGTTGCTCTTTCAAAAGAAGGAGCTTTAGTGGTTACTGGTAATCTGAAACATTTCCCTCAAAGTCCAATTGTAGTGACACCTTCGGAGTTGTTAATGATGATTTATTAAAAAACAATTTGAATGGCAACACACTTTATCTTTGGCAGCGACCATTACGACAAGGTATTAAGCAGGGTGGCCTCTGTCAAACGTAGCCTTTGGATTGGCACCGCCGACATCAAAGACCTGTATGTCAAGGTGGGCTCTCAAACGAAACCCTTCTTGGCCCTCTTGGCACAACTCATCAAAAAAGGAGTCGAGATAAGACTCATTCATGCCAAGGAGCCTGGTCCCGCGTTCCGTGAAGACTTCGACAAATACCCTGCCTTGTTTGAAGGCTTGGAGAGGGTGCTTTGTCCGAGGGTGCATTTCAAAATTTTGGTCTTCGATGGCCAAGTGGCCTATATTGGCAGCGCCAACCTCACAGGTGCAGGCATCGGCATGAAAGGCGAGGGTACGCGCAACTTCGAAGCGGGCATCCTCACCGACAATCCCGAACTGGTCGAGCAGGCCATGAACCAATTTGATGATGTTTGGATTGGGAAGCACTGCAAGGCTTGTAAACGGAAGGAGTTTTGCGGGGATCCAATAGCCTGATTTTTCAAATAAAGAAATCTTTTTCTATCCTGTGCTTCAATTCGGCACAGGCTTTTGTTTTCTTTGCAGCGAATCTCAAAAC
Source organism: uncultured Bacteroidia bacterium (assembly GCA_902801465.1). Lineage (GTDB taxonomy): Bacteria > Bacteroidota > Bacteroidia > Bacteroidales > F082 > Limimorpha. The sequence continues at coordinate 31,344 of CADCIH010000011.1, read as the reverse complement.
AAAGCACTATGAACATCAAAGACTTATTGCAAGACGATGCCATAAAGATGCTTGAAGACCAAATCATCATGTCGTTTGAAGGGCTTTGGAGCAAAGACCACGACTACACCGAAGAGCGTAGTCTTCTTCAGGTCGGGAAAAACATCATCAACCCACTTCCACAACCTGTTCGACCACACCGATTTTGCCATAACTGACTTCATCTATTGTTGTGATTTTTATTATGAAATCAAAGTTGAGTTCCGTAATGAAGCACAGCAAAACCTTTGATGCGGCCATGGTAAGGATTGTCGCTTTGTAATGCTTGCTTGTCTTGTCGCCTTCATTTGAAAAAGGAGTGGTTGCAAATAATGAAAACCCATTGACAGTAATAAAAACTTTTGTATATTTGCATCGTTAAGTCCCGACAGTCCCTGAGCAATCAAACTGCCGGGTATTGTTTTTTAAGGTTCTGCACCGTGAATTGGAACAGGAACGGCGGCCGATATCTTTGCCAGTGTTGAAAGCGTAAAGTTGTGCCCTCCGCCAACCCAGTGCGATACTGCCGCTTCGGACGTTCCGACGAGTTTGGCGAATTCTTTTTGTGACATACCCCTTTGTTGAAGTGAGGCGTCAATGTAGTCTGCAATGTCATACGACCACTCCACTTGCTGCTTGATTGCCGGCGGGGTGTCATCAATTACTTTTTGGAATAGTTGTTCCGTTTCTTCAGCGTGTTTCATAGTTCAAAATTTGTATCATCGATCTGTCCAGAAAACCGACAGCATCTTGATATGAATTATATTTTGAGATAATTTTTTTGAAAAAAACAGCTTGTGCTTCAATTCGGCACAGGCTTTTGTTTTCTTTGCAGCGAAGAAACAATAAAACCCAAATGCAATGAACGATTATTATGGGAGCGTCCCTTTAGAGAAATACGAACAAATCCTGGCCAACCGCGAGTATTGGGACAACATTTCAGGCGAATGGGAAATGTGTTCAAAAATGGAAGACAAACTTGTGCGATTAGGGTCATTCGTGCAAAGAGGCGGCGACCTAAACCATGTGATTGCCCTTTATGCAGAGGGGCGGGAATACACCTGCCGTGTGACGATTCAGCATTGTATAGAGCGTTATCTTGAATCTCTTACAAACAAGCGTGTCGATAATCTCAAGCTTCGTCTGTTTAAACTCGAAAAAGAAGAAGTGGTAAAACTGCTTTCCGAGATGCTGAAAGTGAGCATCGGCGTAGATTTCAGGTACGACAAATACACCTCAAGGCAAGTCTCTTTCAGCGTTCTTGACACTAGGAATTTGGATGCCGAAGGAATACTCTCTGCCATAGAACAGGAGCATCGCCAAACGCATCCCGACGAAAGCATTGAGGAGATTAGGGAAAGAGCTCATATTTGGATTGGGGATAGTTGGTGGTGAGAGAAAAATAATGTATCTTTGCAATTATTTGTATTTTGATTCAAATCAGACTGACATTATGGAAGAAAAAACGATTCTTTATGGCTATAAAATGACACATGATACAGGATTTGCTCCCAATCCCTATCATGGAGTGCTGACCTTGGCAACTTGCAAACCTTGCATTCGGAAATACACAAAAGAAGGATATTGGATTTCAGGATGGACGTCCAATGAGGTTTACGACAAAGACTATAATAAACATTCCTTTACTGATAGCAACCAGAAACTAATCTATTTGGCAAAAGTTTCAAAAGTTCTTGGTTTTAAAGATTATTGGGAACAATATCCTTTAAAAAGACAACCTGAGAAGTTGATAGAAGTTGGAAAAGGATGTTTCAAAAGTTGCGGAAATGTTTTAATAACAAAAAGTGACGACATAGCATTCTGTGGTGACAACATTTATGAACCAGATGCCAATGATACATTTGGATTTAAACAACATGAAAATCCACATCACGGTGAAAAAGAAAAGGGACGAGACATAAGCGGAGAGCATGTTCTTGTTTGCGAAGAATTTTACTATTTTGGTGTAGAGAATGCTATTCCAATTGAAAAAAAAGGTGTTGTTCATAGATGGAAAAGATTCCCCTTTGATAAAGGGAAGGAAATTATAGACTTCGTCAAGGAGCACTACACAAAGTGACGTAACCCAAAGAAAAAATGAAAATCATATTAAGCAGAAAAGGTTTCGATTCGGCCAATGGTGGCCAGCCTAATCCCATCTTGCCCGATGGGACACTGCTGTCGCTTCCCATCCCCGACAAAAAGAAAGGAAACAATCCGTATGGTTCTCTTGTTTGGAACGGCCAAAACTACTTTGACATCATCCGCTCTTTGAAACCCAATACAAAGCTGAAAGCCGACAGCATGTGCCACCTCGACCCCGATTTAAGAAAAGACGTTAGGGATAGGGAAAAAGGATGGCAACCTGCTTTTGGCCAAACAGATACTGCTTTAAAGCACCTTCGCAACCAAGGTGTTTCCTTTGGTGACCTGTTTCTATTCTTTGGCTGGTTCAGACAGACCGAGATGAAAGACGATCACTTGGTTTACAAAAAAGACGCCGCAGACATTCATGCCATATATGGTTACATGGAGATTGGCAGCATCATCGAAAATCAGTCCGACGTTCCCCTGTGGTTAAAGGATCATCCCCACGCCGATCGTCCTGATGCATGGGCCGACCATAGCAACGCAATCTATCTTCCCACAAACAATCTTTCCTTCCTTCCCACTCATAAAGGCTGCGATGTCTTAGGTTATCGTAATGACAGAGTGTTAACCAAGCCAGGTATGTCCCGTTGCTATTGGGATTTGCCTGACTATTTCAAAAAAGTTGAGATCACCTACAACCCTAGTCCTTGGCGCAATGGTTGTTTTAAATCCGCAGGCCGTGGACAGGAATTCGTGATGGATGCCACTCCGGAAATTCTTGATTGGGTCAAACAAATCATATCATGATGAACATCATCGGGGTTGAGCACAGCCTGGTATATAAAATAATGAGAGAGTTGAAACAGATGGGTTTTGACGCGACTCCCGTTGAGGATGAAAACGATAGCAATAACAATAACAATAATAAAAGTAGCAGTAACGATTTATTTTTCTCCAAATTGAAGGATTTGTTTTAGCCTGTGCTTCAATTCGGCACAGGCTTTTTATATCTTTGCCTCGTCAAAACGTAAACATCATGTCCAAAAACCAAATCAACAAATACGTCTGGCTCGTAGAAACCCTCTATCACGCCAAGAAAATCACCCTGAAGGAAATCAACCGCAAGTGGACGGAAACCGAGCTAAGCGAGGGTGAAGAGATTCCGCGCCGCACGTTCCACACCTGGAAGAACGCGGTTGAAGATATGTTCGGCCTCGTCATTATGTGCGACAAGAGCGACGGCGACCGCTATTACATCGAGAACCGCGAGGTGCTTGAGGACGACGGCCTGCAACGCTGGTTGCTCAGCACCATGTCGGTCAACAACACGCTGTTGGAAAACAAAGCTCTCAGCGACCGCATCCTGTTGGAGAGCGTCCCATCGGGTCAGGATTTCCTCGCCACGGTCATGGAAGCGATGAAGAAAAACCGGTTGCTGGAAATCACCTATAAAGGCTTTTGGAGCGAAAACGAGCACACCTTTCCCGTGGCGCCCTATTGCGTGAAGCTGTTCCGGCAGCGGTGGTACATGGTGGGTAATAGCGTCTATGAAGACAAAATCCGCATCTATTCCTTGGACCGCGTACAGGAAGCCCAACTGTCGGAGGAGACCTTCAAATACCCCAAGAAATTCAACCCAGAAAACTATTTCAAAGGCTGTTTCGGGATCATTCGCAACGAAGAATGCCCCATCGAGACTGTGAAGCTGAAAGTGAACGCCGACCAAGCCAACTATTTGCGCTCCTTGCCGCTACACACCTCGCAAGAAGAAGTGGAGCGCAATGATGATTACAGCATCTTCACCCTGCAAGTCAGGCCAACTTTCGACTTCCAACAGGAACTTCTTTGGAATGGCGAGGCGCTTGAGGTGCTGGAACCGCTGTGGCTGCGCCAAGAAATCGCCAGTAAGGTCAAGCAGATGTGGAACCACTACAAAAAGTGATTTCAACACAAAATCTTGCCGATATCGGCAAAAATCACTATCTTTGCAGCGGAATTTGAAGGAAAACTTGCCGATAATGGATTATGGCAACGGGCGCATCGGGAGACTGCTTCTGTTTTGGCAATGGAATCATGAAAAATCACTATACCTTCAGCACGGGCGAAACCATCGAAGCAGACCTCGACGACCTGCGTCGGCTTTTGGCGGATAACCAGCAATATCTGGACAATTATGAAGAGGTTTACAGTTCCCTTGAAGATGATGACTACGTGGCTCGTGGCAACGGCTTCTGCGACCGCAAATATAGCGATGACTTCATCGAAGGCCAGATGGAGAAATATGCCCAACGGGTGAAAGAAATCGAGGCTTGGATCAAAACAATGGAGAAAAAATGAAGGACTTCGCCGCCATCGATTTCGAGACCGCCAATAACCAACCCACCAGCGTGTGCAGCGTCGGCGTGGTCATCGTAAAAAACAACGAGTTCGTGGATTCGTTCTATTCGTTGATTCAACCAGAACCAAACTATTACCTCTATTGGAATACCAGGGTTCATGGCATCACTCAGGAGGATACCGAGGACGCGCCAGTTTTTCCTTACGTCTGGGAAAAGATCGAGCCTTTGATTGAAGGCTTGCCTTTGGTGGCCCACAACAGCCCCTTCGACGAGGGCTGTCTCAAAGCCGTGATGCGCTGCTATCAGATGGAGTATCCAGATTATCAGTTATACTGCACATGCAGGGCCTCTCGCCGTCACTTTGGCAATCAACTGCCCAATCATCAACTTCACACCGTCGCCGAGGCTTGCGGCTATCATCTGGTCAATCACCACCACGCTCTCGCCGATGCCGAGGCCTGCGCATGGATTGCTAGGGAGATATTATAATAATAGCCGACAAGAACTGGGTTCTGACGGCTTATGATTTTTTTTTCATCCCCATCCTTGCGCCATCCCTAAAATCTTTCTATCTTTGAAAACTGAAAACGAAGCCTCCAAACTTCTGTCCTCTTAATTCTAAATTCTTAATTCTTAATTAAATATAAATGTTCCTCGTCTTCGATACCGAGACCACGGGTCTCCCGAAACAATATAACGCACCACTCACCGACTTCGACAACTGGCCGCGACTGGTGCAACTGGCTTGGCAACTCCACGACGACAAAGGCCAACTCGTGGAAAACCATAACCTGCTGGTCAAACCCGAAGGGTTCATCATCCCCATCGACGCCCAAATGGTTCATGGCATCTCCACCGAACACGCCAGCAAATACGGCCTGCCGCTGCAAGAAGTGCTCGACACCTTCCTGAAATCAGCCGAGAAAGCCAAATACTTCGTGGGCCATAACATCGACTTCGACCTCTGCGTCGTGGGCTGCGAGTTCCTCAGAAACCGTGGCTCCAACCCGCTGCTGGCATGGCCTCGCATCGACACCTGCACCGAGAAGACCGCCGAGTTCTGCCAACTGCCAGGAGGCAAGGGAGGGAAGTTCAAACTGCCCAAACTGAATGAGATCCACGAGATACTCTTCGGCTCCAAGTTCGATTCCGCACACAACGCCTCTGCCGACGTGCAAGCCACCGCAAGAGTGTTCCTCGAACTCATCCGCATCGGTCAAATCGGACGTAACGAGATGCCTGAAAGCGAACAGTTCTTCACCGAATTCCGCGAGGCCAACCCCGACAAGATACAACCGGCCGACATCGTCATCACCAGCAACTTCGACGAAAACGAAGCGGAAGAGGCTCGACTCGAAGAACAACGCGAACATGGCGACTATGTGCCACAACACTTCACCCACCTCCACGTCCACTCACATTACTCCATCCTCGACGGCATGTCGAAAGTGCCCGACCTGGTGGACAAATGCATCAAAAACGGGATGTACTCCATCGCCCTAACCGACCACGGCAACATGTTCGGCATCAAGGAATTCGCCGACTATGTCAACAAAGTGAACGGGAAGACCAAAGACAAAATCAAAGAACAGGAAGCCATACTGAAAAAAGAAGAGGCGACAGAAGAGGAAAAACAACAGGCACAACAGGAAATAGAGAAGCTGAAGACACAGTTCTTCAAGCCTATTTTCGGTATCGAGACCTACTGCGCCCCAGTGAGCATCGAGAAACGCGACGGCCGCCAAGACCGTGGATGGCACCTCATCCTGCTGGCAAAGAACAAACAGGGCTACCACAGCCTCTGCAAACTCAGCTCCATCGCCTATACCGATGGATTCTACTACAACCCGCGTATCGACCATAGCCTCCTTGAGAAATACCACGAAGGCCTCATCTGCTGCTCGGCATGCCTCGGCGGCGAACTGCCCCAAAAGATTATGAATGGCGACATGGTGGGCGCCGGACAGACCGTCATGTGGTTCAAAAACCTCTTTGGCGATGACTACTATATCGAGCTGCAACGCCATAAGACCGACAAGCCTGGCGGCGATACCCAGGTGTATGAACGCCAAAAAGAAGTGAATAAGGTGCTCATCGACCTGGCACGTAAGACCAACACCAAAGTCATCGCCACCAACGATGTGCACTTCGTGGAAGAAGAACACGCCGAAGCACACGACCGACTCATCTGCCTCAGCACAGGAAAAGACCTCGACGACCCCACCCGTATGCATTATACCAAGCAGGAATGGCTTAAAACCCCTGCCGAGATGGGCGCCATCTTCAGCGACATCCCCGAAGCACTCGAGAACACCCAGGAAATCGTGGATAAGGTGGAAGCCTATAGCATCGACTCCGACCCGATCATGCCAGAGTTTCCCATCCCCGAAGAATTCGGCACCGTGGAGACCTACCGCCAGAAATATACCGAAGAAGACCTCTTCAACGAATTCACCCGCGATGAGCATGGCAATGAGATCATGAGCCGCGAGGAAGGGGAGAAGAAAATCAAGAAACTGGGCGGATATGACCGCCTCTACCGTATCAAACTCGAAGCGGATTACCTGGCCAAACTGACATGGGATGGCGCAAAGATGCGCTACGGCGATACGCTCACCGACGAACAGAAAGAACGCATCATCTTCGAACTCCATGTGATGAAGACCATGGGCTTCCCAGGCTACTTCCTCATCGTGAGCGACTACATACGCGCCGCACGCGAGGAACTAGGCGTGAGCGTCGGCCCGGGACGTGGCTCCGCCGCCGGCTCAGTGGTGGCTTACTGTCTGAAAATCACCGACCTCGACCCACTTAAATATGACCTCCTGTTCGAGCGTTTCCTCAACCCCGACCGTATCTCACTGCCCGATATCGACGTGGACTTCGACGACGACGGTCGTGGCCGCGTGCTCGACTGGATCACCAAGAAATACGGTAAGGAAAAAGTGGCCCACATTATCACCTACGGCACCATGGCAGCCAAATCTGCCATCCAAGACGTGGGCCGCGTCCAAAAAGTGCCCCTCTCCGAAGTCGCACGCATCAAGAGCTTCATCCCCGACCGTAACTTCGACGAGGCAACCGTGAAAGAAGTCGAAGGAAAAGTGCCTGCAAAAATGCCTGCGGTAAATCTTAAAAACTGCTATAAATATATAGAAGAATTAAGAAAGCTTCTTCAAGGTGACGACGAGAACATCTCCACCATGCTGACGTATGCACAGGAACTGGAGGATACCAACCGACAAATCGGCATCCACGCCTGCGGCGTCATCATCGGCGCCTCCGACCTTACCGACGTGGCTCCCGTGGCTACCATCAAGGATAAGGAGACCAACGAAGATGTAGTGGTCACACAGTATGACGGACATGTCATCGAGACCGTGGGTCTTATCAAAATGGACTTCTTGGGACTGAAGACCTTGACACTTATCAAAGACGCCCTCAAGAACATCAAGAAAACCCGCGGCATCGATATCGATATCGACCATATTCCCATCGACGACCAGTTGACCTACGCACTCTATTCTGCCGGCAACACCATCGGAACATTCCAGTTCGAATCGCCCGGCATGCAGAAATACCTCCGCGAACTGCAACCCTCGGTCATCGGCGACATCATCGCAATGAACGCCCTTTACCGTCCTGGCCCGATGGACAACATCCCTGACTTCATCGCACGTAAACAGGGTCGGCAGGAGATCAAGTACGACTTCGCCTGCATGGAGAAATACCTCAAGGACACCTACGGCATCTGCGTGTATCAGGAGCAGGTGATGCTGCTCTCGCGTGAGCTGGCCGACTTCACCAGAGGTGAGTCGGATACCCTTCGTAAGGCTATGGGTAAGAAGCAGTTGGCTAAGATGGAGGAACTCTACGGCAAGTTCATGAAACAAGGTGTGGAGAAACTCACCAAGACCGAAGGACTGCCTGAGGATGAGGTGAAGAAACGTTTGGAGAAGATTTGGGAAGAGTGGAAGAAGTTCGCCTCGTACGCCTTCAACAAGTCGCATGCCGCCTGCTACAGCTGGGTGTCGTACCAGACGGCTTACCTCAAAGCTCATTACCCTGCCGAGTTCATGGCGGCGGTGCTCAACAACGAGTTGGGCGACATCAAGCAAGTGACCTTCATGATGGAGGAGTGCAAACGCATGCATCTCGAGGTGCTCGGTCCCGACGTCAACGAGTCGGAATACGAGTTCTCCGTCAACGACAAGGGACAGATCCGCTTCGGCATGGGCGGCATCCGTAACGTGGGTGAAGCAGCCATCTCGGGCATCATCGAGGAACGTACCAACGGTGGCAAGTTCAAGGACCTCACCGACTTCCTGCTGCGTTGCGCCGACAAAGGCCTCAACCGCAGGGCGTTGGAGAGCATGGATACCGCTGGATGCTTCGACTCGTTCCCCAACTTCCACCGCGCCATGCTGTTCTACATGCCCATGAACGACTCGGTGCCCTTCAGCGAACGCGCCCTCCGCATGGTGGCCTCCTACAACGAACGTAAGAACTCCGCGCAGATGGACCTCTTCGGGATGGGCGATGCGGGCAGCTCCTCGGAAGCACTTACTCTGCCTATGCCCGAATGCGAACGCTGGTCGAAACTCAAAGAACTCCAGATGGAACTCGAAAGCATAGGCTTCTACATCAGCTCACATCCCATGGACTCGTTCAAGATCCCGCTGAAGTTCTTCTCGAACACCACCGTGGAAGCCATGAAGACCGCCATGACCAACCCAGAGAAATACAATGGTTTTTCGGCGCGGCTAGGCGGACAGATCACCAAGGCGGAACACCTGATGTCGAAGAAAAACACACCTTACGGCAAGTTCACCATCGAGGACAAGACAGGAGCCTTCTCGTTCAGCCTGTTCAGCGAAAACTACGCAAAACAGAAAGGCCTTCTCGAAGAAGGACAGTTTGTCCTGCTGATAGGAACACTTTCGGCGCCTTATTGGAAACAAGGTGGGGAACCCGATGCCGTGCCCAAAGACCTTGAGTTCCGGCTGAGCGACGTGAGGCTGCTGGATTCGTTGCTCGAGAACACGGGCAAGAAGGTGATGTTTAAACTTGATGTGGCCCAGATGAACGCCGAGGCGGTTGACGACTTCATCCGTTTAATCAAAGAACATCCTGGAAAACAGTCATACAGCATCCAACTTTACGACTCCAACATGAAGCTGGCTTGTAACATGTCGCCCTATAGCGGTGGCGTGGCTGCCCACGAGGTGCTGCCCATCGCCGACGGGTTGCCCTATGCCGATTTTGATTTGAAATAACAGCATTGTTATTTTATGCTATCTTTGTGCACCTAAAATGTTATTACATTAACACTTACCGATATGAAAAAACTATTACTGACTATTGTCACGCTCCTGCTCACCTCCATGATGATGGCCGGGAGTTTCGTAAGGATTCCCTACAACGGTCGCGCCGAACTGGAAAAGCTCTTCGCTGACCCGAACCTCACTGTGCACCTGTATACCAATACCGACGTGTATGCCACTGCTGAAAGATTCGACGACATCACCATGGTGATGATCGATGAGAACGCCTTCCAAGACTGTGAGATATACACCTTGTTGTATAACCCGGAACCTGTTGTCTACAAGGGCTCTGTAGAGCCTTTCAAAAACGACGGTGCCGTGGCCATCTTCAACAAAGAGGCTCGATTGCCCCAACTCACTCGCGACTTCCCGACGGTGTCCGAGATCGACAGCCGCATCCGTGAGATGATGGATCAGGTGAACATGGACTCGCTGCAAGCCACCGTTCAGCATCTTCAGGACTATGGCAGCCGCATCTGGAACTCTGTCAACGCCTTTGCGGCTTCAGACTGGATCGCCGGACGCATGGCCTCCTACGGACTTGAGGTGGAGCAACAGGCCTTCAATGCCAACACCTGGATGGGTAGCGGCGCTGCAGGTCCCAACGTGATTGGCATCCAACGAGGCACACTCTATCCCGACACCTACGTGGTGTGCGGCAGCCACTTCGACTCGTTCTCATACGAGGCGATGTATGGCGGCGGTACGGCTCCCGGTGCCGATGACAACGCCACCGGCGTGGCCAGCGTGCTCGAAAGTGTTCGAATCATGAGCCAATATGAATTTGAATACTCCATCGTCTATTGCGCCTACGGCTGCGAGGAGATGGGCCTCTATGGTAGTGAGGCATACGCCAGCCGCTGCCAACAACAAGGCATGGACATCATCGGCTACTTCAACAACGACATGAACGGCTACCTCTATGGCGATGAAATCCATATCGACCTGATCTATCCCAATTCGGTGGAGCCTATCGGTACCTACTACATGAATGTGGCCAACATCTATTTCCCCGATATGCCCGTCCGTCACGTCAACTTCAACGAAGGCGACAGCGACCATACCTCGTTCAACAACCACGGCTACATGGGCATCTATCCCTTCGAGGACTATCAAAACTATAGTCCCTATATCCATACCCCTAATGATGTGATCGGCACTTCGGTCAACAGCTTCGGCATGTCGCAACGCTACTGCCAGATGAATATCGGCTGCCTCGCTGAGATCGCCAATCCAGTAGGGGAGACCCCCGTCGTTTCTTGTAACCCAGTGGAAGATTTCCAAATTACGGAATACCCTATCGTCAAAGATCTTTCTTTGATTGCCTTGTCGTGGTCGGCACCTTTGGAAGGCTCGACGGGTGAATTGGATCATTTTGAGGTGTTCCGGGATGGACAGCTTCACGCTACTGTGGAGTCTGACGTATATGAATACACTGACACCATTACCGAGGGATTGACGGCAGAGTACTTCATCAACGCAATTTATAGTGACGGCTGTGAGGCGGCTTCTGAAACGCTCATCGGATACGGCAATCCTACACAGCTAACCGAGTTGGCCCTCGCCAAGGCTCAGGTTTATCCCAACCCCGTGAAAGGCGAAATGACTGTTAAGGCGGAAGGCTTGCAGCAAGTGGTGGTGTATAATCAGTTGGGACAAAAGGTCACGTCCATTGCAACGAAGCAAGATGAGTGCATTGTCCCGATGAAATATCCCCAAGGCATGTACCTCATCCAACTGGTCACCCGGAACGCTGTGGTCAATAAGACTGTGGTAGTAAATTAAAGTCTTCTTTCTTCTTACTTCTAAAAAAAGATTTGGACGGCATCAAAAAAAACCTTAATTTTGATGCTTCCAAATCTTTGAATATGGACGAAGTCAAGGTTATAGAAATCAAGAAGAGCGTATTCGCTGACAATGAGAAAGATGCCGATGCATTGCGGCTAGAGCTTAAAGATAGGGGTGTGTTCCTCCTCAACCTTATGTCAGCCCCAGGAAGCGGCAAGACCACCACTTTGGTCAAAACGATTAACCGTCTTAAGGACAGAATTCGCATCGCCGTGATGGAGGCAGACATCGATAGCGACGTGGATGCCCTCCGGATCAAGGAGGCCACCGGCGTGCCTTCCATCCAACTCCATACAGGTGGGATGTGCCACCTCGACGCGGAGATGACCCGCCAAGGTCTTGACGGACTCATGACAGATCATCTATCACCGGACCTCGTGGTTCTCGAAAACGTCGGCAACCTCGTCTGTCCCGCCGAATTCGATACCGGCAGCACCGCCAACGCCATGATCCTCTCTGTTCCAGAAGGCGACGACAAGCCGCTGAAATACCCATTGATGTTCTCGGTGTGCGACCTTGTGCTGATCAACAAGATCGACGTGATGCCTTATTTCGACTTCGACATGGAACGTTGCAAACAAAACATCAAAATGCGTAACCCCAACGCCCAGGTGATTCCCATCAGCGCCAAGACCGGTGAAGGCATCGATGCTTTCGCTAATTGGTTGTTGAATATGGTTACCGCCTATAAAAAATAACTTTCCACTTTCCACTTTAATCTTTCCACTTTTTTAGTTATGCCCGAAATGTCCACCAAGTTTGTCCCCAAGCACAAAGGCGACAAAAACCCGAACCCGAAACTCATCAAGTTCGTCAGAAAGGTCACAGACCGAATCCCTGGTAAGCTCAAGATGACCACTGACGGCCCCGAATACTGGGGACTGGCCTGCATCTTCGAGGACGAGATGGATGCCCGGACCCGTGAGGCCTCGCTCGACCTGCTCCTCGATATGCTTCCGGGCAAGCCTTTGAAGGTTCGTGAACACCGTACCTACAAACTCCTCCATGAGTGGAATGCCAAGAAACATTATACCCCCGACGACGCCTCGTTCGACGAACTGCTGGATAAACTGGCCTACTTTGGAATGCTGGAATACGACTATGGCGACAAATATACCAAGGACGGCCCCGTGCCTGGCACCAGCTTCAAACGTGAAGACCGTATCTATTGGGTCCCGATGTTCGTCCCAGGCTCTGCAGAATATACTAACATGAACGTTGAGCTGATGGACAAGCATCCTGAGTTGGCCATGTTCTTTGAGCGGATGACTTTCCTTCCACTGGAGAAGATCACCCCGAGCATCCCCATGGGCGGCGCTGGCATCGGCATGCACGTCATCCCCGTGGAAAAAGCCATCTCCATGGAGAACCAGACTGCCGACATCGAGCATATCTCATACTGGCTCAAACGCTATGAGGGCCACCTCGCCGTGGGCATCTGCTCCTGCCGCTACGGACGTAAAAAACTCGACGAGGGCTGCGCCGACGACTACCGCGACTGGTGTATCGGCGTGGGCGACATGGCCGACTACCTGGCGGAGACAAACCGCGGCCATTACATCACCTACGATGAGGCCATAGCCATCCTCAAGAAAGCCGAGGACCACGGCTTCGTGCATCAGGTGACCAACATCGACGGCGAAGGGAAAATATTCGCCATCTGTAACTGTAACGTAAAGATTTGCAATGCCTTAAGGACATCCCAACTATTCAATACACCTAACTTGTCACGTAGCGCCTACGTGGCTAGAGTTGAACCTTCGAGTTGCGTGGCTTGTGGCCGTTGCGTGGAGTATTGTCCTGCCGGTGCCGTCAAACTTGGACAGAAGCTCTGTACTAAACACGGAGAGCAGACCTATCCCAAACAGGAACTGCCCGATGCCAAGAAATGGGGTCCGCACAAATGGGATGAGGACTATCGCGACAAGAACCGTATCAACTGCTACCCGACGGGTACGGCACCCTGCAAGACTGCGTGTCCGGCTCATATCGCCGTTCAGGGTTACCTGAAGAAAGCCGCCGAAGGAAAATATACCGAGGCACTGGAACTCATCAAACGTGAGAACCCGTTCCCGGCAGTGTGCGGCCGCGTGTGTAACCGTCGCTGCGAAGACGCCTGCACCCGTGGTACCATCGACCAGCCTATCGCCATCGACGCAGTCAAGAAATTCATCGCCGAGCAAGACCTCAAGGCTGAGACCCGTTTCCTGCCCGAGGTGAACATCTGCTCCAACGTACAAGACCATTGGGAAGAGAAGATCGCCATCATCGGTGGCGGTCCCGCCGGCCTGAGTTGCGCGTACTACTTGGCTACCATGGGCTATAAACCCACGGTGTTCGAGAAATCGGAGATTCCAGGAGGCATGCTGCAATACGGCATCCCGTCATATAAACTGGGCAAGGACGTCCTCAAGGCCGAGATCGACATCATGCGTGAGATCGGAGTGGACATCCGCACCGGCGTGGAGGTGGGGAAGGACATCACCATCCAGCAACTGCGTGAGCAAGGCTATAAGGGCTTCTACGTGGCCATCGGCTGCCAAGGCGGCAGACTGCCAGGCATCCCCGGAGAGACTCTCGAAGGCACCGTCACCGCCATCGATTTCCTGCATGCAATGAATTGTGGCCCTAATAATCTTTCCACTTTCCACTATCCACTTTCCACTAAAAAAGTTGTCGTTGTGGGTGGTGGCAACGTCGCCATCGATGCGGCTCGTGTGGCTAAACGTAGTGGGGCTTCTGAGGTCACCATGTTGTCGCTCGAAACCGAAGACATCATGCCCGCCTCGCTTGAGGAACGCCGCGAAGCCCGTGAGGACGGCGTGGTGATCAACCCGGGATGGGGACCGAAGGAAGTGATTGGGGAAACGGAAAACGGAAAGGTGAAAGGGATTGTGTTTAAGAAGTGTACCGCTGTATATGACGCTGAAAAACGTTTCAATCCGCAATACGATGAGAACGAGACCATTACCTTGGAAGCCGACTTGGTGATCTTCGCCATCGGTCAGACGGTGATACTCAAAGACCTCTTGAAAGACACCAAGGTGGAGTTTGTCCGTGGTGTGTATCCTGTGGCTGACAAGCTGACCTATCAGACTGCCGAGGAAGATATCTTCGTTGGCGGCGACTGCTTCACGGGTCCCAAGTTCGCCATCGACGCCATCGCCGCGGGTCATGAGGCTGCCGAGAGCCTGCACCGTTACGTGCAGCATGGCCATCTGACCATCGGTCGTAACCGCCGCGACTTCATCGAACTCAACAAAGACGACATCATGGTGGAATCGTACGACAACACCTCACGTCAAGTCGAAGGCGACGCTCACGATCGTGATCCCTTCAGCGAGTATCACCTCACCTTCACCGAAGAACAGGTGCGCAAGGAGACGGCTCGCTGCCTGAGTTGCGGCGCCTCCGTGGTCGACGAGAACCGCTGCATCGGCTGTGGCATCTGCACCACGAAATGCGCCTTCGACGCCATCCACCTGCATCGCGACAATCCGGATGCCAGCAACATGGTGGTCTCCGAGAACAAATTCAGCGCCATCTTGCCATACATGCTCAAACGCACTGGTAAAATCATCTTCGGCAAAAAGTAATCGCCATGCACGAATTGGGGATTGTGTTTTATATCATTAAGGACGTCAAGCAAGTGGCGGAGGAAAACCATGTGGAGCATGTCTCCACTGTGGTGATGGACATCGGAGAGGTGTCGACGGTGGTGCCACATCTGCTCACTGATTGCTGGCGTTGGGCAGCTGACAAGGAACCCATGCTCAAAGGCTGCGAGATGAAAGTCAACACCATTCCCGCAGTCACTTGGTGTGACTCGTGCAAAAAAGAATACGAAACCGTAAAATATGGAAAGACCTGTCCCCACTGCAACAGCGACAACACCTGGCTGCTGAAAGGAAATGAAGTTGAAATAAACAGTATAATTATATAATTCTTAATTCAAAATTCTTAATTCTTAATTCTCAATATGAGTTGCTTCCTCGTCCCCTTAACCCAAGCCATCGTTACGACGGCTTACCGCAAAAGACATCAGAAATCCATTGAAAGTCCTGAAGCATCAGCATTGAAACGTCATGTCCCGGCTTTGGAAAAGATGCTCTGGGGCGGCTCCGTGATGCTCGTTGTGGATCATATCATCAATGGTGAGGTCACCTGGCGCTATCCGTTTTTCACAGCGTTGGAATCCGCTGGAGGTGCCGAAATCATGCTTAAAGAAATGCTTACGGTTGGCCTACCTATGTCGGTGGTTTTAACCTTAGTGTGGATTGGCTACGCCCTCCTGAAAGAGCATCGGCTGAAATTGAAGGCTGAAAGTTGACTTGTTTCTCTTTCTCTTAATTCTTAATTCAAAATTCTTAATTCTTAATTAATACAGTTATGTTTTTCCAAGTTTATGGCGCTAATGCGCTGCCTCAGTGGGGAATGATGCTCGTTGTCCTCGCAGGCCTCATCCTTTTGAACGAGTTTGCCCGTCGCACCAAGTTCGGCGGTATCTTTACTTTCTTGGTAGTCCCAGTGGCTCTTACTGCCTACTTCCTCGCTATTTGGATTGGCGTTCGGAACGGTTCGCAGTGGGCACTGGAAAACCAGACCCATGTCTACATGCAAGGCTGGTTCCACTATGCCAAGCTCTATGCAGCCACAGCCGGATGTATCGGCTTCATGATGATCAAGTACAAGTGGGGCATCGGTGCCAAACATTGGTTCAAGCCCTTCCCGTTTATCATTGTGGGTATCAACATCCTGATCGCTTGCGTCTCTGACTTCGAGAGCGCTGTGATGGGATGGAACAAGTGGTGGCTCACCTCTGAAGGCGTATGGCAGTATGGTGGCTGGCACAATGTCTTCAACGGCTTGGCTGGTCTGTTCAACATCTTCTGTATGACCGCTTGGTGGAACGTGTATGCTTCCAAGGACAAGAAAGATATGATCTGGGCCGACATGACCTGGGTCTATATCGTCATCTACGACATCTGGAACTTCGCCTACACCTATAACTGCCTGCCTACGCACAGCTGGTACTGCGGTATCGCCCTGCTGTTGGCTCCGACAGTCGCAGCTTTGCTGTGGAATCGTGGTGGCTGGATCCAGAACCGCGCCAACACCCTGGCCATCTGGTGCATGTTCGCTCAGGTGTTCCCGCTTTTCCAGGAGACCTTCAAAGACGGTCGTCAGTGGTTCAGCTGGGCTACGCTTCCCGTACTCTATCCCGAAGGTGTCGGCACCATCGAGAAACTGTATGCTGCCGGTGGACAGGCTGCAGTTGACGGTATTGTAGGTACTACAGTGGATCCTTCTGTCGTGGCGGCCAACCCTACCATGATGGTCGTGATCAGCGCTCTCGCACTGGTGGTGAATATCGTCGCCTTAGGCTACATCATCTGCGTGTCCAAGAAACGCCACATCAATCCTTACAAGGAAGACGTCTTCGTCAACCAGAAATACTACAAAGATGCCATGGCTCGCGCCGATGTGGACTGATTTTTGATGTATATTAATATTTTTAATCATTAAAATAAAACTAATATGGCAGTAATTCAAATGACTGACGACCGTTTCGAAGAAGTCGTCCTGAAATCAGAACTTCCCGTGATGGTGGACTTCGGCGCCACCTGGTGCGGCCCTTGCAAAAAGGTGGAACCCATCGTTGAAGAGATCTCCGAGGAATACGAAGGCAAGATGATCGCCGTGAAATGCGACGTGGAGGAGTGCCCCGACACCGCCGCCAAGTTCGGCATCATGAACATCCCCACCGTGCTCTTCTTCAAAGGTGGCCAGCCTGTCGACAAGAACGTCGGTGCCGCCCCCAAGAAAGTCTTTGTGGAAAAGCTCGAGAAGCTCTTCTAAACGGTTAGCGACGCTCTGCGTCATAGCAAATAAAGACTTTGGACTTTAGCATCGATAGGAATCGGCTCGCCCAATTTGGGAGTCTTGAGTTTTTGGCGCGACAGATTGTGGAAGGGTTTATCACAGGCCTCCACAAGAGTCCGTTCCATGGGTTTTCCGTGGAGTTCGCCGAACACCGACTCTACAACTCGGGTGAGCCGATTCGTCATATCGACTGGAAACTCTATGGCCGCACCGAGAAACTCTTCGTGAAACGCTACGAAGAAGAAACCAACCTGCGCTGCCAAATTGTCATCGACAAAAGTTCCAGCATGTGTTTCCCCGTGAGGGACAAAATCGACTTTGAACACCCCAATAAGCTGTTCTTTAGTGTGTATGCCGCAGCTTCATTAATGGAATTGATGCGCCGACAGCGCGACGCCGTCGGTCTGGACCTCTTCGACGAGACCATCGCATTCCACGAACCAGCCAAAATGTCGGCAGTACACAACAAGTTGATTTACACCGAACTGGAAAAACTAATCGATACCTACGATAAAAACCAAAAGAAAACCACATCCACCGTCCAGTGCCTGCACCAGATCGCCGAGATGACACACAAACGTAGCCTGGTGGTGATCTTCACCGACATGCTCGACAACCTCGACGATACCAACAAGTTGTTCGAGGCACTGGAACATCTCAAATACAACAAACACGAGGTCATCCTGTTCCATGTCTATGACGGACGTCTGGAACAAGACCTCGACTTCGAGAATCGTCCGTATCGTTTTGTCGATTTGGAGACGGGCGAAACCCTCAAACTCAACCCAATGGAAGTGCAACAGCGTTATCGTCAGCTCATGGCCCAACGCAAGGACGATATCTTGAAACACTGTTACCAATACCAAATCGATTACGTTGAGGCCGACATTAATAAAGATTACAATCAAGTCCTGACGAGTTATCTCATCAAACGGACAAAACTATACTGATATGAAAAGAGGATTTGGAAGCGACAACCATTCGGGCATTTGTCCCGAGGTTTTGGAAGCCATCATGCGCGTGAACAAAGAACACGCCTTGGCCTACGGTGATGATGAATATTGCGCCGCGACGGAAGCGAAGTTCCGTGAACAGTTCGGAGAGCAGGCGAGGGTGTTCTTCGCCTTCAACGGCACGGGGTGTAACACCCTCTGCATCGATGCCATGGTGCATTCGCATGAGGCCGTAGTGTGCGCCGAGACAGCACATATCAACGTGGACGAATGTGGCGCTCCCCAGCGTGTTGTGGGATGCCGTTTGCTGACAGTGGATACCCCTGACGGTAAGCTGACCCCCGAGCTGGTGAAGACCCGCCTGCATGGCTTCGGCTTCGAGCATCACAGTCAACCTAAACTCATTTCAATCACTCAGCCTACTGAACTCGGTACGCTCTACACCCTTGACGAGATTAAGGCTTTGGTGGCCTTGGCCCGCGAGTACAACATGTATGTCCATATCGATGGCGCCCGTTTGGGCAATGCCGCGGTGGCTCTGGGATGCACCTTCAAGGAGATGACCACCGACCTAGGCGTGGATGCCGTATCCTTTGGTGGCACCAAGAATGGTCTGATGATGGGGGAGGCTGTGGTTTTACTTAATCCCAGCATCTGTCCCGACTTCAAATACCGTCGCAAGCAAGCCATGCAGCTTTGCTCGAAGATGCGTTTCATCGCCGCCCAGTTCGACGCCTATTTTGAGAACGACCTCTGGCGGCGCAATGCCGAGCATTCAAACAAGATGGCCCAGCTTCTCTACAAGGCGGTGAAAGACATCCCTGGCGTGGAGATCGTCTATCCCGTCCAAGCCAACGGTGTGTTCGCCAAGTTGCCTCGCAACGTCTGGAAAGCCCTTCAGGAATACTGCTTCTTTTACGACTGGGACGAAGACGCCAACGTGGTGCGCTGGATGTGCGCCTTCGACACTACGGAAGAAGACATTCAACGCTTTGCCAGCAAACTGAAAGAACTGATGGGTGTATAGAATAGCAACTATGGATCCTGAATTAGTATTAAGCCGAGGCTATAGGGAATATCCCGACGACGTATGCAACCTGTGGATTGCTGCATATGAGGAAATAGCGCATAATCACCGGAATCTTCGGTTGAAGGCAAGGAGAATGATCAAACGTGTCAAAAAGGCTTGCTCCCTTCTCGTCACCCATGCCACTTTCTACGACACCAGCAGAGTTGACGAGTGTTTCTACGGCGAGGCCGTGGAAAGAGAAAACGAATACCTTGAAAGAACACGGTCACAGTACGACAGTCTCGGTGGCGACTTCCCCTGCGGCAATGACGACGACATGAGGTTCGCCCGGAGACTCTTCTCAATACAAGAGTTGGCCTACATCCAGATGGGACTGGCAGGGGAGGTCGATCCCAACGCCCTTCGCAACATGCCTCCGACCAACAAGACTTTTTCGGGCGAGGCCTTTCCTAGAAAAATCAAGGCCGCCAATCGACCTAAAGGCCGTAAAGGGTTCCTTTTTGAGTGTATAGGTCAGTTTGCCGAAGCCATCGAATGCTATGAGGCCATGAGGGAGGACAAACCTGAGGTTAGAATAGAGCGTTTGCGCGAGCAGATGAAACAGGACTAAACTCAAGGCTTCCAAATGACCTCAGCCTTCAGGTCGGTCTTGACCTCTTCAGATAGTAAGGAGAACCCCACTCGGGAGTATAGACTCAAACTCCCGAACAACTTTAGCTTTCCTAACAAATAGATCCTTGAGCCATGACCATAGAGGTTGGGAATGGAGAATGCTCCCAGCACGTCGTTTTCATATACGCTTATCCGACTGTAATAGTCATCACTGCCATACAAGGCATAGCGAAAGGTCAGGCTGTAAGGTTTGTCCACCGGCTTGTAAGCTACGTCATGACAAAGCAGGTAACCACGGCTGTTGGCCCCGTCGTCGTTCCGATAATGTGAATAGGAAGCCTTGTCGCTGAATGTCAGCGATTCAGTGACGCCATAGCTAATCTGGAAGTTCAGCGACTGCTTGTCATAGAAAATAGGGTAGTGGCTGAACGCATGGTCGTCGGCGCTGTTTTTCATTTTGGTCTTCGACTTTATTCTTAGCTGCATGGAGGCGGTCCTGCTGATCTGATGGCTGAGTTTCAGACTGTATTCCTGTCCCCACGATGGGTTGTAAACGGAACTGCTTAGCCACGTCAAACGGAAGAAGTCGCAGTAGGCGAGGAGGTCCCACCCAGGAGCAGGAGCGCATTGCAAGCCGAGATAGAAACCCTCTTCGCCTTGACCGCGACTGCTTTCTCCAAAAGCGCCGTTGAATAGGCTTTGGTATCGTTTGTCGTAATTGCGGTACAAAACGCAGAAGTTGATGTACCCCTTGGGCTTCATCGTCATGCCGACGAGTCCGGCAAAAGCCCCATTGTCGCTTCGCGCCAGCTCGCCAAAGAAAGCCGTCTTCCCGATGAGCCAGCGGAAGTCAATCCCCATGTCGGTGAGCCGGTCGCCTTGGAAATAATACTGGTTGTATTTGGTGGGCTTGGGTTCAAGAGGAACGCTGAGACGAAGATGATAGAGTGTATAACCCACCTCAAACCGTGGCCCGGCATAGCAAAGATGACCCCCAAACACCTGCTGGCGGATGGTGTTGCGTTTTGCCAACTCGTTCAACGTTCGATGATAGCCGCTTTCTTGAAGGGCGCTTGCCAACTCGGGCTCGTCAAGGGTATCAGCCTCGACCATGGTGGCATCGATACGACGGTTGGAGTAAAACACGGTGGCGTAGAAGTCGCGGTAACGTAGGGTAGAGGCTGCCCCTCGGAAGAATTTGCCCTCACCGCTGGAAGCCTTTGGCCGGATGCCAGAGGCGCGTTTCATAAGGGAACTGCCGCCCTTGCCAAAACCCATGGCAGACCAGAGCGTCAGGCCCTGCCCGAAACTAAGTTGGTAGTCTCCCAAAGCGAGGTCTTTGACCGTCAAAGCATTGCTGATCTTGAGGTCCGAAGCGTAGGCATGCGCCCCCACGAAGTCGAAGAGACGAGGCTCGCCAGCGTCCTTCTCCGTGGCGATGCCAAAACGGAACTTTTGTTGGTAATGGTAGTTGTATTTGAACTGGAGCTTCTGAGGACCGCCCAGATAGTCATCGTGTGGCTCTCCTCCAATTTTTTGGGCAAAATTCATGGTGACTTGATGCCTACCTCGGGTTACGGCCTTAGCCAAAGTGACGCTCTCGCGTTCCTCGGCGCGCTCACTTTTCCCGAAATACACCAGTGGTGTGATGACCGCTACTGTCATCTCGCTAAAACCGTCAAGCATCAGTAACTCCTCGGCAAACATCAGGTCGCCGAACTGTCGTCGGTATTGCCTCAAGGCCTCCACCTGAAAGGCGCTGAGCAGTCCGATCTCCTCCAGATGCGCCGCTTCCTCGCTGTTGACGTTGATGGGGTTCTCAAGATAATAGAGGTAGTCGTCGATCAGCTCTTCATGCGATTCCTCGTCACCTTCTCCATCGATTTCCAGAGCCTCCGAAAGTCGGTCCTCGGTCTGTTCCAACAGCAGTTGGTATAGGAACTCCACGTTTTGCGCAATAGGCCTGACACTGTCATTGCTCTGCCCAAAACAAGTCCCAATTGTAATTACCAACCCTATCAAAACCAATTGTCTCATCCCCAACTTTTATCTTTTATCTTTTATCTTTTATCTCCCCACCCCCAACTCCCTCCCACCTGCACTGATCCTCCCAGCATCTGATGCATCTGAGCCGCTATGTCGATCTGAAGGCCTTTGATGTTGTAGCCTACCCCGAAAGTGATGACGTTAGGGTTGTATTGTGCCCCAGCCCTTAGCTGAAAACGATTGAATAGGGTGTATTCGAAGCCGCTACCGATACTGACGCCGTGGGCCTGGCTGTCCTTCGCCACCTCGCACTGCCCCACAAAGTCTTCAGAGAATCGATAGGCACAACCGATTCTCATGACCACGGGCAAGGCGTCCTCGTTGAGGGTCTTGAGTCGGGTGTTGAGCGGGTTGAATAGGGTGGCACCCAACATAAGTTTCTCGGTGATCTGCGATTGTGCGCCCAGCATGAAGCACGGCGCCAATCTGTCGGGATACCCTTCGCCTAGGTGTAGCCACCAACAGTCGGCCCGCAAACCCATTGCCAGATGAGGTCCGAAACTGCGTGCGTAGGCCACTCCAAACAGATTCTCGCTCTGTCCGCTCCAGCCAAACTGGCTTACCGTCACCCCGAAACAGCCAATGTCGTCAAAGGCTCTCGTAACGCCAGCGCTCTTGTAGGCGGTCTCTTTCAACAGCCACTGGTTCTCGTAGTACAACCCGCAATGCCATCCTCGAAGACCAGCCAATCCGGCTGGATTGTTCGCCAAAGACCATAGACCCTGCTCACATGCGGCAATCCTTCCCATGGCAGCGGCACGACCCCCCAAGGGCTTCAATAGCCCCGTGGCTTGACACCTATTTATTAATAGGTAAATAAATAATATTAATATGATTCTTTTCATGTTTTTAAAATGTGCTACAAAAATACATATAAAATATTATTTGTCAACATTTTTCTATTGAAATAATTTTAAATTTTTATTTTATTGATAATGAGGCGTGTTAATTTTGAAAATCGTATCTTTGCATTTTACATTGCTTATGAACGTTATTTTGATCATCGTTGCCATACTGCTTGTCCTGATCGGGCTAGTGGGTGCCATTGTGCCAGGCATTGCCGGACCTCCGTTCAGCTTCCTAGGCCTATTGGCGCTTTCGTTTGTCGAAGGAATCGAATATTCGACAGAGTTCCTTGTGGTGATGGGCATCATCGGCGCCATCATCTTTGTATTGGATTACGTGGTCCCCATCTGGGGTACCAAGACGCTGGGTGGCACCAAGGCTGGCACACGGGGAAGCACCTTCGGCCTCATCTTCGGATTGCTCATCACCATCGTCTTCCCAGTGGGCTTCATCGCCATCCTCTTAGGCCCCTTTATCGGCGCGTATATCGGTGAGAAATACGCTGGGACCGACGACCATCTGGCATGGCGTTCCGCTTTTGGCTCGTTCGTGGGTTTCATGGCAGGGACCTTCATCAAGACGGTCTATGCGGTGGTCTGTATTTTCTATGTTGTTAAAGACTTAATAGGCTTGATATGATTGACTTCAAAGACAAGGCGACACACATTCGCGAACTGATTTTGAAATCCTTAGTCGAGGCGGGCTCGGGACATGCCGGCGGCTCGCTCGACTTGGTTGATATCTTCACCGTATTGTATTTCGACCATCTGCGTCACGACCCTAAAAACCCGCAATGGGAGGGGCGCGACAAGGTGGTGCTCTCCATCGGACATACCGCACCGGTGCTCTATGCGACGCTGGCCGCGGCGGGCTATTTCCCCGAAGAGGAGATGATGACGCTGCGCAAGCTGGGCAGCCGACTGCAAGGGCATCCGAGCTACGAGTTCCAACTGCCGGGACTGGAGACCTGCTCGGGCTCACTGGGGCAAGGCCTCGGCGTGGCCTTGGGCATGGCGCTCACAGCCAAGATGGACGGAAAGACGAACCGCGTGTTCTGCGTCATGGGCGACGGTGAACAGCAGGAGGGAAGCGTGTGGGAGACTGCCATGGCCGCCGCGCACCATAAGGCCGACAACCTCTGCGCCATCATCGACCGTAACCGCCTGCAAATCGACGGTGGGACCGAGGAAGTGATGGGCATCGACCCGCTCCTTGACAAATGGAAAGCCTTCGGCTGGAAAGCCATCGAGATCGATGGACACGACTACAGCCAGATCAAGATGGCCCTCGAGATGGCTGACAAGACGGAGGGAAGACCTTTCGTCATCATCGCCGACACCGTCATGGGTAAAGGCGTCCCCTCAATAGAAAACAATAACGCATGGCATGGCAAAGTGCCGACCAAGGAACAACTGCCGGGATTTTTGGAAGAACTGAGAACGGAAAACTGAAAACGGATAACGATATGGAATTTAAAAATAAAGGAAATAAGGCGACGAAAGTCGGTTTTGGTGAAGGTGTGCTGGCTGCGGCGCAAAAAGACGAACGTGTGATAGGTCTCGGAGCCGACATTACAGCTTCGGTGGGGATGAACCTTTTCAAAGAGGCCTTCCCCGAACGGTTTTTCTCCATGGGCATCGCCGAACAGGATGCCGTGGCTGTGGCTTCGGGCATGGCGCTGAGCGGTAAGATACCGGTCTTCAGCACCTACGGCGTGTTTGCCGCACATCGGGCCAACGACCAGATACGTATCTCTACGTGCTACAATAACGTCCATATGGTCATCGGCGGCGCCCATGCCGGCGTGTCGGTGGGTCCTGACGGAGCCACACACCAAGCCCTTGAAGACATCGCGGCCATGCGTGTGTTGCCTCACATGACTGTGATCTCGCCCTGCGACGCCACCCAAGCCAAAATCGCCACAGAAAAGGCCATACTCGAATGCGACGGACCGGTGTATGTCCGCTTCGGACGTGAGCCCATGCCCGACTTCACTGCGGAGGACCAGGACTTCCAGATAGGGAAAGCCCAACTGATGCAAGACGGCACCGACATCACCATCGTGGCCACCGGTCACGAGGTCTGGGAAGCCCTGGAAGCAGCTCACATGCTCGACCACATGGGGGTCTCCGCTAGAGTCATTAATATGCATACCATCAAACCTCTGGATGGCGACATCCTCAACAAGGCCGCTGACGAGACCCGTATGATCTTCACCGTCGAGGAACATCAAGCGGCTGGAGGACTGGGCGGCGCCGTCACGGAGTATCTGGCCGAGAACCACCCCATCCGCGTGATACGCATCGGCATGAACGATTGCTTCGGCGAGTCGGGACAGGCCATGGCGCTGATGCATAAGTTCGGACTCGACGCTGCCGGCATCGTGCACCGTGTGCTCGAAGAGCTGGCCAAAGACGACCTCAGCCTCTATATCCGAAAGATGGGGCTGCCCTTCGATACCTATCCGAAGAAACTATACGATTACAAGATACTTTATGAAGGCTACGACTGGCATGATGAATCGACATTCGAGACATGCCACGACACCCAGGTGTACCGGCATTATATCAGTCAAGGCAAACGTGGACACCAGGTTCGCGAGACCCTAGCCCGTGCGCTCCATGACCATTTCATCACCCACGAGCTGTATAAGCTGCTCGACTGCTACGATGAGAAGATGGTGGTTGGCGTGATGGGCGGCCACGCCCGTAGGCGCGACGACCCGATGTACCGCCAGATCGTCTACCTCAGCAAGCGACTCACAGAGATGGGCCGACTGATGGTTACAGGTGGAGGCCCCGGCGCCATGGAAGCCACCCATCTGGGCGCCTATATGGCAGGCCGTTCCGACGAGGAAGTGGAGGAGGCCCTGGCCATGATCACACCCTCGCCGACCTTCAAGGACGAAGGATGGCTCCGCCGTTCCTTCGAGGTGATGGAACGCTTCCCGATGGTCTCAGACTACCGAAGCCTCGCCATCCCGACTTATTTCTACGGTCACGAGCCCACGGCTCCGTTTGCCACCGACATCGCCAAATACTTCGACAACAGTGTGCGCGAGGACGGCATCGTCACCGTGGCCAAAGGCGGCATCATCTACACCCCAGGTAGCGCCGGCACCATGCAAGAGATATTCCAGGATGCCGGACAAAACCACTATGAGACCGAAGGCTTCGCCAGCCCGATGATCTTCTTGGGAAAAGAGTATTATACGGAATACATGCCAGCCTACGCGGTGCTCAAGGACCTCAGCGACCGAGGCATCTTCAAGAACATGCTCTTGACCATCTCCGACGACATTGACGAGATCATCGAGGCCATCGTAAGGTTTAAGGAAAGTGGAAAGTGAAAAGTGGAAAGTGGAAAGTTTTCCGTTTTCCACTTTCCGTTTTCCGTTATCTTTCAAACCTTTCTCCTGTCCCTTCAATGACCGCCTTCTTCCATGAATCCGGATACCCGGGCTGTTTTGGCTTCAGGGGATATCCGTAGGGGTTACGAAGGAATTGTCCGTTTTCATCCACCTGCTTGACGTTGCTGTCGAGGTACTTGACCAACAGATAGTTGCTCAGCTCTTTCCAGCGAGCCACGGTGTTATGTCCGGCTTGGTTGGAGAAATCGGTGAGATAGGCGATGGCTTTCGCAGGGCTTTCTGTCAAAAGGTTCAACGCCTGATTGTCGGCGTAGTTCACCTGTTCCTGATACACGGTCTCCAACTCGTTCTGCACGGATTGGATGTCGTCGATGACCCTGTTATAATAGAGGTATTTGAAATGCGCCAATCGGTTGAAGACCCAGAAAGCGGCGTTGTCGCTGTAGGTGAGGATGTCGCCGTTACCCACGCGGTATTCGATGGGCACCTCGGAGATTGAGCAGTAGAAGGGCGTATAGACGGTGGAGTTGGTGTCGTCGACGCCAAACCAGATGATGCCGCCGATGGCGTTGGGGAGCCAGGAGCGGCTCTGGGCGATGAACGAGAAACCGGTCTGCACGACCTCGATGCTACGCTCGTTGAAGTATTTCTTGCCGTCGTATTCCCAATATAGCGGGTTGAAGCGGAACGGCGAGCCGAAAGGACCGGCGCCGGGATCCAATGTCTTGTCCAGCTCGGTGCCTTGGAAATGGTCGCGCTGAAAACTCATCATGTCGCTGAGGCTGACCTTGCGGTTGGGCTTGACATATAGGGGCATGCGGTGGGTGAGGTCCTTGCCAGTGACGTAGTCCCAGTATTCATCCATTCCGTCACATACCTTGTTGAACATGGTCCACACACGGAGGTCGCAGATGCGGGCAGCCCCGAAATCCACTGGAGCGTAAGCGGCGCTGAAGTCGAAGTCTTTGTCTTTGCCACTAAAATACCCTTTGCGGCGTGCGAAGTCGATGATGTCGTGTTTGTAGATGACCTCAACTTGGGGATTGTAAAGCTTTTTCCAGTCTTTATCCGTGATGGAGGTCTTGCCGTTGCGCAGGGGGAAGGTGGTGATTCTTGCGGCGTTGGCATGACCGCTCACATAGCCGTCGGGGATGCGGATGGCCACCCACACGGCACCTTTTTCCTCGCCTTTTGGCATGATCTCCATATACCATACCTCGTTGGGGTCGCTGATGCTGAACGACTCTCCGTCGGAGCCGTAGCCGTATTCCTCAACCAAATCGGCCATGATCTTGATGGCTTCGCGGGCTGAGGTGCTGCGTTCCAGGGCGATGAACATCAGGCTACCGTAGTCGATGATACCGTTCGGGTCGATGAGCTCTTCACGGCCTCCGAAGGTGGTCTCACCGATAGCCACTTGGTTCTCATTTATATAACCCACTACCTGATAGGTGTGTGCCGGTTGCGGGATGCTTCCACGAGGGGCGTTGGTGCCACGGTCGTAGCACACGCGCATGCTTCCTTCGGGCCAGTCGGCGGCAGGGGTGAAGTAGAGCTCCCCGTAGCGGATGTGGGAGTCGGCGCAGTAGCTTATCATGGTGGAGCCGTCAACGCTGGCGCCTTTGGTGATGAGGAAGTTGGTGCAGGCTTGGGATTTCAGGCCAAGGCCTACCAAAACAACGAAGAGTATGGGGGCTAGTTTTTTCATAATATCATTAGTTTCTAAAGATTATTCTTTTTTAGTGTAATCAAGTACGCCGTCAATCAAGTTGACGAAATTGTCTTTCTTCCACTGTGGCAACTCGGCATAGGGGACAATACCCACATGTTCGAGGTTCATCAGCAGTTTGGTCGTCATCCACCGGCGGTGTTCGGCCTCATAGAGCGGCTCGCGGTCGCCCGACACGTCGAAGTTGGCCCAACGGAAGGCGAGGGCGTTGGAACAATAGGTGCTGGCGAATTTGTCGGACTCGGAGCTGGCGTACCAGGCACGCCAACTCTCGTTCATGTCTAAGTCCTTGAGCCCTTTGGCGCCGAGGAGGTAGAGGGCGTTGATAACGACGCCGCGTTCCGACCGGTACAGGAAGAGAGGGTCGTTGGTGCGGCCCATGGCGGGGCCGAAGGGCTGGATGACACCATATTCGCCTGTCTCCATGGCTCGGAGTGCGGTCTCTCCACCTTCCTCCAGATAGATGCAGATGGGCGTGGGACGTTCCTTGTCGTAGATGATGGTGGGTAGATGGAGTAGCGAGGCGATGCGCTCTGATTGGTTGGCGTGGCAGAGGGCAAGGTTCAGCACCTGTTTGGGATCGTTGGCCCATTCTTTCAGCCATTCCCGGAACTTCGGAGCAGTGTCGTTCATGTCGATAAACACCCATTCCACGTCGAGGAAATCCCTTTTAGGCTCGTGTCGTTCTTCCTTGCCGTCGGGACCGATATAGGTGATATGTGAGAGTTCGAACAACCCAGGACGGGAAGCGGCCAAGTTGTCCATCCAAATGCGCATCCCACTGCCGACGACAGTGATGCGGGTCTTGCGTATCTTCCCGTCGATTAATGGATAATGCGAGTTATGTGCCACGGTGAACGCCACCGCCTTGGTCATGTCTCCGATGCCAAGGATGACAAAATGAGAGTAACGTGGATCGTCGGCCTTGATGATGGGAAGGAATTCTTTTCCCACCAGCACCTGTTCGGCTGTGTATTCACGCGCATTCACGATATCGATCTTCAGCCTGTCGGTGCTCAGGCTCTTCTTATCCTTCATGTACATGTCGAGGGTGGAGCCGCTTTCCATCATCACATAACAGGGAATCGCGTGTTTGGCCTCGGTGCAGAGGGTCTTCAGCAGGTTGCAGCAACGCATGTTCATCGAGTCGTGGTCGGTGCTGTTGGCGTCACCGATGACATAGATGGTGTCGGCAAATTGAGGCCTGGCGGTCTTTAGCTCTTCGAGCGAGTCCCACGCTCCGCGGTAAAACACCAGGCGGTTCATAAAACGGCGGTCGGGAAACCGTGCGTCCACTTTGGCACTGAGTTTCTCCACATCTTCCTCGGTCATGATCACAATGTCGCGCTTTGAACGGATGTCGTGTAGGGCATCGAGCATGGGCATGAGGTGGTGGTTGGCTCCAAGGATGAGGACGTGTCCCTTCACCTTATAACGCATGACACCGGTCTTGGCCGACTCGGAAATGTTGTCGAAGATGTTGTTGACCACCGAGATCAGAAGGGTGGAGAACAGGAGGATGCCTACCAGGGTGACGATGAGCCGGAAGCCATCGTGTTCGCCGCGGCCGCCGAAGCCACCCGGGTCGAGAAACATGGCGATGATGTCCTGCCATCCGTAGTTCCATCCGAAAATGAGGGAGATGATCAAGAATAAACCAAAGAACACAACCACTGTAAACAGCAATAGCAATAACTGACTGCCCGTCCCGTAGGTGAGCATCTTGTCGAACCTTCTTTTCAGCATGGCATCATGTTTTGTGATGTGCAAATATAATAAAAAAGTATTAACTTTGCGCAACAATCGTTTTTTGAAGCATGAAATCCACCATACCTTTGGCAGAACGCCTACGTCCTTCATCCCTAGATGATTACATCGGACAGAAACACATCATCGGCGAGAATGCCGTGTTGCGCCGCGCCATTGAGAGCGGCCGTGTTCCTTCGATGATTTTCTGGGGACCTCCCGGCGTGGGCAAGACCACCTTGGCCTATATCATCTCCAAGCAGGTGAAGCGCCAGTTCTTCCAGCTGAGCGCCGTCAGCAGCGGCGTGAAAGAGGTGCGTGAGGTCATCGACAGAGCGAGGATGGCCCCTGAGGCACCGATATTGTTTATCGACGAGATACACCGTTTCAGTAAGTCGCAGCAAGACTCATTGTTGGGAGCTGTCGAGAAAGGCTTGGTGACCCTCATCGGTGCCACCACGGAGAACCCCTCGTTCGAGGTGATCTCGCCTCTGCTGTCACGTTGTCAGGTGTATGTGCTGAAAGCCCTCGAGAAGGAAGACCTTGCGGTGATGCTTGACAAGGCAGTGAAAGCATTGGAATATGATTATGGAAAGAAGATAATCATTCAAGAACCTGAGGCTTTGATGCGCATCAGTGGTGGTGACGGTCGTAAGTTACTTAATGCCATTGAGTTGGTTGTCTCTTCGTTGGACGACTTGAATCCTGATGCCCAGGAGTTGGTGGTGACCAACGACTTCACTACGGAGACTATCCAGAGCAATCTGGTGAAATACGACAAGCAAGGGGAGATGCACTACGACGTGATATCGGCATTCATCAAGTCGATGCGTGGCAGCGATCCCAATGCGGCTTTGTATTATCTGGCTCGGATGATCGAGGCGGGGGAGGACCCGTTGTTCATCGCCCGAAGGATGTTGATTTTGGCTTCTGAGGATATCGGCAACGCCAATCCCAATGCATTGTTGTTGGCCAACACCTGTTTCGATGCCGTCAACAAGATCGGCTGGCCAGAGAGTAGGATTATCTTGTCGCAGACGGTGACCTATTTGGCTTCATCACCGAAGAGCAATGCGGCGGTGGCAGCCATCGACGCGGCCCAAGCGTTGGTGCGACAGACTGGAGACCTGCCTGTGCCGTTGCATCTGCGCAATGCCCCGACCAAATTGATGAAAGACCTCGGTTACCATGAGGGCTACAAATATGCCCATGCTTATGCTGGCAATTTTGTTGACATGGAATACCTCCCGGAAGAGATTTCTGGCACGGTTTTGTATGAGCCTCAGGACAACCCCCGCGAACGCGAGTTGCGAAAATACCTCCGCGAACGCTGGAAAGAAAAATATGGTTATTAGGCCGCACCCCATCGGGGTGCCACATCGGTAAAAACGAACGAAAAACCCCATAACCCACCGCACCCCATCGGGGTGCCACATCGGTAAAAACGAACGAAAAACCCCTTAACCCACCGCACCCCATCGGGGTGCCATATCGGTAGAAAAAATGGAA
>CADCIH010000010.1 GCA_902801465.1 uncultured Bacteroidia bacterium | reverse complement strand
CCCGTGTCATGATTCAGCATATACTGACGTTGTTCATGGACAAATATTGCACAGATGATCAAAACAATAGACACCGTAAACTGCAAACCGATCAAGCCAACACGGAAAGCCTTGCCTTTTTGTGTGGTACCGAGAGTTCCTTTCAAGGCAAAAGCAGGATTGAACGAGGTGGCGAACAAGGCTGGATAGAGACTGGCGACCACCGAGATAAGCAATGCCAAACCAATGGTCAAAGCAACGATGCCCCAGTTTTGGCCGAAATCCAGCGAGGTGTCAATCAGGGCAGCCAATGTGGATTGCTTAAACAATGTAACCACAGCCACTGCCAAACCAAGGGCGATAATCACCATCAATAGCGACTCGCCTACCGACGACATCACCAATTGGAAACGGCTGCTGCCCAATATCTTGCGCGTATTGATGCTCCGCAGACGCAATGGCACCATCGCAAAGAAGAAGTTGATGTAATTGATGAAAGCGATAAGCACCACAAAGATGGCGATGACAAGCAGCGTCATGGTAGTGGTGCGGTTTCCCATCTTTCCAACTGTATAGTTGGAGTTGGGATCGGCGAAATACATCTCTGTCAGCAACACAGGGCGAATCCCAAACTTGACATCATCGTCCGTAACCTCAACACCTCCATTTATCTCACTGAAAAACTGCTTGCAGACGGGCTTTGCTGCCACGGTGATCGCATCGGGGTCGGCTCCTTTGCGCAGCTTCACAAAATAGTGAAATGAAAACTCCTTCCATTCATCGAGCCAAACATCGGGCATATCGGAAACAATATCAAAAGTTGAGAGATCGCTGTGCTTCGGCATATCCTTATAGATGGCCACGATGGTCGTTTCTCGCCACGTTGTTTCGGCTAGAAACTTCACAACGTCACCCACTTGGACGCCGAGACGCTTAGCCATCGATTCCGAGACAGCGAATGCCTCACCTGTCAAATCATCCCAATTGCCAGCCACCAGCTCAAATCCAAAAACCTCGCGGGCACCTTTGTTCAAGGCGACTTGCGACCCAGGAACAGGCGATTGCTCGTCGCTCACGCGAATCTTGGTGGGAACACCTGCGATGCGACCGCAACCACCAGCTTCAATGTCGGGGGAAGCATTAATCACATATTCGCCAATGGGGCGACACAAATAAGCGGAATAGCCGCTGGATTGCGACTCTTGTTTCGTGATGACATAAATCCTGTCGCTGTCCTTGAGTGCCTTGTTGTAGGTGAGGTCGTGGTGCACCTGCACAAGGATGATATAGAGCGCGGCGAAGGCTGCCGTCAAGCCCAAGATGTTCAGGATGGAAGACACAAGGGAGGTCTTGCCTTTTTTATAGATTCTTGCCATAAGTCGTTGAATTGTTATTTAAACGATCAAGTCTTTTGTATATTTTCTCCGCTTTTTCAAGTCCGAAGAACTTTACCAACTTTTCGAAAAGCGCTTGGCTGATTCTCGTTTTATTACGGTTTTTCATCACAACTTTTTTTCTTGTTGTTTTCTGTTCCCCAGATTTTATGGATCTTGCCGCCTACTACGGTGCCTACCGCCTTGACATCGCCTGGGTAAGAGATACTACCTGTACCAGCAACGCTGTAGTCCATCGATTCCATTTGGCAACGCACCTCAATGGAGCCCGAACCCGCCACGGAAAGGTTCGCTTTTTTCACCATTCCATCCTTGATCATGACATCGCCTGAGCCAGCAATACTTATATCCATGTGGTCAGCAAGAAGTTCTTTGCTCAACAAACTTCCCGAGCCTGCAACATCCACATCAAAATCATAGATGTTTGCTGTTTTCTCGAAAACCACTTCGCCCGAACCCGTCAATTTAATATTCAACTCTTTGGCTTCATACGGCGTAACGAAATTAAAGTCGCCGCCACCCATAATACTGATTTCCTCCAAGGTCGGAGCGGTGAGCTCGATGAGAAACTTCGTCGGCTTCACGTCGGATTGCTGAAACGTCTTAACCATCTCGACCCTCAAGCAATCACCTTTCAGATAGATGTCGACCCACTCGAAAAGGTTCTCGTCGAGGGTCACACGGCAAGAGTAGTTGTCCGCCACTTTGTAGTTTACCGTTGCGGGCAATATCATGCTGAAATCTTTGAACGCCGCCACATCGATGTCACGCGTGATGATGTTGCCGTTACCTTCGGCGAATGATCCCCGAGAGTACATGGTGATGATTTTGTTGCCATTTCCGTCAATAACGGTATCAGCCTTATAGACTTTGTTTGTTTGCGCCTCAACACCCAGCACCGCCATAATGATGAACAGTGCTGTCAAAAACGATTTCTTTGCCATAGTTTTACAGGTTTATAATTTTCTGTTTTCTGCATGGCAACCGCCATGCCAAACTTGTAAATCATTAAAAACCAATAAAATATAAAACAGTGTTTTGCAAAAAGTGTAAAGTTTCTTTACAGCGGTGTAAAGAAACTTTACAGCGACTAATCCACTTTTGGATCGAAATTGTTCATCTTTTTTTCTGATTGTTTGCAGGTTTATGGAAAAGTTGAATTTTCGACAGCAGGAGAAATCGCATCTGATGGAGAACGTGATCTTCGTCGAGCTCATCCGCAGAGGCTACAGCGTGGATGTGGGTGTGGTGGGTATGTGGGTGTCATTCCGTTTTTGCTTGAGGAAGCGGGACGGATAATCTAAAAAGCCATCCTCAATTCTAACGGAAAAGTGTATGTTAAGAAGGAAAAATCAAAGTTGCGACAACACCTCTTCCACGATTTTACCGTCGAACAGGTTGATGATGCGGTCGGCGTAGCCGGCGTCGCGCTGCGAGTGGGTCACCATGACGATGGTGGTGCCTTCCTTGTGGAGGTCAGTGAGCAGGTCCATCACCTCCTTGCCGTTCTTCGAGTCGAGGTTACCTGTGGGCTCGTCGGCGAGGATGAGCTTGGGGTTGGCTACCACGGCGCGGGCGATGGCCACCCTTTGCTGCTGACCACCCGACAGCTGCTGCGGGAAGTGTTCCGAACGATGCTTGATGGCCATGCGCTGCAAAATGGCCTCCACACGTTCCTTGCGTTCGGCGGCAGGAACGTTCATGTAACGCAACGGCAACTCGATGTTCTCATACACATTCAGCTCATCAATGAGGTTGAAGCTTTGGAACACAAAGCCGATGTTGCCCTTGCGGAACTGGGTGCGATCCTTCTCCTTGAGGTCTCCAACCTGCTGACCGAGAAGCTCGTAGGTACCTTCGGTGGGATTGTCCAAAAGACCAAGAATGTTTAACAAAGTGGACTTGCCGCAGCCCGAAGGCCCCATGATGGCGACAAACTCGCCGTCGTTGATTTCGAACGAAACACCGTTCAACGCGAGGGTTTCAATGTCTTCCGTACGGAAAATCTTCACTAGGTTTTCTACCTTAATCATTGTCTTAGAATTTGATTGTATAACTGATTTTACTTTTGTTTATTATAACAGCATTTGGACACCATTCCTCATGCCAAAAAATTAATTATTTGATTATCAATATTTTACAATATCTCCAATCTTTAAGACTGTAAAGAATTTTTACAGCGGTGTAAAGAATCTTTACAACGGGCGTCCTACCCAGCGACACAGAAATCCTTCCTTCAAAAATAACTTTTCGAGTTTCATTATTTTTTCTATCTTTGCATATTTATAGCAAGTGAAAAAGTTATATAAACTCATATTGAAATCGTTTCTCGGCAGCTTCTTCTTCACGTTCTTCATCGTGATCTTTGTGCTGCTGATGCAATGGTTGTGGGTTTATGTCGACGACTTGGTGGGCAAAGGGCTTTCGTTCAAGATCATCTTGGAACTGTTCTTTCATGCCTCAATCACTTTCGTGCCCATGGCCCTCCCCTTAGCCATCCTGCTTGCTTCCATCATGAGTTTCGGCGACTTGGGCGAGCATTACGAGCTGGTGGCGATTAAGGCCTCGGGCATCTCGGTCTGGAAAGCGATGAAGCCCTTGTTCGTATTCTCCATCATCCTCAGTGGACTGGCGTTTGTCTTTTCCAACAGCATCAACCCGGTAGCCACACTGAAGTTCAAGACACTCCTTTTCGACGTGAGAAAACAGAAGCTCGCATTTGACATCAAGGAAGGCATCTTCTACAAAGACATAGAAGACTACGTCATTTATGTTGATAAAAAAGGAGAAGACGGCAGCACCATCTATGGGGTCAAGATTTATGACCACACCGACCGCGACGGCAACAACAAGATCATCGTGGCCGACTCGGGGGTGATGTCGCTGAGTCCCAACCAGCGCAGCATCATCTTTACTTTATATAACGGCAACAACTATACGGAAGACAACTCCGACAAGCAGAACTACAAGTACAACCGGCCCTTTGAACGCATGTCGTTCCGTGAGGAACAAATCAAGTTCAGTCTGGCTAGCTTCGACCTGACCCGGTCGAACGAGGACATGTTCAAATCCTACCAGGCCATGATGAACATCCACCAGCTCAGCACCGCATTGGATTCCTTGCAACGGCAGTATGGTGCCAAGCAAGAGGACTTTTGCAATGGATTCGAGCGGAGACTTGCCAACTATGAAAACGGAAAACTGAGAACTGAAAACGGAGAACTTTCCGTTTTCAGTTCTCAGTTTTCCGCTCTAGAATGGCCTCTGATGGAACATCTCGATCCGAAAGTGCGTAGCAAGGTGCTGGAGATGGCAACGGGGTCCTCTCGCAATGCGAAAGACAACGTGGCTTTCCATAAACAGGACTTCGATGCCCAGAGGCTGAACATCAACCGGCACAAGAAAGAGTGGCACAAGAAATTCACCTTGAGCTTCGCCTGCATCATCTTTTTCCTCATCGGAGCGCCACTGGGTGCCATCATACGGAAGGGCGGACTGGGACTTCCCGTGGTGGTGTCGGTGCTGTTCTTCGTCATCTATTACATCATCTCCACTGTAGCCGAACGCACTGCCGAATATGGCGACCTGAACATGTTCCTCGGCGTTTGGCTTTCGTCATTAATAATACTTCCCATAGGCTTGTTCCTAACCTTCAAAGCCACAAAAACCTAAGTCCCTACCCCTCATCCCTAACTCCTCACCAAATGAAAGTCCTAATTCTCTGCAACAAACCGCCCTATCCCGCCTTCGAAGGCGGCCCCATGGCCATGAACAGCATCGTCACTGGTCTGCTTGAAGCCGGCCATGAGGTAAAGATATTGGCGGTCAACAGTCCAAAATACAACGTCAGCCCCGACGACATCCCGGAGGACTACAAACAAAAGACAGGCATCGAGCTCATCGACGTGGACCTCCGCGTGAAGCCCTTCCAGGCGTTCAAGAACCTGTTTTCTTCCAAGTCGTACCACGTGGAACGTTTCATCTCGAAAGAGTTCACCAACCGACTCATCGAAGTGCTGAAGGCCGACATCTATGACGTGGTGCAGCTTGAAACGCTTTTCATGACCCCTTACGTGGAGACCATCCGCAAATACACCAAGGCGAGCATCGTGTTACGGGCACATAACGTGGAACATCTCATCTGGGAACGCATCGCCAAGGGAACCCGTTTCTTCCTGAAACGCGCCTATATAAAGCATTTGGCCAAGACTTTGAAAAACTACGAGATGAATGCCATCAGCCAAGTGGACGGCATCGCCGCCATCACCCGAAAAGACGCCGCCTTCTTCCGCAAATACTGCGCAACCACCACCGTCGACATTCCTTTCGGCGTCAACCCCGAGGAGTTTACCCCAAACTATGAGATCGACGGCAAGCCCCGGTTCTACCATATCGGATCGATGAACTGGATGCCCAACGAGGAAGGCATCCGCTGGTTTATCGACGACTGCATGGAGGCTGTGGTGGAGAAGACCCCCGACTTCGTGATACATCTGGCAGGCCGCC
Source organism: uncultured Bacteroidia bacterium (assembly GCA_902801465.1). Taxonomy (GTDB): domain Bacteria; phylum Bacteroidota; class Bacteroidia; order Bacteroidales; family F082; genus Limimorpha. The sequence goes on along the minus strand of CADCIH010000010.1, from coordinate 89,330 downwards.
ACATGCCCGAGTGGCTCCATGAGCTGAAAGACCCTCATGTGGACGTGGTAGGCGAAGTGCCCAACGCCAAGGAATTCGTGGCCAACCACGACGTGGCCATCGTACCCCTGCTCTCAGGAAGCGGCATCCGAATCAAGATCATCGAGTCGATGGCCATGGGCAAGACCGTCATCACCACCCAGATCGGTGCCGAAGGAATCCTCTACGACGAAGACGTCAACGTCATCATCGCCGAAAACAAAGCCAAGATGGCCGAAGCCATACGCCGCATCAACGAGAACCCAGCCAGCGCCGTGGAAATCGGTAAGGCTGCCCGAAAACTCGTCGAAGAAGTCTATGATAACCGCAAACTCATCGAACGCCTGCTGATGTTCTACCAGCAAATCAAGCCTGCATCGAAAATCACTTTCATCTGACCATGAAGATCTTTGTACTCCTCCCACGCATACCCTACCCGCTTGAGAAAGGCGACAAACTCAGAGCCTTCAACCAAATCAAGCAACTCGCCAAAAACAACGAGGTTGTGTTGTGCGCCTTGAACGACAAGAACATCGATGAACAGAAGGCTTTTCAGGCCCTTCAACCCTACTGCTCATCCATCAACTTCATCAAACTATCCAAGCCAAGAATTCTCTTCGGCATGGTCAGTGCTTTCCTTAAAGGCTTGCCCATGCAATGCGGCTATTTCTACAACCGAAAGGCAGCAAAGAAAGTGGATGCCCTCATCGAGAAACACCAACCCGACATCCTCTATGGTCAATTGGTTCGTGTGGCAGAATACATCCGACATAAGAACATCCCGAAAGCCATTGACTATCAGGATGTTTTCTCATACGGCATGAAACGTCGCCGCGACATTGCCTCATGGATCACCCGACCCGTGTTCAACATGGAATACCAGCGCCTCTGCCGTTATGAAGCCAAGGTGTTCGACGAGTTCGACGTGAAGACCATCATCAGCAAGCCCGACCGTGACCTGATTCCCCATCCCAAGAAAGACGAGATATTAATCATCCCCAACGGCGTGGACCATGAGTTCTTCAAGCCACAGCAACAAGAGAAACGCTACGACATCGTGTTCACCGGCAACATGAGTTACGCTCCTAACGTGAACGCCGTGGACTATCTTGCCAACGAGATATTGCCTTTGGTATGGAAACAAGTCCCCGAGGCCAAGATGTACATCGCAGGAGCCACCCCCGACCCGAAGGTAAGGAAAGCCGCATCTGACCGCATCATCATCAGTGGTTGGCTCGACGACATCCGCGACGCCTACGCCCAAAGCCGCGTGTTCATCGCCCCGATGCGCATTGGCACAGGCTTGCAAAACAAGCTGCTGGAGGCCATGTCGATGGGCCTGCCCGCCATCACCACACCCCTGGCCAACGCCTCACTCGGCGCAAAACCCGACGAGGAGATCCTGATTGGCAGCAACGCTGAAGAACTGGCCCGGCATATCATCACCCTTCTCACCAATACAGACAAAGCCTCGCAGATCGCCCAAGCCGGTTTCGATTTCACCAACCGCGTGTACGATTGGGGCAAGACTACGGAAAAACTGGAAGCCTCAATGTCTTCTTTATTCTAACTTCTGACCTCTAACTCCTATTATAACCATGGCCCAAACTGACGACAAAAAAATCATCTTCTCGATGGTTGGCGTAAGCAAAATCATACCGCCTTCGAGACAAATCCTGAAAGACATCTACCTCTCCTTCTTCTATGGTGCCAAAATCGGCATCATCGGCCTTAACGGAGCCGGCAAGTCCACCTTGCTCCGCATCATCGCAGGAAAGGAGAAATCCTATAACGGCGAAGTGGTCTTCTCGCCCGGCTATTCAGTCGGGATGCTCGACCAGGAGCCGCAACTCGACGACAACAAGACCGTCCGCCAGGTGGTGGAGGAAGGCGTTCAGGAAATCGTCGACATCCTCAAGGAATATGAGGAGATCAACAATAAGTTCGCCGAACCTGACGCTGACTTCGACAAACTGATTGCCCGTCAGGGAGAACTCACCGAACTCATCGAACAGCACGACGCCTGGGAACTCGACAGCAAGCTGGAGCGCGCCATGGACGCCCTCAACTGTCCCGAAGGCGACGCTTTGGTAAAGAACCTCTCCGGAGGCGAACGCCGCCGTGTGGCCCTCTGCCGTCTGCTGCTGCAAGAACCCGACATCCTGCTCCTCGACGAGCCCACCAACCACCTCGATGCCGAGAGCATCCAATGGCTGGAGAGCCACCTGCAACAATACAAGGGCACCGTCATCGCCGTCACCCACGACCGTTACTTCCTCGACCATGTGGCTGGCTGGATCCTCGAACTCGACCGCGGCGAAGGCATCCCGTGGAAAGGCAACTACTCCTCGTGGCTCGACCAAAAGACACAACGTCTGGCCATGGAGGAAAGGACCGAGAGCAAACGCCGCAAGACCCTTGAACGCGAGTTGGAATGGGTGCGGATGGCACCCAAGGCCCGTCACGCCAAGGGCAAGGCACGTCTGGAATCCTATGAAAGGATGCTCAACGAGGATGTGAAGGAAAAGGAAGAACGTCTTGAGATCTACATCCCCAATGGCGACCGTCTCGGAGCCAAGGTCATTGAGGCTCACAACGTCACCAAAGCCTATGGCGACAAACTTTTGTTCGAGGACCTGAGCTTCAGCCTGCCGCAAGGCGGCATCGTGGGTGTCATCGGTCCCAACGGCGCCGGCAAGACCACCCTCTTCCGTCTTATCATGGGTTTGGAAAAGCCCGATTCGGGCACCTTCGAGGTCGGCGAGACCGTGAAGATTGGCTACGTTGACCAACAACATGCGGAGATTGACCCGGAAAAGACCGTTTGGGAAGTCATCAGCGGAGGCAACGAACTGATTCAACTCGGCAAGCGCAGCATGAACTCCAGGGCCTATGTGTCGCGTTTCAACTTTAACGGCACCGACCAGCAGAAGAAAGCCGGCGTGCTCTCAGGCGGTGAACGCAACCGCATGCACCTCGCACTCACCTTGAAGCAGGAAGCCAACGTGTTGCTCCTCGACGAGCCCACCAACGACATCGACGTCAACACTTTACGAGCCTTAGAAGAAGGTCTGGAGAACTTCGCCGGTTGCGCCGTCATCATCAGCCACGACCGCTGGTTCCTCGACCGTGTGGCGACCCACATACTCGCCTTCGAAGGCAACTCACAAGTGTATTTCTTCGAAGGAAGCTACTCCGAATATGAGGAGAACAAGCTAAAACGACTCGGCAACGTAGAACCCAAACGGTTCAGGTACAAAAAGCTTAAAGAATAATTTTTCAAAGGAAACTTGACTTCCTCGTTTTTTTATTATTTTTGTCAGAAGAAACAATTTTTGTAACCTTAATAATACTACTATGAGCAATTTCAACGTCGCTATCGCTTACATCAAGCGTGTATTTCTCGAGAAATACTTCTGCTTCACCGGACGCGCCAACCGCGCTGAGTTCTGGTATTCCTTCTTGTTCAACTTCCTGGTATCCTTTATTTTAGGCCTGTTTGGCACTAAAGTTGGTCCCATCCTGACCACTATTTGGTCACTGGCTGTGTTACTTCCCACCCTGGGTGTCGCCGCCCGTCGTCTCCACGACATCAACAAGACCGGCTGGCTCGTGCTCCTCAGCCTTATCCCGCTGGTCGGTATCATCATCCTCATCATCTGGTGGTGCAGAGAAGGTGACCCGGCTGAAAACCAGTATGGTCCCGTGGCAGAAGAGATAAAACCAGAGAATTAATTATTAATTCGGAATGCGGAATGCGGAATTGCTTCCTATGGAGGCTAATTCCGCATTCCGCATTCCGCATTCCGTTTTTTTTTAATTCTGCATCATCGCAAACCGGTTCGTCACCGAGTCCATCACCCTTTCCAAGATATCAGGGTGATAGGTGTAGTATTGAACATTCTGTTCGAAAACACTGTCGTTGATGCCATAATGCTCAAAGAGCTGGTCATAGTATAGCACTTGCAACTGCGACACGTCTTGGCCTTGGCCCTTCATCACGTTCAGTTGGGCTTCGATCAGATAGGCATCGGTCATCACGTCAATCATTTGCGGTTCATCGAGAAACACCTCGGGTTTCTTCATGGTGTTTCGGCTGTCGCATGAGGCCAACGCCAACAACAGCATAACGACAAGCAACCAGCAGCGTTTCATTATCAGTTCCCCACTTCAGAGATAAACTTGATTCGCATCAGGCGTACTTCCTGTTCATCATACTCGTCCTCACCCAGTTCGCGAAGAGCTTGTTCCACATCGTCCGACTCAGCCTCACGGAAGTATTCAAGGATGTCTTCCTGGTGATATTCGTCGATATTGTCCTGGATGTAGTAGTTCAAGTCGAGGCGGGTGCCTGACGACACGATGCTCTCGATCTCGCTCAGCAACTCGTCGAAGCTGAGGCCTCTGCCATAGGCAATGTCCTCAAGCGGGATGCGCTTGTCGATATTCTGGATGATAGCGATCTTCAGTGCCGACTTGTTGACCACCGACTTCACCACCATATCGTTCGGTCGGGTGATATCGTTTTCCTCGACGTATTCCTTGATAAGCTTGATGAAAGGCTCGCCGAACTTCTCAGCCTTGCCGGCGCCCACACCAGCTATCTGGGTCATCTCCTCCTTGGTGATGGGGTATTGGATGGCCATATCTTCGAGCGAGGGGTCTTGGAAGATGACAAAGGGCGGCAATCCGTTCTGCTTGGCGATGGTCTTGCGCAAGTCTTTGAGCATGGTGAACAAAGTGCGGTCGGTGCCGCTGTCCTTGCTCATGCCCATTGCCAAGGCTTCGGATTCCTCATCGTCGGTATTGTCGTAGTCATGGTCTTTGACCAGCATGATCGGATAAGGCTTCTTGATGAAGTCGCGGCCTTCCTTGGTGATTTTCAGGATGCCGTAGTTCTCAATATCCTTGGAAAGCAGTTTGTGGACTAGTGCTTGCCTGATGATGGCGGTCCAATATTTCTCGTCGTGGTCATCGCCAGCGCCGAAGAACTCGTTGTTCTCCTGTTTGGCCGCCTTGATGTCGCCCGTGAGTTTGCCAGCCAGCAATTCGGCGATATGCTTGGTCTTGAAGAGCTGTTTGGTTTCCACGATGGCTTCGAGGATCATCTTCAAATCCTCTTTGCCGTCGAACTTCTCCTTGGGATAACGGCAGTTGTCGCACGAGCCGCAGTTCTCTTTCTCGTATTCTTCACCGAAGTAATGCAGCAGCAGACGGTGACGGCACACGGCCGACTCGGCGTAGGTGACCGTCTCGTTGAGCAACTCGCGCGCAATCTCTTGTTCGGCGACATTCTTTCCCTTGTTGAACTTCTCTAGTTTATGAATATCCTCATAATCGTAGAATGCAATGCAATTACCCTCTCCTCCGTCGCGTCCGGCACGACCTGTTTCTTGATAATAGCCTTCGAGGCTCTTGGGAATGTCGTGGTGGATGACGAAACGCACATCGGGCTTGTCGATACCCATTCCGAAGGCGATGGTGGCCACGATGACATCCACTTCTTCCATCAAGAACTTGTCTTGGTTCTCCTTACGCGTCTGGCTGTCCAAGCCAGCGTGATAAGGAAGCGCCTTGATGCCGTTCACCACAAGAGTCTCGGCCAGCTCCTCCACTTTCTTACGGCTGAGGCAATACACAATACCCGACTTGCCTGGGTTTTGCTTGATGTATTTGATGATGTCCTTGATGACATCCTTGGTCTTGGGCCGTACTTCGTAGTACAGATTGGGTCTGTCGAACGACGACTTGAAGACTTTGGCGTCCATGATATCAAGGTTCTTCATGATATCCTGCTGCACCTTTACTGTAGCGGTGGCGGTCAAGGCAATCACTGGAAGGTCTTTCCCGATGGCGTCGATAATGGGACGCAGGCGGCGATATTCAGGACGGAAGTCGTGACCCCATTCAGAGATGCAGTGCGCCTCGTCGATGGCCACAAACGAGATCTTCAGCGTGCGCAGGAATTCCACCGTCTCCTCTTTGGTGAGCGACTCAGGAGCCACATACAGCATCTTGGTCTTGCCGCTCTTGAGGTCTTCCTTCACCTCAAGCAGTTCCGACTTCGACAACGAGGAGTTCATCACGTGCGCGATGCCGACCTCAGTGCCAAAGTTGCGAATCATATCGACCTGGTTCTTCATCAAAGCGATCAAAGGCGAGACGATGATGGCTGTGCCTGGTTTCAAAAGGGCAGGTAATTGATAGCAAAGCGACTTGCCGCCGCCGGTAGGCATCAGCACAAAGGTGTCGTTGCCGGCAAGCACACTCTTGATGATAGCTTCTTGGTTCCCCTTGAATTGATCGAAACCGAAGACATCTTTCAACAGCTTATAAATCGATGTTTCAACTTTTTTTGCCATTTTTGCAATCTAATTCATAATCTTTAGTTATCTTTACAAAGTTATAATATTTTTTCCGTTCAAGCCAACAAAAAAAAGAAAAAAATGCTTTCTTTTGAAGAAATCCATAAAATCGCAACGCAAGTTATTGACAACGAAGCATCTGCAATAAAGAATCTGATTCCTTTACTGGACGACAACTTTGGCAAGGTGGTTCAGCTGATGTATGAGAACAAGGGGAACATCGTGTTTTCCGGTGTAGGAAAGAGTGCCATCATCGCACAAAAGATTGCCGCTACGATGAATTCCACGGGCACTTCCTCTGTCTTCATGCATGCCGCCGATGCCATTCATGGCGACTTAGGCATCATCCGCGACAAGGATTTGGTGGTGCTCCTCTCCAAGAGCGGCGAGACTCCAGAGGTCAAGGTGCTGGTGCCTCTTATCAAATTGCGCGGCAACAAGATCATCGCCATCGTGGGCAACCGCGACAGCTATCTGGCACGTCAAGCCGACTTCGTGCTCGACGTCACCGTGGGGAACGAAGGCTTCCCCGGCAACCCCGCCCCCACCTCCAGCTCCACCGCCCAACTCGTGATGGGCGACGCCTTGGCTGTCTGCCTGATGCAGTGCCGCGGCTTCACCAACGACGACTTCGCCAAGTTCCATCCAGGAGGCGCCCTCGGGAAACAACTATACCTGCGCGTCAGAGACCTCTATGTCAACAACGAGAAACCTGAAGTAGGCCCCGACGACAGCCTCGCCACCGTCATCATCGAGATGACAAAAAAGATGCTTGGCGCCGCCGTGGTCACCCAAAATGGTTACATCGTCGGCATCATCACCGATGGCGACTTGCGCCGCATGTTACTGAAACACCCCGACATCGACACGGTGAAAGCATCCGAGATCATGACCCCTGACCCCAAGACCATCGACGAGAACGACTTGGTGGCCGACGCCTTGCAGAAGATGCGCCACAACAGCATCACCCAACTGCCCGTGCTCAGCAAAGGCCGATATGTCGGCGTCATCCATCTTCACGATATATTAAAGGAGGGCGTGCTATGAAACTTTGGACAGAAAACCTAGTAAAACGATACAAACAACGCACCGTCGCCGACCATGTCAGCGTCGAAGTGGAACAAGGCCGCATCGTAGGCCTTCTCGGACCTAACGGCGCCGGCAAGACCACCACCTTCTATATGATCGTGGGGATGATCAAGGCCAACGAAGGAAAAGTGTTCCTGGACAACGAGGAGATCACCAACGTGCCAATGTACAAAAGGGCCAAGAAAGGCATCGGATATCTGGCACAAGAAGCCTCGGTGTTTCGCCAGATGAGCGTGGAGGACAACATTTACTCGGTGTTGCAGTTCATGCCTAACCTGAACAAGGAACAACGGCACGAGAAACTCGAGTCGCTCCTGAACGAGTTCGGCTTACAACATGTGCGCAAAAACAAAGGTATTCAACTCTCAGGCGGTGAACGCCGACGCACCGAGATTGCCCGTGCCCTCGCCGTCGACCCCAGTTTCATCCTCCTCGACGAACCCTTCGCCGGCGTCGACCCCATCGCTGTCGAAGACATCCAACGCATCATCGTCAAGCTGACCGAGAAAAACATCGGCGTGCTCATCACCGACCACAACGTCCACGAGACCCTGTCAATCACCGACTACGACTACATCCTCTCCGACGGAAAGATACTGAAGGAAGGCGAACCCTTGGCATTAGCCAACGACCCCGTGGTCAAAGACGTTTATCTCGGACACAACTTCGAATACAAGAAAAAGGTGTTTAGCTAAGGACGATAAAAAAGCACCGAAAGCAGAATATAGCCCAACAGGATGAAAGGCAAGGCCACAAACCTGAACGCCACAAAACTGGCCACAGCCAAGCCCAAGAAAATCCACCGTAACTTGTTGTCACTCCAACTTAAGCTCTTCATCTTGAACGAGAAGAACGGACGGTTGCATACCATCAGCACGGAGAACAGGACGACCAACCCAAGGCAGAGGTAAGGATTCAGCACCGGCTGACCAAGGACACCCAGTTGCCAGAACGCTAACGGCAGCGACGCCATGAAGATGGCCATAGGAGGTGTGGGCAACCCGATGAAAGAGGTGGTCTGACGTTCGTCGATATTGAACTTTGCCAGCCGCACCGCGGAAAAAACCGGAAGCAGGAACGCAAAGCAGGCAAACAACGACACGCCACCCACAGGCCAGATGGGTTCAGCCATTCCTTCCGACATCAGCCGATACATGATGAACCCCGGCGCCACGCCAAACGACACCACGTCGGACAACGAGTCCAAGTCACCTCCTATGGGTGAATGGGCGTTCAGCAGACGAGCAGTGAATCCGTCGAAGAAATCGAAAAGTCCCGCCGCAAAGATCATCACTGACGCCATCACTGGCATCCCCGCAGTGGAAAACAATATCGAGAAACAGCCTGATATCAGGTTGCAACAAGTGATAGCATTGGGGATGTGCTGTTTCAAAGGCATGTCATCTAACGGCTTTCAGCGTGAACGACTCTTGGCTGCTCTTGACTACAATCAAATAGACTCCCGGGGCAAGGCGCTCCGTCAGGCTTCCAATCTCCAAGGAAGTCGATTTCCCGAGATCAAAAACGCCTCTTGAGGCCTCACGTCCAGTCATGGAATAAACGGCCACTATCAATTCACCGTCCATCTCATGGTCGAACTCGACACGGCTTTGCGCATTGAGGGGGTTGCCGACCAATCTGGCATGTTGCCGATCGGGATAAACGGGCACCGAGGCGGCGGTATACTCATAGGGACCGATGTCGATCCGCTGGTTGGCCACACGCCACGACCCGGCAAGGTCGCGACCCTCAGCCAGATCGTCAGGGACCATCTCGTATCCGGCATCACGGCATGGGCTGCCTTCACTCAACCGGAAGTCACGATGCTCTGCGTCCACAAAGAGGGGATCGGCATCCACGATGTTCTCAAAGACTTTGATATAGTCGCTGTTGGTAATGTATTTCTCTCCGCCTTCGATGAGACAGTTGCGGAACTCAGGCGCATAGTCGTCGAAGGTCCACAGCCACATCTGAACGGTATCGGCCTGAACGGTATCGGACGAGATGCCTTGAGGAGCGAGATAGTTGCCATAGACGATGCAATTGGTCAGCTTGGGCGAGGCATACTGATAGAAGAAAATGCCGGGACAGTTCACTCCTTCCGAATTGTTGTTGGTGACCAAGATGTTATACACTTCGGGTGAGGCATCGGAAAAGGCCAATCCACCGCCAAAATGTCCCGAGAAATTATGGTCGAACAACAGGTTCGACAATCTACCCGGCAGATGGTTGCTGCGCATCATATACAGGCCACCTCCATTCAGGCCGACGTTGTCGGCGAACACCGCGCGGTCGAGCACCACGGAGCAGCTGTCGAGGCTGAGAGCACCACCGATGCTGGTCTCGCCATAATTGCGGCTAAACTCCATCACCCGCATCTCCACGTCACACTTGAGGAACCTGAGGGCGCCACCATACCTGAAATAGATATTGTCATCGCTAAACAAGCGGTTGTTGTTAACATTGCAGTTGGTCATCACCACATGCGAGTTCTGGGCATCGACAGCGCCTCCATGTTCCCTGGCGCCATTGTAGCGCAAGGTGGAGTGGCTGATTTCCACATCGTCGCAATAGTTGATTTTCATTGCTCCGCCATACATATCGGTGGTGTCCGACGCCTTGGAGTACTCAAGAATGCAATAGTCGAAACACACCTTTCCTGCTTTCTCGATATGGAAGCCGTTCCAACCTCCTTTACCTGAATTATAGATATGAAAGCCTGTCGTGTCGGCCACGGTAAAACGTATGCTGTCGCTCGAAGTGCCTTGAGCCTTAAATGAAGCTCCATCGGCAACAGTGACGCTATAGAACCCGTCGAACAGCACCACCGTCCCAGAGGCAACCACCAACGAATCGGCCACCTTTACATCAGCCACCACATGCACAGTATCGGCATCCCAGACGCCGCTTTGCAAGCCACCGACTTCGACATTTTGTCCATAAACGAGGATGCTGACAAAAACCAGCAACAAAACCAGGATTTTGTTTTTCATGGTGTTTCGTTTTTTGTTTTTGCAAAAATAAAAAAAGTAATCTTACTTTTGCAAAAAATTCAATCATGACCGATATCAGAAACATCTCCATCGACGAATACGACTATCCTTTGCCCGAGGAGCGCATCGCCAAATACCCATTGGCCGAGCGCGACGCCTCCAAGCTACTGGTGTTGAAAGACGGACACATCCAAGCCTCCCAGTTCAAGCACATCGGCGATTTCCTTCCTCCGAAGGCCTTGCTGGTGTTCAACGAGACCAAGGTCATCCGTGCCAGACTGCGCTTTCAGAAAGCCACTGGCTCACATATTGAGATTTTCTGCTTGGAGCCCGATGACGACTATCAGATCGCCTTCAGCTCGTCTTCGCCTGTCCGCTGGAAATGTCTGGTGGGCAACTCCAAACGCTGGCGCGAAGGCACGCTCCAAATGTCATTGAACGTCAACGGAAACGAGGTGACTTTAACGGCTGAACGCATCGAAAAGAACGACCAATATTCGGAGGTTGAGTTTTCATGGAGCCCTTGCGCCATTCCTTTCGCTTCGGTTTTGGAAGCCGCGGGCGAGATTCCTCTTCCACCTTATTTAAATAGAGAGGCTGAGCCTGAAGACCGCGACCGTTACCAGACGGTATTCGCCCGATATGACGGTTCAGTGGCGGCTCCCACCGCAGGATTGCATTTCACCAAGTCTTTATTGGAACAGCTCCAGCATCAAGGCCATGAACTCGATGAGGTCACCCTTCATGTCGGTGCAGGCACCTTCCGTCCCGTGGCCACAGCCACCATCGGCGAGCACGCCATGCATTCCGAAACCGTCATCGTCCGCAGATCGTTCCTTGAGAACCTGATCCAACATCTCAACGGCGACATCATCCCTGTCGGCACCACCAGCACCCGCACCCTCGAAAGCCTCTATTGGATCGGGATGATGCTCCACGAACAGGGCTTGGACCTGAGGGAACTCCACGTAAACCAATGGTATCCTTACGAAACCCATTCTGAACTCAGCAACGCCAACGCCCTGCAACTCCTCCTTGATTACATGGACCGTCATCACCTTACGCGACTCGAAGCCAGCACCTCCTTAATGATTGCCCCTGGCTACAAGATGAGAGTCATCACCGGACTGATCACCAACTTCCACCAACCCAAGAGCACCTTGTTATTATTGGTCTCCGCCCTCATCGGCGACCAATGGAAACAGGCTTATCGGTTTGCCCTCGACAACGGATTCCGTTTCCTGAGCTATGGCGACAGCTGCCTATTTTTACCATGACAACATTACTCTTGGCACGGTAATTGTTATATTTTACCTATTGTATTTGAAAAATCATCTATCAGATTAATAACCAATTAAAACTCTAAAAAATGAAAAAAGCAATCGTACTCGGTGTTTTGGCTTTCTTTGCCATCAACATCGCCTCTGTCCAGAATGTCAACGCGCAGGACAAGAAGAAAGTGACGACCAAAGAGGCTGTCGAAATCAAGGACGACACCCAGAAACAAAAAGCCACTATCAAATCTGAGAAGAGAGAAAACATCCTCAGAAGCGCTTCCACTTCCATCCAGCAGGACAGAAAGAACAAAAAGACTGACAAAAAAGATGTAAGGACCAAGACCACTCAAGACAAGCCCGCTCAAGCCACTGTTGAACGCGACGAAACCAAGAAAAACGTCAGCGCTACCCCCAACAACAGCGTTCCTCCCAAACCCAAAATGGAAAAAGTAAAGGTAACCACCACCGGAAACACTCCTAGCGAAAAATAACAGTAATTAAGGTTTTCTAATGATAAAAAGCAGGCTCGATTCGTTTTGGGTCTGCTTTTTTATTTATTCCTACCCGACAACATGTCAGCATAACCGCGCAGGTGGGTCTTACGCTCCTCGGGAAGGCTTACCGCGTCAAGCGCGGCATAGGCTTGCCGATAGTACTCAGCCATGAGTTTCTCCACCTCTTCCTTGACGTGAAGGTCGTCATATATGGCAATCACCTCGTCGATTTTCTTTTGCGGATTGATGGTCACATCACCTGAAAACAGTTCCGAAAGACGTTCACGTTGTGCCGGTGATGCCAATTCCAAGGCTTTCAGATACATCAAGGTTTTCTTGTTCTCCACGATGTCGCCTCCTGTCACCTTCCCGAATACCGCCACATCACTGTAACAGTCGAGGATGTCGTCCTGCAACTGGAAGGCCATACCGATGCCAATGCCGAAGTCGTAGAGTCTGTGTTGGTCAGCCTCGTCGGCATCGGCCACAACTGCACCAATCTGTAGGCTGGTAGCCAGCAGCACGGCGGTCTTAAGGCGGATCATCTCAAGGTATTCGGGGATGCTCACCTCTTTGCGTGTCTCGAACTCCATGTCCATCTGCTGACCCTCGCAAATCTCAAGCAGCACTTGGTTGAGTAGCGTCAGCACTTCGACTGGACGGTGGGTGCGTGTGGCGAAGTCATACGCCATCACCAAAGCCGCGTCGCCCGAGAGGATGGCCTGGTTGGTATTCCATTTCTTATATACTGTCTCCTTGCCCCGACGGATGGGAGCTTGGTCCATGATATCATCGTGAATCAGGGTGAAGTTATGTGCCGTCTCCAAGGCAAGGGCTGGATACTTGGCCTCATGGTATTCACCGCCAAACATGTCGCAGGCAAGCAGGCAGAGCATGGGACGGAGACGTTTACCCGACTGCAAAACGGTATAAGCCACGGGTTCATAGAGCCCCTCAGGGCTCCTTTGGAAGTCGACACCCTTCATGAAAGCATCGAAACGTTCTTTAAGTTGTTGAATCTTTTCCATACCGCAAAATTACTCTTTTTTTGGTGCGATATTTGTATTGAATGTTATTTTTGTGATAAAACAACCGACCATGAGACATTATCTTTTTCCCATAGCCCTACTGGCCTGCGTACTGGCCACTTCGTGCAACACCAACAAACGTCTTTATGAAACCGGCATGGCCTACCACCAAGCCAACCAAATCGACCATGAGCGCATCATGGAGCTGAAGAACTCAGGGAGCCCCGATGCCTGGCCAGAGATCTTCGAGCGTTACTGCAGCATCAAAGGCCGCAGCGACGAGATGGCACATTTTCCGGCCGAGGTGAGACGCAGTCTTCATTACACCCCTCTCGACCTTGACAAGGAGATTACCACGGCACAAAACAAGGCGGAGGCTTATTTGATGGCCAAAGCCCATCAGGAACTCAGCCAAACGAACCCCGACCTCGACGAGGCCGACCGCCTCATCAAGCATCTCGAACGAGTCAACTGCAACAACACACAGATCGACGACCTCAAGCTGAAATCGCTGGCCAGGCGCTATGGCGACATCAGCCGCTTGATGCACATCGAAGTGTTTGAACGCCAGGTGGGGCCCAACCGCGACGATGCCGTCTCGTTCAAAGAGACCCAAGGGGGAGCGACCGCCACGGTAACCGACCATCAGCTCAGCAAGACAGCCACCATCAAGGGAAGGGTGAATTTCATCGACCCCAAACATCGCAAACGCATATTGCTTTCCATACCTTACGAAGTCTCCTCGAAATTCGAGCAAAGCTTCACCACCGTCGAGGGACCGCAATCGGCCTGTTCAGCACAAACCCTGGAACGGCTGAAACAAAAGCCTGTGCCTTTCCCCACAGACGAGAGCCTGTTGAACGACGCCAGGAACCAGTTGGTGGATTTGATATACCAGAAGATTCAATAAAAAAAGCGGGGTCAAGCCCCGCTTTTTCGTTTACCATTTCAAGATCTTCTTGAAGTCGTATTCTTCCGGATTCGGGAGGTACTTCTTGGCTGCCTCATAGTCAGCCGGCGTAAGGTACTGCAAACCCTCATTGAAGATCAACTCGGCCTTGGGGCCGCTAAGGTTGACGAGGCGCGGCTTGATTTTGCCATTCTCGTCTTCCACATCTTTCAGGTACAGCGGGATGATTTCTCCCTTGGGGTTGGTTGTGACCATAGCGCCGGTGACTCCTTGCTTGAAGAGTTTCTTGACACCGTAACCCAGCAGTGAGCAGTAGGTAAGGTCATAGCCGTTGGGTTGCACGCAGCGGATGCCATATCCAATCTCAACAGGACGGCTCTTCACGCTGATGCCGAGGAGTTTCAGACGCTGTTGCAGAAGCAGGTTAAAGATGTGAGCCTTGCTCACATTACCCAACTCGGGATGGCCGTGCTCATCGTAAGTGAAGGCCACGCCCGACTTCTCAATCTCCTGGTCGGTCATGAAATGGAACACGCCCTCGCTGATGATGACAACGCCGTAGTCAACACCCAAGAGCTTACGTTTGACGATGGAGCTCACCATCAGGTCGATAATGGCCTCAAGGGTGACATCGGCCTTGTTGAACATCTCAGGGATAATCACCATGGGGCAGTGACAAGCCGAGGTCATGCCGAAAGCCAGGTGACCAGCTTCGCGGCCCATGGCGGAGAGCACGAACCAGTTGCCAGAGGTACGGGCGTCTTCATAGACGGTCTGCACCAAATGCACTGCAGCGTCCTTGGCCGAATAGTAACCGAAGGTCGGGTTGCCATCAGGCAACGGCAAGTCGTTGTCGATAGTCTTGGGCACGTGGATGTTCTGGATCGGAACGTTGTTGTCACGCAGGAATTTCGAGATGCGGTTGGCCGTGGAAGCCGTGTCGTCGCCACCAATGGTGACAAGCAACTTAATGTTGTTCTCGACAAAGAAATCAGTGTTGAACTCATCATTCTTCGGTTTATATCGGCTCATGCGCAGTGCGGATCCTCCTTGTTTCTGAATGTCGTCGGCCCACATGAAGTCGAGTTCCTCCACTTCCTTTTCTTTACGGAAAAGGTTCTTGTAGCCGTCGTGCAAACCAAGTACGCGATAGCCGTCTTTGAGGAAAGTCTTGGCCACAGTGCTGATGACCGTGTTGATGCCGGGAGCGGGACCGCCGCCAGCGAGGATTACGATGGAATCTTTCATATTAATTATGAATTTAGAATTATGAATTAAGAATTATCTGTTAGGGGTTATTCGATGACAAATTCATCACAGAAGATCCAGGCGGGCTGGCCGGCGCCGACATGCCAGTCGGGACAGGTGCCGATGTTCTTGGCGGCCATCTTCACGTAGCGGGCCTCACAACGGGGGCGCACCGCCAGTTCTTGAATCACGGAGTCGTCGGCATCCAGGGGCACTTGGTTGGTCACCTTGCCAACGCTGCGAAAACGCTTGCCGTCATCGCTGACGAAGAACTCCACCTCTTTGGGCATGAAGATCCATGAGCCTTGTTCTTGCAAGAAGCTGCCTGCCAGACGGTTCACCTTTTGTTTAGAGCCCAAGTCGATGGTGGCCACCAGGTCGACACCTTGATAGCCTTGCCACACTCCGGTACGGAAGTTATCGCCACCGCGCTGATGGTCGATAAGGGCCTTCAAGCCACCTGCTTCATATTGGTCGGAGTAGGGATGTTCCAACTTGACAGCCAACTTGGCGTCGATGAGATGGAAGTCGGCATCAATGATGCTGCTCCATTGACCATTCTGCAAGGCAGCGGCGCGGATATGAGTGGCTTGTTTCAGGACAATTGGCTCTTTGTAGACAGCGCTGTTCTCATCGGGGTCGGTGCCATCAAGGGTGTAATACACTTGTGTGCCTTCGATAGGATGGCTCATGGTGACGGTAAGGCTGTCGAAGAACGTGTTCGACTCAGCGTTGATGGCAGGCACCACCAGGATGCTCTCGCCCGGGATGCGCACCACGGGACAGTTCTCAGGCCGAGTCGCCCAGGGTGAGTCGGAGGTGTTGGTCATGGTGAACACCAATTCGCCACCTTGATACACTTCGTCAAAGGTGATATAGCTGCGATCCAGATTCTTCCCGTTGAGGGTCACCGACTTCACGAAGCAGTTTTGCGGATTCAGGTTCTTGGCTTTCACGGTGAATTGCTTTCCGTTGTCGAGCTTGACAGTCACCTTGTCAAAACGCGGGATGCCAAGCACATAGTAGCCAGAAGCGGGTGTGGCTGGATAAAATCCCATGGCGGAGAAGGCGCCCCATGCCGACATCTGACCGCAGTCCTCGTTACCGCAGAGGCCATCACGCTCGTCGGTGTAGAACTCGTCCATCACCTGTTTCACATATTTTTGTGTCTTGGCAGGCTGACCGACGAAGTTGTACATATACACGGTGTTGTGGCTGGGCTCGTTGCCGTGGGCGTACTGGCCGATGAGGCCGGTGATGTCAACCTGTTCGCGGCCAGTGAGCTTGCTCGAAGCGGTGAAGAGTCCGTCAAGCTTCTTGCCGTATTCTTCCCAACCGCCCATCATGTCGATATGCGTGTTGATGTCCTGAGGAACGAAGAAATTGTACTGCCAGGTGTTGGCTTCGGTGAGGGTGAAGTTGACCTGTGTGGGATCGAAGGGTTGCATATAGCCACCGTTGCGGCGTCCTTGGAAGAATTTATTTACGGGGTTATAGAGGTTCTTATAAGCTTGGGCTCTCAGGTAGAACTCCTTGGCGATGTCGGCCTTGCCCATAGCTTCGGCCATGCGGGCCACACACCAGTCGTCGTAGGCATATTCGAGGGTCTTGGAGACTGCCTCGCCTTCGGCATCGACGGGGATGAAGCCGTATTTCATGTAGACACCCATGCCTCGACGGTCTTGGCGAGAGGAGTTGACCATGGCTTCGAGGGCTTTCTCGTAGTCGAACTCAATGCCTGCAAAGTAAGCGTCGGCGATGACGGGGATGGCGTGGTTGCCAATCATGCAGTGGGTCTCAAAGGCAGCCAGTTCCCAGATGGGCAACATGTGCTCCTCGTCAGTCTCATAATTATTTAAAAAAGTGTTGATGAAGTCAATGGTGCGTTCCCGTTGGACGAGGCTGAACAGTGGGTGCAGGCTGCGGAAGGTATCCCATAGTGAGAACACAGTATAGATGGGACGGTCTGAATGATAGACCTGCAGGTCGTGGGCACGGTAGCGGCCATCGGCGTCGGAGAAGAGATTGGGGGCTACCATGGCGTGATACAGGTTGGTGTAGAAAACCCGTTTGTCAGCTTCGTCCTTGCCTTGGACCTCGATGCGTTTCAGCTCGTTGTTCCACTTGTCGAAGGATTTTTGCGCCAAGGCCTCAACGTCGAAGTCCCCCTCGGCGAGTTCCGCACGAAGGTTGTTTTTGGCGCCTTCGATATCGACAGGTGAGATAGCGATGCGCATCACTACCGACTCGCCTTCTTCAGTTGCGAAGACGAACTTGCCGTTATGGTTTTCGTCGATGTCGTATGACTTGATGGGTTTGTTGAACTCGGCGTAGAAATAGAGGTATTGGTCGTAGGCCCAGTCACGAGTACGGCGGAAGCCCGTGATGGTGGTCTCCGATTCCACATTAAGTGTGGACTCATACACAAATTCGTCGTTGACACCTTGAACCATATTTAAAAGGAGTGTCGCCTCGTCGGTCTTGGGGAAGGTGCAGCTCATGATACCCACACGGTCGCCGGCAGCTAAGGCAACAAGCACTTTGGGCTGGTCGAAACCCACGCAATAATATCCAGGTTTGGCCCATTCGTTCTCATGGCTGAAGGTGGAGCAGGTGTCGTTGCCGACAGCCGGGGTAAAGCGGAAGTCGCCATAGTCGGAGCAACCAGTGCCGCTGAGGTGGGTGGTGCTGAAGCCGAGGATGGCGTTGTCGGAAGTATGGTAGCCCGAGCATCCGTCCCAGTCGTTCATTCGGGTATCGGGACTGAACTGCATCATGCCGAAAGGCACGGTGGCACCAGGGAAGGTATGGCCGTGGCCTCCCGTTCCAATAAAAGGATCCACATACGAGGCCGGCTCGTAGGAAGGCTGCTTCTGGCAGGATGCCAAAGCAACAAAGACGATTGACAAAAGTAGGAGTTGTCGTTTCATGGCAAGATTTTTGTATTAGATTGTAATTTTGTCCAAAAGTAGAAAAAAAAACTGAAAAATAACCCTTATAAAAAACTTTTATTATCTTTGCACGTTTAATAGTCATTAAATAAGACGTAAAAAGAGACACTAATTATCATTAACTAAAACTAATTAAAATGAAAAAAGTTCTTTTACTTTCATTGAGCTTGGTGCTGGGATTCAGCGCTTTCGCTCAGAGACAAGTCATCAAGAATGACATTGTGCCTTTCCAGGCCAGCATCAACAAAACTGTTGTTGGTAACGACGTTGCCACCCAAGCAACAACCAATTACGTTCCTCAGACCTCCAAGAGTGTCGTTGTCAACAGATACGAGGACATGGAAGATGCCGAGACGATGACCACCTCCTACGACCTCCAGTCAAACAGCTGGTGCTCAAACCGTATGTACCAATTGCCCAACGGTTCAGTTGGCGTGGTTGGCACCTTGTCTCACGAAGCCAATCAGACTGCTTCAGACCGTGGTACTGGTTACAACTTCTTCGATGGCAGCGAATGGGGTGATCAACCCGACAACCGCATTGAGCCTTTCAGAACTGGTTGGCCCACCATCTGCCAATACAAAGAAAACGGTGAAGTCATGATTTCTCACGCTCCGGTTCACTGCTGGATCAGAGAAACCGCTGGCGAAGGCGAATGGCAGGATATGGGTCTCCTTCCCGATCACCCGGAAGGCTATCCCTACGATGAAGACCTCGCTTGGCCAAGAGTTGCTACCTCTGGTGACAACAACGAAATCATCCATGTGATTGCCGACCTCCAGCATTCAGGCGATGTCACCGAGCATCACCAAGTTTACTACCGTTCAGAAGACGGCGGTCAGACCTGGATTACCGATTTTTCACCACTCCAGCAGGACGGCGAAGAAGCCAACCATTACAGCGCTGACGCTTACAACATCGCTTCAAACGGTCATACTGTTGCCATTATTTACTCTGACGACCTCCAGAGCAATGTGGTGATGTACAAATCAACCGATGATGGCCAGACTTGGAACAGAACCGTGATTTGGGAGAACCCCTACTACGGCTGCGATTGGGCAACTGACAGCTGCTCCATCTTCACCGACACATGTTTTGGCCCCTCCAACGTCGCTCTTGCCATCGACAACCATGGCGTGTGCCATGTGGCCATGAACGTTTATGAGTACATCCACAGTGAACTTAGCGACTCCTACACCACTTGGCGTGGCCGTACCGTTGACGGTATCTATTACTGGAACGACACTCAGGACGCTCCTATCGCCGACACCTATCACGAAGAATATGTCGGTACTCCCTATGAAGAGCACTTTGCCCAACCCAACCCGCACCACGCCCTCAGACTCTGGTGGCCGGATCCCCAAAACCCGGGTTACGTTCACATGAATGCCGACAGCACCAAATGGGCCGGCTACATCCCGATGTACTATGATGAGAATGGCAGCTTGATTCAATACGACAGCGACAAGTTCTACATTGAAAACGATTACTTCTACAAATTCCGTAGCGGTCAGTCAGGTATGCCTGCTCTTTCCATCGATCCCCTTGGCAACATCGCTTGCGCTTATTCAGCACCTTGCACCAGACGTGAATCCGACGAATCCACTCCTCACTACATGAGAAGCATCTACGTGAGCTATTACAACGTTGACGAAGGCTACTGGCATCAAGTTGAAGATGACCTCACTGACGATGGTGTCAACTTCCTGTACATGTACAGCGAGAACATCTTCACCATTTCCGCCAACAACACCGTCAATCCTGGTGAGTTCTGGTTTGGTTTCCAAAGCGATGATGTCGTTGGTCTGTATTGGGGTTCCAACGCCACTCAAGGCAGCGCCACTGACAACGTCATCCATGCCTGCAAGGTGATCGCTCCCGCTGAATACGTCAGCGTGCCCGAGAACAACGACGCTCAGGAAGCCGTTTACAGCATCTATCCTAACCCTGCCACCAACTATATGGTTGTGAGCTCCGCCATGGATACCGATGCCACCATCACCATCTTCAACATCGTTGGTCAGACCGTGAGCCAGTTCAACAAGCACCTTGGCACCGGTGAGAACACCATCAGCATCGACCTCAAGAGCGGTGTCTACTTCTGCACCATCAGCGCCAATGGCTTCGACAAGACCGTTAAAGTCGTTGTCAAATAAACATTGAGCTAATTCGATTGAAAAAACGTCTGGCAGCTTTGCCAGACGTTTTTTTACGACTTATGGAAACCCGCATCACCCTATTCGCCGAAGTGCTGCTGCCCGTCCCCGTGCCGGGCACCTTCACTTATCGTGTACCCTACCTGCTCAACGACAGCATCCATGTCGGACAACGCGTCGCCGTACAATTTGGCAAGACCAAGATACTGTCAGGGCTGGTGGTCGGTCTCACCGAGAAAGTTCCCGAGGTGGAAGTGAAATACCTCTCCGACATCCTCGACAGCGAACCCATCGTCAACCCAATACAACTTCGGTTCTGGGAGTGGGTCAAGACCTATTACCTGTGCCATCTTGGCGAAGTCATGCAGGCCGCCCTGCCATCGGCACTGAAACTGAGCAGCGAGTCGAAAGTCGCCCTCTCGCCCGACTTCGTTCTCGACAGCATGGCACTCAACGACTATGAGTATCTCATCGTAGAAGCACTTCAAGTGCAACCCAAGATCGCCATCAGCGAGGTGAGCAAGATCATCGGATTCAAAAAAGTGATGCCCATAGTACGCACCATGATGGAAAAAGGCATCCTCGTCATCGAGGAGGAACTCAACGAGAAATACAAGGCCAGGTACGAACGCTTCGTACGTCTAACCGGCACCTATCGCGAAGAGGCCAAGCTACAGGAACTGATGGATCGTCTGACCAAACGCGCCTACAAACAACTGGAGGTGCTCCTCGCCTATCTCACCTTGGGCGGCGACTGCGACAACGACATCAAAGCCAGCGAGCTGTTAAAGAAAGCCGACGCTAACAGCAGCGTTCTCAAAGCCATGGCCGACAAGGGAATCTTTGAGGTCTACGAGCATCAGGTAAGCCGTCTGAAGGACTTTAAAGCGCAGACGCCCACTTCATCCATCCAACTTACAGAAGCGCAGCAGCGGGCCTTTAACGAGGTCCATGAAGGATTTGAGAGCGAACAACCAGTATTGCTTCACGGCGTCACCTCAAGCGGCAAGACCGAGATCTACATCAAACTGATACAGGAAGCCATCGACGAGGGGAAACAAGTGCTCTACCTGCTTCCTGAGATTGCTCTCACCGCACAAATCATCAACAGGTTAAAACAGTATTTTGGTGACAAGTTGGGGGTATACCACTCACGTTATGGCACCCATGAGCGTGTGGAGGTTTGGAACCAAGTAAACGACTTCGCCAAGAGTCGGATTCCCCAACGATCAATCATTATCGGCTCCCGCTCCGCCATCTTCCTCCCCTATTCCCACCTCGGACTAATCATTGTTGACGAAGAGCACGACAGCAGTTTCAAGCAGACCGACCCGGCTCCCCGCTACAACGCCCGCGACGCCGCCATCGTACTCGGACACATCCACAAGGCCAAGGTGCTGCTCGGATCAGCCACCCCCTCGTATGAAAGCTATTACAACGCCCTGAACGGACGATACCGCCTGGTGGAGCTCACCCAACGCTACGGAGGCGTGGAGATGCCCGAGATCATCCTCAGCGACATGCGGGTGGAACGCCGACGCAAGACCATCCAGGCCGACTTCGGCAGCGTGTTGCTGGATGCGATAAAGGAGACCCTAGACAACAAACGGCAAGCCATCCTCTTCCAGAACAGGAGAGGCTTCTCCTTAAGGATTGAATGCGACGACTGCCATTATATTCCGCAATGCATCAACTGCGATGTAAGCTTGATTTACCATAAACAGCAGAACGTCTTGCGCTGCCATTATTGCGGCTATACCACCAGCGTCCCCAACGAATGCCCTAGCTGCCATAGCACCAACATCAGAATGCACGGCTTCGGCACCGAGAAGGTGGAGGAAGACCTGAAGATTTTGCTGCCCAATGCACGGGTGGCACGCCTCGACCTCGACACCACGAGGTCGAAGACCGATTACCAGAATATCCTGGAGGCGTTTCAAGACCAAGAAACCGACGTGCTGGTTGGCACACAGATGGTCACCAAGGGACTGGACTTCGATGCAGTGAAGGTGGTTGGCATCCTCAATGCCGACAACATGCTCTCGTTCCCCGACTTCCGCGCCCACGAACGCAGCTTCCAACTGATGGCCCAAGTGGCGGGTCGCGCAGGACGCAAGGGCCAACAAGGACAAGTCATCATTCAGACCTACGACCCTTCCCATCCCGTCTTACAAGACGTGTTGCATAACGACTTCAATGGCCTTTACGAAAAACAGATGGCCACCAGGCGGCAGTTCGGCTATCCACCTTTCTACCGTCTCGTGATGATTCGGCTCAAACACAAGGACTACCAAAAGCTGAATCCCGCTGCAACTGAGCTATCGAGCATGTTGCGGCCCATCTTCAAACAAGATCTGCTCGGACCGGAATACCCCATCGTTTCAAGAGTTAAAAACTTCTATATCAAGCAGATGCTTGTAAAATTTAACCGAGAACACAACGCTCAGCAGGTTAAAGAATTGATTATCAATAAGATACATCAATTCCAGCTATTACCGGAATATAAGTCCGTGATTGTTCAGATTGATGTAGACCCAATTTGATGCGGAAAGCGGAATTATTACCTTCGGGGGATAATTCCGTATTAATGGGAATTGACCGTGGTGTAGCCAATCAATTCATCAAGGCCTTTCCCTGGGTTGAAATAATAGAAATAGATTTTATAGAGGTTGTCGGTATCCCAGTGGTTGCCTTCGGTAAGCTCTGTCGACACCAGGCCTGTATCGCGATCGGCAGTGGCAAAGAGGAAGTTATAATAGCCTTGTTTGAGCAGCATCTGGCAGAGGTAGCCATGGAGCTCATAGTCGTAATGCATTAGATTGCGTTCGTCAAACCTCCAGCCGTTGGCGGCGCCCATCACATAGAGGTCCTCGCTCTCAAGCGGATAAGGCCAGCGCAGGAAAAGGTTGACCCAGGCATAGTCGGCTTCGGTTTCGGTCTCACGACCTTCGTTGGCGATATAAATGTATTTCTCACCATGGATGTCGTCGTAGGTGACGTAGGGCTTGCGGGCACGCGACTCACAGATGGCGTAGTCAACCACATAATAGTCATCGGTCTGATAGATACGAGCGATGTTTTCAGAGTTGAAATAGAAGTTGCTGAAGTTGATGCGCCGGTATTGATTAGAGGCCTCGAAGACCGTCATGGGATCGTGTTCATAAGAGATGTAGTCGGGATACACGAAGGATGGTTTCAGGCCAATGGAAGCGTTGTCCCAGCGTCCGTTCTGGCGAATGGTCAGGTTGGAATACTGCTGTATATTGCCGCCCATGATGCTTGACATTGCCACGTTGATATTGAGTTGTTGGTGAGTGTCGCTCAGGCTGAGGTCATCACAATAACGGGGCACTGACACCTGAATGGAAGCTTTTTCGTCAAAGACCATGAAACGCCTTGTAAAATACAGGTCATCGGGACTGTCGCCGTAGACGATGAGCAGGTAATTACCCGATGCAATTGGAGTCATGTCGGCTTCGGGGAAACGAAGCTGGTAGTGGACGTAGTCGATTAATGTGTTACGTGAAAAGACGTAATCGTCGATACGGCCATAGTCGTAGCCTGTGGCGTATTGGTAACGTTGGATATCGGAAGGATACCAGTCGTTGGTGCAATGGATGAAGGTATAGTTGAGCACCAAGCCTTCGGTGCCCAGCAGGTCGAACGACAGGGTGAGCCTTTGTAAGGGTAGGTCAAGCGGAATAAGCGGGTCTTTGGTTTGGTTGCCGTCGGCATAGAGTTGAACGGATCTCACCGATTCTTTATAGTCGAGATCGTCGCAGGGCATGTCGAAGCTCTGGGCTTGAACGTTCCATGCGGCAAAAAAGAGGATCAGAAAGGTGAGCGCCCGTTTCATGGCCGCTTAGAATTGCTTGGTGATGCTGTCGCGAATCTCGACAAACTCTTCTTGCGTGAGTTTGAGATGTTCCTTTCTGAAGTCGAGGTCGCCTTCTTGATTGATCGGCACGAGGTGAATATGGGCATGGGGCACTTCGAGGCCTATGACGGCTACGGCGATACGCTTGCAGGGGATGGCTTTCTCAATGGCAGCTGCCACATGTTTGGCAAACACCATCATCCGTCCAAGTTCGTCGTCTTCGATATTGAAGATATAGTCGGTTTCGTGCTTGGGAACCACCAGGGTGTGGCCTTTTGACAATGGGTTGATGTCGAGGAAGGCGAAGAACTCGTCATTCTCAGCTATTTTATAGCAAGGGATTTCGCCTTGGATGATTCTGGAGAAGATGGTTGGCATGGGAATAAGAGATAAAAGATAAAAGATAAAAGTTAAAAGTTATTGGCGGGTGATTTCGAGTATTTCGAAATACATTTTGCCAGCTGGTACGATGATTTCGGCCACTTCTCCGACTTTCTTACCGAGGAGACCTTGTCCAATGGGGGAGTTAATGGAGAGTTTTCCCGACTTGAAGTCGGCTTCTTTCTCGGGGACGATGGAGTAAGTCATCACGGCCTTAGTCTTGGTGTTTTTGAGTTTCACGGTGGAATAGAGCAACACCTTGGATGTATCGATTTTCGACTCGTCGAGCACGCGTGCGTTGAAGATAAGGTCTTGAAGGTCGGCTATCTTGGCTTCGAGAAGGCCTTGAGCCTCTTTGGCGGCATCGTATTCGGCATTTTCTGAGAGGTCGCCTTTATCGCGAGCCTCTTGAATGGCTTGGATGATTTTCGGACGTTCGCGGAGAATGAGGTCATCGAGTTCGTCTTTCAGTTTTTGCAATCCTTCCGCGGTAAAATACTTGATTTCTGACATGATATTACTTATTTAATAAAAGCGAAAAAAGAGACCCTTACAGAATAAGGGTCTTCTTTTTTCGATGTGCAAAGATACTAATTTTCTTTCAAATGTCGCAAAACATTTTTAGAAAATAAGTCTCACGCCGATGCTGTGGGTGCCTTTGTAGCTGTAGGTGTTACGGAAGGCATAGTCGACAGCGAGGACAGGAGCGTTGTCGCCCTTTGAGATCGGGACCTGTACGGAGGCACCTGCATGGAGGCCTTTGTTAAGGTTCATGCAATTGTCATCAAGGATACCCTTGAAGATGCCGCTTTCGAACACGTAGCCGCCACGGATGAGGAACCATTCTCTCCAGCCGTATTCAGCACCAATCACGTATTGGTCTTTGGTGAAGGAGTTGGAGATGAAGTTACCGGCAAAGGTGATACGTTGTTCTTCGGCGAAGTGCCAGTCATAGGCGGCGGCGATGCTCAGTTGAGTGGGAAGCTCGAACTGGTCGGCGCGTTGGATGACGGTCCATTGCAGAGAGCTGTTCGGGTAGAAGTAGGCCTTGAATGAAAGACCGTCGCCCGACATGGTCATGGTGGGTCCGATGTTCTTCAGGGTGATGCCGAAGTGGATGTTGTCGAACGGACCGGTAACATATTGGATACCGGCATCGAGGGCAACACCGATGGCGCCCATGTTAGCGATTGACTCGCTGATGATCTTCAAGTTGAAACCGCCGCTGATGCTGTTGGAGAACGACTTCGCAAAAGCGATGTTGATGTTCATCAAGCTGGGTTTGAAGGTACCCAAGCCTTGTCCGTCAGGGCTGACTTCGGTGGTTTCTTGGATTGTTCCCGGGTTGAGTGTGAAGAACGAAAGGCCGAGGACGCTCGATTCGCCCACACGGGCAGCGAGGCCGAATGCCGAGATCTTCACATCGGAACCTTTCAGCCAGTCGGTATGTGAGAAGTTGACATCAAGTGATCTGACACCAGAGAGGCCAGCGACGTTGCCGAACATGGCTTCGACGCCTTTCACAAACGACATGCCTGCGTTACCCCATCCTGCCGAAGCAGCGTATGGGTTAATCAGTAACTCAGGAGCACCGGCTTGACCTGAACGGTCCTCATTACCTGCAAATGCCTTAGGAGCGCTGACTCCGAGGAGGAGTGCGAGGCTCATTACTATATATCTAAATGATTTCTTCATGATTCTGATATTTTTAAAGTTAAGCATTTTCTCGATAAATTAGAACGTATTCAAGTCGATAAGACGCATTGCACCGAAGAACTTGATGGTCCGTTCGCCACCGCTGACGTTGTCTTTCACGTGAATCAGGTAGAATCCGGAAGCAACGGGGGTGTTGGCGAAGTTGGTGAGATCCCACTCAATGGAGGGTAATTCGTTATCCTTCTTGAACTGGCGAATCTTGGTACCGCTCAGGTTGTAGATTGTCACCGTACAATTGTTCGGCAGGTTGGTGATCTTCACCCTGTTGTTCAAGGCATTGTTCTCATACTGCGAGAATGCGTAGTAAGGATTCGGAACAACATTGATGAGGTCAAGGTCGCTCTCGGTCTTCGCAGGATCGTTCATAATCGGGTCGAGACCATCGATAACGAATGAGTACTTAGGATATTGGTTGTTGATGTCCAATTCAGGATAGACCGAGTCAAGAGCCACGTTTGAATAGCCCATGTCATAAGGTTTGGCGACACGGATACGGATCTTGGCATCGTTGCCTTCAGGCAGCCATTGAGTACCCTCGACGCCCATAGGCATACCGATGTACATGGCTTGACGCCACAAGAAGCGGTTCAGGGTCTTTTCGTAGTTGGAGTTGTTTTGGAACACATACAACATATTGAAGAAGTACTGGCCAGCGTCATAGGCGGGTGCGTAGAACTGGGTTGCCGGCAACGGTGAGGATGACGGGATGTCGGTAGGTTTATCCATGCCAATGATATAGACATAGTGTTTACCACCGAAGACCGGTTCACGGTCAACCTGACGGAAGATGGCCGGGTCGTAGTACTGTGAGTTTTCACCATAGACTTCGTCCACGGTGTTCTTCAGCAGCGCCGGAGGATTGAACATCATGTCACGGCCGTTGAGGTCTTCAAGATAAGAGTCCTCACCATAGACAATGTTCAGACGAGCGCCACTCTCGATATCGATGACGTAGCCTGGGAACCAACCCATACCCTGAGGCGAGATGTAGTTAGGATCTTCAGGATTGTCGCTGATATGCATGGCTGCAGTGTCGTTGGCCCAATCGCAGAAGGGCTCGCCAGTGGCAGGATCAATGTAGGGATTACCATCCTTGTCGATAGAAGCGGCTTTTCTCATACCAAACTGCTTGACACCGCCTTGTGACAGTTTTTCATCACCACACAATTCGACGACAGGGCAACGGGTCCACTTGGACCTATCGGCAGTCAGCACGATATCAACACTGTTGGTCTTGGCGAAATACTTATCCGAACGAGCTGCGGCAACAGGAACAGGATAGACTGAGTTCTTCTGTTGAGCGCACAGGGTCAGAGGAGCCCAAGTTCTGTTGGCGATCTTTTCGAAGGCCTCGTTGGGGTCGTACGACACCATCTTGGCGTTCATGTTATAGTCGCTGTTGTCTTTATTCTCGTAGTCGTAGTAGGAACCAGCACGAATCCAGTCAAGTTCGGTACCAGGCATATCCTTGTCGCGGATACCGTCCAGCCACTTGTTGGTGCTGTCTTGGAAGGAGAGCGATGAGGTAATCATACCGCTGTTCTTGGCAAGAGCTTCATAGGTAGCATACCACGGGTCACCAGAGGCTTGGTTATCATAGAGGTAACCAACCGAGGAGGGACCGATCTTGTAAGGCTGTTCAATAGTGATGGAGATACCTCTGTCGATGAACATCTTTTCATCAGCGTAAGTGGTGATGGTGTCGCTCTTGATCGGGCCTTCATCAGACTCGAGGTCTTTCAGATACCAGTGCGAACCCATACGCGTGGCCTTACTGCCTTGAACGTAGTTGCCGTCCTCATCAAGAATATGAATAGATGTATTGTTGGAGACGTTGTAAGAAGTCACTTCGAACAAGGAGTCGAACCAGAGTTCATAGCTTGTGGTCTTCACATTCAGCGGGTCGATGACCTTCACATCGAGAGGACCATAGCCAATCTTATACTGAGGATGATAGATGATCGGGTAGTCGGGGTGACCGAAGACGATCTTGTTGCCGTTCTCGTCGTAGGTATTGGCGAGTTTCTTGGTGAAGAGTTCATCGATGGACTCTTGTGAGAGTTCAAGTTCGTTACCGCCGTTGCCTTGACCGACGATACGGGTGATGGCGGGTTTCTGGCCATATTCGCACTGCATCACGGTACCGTTGACGATTTTGTGCGGGACGGCGGAATAGCAGCGAATGTCTTTACGGCCTTCGAGATAAGGCTTCTGCTGACCGGAGAGAAGAATCGGTTCGGCGGGATCCTGAGCATAATCCAAGTAGTTATTATAGGCATAGGCGACAGCCATATAATAATAGGTCTTATGGTTGATCAGGGTCGGGTTGTCGGTAGTAGCGAATTTATCTTCGGTCACGACGAAGCTGTGAGTGATGCCGCCATCGGCGCCGTCCACCTTCAGCGAAGGAACGAGGGCTTGGATGGAGTTGTCATACTCAAAGTTGACAAGGCGAGAGACACCGTTGTGGACGTCGCATTGGAACACCAGGCGGGCCTTGGCATTGTTGCTAAGTTCATCAGCACCGACTTGGTCATCGACGAGCTGATACACTTTGTATCCCTCGAAGCGGTAGTAACGGTCGGCCAGTTGGGTTGAGTCATCAGGACGATACTCCGGAATTTCCGGGTCGAGTTCAACGTAACCTTCCTTGTAGTTGTTTGAAGTAGGTGCGTATGACAGATAGATGATGAGTTTCTGGTCAAGTTCGCGGATGGTAAGATCGGGAGCGCTGGGGCCGTCGATCACCTTGAAGCAGTTGTCGAACAAGGCTTGGCACTTATCATCGGTGACGCGGAGAAGTTCAACAGAGGCCAGAGGACCGCCAGAGGTAGCGCGAGCCCACGGCACACCGAAGGTGATGTAGTTGACAGCACCGGGTTTCAGAGTGAAGGGGCCGGCAGACTGCATGAAACGACGGTCGGCAGGCTCATTGCCAGCTTCGGAGTCGGTCCAGTATTTACCATTTTGGTTGTAGCCACCACCAGGAACGACGCCACCAGTACCCCAGTTGCACGGGTCGGTATCGCCAGGGAACATGAAGTCGCAGGCAGGACCCACAACGCCGTTGACGCCAGGATAGGCATTGCCACCATAGAGCATGCGGTTACCGTCTTTCCAGATACCACGCAGCAGGTTGTAGTAGTCGGCAGCGTATTTCGGGTCACCAGTGTTGGAGTTATCGTTGTTGTGATAGAGGAAACGGCGCATACCGAAACGTTCGTCATCGACGATGCCGTTACCAAAGTTCACACCATTGATGGATTCATCGCAAAGAGGAGTGGCGTTGACGGTATCATATTGGAAGATAGAGTCGCCTGTCACAGGGTCAAGGTTGACGAAGGTTGCGTTAACGGTGAAGACGTACTTGGGGTTATCGATGTTATCTGCATCCATGTAAGGACCCTGGAAGAAGTCGATACCCACCGCCGGAGGTTGGTCACCATAGGCTTCAGGTTCACCGCTACCATCGATTTGTTTACCGTTATAGCCGTAGCCGAGACCACGTTGGACGTCGCAGCCCACGTAGTCGTCCTTGGCGAAACCGAGGTCCACGTCAGTCCAAGGGCAGAAGTAGGTGCCAGTGAGTTCGTATGTGGAGCGGTTGATGATTTCGTAGGAGCAGAACGACATGTTGTTGATTTCGTCGTTGGTTGCGAAGCCGAAGGCTTGGGCACGGATTTCGAGACCGATGGAAGCACCCATGGATTCGGTGTGTGAGTTACCTTTATCATTGAACACCCACCAAAGGGTTTGGTCACCTTTCAGCACTTGGTCAGCAAGGATGGAACCATGGACGTAATCGGGATGATACTGTTCATCCAAGGTCGGAATCTTGGTATGGCAGAGTTCGTTGGTGATGTCATAATACGGGAAGTCGCCGTTTTCAGGTTCGTATCTACCATTACCATCGTTATCATAGAAAGGAGCCATGTACATGCTGACACCTTCGATATCGCCGCCGACTGTTTCAGGATGGGCAGGCCATTCTTGGATGATTTTGGGGATTTGATAACCCGCCTCAAGGGCTGCTTCAGTGTTAAAAATACCATATCTGGCATTGGCGGTTGGAGTTGGACCGGAAAGGAAGTTCATGAACTCATCAACTTCGGCGCGGGAGATTTTCCACACTTGGTCCCACTTGGCGCAAGTGAGTTCTGAGATGTTGGCACCTTCAAGGGTGAGGGGGCCTGTCCAGAAGTCGTTACCACCACTGCTGACATCGGGGCCTTGACGGAAACGCACAGCGGCGCATTTCAGCTGGTTGTTGATATCAACACCGGCGATCCAAAGAGAACCGGCAAACAAAGAGGTAGCGGAACCATTGGCGGGGATGAAGTACTGGGCTCCGATGCCACCAGGCAGGTCCCACCACATGTCACCACCAGCGTTGTAACGGGTTCTGACGTTGTTGATGTTCAGCCATTCGAAAGCGGATGACGGTGAACAGCCGGCTGTGGTCTGTTTCAGGTCACGGGTACCTTTGGAGGGGTTGCCGTCGCCTACCCAGACGTGAGCCTTTCCGGGAATTGTAACGCCCATCATAAAGAGCGCGACAAATAATAAACGTGCTATATTCTTCATATTATCTGATATTATTCTATTAAATTCAACCATCATCTTTCATTAGAAGTTAAAGCTGGCACCGATCTTAATCTGACGAGGCGTTGAGTAGTGGCCGCCGTTGTTGACGTAGATCTGGTACATCTGGATGAATGCTTCGGGATCCAACTGGTTGAGGATTTCCTGTTGATACTTCGAAGAAGTGAGGTAACCATCGTCGTCAGGATCGCCGGTTGCGTTGTAGACGCCCAGGATGTTCTTGGCGTTGAGGAGGTTGGTCACATTGACATAGACATTGAAGTAAGCCTCATGACCAGTCTGTCCTTCTTTCTTACCACCGAGGGTGACAGCGAAGTCCTTGTCGGCACGGAGGTCGATCTTGAAGGAGGCGGGCATTCTGGAGCCGAAGTAAGTACCTTCGAGCAGGCTGTTACCACCGGAGAGCGGGGAGATGACCTCACGGGCGGCGGTGTAAGGAGCACCGGAACCACCAGTCACGGTCATGGAGACACCGGCATCGGCGAGCAGCTGGATGGGTGACTTGCCTGACTTCTCACGGTTGATGACGGGACCGTCATACTTCTTGCCGCGGCCGAAGCGATAGTCAACGGTAAGGCTGATGGCGTGACGGCGGTCGAAGCCGGTCGGGAAGGTTGATCTCAGGTTAGGCACACCAGCGGCGATCAGAGCGGAAGCGGTGGAAGAAGAGGCGCCGGTCATGCTTGCATACTGCAAGGTGTAGTTGGCACGGACACGGACGTTCTTGGTTCTACGCAGGTCGTATTCGGCGGTGAGACCCTTGGTGGTACCGAAGTCGAGGTTGCTATAGGAAGTGTAGGGCTTCGGATAGGCACCGTTGAGGCGGTACATCTGAATCATATTGCGGATTTCGCGGTAGTAGGCCGTGATGGTGAACGAAGAGGTGTTGTTGATCTTCTGGGTGAAACCGAGTTCATAGTCGACGGTCTGCATGGGCTTCAGGTTCGGGTTGGCGATGGAGCCGGATCCTTCATTGAAGTAGTAGTAGTCGAGCGGGGTGACGAAGTAGGAGCTCGAGGGACGTTGAGTCAGAACGTCATAGTGAGCGAAGAACAGGGCTTCGTCGGAAATCGGGAATGAGAACGAGATACGAGGCATGAAGGTCCAAGAAGGTTTGTAGTCTTCGAATGACTCGGTGGTGACTCTCTGTTGGTCGGCATGTTTGACCCACGGGGTGGGGTTGGTGCCGCCTCTGGCCAGAGCGGTCGGTGAAGTCACGATGGCGCCTTCGGCGTTGTACCAGGTGGTACCGCTACGGAAACCGGTGATCTCGTTGATGTCGTTGAGGCTATTGATATAGATTGCGTAATCGTCACCGATATTGCTCGGGATGGCGACGCTTTCGCCGGTAGGAAGTGCGATTTGACCATTGGTACGCAGATCACCGACAGTGTTATAGTCGTAAAGGATGAACGGGTCTTTCAGCACTTTCTGGTTGGCATCGAAGCGGTCGGCACGGATACCGATCTGGAAGATCAGGTCTTTGAATGCGAACTTGTCTTGGATATAACCAGCGGTGTAGATCGGTTGGCTAGAGGCGACGGGGCGTGAGAAGAAGGTATTGCCATTGTCGTCGGTCATGGTCTCGGTGAAGAAGTCATCGAGGGTAGGACGGTTGCCCCAGCCATGTTTTTTACCGTCGTAGCTATAACCGTAGTAGGAGACATAGAGGTTACCGTCGCGGGTCAGTTCATCGGGAGCGAACATGCTGATATCGAGGCCGCCTTTGACATAGCCTTTATGCATCACACCATCTTCATCGTAATAAAGGATGGAGTTGTCGTTGAAGTCATAGGAGTCGATGAGGATATAGTCGGTACCTGTCACATCGAGGCCGATGGCTTTACGCAGGTTGATATCGAACACGAACTGGTTGTCGCCGTCGTAGAATCTGTGGTATCTGACGGTATCCACGAAGCCGTCGTAGCTGGTGGCGTAGGGGTTGGCCATATCCAGCTCTTGGATATGTGAGTTCACGAGGCCGCGCATGAGGGTCCAGTAGTCGGTGCTGTAGCTCATGCCGCTGGAGTTCTGTTGTTCGTATTGGAAACCGAGTTTCACTTCGTGTGAGCTCTCGCCGTTACCGATGGTCATGGAGGCGTTGACGTTGAGTGAGACCTGGTCGCTGACATATTTGCTGTAGTTCGACATGATACGTCCGGGGACGGCGTACATACCATAGATTAAGTTGGGGTTACGACCGTTCAGCAGACCGCCGTTGAGTTGGAGGTTGGTGAAGTTGTCGAAATAGCCTTGTGCTCCGTAGGTGTTATAGAGGTCATACACGGAGGAGGTATACTTGGCCAGCAGCGGGTTGAACTGGGAGGCTTGGAATTCCACCAGGGTGTCATAGTCCCATGAGTTCAGCACCATCACGTTGGTGAAGTTTCTGAAGATGGAGTCGCCTTGTTGGTCAACACCCATGAAGACGTGGTTGGCGTTACCGAGTTGGTAGGTCGGGGTCTTATAGGTGGTGAACTTACCCAAGTTACCGTATGCGAAGAGGTTGTCCCACAGGTCGGGGTCGCCGTCTTCGCTGCCATATCTGGTATAGTCGGCTTGGATCTGGTAGTAGAAGTTACGAATCAGCGAGGTGCTTTCGGGGTCCGTGGGGAAACGTTGGGTGAAGCGGACGTAACCACGCATGGTCTCGTTGGTATAGAGGCTGTTCTTGGCTGTATTGAAGTACGAGAAGCTACGAGAGAAGTTGTGGCCGTGGCTACGCACGTAGGATCCGCCGAAGGTCAGGTTGATGGTCTCGGTGGTACGGACGTTGATATTGCCGGAAAGGTTCACGGAGTAGCTGCTCGTATTGGTGGAGTTCTTTGAAAACACCAGGTCGTCTTTCTTGGTGAATGAAGCCTGTTGATAGGTACCTGAGCCGATGCCGGTGGGGACGAGCGGGTTATTCTCGATGGTCTGTTGCCAATCTTCCTTGGCGGTATAGTAACCAGTGGCGGAGAGATAGCTTACTTTATTGTAGGCCAAGTCACCAGCGAGGAAGAAGCCCAGGAGGGCGGTCTCAGCGTTCTTACCCTTGATCAACGGACCTTGGATACTGAAGCCCAAACGGTTGCGGCCATAGCCTTCGACTGAGGTCTCGAGTTCGAGACCGGCACCGAATTTACGGCTGGGGCCTTTGGTGGTCACGTTGATGATACCACCCATGGCGTCGCCGTACATGGCAGGGGTACCACCCAAGATAACGTCCACCTGGTCGATAGCGCTTTGAGGCACGCTACCGCTACCGATAACCTTCACACCGTCGATGTAGGTCACAGCACCTTCACGGGAACCACGGATGCTACCGACCTCACCGTCAGCGGAGAACACACCACCAACGGTGGATGCGACACCCGTTGCGGAACGGTTAGGCAGTTTGGCGATTTCCTCAGCGGTGATGGACGCACCTGAAGTGGTGTTATCCTTCGAGATCAACGGCACCTCATAGTCGATGACCGTGACCTCCGAAAGGCTGATGGCTCCACTCTGCATCTTGATGTTCCAATCGGTAATCTTGTTGGCCGGAATAATAATGCCATTCAGGACATAATTGTTGTAACCAACGAAGGTTGCCTTCAAATCATACGTTCCCGGAGGAATGGGGTTGATGTCGTAGTTACCGTCGAAATCCGAAGTCGCACCGCCAATCAACGTTCCTCCTTTTTCGAGGACGATGTTTGCGAACGATACGGGCTCACCCGTTTCATCGGTAACCTTTCCTTTGAGTCGTCCTTGCTGCGCGAAAGCCAAAGTGCATGTAGCCATCACAATTGCAAGGGTCATTAGTAAATTTCTAAACATACCTTGTGATTTTATGTTATACTTCCTATTTAATTTGCACTAAAAAGCCATCAAAATTATAAACTTTTTACCAAGCACACAAGAAAAATTGTTTTTTACTGCTATTTTTTTAATCATAAAATTTTTAACATTTCTAGAAATCAATGAAAATTAAGGGTTTACACTATGAGATTGACGAAAAAGTTTTTGAAGGAATTTTGAATTGCCTCCAGAGGCCCTTACACCTATTTATATTAATATAAGTCAATGGCGGAGATTGCGGTTGAGACGCCGAGCCCTGCGACGGTCCTCTCGAATCATTTTCTTGGTCTTGGGTGCCTGGTGCTTATAATGGGCCGTCTTGGCGTCCTCATACTCCTTCTGGGCCTGCCGCTCCTGCTTCTCCATCATCCGCTCAGCCTTGCGCATGGCCCTACTCGAGCGGCTGGAAGCACACGAAACGGCACACAACAGCACCAATATCATCAAAAAAACAGTGATTCTTTTCATTGTTGGACGATTATCAACTTACAAAGATACGTTATTTTAGGAAAAACAAGTAACTTTGCTGCATGAAAAAAGCCATCTTTTTATCGATTCTCCTTTCCGCCATGGTTTTCCAAGGATGCAGGAAATATCCGGTAAACCCCTACTATCCCAACGCCATCATCAATTTCACCATCTACCCCAACTCCATGCATGAGTATGAGCTGAATACGGTGAGTGGCGTCAAGTATTACACTTCCGACCCCTTGAGCACCAGCCGCGGGATCATCGTATACCGGAAATCAATGGACGAGTTCTTGGCTTACGACCGACTCCCACCCAACTACCCGAACGCCTGTTGTGACGACGATGGCAACTGCACCCGTTTGGTGGTCGAGGACGGCATCTTTGTGGTGGACCATTGCAACAACGCCTTCTACAATATCTTAAATGGCGACATCATCATCGACGAGGCCCACGGGATGGTTCCCACATTCTCCACAGAAACAACCATTTATCCTCTGATCCAATACCACACGGTATTTGACGGGACCGCGTTGCGCATCTATAATTGACGCTTGATGGAGGCTTGGTGAATATCCTCAAACACTTTTTCTATCAGTTCCTTTGACAGGCCAAGTCGTGACCCTGTCTCAAGATGTTCTGACAGAATCCGTTTCCAGCGGTCCATTTGAACCACGGTCAAGCCATGTTGCCGCTTGTACTCCCCTATCTGGCTTGAGACGTTCATCCGTCGGGCCAACAACTGAAGCAGTTCATCGTCAATATCGTCGATCTCGCTTCGAAGGGCGGCCAGCACCGGATCGTCGCTATCGGCATGCTGGGTGCGGGGTGTCAACGACTCAAGCATGTCTTGCAGCGCCGATGGGGTGATCTGTTGGGCAGCATCGGTAAGCGCATGGTCGGGGTCGTGATGACATTCCACCATCAGACCGTCGAAAGCCAGGTCCAACGACTTTTGGGCGGTGTCGCGGAGCAACACCCGATTGCCGCAGATATGGCTGATATCGGTTATGACAGGCACGTCGAGCAAACGTTTGAGTTCGATGGCGATCTCCCACATCGGGAAATTGCGGTAAGGCGACTCCTTATAATATGAGAAGCCTCGATGTATGGCTGACAGCCGTGTCAGCCCCGCTTTTTGGAAACGTTCAAAGGCCCCTATCCACAGGTTCAAGTCGGGAGAGACGGGGTTTTTGATGAACACAGGGATGTCGAGGCCATTCAAAGCATCGGCCAACTGTTGCACGGAGAAGGGGTTAACCACGGTGCGCGCACCAATCCAGAGCGCATCCACCTCATATCGCAAAGCCAGTTCAACATGTTCGGGGGTAGCCACTTCGGTGACGATGGGCAAGCCTGTTTCAAGTTTGGCTTCACGCAGCCATTTCAGGCCCTCTTCTCCCCTGCCCTCAAAGGCTTCAGGACGGGTGCGTGGTTTCCAGACTCCGCCACGAAGGAACGACAAGCCTGGGATCTTGGCCAAGGCTCGGGCGGTGAGGAGCATTTGTTCCTCGTTTTCAACGCTACAAGGGCCCGCGATGATGATTGGTTTTTTCATGGTTGCAAAAGTACAACATTTTAATCCGAATTCACGTTTTTTTCATAACTTTGCACTTTGTTTAAAACTTAATACTGTGAAAAGAGTAGAAATCAAGCAAGCCTTGCAGATGCAGGCTTCGGAAGAAGAGATTACCGTAATGGGCTGGGTGCGTAACAAACGCGGCAGCAAGAATGTGGCTTTCATCGCCTTGAACGACGGCTCCACCATCAACAACCTCCAACTGGTCATCGACCTGAACGTCATCCCCGAGGAGAATCTGGCATTGATGCATGCCGGTGCCTCGCTTTGGGCTAAAGGCGTCTTGGTCGCCTCCATGGGAAGCGGTCAGGCCGTGGAACTCTCCGTGAAGGAAATCGGCCTGTTCGGTCCTGCCAACCCTGATGAGTATCCGTTGCAACCCAAGAAACACTCCTTGGAGTTCCTGCGCGACATCGCCCATCTGCGTTTCCGCACCAACACCTTCGGTGCCGTGATGCGCCTGCGCCACGCCATGGTTTTCGCCATCCACAAGTTCTTCACCGAAAGAGGTTTCTACAACATCCATACGCCTTTGATCACCGCTTCGGACGCCGAAGGTGCCGGCGAGATGTTCCAGGTGACCACTTTGGACCTCAACAACCCGCCCCGCGATGAGCAAGGCAACATCGACTACAAGCAAGACTTCTTCGGCAAGTCGACCAACCTCACCGTATCGGGCCAGCTCGAAGGCGAGTTGGCAGCCACGGCTTTGGGTAAGATCTACACCTTCGGTCCCACCTTCCGTGCCGAGAACTCCAACACCACACGCCACCTGGCCGAGTTCTGGATGATCGAGCCGGAGATGGCTTTCTACGACATCACTGACAACATGGACCTCGCCGAGGAAATGCTGAAATACTTGATCCAATACGCTTTGGACAACAACATGGATGACCTCCAGTTCCTCAGCAAGCGTCTGCAAGACGAGGAGAAGGGCAAGAAAGAGGAGGAGAAGTCTATGGAACTCATCAGCAAGCTTCACTTCGTGCTCGAGCATGAGTTCGTCCGCCTCACCTACACCGAGGCCATCGACATCCTGCACAACTCGAACTACAACAAGAAGGGCAAGTTCCAGTATCCCGTCACAGGCTGGGGCATCGACCTTCAGTCGGAGCACGAGCGTTACCTCGTGGAGAAGCACTTCAAGAAACCTGTCATCCTGACCGACTATCCGAAGGAGATCAAGGCTTTCTATATGAAACAAAACGAAGACGGCAAGACCGTCCGTGCCATGGACGTGCTCTTCCCCGGCATCGGCGAGATCATCGGCGGCTCGGAGCGCGAGACCGACATCAACAAGTTGCTCGACCGCATGCACGAGGTGGGCATCCCCGAGGAGTCGATGAACTGGTATCTCGACAGCCGTCGCTTCGGTTCCGTGCCGCACTCCGGTTACGGACTCGGCTTTGAGCGCCTGCTGCTCTTCGTCACAGGAATGACGAACATCAGGGACGTCATTCCGTTCCCGAGAACACCCAAGAACTGTCTTTACTAATTTAGAATTTAGAATTTAGAATTTAGAGATGTCGGATCAGAGGTTAACACAGGTACAAAGACAAGAGCTGAAGCTCTCGCCACAGCAGATTCAGCTGATGAAGCTGCTGCAACTGCCATTAATTGAACTCGAGCAACGCATCAAAGAGGAGATCGAGGCCAACCCCGCATTGGAAGACACCGTAGGCGAAGAAGACAACGAGTCCACCAACGATAGCGAGAGTCTTGACGACAACGGCTACGAGGATGAAGGTGATGGCGGCGACAATGGCGAGAACGACGATTACAACGACGACGACCCCATCCGCAGCAAGGATGACGACTTTGACCTGACCGACTATCTGCCTGACGAGGACGAATACGACTACGCTTACAAGTCGCACATCAACAACCACAGTGCCGACGATGAGGACTACCAGGCCCCCATCGTCCATCAGGATTCGTTCCAAGACTATCTCATCCAACAGTTGGGCTATCACGACCTGACCGAGGAAGAGGAGATCATCGGCGAAGTCATCATCGGCAACCTCGACGACAACGGATACCTGAGCCGTCCCATCGCCAACTTGGTCGATGACCTGCTGTTTACGATGAACGTGGAGACCACCGAAGAAGAAGTGAAGAAAGTGCTCAAAGTGGTTCAACATCTCGATCCACCTGGCATCGGAGCCACCGACCTTCAGGAATGCCTGTTGATCCAACTGGAGCGCCTGCAAGAGGAAAACCCCTACAATGACTACAAGCTCTGCATCACCATCATCAAGGACTGTTTCGATGAGTTTACCAAGAAGCACTACGACAAGATAGCAAAGAAGACTGGCGCCTCCAACCGCGACCTCAAGGCCGCTTTGGACGAGATCCTGAAGCTGAACCCCAAGCCGGGCGACACCTCGACCTCTGGCGCCGTGGTCAGCCATTATATCACGCCTGATTTCTTCATCACTATCAAGGATAGTGATTTGGAACTCTCACTGGATGGACGCAACAACCCCGAGTTAAAGATCAGCAAGCAGTACGTCAAGATGCTTGAAGATTTCTCAAAAGGGAAAGAGTCACGCAGCATGCAGGAGGCAGCCACCTTCGTTCGCCAGAAGATCGACAGCGCCAAGTGGTTCATCGACGCCATCAAGCAGCGTCAGCACACCTTATATATCACCATGAAGGCCATCATGGACATGCAGCGCGAGTATTTCCTCACTGGCGACGACACCAAGCTGAAGCCCATGATCTTGAAGGACATCGCCGAGAAAGTCGGGTTGGACATCTCTACCATCTCGCGCGTGGCCAACAGCAAATACGTGCAGACTCCTTACGGCACCTTCTTATTGAAGACCTTCTTTAGCGAGGGTATCACCAACGAAGAGGGCGAGGAAGTCTCCACCCGCGAGATCAAGAAGATTTTGACGGACTGTGTGGAGGAAGAGGACAAGTCGAAGCCTCTCACCGACGAGGAGTTGATGAACATCCTGAAAGAGAAGGGCTACCCCATTGCCCGTCGCACCGTGGCAAAATACAGAGAACAACTGGGGATTCCCGTAGCGAGACTCAGGAAAGAGCTTTGAGAATTAGGAATGCGGAATTAAGAATTAAGAATTTAGAATTTAGAGATGTCTACCCCGCTCCCTCTAAATTCCGAATTCCGAATTCCTAATTCTTAATTCTTAATTAAACAGTTCCATTTCTCCGGTTTTGGAAAAGCGTTTTTTCCCTAAATGTTTGTAGGCGAGGTCCGTACATTCACGGCCTCTCGGTGTGCGCATCAGGTAGCCTTCCTGAATGAGGAAGGGCTCATAAACCTCTTCGATGGTGCCAGCGTCCTCCCCCACTGCCGTGGCGATGGTCTTGACACCCACGGGGCCACCTTTAAATTTTTCTATAATTGTGTTGAGTATCCTGTTATCCATGTCATCAAGACCATGCTCATCCACGTTGAGTGCCGACAGACCGAAGCGGGCTATCTCCACATTGATGTTGCCATCGCCTTTGATCTGGGCGAAGTCACGGATACGACGGAGCAATAAATTGGCAATACGAGGTGTGCCACGGCTACGACGGGCTATCTCGTAAGCGGCGGTATCGTCGATAGGCACTTGTAGGATACTGGCCGAGCGTTTCACGATGCCCATGAGGGTCTTGGCATCGTAATATTCAAGACGTTGCTTGATGCCGAAACGGGAGCGCAAGGGTGCCGTAAGCAGGCCCGAGCGGGTGGTCGCGCCAATCAAGGTGAAGGGATTCAAGGCGATCTGGATGCTACGGGCGTTGGGACCCGTCTCAATCATGATGTCGATGCGATAGTCCTCCATGGCTGAATAGAGGTATTCTTCCACCACGGGGCTGAGGCGATGTATCTCATCGATGAAAAGCACGTCGTTGGGTTCCAAGCTGGTGAGCAGACCTGCAAGGTTGCCTGGCTTGTCGAGCACTGGACCCGAAGTCATCTTCATGTTGACTCCCAATTCGTGTGCGATGATGTGCGAGAGCGTTGTCTTGCCCAATCCCGGGGGGCCATACAGAAGCGTATGGTCGAGTGCTTCGCCACGCTGTGCGGCGGCCTTCACAAAGACACGCAGGTTCTCCACGACCTTCTCCTGTCCCGCGAAGCTGCTGAAGGCGTCGGGGCGAAGGACGTTCTCAAGGTCTTTTTCAGCCTTGGACAGATGGGAACCAGAAGGATCCAGATTGCTGTTCATCGCATTTTGTATCAGGCTACAAAGATAATAAAAAAATGTTGTATTTTTGCCGGACGAAACCAGAGATAATAAAAATGAGAAGATTTTTGCTGTTCATCATATCCGCATTCCTCGTCACCACTGGCTTTGCCCAGCACAAAGGCTCGTTACATGTCAGCCAAGACAGCCGCATCGCACGACTGATGCAGAAACAGCGCGACGTGTATGCCGCAAACAACACGATGAGTGGTTTCAGGGTACAGATATTCATGGAAATCGGCAACGAAGCCGTGGACCACGCCAAAGTGGTGAAAAAGGAATTCGAGGAGCAGTTCCCCGAGTTGCCCATCTATCTCTCCTACGAACAGCCTTATTACCGCTTAAGGGTAGGCGACTTCCGCAATCGCGTGGAGGCCGAGAAGTATCTTCGCATCTTAAAGCCCCGATACGGCGTGGCATTCGTCACTGCCGACATCATCAATCCTCCGGCGAGGATCGAGGCAATCGAGGTGGAAGAAACGGATATTACCGGAGAAGAGACCGGGGAGAGTTATTCTGAATAGTCTTATTGAAGCAAATCCAAGATCAGTCCGGCGAGGCGGCTGGTGCCCACGCGGAAGAGTGTCGGGTTGAGCCATTGTTCGCCAAGGATGTGTTTCACCAGATAATAATAGGTGAGTGCGTCTTCGGGGGTCTTCATGCCACCGGCAGGTTTGAAACCGACTTTCTTGCCCGTAGCTTCATAGTATTCCTTGATGGTATCGATCATAATGATGGCAGCCAGAGGCGTGGCGGCCACCGGAACCTTGCCTGTGGAAGTCTTGATGAAGTCGGCACCGGCAAGGATGGCAAGTTCCGAAGCTTTGCGGATGTTCTCTACCGTCTTGAGTTCACCCGTTTCGAGAATCACTTTCAGATGGGCTTTCTCGCCACAGGTTGCCTTGATGGTCTTGATTTCACCGAACACCTCGTCGTAGCGCCCAGCGAGGAAGGTGCCGCGCGAGATGACCATGTCCACCTCATCGGCGCCCTCGTTCACACAATATTCCACCTCTTTCACCTTTAGGTCGAAGGGCATCTGACCCGAGGGGAAGCAGCAGGCCACCGTAGCCACGCGGATACCACTGCCAGCGAGCAGTTGCTTGGCTTGACGCACGAAGGGACTATAGATGCAGATGGCTGGCACCGAGAGATGCGGATTCTGTTTTGGGAAAGCCAGCGCCTTGGCGCAG
This sequence comes from uncultured Bacteroidia bacterium, assembly GCA_902801465.1. GTDB lineage: Bacteria > Bacteroidota > Bacteroidia > Bacteroidales > F082 > Limimorpha. The sequence goes on along the minus strand of CADCIH010000010.1, from coordinate 46,955 downwards.
AAGTCATTGATCTTCTCTTCATTGTCGAAAGCCTCAAGGGTCGTGAAGTCGATGCTTTGGAAGACAGTCTTCAGGGCGTCCTTTTCATTACCTTGTTTCTTCTCAATGTCGATGATTTGAGCGATGCGCTCCTCGAGGGCGGCTTCGCTATGGGTGTAAGGGTTGAATTTCATGACAGTTTGGATTTAGCCTTCAAAGATATGTGTTTTTTCTTAAAGCAAACTCATTTATATGCGTCTGGCATGTCACTGGAGTCATCTCTTCCCCACTTCACCTCAATCCATGCATCCACCAATGCGGAAAAATAACTCCCATCCCTCGGCAATGGAGGCATTCCTTCCGCTTCTTTCAACGACAGAAGCATCTTGGCCAATTTCTCATCGGTCAAGGTAACAAAGTTCGTCCCCGGATATTTTTTCTGAAGCTTTTCCGCCCAATAACGAAGCGCAAACCAGCCAATTTCATTAGCAGCCATGATTCTTTATATTTAGTTATCGTTGCAAAGATAGAAACAATTTCTTATTTTTGCAATGAGAAAACCTTGATGTCCCATGACTTTCAGCGAGAAACTGCACGTACTCTGCTCCATTCCGAAGACCTTGCGCTTCAACTTCCATTACTTTCCCTTCAAGACGGCCGTCAAATGTCCCGTGATGGTTTCCCGAAGGGTTTATCTGAGAGAGCTTCACGGCAAGGTGACGATTCCTGAAGATGCCGACACTGCCTGCATCAAGATAGGTTTCGGCGATGTGGGGCACTACGACCGCAAACGTTCGCGTTCGATATGGCAGGTTAGCGGCGAGGTGGATTTCAAAGGAAAGGCTTCCATCGGCCATGGTTCGAAGATCTCGGTGAGGGGCAAGTTGGAGTTGGGTGACAGATTCAACATCACGGCGGAGAGCACCATCGTGTGCGCCAAGGAAATCCGTTTTGGCGAAGACTGTCTCTTGAGTTGGGACATACTGGTGATGGATACCGACGAGCACCCCATCTATAATAATGAAGGGGAGCGTATCAACGACGACCGCCCCATCGTCGTGGGCAATCACGTGTGGATTGGTTGCAAGTGCATGTTGCTGAAGGGCGCTGAGTTGCCCGACAACACAGTCCTCGCCGCAGGCACCGACTTACGGTCGGCATTCCACGGCGAGGAACAGATTATCGGAGGCAATCCCCCATCGATTCTCAAACGAGAAGTCAGATGGAATCAATAACCTCGCAGAGTTTCTTGAAGATCTCGGGAATTTCCCCCACGCCGTTCACGGCATAGAGTTTACCGCTGTCTTTATAATAGTCCAGCACGGGTTTGGTCTTGGCTTCGTATTCCACGAACCGGTGCTTGATGGAGTCGATGTTGTCGTCGGCTCGGCCGCCGACCTTGCCACGTTCGAGCATACGCTCGATGAGGAGGTTCTCGGGCACTTCAAGACTCAGCACGCCAGTGAGGGCGATACCGTATTTCTTCATCATCTCGTCGAGGATTTCCGCCTGTTTCACAGTACGCGGATAGCCGTCGAAAAGGAAGCCTGGCGAGCTGATGTTCTCGGAGAGTTTCTTCTCAATGATGGCGGCGACGATTTCGTCGGAGACCAGGCCACCCTGACTGATGATGCCTTTCACTTGGAGGCCCAGATCGGTCTCGGCGGCGATTTCTTCACGGAGGATTTCGCCAGTGGAGATATAGGTCAATTGGTATTTTTCGCGAAGGAACTGCGATTGGGTTCCCTTGCCTGCCCCAGGAGGGCCAAAAAGAATGAGGTTGAGCATAGTTAAAAGTTAAAAGTTAAAAGATAAAAGATAAAAGTTAAATCACCTTATAAATGTCAGGAAGGTTGCGGCCTTGTTGGTCGTAATCCAAGCCGTAACCCACAATGAACTCATTGGAAATATCCATTGCCTTGTAGTTGATGGGATAGTCGTATTGGAACGACTTGGGCTTGAAGAACAAGGTGGCGATACGAACATCAGCTGCATTCAAGTTGTGCAGTTTCTCGATGGTATATTTCATGGTATGGCCCGTGTCGACAATGTCTTCCACGATGACCACATTCCGGCCTTCCAACGAGTGGTCGAGGCCGATGAGTTCACGCACCACATTGGTGGTTGCCGTGCCTGAATAGGAACTCAATTTCACAAAAGAGACCTCGCAAGGGATGGTCAGGCGCTTGAAAAGCTCGGAGGCGAACATAAAGGCGCCATTGAGCACCACCAAAAAGAGCGGGTTCTTGCCGTCCATGTCCTTGTTGAGTTGGTCAGCAACGGTTTGGATGGCAGTTTCGATCTTCTCCTGCGGAATGTAGAGGGAGAATTCCTTGTCTAAGACTTTGACGGTTTTCATATTATTAAAATTGGAAATACAAAAATACGAAAAACATTGATTGTTGAAACGGAAAAAAAACTATTTTTGCTACCGATATGGCACCCCGATGGGGTGCGGATACCACAAGAAAATACGCAGATGAATCCGATTGTCAGCATCATCATGGGAAGCACCTCAGACCTTCCCGTACTAGAGAAAGCCGCACAGTTTTTCGACGAGATGGAAATCCCGTTCGAGATGAATGCCCTAAGCGCCCATCGTACGCCTCAAGAAGTGGAACAGTTCGCCCGTGAAGCCAAAGGCCGTGGGGTGAAGGTCATCATCGCCGCCGCAGGCATGGCCGCCGCACTGCCCGGTGTCATCGCAGCCAACACCACCCTGCCCGTCATCGGCGTGCCCGTGAAAGGCATGTTGGACGGCCTCGATGCCATGCTCTCCATCATCCAGATGCCCCCAGGCATCCCCGTGGCCACCGTTGGAGTCAACGGGGGGTTGAATGCCGCCATCCTCGCCGCCGAAATGTTGGCATTGTCAGATGAAGGCATCGCTAAGAAAGTCGCAGATTATAAGGAGAATCTGAAGAATAAAATCAAAAAGGCCAACGAGGAATTGAGAGGGATTCAATATAAATTCAAAACCAATTAATTCCCTACCGATGTGGCACCCCGATGGGGTGCGGACGGTTATGGGAAACAACAAATCAATCCTACCGATGTGGCACCCCGATGGGGTGCGGATGGTTATGGGAAACAACAAATCAATCCTACCGATGTGGCACCCCGATGGAGTGCGGATGGTTATGGGAGAGACGCTATTTGGATCCTCTGAAGACTAAGGTTGTCAATCGATTGCGGTCGAAAACTTCATTGGCTTCGGCCATGAGATCATCAGCCGTGATGACATCGATGGTATGAATAATCTCAGGAATCGACTCGATGGGCTCGTTCATCAACATGGAACGGGTGAGGGCGAGCAGTTCGCTCATGCCCGACTCGCGGCCGAGCGCCAATTGACCGATGAGCTGCTGCTTGGCGTGATGCAACTGCATGGTACCTAGCTTTTGGTTACAAAGCTTATCCAACTCCTTATACACCAAACTGATAGCTCTTTCAAGCGATTCGGGATCCACTCCCATATACACACTAAAAAGACCCACATCGGAATAGGCGTTGTATTGCGACTCGATGGTGTAGGCAAAGCCGTACTTCTCACGGATGTTCAGGCTGAGGCGTGAGTTCATGGCCGGACCACCTAAGATATTATTAAGGAGTACCATGGTGCGTTTCCGCGGATGGCTGAAACTGGGTGCCAGTCCCCCGATCATACAATGGCTGAGATGGTTGCGACGCTCCATAGTCACCTTGCGAGGCTCATAAGCCTTGAAAGGCTCGCGATGGCTTGGCACCAGATGGGCGTCGCGACTGCCGAAGAACTGCTGCGCCAGCTTCTCGAATTCGGCGAAACCGATATCACCGATGGTGGCCAACACCATGTTGTCGGTGGCATAATTGCCCTCCCGGAAAGCCAACACGTCCTCACGAGTGAATCCTTTTACCAAATCGTTAGTGCCCAATATATTACGCCCAAGCGGGTGACCTTTGAACACGGTATCCTCGAACACGTCGTAAATTTCTTCCGAAGGCATGTCGAGGTACGAGTTGATCTCGTCAAGCACCACCTCTTTCTCCTTCTCAAGCTCGTGTTCAGGGAAAGTGGCTTGGAAGGCGAGGTCGGACAGCAGGTCCATGGCCCGCTTGTAATACGCATTGAGGAAAGAGGCCTGGAAGCACGTCTCCTCCTTGGTGGTAAAGGCATTGAGGTCGCCCCCGACGTTGTCGAGGCAGCTGAGGATATGGTAGGGCTTGCGAGATTGAGTGCCTTTGAACACGGTGTGTTCGATGAAGTGGGCCATGCCGTTCTGCGACTCCAACTCGTCGCGGGAGCCGGTGCCAACCACGAGCACCAGATGCGCAATCTCACCCGGCTTGCGACGATGCAGCAAGCGGATGCCGTTAGGAAGGGTGGCTATGTTGTATTGTTCGGTTTCCATGATGAAAATAAAATCGGCTGCAAAGGTAATAAGTTATTGCGAAAAACGTTAAATTTGCCGAGTACAAAAACAAACCATGAGAAAAACAGTCTTTACTCTCGTTTTGGCCCTGGCAGCCGTCTCGACATTTGCCCAGACGCCCCGTAACATCGCCAAGGAAGCCATCCCCGTCAGCATGTTTCAGGTGACCTATGCCGCGCAATTCCCCGCGCTTGACACCAAGAGCGACTACGGTTTCACCAACACCATAGGAGGCAGTTTCATCCACAAGACACAAGGGAACTGGCTCTTCACCGGCAACGGGAACTTCATCTTCGGCAACAAGATCAAAGGCTCGCGAATCGATCTTTTGGGAGAGAGCATCACCACCCTTTATGGAGAGGTAATCGGAGGAGGCGGAATCCCCACCTCTCTGGCTTTCTTCCAGCGGGGACTGCATTTCCAAGCAGAGGTCGGAAAGTTATTTCCTTTGGCGCCCAACCCCAACAGCGGCATCTTCGTTCAACTGGGTGCCGGTTACCTTTGGAACCGCCTAAGAATCGACTATCAGATTGAGACCCAGAACCCGCCCCTACCGCTGATGGACGACTACCAATATGGTTATGACAAGATGAGAGGAGGCTTTGCCCTTCATGCCGAAGCCGGCTACCTCATTCTAAGCAACACCAGGGTGTACAACCTCTCCGTTTCCCTTGAGGCCACCTATGCCCGAACCAAGTCACTCAGAGACTACGACTTCCGGGTTTTCTACGATGAAAACGGCGAGCCCCATATCATGGGTTACAACGACAAAAGCCATCGGTTCAACGACTTCTACTATGGCATCCGTGTCAGTTGGATGATTCCGGTCTATCAACGCCAGCCCGACGAGTATTACTATTATTAATAACTCATGAGGGGACTCTACACCTTCGGGATTCGCGCATACGCTGCCGCCGTTAAGCTGGCGGCATGGCTCGGAAACGCCAAGGCAAAGCTGTGGGTGGAAGGCAGGAAAAAGCCATTGCCGCAAAGCGATAGCGACGAGCCTTGGGTATGGTTTCATGCCGCCTCGTTGGGTGAGTTCGAGCAAGGAAGGCCTTTGATTGAAGCCCTCAAGCAACAATATCCTCATTTAAAAGTCTCTTTGACCTTCTTCTCCCCTTCTGGTTACGAGGTCAGGAAAGACTATCCACTTGCCGACGAGGTGCTATATCTACCTATCGACACGTTGGGAAACGCTCGGAGGTGGGTCGAAAGGCATCATTTTGTAGCCGCCTTCTTCATCAAATACGAATTCTGGTTCAACTATATGAAGGCCCTGGCCGACAAAGGCATTCCGTTATACTACATCTCGTTGATTCTGAGACCTAACCAATACTTCTTCAAATGGTACGGCAGGTGGTTCAGGAAACAACTGGGCAACGTCACTCATTTTTTCGTTCAAGACGAGACCACCTTGAACCTGTTGAGGAACTTCGGCAACGCTACCCTTTGCGGCGACACCCGTTTCGACCGTGTGGCAGCCATCGCCAGGACTGCCAGGCGTTTCCCTGAGATTGAAGAATTCATCAATGGACGAAAATGTATCATCGCCGGCAGCACGTGGCCGCCCGACGAGAAGCTACTCATCCCTTACATTAATAGTCTCCCTGAGCATTATTGCATGATCATCGCTCCGCACGACATTTCCGAGAAGCACATCAAGCAGATTCGCGAGGCGCTCAAGGAAGTCAAGGCGGAAAAAGTCTATTTGATTGACACCGTCGGGATATTGTCGCAGCTTTATCAATATGCCAGTTTCGTATATATCGGTGGTGGGTTCGGGGTCAACATCCATAACATTCAAGAACCGGTCACCTTCGGTTGCCCCGTGGTTTTTGGCCCCAAGCACAAGAGTTTCAAGGAAGCCGTCGATTTGACAGCGCTGGGAGGAGCTTTTTCCATCAAGGACCAGGCAGAGTTGTATCGTATCTTCGACAAGCTCATCCACGATGAGGCATTTCGTCAGGAAGCGTCAAGGATTTGCAGGGACTACCTCTCCAAGCAGCTAGGGGCCACTGAGATCATCATGAAAGAGATTACATCCACTTTCTCTTTTTAAAGACGATGATGAACACGACGGCGACCACCACCATCAGACCCATTATTCCGTAAAACGCCCAAGCCTTGTTCTGGAAAGGCAGTTCCACGTTCATACCGTAAAGGCCTGTGATAAAGGTCAAAGGCAGGATGATGGACGAAATGATGGTGAGGATCTTCATCGTTTCGTTGGTCTTGTTGGTCTGCATCGAGTCGAACGTCTGCGAGAGGCCTTCAATCAACTCCTCGTAGTCTTCGGTCATATCCCATACCTTCTGGTAGTAGTCCAAGATGTTGCCCCAGTAGTCTTCCATGTACTCCACGTCTTCAGTGAAGCCCCGGATCTTACCGTTTTCGAACATCTGGAAGAGACGCAGTTGGGGTTTGAAAATGGTGTTGATAAGGATGAGGTTTTTACGGGTGATCGAGATGCGTTCGATGATCTTATCTTGTTTCTCCTGAAGCAGCTCCCGGTTGATGAGTTCCACATCCAGTCCCACCTTACGAAGCAGGTACACTGACTCAGTGATGAGTTTTTCGAGAATGCGGTAGAGCAGCTTGTCGGAACTCTCAATGTTGACCTCCTCATTGTTTTGGATCCGTTCCTCGTATTCACTAAACAACTGCGATACTCCCCAAGGATTTTTTTCGATAGAAATAATATATTCCTTACCCCAGAATAATTTAACTTCCTTAATCTTTACGAATCGATTTTGGCGATCGAAGTTTGGAAAATGGAGAATCAGGAAGTAGTAGTCGTCGTAAATATCGATTTTCGGACGCTGGTTGACCGATTTACAGTCCTCGATATCAAGGGGATGGAAATGAAAGCGGTCCTTGAGGAACTCGAAGTCCTCATCGCTCGGGTTGTTGAGATGACGCCATGTGATATCGCCGATTTTCAAGCTGTTGATCATTTCTTTCCCTCCCCAAAAAAATTTCGCTGCAAAACTAAACAAAAAACATTAAAAAGTTGCTATATTTGCAAATTATTTTCAAACAGCGCAAAATGTACGCCTATATTTCCGGAAGAATCGCCGAAATCACACCCGCTTATGCCATTGTCGACAATCACGGCGTAGGCTATTTCATCAACATCACACTGAACACGTTCACTGCCATTGGTGAGCAGACGGAAGTGAGGCTTTACACACATCTTCAGGTATTGGAGGACGCCCATAACCTTTTTGGTTTCTACACGGTGAAGGAGCGCGACATGTTCGAGTTGCTGATCAGCGTGAGCGGAGTGGGTTGCAACACGGCGCGGCTCATCCTGTCGTCGCTGACCGTCAACGAGCTCAGCACCGCCATCGCCAACGAGGACACCCGCACCATCCAAGCCGTGAAAGGCATTGGCGGAAAGACGGCGCAACGCCTCATCGTCGACCTCAAGGACAAGGTCAAGAAGACCGAGTTTACCGAGGAAGTTGTTGGCTCTGTGGACAATACATTGAAGAATGAAGCGTTATCTGCATTAGTGATTTTGGGCTTCAGCAAGAACGCTGCCAGCAAGGCGCTCGACAAACTGTTGAAACAATCGCCCGATGCCTCCGTGGAGGTATTAATACGTGAAGCCCTCAAGTTATTATGAACCCTATGAAACGACATATCATCCTGTTTTTCATGCTTGTGGCGATCCTCCCGATGTACGCCCAGCAACCAGACTACCATCAGTCAGCATTGGATCTTCACGAGCCACCGAACATCACCCACGAGGTGTTTTACGACCCAGCCACCGGCCAATATACATTTAAGCACAAAGTAGGCGACTTCGAGTACACCACTCCTACCACGCTCTCACAAAAAGACTATTTCCGCTACAAAGAGCGCCAAGGTGTGGCCGATTACTGGAAGTCACGTCGCCAGCAAAACACCAAGTCTGCCAACGACGGCAACTCCATCATTCCTCCGCTGTATATTGGCGGCGAGGCATTCGACCTCATCTTCGGAAGCAACACCATTGACATCAGGCCACAAGGTTCCGTCGACCTGACCTTCGGCATCAAGCACAACTACCGTGGCGACCCGTCCATCACCCGACAGCACACCACCAACTTCGACTTCGATCAGGACATCCAACTCAATGTCATCGCCAAGATCGGCGACAAGATCAACTTCAACATCAACAAGAACACCAAGGCCACTTTCAATTACGAGGACTTGATGAAGTTGAAGTACGAAGGCAAGGAAGATGAGATCATACAGCTGCTCGAGGCTGGCGACGTGAGCTTCCCGCTCAACAGCACCCTCATCACCGGTACCCAGCGGCTTTTCGGCTTGAAGTCGAAATTGAAGTTCGGCAAGACCTCCATCACCTCGGTGGTATCCTACCAAGAAAGCGAGTCGAGAAACATCTCGGTCCAGGGCGGCGCCCAAACCAACGAGTTCAACATCAGCTGTCTCGACTATGAAGAAAACCGCCACTTCTTCCTGAGCCAATACTTCAGGGAACAATACGAAGCCGCCTTGTCGACCCTGCCCACCGTCACCTCAAGCATCAACATCACCCGTATCGAGGTCTGGGTCACCAACACCAACTCGACCACCATCGACACCCGTAACATCTTGGCTTTAACCGACCTGGGCGAAGGAAAGGAAAACTGGATCTACAACCCCGAAGTGCACCCGGCCAACACCACGACGGTGTATCCCCGCAACGGCGCCAACAACATGCTCACACGCATCGACACCTCCCAAATCCGCAACATCAGCTCAGTGACCAACTACATGTCAGGCGACCCGATGCGTTTGGGCAAATACGGCTACATGGTCGCAGGCCGCGACTTCGAGAAGATCGAGAACGCACGCCGTCTGAGTTCCTCCGAATACTCCCTCAACCCAAAACTGGGTTTCATCTCGTTGAACATCAACCTGAACTCCAACCAGTCACTCGCCGTCGCTTACCAATACACCATTGTCGGCAGCGACGCCGTGTATCAAGTCGGTGAGTTCTCCGACCAAGGCATCAACACCCCCAATGTGTTGACAGCTAAATTGTTGAGAGGCACCACGGTGAACACCTCCATGCCTATCTGGAACCTGATGATGAAAAACGTGTATAACATCAGGGCATACCAAATCAGCGCGAGCGACTTCATGCTCAACATCTTCTATAACAGCAGTTCGAGCAGCACCCCGATGGGTTATTTCAACGAAGGTCCCGAAGGCGTGAAGGGCGTGTCGCTACTTCACTTGCTCGGTCTCGATAACCTGACCCAACAGAACAACCCCATCCCCGGTGGTGACGGTGAGTTCGACTTCATTAATGGGGCACAGACCACAGGCGGTACCATCAACGCTGCCAACGGCCGCATCTACTTCCCCGTGTTGGAACCTTTCGGCAGCCATCTACGCCAAGTGTTCGCCGACAATGTCGATCTGGCCAACAAATACGCCTACGACTCGCTTTATACGATGACCAAGACCTCTGCCGAGCAGTACTCTGAGAAGAACAAGTTCACCTTGCGCGGCTTTTATTCATCACAGTCGGGCAGCGAGATCAGCCTGAACGCCATGAATGTGGCTCAGGGCTCGGTGACCGTGACGGCAGGCGGCAGGACCCTGGTCGAGAATGTCGATTACACCGTTGACTACACCCTGGGTCGCGTGACCATCATCAACGAGGGCATCCTCAACTCCGGCACCCCTATCAACATCTCCTTGGAGAGCAATTCCGGATTCAGCGCCTTGAAGAAGACCTTCTTGGGAACACGTATCGAGCACGAGTTCAACGAGGACTTCCGCTTGGGAGGAACCCTGCTTTATCTGGGAGAACGCTCTTACACCCAGAAGATCAACTATGGCGAGGAAGCCATTGCCAACACCATCTACGGCTTTGACGTAAGTTACACCACCGAAGCGCGATGGCTGACCAACTTCATCGACTGGCTGCCTGGCATCAGCACCAAGGCCCCCTCGCGCATCCACTTCGACGGTGAGGTGGCACGCTTCATCCCTGGCCTGTCGAAATCAGCCAGTGAGAAAGGCACCTCCTATATCGATGACTTTGAAGGCGCCAAGTCAACCATCGACTTGAGACTGCACAGCCAATGGCATCTGGCCAGCACCCCCCAACACCAAACCGACCTCTTCCCTGAAGCGGCAGCCAACACGGGGTTGGCGTACGGCAAGAACCGCGCCAAGCTGTCGTGGTTCACCATCGACCACAACGTCTTCTACGACCGCGCCACCACCATACGTCCGAAGAACATCACCGCCGACGAGTTGTCGAAGCACAGCGTGCGTCAGGTGTTGGAGACCGAGCTCTTCCCCACCAAGGACATTGCCGCAGGCACACCCACCAATGTTTCGGTGCTCAACCTGGCCTACTTCCCTTCCGACAGAGGCCCCTACAACTATGACGTGACACCCTCTCAATACTCCGCCGGCGTGAATGAGAACGGCGACCTCTACGACCCGCAATCGCGTTGGGCCGGTATCATGAGAAAGATGGAGACCACCGACTTTGAAGCCACCAACATCGAATACATCGAGTTCTGGCTCATGGATCCCTTTGCCGACCCGGAATACCAGAACAACCCAGGCAAGCTCTACATCAACTTGGGCGACATCTCCGAAGACGTGCTGCGCGACGGCCGCAAGTTCTACGAGAACGGCATGCCCGACAGCGAGGAAGTCGTGAACGTCGACACCACCATCTGGGGCCGTGTCCCCATCATGCAAGACTTGGTAGGCACCTTCAGCACCAATGCCGACGCCCGTCAATACCAAGACATCGGTTTCGACGGTCTGCGCGACGTTGACGAACGGACCTTCTTTGAAGGAAACTATCTGGCTGCCATCCGCGAACAATATGGAGAAAGCTCCGACGCATACCGTAAGGCATACGCCGACCCGTCGTCGGACAACTACCATTACTTCAGGTCAACGGAATGGAACGACGACTTGGAGCACAGCAGCATCATCGAACGTTACAGGCATTATAACGGACCGGAAGGCAACTCCCCCTCGGAGTCGCAACGCACTGAGAGCTACACCACCAGCAACACCACACTGCCTGACGGAGAGGACATGAACAACGACAACACCCTGAGTGAGTCGGAACGCTACTATCAGTACGAAATCGACCTCACACCCGAGAACATGGTTGTCGGAAAGAACCACATCGCTGACATCTTCGAAGCCACCAACATCAAACTGGCCAACGGCGAGAGCGGCACGGTGAAATGGTATCAGTTCAGGGTTCCCATCAAGCAACCCGACAAGGTCGTCGGCCACATCGAGGACTACTCTTCCATCCGTTTCATGAGAATGTTCGTTCGCGAGTTCCAACGCCCCGTCGTGTTGCGTTTCGCCACCCTCGACCTGGTGAAGGGCGAGTGGAGGACTTACACCCAGAGCATTCAAGCTCCAGGCGAATACCAGCCCAACGACATCGCCAACGGCACCACCCTCGACATCTCCGCGGTCAACATTGAGGAGAACGGCAAACGCAGCCCCGTCCCTTACGTCATCCCACCAGGCATCGTGCAGGAACAGATCGTGGGAACCACCGCAGTGACCAAACTCAACGAACAGTCGCTTCAAATCACCATCCAAAACCTTGTTGACGGTGACGGTCGCGCCATATACAAGACCGCCGACTTCGACTTGAGGCAGTATAAATACCTGAAGATGTTCGTCCATGCCGAACAGGCCAAGGAAGACGACCCGTTGTACGACCAGGACCTCACGGTGTTCATGCGTCTGGGCACCGACTTCACGGAGAACTACTACGAATATGAAATTCCGCTACGAGTGACTCCTTGGGACACGCCTTACACCAACAAGGAAGGCATCTGGCCCGAGATCAACAACATCGACATCTTGCTCGAGGACCTCGTCACGGTGAAGTCGAACCGCAACTCCGCCATGAACCAACCCGGCAGCAACGTGAGGCTGAACCTTCTCTATTCCGAGCGTTTCAAGAAAGGCACCGTTGACGGGATGGACTACTACCATACCATTAAAGTGATAGGCAACCCCAGCATCAGCGACGTGAAAGCCATGATGGTCGGCGTCCGCAACCCGAAGCGCCAGAGCCTCGACAACAACAACGATGACGGCTTGACCAAGAGCGTGGTGGTTTGGATTAATGAGTTGCGCCTCACCGAATTGAGCAGCAACGGCGGCTTTGCAGGCACTGGACGAATAGAAGCCACGCTGGCCGACCTTGGCCGTTTCGTCGCCACAGGGTCGTATAGCTCAGGAGGCTTCGGCGCCCTCGACAGCGACATCATCGACAACACTTTTGAAGCCAACTCTCAGTTCAGCGTCTCCACCGACCTCGAACTCGGAAAGTTCGTCGAGAACACCGGCCTGAAAGTGCCGCTGCACATCGACTACGGAAAGAACGTGACCACCCCGATGTACAACCCATACGACCCTGACGTCAAACTCAACGACGCCCTTTCGCTCATGGACAACCAGCATCAACGCGACTCGCTGACCAGCATCGTCCACAGCATGACGCAATACAAGAACATCAACCTGATGAACGTCAGAAAGGAACGTACCGCCAACAGAAACAAGAGAACCACCGGAACGGAAGGCCAAAACAAGACCAACCCGAGAGACCCGAACAACAGGGGCAACCGAGGCTCCAGCATGCCCACCGTCCATATCTACGACATCGAGAACTTCAACTTCTCCTTCTCCTACAGCGAGACAAACCAGGAGAACCCCGACATCCAATACTACAACACAAAGATCTATCGCGGTAACTTGGGCTACAACTATGTAGGCAACCCGAAGAATGTCACTCCCTTCGGCAAGGCAAAATGGGCATCGAAGTCCTATCTGGCCTTGATCAAGGACATCAACTTCTATTACCTGCCCAAGTCCATCACCTTCAACACCGAGATGAACCGCAACTACTCGGAGCGCCTGTTGCGCAACAAGAGCGGCGGCGACATCATCATCAACCCAACGTATTCAAAACAATGGGACTGGAACCGCAACTTCCAATTCCGTTACGACCTTACCAAGGGATTGAACCTCGACTACCAGGCAGAAGCGCAGGCTTACGTGTATGAGCCGGCAGGCAATCCCGACAAGGGCACCGAGGAATGGAAACTCAACCGTGACACCATCAAGAACGAGCTGATGCACCTCGGCACCATGCAAAGGTTCCACCAGACGGTCAACGTCAACTACACCATCCCGATCAACAAGCTGCCCTTGCTGAGCTGGGTCACTGCCAACGCCAGCTACAACGGCCAATATTTCTGGACTGCCTCGGCACTCTCGATCCAGAACAGACTGGGCAACACCATCGAGAGCTCCCACTCCATCCAAGGCAGTGGAAACCTCGACTTCACCAAGATCTACAACAGCATTCCTTATCTGAAGAACCTCAACACCCCTGCCTCAAGGAGAAGCAGCAGCAACAACAGGAAGCAACAAGGCGTTCAGAAAGGCCAGACCTCCGACAGCACCACCATGAAACCGAAATCCGATCACAACTTCGGGAAGGTGTTGCTTGACGGATCCTTGAAGCTTGTCACCATGGTGAAGCGCGCATCGTTCACTTACTCCAAGAACGGTGGTCAGGTGTTACCCGGATTCATGCCTGAGCCAGGCTATCTAGGCATCTTCGGGACCAACGGAGCCCCTGGTTGGGACTTCGCTTTGGGTGTCCCAGGCGACATCTTCGACAAAGCCATCAGTAGCGGCTGGATCACCACCGACTCCATCCTAAGCGACCCCTACATCAGGCGCAACACAGAGAACCTCAGCTATCGGGTGAACTGTGAACCCTTCTTCGGTTTCAAGATCGACATCCAAGGCAACACCACCTATACCGAGAACTTCCAACAATACTTCAGGGCTAACCCGTACGGAATCTTCGAGGTGTTCACCCCGACTACCGCCGGCAGTTACTCGGCCTCATCACTGTTGATCAAGACCGCTTTTGTAGGCGACTATGGTGACAGCAACGAGGGGTCGCCGCTCTTCGACCAGATGCTGGCGAACCGTTCCGTCATCGCCGACCGTATTGCCAAAGACAACCCAATATGGATTGCCAATGTCAACGAATATGTCTTTGACACCATAGCCAACGAGTATTTCCCGAAGGGCTACGGTGCTTCCTCGAACCAGGTGTTGCTCTATTCTTTCCTCTCGGCCTATTCGGGACAAGACGCCTCCAACATCAAGCTCAACCCGTTCCAAAAGATCCCCTTCCCCAACTGGAGCTTGACCTACAACGGACTAACCAACATCCCGGCCATCGGCGCCATCTTCAAGACTGTCAACATCACTCATGCCTATCGCTCCACCACCGCCATCAGCAGTTGGGCGAGCAACGTGTATTACGACGATAACAATCCCATTCAGACCTACGAAAACAGCAACAATATCATCCCCAAGATCGACATCAACCAGATTGTCCTCAACGAGCAGTTTGCGCCTTTGTTGGGCATCGATGTCGGCTTCCAGAACTCGTTGACCGCGAATATTCAATACAAGCAGTCGCGTTCGTTGACCATGAGTTTCTCCAACAACCAGCTTACCGAGGTGGTTGGCAGGGAGATCGTGGTGGGTGCGGGATACCGCATCAAGGGGTTGAAGTTCAACATCATGTCGATCAGTGGCGGCGGCAACAAGAAGACTGTCAGCAACGACTTGGTGTTGAAGGTTGACCTTGGCTTCAAGAAGGACAAGACCACGTTGCGCCGTGTCGATGAGAACAACAGCCAGGTGTCTGCCGGTCAAAACAAGGTCAACATCTACATCACGGGCGACTATCAGTTCAGCACCCGTTTGAGTGCCCAGGTGTTCTTCAAGCGCGACATGAACACGCCGTTTGTCTCAACCACATTCCCGACCGCTACCACGTTCGCGGGCATGATGATCAGGTTCAATTTGGCCCAATAAAGTTTTTTCAATGAAAATGCGAAGCAAACATATTATTATGTAATTTTGCGCACTAGATAATCATTCACAGTTTAACAATCAATAAAATGAACATTCCATCAAACTTAAAGTACACGAAAGACGATGAGTGGATCCGCCTGGAAGGCGAATTTGCCTACATCGGCATCACTGATTACGCACAACATGAACTTGGTGAGATCACCTTTGTTGACATCGATCCCGACCTCGTAGGCGAGACTCTCGAAGCCGAGGAAGAGTTTGGCGCTGTCGAGGCAGTGAAGACCACCGCCGAGTTGCTGATGCCCGTTGGCGGCGAGATTCTCGAAGTCAACGAGACCCTGGCCGACGAGGAGAATGCCAAGCTGGTCAACACCGATCCTTACGGCGAAGGCTGGATGATCAAGATCAAGGTGAACGACGTTGCCGAGATGGACAACTTGCTCGACGCTGCCGCTTACGAGGAAAAAATCAAGTAAGCCTCATCGTTTGAACCGACTCACTAAAAATAGTTACCCGGGAATCTTGTGTGCAGCGGTCATCCTGCTGCTGACAGGGCTTCCGGGTTCTTATTTTCCGCACGTCAAGCCCGTCATCGGGTTAGACAAATTGGCGCATCTGTTGATGTATGCGGGATTCACATTCATCACACTGTGGGGTTATCGGGAACCATTCCGCGAAAGGGGGAAGGACTATCGGAAAAAGGCTGTTTGGATCGTAATGCTCATCGGCATCGCCTATGGTGCCTTGACCGAAATCATGCAAGAAACCCTCATCCCGTCACGCACTGGAAGCATTTATGACTGGATTGCCGACCTCATCGGAAGTGTCCTTGGCGCGATAATTGCTTATTTTTTTCTTTATGGCAGAAATAAATTGATAAAATAAGGCGTTGGATAAATAAATAATTAGTAATTTCGCAACGGAAAATTTGAATTATCAAAAAAGCTATAATCATGGAAGAGAAAAAATCACCAAAAGCGAATCTTGAGAACAAGAAACTGATGTTCATCCAGATCGGTCTGATCATCAGTTTGGCTGTAGCATGGGCCGTTTTCGAAATCAAGAGTTACGACAAACGCGAGGTTGTCGACCTCGGCAGAACCGTGGAAGTCGTGGAAGAGGAAATGGTTGAGATCACCAAGCAGGAGCAAAAACCGCAGCCTGTGGAAGTCCCCAAGCAGACCACTCAGATTCAAGTTGTGGAAGACGACGTGGAAGTTGACGATGTGGAAATCAACGCCGAAGTCGACCAGAACGAACAGATCGAAGAGTACGTTCCTGTCGAAGTCGAAGAAGAAGAGATTCAGGAAGCAGAGATCTTCACCATCGTGGAAGAGATGCCTGAGTTCCCTGGCGGCATGAACAAACTTGCCGAGTATCTGGGCAAAAACATCAAGTATCCCCAGATGGCACGTGAAAGCGGCATTCAAGGCCGTGTGTTCGTCCAGTTCGTGGTCGAGCCCGACGGTTCTGTCTCAAACGTCGCTGTAATGCGTTCATTGGGCGGCGGCTGCGACGAGGAAGCTATCCGCGTCGTGAAGTCGATGCCTAAATGGAAGGCCGGCAAACAACGTGGCAAACCGGTGCGTGTGAGCTACATCCTGCCTGTCAACTTCAAGCTTCAGTAACAACAGGGTGAAAGTGGTCGTAGACCAACTGAGCCTTTGAAGGTCCAATCAAGGAGGCCAAGCTTTCGAGCGGGGCTTCCTTGATTGCTTTTACGGACTTCAGTTCCAACAAAAGCTTCTCGGCGGTTGTCTTCCCGATGCCTTTGATCTCTGACAGCTCCGAGTGCATGAAGCCTTTCTCGAACTTCTTCCGGTGATGGGTGATGGCGAAACGGTGCACCTCATCCTGAATCTGGGTCATCAGCCTGAAGATCTCCGAATCAGGCTTGATGCCCACTGCTTTCGGTGGGAAGCCATACAACAGCTCACGGGTGCGGTGACGGTCGTCCTTCACCAAACCGGCAATGGCGATGTCAACATGCAACTCGTCCTCGACCACCTGCCTTACCACCTCCATTTGGCCTTTGCCACCATCGGTGATAATCAGGTCGGGCAGTCGCTTCTCCTCTTCGAGGAGACGAGAATAACGGCGACGCACCACTTCTTTCATCGAGGCGTAGTCGTCGGGACCCTCCACCGTCTTGATGTTAAAATGCCGGTAGGCACTCTTGTTGGGCTTGCCGTTGACGAACTGGACCATGGCAGCCACCGGATAGTCACCCTGGAAGTTGGAGTTGTCGAAACTCTCTATCACCTCAGGCGTCACAGGCAGATGCAACATCTCCTTGAGTTGGTTGAGCACACGCTTCTGATGGCGTTCGGGGTCTACCAAGGTGCGTTGTTTCTCAAGATCCATCTTGTATTGGACCGCGTTACGGCGCGACAGTTCCAGTAACTTCGCCTTGTCGCCTCTCTGGGGAACGGTGACTTCAACATCGCCCAGGTCGAAATCGAGTTCAACGGGTAGCACCACTTCCTTGGAGACGCTCTCAAACTGTTGCCTGAGTTCCGTCACTGCCAACGACAGAAGTTCTTCCGCCGTTTCATCGAGTTTACGCTTGATTTCGATGGTATGCGACTGTACCACAGCGCCTTCATTCACCTTCATGTAGTTCACATAGAAGAGGCTCTCGGCATCCACGTACGAGAACACGTCAACATTGTGAATGGTCGTACTGACCACGGTGGAACGGCTCCGGTAGTTTTCCAACAACTCGTATTTCTCCTTGATGGATTGCGCTTCCTCAAACTCCATGCGAGAGGCATGGTCCATCATCTGGGCTTTCATCTCTTTTAGCACTCCCGCCAGATTGCCCTTGATCACCTCTTTGACCTCGGCGATCATCCGGCAGTAATCCTCTTTGTTGACATAACCCTGGCAGGGGCCTTGACACTTGTGGATATGATAGTCGAGACACACCCGGTATTTGCCTTTGGCGATATTAGCCTCGGTAAGGGTGGTCTTGCAGGAGCGTATCTGATACACTTGTCCCAACAGGTCGAGCAGCACGTGGGCGGTCCGCACCGAGGGATAGGGGCCGAAGTAATCCGACCCGTCGTTGAGTTTGCGCCGCGTTAGGAACACCCTCGGGAATGGCTCTTTCTTGATACAGATCCAAGGATAGGTCTTGTCGTCCTTGAGCATGATGTTGTATCGCGGCTTAAACTGTTTGATGAGGTTGTTCTCAAGCAACAGCGCTTCTGACTCCGACTCCACCACGATGAACTTGATGTCGGCTATTTTGCTGACCAGTACCCGGGTCTTGCCCGTCTGTTCCTTATTGAAATAGGACGACACACGGCGTTTCAGGTTCTTCGCCTTGCCCACATAGATGATGGTACCGTCCTTGTCATAATAACGGTAAACCCCTGGCTTATTGGGAATGGTGGATAATATCGGTTTCAGTTTTCCACTTTCCACTTTCAGCTTTCCGTTTTAAAATGGTTCCACCCCTGGGCTTTCAACGGGATGGCATGATTGTCGGGGGTAATCAGTTCGGCGATGCCTTTGTCGGGGGTCATATAGCCAATGATGGAGACGTCTTCCGACATCTTCTGAATCTTCTCATAGTCATTTTGGTCGATGGTGAAGAGCAGTTCATAGTCCTCTCCCCCATTCAAAGCGGCGATGCTCGGCACGATTTGGAAGTCCTTCGCAATCTTCACCGTAGTCGGATCTTGGGGTATCTTACCTTCGAAGAGTTGGCATCCCACGCCCGACTCCTTGCAGAGGTGAAGCACTTCAGAGGCCAGACCGTCGGAGATGTCGATCATGGAGGTGGGTTTGATGCCCAGTTCCTTGAACCGGGCGACGATATCCCTACGGGCTTCGGGTTTCAGCTGACGTTGAAGCACATAGTCGAAGCCTTGGAGCTGAGGTTGCATGTTGGGATTGGCGAGGAATTCAGCCTTCTCCCTCTCGAGGACGAGCAGTCCCATATAGGCACCACCCAAGTCGCCACTCACACAGAGCAAGTCGTTGGGTTTGGCTCCGCTGCGATACACCACATCTTCTTCTTTGGCCATGCCGATGACGGTGATGGAAATCACCAGGCCAGACTTGCTCGAGGTGGTGTCGCCTCCGACCATGTCAACATGGTATTCCTCACATGCCAGGCGGATACCCGAGTACAGTTCGTCGAGCGCTTCGGCGGAATAACGGTTGGAGATGCCCAATCCCACCACAATCTGGGTGGGAGTCCCGTTCATGGCATAGATATCGGAGAAGTTGACCACGGCCGACTTGTAGCCCAGATGGCGCAAGGGGGTGTAGGTCATGTCGAAATGGATGCCTTCGACGAGCAAGTCAACGGAGACCAAGGTGCGGTAACCTTCGTGGTTGATGACGGCTGCATCGTCGCCCACCCCTTTCAAGCTGGATGGGTTACGCAGGGGAAAGTCCTGGGTCAGACGATCGATCAGTCCGAATTCGCCCAGTTCATCAAGTTCTGTGCGGGTAATATCGTTATTTTCTTCCATATTTATATTGATTTCTTGCAACTAAAACAATTAATCCGACGGTAAGCACAAGGCTGGTGACCAACACGGCAATGTTGGAGGTACTTCCAAAGTGTTCCCAATCGGCACTGGTGAGGTTGTGGTATTCGAGATAGGCCACCACCACGGCGGTGGCATTGTTGATGAAATGCATGAGGATGGTAGTCCAGATGGAACCTGAATAGTAGAACATATATCCGAGGAGGAGGCCGATGAAGAACCTTGGAAGGAATCCATAGAACTGGAAATGTATGAAGGAGAAGATGAAGGCGCTGAGGAACACTGCCACATGGACGTTATTAATTTTTCTTGTCAGGGCTTGTTGCAAAACGCTTCGGAATGTCAGTTCTTCGCCGATGGCGGGGATCAAGGCGATGACAAGGAGGTTGCCTAGGAGTCCCCAAATGGTATCGACTTCCAGCATACGCTGCGTAAGGTCACCTGCCACGTCTTCCAGCATCTTAAGAAAAGACTCCAAAAACGCTCCGAAGTTAGCTTTCTCGTTCCAGGCACCTAGAATATTGGTCAGTGGGAGCGAGACGAACATCAGGGCGACACCGACAAGAAGCATCCACCAGTGAGCTGGTTTGCGGAAGCCGATTTGGCGCAGGGGCTCATTACGTGTAAGGACATAAAGAATGATTGGGGGGAGGATGAATATCAGTGCTGAGCTGAGGCCTTGGCCGATTTTTATTCTAACGATGTCGTTACCTAAAGTAAACAAGCCGGCGATGGCTTCACCCACCAAGGCGCATACGAGCAATGCCACCAGGTAGATGAAGACACGCATTCCCGTTGAGTGTTTCAGGCTTTTTGTGAATTCGTTCATTGAAAAGTTATGTTAGGAAATGCAAATGTAGTATTTTTGCGGGAAATATGCATCATGTATAAGATTGCCGGACTCGAATTTGAGCATTATCCCTTGCTTTTGGCGCCGATGGAGGACGTTTCGGACCCTCCGTTCCGCTATGTATGCAAGATGTTTGGGGCGGATTTGGTGTATTCCGAGTTCATCTCGTCAGACGGCTTGATCCGTGACAGTGTGAAAAGCATCAAGAAGTTGGATTTCGACGAGTTCGAGCGTCCTTTCGGGGTGCAGATATTCGGCAATGCGGTGGAGCCCATGGTGGAAGCGGCGAAGTATGCTGCGACGGCACATCCCGATTTGATTGATATCAATTTTGGATGTCCCGTGAAAAAGGTAGCTTCAAAGGGAGCGGGGTCAGGTATCATGAACGACATCCCGAAGATGGTTGCCATCACCGAGGCGGTGGTGAAGGCCGTTGACATTCCTGTGACAGTAAAGACCAGGTTAGGTTATGACGAGGAGCACAAGGAGATCGTGGACATTGCCGAGCGTTTACAGGACGTGGGCATTGCCGCTTTGACCATCCATGGGCGTTTACGCACCACCAAATATGGCGAGCCCGCTGATTGGACTTTGATTGGCGAGGTGAAGAACAACCCAAGGATGCGCATACCTATCATCGGCAACGGCGATATAATTGACGGTCCTTCAGCCAAGCATTTCAGGGACGTTTATGGTGTTGATGGTCTGATGATTGGGAGGGCAACTTACGGCAATCCTTGGATATTCAGGGAGATTCGTCATTATTTAGAGACGGGTGAGGAGCTAGGAAAGCCTGACCTTCAGGAACGGGTGAGGGTTGCAAGGTTGCAATTGGAGCGTTCGGTGGACTGGAAGGGCGAGCGGGTTGCCGTGATGGAGATTCGGAAGCACTGGTCGGCATATTTCAAGGGATATCCGAACTTCAAGCCTTTCAAGATGCGGTTGATGGAAGCCAAGACCGCCGATGAGGTAATCACTATTCTTGAAGAAATCGAGGATTTCTATTTTAATTGAACTTTCATTTCACAAAAATTCATATCTTTGCAGGGCAATTCCGTAAGGATATTGCGGTCCCATAGCGCAGTTGGTTAGAGCAACTGACTCATAATCAGTAGGTCCTAGGTTCAAGCCCTAGTGGGACCACAAAAAAAGAGCGGCTCGGTTGAGTCGCTCTTTTTCGTTAGGATGATCCATCCTTTAGTTTTCCAGCGCGCTTCCTTTGAGGGTCGTATAGTTGATACGGAAGGCACCAACTTTACGGAGTTCCTGTTTCACGTCGGTGACGATACCCATACGGGTTTCTTTATGCACCTTGAGGGCGGTGGTAAGGAAAGGACGGTCGGCCTCGTTGCGAGCTTCACGTTCCTGGAGCACCCAGTCGGCGATATCGTCGGGGCGGGCAAACTGGTCGTTCAGCTGGATACGCGACTCGGTACCGAGTTTGGCGTCGCGCGGGGGGCCGATGTAGATGGAGCTTACCAAAGCTTTCTTTTCGAGCTTGGCGATTTCAGTTGCCTTAGGCAGGGCTGTCTTGACACGGAGTTCGACGTCACGCATTGAAGTGGTGATCATGAAGAAGAAGATCAGCATGTAAACGATGTCAGGCAGTGACGAGGTGCTCACCTGTGGCACTTCTTTTTTACCTTCTTTTCTAAATTTACCCATAGTTCTTTCCTCCTTGATTATTGTACTTCAACGGGTTCAGCCTCACTGACACGGACAGGAACAGCTTCGCCGATTGCTTTGGCTTGGTCTTCATTGAGCTGGTCGAGGTGTTTATGGAAGTGTTTCCAAGCCATCTCTTCCTTCAACTCATTGAAGGCGCGTGCCAGCTCATTTTGCACACTGATATACATAGCGTATGATGTACCGCGGTCGTTCTGCAGTGAGATAACGCCTTTCGACATCATGATTTCACCGAGGAGTTCGATTTGTTTAGGTTCGACTTCCGGGGCGGTCTCGTCATACGGGCGAGGGGTCATGAAGTATTTGGCGTCTTCCTTCAGTGTTGAAATATCTGAAGGACGGCCGTTGACCATCAGCTTGTTATTCTTGTTAATCAGAACATTCATCACGTTTCTTTCTTTGACTTTGACGTCATCGACGTTTTGTTCCACCGGAGGGGGAAGACGACGGGTGATACCGTAGTCGACGTCCATGGAGGTCGTCATCAGGAAGAAACACAATAGCAAGAATGCTATGTCAGCCTGCGAACTCGAGTTGATTTCTGGAACTTTCTTGGCCATGATGAAGTGTTTTTATTTTCCTGATCTGATAACTGAATAGAGAATGCAAAGAATGCTAACTCCGAGGGTGATGTAGAAGAAATTGAGGCCCCATTCGACGAGACCGTGGGTCGTACCCGAATAGACGTGTTCGCCGGTCGGGTATTCAACTCCGAAGCTGCCTCTTGACATTAGGAATGCTACAAGTCCAATAACAACTATGGCACCAATAACAACGAGAATGGTCTTCACGTTGACGCCTTTGACGATAGCGGCAACGATAGCAGAACAGACAATCATCACGATGCCCAGAATAATCAAGATGTAGCCCCAATTGAGGATCAAGTTGGTGCGAGCCTCACTTTTGAGATCCAGGTAGAAGAAAACTGCCAGGACGACGGTGATGAGAGCCAGTGCGCCAAAGACCCACTTACTGATGTTTGAAAGCTTACCGTTCATGATTATTATTAATTATTTGTTGTACTTGACGAGGATATCCATGAAGCTGATGGAGGCATTCTCCATGTCGCTTGTGATCTTTTCGATTTTTGATGCGATGAAGTTGAAGAAAATCTGAAGGATGATGGCGGCGATCAGACCGAACACGGTGGTCAACAGAGCGACCTTCATACCGGAGGCAACAACTGTTGGGCTCATATCACCAGCAGCGGCGATATCGTCGAAGGCCTTGATCATACCGATAACGGTACCCATGAATCCGAACATAGGAGCCAAGCTGATGCAGAGGCCGACCCAGCTCAGACCGCTTTCAAGTTTGCCAGCGGCAACGGCGCCGTAGGAGACGAGAGACTTCTCAACCTCTTCGAGTGACTGGCCGTCCTGGTAGCGGATGAGGCCTTGAGTGAAGATGCTGGCAACAGGACCGCGGGTGTCCTTGCAGAGTTGCTTTGCGCCTTCGACGTCACCAGCCTGCATCTTTTGTTCGATGCCAGCGAGGAGCTTGGTGGAGTTGCCATCGGCCATGGTCAGATAGATGATTCTCTCGATGGAGATAGCCATACCGAGTAACAAGATGACCAAAACGATACCCATGAACGCCGGACCACCATCGATGAATTGCTTCTTGATGGATTCACGGAAAGTGGTGGGAGCTTCGGTGGGAGTGAGGTCGGTGGTAGCGGCTTCCTCTACAACAGCAGGAGTCTGAGGTTCAACGACCTGCTCGGTTGCATTTTCTTCCGGTTGAGTTTGCTCTTCCTGAGCAAAGAGATTGCTGATGCCAAATGTCATGAAACCAACAATCGTGAGTAGTGCAATTAATTTTTTCATGATTTAGTTAATGTTGTGTTTATCAATTGTTTTCGTTCCTCTGCGGAGAGAGCGGGATTCGAACCCGCGGTACCCTTTTGGAGTACACACACTTTCCAGGCGTGCTCCTTAAACCACTCGGACATCTCTCCAAGAAAAAATCGATGCCAAAATTACAAAACTTTTCCTTTCAAAAAAGCAAATGGCAACACATTTTTTTCAAAAAAAGCTATTTCGTCATCTCTCCCCGGATGGAAACGCCCAGCAACTCAACCACTTTGTCGCGAGAAAGGCCATGGCCGAGGAGGTACATCAGTTTGGTCACTGCAGCTTCGGTGGTTAAGTCGTAGCCACTCACCACGCCGATGCGGAGCATGTCGAGACTGGTCTCATAGCGTCCCATTTCGACGGAGCCTCCCTTGCATTGGGTGATGTTAAGCACGACGAGTCCCTTGTCGATGGCTTCCTTGAGGGCATCAAGGAACCATTTCTCGGTGGTGGCGTTGCCTGAGCCGTAAGTCTCAAGCACCATAGCCTTCAGGCCTGGTGTGGCTAAAGTATGGCGCACAAACTCCTCGGAGATGCCTGGGAACAGTTTGAGGATGCCCACATGGCGGTCCATCTCTGTGTGGAGTTTCAGCTTCTTGAAGTTGGGCTTGATGATACGGTCCTTGTTGTATTTGATATGCACGCCCACCTCGGCGAGGGCTGGGAAGTTGGTCGACACGAAGGCGTTGAAGTTCTCGGCGTTGAACTTGGTGGAGCGGTTGCCGCGCAGCAGCTGGTCCTGGAAAAAGATGCAAACCTCGGGGACGATGGCTGTATCGTCTTCCCTGGCGGCAGCGATCTCGATGGCAGCGAGGAAGTTCTCGCGTCCGTCGGTACGCACCACACCCATCGGCAGCTGTGAACCCGTAAGCACCACCGGCTTGTTAAGGTTCTCGAGCATGAAGCTGAGTGCCGAGGCAGTATAGGCCATGGTGTCGGAACCATGCAGCACCACGAAGCCGTCGTACTGTTCATAGTTCTCAGTGATCTTGGCGGCCAGCTTGGCCCAGAAGTCGGGCGACATGTTCGACGAGTCGATCAAGGGGTCAAACGAATAGAAGTCGATTTGGTAGCCGAAGTTTTGCAGCACCGGCAGATGCTTGTAGATATTGTCGAAGTCGAACGGCACCAGGGCACCTGTCTTGGGGTCCTGCATCATGCCGATGGTTCCACCCGTGTAAAGCACGAGGATCGAGGTTTCTTCTTTTTGGGTCACGCTTCTTATAATTTAGAATTTAGAATTTAGAATTTAGAGGGGGGCAAAGATACGCATTTTTAGATTCCGAATAGCGTCTTGGCGTTGTTTGTGGTTGTTTCAGCGATTTCTTCTACGGACATTTCATAGATTTCCGCGATTTTTTTTGCCGTATCCACCAGGAAGGCCGGCTCGTTGCGTTGGCCGCGGTGTGGCACAGGTGAGAGGTACGGCGCGTCGGTTTCCAAAACGATGCGGTCGAGCGGAATATTGTGCAGATAGTCCCTCACACTACAGTTTTTATAGGTGGTCACGCCGCCCAGACCGAGATGGAATCCCAGTTCGAGATATACTCTTGCTTCCTCTTCGGTGCCGGTGAAGCAGTGCATCACCCCGTGGAGGCCGCCGTCCTGATGCTTTTCGAGAATGCGAGCCATGAAGCTAAAAGCGTTGCGGCAATGGATGGAAAGGGGCAGACTCAGCTGTTTGGCCCAGTCGAGTTGGGTCTCAAAAGCGTCAATCTGTTCCTTTTCGAAGGTTGTGTCCCAATAGAAATCGAGTCCCACCTCCCCTACACCTATAAATATATCTTTTTCGAGTTCCTTCTCCATGACGGCGAGCACCTGTTTATAGTCGCCCTTCACCTCTTCGGGTTGAAGGCCCATCATCACTCGGGTGCATTCGGGGAATTGCTCATGCGTTTCCATCATGGGCTCCATGGTCGATGCATCCACATTTGGTAGGAGCATCACACCCACGCCGTTGTCGAGCGCGCGCTGCACCACTTCGGTACGGTCGGCGTCAAAGTCACGGTCATAGATATGAGTATGGGTATCTACAAATAACATACATGCACAAAAAGTTTGCAAAAATAAAAATAATTTATAAATTTGCGCCAATGAAAAAGTATCTAGGAATAGCATTTGTCTTGGGAGCGCTTCTTGCGGCCCTCCCCTCCTGCTCTACCGATGTGGACTTGTTGGCCGATGGTGCAGATGTGCCCATCGTATATTCCTTGCTCGACCTCGATGCCGACACCAACTATGTGAAGATCACCCATACGATGAATGCCAACGGGACCGCCATCAACGCCAACAACCCTGATCTTGCCAATTATCCAGGCAAGCTTGACGTGAGGATGACCGAATTCTGCAACGGCGATTCCATCCGTCAGTTCATCTTTGACACCATCACCATCCACAACAAGGAGGGCGGTCTCTTTTATTCGCCTGCCCAGAAACTCTATTACACTACTGAGCATTTAAGCAAGAACACGCCAGGAAAGAACTACAGCTACCGACTTTATGTGGTCCTCCCCGACCGTGTTGTGACTGCCGACGCCCTGGCGGTGGGGTCTGAGGATTTCCGAATTCAGACCACTGTCGCAGATTTTTCTGGCGGATATCACTTTCTCGACGAAACCAAAGCGACACATGAGATTTGGTTCCTTGCCGCCTTAAACGGAGGGCTTTATGACGTCTATATGTCGTTTACCTATTACGAACGGCGCGATTGGACCTCCGACACCATTCCACGCACCTTCACTTGGCACATGGGTACTTTCTATCAGTTTTTCCTTCCCCAATATTTGCATGGCGACGCTTTTGTAATCAGATATTATCCTTACGATCTTTATAAGCATTTGTACGAGTTCATCGGTGACGACACCTTGGTTCCAGGCTTGAGGCGTTACCTTGACGACTATCCCATCCAGGTTACTGTGACTGCGGGAGACCGGAACATCGAGGAATACGTATACTATCACAACATGAACCCCCACAATACCACCGGTGAAAACTACCAAACCAACGTCAAGGGTGGTTATGGGGTGGTCTCCACGACAAAGACCATAGTGGGTGAGATGCGTTTAGGCGGGACCACAGTCCCCGAACTGGTGGAAGAAACCAAATATGGATTCAAGTATGTAGGGGGACACTTGGGGGAATAGATTAGGTATTGGGAATTCCGTAATAATTAATAAAGGAAGCTATCGTAAGGATAGCGGATAGCGTGCATGTCACGGATTTCCTTATAAAGCAAATCTCTGAATTCTTGATAGTTATCGCGATTTTTGGCAGAGATGAAGATGCAGTTGTCGTTCATCTTGGCCATCCAGGTTTTTTTCAGTTCCTCATACGAGACGTTGCGCTTGGTAGGCGGCGTGAGGTCGGTGGGGTCCTTTTCCTCCCAGGTATAGGCATCGATCTTGTTGAACACCATGATGGTCTTTTTGTCGGCGCAGCCCAGTTCGGAGAGGGTTTGGTTGACCACCTCGATTTGCGATTCGAAGTCGGGATGGGAGATGTCGACCACATGCAGCAGGATATCGGACTCGCGCACTTCGTCGAGGGTTGATTTGAACGATTCGACGAGATGATGCGGCAGTTTGCGGATAAAGCCCACAGTATCAGAAAGCAGGAAAGGCAGGTTTTCGACCACCACTTTGCGCACGGTGGTGTCAAGGGTGGCGAAGAGTTTGTTTTCTGTATAGACTTCCGACTTGCTCAGCAGGTTCATGATGGTCGACTTACCCACGTTGGTATAGCCCACGAGGGCCACACGCACCAGCTTGCCGCGGTTCTTGCGTTGCACGGTCTTTTGCATGTCGATCTCCTTGAGCTTCTCTTTCAGCACCGAGATACGATCGAGGATCAAACGGCGGTCGGTCTCAATCTGGGTCTCACCAGGTCCGCGCATGCCGATACCACCCCGTTGACGTTCCAAGTGGGTCCACATACGGGTCAGGCGGGGCAGCAGGTATTGGTATTGTGCCAATTCCACCTGCGCCTTGGCGTGTGCGGTGTGGGCATTGGAGGCGAAGATATCCAAGATCAAGCTGGTACGGTCGAGCACTCGGCATTCGAGTGCCTGTTCCATGTTACGGGCTTGGGTGGCGCTTAACTCGTCGTCGATGACGGCGATCTCAATGTTTTCCGCTTTGATATATTGGTGTATCTCTTCGAGTTTGCCGGAGCCGAGGTAGCTCACGCTCGAGGGGTGTTCCATGGCTTGAACGAAGCGCGCCACGGGCACGCCGCCGGCGGTCTCCAGGAGGAAGGCTAGTTCGTCGAGATATTCTTCGGTGCGTTCACGGCTTTGCTTTTTGGAGGCTACCGCAATCAGGACAGCGCGTTCTGGTATTTTTTCGTATGTGATGAAATCGCCCATGGGAGTGGAAAGTGGAAAACGGAAAACGGAAAACGGAAAACTAATTAATATGGGTGGAAGCCGATGATTTTTCTTACTTCTGACAATGTTTTTGAGGCGCTTTCGCGGGCTTTTTCGGCGCCGAGGCGGGCGATGCGGTCGAGGCGTTCGGTGTCGGACGAGAACTCTTGGATGCGCTCACGGATGGGGTTGAGGGTCTGCACCATATCCTCGGCGAGTTGTTTCTTCATGTCGCCATAGCGCAGGGTGCAGTCGTTCCATTTCTCCTCGAAGAACTTCACTGTTTCAGGGGCGCTCACGATGCTCATCATGGTGAAGAGGTTCTGGATGACTTCGGGCTTAGGGCTGTTGGGCTCTTGGGGGCCGTTGTCGGTGACGGCGCGCATCACTTTCTTGCGCACGGTCTTTTCATCCTCATAGAGGTAAATGCAGTTGCCATCGCTCTTGCCCATCTTACCTGAGCCGTCTAAACCCGGCACCTTGATGGCGTCGCCGCCGAAGTAGTAGTTTTGCGGCTCGGGGAAGAATTCGACGCCGTAGATGTTGTTGAACCGGCGGGCGCATTTACGGGCCATCTCCATATTCTGTTCCTGGTCCTTGCCCACGGGCACCCATTTGGCGCGGTGTTGAAGGATGTCGGCTGCCATCAGGGTCGGGTAGGTAAACAGTCCCGCGTTGACGTTATCGGGCTGTTGTCGGGCTTTTTCCTTGAAGGTGGTGACGCGGCCGAGTTCGCCGATATAGGCGTTCATGTTGAAATAGAGGTAGAGTTCGATGGTTTCTGGCACATCGCTTTGGATATAGATGGTGGCCTTTTCGGGGTCGATGCCGCAGGCCAGGTATTCGGCGAGTATGGTACGGGCGGACCGTTGGATGTTTTCGGGTTTGGGGTGGGTGGTCAGCGAGTGCCAGTCGGCGATGAAGAAGTAGCAGTTATATTCTTCTTGCATTTTCACGAAGCTACGGACGGCGCCGTAGTAGTTGCCGAGATGGAGGTTGCCGGTGGGGCGGATGCCGCTGAGGACGATATCTTTCATAAGAAGTTAGAAGTTTGAATATTTGGGGGCAAAGGTAATAAAAAAAGCCCGCTTATACGGCGGGCTTTTGAGTTTTTTTCAACTTTCAGATCAAATCTTGATGTCGTCGCCGTTGGCGTTCTGGAAGTTGTACTGGAGCATGTGGAAATCGGGCATGGATTGCACCTGGAAGGATTTTCCGTACTTTTTCATCCACTTGCGCCGGATGGAGAACCAGCCTTTGGTAAGGTATGCGCCGATGAAGGGGTGCACTTGGAGGGTGATGTGGTTCTCGTTTTGATCGAGCAGCAGGTACTTGAGGTTGTTTTCGATCTCGTCGATGTAGAGGATGGCGGGGCGGATCTTGCCTTCGCCGTCGCACACGGGGCATTTTTCCTGGACCTGCACTTCGGTGGCAGGGCGCACACGTTGACGGGTGATTTGGATGAGGCCGAACTTGGTGGCTGGCAGGATGGTGTGCTTGGCGCGGTCGAGTGCCATTTCTTGGCAGAGCACATCGAACAGTTGTTTGCGATGGGCTGCCTCGCGCATGTCGATGAAGTCGACGATAATGATTCCGCCCATGTCGCGAAGGCGAAGTTGGCGGGCGATTTCCTTGGCTGCTTCGATGTTGACAATCAGGGCGTTTTCTTCCTGAGTGTTTTCCTTGTTCACGCGATGGCCGCTGTTGACGTCGATGACGTGCATGGCCTCGGTGTGTTCGATGATGAGGTAAACACCGTTTCTGATGGTGACCACTTTACCGAAGAGTCCTTTGATTTGCCGGGACACGCCGAAAGTGTCGAAGATGGGTTCTTTTCCCTTGTAGAGTTTGACGATTTCGGCCTTTTGGGGTGCGATGGTCTGGATGTAGCTCTTGATGTCTTCATAAAGAGTCTCGTCGTTCACATGGATATTGTTAAACGACTCGTTGAGGAGGTCGCGGAGCATGACCATGGTTTGGTCTTGTTCGCTGACCATGCGGCCTGACGAGGTCATCTTGCTCATCTCTGCGATGCAGTGCTCCCATTTTTCAACGAGGGCTTTGAGATCAGCATCGAGGTCGGCAACTTTTTTGTTTTCGGCCACGGTGCGGATGATGACGCCATAGTTGGCGGGCTTGATGCTTTGGATCAGGCGTTTCAAGCGGCTGCGTTCCTCGCCGCTGCGGATTTTTTGGGATACCGAGATGCGGTTTGAGAACGGGACAAGCACGATGTAGCGACCTGCGAACGACACTTCCGCCGAGATGCGCGGCCCTTTGGTGGAGATGGGCTCTTTGGCAATCTGGACAGGAATAAGGTCACCGACATTGAGCATGTTGGCAATCTTGCCATTCTTCTCAATGTCGGGCTCGAGTTTGAACTTGTCCATCGTCACCTCCGGATTGTTACCCGAGGTGAGCATGTTCTTGAATTTGAGCAGGGAACGGAACTGCGGACCGAGGTCAAGATAGTGCAAAAACGCTTCCTTCTCGTAGCCAACGTCGACAAAAGCCGCGTTTAATCCAGGAAGGATCTTTTTCACTCGTCCGAGATACACGTCTCCGACCGCAAACTGGTTGTTGGTCTTCTCTTTATGAAGCTCGACAAGAATCTTGTCTTCCAACAGGGCGATGTCAACCTCCGAAGCGCGAGCATTGATAACCAGCTCCCGCTCCACCGTCTTGACTTGGATTTCTTGAATTTCTTCTTCAGCCATTTTCAGTGTTGTTTTGGAGGGTTGACTAACTACACAAAAAGATTATTTCTTCTTGTGTCTATCCTTTCTCAAGCGTTTTTTGCGCTTGTGGGTGGACATTTTATGTCTCTTGTGTTTTTTACCGTTTGGCATAATATTATATATTTATATTGGTTTATATTCTATTTTTATTTAACAGCATTCATGAAAACCTTGGCAGGCTTGAAAGCGGGGATCTTGTGGGCGGGGATGGTGATGGAGATGTTCTGTGACATATTTCTACCGGTCTTTTCAGCGCGAGTCTTGATGATGAAGCTACCGAAACCTCTCAGATAGACATTGTTGCCATTGGCCATCGAAGACTTGACAACTTCCATAAAATTCTCAACAACAGTCTGAACAGCACCTTTCTCGATACCGGTTTTGGCGGCGATCTCAGCTACGATTTCTGCTTTTGTCATTTCTTTACAAAAAATTTAAGTGGTTTATTATTAGGTTTGTGTAAATTTGCCGGCAAAGGTACGAACATTTTTCATACCTCGACAAAGAAAATGATTTTTTTTGATGGCCGAGATGCATACTGAACTGATCCAATGGTTTGAAAAACACCAACGCGAGCTTCCTTGGAGGACTCATCCAACACCTTATTATGTATGGCTTTCGGAGGTGATTTTGCAGCAAACCCGTGTAAGTCAGGGACTCGACTATTTCAATCGCTTCGTGGAGCGCTGGCCCTCGTTGCGCGACCTCGCCGAGGCCAGCGAGGAGGAGGTGTTAAAAGAATGGCAAGGCTTGGGCTATTATTCCCGGGCCCGCAACCTGCACAAATGCGCCAAGGAAGTGGTCAAACGCTACAACGGAGAGTTACCTGATGATTACCAACAGCTTTTGAAACTGCCCGGCATCGGTCCTTACACCGCCGCTGCCATAGCCTCCATCGCTTTCGGCCAACCCCACGCCGTGGTCGATGGCAATGTGTACCGCGTCCTTTCAAGGTTGTTCGACATGGACACACCTATTAATTCGGAAGAAGGTGCCAAAAGCTTCGCCAAAATTGCCGATGCGTTGCTCGACCGCGACCATCCTGGACAGCACAACCAAGCCATGATGGAGTTCGGAGCCTTACAATGCCTTCCAAGCAACCCCGACTGTCTGTTTTGCCCCCTTCAATCCCATTGCCTGGCGTTCGCCAACGGAACCATAGCGGCCAGGCCCGTGAAAATCCCCAAAGCCAAGGTGAGGACGAGATATCTCAACTATTTGGTTATCAGCGACAAAAACAACAACCGGTATTTAAGGAAACGCCAAGACAAGGACATCTGGAAGAATCTTTACGACTTTCCATGTCTGGAAGGCGACCACTGCTTCACTGCCGATGAGCTGGCAGATAGCCCTGAATTCGCACGGCTCATCCAACATAAGGATTTCCAGATCAACCGAATCACATCCCCATTTACGCATAAGCTCACGCATCAGACACTTGTCGCCACCTTTTTCGAAATAAAAATTTTAGATTTTTTACCTGTATTTCAGGAAAACAATATACTTTTGGTCCCTGAAAATGAATTGGGAAACTATCCCGTCCCCAAACTCATCGAAAACTATTTAAACCTTTAATCATAAACTGCTAACTGAAAACTATGGCAAGCTTAAACAAAGTCATCCTCATTGGCCGTCTCGGGAAGGACCCTGAGATCACCACATTTGAGAGCGGAAACCGTAAAATGTCGGTCACTCTGGCCACCACGGAACGTTATCGCGACCGCGACAACAACTGGGTCGACCAGACCGAGTGGCACAACTTGGTTGCATGGGGCAACCTGGCCAACGACATTGCCGACAAGCGCCGCAACTATGCCAAAGGCGACATGATGTATGTGGAAGGCCGCCTTCGCACCCGCCAATACACTGACAATCAAGGAATCAACAGGTTTGTTACCGAGATTCAGGTAGACAAACTCATGCAGTTGATGTCGGCACGTCAGCCCTCGCAATCGTCAAACGCTCCTCAAGAGCAGGTTTATCAGGCTCCCGCAGCCGCTCACGATCCGCTGGCAGCGACATCGATGCCACAGGATGACCTTCCATTTTGATAAAAGATAAAAGATAAAAGATAAGAGATAAAAGTTAAAGTGGCGACTCCTATCTTATTAAGTGCGTTTTATACCGGCTTCACCGTCAATGCGGTAATCGGCTTGGTAGTGCTTTGCTTGCTGCTCGTTGCATCGGCTTTGATTTCGAGCAGTGAGACGTCGTTTTTCTCGCTCAAGCCTGCCGACATTGAGGATTTGGAGTCGCGTACCGACTCGAAGAGCCTCACGGTGTTGAAACTTCGTGAGAACCCCAAAATGCTTTTGGCGACCATCCTCATCGGCAACAACTTCGTCAACGTCACCATCACCTTGCTGGCCACCTACATCGTCAGCGAGATGTTCGACATGGTCAACCATCCCGTCGCCGCCTTCGTGATGGAGGTCATCGTCATCACCTCGTTGGTATTAATCATCGGCGAGATCACACCGAAAGTTCTCGCTGCCAAACGTCCCGTGAAATTCGCCCGGTTTATGGCCCGTCCACTACAAGTGCTGATGGCGGTATTCTCTCCCTTGAGCAAGCTGCTCGTCAACTCCACTTCGTTCATGGACAAGCACTTGGAGAAGAAAAAGGCCGACATTTCCACTGACGACCTCAGCGCTGCTGTTGACATCGCCACAGAGGCTTCCACACCCCTGGAGGAGAAGAACATGCTGAAAGGCATCGCCACCTTCACCGAGAAGGAAGTCAGCAGCGTGATGAAACCCCGCATCGACATCGTCGCCGTGGAACAGAGCGTACCGTTCCGCGAGATGCTCGAATCCGTCATCCAGAGCGGATTCTCACGCATCCCCGTCTATGAGGAAAGCCTCGACAAGGTGAGCGGCATCCTTTACGTGAAAGACCTCCTCCCCTATCTCGACGCGCAGACCTTCGAGTGGCGCATGCTCCTTCGTCCCGCCTTCTTCGTCCCCGAGAACCGCAAGATCAACGACCTGTTTCAGGACTTCCGCGAGAAGAAGATTCACATCGCCATCGTGGTGGATGAGTATGGCGGCACCTCAGGCCTGATCACCATGGAGGACGTCATCGAAGAGATCGTCGGCGAGATCAACGACGAGTTCGACAACGTGAAACAAGAACAGCATTATACTAAAATCGACGATTCCACGTATCTATTCAAGGCCCAGACCAGCATCGTGGACTTCTGCAAGGTGTTCAACCTCGACGAGGATTATTTTGAGGAACAGCAGGGCGAGGCCGACACATTGGCCGGATTGGTGCTGGAAATCGAAGGCCGCATCCCCGAGGTCGGTTTCAGCTTCAACGTCGAAAAATTCAACTTCGAGATCACCGATGCCGATTCGAGGAAGATTATTCAGATTAAGGTGAAGGTGAATTAGGAATTAGGAATTAAGAATTAGGAATTAAGAATTAGGAATTTTGAGAGTG
This sequence comes from uncultured Bacteroidia bacterium, assembly GCA_902801465.1. Lineage (GTDB taxonomy): Bacteria > Bacteroidota > Bacteroidia > Bacteroidales > F082 > Limimorpha. The sequence goes on along the minus strand of CADCIH010000010.1, from coordinate 12,205 downwards.
ATGGAATTGAGACAAAAACGGTTCAGGTTGGTGTGCTACGCTTCACTCGTAATGACGCTTTTGCTATTGGTTTCCTGTAGTGAAGGCGAGCGTCCTTTGCCCAAACCCAAAGGGTATTTCCGGATCGATTTACCCGAAAAGAACTATGTGAAGGTAGATACCATTGAGCGGTACGCTTTCGAAGCCCCCGATTATGCAGTGATTACCAACGACCCTTTGTCGCCCGACGAAAAGAACTGGATTAATGTGGTGATGCCTCGTTTCAAGGCCTCCATTCACTTGACACACAAGGTGGTAAACAACAACTTAGGCGAGTATCTGGAGGACGTTCACACCATGCTCACCAAGCATTTGCAGAAGGCCAATGGCATGAACGACAGTCTCATCATCAACCCGGAGCAGCGGGTTTACGGCATGCTCGTCGAGATGGATGGAAAAGGTGTGGCTACGCCCCTTCAGTTCTATCTCACCGACAGCACCGCCAATTTCGTCCGCGGCGCCCTTTACTTCAATTTCGTCCCCAACAACGACTCGATGCAGCCGGTCATCGACTACCTGCGGCAGGATATTGATAAGATGATCAATACGTTTGAGTGGAAATAAAAAAATAGGGACGCATTTGATTGCGTCCCTACTTAATCCGATGAAATGATGGATTATTCAGCGTGTTGGCACTGATGGCCTTCTTCGCCTTCGTGTTGGCACTGGTGCTCTTCGCCTTCGTGGTTGCATTTTTCACCACCCATGCCCATGGCGGCGATACGAGCCAGGACGAGGTCCTTCTGCTCATCGACGGTGAGGTTTTCGAAGTTAGCCCAAGCGGCCATCATTTGTTCACATTGAGCTTTCATCTCAGCGCATTTGGCTTCGCATTCAGCCTTCTGTTCATCGGTCATTTCGGCCATTTCGTGTTGGCATTTGTGCTCTTCACCTTCGCACTTGGCTTCGCACTCGGCTTTCTTGGCGTCCATTTCAGCGAAGAGTTCGAAAGCTTTCTTGTTCAGTTCGGCCTTGGCGGTTTCGTCCATGTTGTCCCAGTTGGCATATTCAGCCTTCAGGGGGCAGAAGGGGCAGTGATGTTCTTCAACGGCCACCACTTCTTGTTCAGGTTCATTGGGTTGCTCCTGCTGTTTAGGAGTGTTGTTGCAAGCCACCATGAAAAGGCAAGCAAGACCCATCATTAAGAATAACTTTTTCATTTTTAGTGATTTAATTGTTAATTTATGGATTTTCTTCTTTTTGAGCGCGCAAAATTACAAATAATTTGAAATAGTGGTAAAAAAAACTTAATTTTGCGGCCAAATTTCCATGAGGATATTTAAATCATTCATAACTAACACAAAACATTAAGAAATGGCAGAAAAAAAATTTTTGACATGCGATGGCAACCAGGCTGCTGCCCATGTTGCTTACATGTTCAGTGAAGTGGCCGCCATTTATCCTATCACTCCTTCATCCCCGATGGCCGAGTATATCGATGAATGGGCCGCTAAAGGTCAGAAGAACATCTTTGGCGAGACTGTCAAAGTGGTTGAGATGCAATCCGAGGCTGGTGCCTCCGGTGCCGTTCATGGCTCGTTGCAGGCTGGTGCTTTGACCACCACCTATACCGCTTCGCAGGGTTTGCTGCTGATGATCCCCAACATGTACAAGATCGCCGGTGAGTTGCTCCCGGGTGTCTTCCATGTCTCCGCCCGTGCCCTTGCCGCCCAGGCCCTGTCTATCTTCGGTGACCATGCCGATGTGATGGCTTGCCGTCAGACCGGCTTCGCCATGCTGGCCACCAGCTCCGTCCAGGAAATCATGGACCTGGCTCCTGTCGCCCACCTCGCCGCCATCGAAGGCCGCGTGCCTTTCGTGCACTTCTTCGACGGTTTCCGCACCTCCCACGAGATCCAGAAAGTCGAGGCTGCCGATATGGAGAAGCTCCGCAAGCTCGTCAACCAGAAGGCTCTGAAGGAATACCGCGAACGCGCCCTCAATCCTGAGCACCCCGTCACCCGTGGTACCGCCCAAAACCCCGACATCTACTTCCAGACCAGAGAACTGCAGAACAAGTATTACGATGCCCTTCCCGACATCGTGGCAAAGTACATGAAGCAGATGAGCAAGATCACGGGCCGTGAATACGCTCCGTTCGTCTACTACGGCGCCAAAGACGCCACCGACGTCATCATCGCCATGGGTTCTGTCAACGACGTCATCAAGACCGTCATCGACAAGGAAAACAAGGCCGGCAAGAAGCTCGGCCTCGTCACCGTTCACCTCTACCGTCCTTTCAGCGTGAAGTACCTGATGGCTGTCATGCCGAAGACCGTGAAGCGCGTCTGCGTGCTCGACCGTACCAAGGAACCCGGCGCCAACGGCGATCCGCTCTACCTCGATGTGGTGGAAGCCTACAAGGGCGACAAGAAACAGCCTATGATCATCGGTGGCCGTTATGGTCTGTCTTCAAAAGACACCACCCCCGCCCAGATCCTCGCCGTTTATAAGAACCTCGCTTCCGACAAACCGATGAACCAGTTCACCGTGGGTATCAAAGACGATGTCACCCATCGTTCACTCAAGGTCGGAAAAGAGATCTCCATCCTGCCGAAGGGCACCTTCGAAGCCAAGTTCTACGGCCTCGGCGCTGATGGTACTGTGGGTGCCAACAAGAACTCCATCAAGATCATTGGCGACAACACCAACAAATACAGCCAGGCTTACTTCGACTACGACTCCAAGAAGTCAGGCGGTTACACCTGCTCGCACCTGCGTTTCGGCGACCAGCCCATCTTGGCTCCTTACCTCGTCGGCACTCCCGACTTCGTGGCCGTCCACGTCCCGAGCTACCTCCGCAAGTACGACTGCCTCCGTGGCCTGAAGAAGAACGGCACGTTCCTCTACAACAGCCCGTGGAGCGTTGAAGAGACCAAGAAACATCTTCCCGACTTCGTGAAGAAGTATCTGGCCCTCAACAACATCAACATGTACATCATCGACGCCACCAAGATCGCTGCTGAGATTGGTCTGGGCAACCGCACCAACACCATCCTCCAGAGCGCTTTCTTCAAGATCTCGGGCGTCATTCCTTACGACCTCGCTGTGGAGCAGATGAAGAAGTTCATCGTGAAGAGCTACGGCAAGAAGGGTGAGGACATCGTCAACATGAACTACGCTGCCGTTGACCGCGGTGGTGAGATTCAGAAGGTTGAGATTCCCGCTGCTTGGGCAAAACTCGACTGCACCACCGACTTCGTGTTCGAGCACAACGATGCCGATCCCGAGTTCATCAACAAGGTGATGCGTCCGATGGTCGCCCAGTGCGGTAACGACCTGCCTGTGAGCGCCTTCAAGGACATCGTCGACGGCACCTTCCCGGCTGGTACCACCGCTTACGAGAAGCGTGGTGTGGCCACCGTCGTTCCCGAGTGGAACCCCGCCAACTGTATCCAGTGCAACCAATGCTCGCTGGTTTGCCCGCACGCCGCCATCCGTCCCGTCGTCATGACCGACGCCGAGCTGAAGAAAGCTCCCAAGGGCATGACTGCCATCGACGTGAAGATGCCGAAGGAAATGGCTGGCATGCATTTCAGAATGCAAGTCTCCGTCCTCGACTGCACCGGTTGCGGCAACTGCGCCGACGTGTGCCCCGCCAAGGAGAAGGCTCTGGTGATGAAACCTCTTGAAAGCCAGCTTGGCGAAGCCAAGAACTGGGAATACGGCCAGAAGAAGGTCACCTACAAGGACAACCTCATCGACAAGTACGCTAGCGTGAAGAACAGCCAGTTCGCACAGCCGCTGTTCGAGTTCTCGGGTGCCTGCGCCGGTTGCGGTGAGACACCTTATATCAAGACCATCACCCAGTTGTTCGGTGAGCGCATGCTCGTCGCCAACGCCACAGGTTGCTCCTCCATCTACGGCGGTTCCGCTCCTGCCACCCCGTACTGCAAGAACTACCGCAGCGGCAAGGGTGTGGCTTGGGCCAACTCCCTGTTTGAGGACAACGCCGAGTTCGGTCTCGGTATGGCCACCGCTACCCGCAAGATGCGCGACCGCGTGGAGCGTATCATGAAGGAAGCCATTGCTGAGTGCGAATGCTGCACTGGTGAGTTGAAGAAGCTCTTCCAGGCTTGGATCGACAACCGCGAAGACGGCGTGAAGACCGCCGAGCTCGCTCCTCAGATCCTGAAGGCCTGCGAGAAGTGCGGCTGCGACTACTGCCAGCAGATCATCGACCTGAAGGATCATCTGGTCAAGAAGAGCCAGTGGATCTTCGGTGGTGACGGTTGGGCTTACGACATCGGTTTCGGTGGTCTCGACCACGTGCTGGCCAGCGGCGAAGATGTCAACGTCCTCGTCCTCGACACCGAGGTGTACTCCAACACTGGTGGTCAGTCATCAAAGGCTACGCCTGCTGGCGCTGTCGCCAAGTTTGCTGCCTCCGGTAAGAAGGTCCGCAAGAAAGACCTCGGCATGATCGCCAAGAGCTACGGCTACGTCTATGTCGCTCAGGTCGCCATGGGTGCTTCGCAAGCCCAGTACTTCAAGGCCATCAAGGAAGCTGAGGCTTATCCGGGCCCGTCACTGATCATCTGCTACGCCCCTTGCATCAACCACGGCATCAAGATCGGCATGGGTCACTCCCAGATGGAAGAGAAGCTCGCCGTCGACTGCGGTTACTGGCACCTCTGGCGCTTCAACCCCGCTGAGGAAGAGGAAGGCAAGAACGGCTTCCACTTGGATTCCAAGGAACCCAACTGGGCCGACTTCCAGAAGTTCATCATGGGTGAAGTCCGTTACAACTCACTGCTGAAGACCTTCCCCGAGGAAGCCAAGGAACTGTTCGCCAAGACCGAACAATTCGCCAAGCTCCGCTATGAAGGCTACAAGAAGCTGAGCGAAGGGAAGTGATTCTTTTAGAAGTCAGAAGACAGAAAGAAGAATACAGAATTTCCTTTCGGACAACAGAAAACGGCGCGTCTTAGGATGCGCCGTTTCCTTTTAGGTAAAATGAATAAGGAGTAATTCGGCATCGATTGAAATAATTTTATTATCTTTGCGTTTTAAACCATTGAACAAATTCAAAACATAGATATCATGAAAAAACACCTCTTTCTGATGGCCGCTTTGCTGCTGACTACCACGCTGTTTACCAGCTGCGGTAAAGACAAGCCCGACACCACCCAGCCTGGCTTGTATGTTGGCATCATCGGATTCAACAGCGAAATCACCGACAACAAGCTCACCCTGCTCAACTCATCGAGCAAGGACCACCTGGAGAGCTTCATCAACGGCCTCGGCATGGACGATGGCACCATCCTGTACCACGCCGTGAACACCGCACTCGACAAGATCGAGACCGTCACCCCGCCCTCCGACCTGATCAATGTGTCCATCATCACCTTCACCGACGGCCTTGACCAGGGCTCCTACATGCTCAACGACAACTACAACACCGGTGACGCCTATCTGAACGCCGTCAGCAACCGTATCCGCCACACCCAAGTCGGCGACAACATGGTGCCTGTTTCAGCCTATTCGATTGGCGTCGTGGGCGAAGGTGTCAACGAAACCAACTTCCGTCAAAGCCTGGAGAAACTGTCAAGCAACCCTCACCAGAACGTGTTTCTTGTGGACAACATGAACCAGGTGGCACAGACCTTCAGTAACATCGCCCAGAACCTTTACAGCCAGAGTTCCTCATGGGATGTCACCCTGAAGACCCCAGCCCCGGAGCACCACACCCGCATCCGCTTCACTTTCGACAACGTCAATAACGCGGATGACTCCCAACGGTACATCGAAGGCACGTTCCTCAACCAGAACGGAACCTGTATCTTCAACAGCGTCACTTATGTCGGGCTCCAAGACTGCGGTAGCGTCATCTACCCCACCACCGAAGGCATCTTCGTGTTCTTCACCTTCAGCAACCTCTTCACCACCGACGGCGAACAGGTTTACACCTCCAACACCAAGCAGTGGAACCGCGACGACAACGCCCAGCAATGGGTGCAGAACACCGAGTTCACTCCTTCGGGCAATGTGGTGACCGAAGAAGAGTTCAAGAGCGCCATGATCATGCTGGTTCTCGACTGCTCCAGCTCACTGGGCAGCGACTTCCAGAGCGTGAAGAGCGCCGCCTGCCAGTTCATCGAGACCCTGAACGGGAATACACACCAGGGGAATTAAGAATTAAGAAATAAGAATTAGGAATTAAGAATTTAGAGATAGACGGTCTCCCTCTAAATTATCAATTCTAAATTCTTAATCACTATCCCCAATCGGAGCACAAAGGCTTCCTCGGTGGCAAAGCCGATGTGAGGCAACATCACTAGGTTGGGGGCGTCGAACAGGGGGTTGTCCTGCTTCAAGGGCGGCTCGGTGCCATAAACATCAGTGGCGGCACCGGCAATGATCCCCGATTTCAAAGCAACAGCGAGGGCTTGTTCGTTGACGACAGGTCCTCGTGCTGTATTAATAAGGATGGCCGATGGCTTCATCAGTTTCAATTCATTCTCTGTGATGAAGTCGCGAGTCTCGTTGTTCAAGGCGATATGCAACGTGACGATATCCGATTCTTTCAGAAGCGTTTCTTTATCCACAAAGGTCACACCTTCAACCGTCTTTGGAGTTCGGTTCCAGGCAAGCACCTTGCAGCCGAAGGCGTTGAGGATCTTGGCCACACGTTGGCCGATGTTGCCCATCCCGATGATGCCCACGGTCTTGCCGCCGATCTCACGGCCTGGCATGATTCCTTTGCGTTGGCATTCTCGGGTGATGCGGTCGTTCTCGAGCACCTTTCGGTACACGTCGATCATCATGGCGATGGCCAGTTCCGCTACAGCTTCAGTCGAATACCCGGCGGCATTCTTCACGATGATGCCGCGACGCTGGCACTCTTCCGTATCGATATGGTCCAGGCCCGTGAAGGCGATGGAGAGCATCTTCAGTTTTGGACATGCGTCGAGGAAGTTCTTACGCAATGGGATGTTGCTCTCGATGATGATTTCGGCATCTTGCGCACGACGAATCAGTTCAGCGAGGTTTTCATTACGGTCGGGATAGATGACCACTTCGTGGCCTTGTTGTTTGAGGCCGCTGCAGGCCTCTTCAATAATATTGGTCTTGAGACCAAGGGGTTCAAGGAAGACAATTTTCATAGTGCAAACCAAGTTTTGAATTCGCCCACACGGGCTTTGCTGACAATGATTTTTTCAGGAGTAGGGACAATGAGGTTGACCGCCAACTTGTTTCCAAACCACACGGTCATGTCCTTAACCGACCAACGTGAGATGATAAACTGTCGGTTGGCGCGGAAAAACTGTTCAGGATCGAGTTGGGCCATAATCTCGTCCAAGGTTTGGTTGAGGTAATAGGTATGCCCGTCCATGGCGATGGCCTTCACCGTCTTGGTATCGATAAAAATGTATGCTATATTACTGGTAGCCAACGGAATGAGCTTATCACGCTCGGGGATTAAGAAGCATGATTTATACTTTTTTCTCACCCCACCCATCTGTTCCAACAGCCCATCCAACGAAGGCCTTTGGTGCGAAGCAATCAGCGACTTGTATTTGTTCATCGCCCGTTCCAAATCCGATTTGTTAATAGGTTTTAACAAATAATCGATGCTATTCACTTCGAAGGCTTTCAGGGCGTATTCGTCGTAGGCCGTAGTGAAGATGACCGGGCATGTAATATCCACCTTGTCGAAGATGGCGAACGAGGAACCGTCGGCCAAGTGGATGTCCATAAACACCAAGTCGGGCATCGGGTTTTCATCAAACCATTCCACCGTTTCCTCGATGGTTTGGAGCACGGCAAGGACGTCCACTTCGGGACTCGTTTCCTTAATCAGCAACTCAAGTGCCTGTGCCGCAATGCTTTCGTCTTCGATGATAAGCGCTTTCATGGCTGTTTATTGTTTGGGGTCAATCAGAGGCAAAGTCACTTCAAAAACCTTTCCGTCGTCCATGATACCCACATCCACATTCCATTTCAGGCGATAACGTTCCAGCAGGTTGGCCAGTCCGATGCCGTTGACCGACTCTTCCATGATCTTTGGTTGGATGGGGTTTGAAACTTCCAGCAGCGCCTCCTCGGTTGTCGCAATACTCACCCGAAGGGGCTGTTTACTGCTGATGACGTTGTGTTTGATGGCGTTCTCCACCAGTCCCTGCACCGAGAGTGGCAGTACCAGATAGGACAGCAACTCTGGACTCACTTGGAAATCAAACTTCAGGTTGTCGCCATAGCGTATCTGCATCAGGTTGCAATAGGCGCGGACCCCTTGAAGCTCTTGTTCGAGCGTGACCACCTCTTTGTTTTGGAGGGTGGATCGCAGCACTTGGGAAAGTTCCTGAACGTATGCCTGGGCTTGGACCGAGTCGGTGCCGATGAGTGACTGAAGTGTGTTCAGCGAGTTGAACATGAAATGTGGATCCATCTGGCTTTTCAAGGCTTCGTAGTGCGTCGTGATGTTCTCTGCCCGAAGCGCTTCGTTTTCCACCCGGATGTTGTTGCGTTCGAACATGGTGTGAAGCAGCTTGGTCACCAGCATCACCACCACCATGAATGAAAAGTCGCGCATCAGTCCGTCGCGAATGGCGCGGGCCATGAAGCCAGGGCGATGCTCAACGGGCTGTACGAGTTCCGGCACCAGGTTGAACGTGAGGCTTAACGCCGTAGTGATGAGCATGGAGCCGAAAATCAGGAAGAAGGCCCGCCCCCCTTTTTTCTTGAATTCGATGTTGTACATCTTGCGGTTATAGAGAAACAGCAGGAAGACCAGCACGAAGTTGTAGGCGGTAAAAAGGAGGATCCTCCATAGAGGGAAGTGCCGTTGGGGGTCTTGTTTGATTTCGGGGAAGAAAAGCGTGTTGCCGAAGAAGGCAGAGATGGTAAAGATCACGTGAAAGCCCACGCTGATGCCCAAGGAGAGCAACAATATGCTCTTCAAGGAAAGAAATTCAGGTTTGCTTTTTTGCTTGATCATGTTATTCTACCACGACCAAATAGTAGTTCTTCTTGCCTTTTTGGACGAGGATGTATTTGCCATCGATGAGGTCGGCGGATGTCATCACCTTGTCGAGGGTGACTTTTTCCTTGTTGACGCTCACGCCGTTGGCCATGGTCATCTTGCGGGCCTCGCCTTTGGAGGGGAAAATCTGTGTGTTGACCGCCATGAAGTCCACAATCGGGATTCCGGCTTCGAGAGCGGTCTTTGCGATGTGTTCTTGCGGCACGCCGTCGAAGATGTCCAAGAAGGTGGCTTCGTCGAGTTTCTCAAGGCCTTCCTTGGTGGACTTTCCGAAGAGGATGTTGGAGGCTTCGATGGCTGCGTCGAGGGCTTCTTGTGAGTGGACCATCACGGTGACTTCCTGGGCGAGGCGTTTTTGCAGCACACGCATGCCCGGGTCTTTCTTGTGTTCCTCGATGAGGGCGTCGATGGTCTCTTTCTCCAGCGAGGTGAAGATCTTGATGTACTTCTCGGCATCGTCGTCGCTGACGTTGAGCCAGAACTGGTAGAACTTGTAGGGAGTTGTGCGAACTGGGTCGAGCCAGATGTTGCCGCTCTCGGTCTTGCCGAACTTCTTGCCATCGGCTTTGGTGATGAGCGGGCATGTCAGGGCGAAGGCCTCGTTTTCGAAGCCCAGGGTGCGACGGATCAGTTCCGTACCCGTGGTGATGTTGCCCCACTGGTCGTTGCCACCCAATTGCAGTTTGCAGTTCTTATGCTGGTAGAGCCAGAGGAAGTCGTAGCCTTGAAGCAGCTGGTAGGTGAACTCGGTGAAGCTGAGGCCATCGCGGGCGGTGCCGTTGAGGCGTTGTTGCACGCTGTCCTTGGCCATCATGTAGTTGACGGTGATATGCTTGCCCACCTCACGAGCGAAGTCGAGGAAGGTGAAGTCTTTCATCCAGTCGTAGTTGTTCACCATCTCGGCGGCGTTGGGTTCTGTCGACTCGAAGTCGAGGAACTTGGCCACTTGTTTCTTGATGCACTCCTGGTTATGGCGAAGGGTCTCTTCGTTGAGCAGGTTACGTTCCTGGCTCTTGCCCGAGGGGTCGCCGATCATGCCGGTGGCGCCACCCACGAGGATGATGGGTTTATGGCCGCAGCGTTGCAGATGGCGGAGCATCATGATGCCGCAGAGGTGTCCGATATGCAGTGAGTCGGCGGTCGGGTCGGTACCCAGGTAAGCCGTCACCATTTCTTTTTGCAGTAGTTCTTCAGTGCCTGGCATCATTTGGGCCAGCATTCCGCGCCAGCGGAGTTCTTCGACAAAATTCTTCATCGTTAGGTTTAGTTTTGAGGTGCAAAGATAGTTATTTTTTGCAATTTCTCAACCGGCACCGCATATTCTCGACGACATTTCCGCCAAAGAGCCAGGAGTCAGCGAAGTGGAGATTTCCTTTTGGAAACATCTGCTCGTAGGCAGGGATGAAAACCATTTCAGGATCGAGGTCGGGACAGACGGTGTTGTGCCTGTAGAGATAAGTCTTTGTTGGACAAGGCACGATGAGGACGCTGTCGCGGGTGTCGTTGTATTTGGCCATACCCAGATGAAACGAAGCGGGGATGGTGTCTGTCGTCATGGTCCAAGTCGTAGGATTAATGCCTACCACATCCCCTTTGGAGACACTCCCGATGGCGGTGGTATCCGTCACCGAGTTGAAGAGAACCAAACCTCTAGAAATGCTGTCAGTGGCAGGTTTCAGAGCCTCGGGATAGGCGGCCAATTCTTCCGCGGTGACATGATAGCCGATGCAATAGGCGGCAACCATCTGTTGGCGTTGTTCCTCGGTCATGCCGTGTTTCAGCAATTCTATCAGCATCTGCGAGCCTTGGCTGTGGCCCATTAGGAAGAAGGGACGGCCATGGTTGAAATGGTCCATGTAGTATTGGAAGGCATCGTTCACGTCAGCAGCGGCGAAGGCGGCGATTTTCTCAAGAGTGTCTAGAGGCAGTTGATAAGCCTCGAAAATCATCTGGCGGTAATAAGGCGCGTAGAAATTGTACTCGCCATACAGCATCTTGTTGAAACGCTGGTTGCCGTTGGCTTCCCCTCTCACCTCGGGCAAGGTAATGTCGGCAAACCACGATGATCCGTTGTCTCCAAAGGAGATTGTGGACACTGTCGGATACACGTAAAAGACATCGGCTGAATGGCTTTCGTCGCCGCAGGAATACCAATAAGTGGTGTCGGAATAATCGATCCGAGAAGGCTCAACGGGCTTGCCATTATTACATGAAACACAAATTAAACAACTCAGTATCAATACAATAACAGTATTTACAACAGTTTTCATAAAATCATTTTTTTTATCGCACAAAAGTACTAATTTTGCATTCGGAAAAGAATCGAATTACAAATCTTAAATATCAATTTTTCAATAATGAAAAGAGACGAAAAAATCTTTGATCTGATTCGCCAAGAAAAAGAGCGTCAGATGCACGGAATCGAGCTCATCGCTTCGGAGAACTTTGTCAGTGAGCAAGTGCTGGAAGCCATGGGTTCAGTCATGACCAACAAGTACGCTGAGGGTTATCCCGGCAAACGTTATTATGGCGGCTGCCAGATCGTCGACCAGAGCGAGCAAATCGCCATCGACCGCGCCTGCCAGCTGTTCAACGCCACCTTCGCCAACGTGCAGCCCCACTCGGGTGCACAGGCCAACATGGCTGTGATGCAGGCTTTGCTTGAACCCGGCGACACCTTCATGGGTCGCACGGTGGTCACCTCTCACACGGCAGCCCGGTCAACGCTTCGGGTATGCTCTACAAGCCCGTCGCCTACCACGTGGCCAAGGAAACCGGTCGCGTCGACTACGACGAGATGGAGAAGATCGCCCTCGAATGCCATCCGAAACTCATCATCGCTGGTGCTTCTGCTTACAGCCGTGACTGGGACTACAAGCGCATGCGCGCCATCGCCGACCAAGTGGGCGCCGTCCTCATGGCCGACGTCAGCCACCCCGCTGGCCTCATCGCCAAGGGCCTGCTGAACGACCCGCTGGAGTACTGCCACATCATCACCACCACGACCCACAAGACCCTCCGCGGTCCCCGTGGCGGCATGATCCTCATCCGTCATGACTTCGAAGACCCGCGTGGCCGCAAGACCCCGAAGGGCGAGACGAAGATGATGTCAGCTTTGATCAACAGCGCCGTGTTCCCGGGCATCCAAGGTGGTCCTCTGGAGCATGTCATCGCCTCCAA
>CADCIH010000009.1:32313-236186 GCA_902801465.1 uncultured Bacteroidia bacterium | reverse complement strand
GCCGCGAGGTCGCTCACGTTGATCTCCTGCTCGGCGTTGGCGTTGACCGTCTTCACCATCATGCCAAGCACGTTGTAGAACAACACCTCGCTGTTGGCTTCGATGCCCTTCAGGCGGATGCTCTCCTTCGCCGGGTTAGGATACAGGCTCACCTCAGGCTCGCCGTTCTCGCCCACACCCGTGGCCTTGAAGAACGCCACCAGCGTCATGTTGCTGTTGACCGTCACCGTGCGCGGGTTCTGCGTCTCGTTGTCGTTCCAGTGGTCGAACTCATAGCCCTCGTATGCAACGGCAGTCACCGTCACCTCGGTGCCCGCGGGATAGTTGCCGCTGCCGTCCACGTATCCGTGCATCGGGTTGCACGTCGTCGTCAGCGTGAAGGTCTGCGACTGCTGCGCCGAGAACTTGGCGCTGTAGGTCGCGTCGCCCGTCACCGTGATCGTCCGCGGGTTGTCGTAGTTGTTGTCGCTCCAACCGTCGAAGTAGTAGCCGCCGAACGGGTTCGCCTGGATCGTCACCTCGGCGCCCATCGGGAAGTTGCCGCCGCCGCTCACGCTGCCCATCTCAGGGTTCATGCTCGTCACCGTGATGGTGTACATCGCCGGCACCTCGAAGTAGGCCGTGTAGGTGGCGTTGCCGGTCACCGTGATCGTCCGCGGGTTGTCCGTGTTGTCGTCGTTCCACTTGGTGAACACCGCGTCGCCGAACGGGTTGGCCGTCAGGGTCACTTCGGCGCCTTCAGGATACGTGCCGCCGCCCGTCACCTCGCCAAGGGTGGGATCGTTCGAAAGGGCCGTGACGCTGTATACCGTGGTGGAGGTGCTGACGAAGTGCGCCACGTAGGTGGCGTTGCCGGTCACCGTCACGCTACGCGCCGCCGTGGTCACACCGTCGTTCCAGTTCAGGAACTCGTAGTCCGCCTTCGGGATGGCGTTCAGCGCCACCACCGATCCGTAGGAATACGTGCCGCCGCCCGTGACGTTGCCGCCCTCCTCGGGACTGGCCGTCACCACGATGGCGTAGATGTCCGCCTCGAAGTAGGCCGTGTAGGTCTCAGTCGCGTTCACCGTGATGGTCCGCGGATTGTCAGTGTTGTCGTCCTGCCAACGCACAAAGTGCCAGCCCGTGTTCGCCGTCGCCACCAGCGTCACCTCCGTCCCCTGCGCATAGGTGCCGTCGCCCGTCACCGTGCCGCCTGCCGCCGGGTTGGCGTTCGTGGTGATGTCGAAGTAGGTCACCGCAGGCTCGCCGAAAACGGCCGTGAACGTGGCGTTCTCGGTCACCGTGAAGGTGTAGCTCTCTCCCGTATAGACCTCATAGCCGTCCTTGATCCATTTCAGGAACACATAGCCGCTGTTCGGGGTGGCCGTGATGGTCACCGTCTCCCCCTGCTCGTAGGTGCCGCCGCCCGTCACCGTACCCCATGCCGCGTTGTTCGCCTCCACGTTGATGTTGTATTGCGCCACTCCGGCGGTGATGGAGAAGTCGTCGACATACCAGGCATGGGCATAGGTGCCCTCGTATTTGAAGGCGATGCTCACGACGTGGCCCGCGTACGCGGTGAGGTCGATGGTGCGCTCAGCCCATGAGCCGTTATAGCTGGACTCCACCCAAATCTCGTTGAAGTCGGAGGGATTGGTAGGCGCAGCCATAGCTGGAATTGAACTGCCAGTTTTTCTGTCCGCCGCTCATGTCGCTGTCGAGGACATACCAGCAAGAGCTGGTGAGGTCCCAGTTGTCGAAGTCGTAGGTGTAGGGGACTCCATTAACAGAGCATGGCACCCAGGATTCTTCCACGCTCACATCGTCGATATACCACAAATGACCATACGTGCCGGTGTACTTGAAAGCGATATAGACCACCTGTCCCTGGTAATCGGAGAGGTTGATTTCCACTTCTTTCCATGAATCGGAGGGACTGTCTTGCGACCAGACTTCGGTGAAAGAGCTCGGGTCGGTGGTAGTGGTAGAGATCCACACGCCTTCGTATTCCATGTCGTTAGCAGCACCTTCACGAGTTTCGAACGTCAGTCGGGTCCAGTCACGTCCAGGTTGGAGGTAGAGTTTAGGGCTGATCAGCCAGCCTTCCTGGGGTTTGTCTGTTGGGCCATAACCATGTGCCGCACTGTATTCGCCTGACGCTTCATAATAACCGTTTCGATGCCAGTAGGAGGCATATTCTCCAATATCCGTCCCATTATTTTTGTCCACATCCAAGGTCGTCCAGCAGGTCCAGTCGGTCTCGCCCATCTCGAAGCCTTCAAAGTAAGGCAGGGTACGCACATCCTCGTCTTCGCACTCCACGGGACCGACACAGACATCATAAAGGTACTCGCAGTTATTTATGTTATACAACAAGTTGCCGTTCTTGTATATCTTGCCTTGTGAGCTCGAAACGATGGCGTTATAGACACCTTCGCTGTCAATATAGATGCCGCGGTTGTTAGAGCCTGAGAAGGAATAGACAAGCTGGCCGTTTTTCCAAGTCTTCAAGGCACCAGTTTCCCAGCCGCAGACCCATACGTCGCCGCCATCCACCTTAATCTTCCAGCCGCGGGAGTCGTTCGCATCACTAGTCAAGGTGTAGAGTTCCATGTTATCACGCCACACCTTCGTGACGATATGGTCATTTATCTTCTCCGTTCCGACGGTGTAGATATGATTGTCGTAAAAATCAATGCCGTAAGCTTTGGAAAAGTTGTTGGTGGACAAAGTGTAATAAAGCGTGTTGTTTTTCCACACACATGCCCTATAGTGATCGCCAGCCTCGTTTGTGGAGTAATAGCCGCAGGAATAAAACCAGAAACCTCCGGTAGTTTCCTTTGTTCCAACTACACCGTATGCTTCTGACTGGTAACCGTCCTCAAAGTCGGGCGAATAAACGGGGGTGACGTTGGAGCCACGCCATACAGCTGCGTATTTCTTACCATCGCTACCCACGCGGTAACCAGCTGCGTGCAGGCAGTACTCGGGATTTCCATTTGTCAAGCTCATCCCAGGGGTCCACTCCAAATCGTGGATGAAGCTGTTGACGCCATAGGGCTGATTCAGGAAAATATTTTGGTTTTTAAACACGTCGCCATAATAGTCGTTGCAGCGGGTCCAATAGACATCGCCGTTCACGTGGCTCACCACAACGGAGGTTGAGTAGTTGTCGTTGGAGGCGCCATAGGCTGATTCATACAGTTTGATGTCGTTTTTGTAAACGGCAGCCTTTACTTGGCCATCAATAGAAGTGTAGTAACCCGCGGAATACACATCCTGGGCAACCATCATGCCGACTGTCGCCAGCATCATTGCTAAAATAAGTAAAATTTTCTTCATAATAATAAAATTAAATTATACAAACAATAATTTTATGTTGACTCTATTATTTGCAAAGATAGTTTTTTTTATTTTTGTCCAACGATTTTTAAAAACATTTAACCATGAAATTAGACGGACGCAGACAAAGCACCAACGTGGAAGACCGCCGTGGCAAGGGCGGTGCCGTGAAAGCCGGGGGACTCGGCTTGGGTGGTATCATTATTTTAGGACTCATTTGGTTGTTGACGGGCAAGGCCCCCGACACGAACACCTTACAGCAGATGGGCCAGGGCGCGGGAACGGAGTACACCGATGGCAAGGACTACAGCGAGGTGGATGTGGAGCTGATGACGTTCTGCAAACAAATCTTGGCCGGCACAGAAGATGTGTGGACCCAAGAATTCAGAAAGATAGGCCGCACCTACCAACCTCCAAAGATGGTGATCTTTGCCGGCTCGGTGAGTTCAGGTTGCGGCAGCGCCACTTCCGACAGTGGACCTTTCTACTGTTCGGCCGACCAGACCGTGTATCTCGACCTGGAGTTTTTCAAGAGCATGAGAGAACAGATCGGTGCCGATGGCGACTTTGCCTACGCATACGTCATCGCCCATGAGGTGGGACACCATGTGCAATACCTATTGGGTACCTTGGACGCCGCTCATCAGCAGATGGCACAATACGGCAAGAACACCCAAGGCTACAATCAAACCAGTGTGCGCTTGGAACTGCAAGCCGACTTCTATGCCGGCGTATGGGCGTATCATGACAACCGGATGTTCGGTTCTTTGGAGGATGGCGACATCGAAGAGGCTCTGAACGCCGCCGCCAAGATTGGGGACGACTACTTACAGAAGCAGGCTTACGGACGCACCATGCCCGAGACCTTCAACCACGGCACTTCAGAGCAACGTTCACGCTGGCTGAAGAAAGGCATCAGGACAGGCGATATAACCCAAGGGGATACGTTCTCGCCGAGTTATAGTGCGTTGTAAGAAGTAAGAATACTTACTTGAATAATTCGTTGACATCAGGGGCGTTTTGGGCGTCTTCTGATGCTTGGAAGTATGGCATCTTCTCGAAGTTGCCGATGCCAGCCACAATGTTGTTGGGAAAGCGGCGGAGGTATTGGTTGTAATCTTTTGCCTTGTCGTTGAATGCACGGCGGGCGTTGGCGATGAGGTTCTCACAACTCTCGATGCTTTCCTGCAAATTCAGGTAGAGCGTGTTGGCCTTGAGGTCGGGATAACGCTCCACGATGACATTCAGATTGGCCCGCATGGTGCTCATGAGTTCGTCTTGGATCTTCTGGTAGTTGGCAAGTTGCTGCTCATCGAGTTTCGACATGTCGATGGTGGTGGCAGTGGCTTTGGCTCGGGCTTCCACGATATTGGTATAGGCCTCACTTTCGTAGTCGGAATACTGTTTGGCTGTGGCTGCCACGTTGGGTATTTGGTCGGCACGTTTCTGATAGGCCGCCTGCACATCACCCACTGCCTGTTCGACAGTTTCCTGCTTGGTCACCAAATTGTTGTAGATGCGGACACCCCACAACACCAGGAGGCCGACAAGAACTAATAGGATAATTCCACCTTTTCTCATAATTTCAAGATTTAATGATTGTGATTTCAAGATTTCAAGGCAAAGTAACGAATTTTTTTTCTATCTTTGCAGGTTTATTTACATTTTTTATTTGAAGTTATGGCAGAAGAACAATATAAGAGCAAACACATAGAGCCGAAGCCCAGTTTGAAAGATCCCGTCTTCAACCGTGGCTGTTGCCACTTCCACGGCGAATTCAAGGAAGGGCAGCCCGTTCTGAACCGCAGTGCCTGCAAGCTGCACGAATACAACTGGATGAAGGATTTTGAAGGAGTGGAAGCCGAAGGCGTGCCCCTGATTGCCGAAGTCCGTTTCAAGAACGATCACAAGGATTTTTACACCTACCCCGAAGAGCTCGACCTGCACGAGGGCGACTTGGTGGCGGTGGAGGCGGCCATCGGGCATGACATCGGCATTGTGACTCTTGTGGGGGGACTGGTGGAACAGCAGATGAAACGCAAGCGCTTCCGCACCCCCTTGGAAGAGATGAAGAAAGTGTATCGACGCGCCCGAGCCAACGACGTGGAGAAATGGCTTTCTGCCATCGCATTGGAAGACAGCACCTTATACCGCACCCGCACCATCGCCGAGAACCTCGGACTGGAGATGAAGCTCAACGACATCGAATATCAAGGCGACAAGACCAAAGCCATCTTCTATTATACCGCCGACGGTCGTGTCGACTTCCGCGAGCTCATCAAGAAGTTGGCCGAAGAGTTCCATATCCGCGTGGAGATGCGACAGATCGGGGTACGGCAGGAGTCGGCCAAATTGGGCGGCATCGGGTCATGTGGCCGCGAGTTGTGCTGCGCCTCATGGATCAGCAGTTTCCAGAGCGTGACCACCGGAGCGGCACGCATACAACAACTCTCGCCCAATCCCCAAAAGCTGGCAGGACAGTGCGGTAAGCTCAAATGCTGCCTCAATTACGAATACGAGGCCTACGCCGAAGCGCTGAAGTCCTTCCCTGACTCGAACATCGTGCTGAAGTTCGTCAACGGCGATGCCATCCATCAGAAAAACGACGTCTTCAAGGGCATCATGTGGTATTCCTACACCACCGACAAAAGCAACATCATGGCCATACCCGTGGAAAAAGTGAGGGAAATCATAGAGATGAACAAGCAGGGCAAGAAGCCGGAAAAACTCGAGGATTACGCGGTGACGAAGGAACAGCATACCAATGAGGGGTACAGTGAGAAGGATTTGAATAAGATGAGTGATTGATTGAGAGTAAGAAGAGGGAGAAATCAGATGGCAAAGAAGCAACTATTAATCATAGCATTGTTATTGGGGCTGGCTGGTTGTGGCAGCAGGGGGTTTGACCAGCGTGTGGTGATCCCTGAGGCCCACTGGGCGATGGAGAACAGAGTGCCTTTCGATGTGACGGTGAACGACACGGTGGGCATTTACACTTTCGGGATGAGCCTGCGGCACATGGAGAACTACCGTTACAGCAACCTCTACGTGTTTCTGCACACTACCTTGCCCAACGGCAACGAGATGTGCGACACCATCGAATGCCTCTTGGCCACTCCTGACGGTAATTGGGTCGGGAAGAGCAGCGGAAGCATGCGCGACTTGCGCATCACGTTGAACCCTGCCATGCGGTTTCCGTTGGCGGGAGCCTATCATTTTGAGATTGAGCAAGCCATGCGGGAGCCTGTGTTGAAAGGCATCTCGGACATAGGTCTGTTTATTGAGGAAAAACCATAATTTTTCGTTATGCAAAAAGGAACCAAAAAGAACAACTCTGGAAAGAAAACCAAGAAAAGCGGCGACAACGGGCGCAAGGCAGTGCGGGTGCTATGGAGCATCTTCGGCATCGGCATCGTGCTGGTGGTGCTATTCTTCCTCTGTGTCGCCAAAGGCGTGTTCGGCACCATGCCGACCTTTGAGGAGTTGGAAAATCCCCAGACCAACCTGGCCACGCAGATCATCTCGTGTGACGGCAAGGTTTTGGGCAGTTATTATGTGGAGAACCGTTCCAACGTACGCTTCAGCGACCTGTCGCCCTACCTTCCCCAGGCTTTGGTAAGCATCGAGGACGAGCGCTTCTACAGCCACTCCGGCATCGACGGCAAATCGTTATTCCGTGTGGCTTACGGCGTGCTCACAGGAAACAAGAAAGGCGGAGGCAGCACCATCACCCAACAGCTGGCCAAGAACCTGTTTCCCCGTGGCGAGAACTTGAGCAAGGCCAAGCTGGTGCTCCGGAAGTTCCAGGAGTGGATCACCGCCACCAAGTTGGAATACAACTATTCGAAGGACGAGATCATTGCCATGTATCTCAACACCGTGGCCTTTGGCCACAATGCCTACGGCATCCGTTCGGCGGCCAAGACCTTTTTCGACAAGGATCCCAAGGACATGAACCTTGAAGAGTCGGCGCTGATGGCCGGCGTGGTGAACGCCCCTACCCGATTCAGTCCCGTGCGCAACCCTGAGCGTTCCATGCAGCGCCGCAACCTGGTGCTGAAGAGCATGGTGAAGAACGGATACATCACGGAAGAGGTTTACGACTCCGTCTCATTGATTCCCATCGACATGTCGCACTTCGGAGTGATGGACCACAACAGCGGACAGGCCACTTATTTCCGCGAACAGCTGCGCAAAGAGCTCACCGAGTGGTCGAAGACCCATTTCCGTCCCGACGGCAAGCCTTACAACATCTACCGCGACGGCCTGAAGATCTACACCACCATCGACTCGCGTATGCAGCGTTATGCCGAGGAGGCCGTGCGGGAGTTCATGGGCGGCAGCCTGCAACCCAGCTTCTACAAACACTGGGAAGGCCGCAAGAACGCCCCGTTCTCGTTGACCGACCAGGACCAGATCGACGCCCTCATGGAGGCATCCATGAAACGCAGCGACCGTTACCGCACTTTGAAAGACCGGGGCATGGACCCCGACTCGATCAGGAAGGTGTTTGACATCCCTGTGCCGATGACGGTGTTCTCGTGGGATGGTCCCATCGACACGGTGATGACACCTTGGGACTCGATCATGTATTACAAGTGGTTCCTGCAAGCCAGCCTGGTATCCATTGAGTCGCACACCGGCCATGTGAAGGCATACGTGGGCGGCATCGACTACCGTTATTTCAAATACGACCATGTGATGCAGGCCCAGCGTCAGGTGGGTTCCACCTTCAAGCCTTTCCTCTACGCCCTTGCCATGCAAGAAGGTGAATACACCCCCTGCACCAAGATTCCGAACATCCCGTACAACATCGAGTTGGAGGACGGCAAATTCTGGTCGCCCCGCAACTCAGGCGGCAAACATATCAATGAAGAGGTGACGTTGAAGTGGGCTTTGGCCCAGTCGAACAACTGGATCTCGGCTTATTTGATGAACCGTTTCGGTCCGCAGGCTGTGATCAGCATGGCGCGGAGGATGGGTGTGGAGTCGCCCATCGACCCTGTTCCGGCCATCTGTCTGGGCGTTTGCGATCTGAAGCTCATCGAGATGGTGGGAGCCATGAGCACCTTCGCAAACCAGGGTGTGTATATCAAACCCATCTTCATCACGAAGATTGAGGACAAGAACGGCAATGTCATTGAGCGTTTCACTGCCGAAGAGTCGGAGGCTATGAGCGAGGTGACCGCCTACAAGATGATCGAGTTGATGAAGGGCGTGGTGCAGAGCGGCACTGGTGTGCGTCTGCGCTACAAATACAACCTCAACAACCCCATTGCAGGCAAGACCGGCACCACACAGAAGAACAGCGACGGTTACTTCATGGGCATCACCCCCGACCTCACCACGGGTGTGTGGGTAGGTGCCGAGGACCGCAGCGTACACTTCCGCACCACCGAGTTGGGCCAAGGTTCGCGCACCGCTTTGCCCATCTGGGCGTTGTATATGCAGCGCGTGTATGCCGACCCGACGCTACGTATCAGCCAGGGCGACTTCACCAAGCCTTCGGCCACTGATGTCGATTTGAACTTCGACTGCGACAAATACGAGATTGACTATGACGCCGTGGAGTACATCGACGAGTTCTAAATTCTTGCTTCTGACTTCTTAATCCTTAAAACAATGTCTGGTTCCAATTTTGTTGACTATGTGAAGATCTTTTGCCGTTCGGGCAAGGGCGGTTCTGGCTCGTTGCACTTCCGAAGGGAGAAATACATCCCCAAGGGCGGTCCCGACGGTGGCGACGGCGGTCGTGGAGGCGACATCATCCTTAGGGGCAATGCCCAGATGTGGACACTGTTGCATTTGCGTTACACCAAGCACCTTTTGGCTGAGGACGGTGTGTCGGGAGGCAGCAACCAACTCACTGGAGCCGCTGGCAAGGACGTATTTATCGACGTGCCGTTGGGCACTGTGGCGTATGAGGCGGAGACCCGTCGTCAGCTAGGTGAGATCACCGAAGACGGACAGACCGTGGTGCTCTTGAAGGGCGGTCGCGGCGGTAAGGGCAATGCCTTCTTCAAGTCAGCCACCATGCAGGCGCCCAAGTTCTGCCAGCCTGGCGAGCCCTCGCAGGAGATGTGGATTGTGTTGGAGCTGAAGCTGCTGGCCGATGTCGGTCTGGTAGGCTTCCCCAACGCCGGAAAATCCACCCTTTTGTCGGTGGTATCCGCCGCGAGACCTGAGATCGCCGATTATCCTTTCACCACCTTGGTACCCAATCTGGGCATCGTCAGTTACCGTGACCATCGTAGTTTTGTGATGGCCGACATCCCCGGAATCATCGAGGGCGCAGCAGAAGGCAAAGGGCTGGGCATCAGATTTTTACGACATATAGAAAGAAACTCAACACTTCTCTTTATGGTACCCGCCAACACTGAGGATGTGAAGAAGGAGTACGACATTTTGCTCAACGAGTTGAAGAAGTACAATCCCGAGTTGATGGACAAGGAGCGTTTGCTGGCCATCACAAAGTGTGATTTGGTGGATGAGGACACCATCAAGGACATCAAGAGGCATCTGCCGAAGAAGGTCCCGCATGTTTTCATCAGCTCTGTCATTGGAAAGGGCATTGACGAGTTGAAGGATCTGATTTGGTTGACGTTGAACAAAGAGGACGAGGGGTGGTGAGAACGGAGAACGGAAAACGGAAAACGGAGAACTATGATGTTGGGGGGTATTGATCAGCAATTGTTTTTGTTTTTAAACGGGTTGCATACCGGGTGGCTCGACACGGTGATGGTGGCCATTACTGGGATGTGGCCGTGGATTCCCATTTATATCCTATTGCTTTACATGGTCTTCAAACAGTATGGCAAGCGCGGCTGGTGGGTTTTGTTGGCGGTATGTTTGGTGATTTTGTGTACAGACCAGCTCTCTGCGCATGTTTGCAAGCCATTGTTTCATCGGTTGAGGCCTTGTTTCAATCCCGAGTTGGAAGGCTTGGTGCATTTGCCGAAGGGTCTTCCAGGGGGCCGTTATGGTTTTGTTTCTTCCCATGCTGCCAACACTTTTGGTGTGGCCGCTTTTTTGACTGCCGCCTTACGCAAGAGCTATAGGAGTGTTGGCTGGTGGCTATATGCTTGGGCTTTCATTTCAAGTTACAGCCGTATATATATAGGTGTGCATTATCCTGGCGACGTCCTTGCAGGAGCCGTGTTGGGCGTTTTGGTAGGATTGATTCTTTGGAGGTTGTTTCATTCCCTGAAAACCACCTGAATAAAAGAGTGGACATCGAGGCCCCATAGCGAGGCCATCTTGGCGTGGTTGAGGGCCAGTTCGAGGAAGCCGTGGGTGCCGAACAGGGCGACGGGATCCTGGGGGTCCACGTCGTCATAGCAATCGGAGATTTCGTCAATGGTATAGAGGTCGCCCTTGACCTTGATGGTGAAGTCACGTCCCTTCCCTACCTGATCGAACAATTCCTTGGAGATATTGGTGATGAGGTTCTCGTAGGCATCGACATGCATCACGATGCCCTCGATGATGTTGTTCTTTACCGTGGCACAGAACGAGCCTCCGTTGTTGAGTTGTTCGCGTCGGGCGCCGATTGCGGAGAGCGGCTCACCCTTGGCAATCATGATGGCGACTTTGGCAAAGCGGTCGCGTGTACTGAACGTATAGAGGTTGGTGTCTTGTTCCACATCGATATACACCGCTTCATCGAACTCATTGTCGAGAATATGGCTGAAGATTCCGTTGTCGGTTCCCACAAAATACTGGCCTTTGGCTTTCACCACGACATGCGGGTTCTGGTCCGACTCGATGGTCTCGACGGCAAGGATGTGGATGGTGCCATCGGGGAAGTTTCGATAGCAGTTGCGCATGATAAAGCCAGCCTCGGCGATGTTGTAATGCGAAATCTCGTGCGAGATGTCAACGATGGTGGCATTGGGAATCTGTGACAGTATCACCCCTTTCACCGCCGCCGTGTAATAGTCGGAAGTGCCCCAGTCGCTCGTCAACGTGATAATGGCCATCGAAACCTCGGATTTTTCTAGATTGCAAAGATAACAACAATTATCGAAAAAGAAAAACATTATTTCATTACCTTTGCAAAAAATTACGAACAATTATGGCTGAACAGATACTTCAGATAGAGAACGTGGATCCCAAGGACCTTTACGGGCCCAACGACAGGTATCTGGATAAGGTGAAAGTGCTGTTTCCGAAGCTGAAGATCATCGCAAGGGGCAATTTTGTGAAGGTGATTGGCGACGAGGACGAGATGGAGTATTTCATCAACCGATTCGAGATGCTCACCATGCAGTTGGAGCGGAAGGGAAAGATTGATGAGCGCGACATTGAGGACATCATGAAAGCCAACACCGATGTGGAATTACAGCAGAAGATGTCGGAGAGCGATGTATTGGTGTTCGGTCGCGGAGGCATGCCCGTGAAGGCCATCACCGCCAACCAGAAACGCATGGTGTCCGCCTCGGAACACAAGGACCTGGTCTTCGCCATCGGCCCTGCCGGCACCGGCAAGACCTACACCGCCGTGGCCTTGGCAGTGAGGGCATTGAAGGAAAAGCAAGTGAGAAGGATCATTTTGACCCGTCCCGCAGTGGAGGCCGAAGAACATCTAGGCTTTCTCCCTGGCGACTTGAAGGACAAACTCGACCCCTATCTCCAACCGTTGTACGACGCCTTGCGTGACATGATTCCCTCCTCGAGGCTGGAAGGCTATCTCGAAGACCACACCATCGAGATCGCACCGCTGGCCTTCATGCGTGGACGCACTTTGGACCATGCCTTTGTCATCCTGGACGAGGCCCAAAACGCCACACGCAGCCAACTCAAGATGTTCCTCACCCGTATGGGTCGCTCGGCCAAGTTCATCGTCACCGGCGACATCACACAGATCGACCTGCCGCCCCACGTCCCTTCAGGACTACCCCAAGCCATGGAAGTACTCAAGGACGTGCCCGGAATCGAGTTTATCTATCTCGACAACAAGGACGTGGTTCGCCATAAGCTCGTGACGGAGATTATCAACGCATACAAACGGAAAACGGAAAACGGAGAACGGAAAACGGAAAACGAAGAACTAATTACTAATTCATATGAAAGCACTGACGAAAACTGAATTCAACTTTCCCGGTCAGACCGGAGTCTATCACGGCAAGGTCCGCGATTGTTATTTTATTAACAACGAATATATGGTAATGGTGGCAACTGACCGCATTTCGGCTTTCGACGTCATCCTTCCCAAGGGCATTCCTTACAAGGGACAGGTGTTGAACCAGATTGCGGCCATGTTTTTGGATGCCACCGCTGACATCGTGCCCAACTGGAAGCTCGCCACACCCGACCCCATGGTGACTGTAGGCAAACTCTGCAAGCCCTTCCCCATTGAAATGATCATCAGAGGTTACCTGACGGGCAGTTCGTGGCGCACCTATAAAAGTGGACAACATGTGATCTGCGGCGTGCAGATTCCCGACGGGATGAAAGAACACCAGAAGTTCGCCGAGCCCATCATCACCCCCACCACCAAAGCCGAGGAAGGCCACGACGAAGACATCTCACGCGAGGAGATCATCGCCCGCGGCTTGATTAGCGAAAAGGACTACATCCAGATTGAGGACATCACCCGCAAGCTCTTCCAAAGAGGCACCGAAATCGCCGCCAAACAAGGCTTGATCCTGGTAGACACCAAATACGAGTTCGGCAAGATCGGCGACCAGATTGTGCTGATGGACGAGATCCACACCCCCGACTCATCGCGTTACTTCATCGCCGACCAGTATGAGGAGCGTTTTGCCAAGGGCGAATCCCAGGTCCAACTCTCCAAGGAGTTCGTGCGCGAATGGTTGATGGCCAACGGGTTCCAGGGCAAGGAAGGACAACAGGTACCGGAGATGACCCCCGAGTATGTGGAAAGTGTTTCCGAAAGATACATAGAGCTCTATGAGAAGGTGACGGGACACAAGTTCGAGAAGGCGCCGGAGTCGGAGGATCTAAAGGAGAGGATTGAGAGCAATGTGATGGGGTGGATTAGAGATAAAAGATAAAAGTTAAGAGATAAAAGTTATGAAGAAGACATTATTGATTGTGATGGCGTTGTTATCCGTGATGATAACAAGAGCCGACGAGGGCATGTGGTTGCCTTATTCTTTGAACGGACAAAACCTGGCTGAGATGCAGGCGTTAGGCTGCAAGCTGACCGCTGAACAAATCTTCAGCTTCAACGAGCCCAGCGTCAAGGATGCCATCGTACAGTTCGGTGGCGGATGCACCGGCGAGATTATCTCTCCCGAGGGCCTGCTGCTCACCAACCACCACTGCGGCCTGAGCTACGTACAGAAACACTCCTCGGTGGAACATGACTACCTGACCGATGGCTTCTGGGCCAACAACAGGAACGAAGAACTTCCTAACCCCGGTCTTTCTGTACTGTTTCTCGACAAAGTGACTGACATGACCGAGAACGTCCTTTACGGCGTCACCGCCGAGATGAGCGAGGCCGAACGTCAGGCGACCATCGACAAGAACCTACGCAGCCTTACGGAAGGTTACAAGACCAAGCCTTTCCACAAGGTGGAGATCGTGCCTTTCTACAGCGGCAACCAATACATCCTCTTCGAGTACATCGAATATAAGGACGTTCGTCTGGTGTGCTGTCCCCCCTGGGGCATCGGCAAGTTCGGCGCTGATACCGACAACTGGACCTGGCCCCGTCACAAGGGCGACTTCAACATCTTCCGCGTGTATGTCGACCAGGAAGGCAATCCCGCCAACTATTCACCCGACAACGTCCCGATGAAGTCGAAATGGTATCTTCCCATTAATCTCAACGGCGTGAAGCCCGGCGACTATGCCATGATTCTCGGCTACCCCGGCTCCACCGACCGTTACTCCACCTCTTACACCGTGAAGAACGTGATTGAGGAGGAAGGTCCCGCCATCATCGACTGCCGCACCACCAAGCTCAACAACTACCGCAAGCACATGGACGCCGACCAGGAGGTCTTCATCATGTACGCCTCAAAACAGGCCAGCGTGTCGAACTACTGGAAGTACTATATCGGCCAGGTGAAGCAGCTCAAGCGCAACCATGTATATGAACGCCGCCTCGCCCAAGAGGAAGAGTTCAAGGCTTGGGCCAACGCCGACCCGAAGCGCAAGGCCGAATATGGCAGCATCTTCGACGGCATCGAGCAGAAATGGCAGATCTTGGACGAGATCCAGAAGTCGTTCGTGTATCATCGCGAGGCTGGCTGGAACGGAGGTGAGGCCATCGGTTTCAGCCGCAGGTTCATGCGCATCAACAACATGATTACCGAGAAGGAGTCGAAAGACGACATCAAAGCCGCTGCCGCCAAGATGCAACCCGCTGTGGATGCTTTCTTCAAGGATTACAGCATGCCTCTTGACCGTGATGTCACTGCAGCGCTGTTGGCTTTGTTCTACAAAAACATTTCAGCCGACCTGATGCCAACCGAGATCCTTCGTATCGGTCAAGAGAACGGTGGCGACTTCACCGAATGGGTGGAAAAAGCTTTCGAGAAGAGTGTCTTCACCGACAAGGCACGTCTCGAGAAGTGGATCCAGAAGCCCAAGAGCCTCGACAAGGACCCGTTGTATACCCTTGCCACGAACATCATCGACTCGTATCAAGTACTGTATGCCCGTTACGCAGAAGCCCAAAACTTTGGTAACGCCGGCGAGCGCCTTTACATGAAAGGCTTGATGGAGATGCAGAGCGACCGTAACTTCTACCCTGATGCCAACTTCACCATGCGCCTGACCTACGGCACCGTGGAGCCTTACAAGGCCGCCGACGCCGTCAACTACAACTACTACACCACCATGGACGGTGTGATGGCCAAGTACGTGCCCGGCAACTGGGAGTTCGACATCCCGCAGGATGTGCGCGACCTCGTGGCTAAGAAAGACTATGGCCGCTATGCCAACGAAAACGGTGAGTTGGTCGTCAACTTCATCACCACCAACGACATCACGGGAGGCAACTCCGGCAGTCCCGTCATCGACGGCGAGGGCAACCTCATCGGTTTGGCCTTCGACGGCAACTGGGAGGCCATGAGTGGCGAC
Source organism: uncultured Bacteroidia bacterium (assembly GCA_902801465.1). Classification (GTDB taxonomy): domain Bacteria; phylum Bacteroidota; class Bacteroidia; order Bacteroidales; family F082; genus Limimorpha. The sequence continues at coordinate 220,805 of CADCIH010000009.1, read as the reverse complement.
CTCAGCTTCGAGAACAAGGTGCAGCGTACCATCTGCATGGATGCCCGCTACCTGCTCTGGTGCATTGAGAAAGTCGGAAAGTGCGACAACATCATCAAGGAGTTGGTGATCAAATAAGACGTTCCTCTCTGATGAGCCGAGGTTTTATCAAGGAAGGTGATCAGGAAGAGATTCCAATGGTACCGCCGAGGGCTTATCTGCCAGAAGGCGTGCCCAACTATGTCACAAGAGAAGGGTTGGCGGCTCTCAACGAGGAGTTGAGAGACCTTGAGGCAGAGCTTGCCAAGGCGGGCGACAATTACATCATGAGCAACTTCATCCAGGCAAAGATGAAGTTGCTCATTAATCGTATCAGCAGTGCCGTGGAGGTTGATATCACCAAGGCCAACAAGGGCGTGGTGAGCTTTGGGGCGTGGGTGCGCTACAATGGCCGTGCAGTGAGGATCGTGGGGGTTGATGAGGCAGACATTAATAAAGGCTTGATCTCATTCACTTCTCCCATAGCCAAGGCGCTGACGGGGAAAAAGGCAGGTGACGTCGTTGAGTTGAAGGGCACCGAGCGGATTGTGGTGGAGGAAGTGTCGTACGAGCCGATGGAACTCACACTGATGGTTCGGGAAAAGCAAGCGGAAATAGGGACGACATCGGAAAGAAGAGGCCCTAAAACCATAATCGATCAGATTGCCCAAACGCCAGAAGAAGTGACCATCGATGATGTTGACTCACCTTCCTCAACGGACGGGCCACGAAAGTTTGAGCCCGAGGTGAACCCCATGGAATTTCTGCCCATCGTCAACGAGCGGGGAATCATCGTGGGCCGGGCTTTGTATGTGGAGTTGCACAATGGAAACAAAATGCTACACCCCGTTGTACACCTGCATGTCCTTAATGGAAAGGGAGAGACCGCGAGGCGTTACTGGTGGCACGTGGCGTTCGGCGACACCCCAGAGAAGACGCTCAAGCGGAAGATGGAAGAAACGTTGGGATTGTCAGGGATAAAGCCGAAGTTGAAGCGGCAATACCTCAGAGAGACCAAGACCGAGAAAGAGTTGGTTTATGTTTTCACTGTCGTTTCCGAAGAGGATCTACCCAAAACGCCCGAAGGAAAAGATTATAACGAGGTTTTTGAGAAGGATAATGCAAAACATGCTTGACGAATTCAAGGAGATTATTGACCGACAAGTGGCATGACTTTCGGATATTTTTCCCTAAATTCTTTGATTTTCAATTCCTTCAGCGCCTCAAACTTGCGATAGGAATCGCTATCGGGGAAGAGCGGCTTGTGCTGGAGCATTTGCTTGAGTTCCTCGGCGGCTTTCATGGCGGGGTGTTCCGAAGGGTCGATGGCGAATTCAACAAACTTCTCCCAAATATAGCGAACGGCTTGGTCGGTAGGATGGACCATGTCTTCCTTGTAAAAGCGGTAGTCGCGAAGTTCATCGAGAAGGATTTCGTAGGCAGGGAAGTAGTGTGCGTTGCCGTAGGATTTGCTGACTTGATCAACAGCCAAGAGCAATGATGCTTTGCTCAACTGGTTCTCGTGGAGTCCGTCTTTAAGGTGGCGAAGAGGTGATACAGTGAAGATGAATTGCTTGTCAGGAAAAGCCTCGAGCAATTTATTCAGGATGGTAACGGACTGGTCTGTGCTAAGGAACACCCGTTCGAAGCGGTTGGCGGGGAGTTTGTGGCAGTTGGAGACCACCCCGCCAGTGATTTTATCACGGAAGGCCCAAGAGGTGCCCAGGCTCACGACAACCCATTTGGTTTGATGAAAATGGGTGTACGCTTCAGCGAGATGGCTGTTGACCTTTTCGAGCAAAGCTTGTTCGGAGGGACACCAGAAGTCGGTGTTATGACTGAAGGTGCAAAAGAACTCCCCTCCCACTTCGATGACATCATCATGGGTGAAAGGAGTTCCCTTTTGCAGGCGTTTGATGGATTGGGCGATGCTGGAGGGGTTGTAAAGCACCCCGAAGGGATTCACCAAGGCGTTGAACCCCAGACCACGGCAGATGGAGCCGATTTCGTCGGCGAAACAGGAGCCAAGAAAGAGGATGCCGTCACCGTAAGAGATGGTTTGGGAAAGAGGGGTGATATTAATTTCGGTTCTGAACAACATTTTTTTCCTACCGATGTGGCACCCCGATGGGGTGCGGAGGATTATGGGTGGCTGCGTTTTTTATACCGATGTGGCACCCCGATGGGGTGCGCTTAACGAACAGACATTAAATAGCGCTCCACTTCGATGCCGGCCATGGCGCCGGTGCCGGCAGCCACGATGGCTTGGCGATAGATGCGGTCCTGGCAGTCGCCACAAGCGAAGATGCCTTCCACGTTGGTAGCGGTTGACTTTGGCTTGGTGATGATGTATCCTTCTTCGTCCATGTCCAACAAACCTTTGAACGGCTCCGTATTGGGGGTATGGCCGATAGCCTCGAAGAAACCATCCACATAAATGGTGCGTTCCTCTTTGGTGTCGCTATGGTAGAGCACAGCGCCTTTGAGTTTCTTCATGAAGCCCTGCTGTTCGCCGAAGAGTTCCTTGGTCTGATGTTTCCAAAGCACTTCGATATTAGGCGTATTGAGCACGCGGTGTTGCATGGCTTTGGAGGCACGGAGCACGTCACGGCGGACGATGAGATAGACCTTGTTGCAGAGTTTGGACAGATAGGTGGCGTCCTCGCATGCGGTATCGCCGCCGCCTACCACTGCCACATCTTTTCCTTTGTAGAAGAAGCCGTCGCAGGTGGCGCAGGCCGACACGCCGCCGCCTTTGAATTCCTCTTCGCTGGGGATTCCGAGGTAGCGCGCCGAGGCCCCTGTTGAGACGATGATGCTGTCGGCCAGCAGTTCGCCGTCATATTCGGTAGTCACCTTGAAAGGCCGTTGTGAGGCGTCGATAGCGGTGACTTCGCCTTCGCGGATCTCAGCACCGAAGCGAAGTGCCTGCTGACGGATCTCCTCCATCATATCGGGACCGTTGATGCCTTTGGGATAGCCTGGGAAGTTTTCGATCTCAGTGGTTTGCGTAAGTTGTCCGCCCGGTTGCATTCCTTCATAGACAACTGTTTTGATGTCGGCGCGGCAGGTATAGATGGCTGCGGTGTAACCGGCGGGACCGGAGCCGATGATGAGGCATTCGATGTGTTCCATGGAAATTTAGAATTTAGAATTAAGAGATATTTGAGGCAAAAATAACTTTTTTTTGCCAAAGTGCATCACAATTCAAAAAACATTTCTATCTTTGCAGCCGCAAATGCAATCGGGGCGTGGTGCAGTTGGCTAGCATTCTTGCATGGGGTGCAAGCGGTCGCCCGTTCGAGTCGGGCCGCTCCGACAAAAAAGGACATCAGAGCTATCTGGTGTCTTTTTTTTTAACCCCACACTGCGCTACGCTGGCGTGGGGTTATCGATATGGCCTCTCTCCGAGACGCTCAAAGAAGAAGCAGTAATCCAAAAACCAAGGTCAGCAAAAAGGTATGTAGCACCTGCTTTGGGAGCAGGGGGTCGGGAACGCCTGTTTCCAAGGTTTTATTAATGATTAGCAAATCCTTAAGGAAAAGCGGAAACAGCAGCCAGAAGGCGTAGCCATAGGCAGGAGCCTGTTTCAGAATTTGAAACAGCGTAAGGCTAAGAAAGGCTATTCCGATGAGCAGACAATGATAGACAAAGGCTTTCTTCAAGCCGATTTTCACCACCAGGCTGTTTTTACCTGAGGCTTTGTCGTTCTCGTAATCGCGCATATTGTTGATATTCAGCACGGCGTTGGAGCAGCAGCCCATGGCGGTAGCAGGCAGAAGAATGGTGAAATCAAGTTGTTTTGTGGCAAGATAAAATGTTCCGGCCACGGCTACCCAGCCGAAGAACAGGAAACAGTAGAAGTCGCCGAGTCCGCGGTAGCCGTAAGGATGTTTACCCAAGGTGTAAAGCAAAGCCGCCAAGACAGCCGCAACACCCAGGACGGCAAAGATTGCCAGTTCCTGCAATGAGAGTTGGGCGAAAACGAAGATTAATAATGCGCCAAATATTAATGCCACAACAGCGGTAATAGAGATGCCCATACGCATTTGACGTTCGGTGAGCACACCGCTTTGAAGGGTTCTTTGTGGGCCGGTACGATGGGCGTTGTCCACTCCTTTTTTATAATCCCCATAATCGTTGGCGAGGTTAGAGAGGATTTGAAGGATGATGGCGGTCAGGATACAGAACACTATGGTCAAAGGGTTGAGGTGGGGGTTCTCGGCAAGGGCCAGGAAGCTGCCCATCAACACTCCGGAAAGTGAAAGCAGCACGGTGCGAGGTCGTGCTGCTTTCCACCATATTTTAAAACCATCCATCATTTACGACGGCCTCCGCCACGGCGTTTGGGAGAATAGTAATCATCCTCATGACGTGCGGCGCCACGGCGACCACGGCCGGATTGGCGAGGGCCTATGTCGTAGTCGCTGGAGCGGAAGGTGGAGGAAGAGGAATGGGAAGAGCCCGAGGCTTTGGAAGAGCGGGAGGAGCGGGGTTCTTTTTTAGAAGATGACTTCTCTTTTTTGGAGCCTTTATCCTTCTTGGCGCCAAAGCCACGTTCCTCGTTACGTTTTTTGCGGGAGGGACGTTCGTCTTCCTCATCTATGAAAACCTCGATATCTTCCAGATGTTCACGCCAGTCGGGGTCGAGCCATTCGTGTCCGTCGCGGGAGCGTTCCGACTTAAATTTCGGACGGTCTTCGCCACGACGTTCTTTCTTCTCACGACGTTCTTTCTTCTCGCCTTCGGTATCGTTTGTCTTCTTCTCGCGTTTGGGTTGATCCTTGGCTACTTCCACCACGATGCCTTTGGGGTTGCGGCGCGGGTCGGCGAAGCATTCCAGAATCATGGGGATGAAGCTCTCTTCGACATCCACGTAGGAATAATCGGCAAAGAGGTCGATGCGGCCAATCGGGATGTTTTTGGTGTGGGTGACATCATTGATCATGCCGATAAGTTTCTGTGGCAAGACGTGGTCGTTTTTACCAATGCCGAAAAACAGGCGTTTCATGGTCTGGTCCATACGGTCACGTTCCTTCTTACGCTCGGCTTTGTCTTTCTTCTCGGCTTTGTCGTCAGCGTTGAGGTCGACGGCATCCTTATAGTAGTCGAGGAAACGGTTGAAGTTCAGGGCAACCATGCGGGTGATCAGTTCCTCGCGCGACATCCACTCCAATTTTTTGAAGATGACTGGCAGGTAGTCGTCGATATCCTCACGGTTGATGTCGACATGTTCAATTCTATCAATATGATTGAAGAGTTGTTTTTCACAGACTTCCTTACCTGTCGGGATCATGGCACGTTCGATGGGGCGGCCTACGATTTTCTCGATTTGTTTGATCTTGTGTTTTTCGCGAAGGTGGACCAGGCTGATGCAGATACCACGTTTGTCGGCGCGACCTGTACGACCGCTACGGTGGACGTAGGTCTCAATGTCGTCGGGAAGATTATAATTAATGATATGGGTCAATTCCTTCACATCGATGCCACGGGCGGCGACGTCGGTGGCGACCAGCAGTTGCAGGCTACGTTTGCGGAAATGGTCCATCACATTGTCGCGCATGGCCTGTGAGAGGTCACCGTGAAGAGCTGCGGCGTTATAGCCGTCTTGGATGAGGCTGTCGGCGATTTCCTGCGTTTCGAGTTTGGTGCGGCAGAAGATGATGCCGTAGATCGACGGGGTGTAGTCGATAATACGTTTCAGTACCGAATAGCGGTCCTTGGCAGCCATCATATAGTAACGATGGTCGACATTGGCGGTACCAGAGTTACGTTCACCTACAGCCACTTTGACGGGGTCTGTCATATACTTGTTGAGGATGGCTTCCACCTCTTTCGGCATGGTAGCTGAGAAGAGCATGGTATGTCTTCCTTCTTTGGGCATATACTCGAGGATGTCGTCGACTTCTTCTTGGAAGCCCATGTTGAGCATCTCGTCGGCTTCGTCGAGGATCATGGTATGGACGTTGGTAAAGTCCACGCGGTTACGGCGAATCATATCGCGCAGACGGCCTGGGGTAGCCACGATGATTTGGGGTTTCTTAGCCAGGTCTTTGAACTGCAGTTCGATGCTGGCGCCGCCGTAGACCGGCACGATGAGGATTTCGGGAATGTACTTCGCATAGTTACGGAGGTCCTTGGTGATCTGCATGCAGAGTTCACGTGTAGGACAGAGGATCAGCGCTTGCACTGAGCGCTGTGAGGAGTCAATCTTCTGGAGTAATGGCAGTCCGAAAGCGGCTGTCTTTCCAGTACCCGTCTGGGCGAGACCGACGAAGTCGGTGTCGCGTTCCAACAACACAGGAATCGTTTGTTCCTGGATTGGCATAGGATTTTCGAACCCCAGCTCCCCAATAGCCTTCAACAGAGCGGAGTCCAATCCAAAATCTGTAAATTGTGACATGAAATAAATATGATGTTTGAAAAACGCGGCAAAATTACAAATTTTTTCTCTACCTTTGTCAGTTTTTATGAAGAATGCGGTTAGGGGCATATTAATAATGTGGCTGATGGTCTTAGTGGGCCTGATGGGAACCTCGTGTAAAGAAAGGCCTCATGGGCCTGTGCCAGAGTTGAAGGTAGACAGTCTGTTTGTCGATTTGGGCAAGGCGAAGGTAGAGCGCAGGGTGGCCATGGCAGAGAAGGCGTTTGACGAGATGCACCGGAGCCAATACTTGAATGGTGTGGTCTTGTATGCCGAAGGTGAGCAAGTGATCTTCAAAAAGGCATACGGTTGGCGCAATTTGGTGAAACAGAAAGACTCCATCCGGCTTGACGACCAGTTTCAGTTAGCCTCGGTTTCGAAGATGTTCACTGCCGAAGCGGTGATGCTATTGTATTCGCGAGGATTGTTGGATTATGATGACGACATCACAAAGTATTTGCCTGAGTTCCCTTATCAAGGCATTACAATCCGCAATCTGCTGAACCATCGTTCGGGGCTTTCCCGGTATGAGACCTTGGCGGATGAGCGCTGGCCCGACCGTGGGGTGCCTGTGAGCAACGACGACATCATCAGGCTTTATGCCCAATACAAGCCCGATCCGTACAACCAGCCTGATGTCACCTTTCACTACACCAACGTGAACTATGCGTTGTTGGCCAATATTGTGGAAAAGGTCTCTGGGCGCCATTTTGAGGACTTCATGCGGGACGAGGTGTTTGCGCCTTTGGGCATGGAGCGGTCTTTCATTTATTCCTTGAGAGGAGTTGACAGGATCAAGACCTACGTTGAGACTGATGTGCAGGGGCACGACCTGCTTCGCAAGGGGGCGAGGAGGGCTCAGGACGACTATCTGAACGGGGTGTTGGGTGACAAGGGCATGTACTCTACTGTGGAGGATCTGTATCGTTTCCGTGTCGCCATCGATTACGGTTTGTTTTTGCCCGACAGCATCCAGCAGGAGGCTTTTGTACCGGGTTCACCCCTTTGGAAGAAAGGCGAGAACTATGGGTTCGGTTGGCGGATGAATGAGAATCATCCCGGGGTGTTGTTCCACTTCGGGTGGTGGAAGGGTTACCGTTCGTTCTTCATCCGCGACATCGCCAAGAGGCGCACACTCATTGTGCTCACCAACACCGACAATGGTGTGGTGGGAGATGCGTTGTGGGAGTTCGTCAACGACACCACGGTGCAGTTGCCTCCCGTTTCCATTAATAAAAGTTTAGTCTTTGACCACTAATTTGAATCCCACGCCGTGGATGTTGACGAGTTCCACCTTGGGGTCGTCCTTGAAGTACTTGCGCAATTTGGTGATATAGACATCCATTGAGCGGGCGTTGAAGTAGGAGTCTACGCACCACACTTTTTGAAGTGCCACAGACCGTTCAAGCGTTTCGTTCATGTTCTCGCACAGGAGCAGGAGCAGGTCCGCTTCTTTGGAGGTGAGTTTGCGGGTTTCTTCATTCCTTTTCAGGAGGTGGCGAGGCGCATCGAAGACAAAGCTGCCAAGCTTGAAAGTGGTGGGAGTTGGCACCTCCAGCGAGGTCCTGTTGTAAACCGCATGGATACGCATCAGCAGTTCGTCCATGCTGAACGGTTTGGTGATATAGTCATCGGCTCCCAGTTTAAAGCCTTTGATGATGTCTTGTTGGGTGGTTTTGGCGGTTAAAAAAATGATGGGAATCCGCTTGTCAAGCTTCTTGATCTCTTGTGAGAGCGTAAAGCCGTCCATCATGGGCATCATCACATCTAGAATACAAAAATTAAAACTACCTTCCCTGAAGGTCTTGAGAGCCTCTTCCCCATTGGAGCATAAGGTTACTGGAATATCCTTAGCCTCAAGGTATTTCTTCAGAATGACTCCCAGGTTTTTGTCATCCTCGACCAACAGAGTGTTAATCTTAGAGGTCATTATTAATACTATTAAAAAACGATTTACAAAGGTAAGAAGAATCTTTGAAAAAAACAAACAAAAAATGTTAGTTTTTCAGGGGAAGGCTTATGGTAAACACGGTTCCCTTACCCAGTTCACTATCCACTAAAATGGTACCTTTGTGATAATCAATGACATGTTTCACGTATTCTAGTCCCAAGCCGAAACCTTTCACATAGTGAGAATCGTCGGTATGGAAACGGGTGAAGGGTTCGAAAACGAGTTTCTGTTGTTCTTCGCTGATGCCTATACCATTATCGGCTATGCGTATCTCGATCATATCGCCGTGGTTTTGGGTGCTGATAGTCAGCTCCAGTTTCCCATTGCGGTATTTGATGGCGTTGTCGACCAGATTTGAGAAGGTATTGAACAGGTGGGTGTAGTTGCCTTGAACGGCATCGAATTCGGCATTGCATTCAAACGAGAGCTCGGCACCAAATTCCTCGAGTTGGGTGGCGTGTACTCTACATACTTCTTGCAAGAGCACATGCAACTTTACCTCTTCGGTTGCCGCAATAGGCATGCTTTTCGCGCGAAAAACCGTTAGCACTTCCTCAACCATGTCTTCCAAGAATTTGGTCTCTTCGGCGATCATGTCAAGGTAGGTGTTCTTGGTCTCTTCATCGGTTACAACAGTTTTATCCTTAAGCAATTGGGTCGAAAGATTGATGGTGGTGAGTGGTGTTTTCAATTCATGCACGATGAAATGGGCCATTTTTTCCCTGAAAGCATTAATCTTTCTGTTTTGAAGGATGATGAAGAAGAAGTAAATAAAGCAGCATAGCAAGAGTATAAAAAGGATGCCGATTACCGAATAGCTCATGACGGACTCAAGCCGGAGACGTTTCACGAGGCTCGGGAAATGGATCATGATGACGTCGAGTGAGGTCTCTTCGCCGTTGACACGGAACAGGTTGTATCGGAAACCCTTTTTAACCAAGGCGTCGGTATCGGCGTTTTCGGTAAGATAAACCCATTGGCTTTTGTTTTCTGAATATACCCCCAAGTCATACTTGATATTATAAAGCACGGCATGCGAAAGAAGGCTCAAATTCACCAACGAGTCGATACTCCCGTAGTCAATCGTGTCGGTGGTATTGAAAGCATCGTCAAAAACGGTGTTCAATTGCAACGCAATAAGGTCTTTCCGATGCCTATAAAGACGCTGTGTCTGATGGATTTGTATTGCAAGCATCAAAACCCAGATAATAGCTAAAAGCGCAATGAAAAGCGTTAGCTGTTTACTAATACCCTTTTCCATGTTGCAAAGATACGTATTTTGAGATTTTTTTTCGATTTTTCTTGTGGAATTGAAAAAAGTTGTATTTTTGCATCGGTTCTTATCATAATGACCTGGAAGTTGTGATTACAACTTCTATTTTAAAGGTTTCATAAATTTTGGTTTTTGGTTCATGAAAATCCCCAATTTTTGGGGATTTTCTTGTTTTTGACTATATTTGCATCAAATTCTAACATTATGAAACTAGAACTCAACCACACTTTTTCCTTCATCAGCAAGGAATCCATGCAATCCTACGAATCAAAGGTCGCTTCAACCTACAACACTATTTTCAACCGGACCGGCGCTGGCAACGACTTTCTTGGATGGGTCAATTTGCCCTCAGAGATCGACGAGAGCCTGATTGCCGATATCGAACAAACGGCGTCCGTCTTACGGAAGAAGTCCGATATCTTTGTTGTGATTGGCATCGGAGGCTCCTATCTGGGTGCCCGTGCCGTCATCGAGGCATTGCAGAACCACTTCGCTCCTTTGAGCGGCGAGAAACCTTTGATCGTGTATGCCGGGCATAACATGAGCGAGGATTATCTTCATGAATTAATTGCTGTTTTGGACAAGAAAGACTATTCGATGGCCGTCATTTCCAAGTCGGGTACCACCACTGAGCCTGCCATCGCCTTCCGTATCCTGAAACAACACATTATTAATAAATACGGAGAACAGGAGGCTTCATCCCGCATCGTCGCCATCACCGACAAGGCCAAGGGCGCTTTGAAGCAGTTGGCCAATGTAAAGGGATACAAGACCTACATCGTTCCCGACGATGTCGGGGGGCGTTTCTCGGTACTCACCCCTGTCGGGTTGCTGCCTATCGCCATGGCGGGAATCGACATCCGCGCATTAATAAAAGGTGCCATTGAGATCGAGAAGCTATGCAAGAGCAACCCCACTTTGAACGGCAATATCGTGTCGGAATATGCAGTGGTGAGACATATCATGTACGAGTCGGGCAAGACCAACGAAATCATGGTGAACTATGAGCCGAGGCTGGTGTATTTCAGTGAGTGGTGGAAGCAGCTTTACGGTGAGAGCCACGGCAAGGACCACAAGGGCATCTTCCCCGCTTCGGTCACTTTCAGCACCGACTTGCACTCCATGGGTCAGTACATCCAAGACGGCTTACGCAACCTCTTTGAGACCGTGATCTCGGTAGAAAACTCCAATCACGAGTTGTGCATTCCCATGGAAGACGAAGACCTCGACCAGCTGAATTATATTGCAGGAAGACGCATCTCCGAAGTGAACCACAAGGCTGAATTAGGCACCATACTCGCCCATGTGGACGGTGGTGTGCCGGTCATCCGTTTGGTAATCCCAGAAGTCTCCGAATACGTACTCGGCCAATTAATCTATTTCTTCGAGATGGCCTGCGCTGTGAGCGGCTACATGCTCGAGGTGAATCCTTTTGACCAGCCTGGCGTGGAGGCCTATAAGAAAAACATGTTTGCCCTCTTGGGAAAGAAGGGGTATGAGGAAAAGACCGAGGCCCTCAACAAAAGGCTCGGAATCTAAAAGCATAGGGAAGTACCCCATAAGGCACCTTAGAAACGGACCGCAGGGAGTTTCTTAGTGCCTTATGGGGTACTTCCTTATGCTTAAAAAGTTGCGATTATTGTTGCGGCTGCTCAGGCTGTTGTGGCTGTTGCGGCTGATTGATTTGCTGCGGCTGGCTCGGAACGAAGATGGCGAAGATGATATACACCAACAATCCCGGGAAGCAAGCCGAGAACAGTGAGAAACACACCCAAAGAATGCGTATCAGCACGGGATCAAGATCAAAGTATTCGGCAATGCCGCCACACACACCGCAAAGTTTCTTGTTTAAGACGGAACGGTAAAGTTTCTTTTGCATTTTTCGATAGTATTTAAGTCGGCGCAAAGATAACTGCTTTCCTATTAATTCCGCAACGTTTTGAGGTAGTTTTTTTATCTTTGCAGCCATGAAAAAGAACATTGAGATCATGGCACCCGTGGGCTCGTACGAGGCCTTGGCTGCCGCCATCCAAGCCGGTGCGGGAAGCGTGTATTTCGGCATCGGCAAACTGAACATGCGATCCAGGTCGGCCAAGAACTTCACCTTGGACGACTTGCGGCAATTGGCCGAGACCTGCAACGAACACGGTGTGAAGAGTTATGTCACCGTCAACACTGTCATTTACGACGAGGAGATGGAAGAGATGCACCAGCTGTTGGACGCCATCAAGGCCAATGGCATCTCCGCCATCATCGCTTCCGACCAAAGTGTGATCCAATATGCACGTCAGATTGGCGTGGAAGTGCACATGTCCACCCAATGCAACATCACCAATCTGGAAGCCGTGCGATACTATTCCCAGTTTGCCGATGTGATGGTGACCGCACGCGAGTTGAACATCGACCAGGTAAAACATATCACAGAGGAGATTGAAAAACAACAGATTCGTGGACCAAAAGGCAACTTGGTGCGTATCGAGGTGTTTTGCCACGGGGCTTTGTGCATGGCCATCTCGGGCAAGTGCAATTTAAGCCAGGATATCTACAACTCGTCTTCCAATCGTGGTGCTTGCATGCAGCTTTGCCGTCGCGGCTACGATGTTCGCGAACGCGAGGAAGGCTATGAATTGACGCTTGACAATGAGTACATCATGTCGCCCAAGGATCTTTGTACTTTGCCTTTCTTAGACAGGGTCTTGGATGCCGGCGTGGAGGTCTTGAAGATTGAAGGCCGTGGCCGCTCGCCGGAATACACCAAACTGACGGTATCGGTATATAGCGAGGCAGTGAAAGCCATCCAGGACGGCACCTTCACCCAAGAGAAGATTGACGCTTGGATGGAACGCCTGAAGAGCGTCTATAACCGAGGCTTCTGGGACGGTTATTACTTGGGTCGGCGTACTTTTGAGTGGTCGAAGAAGTATGGTTCGCAGGCCACCCAGACCAAGGAGTTCATCGGCACCGTCACCAACTATTTCAGTAAGATTGGTGTGGCGGAGATCCGCGTGGAGACTCACGAGCTCAACGTGAACGACCCCATCATGATTATTGGTCCCACCACGGGCGTCTATGAAGACAGCATTCGGGAAATCCGTTTGGATGACGGACCGGTGCCGAGAGCCGTCAAGGGCGATATTTGCTCCATTCCTGTGAAGTCGGTAGTCCGGAGAGGAGATAAGGTGTATAAGATAATTAAGAATTAAGAATTAAGAATTTTGCAGAACTTCAATATCCATACACACAGTGTTTATAGTGATGGCAAATCCACTCCACGGGAGCATGTGGAGGAGGCCATCAGACAGGGATTGGTGAAGCTGGGCTTTTCGGAGCACAGTCCCCTACCCTTCGACAACACCTTTTCGGTAAAAGGCGAGCGAATGCCCGACTATATTGCTGAGATCGCCGCTTTGAAAGAAGAATTCAAGGACAAAATCGATATCCTTTGCGGCTTGGAAGCCGATTATATCCCTGGGGTTTCCGAGACTTTTGCCGTGACCAAGGAGCGATATCATCTCGATTATCTGATCGGCGGGGTGCATCTGGTAGGTCATTCGGCCAATCCCGAAGAGTTGTGGTTCATCGATGGTCCCAAATGGGAGATTTACGACGAGGGCTTACAGAAATTCTTTGGCGGCGACATCCGGAAAGGGGTCAGGGCTTTCTTTGGCCAGACCAACCAGATGATTGAGCATGAGGAGTTCGACATCATCGCCCATTTCGACAAGATCAAGATGCACAATCGGGACCGGTATTTCCACGAGGATGAGGATTGGTATCGAAAACTGGCGTTGGAGACGCTTGATTTGATCCATCAGAAAGGACTTGTCATGGAGATCAACACCCGAGGCATTTACAAAAAACGCTATAATGGGTTTTATCCATCGCCGTGGTTGATGGCTGAAGCTCACCGGATGGGGATTCCGATGATTGTCTCATCCGACGCGCACCATTATTCAGAGTTGACGTTGGAGTTTGAGGCTGCTGAAGAAGCCATCCGCAGGGCTGCCACCATGTGACTTCCCAACAAAAAACCCCACTGGTACGTGCCCAGTGGGGAAAAACAATATAAAGATTATGAAAAAAATCCGTTTTTACTTAGCGGCAATAACCACTTTACCTTTGTAATAGAGGTCGCCATCGACATAGTAAGCTCTGTGTCTGACGTGCATGGTGCCGGTAGTAGGATCGACGCTCACGTTCGGAGTTTCAGCCTTGTAGTGAGTTCTTCTCTTTGCGCCTCTGGTGTGAGACTGTCTGCGTTTAGGATGTGCCATTTTACTTTTATTTTAAAATGTTAAACCGTTTGTTTTAATTATCTTCAATCTTAACATCCTTCAACGCCGCCCATCGGGGATCCATTTCGCCTTCCTTTTCCGAGGGTTCTTCATCGTGGGAAAGCATCTCAAGAACTTTGGGGTTGCATTCACCATCGGGATGGACTCGGTGCATCGGTATTGCAAGGATGATATATTCATAAATCAAAGAACTTACGTCGTATGCGTGCTCCTCAGCAGGCACTACGGCCACGTCGTCTGACTCTTCCGCTTCGTCGGCGCCGAACTTGATGTAGAACACCTGTTCGCTCTGGATCGGGATGAAGAACTCATCAGCGCATCGGTCGCAGGTGACGAGGACTTTTCCTTCCAACTGGAAATTCAAGGTCATCATCGTCTCTTCCCTCTCCACTTCGAGATTCACCGTCACCTCTCCTTGCCTCACTTCCGAATAGTCACGCTCGGCAAAGAACCCGTCCTTGATGTCGAATTTGAAGTCGTGGACACCGAGGGCGAGACCGCTGACAGGGATCAAGAATTCGTTTTCCTTTTCCATATTGCCTCAAAATCGGGCTGCAAAAATACAAATTATTTCTTGAAATGGAATAAGTTTTTGTTTTTTTTATCAAGAATTTGAGAATTACAGGATCTTGAATTCATGTTTTTTACTTGATTATTAATGAATTAGATAACAAATCACGTTCATGTTTTTCTTTCTAATTCTCAAATTCTTGATAAAACAGCATCATTGATTCAAGGCCTCAATAGCTTTTTGGAGCATATCGTCCATAGGCCGATAGATGGGATAGAAGCCTTCTTCTTCGAAGAGATCGCGGGCTATATAGGCTTTAAGAAGGATGTTGGTTTCACGACGGGCCACTTGTTTTTCAAGGGTGTTGCCTTTGATATTCTTCTTTTCGGCACGGGATACCAGTTCGTTGAACATGGCATCGGTGACGTGGAACGACTGGTCGAATTCGGTCACGGTCTTATAGCGGGCAAGTTCCTGGCGATGGCTGTCGCAATAGTCGAAGGCATATTGGTAGAGGATGCCCAGGTTGACGATGCGGTTGAAGTAATACTCGGTGCTATCGTCGACGAGGGGCACATACACGTCGGGTATGATGCCACCGCCGCCATAGACCACTTTTCCTTTTGGGGTGTAGTACTTCAAGGTGTCGTTCAGGTGGATGCTGTCGGCGGAGAAGAGTTCGCCATTCTCGTAACGATCGTACGACTCCAGGAGGTAGTCTTCGAGGTTGCCGTCGAAGGGTTTCTGGATGCAGCGGCCCGTAGGTGTGTAATAGCGTGCCACGGTGATGCGGATGGCTGAGTTGTCGCTTAGCATCACTTGTTCCTGCACCAGGCCCTTGCCGAAGGAGCGGCGACCCACGATGGTGCCGCGGTCGTTGTCCTGAACGGCTCCAGCCACAATCTCAGAGGCGCTGGCTGACTCGTCGTCGATGAGCACTGCCAAAGGCATATCCTCAAGAAGTCCCTTGCGGCGTGCATTATAGGTTTTCTTTGGACGGAACCTACCCTCGGTGAATACCACAAGGCTGCCTTTGGGCAGGAATTCATCGGCGATGTCAACGGCTTCGCCGAGATAGCCGCCACCATTACCACGGAGGTCGAGTATTAATTGCGACATCCCTTCCTGTTTCAGTCTCTTAGCCGCCTTCACGAACTCTTTGTGGGTGGTTGCCGAAAACTTGCTGAGTTTGATGTAACCCGTCTTGTCGTCAAGCATATAAGCGATATCCACGCTATAGGTCGGGATGACATCGCGGGTGATGGTGAAGTCGAGCAAGTCTTTTTCGCCTCTGCGGAAGATCCTCACGTTCACCTTGGTACCTTTGGGGCCTTTCAGCAGGCGCATCACCGACTCGTTTTTGATTTTGATGCCGGCAACGAGTGAGTCGTCGACATACACGATACGGTCACCAGCCATGACGCCCACTTTCTCGGAGGGTCCGCCTTTGATGGTGTTGACGATAGCAACGGTATCCTCGACGATACGAAACTGCACGCCGATGCCTTCGAAGCTGCCCAGCAGCGGGTCGTTGACGGCGTTGAACTCTTCGACTGAGATGTATTGGCTGTGCGGGTCGAGTTCTTCCATCATGGCTACGATGGCATCTTCTTCGAGTTTTTTGTTGTTGACGGTATCGACATACGCATTATTAATATGGTACATCACTTCGTCGAACTTACTCGTGGCGACCACTTGGGCACGGCGTTTAAGCATGATGTTCTCGGTGATGAGGCTGACAAAGACCCCGATGGCGAGGCCGACGGCCACCATCACCAAGAATACCCTTGAGGAGTTTCCGTTATTCATTGAATGCTGCGCTTGACATCTCGAGGTTGCGGTCGACTTTCTTGAAGAGGCCTTGGAGCACGGTGCCCGGACCCACTTCGGTGACGCTGTTGAGGCCGTTGGCGATCATGTTCTGCATGGTCTGGGTCCACCGCACGGGAGAAGTCAGTTGGGCCACCAGGTTCTTTTTGATGATCTCCGGATCGGTGACCGGCTGGCCGGTGACGTTCTGGTAGACTGGGCAGATGCCGAAGTTGAAGTCGGTATTGTTGATGGCTTCAGCCAGTTCCACTCGGGCAGGTTCCATCAGCGGGCTGTGGAAGGCGCCTCCGACTTTCAGGGGAAGCACCCTTTTGGCGCCGGCTTCATGAAGTTTCTCGCTAGCTTTGGCCACTCCTTCGAGGGTGCCGGAGATGACGACCTGTCCTGGAGAATTATAGTTGGCCGGAACGACCACTGTATCTGTGATGGAGGCGCAGATTTTCTCGACTTCACTGTCTTCCATGCCGATGACGGCAGCCATCGTGCCGGGTTGCATCTCACAAGCTTTCTGCATGGCGTTGGCACGTTTAGCCACCAGGCGCAGGCCGTCCTCGAAACTCAGCACCTTGTTGGCGACCAGAGCTGAGAACTCGCCGAGCGAATGACCTGCCACCATATTGGGTTGGAAATCCTCAAGCACGGAGGCCAGGATGACCGAGTGGAGGAAGATGGCCGGTTGGGTGACTTTGGTTTGACGGAGGTCTTCATCGGTGCCGTCAAACATCAGGTCGGTGATTTTAAAATCCAAAATGCGGTTGGCTTTGCGGAACAGGTCCTTGGCTTTCGACGATTGGTCGAAGAGGTCCTTTCCCATACCTACAAACTGGGCACCTTGCCCAGGAAAAACAAAGGCTTTTATCATGGGTTGAAAGAATTTCAGGGTTACTATTTGGTGGGAGGTGTGAGGGGTTGTGACATCTGGCATTTGCCGGTGAACACGGCGCCTACCTCGATGCACAGCTGCTTGGTGGTCATGTCGAGTTCAACTCTCGAAGTGGCTTTCAGAGTGGTGAGTTCGTCACATTTGAGGACGCCTTTAACAACGCCTGAGATATCGGCTTGTTTGCACGTCAAGTCACCCTCTATGCAGCCAGTCTGACCCACGACGATTTTGCCGTTCGATTTGAGGGATCCTATAAGTTTCCCATCGACACGGATGTCGCCGCTCGACTCCACGTCACCTTTGATGACGGTGTCTTTTCCGATTAAGTTTCTTGCAGGTGATTCCATATAATTATGTATTTTATTTTGAATTTTCTTCTAAGAACGTTTTATAGTCATCCACTTTCTTCTCTTGGAGGAAGACGGAGAAGTTGCCTGCGGAGATGGGCAGGACGGCGTAGTCGGCTTTATCGATGCCGCCGAAGACATAGTCGGTAATGAACATCGAGGTGATGTATTCCTTGGCTTCCTGTTCGTTGGGGAACGAACTGAGCGAAACCACCATCAAGTCGTTGCTGATCATCAGGTTTTTCATCTCCAGCTCCTTGAATCGGTGTTCCTTCTTATTGAAGTCGGTGATACGGACTTTCAGTGGTTCGGTACGGACTTTCATTGAGTTGAACACCACGATGACAAAGTGTTTGGCTTGAGGTTCGTAGGTATAGGGAGATTTGACTTCAGGCGCGTTTTTGTCTCCGCTCTCTCCCACAATGCCTTTCATCTCAATGCCGAGATGGTATTCGTCATTAATGTTTTGCAGCAAGGTGGTGGCGTAGTCCTTGATACTGCTGTTGGGATAGTCGTTGATGACTCTGACCAAGGCGTAAGCCATGCTGTCAACGGTCTCAAGTCGTCCGCGGGCCACTGCGTCGAGCAGGGCGAAGCGGGGAGCCAGAGCGGTGTCGTTGGCATAGAGTTGGAGTGCCCTATCGGCGTTCATTCTGACACGGAAGTACTGTCCTTGTTGATAGGCGTCGTAAGTTCTGGTATAAAGGTCTGATGCCTGGCGAGCATCTTCCTCGAGTTTGACGTAGTAGTTGGGATCGAGGATGAAGCTGGCGTAGCTTGACTCGGGGTATTTGCTCAGGATCTGGTTCTTGTAGTAATCCGCTTTCTCGGTGTTGCGCTCGTCGTTGTACATTTTGTAGAGGGCGTACCAAGCGGGCAGTTCGTGGTCGTTACCCGGGTAACGGGTGTCAAGTTTTTCGTAGGCGTCGATTGAGCGCGGGTAGTCTGACAGGCGGTCGAGGTAGATAAATCCCACGTTATAGAGGGCATCGGAAATTTGATGGTTTGCCTCGGCTTGCTGTTCTTCGGTAAAAGGCAGTTCCAGGAGGTAATAGGCGCGGTCGTGGTTGGTGAGACCGGCGGCCACGCTGTCGTTTCCGGTGCCTTCGCCACCTTCACCTTCGTAGTTGTTGGCGACACCGCTGTTGATATTGCGTTTGTCGGAGATACGCCAGTTGTCCTCGAGTTTACGAAGGCCCCATTTTCTGGAGAACTCGGAGAATCCGCTTTGCAGGGTGGTTGGGTTATAGTAGTACCAGTTGGCTGTGGCATTGGGGCCGGGTTCCTGCACGCTGCTATTTCCCACGCCGCCGCCCATCAAAGCCAGCTGTTCCTCGTATTCGCGTTGTTCTTTCTCGATGCGTTCCTGCTCAATCACGTCAGCGATAATCTTGTCGATCAGCTGGTTGCGGCTCACAGAGTCCATATTGGCCACACGAAGCAGGCTGTCCTGGTCGCGAATCACGGTGAGGTTCATCACCAGTTCGTTGAGGGTCTGGGAGATATTGAAGAGGCTGTCATAGTCGGGTCTGCTTTCCCTGGACATGGCGCTGACTGCGGTGTCATAATAGGCTTGCGACAGCTCGTATTCATTGCGGTCGAAGAGGATGGTGGCCACTTTGAGGGCCGATGTGGACCTTTGGATTTGGTTGGTACGGGCGTTGGCCACTGACTCACGATAGAATCCGATGGCTTTGTCGACATCGCCTTCACGCATGGCCAGTTCAGCCATGGAGTAATAGATACGGTCGATGTAGTCTTCGTTTTTGGTCTCCCTGAGCATGCGGTTGAGCATCTTATAGAGCTCTTTGGCGTTACCCGATGAGCCCATGCGTGCCATGTTCATCTTGGCTTCGAAGAGCATCTCGTATTTTGGGTTCTTCTTAGTCACTTTCTTGAACCATTCCGTAGCGTGTGGAGCATCATCGAGTTCCATATAGATCTGTCCGAGGATGAACATGCAGCGCAGACGCAATTCGCGGTCGTTGGTAGCCATCATGCCCGATTTCAGGTAGTCAATGGCCCGACGGTAATCCTTGGTGGCGATGTAGTAGTCGGCAATGGTGAGGTCGAGGTTCCGATAGAGTTCCTTGGGCAGTTTTTTCATGTTGGCCGTCTTGCTCTGAAGCAGCTCGATCACGGCGATGGCCTTGGAATACTGTTCCGTTTGGATGTAAGTCTTGGCGAGCCACAGGTTGGCCACCAAGGCGATATCGTTGTAGCTGAATTCGGTGCTGACAAAGTCAAAGGTACGTTTTGCGGGGATGTAGTCCTGTTTGTAAAAATGCGCTTTGCCCATGACAAGGTAGGCGTCGTCAATCCACTTCACGCGTTCTTTGCCGTTGAATTTCATCGAGTGTTTCTGGACGCAAATGGAGGTCTTTTGCAATGCACGGTCCATCTGTGAGTTCAGTGACATGGCTTCTTGTTTGGTGCCATAGTTATAAACTCTCAATACTTTAGTATAATCATCAACTACATTGCTTTTAAGTTGATTGTCGCCTTCCTCGAGGCTATGCTCGCCATTCCAGTAGACGTTGTAGTGGCTGGTGAGGTTATGGTAGGCACGTCTTGTGAAGGTGTTCCGTTTTGTGGAACAGCCTCCGAGCAGGAGTACTGACGTAATCAATACGAGGAGTGCGGATGTGATATTTCTTTTAGGCACGTTGTGATCGTTTTTAGAAGGATTGTTCTGCGGGGGCGGCGATGCTGTCGGGGGTTGTGAGCGCTTTCAACATCAGCAGCGAGTCGAAGTCATGTTGCCGGCTTAGCAGGATGGCTTGTTTTTGGTTTTCGATGACGAGAAGCGCTTGTTCGCGGAGGCTTTCCACTTCGATGAAGGGGGCCAGTTGTTGGTGAAGTCGTATGCTGTCGGCTTTCCAACCGCTAGGCATTTCGAGGGAGTCGGCTAGCGAGTGCAGTTGGTATTTCTCGCACAAAGCGCGGGTTTCGGAATTGATTTTTTCAACTTCGCGTTGGAAGTCTACCGCCAGCCGCTCTTCTTTTTCGATTCTTGATTTCTCGATGATTTTTGGGACATACACGTACGCGGCGAGGGCGAGGGCTGCCAGCACGAGGATGATAAGGAAGAGTTTCACCGTGGAATATCCCTTGGTGATGAGGGATCGCACCTCAGTGATGCTGTCGAACCTTTGCTCCCTTGAGAACTGGGTGCAGTGGGTGGCGACGTTGCGATATTGGCTGAGCATGTTACGCTCGATGATGAATTCGATGATCTTACCCAAGGAGTAGATGTCGGAACGGCAGTCTGCCTCTTCGCCTTTGATCAATTCGGGAGCGATGAACTCATTCTCTTTGATAAGCAGTTCGCGGTCGGTTTTGTATTCCGTTTCAGGCAAACCGATATCGATGACTTTGATACGGTTATCGTTGGAGGTAACCATAATGTTCTCAGGCTTGAGGTCGCAATGGAAGATTCCGCGTTGGTGCATGTAATTCAGTGCATCGCAGAGATCCACCAGAACCGATTTGATCTCCTTGTCGTTGAGGGTGCCCACACGGACATGTTCAGCGAGGCTCTTGCCGTCGACATATTCGAAGACGATACATTCGCCGAGACCTTGTACATTCTCAAATCCAAGAGCCTTTCTGATGAATTTATAGTCGAGTTGACTGGTGATCTCGTATTCTTTTTTCAGGTTCTCGCGGCACTGTTGGTCCTCGGCAAACTCAGGTTTCAGGGTCTTGAGGACAACCTTCTTGCCTTTATAGGAGGCGGTGAAGAGCCTGCTCGGGCCGTGTACAGAGGCATAGAACGGATGGATGTTCCCGTAATCGCCAGAGGCGGCTTTGGCTTCGTCAACGCGTTCGAAATTTGAAAAGATGTCTGACATTTTTCAATAATGTATTTGGGAGCAAAGATACAACTTTTTTAAGAATAGAGAATAAAGAAGTAAGAATTAAGAATTTTAGGATAAGACGTGACATTTTGTCAGATTTTCGTATATTTGCGGCCCGAATAAAAAATTAAATAAGAATGAAAATCTCCTATAATTGGTTGAAACAATACGTCAACTGCGACTATGCAGCTGAGAAAGTGAGTGAATTGCTGACCTCGACTGGTCTTGAAGTGGAAGACCTCACCCCGTTCGAGTCGGTGAAAGGCGCCTTAAGAGGCGTGGTTGTGGGCAAGGTGCTTACCTGCATCGACCACCCCAACTCCGACCATCTCCACATCACCACGGTCGACTGCGGCGGCGAAGAGCCTTTGCACATCGTTTGCGGCGCTCCCAATGTGGCGGCAGGACAGAAGGTGCTCGTGGCCACCATCGGCACCGAGTTGTGGATCGGTGAAGAACACATTACCATCAAGAAAGGCAAGATCCGCGGCGAAGTCTCCGAAGGCATGATCTGCGCCGAGGACGAGCTCCAGCTGGGCGAGTCGCACGATGGCATCATGGTGCTGCCCGATGACTATGAAGTGGGCAAGCCCGCTTCGTTCTACTTCCCTGTGGAAGAGGACTACACCATCGAGATCGGCCTCACCGCCAATCGTAGCGACGCCACCTCCCATATCGGTTCTGCCCGCGACCTGGTGGCGGCCCTCAACCAACGCGAGAACACCACCCAATATCACCTTGTCAAACCCTCAGTAGAGGACTTCAAGGTGGAGAGCCACGACCTCGACATCGACGTGGTGGTGGAAGACACGGCTGCCTGTCCGCGTTACTCCGGACTGAGCATCACCGGCGTAAAAGTCGGTCCTTCTCCCGAATGGCTCAAGAACCGTCTCGCCGCTGTCGGCATCCGCAGCATCAACAATATCGTGGACATCTCCAACTACGTGCTGATGGAGGTCGGCCAGCCCATGCACATCTTCGACGCAGACAAGATTACGGGTAAAAAAGTCGTGGTGAAATGCCTTCCCGAAGGCACGCCGTTCGTCACCCTCGACGGTGTGGAACGCAAGCTCAACGGCCGTAACCTGATGATCTGCAACGCTGAGGAGCCCATGTGCATCGCCGGCGTGTTCGGCGGCCTCAAGTCAGGGGTCACCGAAGAGACCACCAACATCTTCCTCGAGAGCGCCTACTTCAACCCCACCAGCATCCGCAAGACCTCCAAGTACCATGGTCTGCAGACCGACGCCTCGTTCCGCTACGAGCGTGGCGCCGACCCGAACATCACCCTTTACGCCCTGAAACGCGCCGCCCTGCTCGTGAAAGAACTCGCCGGCGGCACCATCTCCTCGGAGATCAAGGACATCCAGCATGGCGACTTCACCCCTGCCCGTGTGGATCTGAAGTTCGACTACCTCAACAAGGTGGCCGGAAAGGTCATCGACCAGACCCAGGCGGTCAACATCCTGAAGAGCCTCGAATGCCAGGTGGTGGAGCAGGACACGGAACACGTGGTGGTGGATGTGCCCACCTGCAAGGTCGATGTCACCCGTCCCGTTGACCTCGTGGAAGAGATCCTCCGCATCTACGGTTACGACAACATCGAGATCCCGAGCCGTATCCACGCTTCCATCAGCCGTGCCTCGAAGCCCAACTCCGACAAGCTTCAGCAGAAGATCGCCGACATGCTGGTGGCCAACGGCTTCTACGAGATCATGAACAACTCGCTCACCAAGTCGGCCTACAGCGAGGCTTTCGCCGACTTCGACCCCGAGCGCAACGTGAAGATCAAGAACCCGCTGAGCAGCGACCTCAACGTGATGCGCCAGACCCTGCTCTGGGGCGGCCTCGAGAGCATCGCTTTCAACCAGAACCGCAAGGTCAGCGACATGAAGTTCTTCGAGTTCGGCAACGTATACTTCTTCGACGCCAAAGCCAAGGACGGCCAAAACGCCCTGGCACCCTATTCCGAATATTGCCACCTCGACCTCTTCCTCACCGGCAACCGCCAGGAAGAGCTGTGGAACCATCAGGTCCAACCTATCGACTTTTTCGACCTGAAGCAATACGTGATGGGCATCCTCCGCCTGCTGCGCGTGAACCAGAACCAGCTGGAAGTCAAGGAAGGCACACTGAAACACTATGAATACTCGCTCGAGTTGTATCTCGACGGCAAGCGTGTGGCCACCTTCGGCAAGATCGACAAGAAAGCCTTGAAGCTGTTCGACATCAAGAAGGACGTCTTCCACGCCACTTTGTGCTGGAACACCCTGATGAGCAACTACGGCAAGGCCCCTGAGGTCCATTTCGAGCCCCTGTCGAAGTTCCCGTCGGTACGCCGCGACCTTGCCATGATCTTCGACAAAAACGTCACCTTCGAACAGGTGAGAAAAGTCGCCATGGCCGCCGAAAACAAACTCCTCCAGGAGATGAGCCTCTTCGATGTGTATGAAGGCGAGAAGATCCCAGAAGGCAAGAAACAATATGCCATGAGCTTCGTACTGATGTCGACCACTGCCACCCTCACCGATAAAGCCATCGAGAAGGCCATGGCGAGGATTCAGCAGGCGATTGAGAAGGAACTGGGGGGAGTATTGAGATAATGCGGAATTAGGAATTAGGAATTCGGAATTATTCCGCATTCTTAATTCCGCATTCCGAATTCCGAATTAAAACACCATGGATATCCAAAGCATTAAACGGACTTTCGGGATTATTGGCAACGACCCACAACTCAACCATGCCATTGAGATTGCGGCGCAGGTGGCCAACACAGACCTTACTGTGCTCATCACAGGAGAGAGCGGCACGGGTAAGGACGTGTTTCCGAAGATCATCCATCAGAACAGCGCGCGCAAGCACGGACAATATTTTGCCGTGAACTGCGGCGCCATCCCCGAGGGCACCATCGACTCGGAGCTGTTCGGCCATGAGAAAGGCTCGTTCACCGGCGCCATCGCCGAAAGGAAGGGCTATTTCGAGATCGCCAACGAGGGCACCTTGTTCCTCGACGAGGTGGCTGAGCTTCCTTTGTCGACACAAGCCCGACTGCTGCGCGTGTTGGAGAACGGAGAATACATCCGTGTGGGTGGCTCCAAGGTGATGAAGACCAACGTGCGTGTGGTGGCCGCCACCAACGTGGATCTTCCCATGGCCATCCAGAAAGGCAAGTTCCGCGAAGACCTGTACTACCGTTTGAACACCATCCCGATCCATATCCCCGCCTTGAGGGAACGGAAGGGCGACATCTACCTGTTGTTCCGCAAGTTCGCCTCCGACTTCGCAGAGCGCAGCCACATGCCTGTCATCACGCTGACACCCGAGGCCGTGAAGGTGCTTGAGGAATATCGTTGGGACGGCAACGTGCGTCAGCTGAAGAACGTCACCGAACAAATCTCCATCATCGAACAGCAACGCACCATCACCGATATCGTGCTGGAACGTTACCTGCCTAACAAGATTGCCACCTCGCTGCCTGTACTCTTCCAAAGAGAGGAAACCGGCGAGGGGGTGTCGGAACGCGACCTTTTATATAAGGTGTTGTTTGAGATGAAACACGACATTGCCGAGCTGCGCAACACCGTCAACGAGTTGAAGGGCCATCAAGGCGCTGTAGGGACGAGTTATATCGAAGCCACTCCTGTGACCATCGAGCCAGCCCAGAGCGACCCAGTGACCATCGAGCCCGAGTATTCCGAAATCATCGCCGCCGAGGAGATTGCTCACGAACGTCATGAGCCCGAGACCCTCTCGCTGGAACAAAACGAGATAGAGATGATCAAGCGCGCCTTGGAGAAACACAACGGCAAACGCAAGGATGCCGCCAAAGAGCTGGGCATCAGCGAACGCACCCTGTACCGTAAAATCAACGAATTCGGAATCAAATGATGAGACGGCGCTGCCTTTATATGGTCCTATTGCTCGCCTTGGTTTGCCAAGGCTGTGGCATCTATTCGTTCTCGGGAGCCTCCATTCCCCCCGAGGCCAAGACCGTATCGGTGCAGTACTTTCCAAATCAGGCTCAGCTCATCAACCCCACGTTGAGCAACGATTTCACCACCGCCCTACGTGACGCCATGATGAACCAGACCTCGTTGGACATGGTGGACTCGGGCGGCGACTTGGCCTTTGAAGGCGAGATCACCGACTACCGCACCACGCCAGTGGCCATCACCGCCGGACAGACGGCGGCCTTGAACCGACTCACCATCACCGTCAACGTGCGGTTCGTGAACGTGTTCGACGAGACGAAGAACTTTGAGACCAGGTTCTCACATTACGAGGACTATCCGAGCGAGCAGGACCTGAACGCGGTGCAGGAATCGTTGACCGGCACCATCATCGAGGCCCTTGTCGAAGACATATTCAACAAAGCATTGGTAAACTGGTAAGCCATGGAGACGAACGTGTTGCTCGACTATCTGAACAAGCCCGAGACCTTGAGGGGTGACGCTCTTCCGGCAATGGAAGACCTCTCTAGGCGCCATCCCTATTTCGGGATGGTCCGTTGCCTGCTGGCAGTGGGGTATCAGAACGAAAGCGACGAGCGTTACGAGCGGCAGTTGCGGTTGGCGGCATGTGCCATACCCAACCGGGGACGCCTCCGGCTGCTCACCTCGTTGGCCAAACAGCGTGCGACTCTTCCTGTGGAGGCTGAGCCATCCGACGACGATTCGTTCTTCAAGTTCGTGGACTCGTCGAAACTCAAGCCCGGTGAGGAGATGGAAGGCATCATCCCAGAGAAGACCTTCATCATCCCGGAGATCGACTTGAGCGGAAGCGAAGAGGAGCTGTCGGCTGAACTGGCTTTGCTTGAGGAGCGGCGCAAGACCCTCGATGAGTTGAAGGCCATCATCGCCGCCAAGTTGAAGGCCATCGAGGAAGACAAGAAAAAACAAGAGGAAGAGCCCGAAGAAGAGCCGAAGAAAAAACTGAGCCGGAAGGAATTGATCGACAAGTTCATCGCCGAGAATCCAAGCATCAGCCGTCCCAAGGCAGAGTTCTACAACCCCATCGCGATGGCCCAGAACAGCATCGTCGACAACAGCGAAATCGTGAGTGAGACATTGGCAAAAATCTACCGCCAACAAGGGTATTTGGACAAGGCTTTAGAAATTTATGAGAAATTAAGTTTGCTTTTTCCAGAAAAAAGTAGTTATTTTGCAGCCCAAATTGAAGAAATTAAAGAAAGTCAAACAAACAATAAATAATTGAAATGTACACAGTTATCGTAATTTTAATTCTGGTTGTGAGTGTTTTACTTGGACTGGTTGTCTTGGTTCAGAACTCCAAAGGCGGCGGTTTGATTTCCAACTTCGGCAGCGCAAACCAGATGATGGGTGTCCGTCAGACGACCGACTTCCTCGAAAAAGCCACTTGGACGATGGCCATCATTTTGGTGGTGTTGTGCTTGGCTTCGAGCATGTCCATCCCGAAGAATGTGAGATCAGAAGGCATGCAGGATTCACAGATGCGTGAGCAGATTGAGTTGAACACACCCGCTCCGGCTACGGAAGCCCCCGCTGAGACACCTGTCGAATAAGACATGTTTCACGACAAAACAACTTCAAAAAATGTCAGAATGTCATGTTCTGACATTTTTTTTGTTTTGGCACGAAATCTGACAAACGGAAAACGGAGAACGGAAAACGGAGAACGGAAAACGGAGAACGGAAAACGGAAAACTAATTAATTAACAAACATATTAATAAAATGGCAAAATTAACAATTAAACCTTTGGCTGACCGTGTGGTGATTGAGCCCGCTGCAGCCGAACAGAAGACCGCCAGTGGCATCATCATCCCCGACACTGCGAAAGAGAAACCCCAGCAAGGCACCGTCGTCGCCGTCGGTCCCGGCACCAAAGACAACAAAATGACCCTGAAAGTCGGTGACAATGTCATCTATGGCAAATATGCCGGCACCGAGTTCCATCTCGACGGGAAAGACTATATGATCATGAGAGAATCCGATGTGATTGCGATTGTGTAATGCGGAATTCGGAATGCGGAATTCGGAATTATTAAAATAACAATTCAAATACAATATTTATTATGGCTAAAGATATTCTTTTCAATATTGAATCGCGCGACGGCCTGAAGAGAGGCGTCGACGCATTGTCAAACGCAGTGAAGGTGACCCTCGGTCCCAAGGGCCGCAATGTGGTCATCGAGAAATCGTATGGCGCTCCCCAGATCACCAAGGACGGTGTGACCGTTGCCAAGGAGATCGAGCTCATCGACCCCGTTGAGAACATGGGTGCCCAGTTGGTGAAGGAAGTCGCTTCCAAGACCAACGACCTGGCTGGTGATGGTACCACCACCGCCACTGTTTTGGCCCAAGCCATCGTGGCCACCGGTCTGAAAAACGTCACCGCCGGTGCCAACCCGCTCGACTTGAAACGTGGTATCGACAAGGCTGTTGCCGCTGTGGTGGCTTCGCTGAAGAAGATGGCCGTGAAAGTCGATGGTAACAACGAGAAGATCGAGCAAGTGGCTACCATCTCGGCCAACAACGACACCGAGATTGGCCGCCTGATCGCCGAAGCCATGGGCAAGGTGAAACAAGAAGGCGTCATCACCGTTGAGGACGCCAAAGGCATCCAGACCTACGTCGACGTGGTGGAAGGCATGCAGTTCGACCGTGGCTACATCTCGCCTTACTTCGTGACCAACACCGAGAAGATGGAAGCCGTGTATGAGAATCCTTACATCCTGATCTACGACAAGAAGATCTCCGTGATGAAGGACCTGCTTCCTGTGCTTGAGAAGACTTTGCAGACTGGCCGCGCCCTGATCATCATCGCCGAGGACATCGACGGTGAAGCTTTGGCTACCTTGGTCGTCAACCGTCTGCGTGGCTCGCTGAAGGTCGCTGCCGTCAAGGCTCCTGGCTTTGGTGACCGTCGTAAGGAGATGCTCGAGGATATCGCCATCCTGACTGGTGGCACTGTCATCAGCGAAGAGAAGGGCTACAAGCTCGAGGATGCCACCTTGCAGATGCTCGGTCAGGCCGACAAGGTCAGCATCAACAAGGACAACA
This sequence comes from uncultured Bacteroidia bacterium, assembly GCA_902801465.1. GTDB lineage: Bacteria > Bacteroidota > Bacteroidia > Bacteroidales > F082 > Limimorpha. Next base: position 192,372 of record CADCIH010000009.1, on the reverse strand, counting down.
CCACCATCGTGAACGGTCACGGTGCCAAGAAGGACATCGAGGCTCGCACCGCTCAGATCAAGGCTCAGATCAAGACCACCACGAGCGACTACGACCGCGAGAAGTTGCAAGAGCGTCTGGCCAAGTTGGCCGGCGGCGTGGCAGTCATCTACGTGGGTGCCGCTTCGGAAGTCGAGATGAAGGAGAAGAAAGACCGTGTGGAGGACGCTTTGAACGCCACCCGCGCTGCCATCGAAGAGGGTATCATCCCTGGCGGCGGTGTCGGTTTCATCCGTGCCATCAAGGCCATCGAGAAGATGAAGGGTGACAACGAGGACGAGACCACGGGTATCGCCATCATCAAGAGAGCTTTGGAAGAACCGCTTCGTCAGATTGTCGAGAACGCTGGCTTGGAAGGCTCTGTCGTCGTCAACAAGGTGAAGGAAGGCAAGGGCGACTTCGGTTTCAACGCTCGCACCGAGGTGTATGAGAACCTACTCAGCACTGGTGTCATCGATCCTGTGAAGGTGTCGAGAGTTGCCTTGGAGAACGCTGCTTCGATTGCTGGCATGCTGCTGACCACCGAGTGTGTCATCAGCAACCACAAGGAGCCCACTCCTCCCACTCCTCCGATGCCCATGGGCGGCGGAATGGACGGGATGATGTAATTCGGAATGCGGAATTCGGAATGAGGAATAAAAGTCGGTCGTATGGCCGACTTTTTTTGTTTTAAAAAAACATTATATTTGCCACATGAAGTCGTTTTGGTTCATAGGGGCTATTTTTGTACTGATGCTGGCGGGGTGTAATCGTCAGTCGGCAGAGACGCGGCGCGCCGTGTCTCCCAGACCGGAATTGGCAGCCGTCGACAGCCTGATGTGGAGTCGGCCCGACAGCGCCTTTGCCATGCTGTTGGAGTTTGCGGATAGTCCAGTAGCCGACAGTCTGGATGCGTTCAACGTGCATTACTGCCAGCTGCTGGTTTCGGAGCTGTTGTACAAGAACGACTATGAGCAGACCAACCGTGAGGAGCTGTTGGAGGCGGTGGATTATTTCGATTCCATCGGTGACGCCTTTTTGGATGCCCGGGCGCATTATATAAAAGGTGTGGGCTTTTATGAGATGGACAGTGTGGTGGAGGCCTGTGCGGAATACCTGAGGGCGTTGGAGGTGATGGAGGGACATTTTGAGGAAGATGCCTTGTTTGGCCACAAGGCGATGTTCATGTTTTTTACTTACAACCGGCTATTGGAGCTGTTTTCCTCGCAGTTCATGATGGATCCCGCCATTGATTGCGGGGAGCATGCGTTGGACTATTGCCGGAAAGAGCCTTCCTTGTTCAAGGAGATTCCCAATACCTATTTTCATATAGGGAGGCAGTATGACAAAAAAGAAGAGATAGTGGTTGCAAGTAACTATTATTGGAGAGCGATAGAAGGTTTTGCTGATAAAAACAGTCCCATTTATCGTGATGCCATTTCAATGAAAGCACTTTGCGACTATCAAATGGGTATGGAGGCTGAGCAATCCATAAATACGATAAAGCAAACCCTTCTTGACGAGGAGGGGGATAAGGAGTGGATGTCACGTTATATGGCTATTGGAGCAATTTTTTTGAAGGAAGGAGTTTATGATTCGGCCATGTATTATTTGGAGCCCGTTTTTGAAAACGAGACAGATGTGGTTGTTAGAATCCGTGTTGCGGAGAGTTTGCGCGTTATTAACGATAGCCTTGGCAATTGCGAAAAATCGAATGAGTGTGTGCTTTTTTTGGCTGATCACAAAAAGCCGGAAGGAGAGAACAAAGCTATGGTGTCGAATCTTGAAGATCTGTTCAAGGGTTATCTAAACCGGAAACAGGCGAAACAAGTTGAGGCAGATCGGAAACGGTCCATACGAAAGACAATCGCCATCATTGTTCCAATCGTCATTTTTGTCGCTGCGATCATCATGATCGTCGCTATTTTCAGACGGAAGAAAATGCGAGAGGAGCATGAGATTTTGCGTCAGGACCTCCAATCACACAAGGAGCAGGTGGATGCATTGAGAAGAGCGATCGGCCAACGACGTGAGGAGAAGGACGGGAGATGCGAGATGTTCCTGAGCGAAGAGATTTGCCAGCGTATTCTGAAAATGGTACAAGGCAAACGCATCACTGCCCGAGACAATTCGTTCCAACACGGCATAGTTCTCCAGGAAGAGGATTGCTGTCAACTTATGGAGGCGGTGGAGAAGCACTACAAGGGATTTGACGGTAGGTTGTTGGGTCAATGTGCTGATTTGAAGCGACGAGACCTAACCCTGAGCCATTTGTATTTGTTGAAATTTGACGAGAGTACAATTGCGGCTTTGATGGGGAGGACCTATTCGGCCATCAAAAAACAAAACGAGAACCTTCAGAAGAAACTTGGTATAGAAATCAGCATAGCTGCGTATGTTTTGTTGGTGGCCGAGGATTTGTGCACCGTTCAAAGTGACCTCCAAAGTGTCCCTCAAGGTGTCCTTCAAGAAGTACCTCAAGACTATTCGCAAATCATATTGGAGATTGTTTCCAATAATCCCCAAATCACCAGGGAAGAGATTGCCAACCAGCTGAATATTAGCACGAAAACGGTTGGCCGTTACTTGAAAAAACTTTCTGGTCGTATTCGTTATGTTGGGAGTGGCTATAGTGGCCATTGGGAAGTGGTGGGTTAACTATAGTGTATATAATTAATTGATTATCAATAGTTTTACAACCCCCCTGTGAAAAATTCCAACATTTTTCCAACACGGTTTTGAGCTTTTTGTTTGGTCGATGGCCTACCTTTGCCATCAAATGTTCATGCAAACAAATCATCTTAAAAACACAAGACCATGTTCAAATTCAAACAAACAATCCTGATGCTCTGCTTGTTTTTTTCGGGAGCATTGTGCTATGCCCATGGGGAGGTCAAAACGACAGTAACAAAAGATGGGATTCCTATCGAATTAAAAGAATCAGCATGTTCTACGTCACCAAGTAAAATACAGTCGATCGTCGCTTCTATCGACGGCCATGTATTATCGGTGGTATTCACCCAGAACTTCGGCCAAGTGGTGGTTGAGGTCACCACGGCGGAAGGTGGTGAGGTTGACGTTGACTCCATTCAGACGCCTAATGGTGTGAACTTCTACATCCCCAACTCGGGTAGTTACGTTGTCATCTTCACCTTTCCCGACGGGGATGTGTATGCTGGTGAGTTTACGGTTACAGATTAATAAACCTATGTTTAACTAATAAAACCATTTACATCATGAAGAAAACATTATTTAAGGTGGCTGTGATTGCTGTCGTTATTGGAGCGTTGATGGTCTCTTGCAAGAAAGAACAGGAAATTGCTTTGTCTGGTAGCGGGCAAACTGTGCCAAATGTTCCACAAGGACAAGATGCCATTACACGTATTGTAAACTTCAGGAATCAACTTGAGACATACAAAAAGAATCCTTCTACAAGAATCATAGAAACGGTAAGCTTGACAGATGCGTTATGGTATATTGAGAATCTGTTTAATGTCACTTATGCGATGCCTGAAGAGTTCTATTCAGAGACTGATGTTTTTGAAGTCGATCTCATGATGCCAGTTGACACTGCGGGACGTGTGGCGCTGATGGATCTATTTGAGACATATAATCATCTTGTGTCTGCCGCAAGAACAGCGTATGCCAACGACGTTTTTATCAACAAAGGTTTTGCCTATTTGCTTGTTAAAGTAGAAGAACAATACGAAGATTATGTTCGGCTTGTCATTAGAGGAAAAACGGGTGAACGAACAACACATCCTAATATTCACCCTCATGATTCGGCGATGTTTTTTGGACCTTTTGATACTACTGATTATTGGCAATATGCTGACGGTATGGGAAAATGCGACAACACTTGCCTTTGGTCGGGGGCTGACAAAGAAATCCAAAGATACCTCGAAAACTATCTTAGAATCACATTGTCCACGCCCGAGGCTGGAGCTCGTGCGGTGTACTTAAACCCCATAACAATCACTTTAGATGGAAGTAACAAACCAGATGATGTATTCTATCGTCATGACGTAGATGCCACCTGCATCGACTTTAACAACATGAATCGATTATATCAAAGGGAAAAGCGTCTCATCTTTGAGACGATTCCCAACGACATGTCATTTCATGTTTATGGGTTCACTCCAATGGGAATTGAAATTGATGGTCAGAACGTTAATGAGGCCTATATTACCCATAAGAATGAACTTACGTACGCGCAACGAATAATAGCTAGCATTGACGCTATTGGTGAGACGCAAGATTTGCTAGATGATCAAAATTGTGAGCCATGAAACAATTTCTATTAGTTATGCTTGGCGTTCTTTCGCCATTATTATGTTTTTCCCATCAATGGGAAACCGTTTTGCCGGACTCCGTAACAATCACTAATGGATTCATCAACGGTGACAATACAACGGAATTGGTGGGACGTGCGGGCAACGACGGAGCCTATATCAAGGTGTTCGGAGACGGGCGGTATGAGATGGCCACATTCCCCGCCCCAGAGGGGAAACAGTTGCTTTTTCAGAATTTGATACCTTTGGATAATGGCGGTTATTTCATTTCGGGAAAGGCCACTTCCGATCCTTCGAATTATTATTTAGGCGAACTCATGGTCATGATTCTGGATGAAGATCTGAATGTGACCTATGGGCGGATGTTTGAGGTGGAGGATGGCTTCTTGGGCTTCGCGGATGGTTCCGCCGTCATGGATGATGACGGCACCATTGCCCTTTTGGAGACGGCGTGGAGGCAACAGCCTAATAATCCGAACAGCTACCAGGCAAAAGGCGCATTGTTCCGCTTTGCTCAATCTGGGGAATGCTTGAACTGCCATTATCTTTTGGGTAATCCCCCTGATCCGGTTTATTACATGAATCAGATTCGCGACCAAAAGATGATGAACGATCCGTATAGTGGACAGACTATTGCTTTGAGTGGAGGACAAGGAGGTGAGCAGTCCCTGCTGTATTTCGACTATGATTTCAATTTAACAGACGACTGCTTCATTTATGACACATGCTTTTCTCCCTGGGAAATGGATCGATATGTCAGCAACCCTCATGTGGGTTATTGGTATAATGCCAATGAAATGCTGCTAGTAGCTGACCAACGCGATACGGATCACTACATAAACAAGCCACACTTGCTTATTGGAAAAATGAATCGTGAAGGAGCGATCTTTGAGAAAGTTGAAATCAATAAGCCAGATACTTTGTTTTACGCCTATGGAGGGATGGCTTACGCCAACGACAGCACCGTTTACGTAGGGACGAGATGCCACACGGTGAATTGGCTTTATCCGCTCTATCCCCACGCCTATCTTTTGAGCACAGAGTTGGAAATTTTGGGAAAGGTGGAACTATGGGATGAGCTGAATTACTTTGTTAGAGCAATATTTCCCACCAACGACGGGGGGTGCGTGCTCTGTATCAAAGGCGATGGTTTGTTTTATGACGAACCCATCGTTAAAATCATCCGTTTCTCTCGTGAGGACTTCAATCCCATTCCTTGCAGTGTAAAGAAAGTTCCGCGAGAAACGATAAAGGCATTGGCCTATCCCAATCCTGCCACGGATGAGTTGAACATCGACATTTCAGGCTTGATGATGGGAAACAAGGAGCATCATATTCAGATTACAGATGCCTGGGGACATATTTGCATGGATCGCATTATTCGAGGCGAGGGCGATGTGCTTACCTTGGGCGTTTCAGCGTTGAAAACAGGAGCGTATGTCTATCGGGTGTATAATGCCGATAGAGATTTAATTAAAGATAGATTTGTGAAAGAATGAAAAGAAATATAGTATGAAAAAATATTCAATTATAAAAACTATAATGATTGCTTGTGCTCTATTATTGACATTGGGATTGCATGCACAACAACATGAGGTGCAGTATGGTGTCCACGTTAGGGGCGGTTCCTCCTCATCGGCATCAGTATCATCCAACATTGGCGACACCTGCTATGCGACTGGTTATTATTCATTTGCCGGAGGGCACAAATCTTATGCACAAGGAGCGTGCTCATTTGCTTATGGCAATATGAGTTATGCAACGCAATCTAACGCCTATGCGATGGGAAATATGGCAAATGCTTCAGGAGCCAACAGTCTTTCTTTGGGCTTTTATACACAAGCAAACCAAAACGGTTCCATTGTAATTGGTTCTGGAGCAAATAATAATGCGCCTTTAGTAAGCAATGTTTCTGGTATAATGTTAGGCACAGGCAGCTGTTTGCCTACTTTGTTCATTTCACGCGCCAGCGGATCCCATAACACCGGGAAAATTGGTGTTGGAAATGTTACTTCTCCTCAGGCGAAATTACACGTTGCATCTGATGAATTTGAAGACGCGGCTGTCTTTTTACAACCCACTGGAAAAAACAAAGGATGCTCTTTAATAAAGATGACTGACGACAACCACAAAATCATCGTTAATAACAACGGGAGCATGGATGTGACAGCTTCTAATAACGAGCTGGGGCTGCATGGATCAAACGTCAATCTTACGGGGAATGGGATTTCAATCGGTTATTCGGGGAACAGAAGGTTTTTTGCCACAACTCAAGGTAATCCAGCCATTTATTCGAATGCTTACCGTACAGCAGAAGCTTGTTACAGATACACAGAAGGCTCATCGTATGCTATCGAGTTCAACAATAACGAAATGCTTTTCCGTACGGCTGTAAACCAATTGCCTCGTGGTGTTGAAATCACCAACTGGCGCGACGCGCTGTCGGTAAAGACCAACGGCGCCATCACCCTCAACGGCAGGGTGGGCGTCAACACCGAGAACACCACCGGCGACTACGCCCTGGCCGTCGACGGCGGGATAATCGCCACCAAGGTCCACATCCAGGACGTGAACGACTGGCAGGACCGCGTGTTCGACGGGGACTACCCCCTGATGACGCTCGACGACGTGGAGGAATACGTGGCCGAGCACCGACATCTGCCGGGAATCCCCTCCGAGGCCGAGGTGAAGGCCGGGGGCTTCGACCTGGCCGTGATGACCTCCGTGCTGCTGGGCAAGATAGAGGAACTGACGCTTTACACGATACGCCAGCAGCGGGAGATCGACTCGCTGCGCGACCTGGTGACGGTGCGCTTCGGCTACGACGCCTGCGGCAACCGCACGAGCCGAACTTTGGAGTTCTCGAGGGTGGACGGGGATAAAGGCACGGGAGGCGCCAAGGGCGGTGCGTCCCAATGGGAAGCCTCTCTGAGCGACAGCTTCGCGGGCGTGGAGACCATGCTCTTCCCGAACCCGACCGAGGGAGGCTTCTTTCTTGCCTTCAGCGGGGAGGAGATTCCCAATGACGCCACGGCCACGCTGTGCTCCGTCGACGGGAAGGCCATCGAGGAACGCAAAGTGGGAGGCATGACGGAGGAGTTCGACCTTCGTGGCAAGCCCGCGGGCGTTTATCTGTTGCGCCTCTCGTCAAGTGACTCTGTCAAGACCTGGAAGATCGTCAAACGTTAAAACCTGCCTGAGCCATGAGAACGTCCACACGGGCCGCGGCGGCCTTGTTGACAGCCGCACTGGCGTTGTGCGCCTTCGTGTCGCAGGCGCAGAACATCCACCACGGGGAGAGCTTCGAGCTGAGTTCGACATTGGAACCCACCGAGAGCCACGAATACTACGCCAACGACTACATCGACCTGAAAACAGGGTTCCATTCGGAGCCGGATCGGGGTAACCATTCTTTCTTGGAGTCGTATCCTTATTACAATGCTCCAAGTACCTACGGCATAGACGAATTCTTTCCAGCGGACCACGACATAACAGGCCGCCTCGGCTTTTACCCGATGGATTTCCATGTCAATGAGAACGGAGCGGCGACGATCAGCATCCCATTGGAATTCCCCGAGGGAATCAACGGAATGACACCACATTTGAGCCTGGAGTACAACAGCCAGTCGGGCAACGGCATACTCGGTCTGGGGTGGAGCCTCGGGGGCATGTCTAAGATATCAAGGGTGCCGTATACCTACGAGTACAACGACGAATGTCACTCCGTACAGTTTTCGAACGAAGACCAACTCTCTTTGGACGGAGTGATTCTGAGAAAAGGAACAATCAACGGGGCAACCTGTTACTACCCTGAGATCTACGATTATTCGGTTGTTTATCCAATGTCGGGCGGATTCAAGGTGTTGAAGAGGGACGGTGCGGCATACACCTACACCGCCAAGTATTATCTTCAGCAGGACATCTCGGAGCCGATTGAGTGGCATCTCTCAAAGGTGGAGGACACTTATGGGAACTTTATTGAATATGAATACGGGAACGACAGGGCGGACGGAGCGTTTTACCCGACAAAGATTAAATACACGGGAAGGACGGGGCACACACCCGCGTATGAGATCAGGCTAGTCTATGACGCCAATGATGCCCGGCCGGACTGTCCCCAAAAATGGTTCTCACAACCCGGTGATATGAGCTGCAATGCCGGATTCAGCAGGGTCACCAGAAAGCTGTCGAACATCGAATGTTGGTTCGGTGAAAAAAGAATCATCCGATACAACCTGACATATACCACGCTCGATTGGAACATAAGAGCACTCGCCTATGTCGAGAAGCAGTTTCACGACTATCCAGGCGGGACAAGAAGCTACAACCAAGTCATCCCCCTGAAGTTCGTGTGGTCCAAAACACGCCACAACCTCCAGTGCGAGCAGGCGGGAAGCGCCGTGGACTTGGGCGTGGCTTACGACTATGTATACCAATGGCACCAGCAAACGGCATTCGCAGTCCGGTTTGAAAACGAAAAAATGACAGGGTCGCAGAAATGCGAGCACGACATCGTTCACTTCATGTATAACGAAAATACGACTCCTCACTACCATCTCAATGTCTTCAGAAGCAATAACACCATAGGAGAGGTTGGACAGGCTTATTCCTATAATTCGACAAATCATCAATATGACTGCTACACGGTCAACCAAAATTTCACAGACGGTAGATTCATCCATGCCCTCATGCCAGCGGATACGGACGGTGACGGGTTGGACGAGATCGTTTGCGTCTATACGTCATCGAACCATCTCAAAATATCTCTGATCAAACCTAATGGTGATGGGGGTTTGGTGGAAACGCCCTTGCCTTACCTGTTCTCTTTTCCAGACGGTTTTGATTCAAACAGTTTCCAGACAGGGGATTTCAACGGCGACGGCCTTTCCGACCTGTTATGTCTATTCAATAATTGCCTTTATGTGAGAATGAGCACGTCAAACGGTGCGTTCTCCGAAGATGTCAGTGACAACAACAACGAGATAACGGGAAACAAAAAAATAATCGTCGCGGACTTTAGCGGGGATATGAAAGACCAAATACTCGTTCTGAACAAAACTGGAAGTACTTTGCATGGACGTTATTTTAGCATTTGGGAAAACAACGGCGAATACGGCTTCAACGCTCCCAAATCAATCATTTCAGATTTGTCACAAAATTATTTCGCAAACTCATGTCACAGGCTCTGTTGCGGAGATTTCAACGGAGACGGGAAGAAAGACATCCTGTTGATGTGCACGGGGGAATGGCGGTTCTATTTCTCCCAAGGTAATGGCATGTTCACTTCGGCGCGACTGATGACAGACAGCGAGATTGTGACCGACAACTTCGTGGTCACCCAAGACAACGCATCCTCGCTGGCGTTCGCGGTGGTGTCCGACTTCGACCACGACGGATGCGACGATGTGAGCATCACCTTGCAGCAGGATTTCGACAGGCCTTCCGGAACCCAATTCCTCGACCACACCTACAGGGGCGTCTTCAGAAGGGATTATCTGATCAGGCCGCAAAGCCAAGGCGTCAGCGTCAGGAGGATACGCAATTTGAGGACCTGGACCGAAAACGGAATTACACAAGAAGAAGACCGCTGCATCGATTCCGTTGTAACCAACCAAGAATTGTTCACGACGAGTAATGTCTTTCTCCCTATTTTGGGCAACCACAAGGGGACCTCTCCGAACGAAATCCTATACAGTCGCATAGACAACGCATCTGGACATGCCAATCTCTGCGCTTTCCTGCATAATACCGGAAACTTTTATCCCGACAGTCTTACACGGGCAGTCACAAAGATCGTCACCAGTCTTGGAGCAACCACAGACATCAAATACAGGCCGGTTTCGTATCAGTTCGTCCAAAACCAAAACATCTCCGGATTGGAAGCAATCGGCAGGGCATTGACACCCGTCCTGCCATTCAATGGTTTCATGAACATCGTGGAACACGTTGCTAAGGAAGTGAAGGACGACGGAGCCGGAGAAAATCCCGGAAAAAAGTACAGGTTGACCAGATACCACTATTCATGGCCATATTACCACACAAGAGGCCGGGGTTTTCTTGGATTTGGGACCATTTGGGCCAGAGAACAGGGACAGGTTCCGAAGCACGACATCATCACGGTCCGAAATGCCACGTTAGACGAAACGTACCATGTTTTGCTTCCAGAAACAACGACCTCGTACCACTTTAGGACATACAATTCCAACGACCTTCTACAACATCAAAGTACCCAATACACCTATTCCATCCAGGACAACAATAGTTTTGCCAGTGAGTTGGGACAAATTCCCAACGGAGTGTTTTCACCCTATTTGTCGAGCGTCCTGACCGTCAGAAACGACGGCTCTCCTCTAAAATATGAGCAAACGGTAACTGTAAAGGATAGTTATGGCAACGTCACTTCTTTTAAGAGAAGTTTCCGTGATAATACCACGACAACATACCCATACTATGAAAAAACAGAGACTACTTATGAAAACAGCATCACCCAGAACCGTTGGATTATCGGCATCCCAAAAAGTGAGACGGTAACCCAACGCCTTACAGGTGTCGCTTCCGACCAAGTGGTGCGCCACACTAGTTACCAGAACGACATGACCCACGGTAGGCATACGACCAAAGTCACAGAGCCCAACTCAGGAAAGCAGCTGACAGAAGCCTACGGCTATGACGGTTTCGGCAATCTCGACACGGTGACAAGCGATATCGGCGACGGCAGTCCAAGGAGGGAAACATACACATATTCCGCAGACGGACGGTTCATGACCGCCTTCACCAACGCCATGGGACATACGACGCATTATTACTACCATGAGGCCACGGGGCTGCTCGACAGCGTCACCGACCCCAACGGGCTTACCACGAAATATCATTATGACTACCTTTGTGATCTAATCAAGACGGAACTGCCTTCAGGGATCCTTGAGGAGCAGGTAATGAGATGGGTCGGTCATCCGTTGCAGGACACCTATCATCCCGACACCCCCGATTTCGGAGCCCCCGTCTACTTCATCTGGCGCAAGCGGTCGGGGGAGCGGGAACAATACACATTCTACGACCAGCACCGGCGCAAACTGCGTGAGGTTAGTTGGACAATGGACGACAAGAAAGTCTATGTGGACTACCGCTACCACGATGTCACAGGGCTGCTCGACAGCATGTCGGCTCCCTATTATCCAGACGAGAATGAAACTCCTTTGTTTTCTGTCTACCAATACGATTATCTTGACAGAAACATAAATACGACAAACCCCAACGGTTCCTTCATGACACATTCCTATGACGGATGGAGCGAGACGGTACGGGATTTTGACGGGCAGAAGAGGACGTTGACCTACAACCCCGCCGGAATAGTCACCAAGGTATCCGACTTCGGGAATTCCGACAGCAGTCCCGTCGAAATCGACTATGTACGCTATGGTGACGGCAAGTTGAAAACCTCCACGGTGGGCAACTACAACACCACCTCCATTACCTATACCTACGATGTGAACAAGAATCCCGCTACTGTTGCCGATCCTTCGTTGGGACAGCTCACATACGACTACAACGGCTTCGGCGAGATGACCTACAGTGCGACACCGCGGGATACTGTAACATACACCTACGACGCCCTTAGCCGCATGGTAACGAGGACCGGTCTTAACGGCTACTCGCACTGGCAATATGATGTTGCCTTCAAAGGCACCTTATCGGAATCCTATTACGAACCCGTTTCTGGCCCAACCGTGTCGGAACGCTATACGTACGACCGTCTGGGAAGATTAATCCAGCAAGGACAGCAGGTGGGGTTTGAGGATGAATGGATGTTTGCTTACGGTTACGACGCCCTTGGCCGGCGCAACGCCGTCACCTATCCGTCTGGGAAGAATTTCAAATGGCACTACGACCGCAATGGCTTCATGGACCGTGTGACGAATGCTGCCAGCAACACTGTGATATGGCAGGCGACAGCCACGGACCGTTGGGGCAACACCACTGAATTCACGGAAGGCAACATCGGCGTGGCCTATGGCTACGATCCCGTCTCTGGCCTGGCGACAGGCATCAGCGCCCGAAAGAACGGCCAAACGCTGTTTGGTCAGGCCTGTTCGTGGACATCAATGGGCAACTTGGAATGGCGCACCGACACCACTCTCAATCTGAGGGAGACTTTCGACTACGACCGTTTCAACCGCCTGACATCCTCAACCATATCGGATTTGCCGGGAATGCTGACCAATATCAGTGAGGTGTATCAGTTTGACATCCGCGGGAACATCACGGGTAAGGACGGGAGTGGAGCCTATGCATATGAACATGCGACCAATCCTTACGCAGTGACGGAAATGCAACCTGACCCGTCGATCATCGACCGTCTTGCCGACCAGTACGTCGCCTACACCTCGTTCGACAAGCTGGACACCATCCGCCAGGACGTTGACACACTCTCCGTCAATTACGACATCGACCGGCAGCGGGTCACCCAATCGTTTACTGACGGCAGGATTACCAAGACGAAACGGTATTTCACCTCGCTCTACGAGACCGTCACCGAGAACGGTGTAACAAAAAAACTGCACTATCTCACCTCCGCCACGGGATTATTCGCTATCTTTGTAAGCACATCTAACGGAGGAACCATGCACTACACGCTGAAAGACCACCAAGGCAGCCTGGCTGCGGTCGTCCGCGGCAACACCGTGGAGCGGCTGAGCTACGACCCTTGGGGCCGCCGGCGCAACACCACTAACTTCGGCTACGACAACGTGAGCCACACCTTCGACCGAGGCTACACCCTTCACGAGCACTATGACGAGTTTGACTTGATTAACATGAACGGCCGTCTCTACGATCCCATCCTTGGCCGCATGCTCTCGCCCGACGTGGTGATCCAGGACGAGCAAAGCTCGCAAGCCTATAACCGATACAGCTACTGTTTCAACAACCCGTTGAGGTTTACCGATCCGAGCGGGTATGTGGTAGATTGGTATGAGAAAAATGGAGTCATTATCTGGGATGATTATGTGACCAGTGAGGCAAACACCCCAGAGGGAGGAACATACATCGGCCCCAACGACAAAGACATTTTGAAATATTATGGGCTTCATGAGAAATACGATAAAATTAGTATGACGAGGTCTGGTTTCTCTTTAAATGGAATAAGAGAGAAGTCCGATCATAATGGAAATATTTATCCAAACCAATCACCATGGCTTTTTCCGACAATTCCAACAGATCAAGTTGAAGGATACTTGACAACCTCTGTTAAAGTCAACTTTAATACAGATGAGGCTTCAGGCACAAACAAACAGGGAAAGACTTTTGAAGGAATCACATTCAATTTCCATTTTTCTCAATCGTCACGCTCGATGGATTTCAAAGGAGTCGCAAGATTGCTGTATGCGAGTCAAATACAAGAAAACTATCTTAAGGCTCCAAAAGATTCTGAATCGAGAATTGGAACAAAAGGATATGAATATTTAACATCGTCGATAATAGTTCCAGCGAAAGATCTTTTGAATGAAAGCAACTTTATTAAAGCTACAATTTCAGCAGCTTCGGTTGATAGGAACATGCTTATCCAATCGCATCCTGTCGAGATGATATGGGATTTGAGCAAACCAAAACACACTCCAAAACAGTTCACTTTTAAATATTATTTTCTGTATGAAGAATAAATCTATTGTATTTATTGTTTTATTCCTGTTAACAGGTTGCCTGACTAATTGTATTCAACGGACTTCATTGAAAATTGTCAGCAACAATTTCTGCGATTCATGTAATAAATGGTCCGGTTATTATTTCTATCATCGTTATTATTTAGAAGGCTATGATAATTGTTTGGATTCGGCCTTGATGCTTATTGACGAGGCGTTACCGAGATGTGAGGAAGAACTATACGATCTGTCGATTCGTAAGTTAGCTGTATTGTGCGGAAAACAGGAGTACGATAAAGCAATCTCATTTATGGATTCCATCAGTTTTGTTGGTCACAATTATTCATGTTACGAACCTGTGATTCGCAGAAGAATACATGCCATGAAATGTCAAAGCGAAGGGGACATCCCCGAAAGAAATCGTTATTTGCAGGAGATCATCGATATTTTGGAAAATTTCCTTGCCAACAACGCAGGTGCCGTAGATTCCGTTTGGAAAAACATTGATTGGGAATATCATGAAGACTCTATTGTTTTGGCTACTAATCAATACTATTTATACTTATCCGTGTTAAAAGGTTGGGGATGTACCGATAGGAAACTGGATTCGCTATATTATAATGGTATAATAAACCAAATGGGGTTTGAAATACTTCAAAGCACTTGTGCCTCTGGTGCAGAGTTTATGGTATTTAAAGGTATTTAATTAGTTTTGAGCCATGTACTACATGCCGAAAGACCACCAAGGCAGCCTTGCGGCGGTTATCCACGGCAACACCGTGGAGCGGTTGAGCTATGACCCTTGGGGCCGCCGGCGCAACACCTCCGACTTCGGCTACGACAACGTCACCTGTACCTTCGACCGCGGCTACACCCTCCGGCGCGATGATTACGCCGGCACCCGCCCCAACCACCATCTCTACGGAGGCAAGGAGCTGCAGGACGAAACGGTTGCTGGCAGGTCTCTTGAATGGTACGACTTCGAGGCGAGGATGTACGACCCGGTGATTGGCCGGTTCCTCTCCACAGACCCGCTGGCCAATGACGCTCTGTCATGGACTCCCTACAACGCCATGTGGAACAATCCATTAAGGTTTGTTGATCCAACAGGGACATGGTCTATTGACCACATAGAGGTTAGTGTCGATAATAATAATAATTATGTGGTTCAAAATGGCGTAATTGATGACGATTTGAATATATATATCGTAGAAGACGGCATACGAACTGGCGAAATACTAGGCCAAATGGTGACTGCTTATTCATTTTTCTCAGACCAAGGCAATGTAATAACCGGAGCCGTCATTGACCCTAACAATAACTCAGGACGAGATTTCTTGGAACAAATAAAAAATGAAGACCCAAACCTTTTAACTTATATCCCGAATGCGGTTCATGAAGGTAAGTATGATTTTAAAACTAGCGAAACAATTCCCAACGGGATGACATTAGAAAAACATGCCAATAGAGGCATGCCCATAACGGAAAATGAAAACTATACAGTTTATGGTACTGCGCGTGATATTGGGAATTATGCAGCTGGATTTGTGTCTGGACGCAACGGTCTTTCTTGGAATGAGACTCGAATTGGTTTTGACGCATATCAAACAGGGACGAGAAAATTATTAAAAGGAGAGTGGTCCCCCGAACCTCAAGTGTCACAGGCCGCCCAAAGATTAGGATTCGATGCGGGTATTAAGCAGAGATCTTACGACATCGAAAGAAAGAAACAGCTCACTCCGTCAATACCACATCTAAAACGATAATATTATGAGAGAAAGAGTGCATATAAAAGGTTGTTTGAAAGGTTGTTTGCTATTTGCTGCGATAATCATCTTTATCATTGCCATAACAGGTATGATAATTTACGAAAAGCGTAGATTCATAAATGTCGGAAATCGTGATTTTACATGCTGGAATTGTTATATACTACCATACAAGTACAAAGGACTAACGCCTCCTAAAAAAAACTATCTATTAACTTATTGGGGTTGTATTGTTGATATATATATATAGACAGCGATTCAACATTACATATTCTTGGGGATAGAACTAGTAGAAACAACAAAGAAGACGTTCCCATTGTCGTGCATATACATTTAGATTCAACTTATAAATATACATACTTCCAATCTGAAGCAAATAAAGAACAAGAATATGAGAATTACTTTATGCTATACTCACTTAAGGGTTTCCCCCGTTTTTCTTGGCAGTTTGGTGATTTAGGTCATTGAGGACAACGAATTAGTTTGTATCTTTACACCCTTCGGAAGGATTACGCCTATGGAAACACCCTTCGGCATACAATGGAGAACCTGTTACAGCCTCACCGACCATCTGGGCAACGTAAGGGCTGAGTTCGTGGCGCATAGCGGAGGTCAGGCAGAGCTGTTGCAACAGACGGACTACTATCCCTTCGGTTACACCATGCGCCGCAACGACTACGCCAGCACCCGACCCAACCACCACCTCTACGGCGGCAAAGAGCTACAGGACGAGACTGTAGCTGGCAGGTCTCTTGAATGGTACGACTTCGATGCGAGGATGTACGACCCGGTGATTGGGCGTTTCCTCTCCACAGACCCGCTGGCCGAGAAATACTATGGGTTGAGTCCGTATGGGTATTGCGGGAATAATCCGATGAATGCCTACGATTTGTATGGGGACAGTATATCCATAATGTATGGTAATGGACTGGAGATAGGTGAAACCGTGAATTATTTTGACGGTAAGTTATATAATCCAGACGGAACGGCTTTTGAAGGGGGAAGCTGTTTTTTAACACAGTTCATGGACGCTATTAGTGAAATTAGGAAAAGCTTTGTCGGTGATGAAATGATCTCGGCACTCCAATCATCCTCAAACATGTTTACTATATCCGAAGGAGACAATGATTTTAAACCATTTAAAATTGATTGGGTTAAAGCTTTTGCAAACCAAATCAAAACAGACCCTGAAAAGGGATACTTACTTGAAATAACGACAGGGCTAGAAGGTGGCGCTGGAGGAAAAGTTGTTTGGAACCCATGCGGGACTGAATTACCAACGACAGGTGAACCGCTCCCTTTACCATGGTAATCTCCAATTAGCTATGAAAAGAATACTGTCAATACTAAGTTTGCTGTTATTTGTGTCTTGTAACACAAATCTTACAACTGTTTGCTACAGATATGGAAACAAGCCGATTTGTTCCTTGAGAATACCCCAAGGATATAAGGAGTGGATCATTTCTTCCGGCGAAACAGAGAGGGAACATCGCTATTATTACGAAGACTCATCATTTTTTTTCTATATTTCAGACTATTTTTATAATCCCAACACTGAAAATATCAAATTGTTAGGCGACAGCATTTATAATTATCGGTTTCAAAACAAGCAATTGTTAGAATCGTTATATGAACAATATGGGAAGGAGTTGCTGTATAACCTGCCATACACATTCGAGCTGTCAGGGGAAAGCTCAGACTCATTATGCTGGCGCGATATCTTGGTGGGGAATATTAGTCTTGGGTATGTGAACGTCCCGATTAATAAAAAAAAGTTTTATGACCATTGTCTGGATTCCTATTCGATAAAAGCTCAAGGAGTTGTCACCAAGATCAATAGGTGTCAGTATAAAGGATACTCGTTTGACAATACATTTGGGGTTGGAAGTTTCCCTCCAGATTATAATCAGATTACACTGAGTTTATCTCAGATTGACTTGGCTGAAAAAATACTGAAAGACTCAATAGAAAACTATATCCATATTAATCATACAAACAATCCTGATATTGTTCAAAAGAACTTAAATAAATATCACAGGCAATATGTGGGATATTTGAACAAAAACCATGAGGTGGTTGTATTGATTTTATTTCATAAGCACAAACGGCTTAAAGACCTTTCCTCAAGAGTTTTTGGTTTTAGAGACGGCGTTGATTGGTGTATAGATGTAAATTTACATTCAAAAAAAATATACAATTTGAAAACCAACGGGAACTCTCGAAGGCGATAAAGAGACAATTTACCTATGGAAACACCCTTCGGCATACAATGGAGAACCAGCTACAGCCTCACCGACCATCTGGGCAACGTGAGGGTGGATGGTGTAAAAAAGGAAAAAAAGAAAAGCAAAAAAATAATAGAATAACATGAAAAAACTCAATTGCTTCCGTCCCGTTTACCAACTAGGCATTGGCATTTTTGCGATGGCTATTCTACTAGCGTGCTTCTCATGCGCTTCGGTCAAGCATCCGACACAAGGCAATAAGAAAATCCGCATCATGTACCGCAACGCCAGCCGTCTGGCGGAGAAAATCAACGCCAACCCCAACGCAGAAACGCTCTACCTCTTCCGCAATGGCCTCGACTCGCTGCCTGAGGAAATCGGCCAATTGAAACACCTTAAGAAACTGGTCGTCAGCTCCAACCATCTCACCTACATCCCACCAACTATCGGCGAGCTTGCCGAACTGGAGATCATCTCTCTAAAACATAATAATCTCAAATCACTGCCCCCTGAGATAGGCCAACTCAAAAACCTGAGACAGCTGGAGTTGGACTACAACAGCCTCGACTCACTGCCGGAAGAGCTATGCAAGTTAAAGAATCTGGAATACCTTTCCCTCACCCACAACGCGCTCCATCACCTGCCAAACGACATCGGAGAGCTGAAGTCGCTGGAGTTTCTCTACATAGGGACCAATCTCCTGCGAGAACTGCCCGTCAGCCTGGCCCAACTCACTGAGCTGAAGGAACTCAATGTGGCAGGCAGCGGTGGCCTGCTTGTCATCCCCAACATGATCAACTGCCAAATGCTGGAACGGCTCTATATCGACCGCACCACATTGTTCGACGCCACGTTCAATCCTCACAGCATTCCTGATCTGGAGATTTATGTAGTGGGTAATTGAAAGACAATAGTTCGTTAAAATTTTGATTATTAAGCGGCGGATTTTACGCCATAAAACAATAGTTCTTTGAAAATTTCCTGATTTAAGTTCAAGTTCGGTGTTTTTCCGAACGTTGATAATATTCGTTTGACCATTACCGTGTTGTGGATGAGGAGCTTGACATCCTCGCCCGAGAGGGTCAGCCCCGACTTGGGGATGTAGCACGGGTCGATAGCTATCGCCCTGAGGTGTCCTTCGGTACGGGATGCCAGGCCGGTGTTGAACGCCACCCAGTCGAACTTTCTCTTGAAGTTCTGGCGGAAGCGGCTCTCGCACGACTTGCCGAACCTGGCCATCTGGCTGAAGTTGACGCGTCCGGTTATGGAAAGATAACAAATCATGGTCTCGATGAAGAATTGTTTGAAAGATTTGTGTAAATTTGCTAAGCGGAAAAGGTAAGTCAACCACTTGACCAAATTTTCAGACAACTATTTTAATATATTTATATATTTTATTGTAATTTATATATATATTCTAAATAAATAAACAATAACAATAAACTAAAATTAAACTCAAATATCGGTTTTTGCCGATGAAAATATCACTATTCTAACATTTCTGCTGACGGTGCTTGTTCGGGGTTTCGCCCAGGACACCATCACCGGCGTGGTGAGCCGCGTTGCCGCGCCCTACTTTGAGCAGAACGTGTGCGACAGCCGCTTTGCCATTGTCTCTGAAGGTGAGACCTATTATGTGATGGTGGATGGCTACTGGCCCAATCCCTATCTGGAGGATCTGGTTGTTCACTACGACACCATCCCTGTGGGTTCTGAAATGGAAGTAGTGGGAAACATATTGGAAATGGAGGATGAAAACGCCGATGCTTTTCGTGTCTTTGACATTAGCAAGTATCTTGGTTCAGATCGTCTTCAAGTCCTTGGTTTCTTTGATTATGCCGCCATTCCCTATCCGGGTCCCGATACCATCACGGCGGCCGGGTTTTATCATTATAATGGCATGTCCAGTTATTATCTTACCATCAACGGTGAGCTCCAAACGGAAGAGCCCTTTTTTGTAAACGGAAGACAGCTGGTGCAGCACAAAAGGTATCTCTTTATTGGAAAAGAAAACACCTTGACTGACTATAACGGCAATTCATTCATTGTTTTAGAGCTGGCAGATGCCCTGCCGTACGACGTTGAGGATGTGAGCAGGACGGGCATCCTCACCATGGAAAACGAACTGTTCCTTTCGTCGCCCTTTGGCGAAACACGGTTCTTGTCGTTGTACGGCTGGGAGGAACACCGCTGCATAATGCAAAAAAGGAACCTCCAAAGCACTTTTATCAACGATGCCGTTTTCAACGAAGGCGACTCTGTGGAGGTTTTCGGATTTGAGTTTGTTTGCCATGATATTTTTGGGAATCCTTTTACTGCCATTGAGGCCATTAAGATAAATTCCAACACAGAAAAGGTCGTTGTCGGAGGCGTTGGCGACGGTCCCATGCCGTATGTCAATGTTGGACCGCCTTTGCCTGGGGTTTCGATGGCATTTTATAGCGATAACAACGATAACAAATACTACTATCTTAGAAACCCGCATGGGTCAAACGGGCAGTTCGAGTTCGGTTACTATGTTGTTGGGGACGACACCGTCCAAGTGACCATGCAGCAGGTCATAGCGACCTTTTATGGCAGCATGTTCGTCGACAACTATTTGAATCCGTACTATCGCGCCTATATCACCCAGGTGGAGTTCGAGGAACACGAGGAAACTCTTCAATGCACATTGGTCGTCGAGGAGAACCTGTTTTATTTTGGTAATACGCTTGCGGTCTGCACTCAGGACAACGAGATTTACTATTTGAAACCCTATATCTACGAGACTTCCGTCGCCGACCATATCACTGTTGGCGACCGCACGATTCATGTTGGCGATAGTTTCCTTGCTACCGGCATGGTTTCCAAATGGTATCACAACCAATATTTCCTAAAAAACGTCATCGACATTACCTCGGTGGAATTCGAGGGTGTTCAA
Source organism: uncultured Bacteroidia bacterium (assembly GCA_902801465.1). GTDB lineage: Bacteria > Bacteroidota > Bacteroidia > Bacteroidales > F082 > Limimorpha. The sequence goes on along the minus strand of CADCIH010000009.1, from coordinate 171,513 downwards.
GAATCGCATTCTCCTGAGGTTCAGGTATTTCCCAACCCGTCAAACGGAATCGTTGAAATAGTTTCCAAGCAGCCGATAAAAAGCATATCGGTTTATGACTGCCTGGGACAGGCACTGCCCTTTGACTATGACGGTTTGAAACGAATTTCGCTTGATTTACATGGTTTTAAAGGCGTAGTGCTGTTATGCGTATTCTTCGAAGATGGCCATAAAACAATAAAAAAGGAGATAATTAAATGAAAAAAATCAAAAAAATCATATTAATCGCCTTGTTATTACAAGGATTCTGTTGTAAAACCATTGCCCAAACTGACGATGAAGACATTGTTAACCTAACGAGGCTTTTTAACAATGTAGACGCAACAACACCTATAGACGACGAGAGATACCTAAATGTACCTGAGGGGTGTTCAACCATGGTCAAATAATGAACATTCCAGAATCAACCCAAGCAGACCTGCTCCATAAGGTACTTATTATCGTTGACTCTACGTTATATGATGTTTTGAATTATGAAATTGATAGATATGCTTATGATATTCATTATGTATACGGGTGTAATTTGATTATGGAATGGGTAAATGAAGAAACATGTCAGGATATAAAGAATCTAATTCTTAGTTATCATTCAGGATTAGATGGCTGTGTGTTTTTTGGTGATATTGTTCCCGCTAAATATGAAGCTAATGATCTTGCGGCAGATACTACATTGAAAAATTGGCCGTGTGACATGTATTATATGGATTTAACAGGTGTTTGGACAGATACAACTAACAATCATATCTTTAATTTGTATTCAGGAGATTTGAAACCTGAAATTTTTATTGGAAGAATCTCAACAACAAATATGGGGAATCTTCTTGGAGAAGTTGAGGGTGTGCGAATGTATTTGAATAAAAATCATAAGTATTGGATTGGATATCAGCACGTTGATAAGAAATATGGATTAGCCTATACAAATAACCCTTGGAAAAGCTATAGTTACTTTAATGATAGCATAGTGTTTCTTTATGGAGACGGCAATCACGATAGTTTTAACTCCGACAATCTTACTTCTTTTGGAAAAGAGGATTATTTGAATCGATTAGGTGATGACAGATACGAATTTATTCAACTAGCCAGTCATTCTGATTATTATTACCATTGTAAGTTTGGCAAATTGGAGAATGAGTCTATTTTAGGAAATGTGTTATTTAACCACGAAATTCAAGCCCTGGGTTTTAATTTATTCTGCTGTTATGCTTGTCGGTGGACTGCAGCATCTAATTCAAATGCCTTTTTAGCAGGTGATTACATATACTCTCCCAATACCAAGGGCTTATGTGTCGTTGGCAGCACAAAAGCTGGCAGTATGTATCCTTTTACGAATTTTAATAAATCATTAGGACGGGGAGAAACCATGGGCCAAGCCTTGGTTGATTGGTGGAGGAAGAAAACACAGTATTCTCATGATCTGGAATTATGTTGGTTCTTTGGCCTCACCATCATCGGTGACCCCTTGGTGAACTTCTTCCATTGCACCAACAGTACCTGCCAGGACCAATTGACACTTACTTCATACGATAGCAGCAATACTCCATTGTCATATTACCTCACAAGCGAGAAAATCACCGTAGCTCCTCCCGCAACGGGATCGTTCACCATACCGGTGGGCGACCATTGCATCTTCAACGCTCCAACCGTTGAAATAAAAGGAGAATTCCTGTGTCCATTCGGAAGCAGCATGGAAATATTGAACGAAGGGTGCAGAGATAACTGCGACGAATAAGACTTAAAAAAACAGCACCATGAAAAAACACATCACTATTCTAGCAATCTTGTTGGCGGCGGAATGGACGGGATGATGTAAACGGAAAGTTGAAAACGTAAAAAGTCGGTCGTATGGCCGACTTTTTTTAAAAAAAATGATTATAATTGCCGCATCTAAGAAAAACAAAAATATGAAAACAGCATTAAAAACAGCGTTTTCCCTGATGTTGTTTTTTTTGACTAGAACAATCGGGGCACAAAACAGCCAATTTGCGCCAACAGGGGCAATTTGGTATTATGAAACAACTACCGTGGTGAGCCGCGTTGCCAGGGATCTTCCTGAACAATTGTGGACAGACATTGTCACCGAACAACCCGACGGCTATGTGGTGGATGAAAACGGCGACGTTCACATCTACACGGCGGAAGCGATGGCTTGGGTTTCGGTGCTTAGCAACGGGTTGCACGGGCAGGAGGTTGACGACTTTGAGGGCCGCACCATTAGTCTCGAAAACGACGTCGCAATGTCAAGGGCAACGTGGATTCCCATCAGCGGTAAAAACGATGTTCCTTCGTTCAAAGGTACGTTCAAAGGGAACGGGCATACCATTGACGGCGTTCAATTGACATGGTGCGATGGGTTCGACAAGTTGGGTTTTTTTGGATATCTTTTCGAGGCAACGCTTTCCAACGTGGTGATACGCAACGGTTATTTTTATTATTTCGACAGTTATTACATTCCCGTGGGTTTTCTTGCGACCCAAGTCGAAAAAAGCCTGATAGACCGTTGTTTTGTGGAATGCGAGATGCACGGGGGTTACAACGTCCCCTTTGTCTATTCAAACAGCGGTTCCACCATTACGAACAGCATGGTCCATTGTCCCATGCTGGAGAACCTGAATGGCCACAACTCAGGTGCTTTTGTCGCCGAAAACCGTATATACAATGGCGACGAAACGCTGCCTGTCATCCAAAACTGCGCCGCAATCATTGAAAAGATAGAATTCACCTATTCAGAGTTATACGGGTTTGTCGGTGAGTATAACCATGGCTTGATCGAAAACTGCTACGTATTCATCGGTGAGATGATGAACTATCCCGGCTGTTCAGGCAATGGAGGCCATCGAAACGGCATCACCAAAGACAACATGGGCGAGGTGCATAACTGCTATTACAACCGAATTCGCAATTATGACCCATCATTTACCGGTTACTATATGCAACTAGACGATTCACCCGGTGGAGGAGGCGGCTTTTACAACACCAGTCCGTTTGTCGAGGAAGGCCGCGGGCATTGGAAACTGGTCAACTCCATCGGCTTTGAGCTTGAAAACGGCACCGTCACGACCGACGATTTGCTCGAAGCCCTCAATTTCAAGGTTGAACTCTTAAGTAATCCTGAACTGTTGGATTGGTGCGATGTTGCCATAGGCTTCGACAATCAACAGTTGCCAGTTTTTTGTGGGATCAACGTCGCCGAAACGGACGAACATCAAACGATTAATAATCCCATCGTACTCTCCCCCAACCCATCCACAGGCGTCTTCACCGTCACGGGCGAGAACCTCAAACGAATCGAGGTCTTTGACATTCTGGGACAAAAGGTTACATCGCTACAAGTCAACGGCGACCAAACGGCCATCGACCTCAGCGGACATCCCGCAGGTGTCTATCTCATCAACGTTACCGACAAGGAAGGGAAACTGTGTGTCAAGAAAGTGGTGAAACACTAGCCGTCAAAAGAATAGTTATCAAAAATGCCAGCCGAACGGGCTGGCATTTTTATTTTTAGTGTATCTTTGCAGGTTAAAATCCCCATCATGGCCGAGCAAGAAGAAAAGAAAGAGAAAAAGAAACTGAAACTCAACAGGAAATACGCTTTCTTGGTATCGAACGACGAGACCATGGAGCCAATTGTTGACTTCAAGGTCAACCTGTTGAAATTAAGCCTCATTACCCTCGCCATCGTGCTCGTCCTTATGGTGATCACCGCCGTGGTCATCACGACCACCCCCATCAAGGAATACCTACCTGGCTACCAAACCCAATCTTCCATCGAACGCCAGGTTTACGAACTGAACCGCAGAGCCGACTCCATCGAATTGGAACTGCAACGAAAAGACATTTACTTCAACAACCTCAAGCTGGTGATCGAAGGCTACGACTTCAGCCATGACAGCCTCGACCAACACGACATCTACGCACCCCTCCTCGGCATCAACACCGACACCATCGAGCTCCGGCATTCCCCACAAGACTCCGCCTTACGAGCCGAGTTCGAGGAAGCCAACCTTTACCGCCTAAACCCCGCCGAGGCTCAGACCACCGACCCAAAAACCTCCAACTTCTTCACACCTTTGGTCGGAACCGTCGTCGAGACCTACGACCCGTCATCGGGACATTATGGCGTGGACGTGGTGTCAACAGGCAGCCAACTCATCAAAGCCACCCTCGACGGCACCGTGGTGTACGCCTCTTGGACCCTCGACTACGGCTACACCATCGGCATCCAACACGAAAACAACTACCTCTCCAACTATAAACACAATGCCACCCTGCTGAAAAAAGAAGGCGACTTCGTCAAAGCAGGCGAGGCCATCGCCATCCTGGGCGCCTCAGGAGAACTTGCCAACAAACCCTTGCTGCATTTTGAACTTTGGCGTCAGGGAACACCGATGAACCCAACAGACTATATTGACTTTGAAAAAGGAGAAGAGTAGATGGGAATTAAGAATTAAGAATTTAGAATTAAGAATTAAGAATTTATGGTTGTGTTAGTTAAGATTATACAGTTTTTTTTGGCGCTGTCCATTTTGATCTTCGTGCATGAATTGGGGCATTTTATGGCTGCAAAAGCATTCAAGGTCAGGGTCGATAAGTTTTACCTTTTCTTCGACTGGGGATTCTCCCTCTTGAGGGTGAAGCGGGTGAACGGCAAGCTCCGCTGGAAGTTCTTCTCAAAGAATGTCCCTGAGAAATACACCGTTACCGAATACAGGGACGCCGCCGGAAAGAAACAGGTGAAATACGATCCCATCGATTTGAGCACCCTCGCCCCAGACGACTGGCGCACCAGCGACAGCACCGAATATGGCATCGGGTGGTTCCCCTTGGGCGGCTACAACAAGATTGCCGGCATGATCGACGAGTCGATGGATAAGGAACAAATGAAGCAACCCGCCAAGGACTGGGAGTTCCGTTCAAAGCCCGCCTGGCAACGCTTCATCATCATGGTGGCTGGCGTGTTCATGAACGTGGTGTTGGCCATCACAATTTACATCGGCCTTCTTGCCAGCAACGGAGAGCAATACCTACCCACCTCCGAAGTCAACAAATACGGCATCTCTGTCGATAGCCTTGCCTACGAGTTCGGTTTCCGCGATGGCGACAAAATTTTGAGCGTCAATGGCGAGCCCGTGGAGGACTTCTATCGTATCCAGATGGAGATGATTTTGGAAGACGCCACGACCATCGAGGTGGAGCGCGACGGACAGAAGCAGGTGATCCACCTGCCCGAAGATGCCACGTCGAAGATGCTCAGCAAGCAAGACGCCAATTTCATCAGTTACCGCGTGCCTTTCCTGGTGTCCGACTTCAGTGAAGGGTCGGTGGCCAAGGAAGCAGGCATGCAGGTGGGCGACTACATCATCGGTGTAAACGACATTGCCACCCCCTATTATCAGGATTTCGTCAAACAGATCAAGCAGTTCCGCGACCAAGATATCAATGTCGACGTGGTTCGTGGTTTCGACACGCTGACTTTGGCCATGCACCTACCTGAAGAAGGCGTCATCGGCGTGTATCTGGCACCTTTGAGTGAGTTCTTCACCCTGGAGACCCACGAATACACCTTCTGGCAGGCCATCCCGAGGGGGTTCTCCAAGACCTTCTCGGAGATTGCCGACTACTGGAAACAGCTGAAGCTCATCTTCAACCCCAGCACCAAGGCTTACGAAAGCGTGGGAGGCTTCATCTCGATTGGGAAGATCTTCCCCGACACCTGGATGTGGAGCATGTTCTGGAGGCTCACCGCCTTCCTCTCCATCGCCTTGGCGGTGATGAACATCCTGCCCATCCCGGCACTCGACGGTGGACACATCCTGTTCCTGCTCTACGAGATCATCACCCGGAGGAAGCCCAGCGACAAGTTCATGGAGATTGCCGAATACATCGGCCTGGCGCTGGTTCTTGCACTGGTTATTTTTGCCAATGGCAACGATATTATCAAACTTTTCAGGTGATTTTTGAGTTTGAAAACAATATTTTTGTAATTTAGCCGCTTGTTTCAAAAGACCGCACCTACAATGTCGAAACTGAAAGCCATCGTCCTCTTCGCCTTTTTGCTCCTCACTGCTGCAGGAGTCAAGGCGCAACAGGCTCCGATCTTCACCAATTACAACAACTCTTACACCTACATCAACCCCGGCTTTGCCGGATTGAGCGAAGGTGTGAATGTGTTGGGCATTTATCGTCAGCAGTGGGCGGGGTTCAAAGACACCGAGGGTACCGAGATTGCCCCCACCACCCTTCTGGTGACGGGTGACATGCCCATCAGGGCCTTGGGAGGCGGCATCAGCGTCTCCGTCTTAAATGACCAGCTGGGGTTCGAGAAGAACACCAACGTGGGTTTGGGCTACTCCTACCATGTCGACATGGGCGGTTCGGTGATGGGTGTAGGCTTGTCGGTATCGTTGCTCAACCGCACTGTTGACTTCGGTCATCTCATCCCAGGCGATCCTGGCGATCCTTTGCTCAACCAGCTTGGCGAAGAGACCGGCATGCTCTTCGATGTGAGCGCGGGTCTGTTCTGGCAGATTCCAGAGTCGTTATACATCGGCGTGTCGGGCATCAACCTGCTGAACACCACCGGCAAGGCTTTGGGCGATGGTCAGACCGCCGCCAGTTTCACCACCGACCGCACTTTGTATTTCGTGGCCGGCTATCCGTTCATGTTTGAATCGTTGCCCGTGTTCAAGTTCATCCCTTCGGTCAACGTGATGACCAACTTTTCGTCAGCTCAGCTCAACGCAGGAATGAAGGTGGTTTACAACGACGTGTTCTCGTTGGGCGCCAACTACCGTCCCCAAGAGTCGGTCGGCCTGACGGTGGGGTTGACCATCAAGGACTTCGTGTTGGGCTATGCCTACGACATCAACACGATGGGATACAACATCCCCGGCTCGCATGAAATCTCGTTAAGTTACTGCTTCAAACTGGATCTGGACCGTACTCCTAGAGACTACCGAAGCGTGAGGTATCTGTAGTTATGAACAAAATTATCAACAAAAAACGCTGTTGAATACAATAATTTTTGAATTTGTCGGTTAAATGCTTTAGACCTCGAATAAACTGAAGAAAAACACCTATATGAATCTTAAGAAGATGAAAAGATTACTGTTTGTTTTTTCCGTGGCTTTGCTGCTTGCGTCATGTGGCAGAAGCAACCAAGGAGAGCTGGTGGGCGTGCGCAAATCGAGCTCGTCGTTCAGCCAACCCGACCCTTACGGCATGGTATTCATCCCGATGGGAAGTTTCACCATGGGTGTAGGCGGTGAAGACATCAACTCATCGATGCTGTACGAACCCAAGACCGTTTCGGTTTCGGCTTTCTTCATGGATGAGACGGAGATCACCAACAACGAGTACCGCCAGTTCGTTTACTGGGTGAGAGACTCCATCGCTAGAAGAATTTTGGCAGATGTCCAACCTGACGTATATGCCATCAGCGAATCCAAGAACGGTGAACAATACGATCCTCCGATCCTGAACTGGAAGGAAAAGATTGACTGGAACAGCAAGGACCAGGATGTCCGCGAGGCCTTGGAGCCCATGTATCTTCCCGAACACGAGCGTTATTTCCGCGCCAAGGAAATCGATACCAGAAAGCTTTATTATTCCTATTATTGGGTTGACCTTCACGCTGCTGCCAAGAAGGAGTTCCAGGGCGAGGACCTGACTCCCAACGACTATTCGATTGGAGAGGCCGACAATGGCATCACCCCCGACCGCAAGGGTGCCTGGTCGAACCGTAAGCAGGGTTACACCGACCGTTCGGTATATGTCCGTCAGGAGGCCATCAACGTATATCCCGACACTTTGTGCTGGATTCACGACTATGCCTATTCGTTCAACGACCCCATGACCGAGCGTTATTTCTGGCATCAGGCTTACGACAACTACCCAGTGGTGGGTGTCACCTGGCAGCAAGCCCGTGCTTTCTGCACCTGGAGAACCCAGCTGAAGAACGGCTTCAACGCCAAAAACAAAGACGCTTTGGTATCGGAGTTCCGTCTCCCCACCGAGACTGAGTGGGAATGGGCGGCCCGTGGCGGTGACCGTTTGAACCCCTATCCTTGGGGCGGTCCCAACACTCGCAACATCAAGGGTTGCTTCCTGGCCAACTTCAAGCCTTTGAGAGGCAACTACCTCGCCGACGGCGGTCTGCGCACCCTCATCGTGGGTTGCTATCCTCCCAATCACTACGGCTTGTACGACATGGCCGGCAACGTGGCTGAGTGGACCAACAGCGCCTTCGACCCCACCTCATACAACTTCACGTGGGATATGAACCCCGACTACCACTTCAACGCCAAGGAAGACGACCCGCCGGTCATGAAGCGCAAGGTCATCCGTGGCGGCTCATGGAAAGATGTGGCCTACTACATCCAGGTGACCACCCGCGACTATGAATATCAGGATACCGCACGCAGCTACATCGGATTCAGAACCATCCAGCCGTATATGGGAAGAAACAAGGGCGACAATCCGAGACTGTCGAGAGTGTATAGATAAACGGAAAACGGAAAACGGAAAGTTATTAATCGATTAATTTTAAATAAAACAACATTCTTTAAAGAAACAATTTGTCATGGCAAAAAAACAAGAAAATCTAACTGGATTTAAGAAATTCCAAGCCCTCACGCAGACCAAGGGTTACAAGACCTTCATGGGTTATGTTTACGGATTCGGTGCTTCCATCGTGATGGTGGGTGCCTACTTCAAGTTGACCCACATCCCTGGTGCTGACTTCATGCTTGGTCTCGGTTTGGGTGTGGAAGCTCTGATTTTCTTCCTTTCGGCATTTGAGCCCCAACATTTGGAATATCAATGGGACAATGTATTTGTGGAATTAGAGGAAGACTGGGACGGTGAACAGCGGACCCAGTTCAGCACCTCCGGCACCACCGCCGGTGGTAGCGTCAACACCCCTGAGATGAGCCATGCCATGGAGCAGGCTATGGCCGCCACCCACGACTACACCAACGCCATGGAACAAGCCACCCGTAATATCAACAACTTCGCCGCCAACTACAACAGAAGCTCGGAGCAGTTGACCGCTTCACTGGCCAAGCTCGACTTCAGTGCTCTTGACACCGCCACCCTCAAGAAAGTGGCCACCAGCATGCAGTCGCTCAACTCCATCTGCGAGATTCAGCTCCAAAGCATGGAACAGACCTCCAACGCCTCTGCCAAGCTTGCCGCCACCATGACGAGCTACATGGACAACCTCAATGCCTCTGCCAACAACGCCAACGAGCTCAACAAGCAATTCAACCAGCTCGCCTCACGCCTCAACGCCCTGAACGGTGTTTACGGAGGCATGCTGTCGGCCATGAACATCAAGGCATAATCTACTCAATTAATTATTTAAAAAGGAGTAAGATACCATGTCAGGCGCAAAAGAAACCCCGAGACAGAAAATGATCGGCATGATGTACCTCGTGTACACCGCCCTTCTCGCCATGAATGTCTCGAAAGACATCCTCGACGCTTTCGACACAGTGAACGCAGGCGTCCAGGAAACCAACATCACGCTGATGCAGCAAATCTCACAACGTTATACCTCTTTTGAGGAACAGTACTCGTTGGACGCGGAAAAGGTCGGCCCCTACTGGCAAGAAGCCCAGCAGCTGCGCGACAAGTCCACCGAGATGATCAACTACCTTGAAGCAATGAAGTGGGACCTGGTCAGCAAGATTGAAGAAATGGACTATGCCGATGCCCTTGAGCATGGTCTGCTGAAAGACCCGGACACCATCCAGTACAACGGGCGTTTGATTTACAACATCAACACCTCCAAAATCAAGTCGAGAGACAACTACAACAAGCCTACCGCTTACATGATGGGCGACCCCGAAGGCAACGGAAGGGCTTTTGAACTCAAGGAGAAGATCGATGAGTACCGTAGGGAGATTGTCCGCATCATGGGCGTGGAGCACATCCACGAGTTGGGACTGATCACCGACACCCAATACACCGAGGGTGACTCCATCGGAACCAAGATCGACTACGCTCCCGACGCTTCCGACGAGCTCCAGAAAGGCTGGGAATATCGCAACTTCCACCACACGGTGCTGATTGCCGATGTCACCCTGCTCAACAAGATTATCTCTGAGGTGGAGACCGCCGAGTTGAACGCCGTGACCCATCTGGCACAAGCCATCCACGCCGAAGACTTCACCTTCGACGAGGTCGGTGCCAAGGTATTCGCCGAGAGCAGCTACATCATGTCAGGACAAACCTACCGTGCACAAGCCATGGTAACCGCATGGCAGAACACACAGACCTCCGCCATGGTCAGCCTTGACGGCGGTGCCGCAAAGGAATTCCACAGCGACAGCCAAGGTGTCATCCATCTCGACTTCAACGTCGGCGTAGGTACACATAGATACAGCGGCGTCATCCCGATGCTCAATCCTAAGACCAACGAGATTGAAGACTATCCCTTCGAGAACACTTTCACCGTGGCTCCGCCTGCGGTGAGCGTGTCGGCCACCAAGATGAACGTGGTGTATGCCGGTATCGACAACCCCATCGCCATCGGCGGCGGTGTGGGTGGCGAAATCTCCGCCACAGCCACTGGCGCTACCTTGACCAAGACCGGAAACGGCACCTACAACCTCCGTGTGGTGGGCAACCCGAGCGAGGTGGTGGTCAATGTCAGTTCGCAAGGCAGCTCGATGGGCGGCATGAAGTTCCGCGTGAAGGAACTGCCTAAACCGACGGCCAAGATCGACAACGTGGTCGACGGCAAGGTCACCAAGAGCGCCCTCCTCGCTGCCAATATGGTGAGAGCCGAGATGAAAGACTTCGACTTTGACGGCGTTCACTACGACGTGGTCGGCTTCACCGTGAAATACAGAACCAAGGCTGGCACCGTGAAGGAAGAGAAGGTGAATGGCTCCAAGTTCAGCGAGACCCTGAAGAGTGTGTTCAACTCAGCCAATGTGGGCGACATCTTCGTGTTTACTGCCATCCGCGTGAAAGGTAACGACAACAAGGAGAAAGTGCTCGACTCACAGATCGCTGTGGAAATCAAATAAGACAATAACATAAAAACCATAGAAGATGAAAAAGACACTTGTTTCAACATTGGCAACCGCGATGCTCTTCGGCATGGTGCTGAGCCTCAACGCCCAGACCACCGAGGCCAAGCCGCCCAGGAACAGCATCCTCTCGAACCGCCAGGAAATCATGGTCGAAAAGAGCCTGTCGCCCCTCCCGGAGATCCGCGAAGAGTATGTGATGTGGAAGAAGACCATCATCCGTGAGATTGACTTCCGCCAGAAGATCAACCAGGTGTTCTACTACCCCGTCAACCCCACCGAAGACTGGCGCAACCTGATCACTGTGCTGTACGACGGCATCCTCGACGGACGCATCACCCCTTACCGTGTGGAGAACAACATCGACGATATGGTCACCCCTCTGACCCGCGACGACTTTGAAAAGGAAAACACCAAGATCGGTGACCCGCCGGTCATCATGAAAGACGGTGTGGAAGTGGCCAACGAGATCATTTTCAAGGACCGCATGGCCAATGTGACCCGTCTCCGCATCAAGGAAGACTGGTATTTCGACAAGCATTTGTCGCAGTTCCTTGTCAGGATCATCGCCCTGGGTCCCATCATGGTTGACGAGGACGGTCTGTCGCAAGCCTGCTGGATTCCGTACGACGACAACACCCGCAAGGTGCTCTCCGAGGCCTTTGTGGCCAACCGCAAGAACGGCGCCGAACGTCGCACCTACGAGGAGATCCTCACCAAGCGCGTGTTCGACAGCTATATCGTCAAGGAAGAGAACATGTATGACCGTTACATCAACTCCTACGCTTTAAACATCGACGCTCTCTTTGAGTCAGAACGCATCAAGAACGAGATGTTCGACTACGAGCAGAGCTTGTGGGAGTATTAAAGAAAACGGAAAGTTGAAAACGGAAAACGGAAAGTTTTTAGGACACCTATCGGTATTAGGGGCCTACACCATTTTCGGATTCAACATCATCATCTGCAAAGAGCTGACCAACGCTGGGTTGGTCAGCTCTTTGGGTTTGTTCTGCTTCAGGTCGGCGGGTGCTTGTCTGCTGTTTTGGCTGATCTCGTTGTTTTTGCCCAAGGAGAAGGTCCCTTTCAAGGACTTATGCGGCATTTTTGTGGCTTCGATGCTGGGCTTTCTGTTGACCCAACTGGCTTATCTGGAGTCGAGCCGGTTCACCACGCCTTTGGATACTTCCATCATCACCTCCACCACTCCTATCTTCACCATGTTTGTGGCTGCCATCGCCTTGAAGGAGCCCATCACCATGAAGAAGGCCGGTGGCGTGGCCATGAGTTTTGTGGGCGTCATCCTTTTGGTGCTGAACACGATCAACGTACATAGTGGAGGAGTGAGCGAGACCAAACCCATAGGCATCCTGCTGATGATTGGCAACTGCGTGTTTTTCGCTTCTTACCTGGGGATTTTCAGGCCCTTGATCCAACGGTATCATGTAGTCACCTTCATGAAATGGATTTTCCTGTTCTCTACCATCGTGGCGGTGCCTTTAGATATCAAAGAACTGACACATCTTCCCCTTGCCGAGATGACCACCAGCTATTGGTTTCAGTTGGGGTATATTATACTTTTCGCAACATTTATAGCGTATTTCTTGCTACCCATCGGGCAGAAGCAGTTGCGGCCCACGGTGGTGAGTCTTTACACCTACGTTCAGCCATTGATCGGAATGGTTTTCAGCATCTATTTGGGCATGGACCGTCTGACCTGGCAGAAGGTGGTGGCAGCGGTTTTGGTATTCACCGGTGTCATTTTGGTAAATAAGAGCAAGGCTCGGGTCCAAAACTAAAAAAATTAGTATCTTTGAAGGCATAATCACCTATTGCCATGACTATTCTGTTTTCCATGATGCCCGGACTGTCTCACGCTTGGATGAGCAACAGTACGGCTATTCTTTGTCTTCTGATAACAGGCGTTGTAGCGGCTCCGCTGATGCTACTGAAATCCCGTGTCATTAATATTATTGGCAGTGTCCTTTATGGGCTTCTGACCGTTGCGTGGGGCTGGTATGTCTTGGCCAAGGGTTATTGGGAGGGGACATGGTTCCTGGACAAGGCTTCGACACCTTCTATCACTATGCTGGCTCTCAACTGGGGATTGGCCGTGCTGTTTCCCGTCCTCACCTTGGTCTGCCGCCCCAAGCCCTTGAAAAAAGGCGAAAAGATAAGGGTGGGACAGTTCAACATGCTTGTGATCGTCATGGGCATGGCATATGGGATTGCTTTCCTGATGATCCGATTCTGGCAACTTAACCTCTGGGCGACAATGGTATTCCTAGGTCTGCCGATTCTTTACCTGCTTACCATCTGGCTCAAGGCTAAAGTTACACCCTCCACTGTACTGATGAGCATTCCATCGGCTATGGTCGCCTTGTTAGTACTGGTTACTGCCGTGCGTCAATCCATGGCCGTATCCATGGTACTGGCCGTCGTTATTGACATTGTGTTACTGGTGGTGATTGTTTATACCTTCGGCAAGGTGGGTAGTTTTCTCGGCCTGGATCAATTGTTTACCAAGTACTCCACGTCGAGCTCTTCTGGCGGCAGCACCATTGGCAGCTACAATGCGCTCGACGATATTCGGGAGAAAAATACGATAGAAAAAAACAGCGTATGGCGAAGAGATGGAATATAACCTGCTGCAAACGAATATCAGCTACCTGAAGGGCGTCGGGCCAAAGAAGGCGGAGATCCTGGGCAAAGAGCTCAAGGTGTTCACCTACATGGACATGCTCAACCAGTTCCCCTTCAGGTATATCGACAAGAGCCAGATCCACAAGGTGGCACAGGTGAACGATGACCTGGTGTATTACCAACTCATCGGGACCATCAGCCAGGTACAACTCATAGGTGCGCCAAGGGCCACAAGAGCCACCGCCAGGTTCACCGACGAGACCGGGTCCATAGAAATCGTGTTCTTCAAAGGTCTGAGATGGATCAAAGACCGCTTCAAACCCGGCAAGAAATACGTGTTGTTCGGCAAAGCCAGCGAGTTCAACCATAACTTCAACTTCGTTCATCCCGAAATAGAAGAATATAACCCTAATGACCCTTTGATTGGCGAGGGCTTGCAAGGGGTGTACAACACTACCGAGAAGATGAAGGACCACGGCCTCGGCACGCGTCAGATAGCCAAGATACAGCGCCAAATTCTTCAACAGGTGATGGACTTCATTCCAGAAACCCTGCCCAGCGACTTGCTTCGGCAGGAGCAACTCATTCCTAGAAAATTCGCCTACTACCAGATCCATATTCCCGCCAATACGGTCGAGATACAACAAGCCACCCGGAGGCTCAAATACGAGGAGCATCTCTTCTTCCAACTTAAGCTATTAAGGGCCAAGAAGCGTCGCGAGAGCCTCAACAGGGGATATGTGTTCGGGCAAGTAGGCGATTTTTTCAATACGTTTTACAGGGAGCACCTCCCCTTCCCTTTAACCAATGCCCAAAAACGAGTGATTAGGGAAATCCGCATCGACATGGGCAGCGGACATCAGATGAACCGTCTGTTGCAAGGCGATGTGGGCAGTGGCAAGACCATCGTGGCCCTGATGGTGATGCTGTTGGCGTTGGACAACGGATATCAGGCCTGCATGATGGCACCTACTGAGATTCTGGCACAACAGCATTACGCCACCCTAAAGGAACAGCTCAAGGACATGCCCGTGAAGTTTGCCTTGCTTACCGGCTCCACTAAGACAAAAGAACGCCGTGAGATCCACGAAGGCTTGGAGGACGGAAGTTTGCAGATCATCGTGGGCACACATGCCCTGATCGAGGATAATGTGATTTTCAAGAACCTGGGGTTGGCCATCATCGACGAGCAACACCGCTTCGGGGTAGCCCAACGCTCCAAGTTCTGGGAGAAGACAGAACGGCCTCCCCACATGCTGGTGATGACAGCCACCCCTATCCCCCGCACCCTGGCCATGACCCAATATGGCGACCTCGACGTGTCGAAAATCGACGAGTTGCCACCAGGTCGCAAACCCGTGGAGACCTATCATGTGTATGACGACGACCGTTACCGTATTGTCATGTTCATGAAACAGCAGATTGCCAAGGGAAGGCAAATTTACGTGGTTTATCCCTTGATCAAGGAATCGGAGAAAACCGACATGATCGCCTTGCAGGAAGGCTACGAGGCGCTGTTGAGGGACTTCCCTGAGCCCGAGTATAAAATATCCGTGTGCCACGGCCAGCTGAAGCCCGAGGACAAGGATTTCGAGATGCAACGTTTCATCACCCGAAACACCCAGATCATGGTGGCCACCACGGTGATCGAGGTCGGGGTTAACGTGCCCAACGCCAGCGTCATGATCATCGAGAACGCCAACCGTTTCGGCTTGTCGCAACTGCACCAATTGCGTGGCCGTGTGGGTCGTGGTGCCGACCAGTCGTATTGCATTTTGGTAACCGACCACAAGCTTACCGACGATGGCAAGACCCGCATGAAGACCATGTGTTCGACCAGCGACGGGTTCCAGATTGCCGAGGTCGACTTGCAGTTGCGCGGTCCCGGCGAGACCGGCGGATTACGTCAATCAGGCCAAATCGAGATGCTCATCGGCGACTTGCAGAAGGATGGGGCGCTGATACCCCAGGTACGCGAGGCCGCCATCCGCATCTTGAACGACGATCCCAAATTGATCAAGCCCGAGAACTGGATGCTCCGCGAGCATTACAAGGAGTTGTTCGCGCAGACTTTCGACTGGAGTCAGATCGGTTGAAAGATAAAAGTTAAGAGATAAGAGATAAAAGTTGGGTTGTGGAGTAACCTTCCACTAAATCGACCACCTCCACTTTGCCGCCGTAAGAAGTCACGATGTCGTAACCGACAATTTCTTCAGGTTTGTAGTCGGCGCCTTTCACCAGGACATCGGGACGAACGGCCTTGATTAACTCGTATGGAGTGTCCTCGTCAAACAAAACAACGGCATCCACAAAGCTCAACGAAGCCAGCACCAGGGCCCGGGCCTCTTGATTATTGACGGGTCGGCTCTCCCCTTTCAAGCGCCTGACCGATGCATCGGTATTCAATCCCACCACCAACACGTCACCCATGTCCGCAGCTTTCGCCAAATACTCCACATGACCACGGTGCAGGATGTCGAAACAGCCATTGGTGAAGACCACTTTCGAGCCTTGGGCATGGAAAACGGAAAACGGAGAACGGAAAACGGAAGAATATATCTTATTCTTGATCAACTGAAGAGTATCCATCGTTCGCTTTGTTTTTCTTGAAAGAGAAGTATTTATTAGTTAAATAACTGAAAGTCACACAGATAATAGAAATAATCACATAAGATACCGTCGGCCACCATTGGAAGACTTCGACAAAGAGTTTCAGGCCTAGATAATTGATAAGAATGTTGCCCAAGGTCACCAGTAGGTAGCGGACTATCTGGGTCCTTCCCCGTAGTGTTGAACCTCTGAAACTGATATGCCGTGCCATCCAAAAGCCTGTTAGAAATGTGATGGGGAACTTGAACACAAAGGCGGCGATATGGGGGGTGAAGGCAACGAAACCCAAGTCGAACACCTCTGCGTGGAACACATAGTGATAGAAAATGTAATATAACACCCATTCAAGGGCTAAATTCAGTCCCCCGCAGCATCCGTAACGAAACAGATCCAAAGGCATCAGCTTCCTAAAGGGCGGATAGAAGAAGTCGATGACCGTAATCAGCAGCTTCTCGATGCGTTGTTCTATGTTGCGAATCCAACTCATGATACCCAAATGATGTCATAGCCTTCCATGAAGGCCTTGGTTTTATTAATGTCATCGGTAAAGCCCAACACATAGCCGCCACCACCCGAGCCGGAGATCTTGAAACCGAGGTTGAAGTCGGGCTGCTCGAGAAAGAGGTCGATGCTGTTGTCGGTAATCATCGGGCGGAGGAACTTCAGTTGGCCTTGGGTAAGCTGGCGAAGCGAGGCGAAGAATGCCGCCTTCTCCCCTTGGATCAGATGCTCGATGCAGGCAGTGACGCATGGAACGTAATTGGTTTGGAAACCAACCAGATAGCTCGGATCCTCGCGTTTGGTTTTGAAGTATTGCACCAAGGGCTTGGTATTGCTTTTTTTGCCGGTATCGGCAAGAAACACATGAATATCGTCAGGGATGAAGTCGTCGGGGAGCAGAGTCACCCCTTCGGCGCTGATGCGGAAAGGCTTTCCGATATAGCATTGCAGGGGGTCGATGCCTGAACTGCTGCCATGGAAGAAGCTCTCCATTTTGCCGAAGAGGGTCTTCAACTGCAAAAGATCATCGGATTTGCATGGCGCATAGCGGTCATAAACGGCGGCAACCAGCACCCCTGAGCTACCGAGACCATAGCCTGAGGGCACGTCGGAGTCGAGGAAGAGGTTGTGGTTCAGTTCGTGGTCAAACCTCTGAATGTCAAGGATGTTCTTGGCCTCATCGAGTGAGGAGAGGTAGTCGGCAAAACGTTTCAAGCTGGCATTGGAAGCGGCAGCTTCGGGCGACAGGTGCGAAGCGTTGCGCCACTGGGCTGAGAAACGGTTCAGCGGCACCATCAAGGCGGTGGCGTCGAATATCATGGAATACTCGCCGAAGAGGATGACTTTGCTATGGTAAATCCGCTCGCTCATGGTTCAGCATCTTGAAGGTCCGTCACCCACCTGGTCGGGAATCCACCGACCCTCGTGGCAATAGCGTTCCAGTTCGTCCATGATGAAACGCTCCACCATCTCGGCGTGTTGGTCGGGATAAAGAAGGTGCACGTTGGGACCCGCGTCGAGGGTGAAACACACAGGGATATCCGTCTCACGGCGGAACTCATAAAGCGTATTGACAATGCGCAAAGTGTTGGGTTTCATCAGGATAAACGACGGGTTGGAGCACATCATCAAGGCGTGAAGTTGCATGGCTTCCGACTCGGTAATCTTTATGAAAGCCTCCAGGTCGCCCGATCTAAGGGCGGCACTCAGGTCGGCGATGTTACGGTTGGCCACGGTATACCGAGTGGTGGCGTATGGGTTGGTGTCCATCAGGGCATGGCCTGCGCGGCTTGAGACCGCTTTTTTGGCGTCGCTCACGATGAGGATGCTGTCGTGTAAGGTCTTGAAGACAGGGTGTATCTCATTCTCAAGCGACACTGCATATTCGTCAGAGCTTCCAGCAAAAGCTTCAGTAAGACCCCACAAGGACGATTTGGGAAACACCGAGCGACAGGCGCTACCCGAGGCCAGACGGGCAATGCGGGAGGCTTCCTTCATGTCGATGCCAGAGGCACCGGTTACCATCCTCTCGATGTCGAGTAGACACAGCACCAAGGCGCTCATCGAGGAGGCCGAGGAGGCGATGCCCGACGAATGCGGGAACGAGTTATGCGATTCGATGTGGAGGTCCATCTTGTTAAGGAAAGAAAAACGCGGCATCTGGCTTTTCAAGAAGTCAGCGATTTTGGTTTGAAACTCAGGGTTTTCCTTTCCATCAAAGCGGAAGTGGAGGCCAAAACGGTCCGACTCCTCGTAGAACACCGAGGTCTCGGTACGGCATTGGCTCAGCGTGAGGCTGATGGAGGGATTTTGCGGAATCTGCACCCCTTTGGGAGACTTCCCCCAATATTTCACGAGGGCGATGTTGGAGGGACTCTGCCATTTGACTCCGCCGTGTAGGTTCGTTTCGTTCATAGGATCAGGTCTTGGTATTTGAAAATGGTTGTCAAACCTTTGGTTTTAAAGTAATTACATACTTCCTCAAAAGGCAACTCGGTAGCGGCCAGCAGGAAATCGCCGCCCCAGGCACCGAGCGACTTCATTGAGCCTTCAAAGTCGGGAAACTGTGTTTTGACAGGTTTGCGGTCGAGGCAATGGGAAAGGATGTTCTCGTGAACTTGGAGCAAGGTGCAGAAATCCTCGAAATAGGTCACGGAAGGCAAGGCCATGCTCAGTTCCGAAATCGTTTGGAGTTCCGATGAGAGGTCGGCTTCAGCCCAATGTCGGTTGAAGGCTTTCACTTCATCGGAGGAATGTTGTTTTTTGCCTTGGTAAACGAAAAACAGACGATCGACAAACGGAGGATTGAACGCCGCAGGTTGCACCAGAGGTTGGTCTTTATCGAGACGGTAATGTATTGCCGAGGATGCGGTGGCACAGGCGATGTCGTAGCCCGAGCCTCCCATGGTCATCTTAAGGAGTTCGTATGGATTCACCTTGGCCCATTGTGAAAGCAGGCTGAGCAGTGTGGAGCTGCTTCCCAGGCCCCAATCGGTATTGAACTCAAGATGGGTCTCAAAGCGGAGGCCTTGTTGGAATGCTGAGGGGTTGAGTTTTCGGACAGCTTTAAGTATCTGGCAGAGCTTGGCGGCTTTGCCGGGATCGTCGGTAGTGATGGCCTCAAGCGTTTCCGGATGGATGGTGGCGGAGAACCAGTGACCCGAAGGTGTGGAGGCGTTCCATTGAAGAGACGGCGAGAGCGTTGTCTCGACGGCCATCGATTGTCCCAACTTGGTAGGCAGGGCCAGGGCAGTGGCGCCATGCAACACCAGATATTCGCCGGTAAGCAGCAGTTTTCCGTGTGCGCTGAAGCTTTTCATTGATGGAGGCTTTTGAGGAATTGTTCCACGGCAGCGTAGGAGACGGTCTTGTCCTTAAAGTACTCTCGGGCCTGCCGTTTGTCCTCGTCGGAGGCTTGCAGCTGGTTGAGGATGTTGTTGAGGTGCATCTTCATGTGCCCGGCTTGGATGCCTTTGGTGGTCAGGGAACGCACGGCTGAGAAGTTGTTGGCCAGGCCCATGGTAGCGGCAATCATCATCAGCTCGGGGGCAGTGGGGTTGCCCAGCAGCTCGAGCGATTTCTTGGCCAGGGGGTGCAGGCTGGTGAGGCCACCCACGGTGCCGAGGGCCATAGGCACCTCCAGCTCGAAGTGGAAGATGCCGTCGGTGATGGTGACGGTGGAGAGGCTTTCGTAGTGGCCGTTGCGCGAGGCATAGGTGTGACCCGCGGCCTCCACGGCACGGAAGTCGTTGCCAGTAGCCAAAATCACGGCATCGATGCCGTTGTAGATACCTTTGTTGTGTGTGGTTGCACGGTCGGTGTCGATATGGGCGATGTCAACGGCTTTCTTGAATTTGATGGCAAACTCGGCACCTGTGAGATGCTCATCGATGCCGTCCAGTTGTTCCACGGGACATTCCACCCACACCTTCACCCGACAGTCGGGCGTGTTGTTGGAGAGGATGGTCATGATGATCTCACACTGACGGAGCTCTTCGGGCAGTTCGTTACGCTCAGCGAAGAAGTCCTGCAAGCTATGCCCAAACTGTTCGAGCACGGTATTGATGAAGTTGGCACCCATCGAGTCGCAGGTGTTGAACTCCACCCTAAGTTGATAGTAATCGGGAATCTTGTCGGTATAGTCGATCAGCTGTATGTCAAGGATGCCGCCTCCGCGTTTCTTCATGTTGGCGGTGATGGTGTCGGTGTCATTCAGCAGACGCTGTTTGATGGCAGGGAAGAGATTTTCTAGAAGTTCCAAACTGCCTTTCCATCCAAAGTGCACCTGACCCACCTTACGCACATCGGGCACTTCGGCGTGAAACCCTCCTCGCTCGCCCCAGAACTTGGCGGCGGCAGAAGCGGCAGCCACCACCGAACTCTCCTCGATGACCATCGGGACGATATAGTCTTTCCCATTAATGGTTACATTGGGCGAGATGCCATAAGGCATGATGTAGTTGGTAATGGTGTTCTCGCTGAACTCGTCGAACAGCTGTTGCTGTCGTGAGTCGGAGTGCCAGAAACTCTTCAGCAGGCTAATAACCTCGCCGGGATTCTCAAAGTAATTGGCAATAGCTTTCAGCTTCTCTTCCTTGAGGAGCTTGGAGAAACCTTTTTTTATGCGGGAGACCATGGGAGTGGAAAGTTGAAAGTGGAAAGTGGAAAACTATAAGGGACTGAGGGTGGAGGTGGCGTCGCAGGCGACGTCTAAGATGGGGTTCCCTTGATAATGGAGCGTAGAGGCGTTCATCACAAAGCCTTCCAAGATGGCGGGTCTTGTAACGGCGACCGAAGCCTCGGAGGCATCTTGAACCACGATGAACATCATTCTGCTGATATAAGTCTGCAGCATGTTCAGGGAACTTGCTTCACTGACTTCCACATTGGCGCCACCCACAACACCACCATAGGTGGTCAGCCGTGAAGCGCCATTCAATTTAACAAACAAAGAGTCTTCGGTGAACCAGCCTTTAAAGACGGAAGCGTCATCGAGTTCGATGTTGCACAATGGGCCATGGAAGTAGCAGTCGACCAGCGTCGAAGCGGAACTCAGCTTCACGTCAGCCCTACCACTGAAATCCCCGCCTTTGCAAGTTGCGGCATCTTCCAGCTCCATCGTCAAGGAAGCCTCGGGAAAATGGCCATCCAAGACGGCACTGACCGCTTCGGAGAGATGGACCTTTTGTAACGAAGGCGTATGGACAGTGGCGTTCATCACGGTATTGGACGGGATGTTAAGGCTTCTGCTGAAACCGATTTTCAATTCCGAATCCGAATTCGTAACCCGAAGGTATTCTTCCAAGAAAGCGGAATATTCCAGTTCCACAAAGGTGTTTTCATCTTGTATGACGGTGACATGCCATGCGTCGGAAGCGGTGATTTCGTTGATCACAGCGCCTTCGTAGATGGTCTTGCTCATCAAGGTCATGTCGAGGTCCTTGTCACGGCAGGAGGACAGCGTGAATAGAACAACGATTAATAAATACAATATCCTTTTCATTTTCTACCGATGTGGCACCCCGATGGGGTGCGGAGCGTTTGGGGTTGTTTTTGTTTTTTTACCGATGTGGCACCCCGATGGGGTGCGGAGCGTTTTGGGGTTGTTTTTGTTTGTTTTACCGATGTGGCACCCCGATGGGGTGCGGAGCGTTTTGGGTTGTTTTTGTTTGTTTTACCGATGTGGCACCCCGATGGGGTGCGGAGCGTTTTGGGGTTGTTAATTATGATGATAGGGTTCGTTTTTTAAAATCGTAAATGCTCTATATAACTGCTCAACGAATATTAATCGCACCATCTGATGCGAGAAGGTCATCGGTGAGAGCGACATCTGGGCGTCGGCGCGGTCGTATACCTCTTGTGCGAAGCCGTAAGGGCCACCTATGATGAACACGATGCGCTTTGTTCCCGAAGCAGTCCATTTTTTAATAATTTCTGAAAATTCAACAGAAGTGTATTGTTTTCCTCTTTCATCCAACAAAACCACCTGATCGGAGGGTTGCAACTGTTGCAATAGCAAGAAGCTCTCAGCCTTTTTCTGTTGGTCCTCGCTCAGCGTCTTGCGGTTACGAATATCGGGGATCTCCTTGAGCTCGAACGAGGCGTAATGGCCTAGGCGTCCGACATATTTCTTGATGCCGGTCACGAGGTAATCCTCGTCGGTTTTTCCGATGACGAGCAGGAGTATCTTCATGGAAGGATTTGATAGTGATCGATCTCGTATTGGATGGGGTTGCCTGCCACGTAATAGTTCACGTCGCGCAGCATCTTGTCGAAGATATAGTATTGCACCAGCACGAAGTCGCGGTCATCATTAATGAAGGCATACATGCGGTCCACATCGATGTCGCGGTCTTCTTCGGGAATGAGATTGATGGTCTGCACGCGCTTGCTATAGGTTTTCATCGACACTGACTCGCCTTCTTTGTTGACGAGGGTGATGCGGTGCAGGAACTGTGAGTTCAGGATGGAGTCCAAGCGTTGCTGTGGGGTGATGTTGTTGATGAGTGCCTCGAAGCGCACGTCGTTAAACGAGGAGAGCAGGTTGATCACCTTGAGGGTGTCGATAGGCAGCACTTGGTTGTCGCCGAGGCGGGTAAGTTGGTATTGGTGTTTTCCTGTGTTTTCGATGCGGAAGCTGCGCATGGGTTCACCGCCAAATTCGAGGGTGAGTGACTGGATATCGGCGAGTGATTCATGGAAGATGGTGTGGTCGCGCCAGTCGTCGGGATCGGCGGTAAAACGGGTGGAGATATAGCCACGGAAGCCTGGGATATAGACGATATAAGCCTTGTCGGCGCCTTCGCGGAGCATAAAGGTACCGCTGTTGTCCATGGTGGACTCACCTACGTAAAACACTTTGGTACGGGTTTCGTGTGGGAAGAGCTTGATCTTGTTGAAAAGATTAATGCGAGGCACGATCTGATAGACTTCCACCTTGGTGCTACGGCTTGCCATCTGGGTGATGATATTGTCGTGCGAGGCCTTTGACACAGGCATTCTCACACGGACTTTATACAGTGTATAAAACAACTGGTCGATCTTCTTTGGGTGGGCTTTGTAATCGGTGTTAAGGGTCCAGCCTGTTTCAGTACGTTCGAGCAAGGTCTCGTTATCCCTGCGGTCAGCGAGATAGACTTTGGTGATGGAGGCGGTGTCCCAGACCTGGAAGTCGGCAGAGTCGCCGCGCAAGGTGGTGAGATAACGGTTATTCCAAATAAGGAGCACTGCAATGGCAATCAGGATGATAGCCAGGACGATGGCGAATTTATTCTTTTTCATTTCAATGTAGCGTATTTCTTTTTTCTGACGAAGGCCATGACAAGACCGAAGAGGATGACTGAGCCCACGGGAACGAGGATATTGACGAGTTGCCAGCGCAGTCGTTGGTGGACCCTCTTGTCGGGATCGAGGAGTCGGATCTTGAACTCGCGTGAACGGATAGCGATAAGATTCTCTCCCTCAACGAGGTAGCTGATGGCGTTCTCGATGAAATCCTTGTTACCGTAGGTGTTTTGTGTATATTGGTCGTAACCCAAAGGCAAGGGTTTTTTGTTTAGGATGTCTATCTGGTTTCGGATGACGTCGCCGTCGGCCACCACGATCATGGAGGTGGGCACACTCTCGGCAAGGAAATCCATCTCTTTGCTTTCCACAATCTCTGGATTGATACGATTTGCATAAAGCGACGGGAAGGTGCCTTTAAGCAGGTAAGCCACGTTCTGGCTCCTTTGTGGGAACATCCGTTTGTCGGGACTCTGGCGCAGCATGGCGAGGCTGATGAACACTGGGGTTCCCGAGACCTTGGTATAGTCGGAGGTCATCAGAAGAGGGGTCTTCACGATGTTGCCGTCAGAAGTGGTAGCGTCGATGGAGCTCACGAAGTCCATCTTCACGGCGTTGAGGTGGCGTACCATCGGATGGTTTGACGCTGCTTGTGCCAGCGGGAAATAGAACCAGCGATAGAACTCAAGTTGGGCTTGGCCTGCCACTTGGCCGGTGCGGACGGGCAGTGCGGCGCAGTTCATGTCGAGCAGTAGGTTGTGGTTGAGTCGCACGCCATAGCGGAACAGCATGTCCTCTAGATTCACATCCTGATCCACGCCGACCGTCGATTCCTGTGAGGTGAGGCTATCCATGGTGGCATAAACGGGTTCCACGAGCCACAGTACCTTGCCACCGTGCATGATGTATTGGTCGAGGAGGAACTTGTCGCGCTCGTCGAAAGGCTCAGTAGGTTTGGCGATGACCAAGGCGTCGAACTTGATTTTGGCGTGCAACTCCCCTTTCGAGTCCTCGTAACGTTCTATCAAGGCATCCACCTTGCCTGCTATCTCGCCGCGGGTGACATGATAGTTCTTCTTGAGGGATTGGGTGATGTCCCATACGTCGTTTTCGTCAAGCTCGCCATGGCCTTCAATGAAGCCAATGCTAGGCTTTTGGGCGCGGGTCACCTTGACAACGGCATCGAGCAGACGGTATTCAAGGTTCTGCATCGAGGCGTTGAGGGCTTCCTCGTCAGACAAACCGATTTGGTTCTCAAGTAAGCCGATGGCGATTTCCGTATCATTACGATAGCTCACCAAGGCACCAGGCCAGATGACCCTTTGGCTGCTGCTGCCGTCAGGGTTCTGCTCGATGAGGTTGGTGGGGTTCAATCCCTGTTGGTAGAGTGTCTGATAGGTCTCGGCAAGCTCGTTCGGGTCGGAATCGGCGGAGGGATTGATGAATTCGTAGTCGATATATTTTGAATAAGCCCTGAACTCATCGAGCATCTCCTTGGTCTCCCGGCGTAGTTTCTTGAAGCCGGCAGGGAACTCACCTTCGAGATAGACTTTGAAATAGACATAGTCATCAAGGTTGCGGAGGGTTTCCTTGGTTGTATCGGACAGGGTATAGCGCTTTTCGGCGGTGAGGTCGAAACGGGTGAACACAAACGAGCCGATGGTGTTGACGGCACCGATGATGACCAAGGTGACAAGGAATGCCGTCAGCCATTTGCGGCTGGCCAACACCAGTTTGGTCATGCAGAGGAAGACCGCTATCACGCTCAGGAAATAGAGCACATCGCGGGTATCTACCACACCACGGCTGATGGAACTGTAATGCGCCGCCATGCCTAACCGCTGGATGAAGAGGTCGATGGGACCGAAGAGTGAAAGTGAATAAATCAGCTCAAAACCGATATACATAAATCCACAAAGGAACACGGCCAGGATAAATGCCAAGATCTGGTTGTTGGTGATGGAGGAACAGAAGACGCCTATGGAGACGAAGCTGGCGCTCAGCAGGAACAGTCCGATGTAGGAACCCAGGATGCCTCCCGTGTCGAGGTTACCCATCGGGAAGCCTAGTCGATACACCGAGAAATAATACACGGCGGTGGGAATCAAGGCCAGAAGCACCAGTACGACACTGGCGAGGAACTTCGCTACTATGATCTGCCAATCCGAAAGGGGTTTGGTGGCCAACATCTCGATGGTGCCGGTACGGTTTTCTTCGGCAAAGCTGCGCATGGTGACCGCCGGAACGAGGAACAGAAACACCCATGGCGCCAGGATGAAGAGTCCGTCGAGGTTGGCATAGCCGTAAGTGAGCAGGTTGAAGTCGCTTTGGAACACCCACAAAAACAGTCCCGTAATCAACAGAAACACCACGATGACCATGATGCCGATCAGGGAACTCAAAAAATTGTTTATCTCTTTCTTAAAAAGTGCGTACATTCCTAATGGGGATTAAACTTGCAAAAATACAAATTTTTCCTTGCTCTCGTTTTATTTTTGTAGCTTTGCATTTCAATTGAACGAAGGACATGCCGATACCGAGAGAGACCGTTGACCTGATTTTGCAGACCGCCCGCATTGAGGAGGTGGTCGGCGAGTTCGTGACGCTCAAGAAGCGCGGTGCGAACCTATGGGGCAACTGTCCTTTCCATAACGAGAAAACACCGTCCTTTAGTGTCAACCCCGCCCGTAATATTTTCAAATGTTTCGGCTGCGGCAAGGGCGGCGACTCGGCCAGGTTTCTGATGGAGCACGAACACCTCACCTACCCTGAGGCCTTACGCTATCTCGCCAAAAAATACAACATCCCCATCGAGGAGAAGGAACTCACACCCGAGGAACAGATGGCCCAGACCGAGCGCGAGAAGATGTTCAACATCAACGCTTTCGCCAACAAATACTTCACCGACACGCTTTGGAATACCGACGAGGGCAAGTCGGTGGGTCTGGAGTATTTCCGCGAGCGCGGCTTCCTCAACCCCATCATCGAACGTTTCCAATTGGGCTACAGTCCATCGAAATGGGAAGCCTTCACCGACTACGCCAAACAAAATGGTTACAACCCTGAGTTTCTAGAGAAAGTGGGGTTCTCCATCAAACGACAGAACGGTGAGTATTACGACCGTTACCATGGCCGTGTGATGTTTCCCATCCACAACCTCACCGGTAAAGTCATCGGCTTCGGCGGACGCATCCTTCAGTCCGACCCCGAGAAAAAACTGGCCAAATACCAAAACTCCCCGGAATCGGAGATCTACCAAAAGAAAGAGACCCTTTACGGTATCTATTTCGCCAAGAGCGCCATCGTCAACAAGGACGAGTGCATCCTGGTGGAAGGTTATTTCGACGTGCTGCGCATGCACCAACTCGGCATTGAGAATGTCGTAGCCAGCTCCGGAACGTCTCTTACAATTGAACAGATTCGTTTAGTAAAACGATACACACGAAATATCACCATGCTCTATGACGGCGATGCTGCCGGACTTCATGCCGCCTTGCGCGGCACCGACATGATCCTCGCCGAGGGCATGAACGTGCGTGTGGTGGTGCTGCCTCCCGAACACGACCCCGACAGCTTCGGCAAGGACTATCCTACCGATGAGGTCGTCAGCTACCTGAGCAATAACGCCAAGGACTTCGTGCGTTTCAAGACTGAGTTGCTGCTCAAGGATGCCGCCAACGACCCCATCAAGAAGGGTCAAGTGGTACGCAGTGTGGTGGAGACCATCTCGGTGGTGCCCGACCCCATCTTTCGTATCGCCTACGTCAAGGAGACCAGCCGACAGCTTGACATGCCTGAGGAGACCCTGATGACTGAGCTCAACAAGATGCTCAGGGCCAAGTTCAAGAAGTCGCTCGGTGTCGAAGGCGAGGTCATCCCCGACGAGCCTGTGGTCAGTCCACCTCAAGAACAACCCGAAGAGGAGACGCTGCCCGTCGGATTCTATCAGGAACGAGAGTTGGTAAAGCTGTTGTTGCTATATGGCTCCGAGATGCTCGTGAACCGATACACCAACGAGGAAGGCGAAACAGTTGAAGAGCAGGAGAGTGTGGCCCAGATGATCGTCGACGACCTCATCAACGACGAGATCACCTTCATCGACCCGGTCAACCGTATCGTCTTCGACGCCTTTGATCATGCTCTCGACACGGAGGAGCTGCCCAACGACCAGTATTTCACCAGTCACGAAAACGAACAGGTGGCCCAGTTGGCCATCGACTTGCTGACTTCACCCTACAAGCTTGACCAATGGGAGAAGCACGGCATCTTCGTGAAACGCGAGGAAGACATGCTGATGACAGCGGTGAAAAGTGCCTTGCTACGCTACAAGGACCAAATCATCGACTCCAAGCGCAAAGAGATCGAAAAACAGTTAAAAGAAGAACAAGACCCTGACAATCAGTTGATTTTATTAAAAAAGAAAAAACACTGGGACGACCTGCGGGTACAGATCAACAAAGTTTTGGGTATAGTAATCGCAAAATAATAAATCGAGATACAAATGGCAATTTTCAACAACCGAAAGAGATGGCGTGTGCCGGCGGGTCAGGAACCCACCGAGCTCGACCGCAAAGTGATGTTTTATGAGAAACAAGGCGCCTTGGTGCCGAAACGCAACCTGATACGCACCCCAGAGCAGATCGAGGGCATTCGCAAGAGCGGAGTCATCAACACCGCCATCCTTGACCTTGTGGGTGAACGAATCCATGCTGGCATGAGCACTTTGGAAATCGACAAACTCGTGTACGACTACACCATCGAGCATGGTGCCATCCCTGCTTGTCTTGGCTACGAGGGCTTCCCAAAGAGCGTGTGCACCTCTATCAACGAAGTGGTATGCCACGGCATCCCTTCGGCCCACGAGATCCTGAAGGAAGGCGACATCATTAATGTAGACTGCACCACCATCCTCGATGGCTATTATGCCGACGCTTCACGCATGTTCATCATCGGCGAGACCACCCCGCGCAAGAAGCAGCTGGTGGAGGTCGCCAAGGAATGTCTTGAAATCGGCATGGAGGCAGCCAAGCCTTTCAGCTTTGTGGGCGACATCGGCAACGCCATCGAGCGTCACGCCCATAAATACGGTTTCAGTGTGGTGCGCGACCTCTGCGGGCACGGCGTGGGAGTGAAGTTCCACGATGAGCCCGAGGTGCTGCACTATGGCCGCAAAGGCACCGGAATGCTACTGGTCCCTGGCATGGTGTTCACCATCGAGCCGATGATCAACATGGGCACATGGAAGGTGTTTATAGACAGCGACGACGGCTGGACCGTCGTCACTGAAGACGAGCTGCCTTCCGCTCAGTGGGAGCATACGTTGCTCATGACTGAAACGGGAGTGGAAGTGTTAACGCATTAATGCGGGATCAATAATTAGAGAAAACGGACCCGGGATGGCGTTTCATGCTGACAGGCTTTGATTTGGCGCCACGGGTCTCTGTGCTGTAACGCACCATGCGGGCCTTCTCAACGTAAATCACACTGTATCCCTCTTCCACGGTCACATCGTATTGGTTCACGTAATCAAAAGTCTTTTCATCGATGAAGTCAATCTCCATGCGATAGGTGAAAGGATGGGTCACCTTCATGTTCATGTAGAGAATCTTCTCATCGGAATCGTAAGAATAGGTGTATTGGGTGATCAGTGTGGTATCTGGACAGATGATGGTATCGAGGATGGTGTCGCCCTCGATGATATCTGAAAGAAACAATGTATCGCGGCTACGGTCGCGCATTTCACCGGTCTTATCAGCCCTGAAAACGAGGTCGATTCCGTCAGTCATGTCGCCAGGAGTGAAATGGTAGGTCTCCATGGTGGCCTCGATGGGATTTCCCCAATAGTCAACATTGTAGTAATCGATACGCTCCACGCCCCAGGTGCCGACAAAAGCCGAATAATCTTTTCCGCAAGAAGCCAAAACGATGGCAAGCATCATAACGGCGGTTAAAATGGACAGTTTCTTCATTATTTCAAGATTTTAGGTTACAGTTGGCAAAAATAGTTATTTTTGCATATAAAATAAGCTTTGATGAGACGTTTTTTTATTCTTTGGACCCTTTTGCTCCTGCTGGGAACTGCACTCAGCGGCCAGGAGACCATCACCGTGATGCAGTACAACCTGCTGGAATATGGCAACTACCAGAGCGGTTTTGCCGATTGCTACGAGACCAACAACAACACGCAACGCAAGGACGAATGCATCCGCACTTTGATGGATTATGTGAAGCCCGACATCCTCACCGTATGTGAGTTTGGTGCGACACAGGCCCTGCTCGACAACTTCATGCGCCACAACCTGCCTGACTATTGGCAGTCCGACGACATCATCAACTACGCCCATAGCAACATCATCAACCACATCTTCTACGATTCCCGCAAGATGGCATTGAAGAAGCATGTGGCGCTTCGCACCAATCCCCGCGACACCGACGTGTATGAATTGTACATGAAAACGCCCAGTCTGGTGGCTGGCGACACCATCAAGTTGGTCTGTATCGTGGCCCATCCCAAGGCGGGCATGAACTATCAATCCGAACGCCGTGCCTTGATGCAGGTGGCCATGGACTACGTAAACACACATTATGCCGACGACAACGTGCTGATCATGGGAGATTTCAACATGTATGGGGCCAGCGAGACTGGATATCAGCTACTCACTCGGACCTACAGCAATCCCAACGTGCTGTTTGTGGATCCTTTGGCCAATGCCGGTGGCGTAGGCGAGTGGAACAGCAACATCCAGTTCGCTCCCTTCCACACCCAATCCACGCGAAGGTATTCCGATGAATGCTTCTCGAGCGGCGGTTTGGACGATCGTTTCGATTTCATCCTGATGTCGGACGAGATTTATATGGGCTTCAACAGAATCAAATACCTTAACGAATCTTTCCATGCCGTGGGCAACGACGGACGGCATTTCGACCAGAGCATCGACCAAAACGGCAACGATGCGGTGCCTCCTGTCGTGGCCGAAGCTTTGTTCGACGGTTCGGACCATCTGCCCGTGACGCTGAAACTCTCCGTTTTCGCCCATCTGGATGTGGACGAACACCTTGGAGAAAGCTTTTTGGTTTATCCCAATCCCGCTGACGACCAGATCTCCGTCACCATCAACGGGGATTATCGCATCACCAATGTCTTCGGGCAGATTATGTTGACTGGCCATGAAAGCCAAAATATCGACGTCTCGTGTTTGGCTTCGGGGGTGTATTTCCTAAACGTTGACGGAATCATCCGGAAATTCATCAAACGATAATAATAGTATTAATTAATATTTTCACTATAATAAATAAAAAATTTTCCATTATTTTATTTTTATATTGAATAATACTATTATCTTTGTGGCGAATATTTAAACCACACAACATGGAGAAGAAAAACCCTATTGAAGAAGCCCGACGTTATGTGGATAACGCCAATGAAACACTTGTCGAAAACGGTGAATACGACGCTTCCCTCCATCGGTATAATGATCGGAAATACGTTCGTGCCGCCGGCCATTACCTTTGGCATGCTGTTCTCATCATGCTTGATGCTGTCTTTCACGTCAGAAAAGACCGCCGTACCCGCGTAGACATCGATGCTTACCGTGACGCTGTGCGAAAGCGCGACCTAAAATTACTCACCTTGGTCAATGACAGCTACGAAATCCTTCACCTACAGATGGGCTATGATGGTGTTCAGCGCAAAGCCACCTGTGATGATGGCTTCCGTCTTGCCAATGAGATCATCAACCGCTGTGCGGTGATGTTGTCAGCTGCTTGACGGACTATTCCACCAAAAGGACCAAGCCCTTCAGATAAGCCCCTTCTGGATGGTAGATATTGATGGGATGGTCGGCTGGCTGCGAGAGCTGATAAAGGATGCGCACATTGCGTCCGACCTCAATGGCAGCGGCTGTAACGATGCTTTGGAACATGCCCTTGTCGATGGCTTGCGAACAGCTGAATGTGAACAGCAGCCCCCCTTTGGCAATGCGACGGATGGCCTCTGCATTGATGAAACGATAGCCTTGCAATCCGCGATGACGGTCCTGATGTCGCTTGGCAAACGCCGGTGGGTCCAAGATGATCATGTCAAAATCATTTTCATTAATCTCTTTGACATAATCCTTCATGTCGCTTACCAGACAAGGATTGTCTTCCACCGAGAAGCCGTTCAGATTCAAGTTGACCGCCGCCACATCCAAAGCCTTTTGCGAGGCATCCACCGTGACTACCCGTTGGGCGCCGCCTTTCAAAGCGGCCACCGAGAAACCTCCCGTGTAGCCGAAGGCATTCAGCACCTTCTTCCCTTTGACCAGTTGCCGCACCAGCTCGCGGTTCTCGCGCTGGTCGAGGAAAAACCCCGTTTTTTGGCCATTCTCCCAGTCGATATGATAGAGGCAACCGTTTTCCAGCAGGTCTTCTTCGACATGTTCCCCCAGCAGGTAACCATCGTCAACGGCATCTTCCTTGCCCATGCGACGCATCGCTTCGGCGCTTTTGTTGTAAACGGACTTCAATTCCAAATCAGGTATCAGCTTCAAAGCCCTGACAATCTCTTTCAGATGCAGTGCCATACCTTCGGTTTGCGCCTGTACCACGGCGGTATGTCCGTAAATATCGATGATGAGCCCTGGAAGGCCATCGCCCTCCGAATGGGCCAAACGATAGCAATTGGTGTTGGGATTGCCCACCAAACCCATACTACGCCGTACCTCAAGGGCGCGTTGCAGCTTGTCCAAAAAGAACCACTCGTCGATCTTGCAGTTGTCGAAACACAACAGTTTCACAGCGATGCTGTCCGACTCGCAAAAACCAGTACCGAGGATGTTTCCTGAATGGTCGGTCACTGTTACGGTATCGCCTGCCTGAAGGCCTTCTGGACCTTCCTCGATGGCTCCTGAGAAGACCCAGGGGTGGAAGCGGCGTGCAGCATCTTCTTTGCCTTTCAAAAGGCGTATGACGGGATAAAGGGGAGTTTCTTTCATGAGAATGAGTTTTTGCAAAAATACGAAAATGAATTATTTTTGCAGTACAAAAAATACAAACATCATGAGCGACAACACCTTTACCTTGAGCGGTCAGATCATCGATTTGGTTCAATCCCGCATTTTTCCAGGGGCCATCACGGTCCAAGACGGCAAGATAGCTGAAATCACCGAATTGTCTTCAGCGGAGATGCGTTACATCATGCCGGGCTTCGTTGATGCCCACATTCACATTGAGAGCTCCATGGTGCCTCCGACGGAATTTGCCCGCATGGCGGTGTGCCACGGAACGGTGGCCACGGTGAGCGACCCTCACGAGATTGCGAATGTAATGGGTGTTGAAGGTATCGACTATATGATTAAAAGCGGGAGACGGGGACATTTCAAATTCTATTTCGGCGCCCCTAGCTGTGTGCCGGCCACCCCGTTTGAGACCTCGGGATGCACCCTCGACGCCGATGCCATCGAACAACTGATGGCACGGGACGACATCTATTATCTGGCTGAGATGATGAACTATCCAGGCGTGTTGGCCGAGCTCCCTGACGTGATGAAGAAACTGGAAGCCGCCAAGAAGCATGGCAAGCCCATCGACGGACATGCGCCGATGGTCATGGGCGACGACATCCGCAAATACATCGGCTCGGGCATCAGCACCGACCACGAATGCTATGTCCTCGAGGATGCCGTTGAGAAAATCCAGTTGGGCATGAAAATCCTTATCCGCGAAGGCAGTGCGGCGAAAAACTTCGAGACCCTCATCCCTCTGATGGCCAAACACCCGGAGATGCTCATGTTCTGTTCCGACGACAAACACCCCAACGACCTGATCAAAGGCCATATCAACCTGATGGTGAAACGCGCCTTACAAAAAGGCTATAAGCTCATGGACGTGCTTCGGGCCGCTTCGCTCAATACCGTAAGGCATTATCATCTCGATGTGGGTCTGTTGCAAGCGGGTGACGATGCCGATTTCATCGTGGTGGACAACCTCAACGACTTCAATGTGATGCAGACCTATATCAAAGGCCGTATGATGGCAGAAAACGGTATTTCGCTGGTGCAGTGGCGAAAGGAAGAAGCCATCAACAATTTCCACGCTTCGCATATCGAAGCGGAGGCATTGAAGGTTCCCTACCAAGGTCGACAAATCAAGGTCATTGCCAGCGTGGACAACAACTTGATCACCAACACCATCATCGCCACACCCAAGGTGGTTGACGGCAACATCGTTAGCGACACCTCACGCGACATTCTCAAGATGGTGGTGCTCAACCGATACCAACAGGCGCCGCCGGCCATCGCTTTCATTAATAATTTCGGATTGAAACACGGGGCCATTGCCACTTCGGTGGCACATGACAGCCATAATATCGTGGCAGTAGGGTGTACCGACGAGGAAATCGCCCGAGCCATCAATCTTTTGGTTGAGACCAAGGGCGGCATGGTGGCATGCAGCGACACGGAGTTTGCCTTGCTGCCTTTGCCTGTGGCCGGCTTAATGAGTCTGGAGGATGGTTGGCGGGTTGCCGAGGATTATGAGCGTGCCGACAGACTGGCCCATGAGTTCGGTTGCACCCTTTACAGTCCTTTCATGACACTCTCGTTCATGGCGTTGTTGGTCATTCCTGAATTGAAGTTGAGCGACAAGGGATTGTTTGATGTCAAGCATTTTGGGTTTACCTCGTTAACCATTTAGTTACTAATAAAAGTTACAAATAAAAAAGGGTGGCCAATTGGCCACCCTTTTTTCGTTCAAGCGAACTTGTCAATTACTTGACAACCGTCACGCGTTTCACGCTTACACCGTTTTCAGTGTTGACACGGATCAGGTAGAGACCGGCCTTGTATTGGCCAAGGTTCAGCTGCATCATGTCAGCATTGACGTCGGCGTCATAGACGACCTGGCCGAGGGTGTTGACCACAGTGATGTGGTTCATACCTTGAGCCTCGATGGTCACCATGCCGTAAGTCGGGTTCGGGTAGAGGTTGTCAACAACATCGTTTTCAACAATGCTGGTGTAGTTGACAGTAGCGCATTCGGGGCAAGACATGGCCCAGAGGGTCACATCAGGTTCGCCACCGTAGATCACTCTCACGCAGTACTCGTGTTCGCCGATTTCCATACCTTCGTCAACATAGCTGTTGGTACCAGCTTCGTCGCCGAGGAAGAGGGCGATAACTTCGCCGTCACGGAGCAGGACGGAACCCATGATACCTTCAACAGGAGTCGGAGGAGGAGTGACACCAGCTTCGAGCTCGTAGATACCGACGAGGTTAGGATCTTGCTGTGAGTTACCAAACCAGCAGAGCTTACCACCGTAGTTGGCGATGAAGCAACCGCCAGCGATACCATCGAATCCAGGAGTGACTGCGAAGTCGAAGACAGGACCAGAGATGGTGTTGGTGGCGATATTGTAGTCAAAGACTTTAGCATCGCTGCTGGGCTGGCAGAACAGGAAGAGGTGTTCAACACCGTCTTGATCCTTGTAGTAAGCCGAACCGTAAGCGCTGGTCGGAGCGGCGCCGTTCTGGACGACATTACCGCTACGATCGTACAGGGCCAAAGTTGACCAGTTACCACACCAGAAGCCATCACGTTCAGGATCGTAGGAGATGTGACGTGAGGTGCAGCCAGAGAAGTTCATGGTGCCCACCATGGTCTTGTTGGCGAGGTCAAGGATGAAGATCTGAGCACCGCCAGAAGTACCATAGAAGTAGTCGCCGTCAGAGGTGAGGTCGCGGATGCCAGTGGCGCCAGCGATGTCGAAGCCTTCAACGAAGTTGCCTTCGAGGTCATACTTGTAGAAGGTGTGACCACCGGTAGGAGTGGCTTGCCAGCTTGCGGTGTAGATGAAGTTACCATCGGTAGCGACGGCCTGCTGACCAGCGCTAGTGCCGGTGAACGAAGCAACGAGATCCCACATGGCGCGTGCAGTTGAAGTGACGGATGGCGATGTACTTCTGACCAGCGTAGGCGCTGAGGTCGACGCTGTAGTTGTACCAGGTGCCGAGTTTGGCGCCGTTGCCGTCGCGTGAAGCGCGGCCACCATCGTTACCACCCTTGCCAGTCAGCGTCCACTCTTGGACTGAGGTCCAGGTGGTGGCGTCGTCGGAGACGAACACGCCGAAGTGGTCAGCAGGATAGCTGGCGTCGGTAGCAGCAGCCCAGAAGCTGAAGGTTGAGCCAGCAGCGAGGGTCACTTGATCGGTGACGAGGTAT
Source organism: uncultured Bacteroidia bacterium (assembly GCA_902801465.1). Taxonomy (GTDB): domain Bacteria; phylum Bacteroidota; class Bacteroidia; order Bacteroidales; family F082; genus Limimorpha. The sequence goes on along the minus strand of CADCIH010000009.1, from coordinate 135,706 downwards.
TCGTTCGGGGTCAGGGCACCCACACCGTTGATGTAGGAACCGCTGCAGATGGCATTGCTGCCAGAGCGATACCAGTCGAGAGTCATGCCAGCATAGTAGGTCCAAGTGGAAGGAATATCGCTGGTCATGCACCAGGTCCAACCATCGTTGTTATCGTCGACGATGGTCCAGCCAGTAGGCATGCCGCTTTCGAAGCCTTCGGTGAAGGTGGTAGCGCCGCCAGTCGGAGGAGGTGTGACACCGCCTTCAGGCATAGTCCAGCTGATTTCAACAGCGGTACCAGGTTCGTTCTCGGAAGCAGTCACATTGGTAGCACCAACGAAGTTGCTGCAATCCTGATAGGTCCAGGTGTATTCAACCCAGTCGCCCATACCAGTGGCATAGACGGGAGCCACACGGGTAACGTGTGTTTCACCTTCTTCGAAGCCAGTGACATCATGTTGCCAGAACATGTTCGGGGTTTCACCTTCATAGACACCGTCGAGTTCGACTTTGTAGCGGACAGCGTAACGGTCGCCCTTGCTGCCAGCGGTCAGTTCAACGTCGTCAATCCAGACCTCATACATGTCATAGCTGTTGTAGTGACGGAAGGCGATCCACACTGACTGACCGGCATAAGCGCTGAGGTCAATGCTGTGTTCACGCCAGTTCTCATAGCGGCTGTCGTTGTGACGGACAGCGGCTTTGTTGCCATTGCCGTTCTTGGCGCTACCTTCCCAAACCATGGTGAAGTCGCTGGCAGTCGGGCTGGCTGTAGTAGCAACTGCGACACCGAAGTGGTCAGGATAGCTGTCGTTGGCATAGTCGGCCCAGAAGGTCAGGGTAGAACCAGCGACGATGTTATATTGGGCAGGGCTGATCAGGTAGTTATCGGGATCGAATGATGTGTATGTGAGGTCGGTGTATGACTGAGAGTAGACAAAGCCGTTAGTGCTGCCGTGGCCGAGACCGGTATAGTCATAGCCAGAGACAGAGACGCTGTTGCTACTGTGAGCCCAGTTATTACCATCGCCATCGGCGTCAATGCTGGTCCAGCCAGCGAAGTCGCTTGCGAAGTCGAAGCTGAAGGTGTCACCGGAACCGGTGCCACCGCCGCCGCCACCACCGCCACCGGTGGAACCACCGATGGAGCTGCCGCTACCGGCAGTCGTTCCGCTGGTAGCATTGGAGCTTTCCCAGACAGCCCAGCCAGTGGGTGACACATAGAGGTTGTCAACCACTTCGAGGACTTCCTCAAGGAAGATATCGTAAGAAGCGTCGGCAGTAATCTCCAACTCGGTGCTGACAGACTCATAGCCAGCGAGTTCAACGGAGACAGTGTAAGTGCCCTTGCGGACAGCATCGAACACGAGGGTTGCTTCTTCGAAGGTACCATTGTAGGTCTCTTCAGGACCAACCATCTCGATGGTAGCACCAGCAGGATCTTGGTCGTTGTTGAGGGCGATGTTGAAGGTGACTTCAGCTTCCATATCCTTTTCGATCTCGTTGGACCAGAGGATGTCGGACAGACCGCCACCAGCAGCGCCGCCGCCACCACCAGCAGTCAGATCGATCTGGATGTTGGCACGGTTAGGTGAGACGTATTTGTTACCGCTATAGGAACCCAGGTCATAAGGATTCGGGTCAGCGCTATCGCTGTGATAGCTAAGGACCTTGTCGGCAGCAGAAGTGTAGTTGAAATACAGGGTGCTGTAACCTGAAGTGTATTCATGCATACCAATCATCAGGTTGCTTGTACCATCATAGTAGAACGGAGTGTCAAGAGTGATGGTAGTCCAACCAGCGTTGAATGTAACAGATCCGCTAAAGACCATGTCGGTGGCTTCAACAGTTTCAAAGTCGGTGGCAGAGGCAAACGTACTTCTTGAGACGTTCTTCATGAACACATCAATGTTGTTGGTTTGTGAACCAGAGTTAAGGTTGAAGCTGATGGAGTTGATTGTACCGGCGCTTCCGATTTCCTCAGCGGTGTAGATCTGCTCAACGAAGGAGTAGCCCCACAGTGAGTTGAAAGGAGTGACATAGGTAGTAGAGGTGCCGTCACCGATTTCGATGATGTCGCGGCCCTTTTCAGCATAGTGGTGGTTGCCTTCGTATTTGGCCTGGATACCCCATGAGTAAACACCGAAGGGCAGGTTGGGCCATTCGTTGTCGATGTAGCTCATGACATCGACACCGGGAGTGGCAATCAGGGTGGTGTCACCATCACCGTAGAGGTTTCTACGATAGAGGTTGTAACCCATGAGCTGACGGTTGTCTTCAATAGCTTTGGCAGAGCCATCGGCAAGAGTGATATCATCCACATTGAGGATGAACTGGTCGTTGCAGTTGAAGTGGCGGATGGCAACCCAGATGTCTTGACCGGCATAGCTGCTGAGGTCGACGGAATATTGATACCAAGCACCTTGGTCGCGGGTACCACGGACATCGAATTCGCTTTCAGCGGTACGACCCTGAACACCCTTGGCGGTCATCGTCCATTCCTGGATGGTGGTGAAGGCCGAAGCGGTAGCGGTGGTTGTGGACACAGCCACGCCGAAGTGTTCAGCTGCATAGCTGGCATCCTGAGCGCAAGCCCAGAAGTTGATCTGAGCACCATTCGAGGCAGAGATCTGAGTGGGTGACACGAGGTAGTTGTCAGGAGTGATGGCTTGGTTAGTGGCGTTGCTGTAGGAGCCAGAGCAAACCATGTCATTGGATGAGTTGTGACCACTACCGGCGAGGCTGGCGCCAGAGACCAGGTAAACACCACCGATTTCTGAGCCAAGCACCCAGCCATAACCGTCGTTGTTGGCATCGAGTGAGGTCCAACCTTGGAAACCGTCGTCGAAGTTATAGGCAGTGGCACCTACGAGAGGCGGCAGCGGTTCTACGAAGCGATACATGGTGATATCGTCAACATACACGCAGTCGTCGTTGCTGTTGACAGAGCTGTCCTTGGTGTATTCCCACTTGTAAGTGTGAGTACCTTCGGTCACGTCGAATTCCTTCAGAACCCAGTCAGCTGCGCCGCTAAGGGCAGCACCTTGCTGGACACCGTCGATATAGAAGAAGAACTTGTCGTAGCTGGCCTCGGTGGAGACTTTGACATAGAAGCTCATCTTGCCGTCGTAAGGAACATCAACGGTAGCCTGGATGATAGAGCTGCCGCTAGCAACACCTTCGCAGGTCGACTTCATGGCATAGGTGCCTTCGTGGGCCTGGCTATTGGTGATAGCCCAAGGATAGGTGGCGGGCAGAGTGAACTCAGCCTGGCTGAAGTCGCCAGTCTCGAAGTCAACAATCAGTGAAGCAGGATTCCAGCTCCATTCGACGAGAACGTCGTTCTCTTCTTCGGTAGCGGTAATCATGCCCAGCGGGTTGGTGGCTTCAAGCATGATGACGTTGATGTCATCGGTGCTCAGATCGTAGACAACGTCGAATTCAGGTGTCGGGTTGTCCATGTAACCGTCCTTCAGACCAATGGCGGTGTAGGTACCGGCGTGGACTTGGCCTGAGAAGGCGCCGCTCGGGTTGGTGTTCTCTTCGAGGGTGATGGTTTCTTCTTCACCGAATTCGTTCAAACCTTGGAGCACGATGCTAGCATTGTAAATAGGAGTGATGCTATCGATCTCCCAAGCATGGCCGCTGACTTCTCCATAACCAGAGACGAAGACAGTAATAGGATCTGACATTGTGGATTCACCTTCGTCGTAGGCAGCAGCGATTTGGTATTCGTAACCAAGCATGTTGTAGTCCAGAGGACCATCGGTGAAGCTGGTGCCGGTGATAGGTGTTTCATTGACCTTCACACCATCACGATAGATGTTGTAACCTTGGAGGCTACGGTTGGCAGTCCAAGTGAAGGTGACGGTTTCGTCGTTAAAGATCTCAGTACGATCGGCGGTAAAGCCATCAACACCGTCAATCACGGTGGTGAAGCCGATGATGTCGCCCTCGGTGGTACCAGCGGCGTTGCGCTCGTTGATCTGGAGGAAGTAGGTCTTGTTGTGCTGAAGTTCAGTCAAGAAGAACGACTCAACAAGGTCGCTTGTCCAGTCAATGAGAGGAGTGGTGGGAGGATACACAGAACCGAAGAGCACTTGCATCTCGGTAGTGTAGTTACCCAGGAGGTATTCCACGAGATAAGGAGCTTCAACTCCAGTCTGAGTGTCGTAAGGAGAATAGACCAATACAGGTTCCGGGACAGGAACTTCTTCGGTCATCATTTCAACCGGGAAATTGTCGTCGGTGGAAGAAACAACCACGTAGTAGGTACCAGCCTCCACAAACTGCTGATCAATCTCTGAAGCGCGGTTGCCACGGTTGGCCTTCATAGCTCTAGGAGTGCCAAGGACCTTACCGTCGATAGTTGCAACACTGCTGTCAACACCATTACCAGGTTTCTTAACTTCCATATTGCTGAGGTCAACAGTCACCTCACGACCGGTAGGAAGCTCAATGAAACGGGTGAAGATAAGGGGAGTATAGCTGGCGGAGCTTGCCCAGGCCGGAGAAGTGGAATTAGGAAGGTAATACCAAACCTTACCGTTTTGAACATCAACAGGCGATATACCGCAATAAGCAGCAAACGGGCTCTCGGAATAGAAGATAACCCAGAGGTCATCACCTTCATTAACGAGAGTGGTCTGTTCAAGATTGATGTCAAAGAAATACCCACTCTCAGTATTTTCCGCTATACCATAGCCTGAGAGTTGGCCGTCGAAAGGAGTTTCACCACCTTTGAAAATATAGCATTCGTAAGGATATGCTTCATAAGCGGCTGTTTCGATAGTGGTGATAGTAGTACCGGCAAGTCCTAATTCAGCAATGAAGGAGGCAGGAATCTTATATCCGAAATAAAGACCGCCGCCTGCTGAGGTGCCAAAGAAGGTTTCACCGCCAGAATAATTATGGTAGAACCAGTAGTTGACGGGGCCGGGGCCGATTTCAGGACCAGTGTAGTAGTTGTCAATCATAGGTCCTTCTTCGCCTTGGAAATCTTGGGCGTAGAGAGCGGCAGCTCCGTTGGCACCAGTAGTACTAGCGCTGAACAGCACGTCGTTGTCGAAGGTCACTTCGTAAACAGCGTCATTTCCATCAGCACTACCACCGAGGATTTCATAGTTGTGATAGATACCAGCGGGGGCATTATCATTGTAAGGGAATGAAGTCACAGCGATGGCATTCTCAAACACGTCACCGTCAACGGGGGTGTAGGCGTAGGCGCTAATGGGAATCAAGGTAGCGCTTCTGTCTTCGGTGTAAACCACGACGATGTTGCCATTTTGAACACCTTCGTCGGCGGTTCCTGTTGAAACCTCAAAAGTGAAAGGTTCTTCGTCAAAGAAGCTCAAAGTGAAAGGAACTTCGACGTCGGTGACAAAGAAATCATTTTCAGTAGTGACGGTTGAAACAGTAGCATCATTACCGGTATTACTTAAGCTAACAGTGGCAGGAGCCATCCATGCGCCAAGCGGACGATAACCCAAATCAATTACATTGGGGGTAGCTACAATTTCAGCGGGACCCAAAATAGGAGTAATATCAAATCTGACATTGTTTTTCCATTTGGATCTAGAACCAGTAACTCCAGGATTGGTAAAGTCAAATGCACTATCATCTCTATATTTATGCATACGGCAATAGACCGTGTTTTGGTTCCATGAATAGTAAGAAGGACTGGAGCTTACATATCCTCCGGTTTCATCCACAATACAAACGAGAAGGTTTCCTCCTTCATAGTTAAATGGTGTGTCAAGTACGACATCAACCCAACCTGGGGCAATGTCAACGGTACCATCAAATAGAACCTCACTGGCAGTAAAAGTTTCCCATGCGGAAGTGCTTGCAAATTCATCGTAAGACACTTCTTTCATGAAAATCTTGAGATTTCTGGTTGCACTGTTAGCATAGACATTGAAACCAAACTTGTTGATTTCTCCGGTCAAGCCGATTTCACTAGCAGTAAAAATCTCTTGAGCGATACTGTAATTGTAGTAAGCGTAGGTCGGATAATAACTAGTGGTACTTGTCACACCAGCTCCAATCTCCACAACTACACCAGCTTTCATTGTGCCAAAGAAGGCAAACAAAAGCATCGTTAGGGTTAGAAATACTTTTTTCATGATTGAAAATTTGGTTAATACTTATTGTTTGATTGATTAATTTTCAATTTTGAAGTCAACGCGGGGCGTCACCTTTGAGGGTGACGCTCCACGTTGTATATAGATCGATTACTTGTTAACGATGATGCGGTTGACGCTGGTACCGTTTTCAGTAACGATGTTCACCATATAGATTCCGTTGCCGAACTGAGCCATGTCGACGATGGTCTCAGTGCCTTCGGTAACCTTGTTGTAAACAACCTGGCCAAGGACATTGACGATGCTGATGCTCTTCATGTTGGCGTTGGTGTTGATGTAGAGGTTGCCGTTGGTCGGGTTAGGATAGATGGCGCTCACGACGTTGTATTGGCCAATACCATCAGGATCAGCGACGACATTGATGCACTGTGCGCAGGACACGTTGTAGTTGGCGTCAATGAACATCACGCAGTACTGATGTTCTTCAGCATCGTTGCAGGTGTAGGTGAAGGTAGTGTCGGTAGTGGCACCGATGAGTTCACCGTCCATGAAGATGTTGAAGGCGTTAGGAGTGACGGCCACAGTGCCAGGAGTCGGAGGAGGTGTGACACCGCCGTTTTCGATATAGGCACGGATCATGAAGGTGTAGTTGAGGCTATAGATAGCCATGTCTTCCCAAGTAGTACCGTCGAGTGACACCCAACGACCGTTGGCGTCGCCAGTGTTGGCGCAGACAGCAGCAGGATATGTAGCACCGCTACCATTATAGAACACCACCCAAACGTTCTGTGAAGGATCGATGGTGACAGGCTCGGCGAAGGTGAATTCGACGAAGTCGCTTGATCCAGTGAAGGTCACGTTAACAGTGCCGAGGGCGCTGCCAGCGGGAGCGGTGGTGCCACCTTGGTAGATCGAAGCGGTACCGGTCATGGCCATATAATCGTAAGCGGCGACCTTGGTCAGGCTGGTGCCTTCATAGCTACCGGCAGGCAGCATGATGGCCCACCAGAAGTTACCACCACCAGTGCCGATGGCATCCTCGTTGGAACCATTGTCATAGTAGTACCAGTTACCGTCATCGGTGAGGGCGTTGTTGGCGATGCCGTAGCCATGGCCAGCGGCAGCGAAGGTGTTGCCACCCTTGCCAGGTGCAGTTGAAGTGACGGATGGCGATGTACTTCTGACCAGCGTAGGCGCTGAGGTCGACGCTGTAGTTGTACCAGGTGCCGAGTTTGGCGCCGTTGCCGTTGCGTGAAGCGCGGCCGCCGTCGTTACCACCCTTGCCAGTCAGCGTCCACTCTTGGACTGAGGTCCAGTTGTTGGCGTCGTCGGAGATGAACACGCCGAAGTGGTCGGCAGGATAGCTGGCGTCGCAAGCAGCAGCCCAGAAGCTGAAGGTTGAACCAGGAACGAGGGTCACTTGATCGGTGACGAGGTATTCGTTCGGGGTCAGGGCGCCCACACCATTGATGTAGGAACCGCTGCAGATGGCGTTGCTGCCAGTGCGGTACCAGTCGATGGCCATGGTGTAGTAAGTCCAAGTGGAAGGAATAGCGCTAGTCAAGCACCAGGTCCAACCATCGTTGTTACCGTCGACGACGGTCCAGCCAGTGGGCAGGCCGCTTTCGAAGCCTTCGGTGAAGGTGGTAGCACCGCCAACCGGAGGAGGTGTGATACCACTGCCGGTACCGCCAGTCCAGGTGAGGGTGACGTCGGCGAGGTTGACATCGCTTTCGAGGTCTTCAACTTGTCCAGCGACGGCATCGCAAGGCATATAGGTGAAGTCGGCGGTGACGAAGTCACTCATACCGGTCTCATAGACCACTGCCACAGCGGCGGTGTAGGTCTCGCCAGCGACGAGGTTATCGGTGTTGAGGATCATGTAGTTGTTGGTGGTTTCACCCTGGAAGATTTCGTCGCAGAGGACATGGTAGCGTTGAGCCACTCTGTCGTGAGGCAGCATGTCGGTCCAGCGGGCGAAGCCGGTCTGTGACACCACGAGGCTGCTGACGGGAGCGAAGTCTTCAACGAAGTCGATGGTGATTTCGTTGGTGTTCCAGAGGTTCATCACGAGACCATCGGCAGGAACTTCTTCATCATTGACGATAGCCTTAAAGCCAGGCATGTCAACGGTGAGGGTGTAGTCACCTTTACGGAATTCTTCAGTTGACCAGGTGCCTTCTTCATCGAATTCAGCGGTGTAGTTGACGTTTTCGTTATTGTTGTCGAGGGTCACCACAGCGCTGGCGATTTGGTTGAGACCGAGACCGCAGGTAGTGTTGATGGTGAAGTTACCGGTCATGTTATGTTCGAGGTCGTTTGACCAGACGATACCGGTGACGTTGTTGTCGTTTCTCTCCATCCAAGGATAGACAGCGGCGATACCGTATTCATAGATACCAGCGGGAAGCTCGGCATAGGTCATATCGGTATAGAGGGTGTCGCTGAAGCCGAGTTCATGGTCGGTTTCGGCAATCTGGATAGCCAGAGCGGCGATTTCATCGGGATCGGTAGGCATGTTCTCCTGGAGCACGGGTCTACGCCACACTTGGAAGTAGTGGTCGTCGGTAGCGAGCTGGCTGCCGCCAGAGACAACGCTGCCACCGCCTTGGGCTGCTCCGAGTTCGTAGATAACGATGAGGTTGGGATCTTGTTGGATGTCAGCATAGAAAGCGAGCTTGTCGCCATAGTTGGCAATATGGCAACCGCCGCTAGAACCACCGTCGAAGCCAGGAGCAGAGCTGACGTTAAACACGGCAGTAGTATAGGTGCCAGTGGTGATGTTATAGTCATCGATATCGTTGGTGGAGTTGATGAAGCAGTAGACGTGCTCTTCGCCGCTTTCGTCGGTGAAGTAGGCCAGGTCGGAAGCGCCATCCGGTTCAGGACCAGCGAATTGGACAGCACCGGTGCGGTCGATGCGGGTCAGGTTGCCTGACCAGTTACCGATGACCCAGAAGCCGTCGTTAGTAGCGTCGTAGGTAATGCCACGCATAGCACCATAGGCTGACGAAATAGTGCCAACCACGGTCTTGTTTTCGAAGTCAACGCAGTAGATGGTGCTGCTGTTGGCCACGCCGTAGAAGTATTCGCCGTCATAGGTCATGCCGCGGAGGGTACCGCAACCAGAAATATCGAAGCCTTCGATCATGTTGCCTTCCATGTCATACTTAAAGAAGTTGTGAGTAGCGCTGGCGTAGCCCCAGTTGCTGGTGTAGATGAAGTTACCATCGGTAACAACGCCATATTGAGCGGCTTCAGCTGCGTTGAACGAAGCGAGGACATCCCACATCTCTCTGCTACCGGCAGAGGCTTTGTGCATGCCGCATTCGTCGGCGGTGCTGTTGCTCTTCGAGCCACCCATCGTGATGGTGACATCATCGATGAAGAGGTAGTTCATGTCGTAGCTGTTGTAGTGACGGAAGGCCACATACTTGGTGCCAGCGGGCAGGGTGATGTTCTTCAGGTTCCAAGCGCTCATGTCGCGAGTGCCGGCTTGGGTCATTGAGCTCTTCACACCAGCAACGCCCTTGCTGCCAGCGGTCTCTTCGAACACGAGGGTGAAGTCGGAGGCGTTGGTGCCAGTTGAGGAGGCAAAGATGCCATAGTGATCCGGATAACCAGTGTTGGTGGCCACGTAGTATTGGATGCTGGTGGCGTTTTCACTCAGAGGTGAAATCATATAGTTGTCAGGATCCATGGAATAGTTGTTCCATGACCATGAGCTGGCGCAGTTGGTTCCGCTGTGGGCTGCACCGATAGCATAAGCTTCGGGAGTGGCATTTTGCCAGGTGTCGCCGTCGCCGTCAGCGTCGATGGTGGTCCAGTTGGTGAGGGCGCCATCTTCGAAGTCATCTGACCAGGTGGTGGTAGTACCGCCGCCAGTGCCACCGCCACCGCCGGTGCCGCCGCCGGTACCAGGAGTAGGATCGGTGAAGTTGTTGAACGACCAGATGACGTCGGCTACTTGAGCGCCAAGCACATCGCCTTCAGCGGCGAAGACTTTATACACAGGATTGTAACCTTCGTGCATGTAGATAATGTCGGGAGTGTTCACAGGAACGGTGGAGACGACGGCGAAGTCTTCGACCACGGCGTCCTCATAACCTTCCTTAGAGGCGGTGATGGTATAGGTACCAAACTTCACGTTGCTGAGCATGTAGGTGCCAGCAGCGGTAGTAGTGGCTTGGTAGTGGACAGTGTTATTGAATTCGTCTTTACCATCGAGTTTCACGGTGACGCCAGCCAGGTTCTCAGCGGTCATGAGCTCTTTCACGTTACCGGCGACGAGGCCGTAACCGGAGATGAAGAGAGCGCTGTTGGCATAGGTCATGTTGGACTCGCCGTAGTCGTAGACGCCAGTGACGGCGACTTGGATACCATCAGGCATGTTGTATGGGGTGACACCCAGTTCTGCCATGTGGGCAGCGGTGAGGGTGTATTGACGTTCGGTGATAGGACCGTCAACGTTCATCAGCACTCTGCTGTCGGGATTTTCGGTATCCGGGACAACATAGACGTTGCAGCCGACGAGGTCGCGGTTGGCGGGAGCGGCGCCACGTTCTTTGTTGATGATGATCTGGTTCTTGAAATTCGCCACTGTGCCGCTATAGCCAGTAGGAGCAAGCGGGTTGTAGGCCGCGGCATCCTGATAGATATAGATACCCTGAGCCGTGGCATCGAAAGTAGCATAGGAAACGGTGCTGGTCCAGGTGCCGGTGAGGTCGTTCACGATGATGGCGAGGTGATCGCCGTCGAACATGAAGGGATCTTCAAGGGTGATGGTGGTTTGAGGGCTGGCCATGGCCACGTTGCCAGAGAACACGAGGTCGTCGGCGGTGACGGTAATCCAGTCGGAATTGCCCGAGAATGAGGCCTTATCGGTATTCACCATATAGACCTGAAGGTTACGGGTGATGGAACCTTGAGGTTTGAAGGTGATGCTGTTGATGAGACCGGCGCTGCCGATTTCATCGACAGAGAAAAGTTGCTGAGTCAGTGAGTAGTTGTAAAGGTTGTAGCAGGGCAGATAGCCGCTGGTGCCAGAGCCGGAACCGATGGTAGTCTCGGGGAGTTCGCCGACGGCGCCGCCCACGATGCTCCATTTCACGACGGTTGAGCCGTCGGTGAAGATCTCGGTAGGAACAACTTTCACGTTGGTAGGAGTGTTGAATTCGGAGGTGAACACGCCCATTTCGCTGGCGACACCATCCACACCAGTAGCGGTGTTTCTATTATACACTTTCCAGAAGTAGCGGGTGTTCGGGTTCAGGGTCACCTGGGTGCTACCAACCTTGCTGGTGATGGTATCCCAATCGATGATGACTTCTTGGCTACCGTAGGTAGTACCGAATTCCACTTTATACTCAAAGCCGTTGTCGTCGTTTTCCCAAGTGAGGGTCACAGGGCTGGCCACGTTCTGAGCGTTGAACTCAGGAGCGGTGAGAATGACTTCAGCAACAGGAATGCTTTGGTTGGGGTTCCAGCTACCGCCGCCACCACCAGCAGTGGTGTAGGCAAAGGTGGTCTTGGGCAGGAAGTCGCGCTGAGAAGCAGTGACGCTACTCAAACTGCTGTAGTTGTAACCTTGCACTGAAGCACCAGTAACTGCCTCACCGGCCCATGTTACGCTCTTGTAGTTACCAGTAGTGATATTGTACACACCAACCAACAAGTTGCCGCCGTTGTATTGATAAGGAGTAGTGAAGGTAATCTCCATCTCAGATTGTGTGCCATCGAGGGGACCTTCATAAACGACTGTACCAGGACCAGCAAAATCGCTAATGGTAGCATCAGTCACTTCACTAACAAAGACTTGCCAAGTGCTAGTCCAAGCATCAGTTGCAGGGCTGCTTGGATAGAACTTCATGCTATTGATGGTGCTACCGTTCATGGCTGCCAGTTCAGCAGCGGGATAAACCATTTCGCATTTCAGGTAAGCATCGGCATAGAAACCGTAAATGGGTACATAGGCATTGGTGCCTGTGCCATCATGAACTGTGAGTTCACCTGATGTGCCACCACCGCCGCCGCCAGGAGTAATGTCAATCTGGATGTTGTTGCGGTAGTTCTGCGTGTATTTGGTTCCAGAAAACGCAGCCACATTGGTGGGATCTGGGTTTTCGGAATCGCTGTGTGCAGAGAAAAGTCCTCCCGTAACAGCTGTGTAATAGAAATAACGGGTGCTGTAGCCAGAAGTGTTTTCGTCGATACCAATCAACAAATTGCTGGTTCCGTCATAAGCAAATGGTGTGTCAAGAATGATGGTCGACCAACCAGGTTGGAATGTAAACGATCCATCAAACACAACATCAGCAGGAGTAACGTTTTCGTAATCGTCTGCGCCTGCAAAGGCACTTTTGCTTACATTCTTCATGTAAACCACGATGTCACAGGTTGCTGCAGCATCAGAGTCTCGAAGTTTGAAAGCGATGGAATTAATAGTTCCAGCCATTCCGATTTCGTCAGCAGTGTAGATTTGCTCCACGAAGGAATAGCCCCAAAGTGAGTTGTAAGGGCCATAGTACGTTGTTCCAGTACCATCGCCGATTTCAACTACGTCAGCTCTCAGGAAGCTGGTGCTTCCAAACAGAGCTAACATCAAGAAGAGAATAAGTTTCTTTCTCATAACTTTGATTGATTTTGTTAATATAAATGTTAATTACCTAATTATATGTTGTTTATGTGATTTTATAATGCTTCCTATACACAATACATACTTTAACTCGCAAAAATAGTAAAAAAAACAATTGCGCAAATAAAAACGCAAAAAATTTTCTCGATTGTTGAAAACTTTGTTGATTAAAAAAAAGGAAAAATCCTTAGAGTTTCCAAACGTCATCCAGGTCGATATCCCAACCTGCTTTGACTTCCAAGGCATCTTTATAAAGGATAACCGTTTCGGGGAGAAAACGTTTGTGGAAATTGCCGGGGCTCCACTGGCCATCGCGGTCGGAGTCGATAATCGCTTGAAGCTTGTATTTATCGGGGATCAGCTGGGTAAAGCCAACCTTGGCAACGCTGTCGATGACACGCTGGTCGAGCACTTTGCCCTTGTTGTCGGTCAGTTGGACCACCACCTGTTTTCCTTCAGGAGGACACACCTTAATATATATATTACCCAAATCGCTTTCTTGGGCGCGACGGAACTTGAAGTCGATCGAGTCGTTGGTACGGCCCCGGACACTGAAAAACATTGAGTCGCTGAGATGAATGGCGTTAACCGAGTCGATTTGACGCGAGGCAGTCTCGGTAAGCCGGAACACCATGCCATCACCATCGGCTTGCTCGAAACAAGTATCCTTATTAATAGTGATAGGTTCGGGAAACCTCAGCAGAAAACCGTCACCCTGCATCAGCATCTTGTTTTTCAGGTTGTTGCCTACCTTAAGGGTCTTTGAATCGGGTCTTCGGTTGGTCCTGGTCTCGCGAAAACGGAGGTTGAAGTTATTATTTATATTAATTAAGGTATCGTATTGGATATTGACTCTCAACGAGTCGAGCACATTTGGGGTGAACCAGCAGTTGAGGGTATCGTGAAGAGCCGACCACACCTTGACCATTTGGAATGAGTCGATGGCTGGGTGCTCCATGTCGATGGCAACGTTGTCGGCAGGCCTGCGGAAGACAAAGCGGAGCAGCCCCTCCTCCACCAACTTGCTCTCGAGGAGCATCTGGTTGGTGTCGACTTCGGTGAAGACGGCCAGGGTGAGGCTGACCGAGTCGGAAGGACAGACCAGAGTATCAAGGAAGGCGACCCGTTCGTTGGGCAGGTCGTAATAGAGGTTGGCGTTCATGTCCTCGAGGGCGAAGACGAGGAAAGGCACATCGGGGAGTCCATGGAGATGGAAATGACCCTCTTTGTCGGTGCGAGCGAGGTAGTCGGGTGCCTGTTGGCATGGGAGGAGGAAAAGGCTATCCTCTGTTACCGACGAAGCGTCATAAAGACCCACGTAAAGTTTCTCGACGGGTTTCTGTGACTCCGCGTCGAGCACGGTACCGTGGAGATTGAGGGTGTCGAGGACGTCGCCTGTGGAGAAGGTGTAGGTATAGTCCTTGAAGACATTGCCCTCATGGAGGTCCTTGACGGCGTCGCCGAGGTCGATGGTATAGGTGGTGTTGGGCCGGAGGTCCTCCTTGAGTTTGATGACAACCGTCTTATTGCTTAGCTTGATGTCAGGCTTGTTGGCCAGCGGCGGCGAGAAAAGCACCTGTTGGCTGGCATTGTTGAGGGTGACGTATTCGTCGAAGGTGAGTTCTATCTTCCTTCCGTTGAAAGCTTTGCCTTTGTTAACAGGATTCGCTTCGGTGACCTTGGGCGGGGTGATGTCCTTAGCCCCGCCGGTGGGAGCCACCACATTGGCGCATCGCGTCAGCAAAAACGCGGCGAGAATCAACAGTAGGAATAGTTTTTTGTCTTTCATCGATGCAAAAGTATGAAAAAGTTGTAATTTTGCCCTCTTAATTCTAAATTCTGAATTCTAAAATCTCTAAAATATGTACAGAACACATACTTGTGGCGAACTTCGTCTTGCCGACGCCGGCAAGGAAGTGACATTGGCAGGATGGGTGCAGCGCACCCGCGATAAAGGTTCATTGGTGTGGATCGACCTCCGCGACCGTTATGGCATCACCCAACTCTTTTTGGATGGCAGCAGTGACCCGAAGCTCTTGGAGCAGGCCCGTTCCTTCGGGCGTGAATTCGTGATTCAGGCCAAAGGCACGGTGATTGAACGCGAATCGAAGAACCCCAACATGCCCACAGGCGAGATTGAGCTGAAGGTGAATGGTTTTACTTTATTAAATAAGAGTAAGACTCCTCCCTTCACCATCGAGGATGTGAGCGACGGTGGCGACGACCTTCGCATGAAATACCGTTATCTTGACATTCGCCGCAACCCCGTTCGGCAGAACCTCGAGCTGCGCCACCGCATGGCCATGCTGGTTCGCAACTACCTGAGCAACCTCGGTTTCCTTGAGATAGAGACTCCCATGCTCATCAAGAGCACTCCAGAGGGTGCCCGCGACTTCGTGGTGCCGAGCCGCATGAACCCAGGCGAGTTCTATGCCCTGCCGCAAAGTCCGCAGCAGTACAAGCAATTGCTTATGGTGGCTGGCATGGACCGTTACTTCCAGATTGTGCGCTGTTTCCGTGACGAGGACCTCCGCGCCGATCGTCAGCCAGAGTTCACACAGATCGACTGTGAGATGAGCTTCGTGGAGCAAGAAGACGTGCTCAACACCTTCGAAGGCCTGGCCAAACACCTCTTCAAGGAGATGAAAGGCTTGGAATTCGACAAGTTCCCACGCATGACATGGCACGATGCCATGAAATACTACGGCTCCGACAAACCTGATATCCGCTTCGGTATGAAGTTCGTGGAACTCAACGATGTGGTGAAAGGCAAGGGCTTCGGTCTCTTCGACAACGCTGACCTCGTGGTGGGTATCTGCGCCGAGGGCTGCTCCGAATATACCCGCAAGCAACTCGACCAGCTCACCGAGTTCGTGAAACGTCCCCAAGTGGGCGCCAGCGGCATGGTCTACATCAAATACAACACCGATGGCACCTTCAAGTCTTCGGTAGACAAATTCTATACTTCTGATGATTTAATGTCAATTGCCGACAAGTTTGGCGCCAAGCCAGGCGACTTGATGCTGATTCTTTGCGGCGAGGCCATGAAGACCCGTGTGCAATTGAACGCTTTGCGACTGGAGATGGGCAACCAGCTGGGTCTGCGCAACCCCGACGTGTATGCTCCTTTGTGGGTCATCGACTTCCCGTTGTTGGAATGGGACGAGGAGACGCAGCGCTATTACGCCATGCACCATCCTTTCACGGCACCCAAGCCTGAAGACGAAGCCTTGCTTGACGATCCGACGAAGTGGGGTGACATCCGCGCCAACGCCTACGACATCGTCATGAACGGCGTAGAGGTCGGCGGTGGTTCCATCCGTATCCACGACCGCACCTTGCAAAACAAGATGTTCCACACCTTGGGCTTCACCGATGAGAAGGCGCAGGAGCAGTTCGGCTTCCTGATGGGCGCCTTCGAGTATGGTGCTCCGCCTCACGCTGGTCTGGCCTTCGGATTCGACCGTCTTTGCTCGCTCTTCGGCGGCGCCGACTCGATCCGCGACTTCATCGCATTCCCGAAGAACAACGCCGGTCGCGACGTGATGAGCGGCTCACCTGCGCCCATCGCTCAGGAGCAACTGGATGAGTTGCAGATTGCGTTGAATTTGAAATGAAAATGAATAATAGGGCTGTCATAGCATGGCAGCCCTTTTTTATTCGATGGGGCGCGGCCTGAAAGGCCATTGAGCTATTAGCCTCGGGCAACGCCCGTGGCGAAAACAACACGAATTCCATAACGCCCTGAAAGGGCAAAAGCCATCAAAGCCATGTGGAATAGGTGAAACGAAATAGCAGCCTAGACTATCGATGATGGATATAAGCATTTTGCATGATGAACGGTATGTGTTCGCCGATTAATGCTTTTGGCCCTGCGGGCCGTTTGAAAAGCCTTGCCCTATTGAAATGTTCCATGTTCGCTTTTGAAACCATGTCTTTTAAAAAACAACTATTTTCATCCTACGTATCGTTTTTTTTCCCTACTTTTGAATTTTAAAACATTGAATACCAAATCTAGTATTAATAATAAATGGCTGAATATGAAAAAGGTTGTATCTTTCATGTTGGTCGCATTTCTGTCACTGGCGGCTTTGTTGATCTTGGATTCATGTTCCACAAGCAAAAAGACAACCACGCTAAAAGGTGAGGCGAGCATTACCGCAAACGCTCCTGACTATAAGAGGATCAAGAAAGAAATCAACACAAAAGAAAGCGAATTCTATTATCCCGAATTGTTGAGACGCTTCCAAGCGGCGGATACCACATTGAGCCTTGAGCAAATACGACACTTTTATTATGGGACTGCCACCCGTTCGGATTATAACCCCTATAAGAGGGCCAAAATCGATGCTTTGCGCGAAGCCTTGAGCAAGGAGGATTGGAAAAAAGCTGCCAAGGAAATTGATAAGGAGTTGGAAACAGACCCGACGAATATCAGGTTTCACTGGTATAAACAAATTATCTATAGTAACTTGTATGGTCCAGATTCAGAAAAGACCGCTGATGCCTATAATCAGGTTGTGATGCTTCTATCGGCGGTGACCTCCACCGGTGACGGGAGCTCGAAAGAATTAGCATTTCATGTGATAAACGTCTCTGACGAATATGGCATCATGGAGATTTTTGGCTTTTCGCCCAAGATGCAATCATTGGTTGAGGACAAAGGTCAATCATACGATGTGATGGAATTGGAGGAGAATGAATATGGGTTGGAATCCATGTACTTCAATATTACTACTAGCATTGAGGCAACGAACAAGATTTTTGGTTTTTGAGTTTTACAAATAACAACTAAATATGAAAAGACTATTGGTCCTTACCGGAGGCGGTGACTGCCCAGGCCTCAACGCGGTGATTCGCGCCATCGTTAAGCGAGCCGCCCAAGAGAAAGACTGGGAAGTGCTCGGCAGTATACAAGCCTACAACGGCATCCTATGGGAACCCACCGAGGTGGTCAGGCTGACGCCAGAAACGGTGCGCGGCATCCACTTCCGCGGCGGCACCATCATCGAGACTACCAACAAGGGCGGCCCGTTCAACTGGCCCGTCAAGAACAACGACGGCACCTGGAGCACCGTGGATCGCTCTGACGAAATGCTCCGCAAGTTGCAATACATGGGCATCGACGCGGTCATCAGCATCGGCGGCGACGGCTCACAGCGTATTTCGCAGAAGCTCTACGAGAAGGGCTTGAATATTATAGGTGTGCCCAAGACCATCGACAACGACCTCTCCATGACGGAATGCACCTTCGGTTTCCAGACCGCCGTGCAGATTGCCACCGAGGCCGTCGATAAGCTGGTCACCACAGCGGCATCACATAATCGTGTTTTCATTCTTGAAGTGATGGGCCGTGATGCAGGCTGGATCGCCCTGCACTCGGCCATCGCCGGCGGCGCCGAAGTTTGCCTCCTACCTGAGTTCCCTTACGACATCAACGTGGTGAAGGAACGCCTGGAACGCCGATTTAACCACGATCGTGGCTTTGCCGTCATCGTGGCTTCCGAGGGCGCTCGTCCGAAGGATGGACAACAGATCTATGAAATCAGCACCGAGGTGGGCTACGAAAACAAGAAGTTGGGTGGTATCGGCCGGGCTTTAATTGACCAGCTGAAGGCAGCAGGATTCAAACACGACATGCGAGAAACCATCCTGGGTCACCTGCAACGTGGTGGCGTGCCGATTGCCTACGACCGTGTGCTTTCATCAGAGTTCGGCGTGAAGGCCTTCGAGATGGTGCTCAACGGACAGTTTGGTCAGATGGTGGCCTACCACCACCCCAACCTCGTGGCCGTACCGTTGGCCGTGGCCATCGCCAAACCGAATCTCGTCACCATCGACAGCGACCTGGTGAATACCGCCAAAGGCGTTGACATCTCCTTGGGCTTCTGACTTCTTGCTTCTGTCTTCTGACTTCTATGAAAAAATATTATGTCGTCTGGAAAGGCCGTACCCCGGGCATCTATGACAACTGGGAGGTCTGCAAAAAGGAAGTGGAAGGCTTCCAGGGGGCACTATATAAAGGCTTCCCCGACCGTGCCAGTGCCGAGGCGGCTTACGCCAAGGGCTTCGCTGGATTTGAGAAAACGGAAAACGGAAAACGGAAAACGGAGAATGGGAAGTTTTCCGTTCTCCGTTTTCCGTTCTCCGTTTTCATCGCCGTCGATGCCGCTTGCTCAGGCAACCCTGGCAAGATGGAATACCAAGGGGTGTTTGTGGCTCTTGGAGAGGAACAGCCGGTAACGACGACCTTATTCAAGAGTCCGGTGTTTGAAAACGGAACCAACAACATCGGTGAGTTCCTGGCCATCGTCCACGCCTTGGCCTGGCAAAAACAAAAACACACCGCCTTTCCGGTTTATAGCGACTCTGTCAACGCACAAAAATGGGTCCGAGAAAAAAAATGTCGAACCAAACTTCAGCCCAACGAAAAAAACGCCTATCTCTTTGAACTCATCGAAAGAGCCGAGAACTGGCTTCGAGAGAACGATGGGTGGATAAAGGAAAATAGCGCCACCATCCCCGTTTTGAAATGGAAAACCGAAATCTGGGGGGAAATCCCTGCTGATTTTGGCAGGAAATAATTATCTTTGCGCTGTAATCCCTTAAAAAAGATGCTGAAATACGACTCATATTACTTCCAATGTCCCAACTGCAAGGCGTGGCTCGAAGGCCGCAACCTGAAGTCGGAACTGGTGAACGAGGCCATTCTTTACTCCGACGGGAAGATTTTGTACGACAACTACATCACCACCCCGCAGAAGATGATCCAATGCCCCTCGTGCGGTCACAATTACTGGGTGGAGAAACCCGAGGAGCCCTTCATCACCACAGAAGTGCCACCAGTTATCCCGTACTCGTGGAACACCTGGAGGTTTTATGGTATCAACTTCAGCGACAACAAGGGAAAATTGGCCCTAATCACCCATTACAAGCTGTTTCTGGCCAAAAGCCATTACGACCCGAAGAAAGAGATTTATCTCCGGCGACTGCTGTGGTGGGCCTACAACGACTTACACCGCAACTTCCATTACGTCCGCCTGAAATACTTCCTCAACGGTTTCATGAGCTATGGCGTTTGGGCCAACTACCGAAGAATGTTGCTTGAAGGTGAACGGCTCTTCATCAAGAACCTCAAGGATTTCAACGAGAACCTCAACCGACTGCTTGCCTTGCTGGAGAAGCACCCCGAGGAGCGGTTCGACCTGGAGGTACCAGAGATCTACCGTGAACTGCGGCAGTTCGACAAGTCAAAGTCCTTGTTGGAAAACAAAACAAGTAGGACCCACTTCACCAGCGAGATACTAAGACATTTGAAATGGAAAGACCCGAGGGTGTTTATGGTGACGGGGTAATGGAGAACGGAGAACGGAAAACGGATAGTTATGAAACAGG
The DNA here is from genome assembly GCA_902801465.1 of uncultured Bacteroidia bacterium. Classification (GTDB taxonomy): domain Bacteria; phylum Bacteroidota; class Bacteroidia; order Bacteroidales; family F082; genus Limimorpha. The sequence goes on along the minus strand of CADCIH010000009.1, from coordinate 115,612 downwards.
TGATGTTTAGATTATTATGGGTTGTGATGATTGCCATGGCAACTGCATGTGGCGGAAAAGCCAACAACTCAAAACAACAAGAACAGGAACCGTTGCTTGACACGGTTCAAAAGGAACAGCCCGTGGTGTTCGGGGAGATGATGAACCGCGACAACTGTTTTATCGTGGTTGACAAGCCGGCACTGCAATTGAGTGTGTATGAAAACCAAGACGGCGACACGGTGCTGATTGCCCGTTATCCAGTGTGTGTGGGCAAGAACTACGGCCAAAAGGAGAAGTCGGGCGACATGAAGACCCCTGAGTGCACCTTCGAAAACCCGTTCAGCATCACTGAAATCAAGGACGCTTCGAGCTGGACACACGATTTTGGTGACGGACGTGGCGATATCCTGGCTTACGGCAACTGGTTCATGCGACTCAAGACTCCGGGACACAAAGGCATCGGCATCCACGGCAGCACCAACAACGAAAGTTCAGTCCCAGGCCGTGGCAGCGAAGGCTGCATCCGCCTGCTCAACGATGACCTCGACGAACTCAAGTCGAAGTATGCTTTCGTGGGCATGAAAGTAATCATCCTAAAAGACGAATAATGAGAAAAGCCTTACTGCTGCTGTCTCTAATGGCCTTTGTAACCATGGGCTTCAGCCAGACAGCCATCCTTGTGACCAACGTCCCTTCCACGGTAGGTGTTTACGACAAATACGAAATCTCCTTCCTTCTGGGGACATACGATAACCCATACGACCCCGAAGTGATTGACGTGTATGCCGACTTCATCTCTCCCAACGGTCGTAGTGTTCGCTCCATCGGCTTTTATTACGAAGATTACATTCTCACCAAAAAACAAAACTACGAAGTGTCGCAATACAGGCGTGAAGGTGACCTTTGGAAGATTCGTTTCACGCCTGATACGCCTGGACGCTGGACCTTTGTGATTCACGCCATCGACAAAGACGGTGAACGGATAAGCAAAGAGTTGTCGTTCAATTGTCAAAGCAAAGATGCCGAAGGTTTCATCCAGATCGCCAACAGTAAGTACCTGAAGCGTGAAGCCTTCGTGAACAGCCAGCGAAAAAGCCACTCCTTCTACCCTGTTGGCCCCAACGTACCGTGGTATGAAGCCGCTGACCACGACAAGTACCAAAAGCCTTATGGCATCTATGATTACAAGAAGTATTTCGAGTCGCTTTCGGGCAATGCCAACTATGTGCGTATATGGCTTAACCGCTACCAGTTTTTGTCGCTTTACGGTCCGGAACATGCTGGGACCGATGACGGCAAGACAAAGATGTATTTTGACAACACACTGAACCAAAAAGACGCGGCTGAACTCGACTATATCGTTGAAAACGCCAAAGAGCACAACATCGCTTTGATGATGTGTATTTTCAACTTCAGGGATTTCATTCATAAAAGCGGAACACCTACTGGAACCAATGGAAAGACAGCCAGACCCAGCGATTGGACCAACAATCCTTTCAATGTCATTTTGGGCTTGCCCTCACGCTACGATTTCTTTTCCGACCCACAGGCGATAAGAATCACCAAGAACATGATCCGTTACATCGTGGCTCGTTGGGGATATGCAACCAATGTACTTTGTTGGGAACTATGGAACGAACTTGCCAATATGTCAGAAGGAGAGGACATCTCCGGGGAAATCCAGGAAGACATGGTCAGATGGCATATCCAAATGGTGGATTACATCCATACCCTCGACCCCTATCGCCATCCCATCTCCACTTCGTTGGGCTCGGGCAACATTGATACCCTTAGAAAAATGTTTTATAACCTGGACATCGTCCAAGACCACAACTATCAGAACATCCAGAAAGCGAAGTCGAGCGAGCAGTTTTCCAATGTCCTTTACAAGGAAACAAAGAAAGCGAGACGCGACTATCCTGACAAGCCTTTTTTCATGGGTGAGTTTGCTTTCGGACAGGGTGGCACAAGGCCAAAATATGAGGACAAGGACCCTTGGGGTATCGACCTGCACAATTCCCTTTGGTCGTCAGCTTTTTCCGGCTCGATGGGCCCTGCTTCTTTCTGGTATTGGGAGGTGCTTGACAAAAAGAACTGGTACGGCCTTTTCCGTCCGGTGACGGTCTTCATGCATAGTCTTCCGGTGCTTTCGGATTCGTTCACTGCACAAACCACGGGCAGCGAGCGGGGCAGATCGTTGGTGTTCCCGAACAATCTGGAGACCTATTATTTGGTGAATGCCGACTACGACACCCTTGTCGGATGGTGTCAGGATACAGTGTTTAGCTACCAGTCGCTTCGTCATTTAACCGATCGTAAAGGAAATAACGGGCATTTTGTCGATGATGGGGTGTTCGATTCCAACGGATACGTCTATACACTGAACCCCGCCAAGCGTCCGGCACCGAGTTCCGACGACAACAGCATCGTATTGCCCATCAAAAACCAACCCCGAGGCACCGAGTACCTTGTCAGATGGTTTGATGCCGAGACGGGACTGGAGCTGGTTGAGGAGGCCACGACAGTAACCGTCAGGAGGCCTTTGTTCAGGAGCAAACGCATCACCATCCAATTCCCCTCGTCCATCAGGGACGTGGAAGGAGGGCACATTAATAACACCTTTGGCGACGCTGTGTTTTTGGTCACCAAGAAGAGCCTGTGACTTCGTCCAAGTTAATCAACGCCATCGTCGCCGATGCATAGTCGGGGGCATTGTTTTCAGTCTTCCGTGGGGAGAGTTTTAACCGTGTAAAGTTAGCGAAAACACTATCTTTCAACTGGTTCAGCGGCATGTTCAGTAACTCCGAGGCCTTCTCATAGACTTGTTGTATGGTCTTTTCAGAGACATCTGTCTCAAGAAAGAGATAATCCAAAGGTATGGATGATATGGTTTTTGTGATTTTCCTATTTTGATAAAATATGGCTTCCCCGACGGAGAGACAGATGTCGTGGCCGGTGAGTTGACGGATTTCGTCGGCGTTTCCATTGAAGCCATGAATGATCCAGGTCTGGCTTGGTTGGTGTTTTTTATGCAGTCTCAAAACATCCGAGGTGGCTTTTACGCAATGGATGATCAAGGGTTTCCGGTATTGTTCGGAGAGGAGGATGTGTTGTTCAAAGACTTCCAGTTGACGGTCGTAGGTGTCATTATGGGAACGGTCGAGACCAGTTTCCCCGATGGCGACGATTTTGTTTTCCTTAAGAAGTGTTTCCAAAGGAGTCATGCTGGACAATTTCCATGGATGGACGCCATAGGTATATCCAAAACAGATGGATTGCTGCCGATGTGTATGGATATCAATAAAAGGAACTTCTTGGGTGATCATGAGGCAAAAATAACTAATTTTGCCGACAAATTAAACATCCATGCAGCGATTGAAGAGTTGGATATTGCCGATTGCCATTGTGTTGGGCATCTTTTTCCACGAATACATCGTGGTTTTGCAGCCGGCGTTGCCCTATTTCATCTTCTTGATGTTGTATTTTTCGTTCAACTCGTTGGATGTGAAAACGATGCGGTTCACCATGTTCGACTTTTGGCTTTTACTGTTCCAATTGGTGGTTTCCACGGGGATGTATTTCATCATCAGGCCTTTCGACGAGACCCTTGCTGAGGGAGCTTTTGTGACGGTGTTGGCGCCAACGGCCGCGGCTGCCATTGCGGTCTCGCTCATCCTCGGGGCCAACATTGGCATGATGAGTACCTATCTGATATCCTGCAATTTGATGGTGGCTGTAGTGGCTCCTTTGTCGTTCACCTTAATTGGGGCCAGTCCTGACATTTCCTTCTGGAGTTCGTTTTTAGCCATTTTGGGCAAGGTGTTTCCTTTACTGATTGCACCATTTCTTTTGGCTGTGTTCACCCGTTGGCTTTTGCCGAAAGCCAATGAATACATCAATCGTCACAAGAGTCTCTCCTTTTATGTCTGGGCTGTATCGCTTACGGTAGTCATCTCACGAGCCATCGGCTTGTTGGTCAACGAGTTTCAGGAGCATCGAATCATGTTCTTGTGGATGGTTGTGATTTCGGTTTTCTTGTGTTTTCTTCAGTTTTTCGTGGGGCATCTCATCGGGAAACGTTATGGTGACCGTGTGGCGGGCGGTCAGGCTTTGGGCCAGAAGAACACGGTGCTTGCCATTTGGATGGCCCAGAGTTATCTTATTCCCTTGTGCAGCATAGTGCCCACACTATATGTCATTTGGCAGAACCTGTACAACAGCTTCCAGATGATGCAGAAAGAAAAGCGTGATCGAAAACAATAAAAAAATAAAGAAGGGTGTCCTAGAAGAGACACCCTTGCAGTTCCAGGCTTAATGGAACGTAACTGTGCGATGCGAATACACTTAGAGCCGTCAAAAATAAAAAGATTTCTTTAATATTGGCAACTTTTAAAAAAAATTTAGTACTTTTGCCGCCCATTTTAATTCACATACCATAACATGACAGAACAAGGAAGCACTGGTAAGCGTCCGCGCACCAGGAGAACTGTAGAACACAAGGAAGAGTTCTTACAGGGTAAGTCCTTCAGAATCTCCCGCCGTGACGGTGACGAGGAAGGACCACGTAAAGAGAGAAAGTTTGGCGATAAGCCGAGAGGTGAACGCCGCAAGTTCAACGACAGAGACGAGGAGAGACCTCGCCGCAGATTTAACGACAGAGATGAGGAGAGACCTCGTCGCAAGTTCAATGACAGAGAGGACGAACGTCCTCGCCGTAAATTCCAAGACCGTGACGAGGAGAGACCTCGCCGCAAGTTCAATGACAGGGAGGACGAGCGTCCTCGCCGCAGGTTCAACGACAGAGATGAAGAGAGACCTCGCCGCAGATTCAACGACAGAGACGAAGAGAGACCTCGCCGCAGATTCAACGACAGAGATGAGGAGAGACCTCGCCGTCGTTCCTCTGATCGTAGAGAAGACCGAAAGGAAGAAGCCCCGAGAAGAGGTCGCAAAGGTTACGTCCGCGAAAAAGATCCGTTGTATGACCGTCCCGCCGCAAGTGGCGAGATCCGTCTGAACAAATATTTGGCCGACTCTGGCGTGTGCTCACGCCGTGAAGCCGACGAGCTCATCAAGGCTGGCTGCGTCACCGTGAACGGTGAGGTGGTCACTACCATGGGATACAAGGTGAAACCCACCGACAAGGTGGTGTACGGAGGCCAGACCCTCAACCGTGAGAAGCTCCGTTACATCCTGCTCAACAAGCCCAAAGGCTACATCACCACTGCCGACGACCCCGAGGGTCGCACAACCGTGATGGAGTTGGTTCGTGATGCCTGCACAGAGCGCATCTTCCCTGTGGGTCGTCTCGACAAAAACACCACGGGACTACTGCTGCTCACCAACGACGGCGAGTTGGCCAAGCGCCTCACCCACCCCAGCAGTGAAGTCACGAAGCTCTATCACGTAGTCCTCGACAAGCCTCTCACCCGCAACGACATGCTCCGTATTGCCGACGGCGTGGAGCTCGACGACGGACTGATCACCCCTGACGAGATCGCCTACGATGCCGACGACGACAGCAAGAAGAGCGTGGGTATCAAGCTTCACTCCGGCCGCAACCGCATCGTGCGTCGTATCTTCGAACATTTCGGTTACGACATCCTGAAGCTCGACCGCGTGATGTTCGCCGGTCTCGACAAATACCGTCTGCCCCGCGGTGAATGGCGTTTCCTCACCGACGCTGAGGTATCCGCACTCAAGAGACTCTGATGGACACAAGGCAATTCATAGAGGAACATCTCAACGACGATGTTCATGAATTGGCTTTGAAACACAGCAATGCCAAGGTCGATATGGCCTTGGCATTGCGTCAAATAGAGGCACGGCAACTGCTTCGCAAGAAAGTGCCGTCGTGGAGCGCCAATCCCGAACTGCTGTTTCCCTCCCACCTCTCCATCGAGCAATGCTCCTCGGAAGCTTCCGCCAATTATAAAGCCTCATTAATGAAAGGAGGATCGTTTGCCGACCTTACCGGAGGGTTGGGCATCGATTGTTATTATATCTCGCAAAACTTCCAACACAGCGACTATGTAGAGCACAACCCAGAGCTTTGTGCTTTGGCACGGCATAACTACGAGGTCCTCGGGGCCAAGACTATGGTCGTCCATAACGACTCAGCCGAGGTCTTCCTCAACCAATGTGAACCATTGGACTGTCTTTTCATCGACCCGGCCCGTCGTGATGTCCACGGAAGAAAAGTGGTGAGCGTCAGCGACTGCACCCCTAATGTGGTTGAGCTTCAAGACCTGATGCTTCAAAAAGCGAAACGAGTGATGGTGAAGCTCTCCCCCATGCTCGACATCAGCCAAGCCCTTAAGGAACTGAGACATGTCAAGGAAATCCACGTGGTGGCTGTCAGCAATGAATGCAAGGAGTTGTTGTTCATTATGGAGCGGGCGTTTGATGGCGAACCGACCTATACGTGCGTCAACCTTGAGACCCGACAGCCCGCCGTAACCTTCAGCATGGAAGAGGAGAGGGTTGCAATATTGCAACTCGCAAAAGAGCTTGGTCACTATCTCTACGAGCCCAACGTCGCCCTGATGAAAGGCGGCTGCTATAAGATGCTGAGCCAGCGCTATGCTTTGAAGAAACTTCACCGAAACAGCCATCTTTACACCTCTGATTCATTAATTCAAGATTTTCCTGGCCGTATTTTCGAAGTGGATGGATGGGCTATCTATGGCAAAAAGGCGAAGGATTTATTAAAGGATGTCGATAAGGCCAGCATTGCAGTACGCAACTTTCCAATGACTGTTGCGGAAATAAGGAAGAGCCTAAAGATTAATGATGGCGACCAGACCTATCTTTTCGCCACTACGCTATCCGATGAGCGAAAGGTCATCATCTTGACACATAAAGATTAATGAGCTTCCAGCCAGTTCTCGCCCGTATTAATCTCCACGATTACCGGGACTGAGAGCGGCAGGGCGTTTACCATTTTGTCGTTCACCAAGGATTTTAATACATCGAGTTCATCGAGATGTGCATCGAAGACCAGTTCGTCGTGGACTTGCAGGATCATCTTTGACTTCAGATGGAGTCGTTCCAGTTCGCTTTGGATGCCGATCATGGCGATTTTTATCATATCGGCGGAGGAGCCTTGAATAGGCGCATTGATGGCGTTGCGTTCGGCGAAGTTACGCACGGTGGCATTGTCGGCATTAATATCACGCAGGTAGCGTCGGCGCCCAAGGATGGTCTCGGCGTAACCCCGTTCTTTGGCGAGAGCGATGCTGCGGTTCATATACTCCTTGATGCCTGCGTATTCCTCGAAGTATTTCTTGATGATGTCGGAAGCTTCGCCGCGGGAGATTTCCATGCGTTCGGCAAGGCCGAAAGCCGACATGCCGTAGATGATGCCGAAGTTGACCGCCTTGGCGCGGCTACGTTGCTCCTTGGTGACTTGGTCGAGCGGCACGTGAAACACCTTGGCGGCTGTGGCGGCATGGATGTCATGCCCCAGCTGAAAGTCGGCTATCATTGCCGGATCTCCGCTCAGATGAGCGATGATGCGCAATTCGATCTGCGAGTAATCGGCAGCCATGAGGGTATATTCGGGACTGCGTGGCACGAAGGCACGGCGTATCTCCCGCCCCTTATCGGTGCGCACGGGGATGTTTTGCAGGTTGGGGTTGTTCGAGCTGAGACGTCCTGTAGCGGTGACCGCCTGATTGAATGAGGTATGGATCAGACCGTCTCTTGGGTTGATCAGCGCCGGCAATGCGTCCAAATAGGTGGATTTCAGCTTCGTGTAGGAACGGTACTCCAAAATCGCATTAATGATGGGATGTTTTCCAGCCAGCTTTTGCAGGACTTCTTCACCGGTGGCATACTGACCGGTTCGGGTCTTTTTGGCCTTGGCATCGAGTTGCATGCGTTCGAAGAGCACCTCGCCTAGCTGTTTAGGCGATGCGATATTGAATCGCAGTCCGGCCATCTCGTAGATGTTTTCTTCCAGTTGATGTATATGGACGCCAAATTCCTCGCTAATGGCATGTAGGTTCTGGCTGTCGATCTTCACCCCGTTCTCCTCCATCACGCCAAGCACGTGGACGAGGGGCATCTCGATATCGTAGAACAGCCGCTCAAGGCCATTCTGTTTCAGCATAGGTTGGAACACTTGGAACAGCTCACGCACGATGTCATCGCCCTCGTCGGGGTTCCACAAGTTGCCCATGGAATTGAACTCCTTATGGAGATAGACCTCGGAGAGTATCTCCAGCGTATGGCGTTGTTCCGGTTCGATAAGGTAATGGGCGATCATCACGTCAAAGAGGGGTCCTTGAGGGGTAATGCCTTTTTTTCGCAGCCCTGCGAGGATGGGCTTCAGGTTATAACCCACTTTGATGATTTCCGGATTCTCAATCTCGGCGCGATGCGATTCCCAGCGGAATTCATCCTGGGAAAGAACGAGAGAGTGGAAAACGGAGAACGGAGAACGGAAAGTGGAAAACTCTCCGTTTTCCGTTTTCCACTTTCCACTTTCCACTACCCCATAGTCTCTCACAAACCGCTGCTTGAACGTCCTGAACTCCAATTCGTCGAACAACTCGAGCAATGCCGGGACGTTTGGTTCGTTGAGTTCCAGTTCCTCGGCGTTGAAATCCACTGGGGCGTCGAGCATAATGGTGGCGAGATGTTTCGACATCAGGCCTTGTTCGGCAAAGTTGCGGACGTTTTCCTGTTGTTTTCCTTTGAGTTCGTCGGCGTGGGCAATCACCTCTTCCACGCTGCCATATTTGCCAATCAGAAGGGAGGCGTTTTTCTCGCCGATGCCCGGGATGCCTGGGATGTTGTCGGAGGCATCGCCCCAGAGCCCGAGGATATCTATCACTTGGGAAGGTTTGGCAATTCCGTATTTCTCACAGACTTCCTTTGGACCGACCACCTGTGCCGGGGCGCCGAACTTGGCGGGTTTATAAATAAACACCTTGTCGGTGACCAGTTGTCCGAAGTCCTTGTCGGGGGTCATCATGTAAGTGATGAAGCCTTCTTGTTCCGCTTTGCGTGAAAGGGTCCCGATGACATCGTCGGCTTCGTAGCCTTCGGCGGCGTAAACCGGGATATTGAAGCCCTCAATCAGCCTTATAATATAAGGTATCGAAGCCCTCAGGTCGTCGGGCATGGCTTCACGGTTGGCTTTGTATTCGGAAAATTCCTGGGCACGCACGGTAGTGCCATGGAGGTCAAAGGCCACGCCGATATGGGTGGGCTTTTCGTTGCGCAACACATCATACAAGGTATTCAGAAATCCCATCACCGCGGAGGTGTTCAGGCCTTTAGAGTTGATGGCCGGACGCTTGCTCATCGCAAAGAATGCCCTGTAAATCAAAGCATAGGCATCAAGAAGAAAAAGCTTTTTGACTGGTTGGTCCATAGGTGTTATTTTTGGTGTAAAATTAGGAAAAAATCCGAAAAATTTGGAGTATATATAAAAATTGTCGTACCTTTGCCAGATATTTTGAAAACGAGAGATTTTATTTTTAATCAAAAATTTGAAAACTATGTCAACTATTGCAGAACAAATTGTGCCCATGATTGCCGAAAAGCTGGGCGTTAACGAATCAGAAGTCACTATGGATGCCAGTTTCACCAACGACCTTGGTGCTGACTCATTGGACACTGTTGAGCTGATGCTCGACTTCGAAAAGAAGTTCGGTATCGCCATTCCGGACGACCAGCAGGAAAACATTGTCACCGTTGGTGATGTGATCCGTTTGATCGAAGAACAACAAAAGAACGAATAATTATTAAGAAAACAGGAGTCAGAAGACAGAAGACTTAGCCGAAAGGCATGTCTCCTGACTTCTGACTCTTAAAATTTTTAACACCTAGTACAATGAAAAGAGTAGTAGTCACCGGCCTTGGGGCCATCACGCCTGTTGGAAACACTGTTAAGGACTTTTGGAAAGGCTTAGTCAGTGGGAAAAACGGCGTGGGTGAGATTACTCATTTCGACCACACCAACTACAAGACCCATTTCGCCGCCGAGGTCAAGGATTACGATCCTTTGGATTTCTTCGACCGCAAAGATGTGCGCAAGCACGACTTGTATGCGCAGTTCGACATTGTGGCGGCGGAAGAGGCCATTGAGAACTCTCATCTCACTCCGGTGAACACCAACTTCGACGAGGTCGGTGTTGTACTCACTGCCGGCATTGGCGGTGTCACCCATTTTTACAATGAAGTGATGGAGCACTCCAAAGGTGATGGCGTGCCCCGTTTCAGTCCCTATTACATCCCGAAGATGATCTTGAACATCCCGGCAGGGGTGATCTCGATCCGTCACGGATTCAGGGGACCCAACTTCGCCACTGTGTCGGCATGCGCCTCATCATCGCACGCCATCGCGGCTGCTTTCGACCTTATCCGTTACGGCAAGGCCGTGGCGGTGGTGGCTGGTGGTGCCGAGGCTGGCATCTGCGAGGCTGGCATCGGTGGATTCAACGCCATGCATGCCCTCTCGCTGCGCAACGACGACCCGTTGACTGCCTCGAGGCCTTTCGACAAAGGTCGCGACGGCTTCGTGATGGGCGAAGGCGGCGGTTGCGTCGTGATGGAAGAGCTGGAGCACGCCTTGCAACGTGGCGCCGACATCTATGCCGAGCTCGTCGGCGTAGGCATGTCGGGCGACGCCTATCACATCACCGCCCCGCATCCTGAAGGCTACGGCGCCTGCCTTAGCATGGAACGCGCCATCAAGGACGCCGGCATCGACCTCACCGAGATCGACCATATCAACACCCATGGCACGTCCACTCCGCAAGGCGACCTAGCCGAAGTGGGCGCCATCAAGAAACTGTTTGGAGACCATGCCAAAAACATCAGCCTCAACTCCACCAAGTCGATGACAGGACACCTGCTCGGAGGCACTGGTGCCGTGGAGGCCATCGCCACCATCATGGCATTGCGAGACGGCATCGTTCCCCCCACCATCAACCACTTTGAGGACGATCCACAAATCGACCCCGAACTCGACTTCACCTTCAACAAGGCACGTCAACGTGAACTGCGCTACGCCATGAGCAACGCCTTCGGCTTCGGCGGTCAGAACACCTCGCTCCTCTTCAAGAAATACACCCTTTAAAAACGAAAGCAATGGCATTAAGGGACTATCTTGCACATTGCTTCTCAAAAAACAAGACGTTGTCGGAATTTATCCACAACGATTTCGGTTTTTATCCGCGCAACATCGCGTTATACGAGCTGGCCTTCACCCATAAGTCGGCTTCAGAGAACTCCATAGGCAACTTCAAGCTCAACAACGAGCGTCTTGAATATTTGGGCGACGCAGTGCTCAGCACAGCGGTGGCCGACTACCTCTTCAGGCTCTTCCCCACCAAAGCTGAGGGTTTCCTCACCGAGATGCGCTCCCGCATCGTAAGCCGCCAGTCACTCAACAAACTGTCGCAAAAACTCGGCTTCGAACGGATGATTCATTATTCGCACGATGCCCATTCCAGCTTTAAGTCGATGACAGGCAACGCCTTCGAGGCCTTTGTCGGGGCACTTTATCTCGACCGCGGATACGACTTCACCAAACACATCATCATCGACCGCATCATCCGTGTGCATATCGACCTGGAGCAACTCGAGCAGACCGACGTAAACTTCAAGAGCAAACTCCTCGAATGGGCGCAGAAAGAGAAACGCCATCTAGTGTTCAAGCTGTTGAACGAGAAAAACAACCGTCAGGATCGCCTCTACCAAGTGGTGGTGGTTATCGATGACATCGAATACGGCCACGGCGCCGATTATTCCATCAAAGGAGCCGAACAACTGGCCGCTGAGAAGACCTGGAACATGTTGGTGGAACAACACATCCTTAAGACCGAACCGAACCAAACCAAGGAACCATGAAAAAAAACAAGCTGACCGTTGCCCCGTTCGACGACATCCATCTGATCGGCATCAACTCCACGCTTGTCGATTACAAGTTGGCGTTTAACTTCAATAACTCATTGAAGTTCAATTTTATACGATTAAACGAAATCGTATTGGACAACCATCTGCCCTACGCTTTCTTTTACTATAATGCCGGTGAAAACAACAATGCCTTCAACTTGGTGTCGCTTCGGCACAAAGAGCATGTCAGCGTCAAGCTCAACCCTCAGATCGATTATCTGCTCGTCGTCAGGAATCATATCATCGAGGACAAACTCACCCTATTGCTGAAAAACATCCGAGGTCTTGGCGGCGTGACCTACGCCTATCTCATGGATTTGAGCAAGATTCCCGCACTTGATGTGTTGCTGGAGCATATCGAGATGCACGAAAGACATTGTCTGGAAAACCTTAACTCCTAAAGTGCCATGAAACAACCGCCGAAAAACATCTTTTCGCTCAATGCCTTTTGGGGCCACATCATCGGAATCCCGCTGTTTGCGCTTGGCTTGCTGTTGTTGTTTTGCCCTTTCGCCTTTAAAAGCTACGATATTGCATTCGGAGGGTATTCATTCCATATTGTGATGATCTTTTGTATCATCCTTGGGGTGTTGCTTGCCACGAGGCTTCCCATGATTTTCGTCAGTCGCAAGACCATGCCGACACAGCGCCAATACTGGTTCATGTGTTTGTTTGAGGTTCTGTTTTGCTCTGGCTTCAGCGCTTTGTATCTCTGGCTTTCCACCCACAGGACCGATGCATATTTCATGTTTTTCGGCTATTCAATGGTATATTTGGCAATGGCCATGGTCGCGCCATACCTCATTTTATACCAGCATTTCACCATTTTGGAGAAGGAGGAGGACATCGACAATGCGGGACGGTTGGCTTTCGGTGAGAAGATTCGTTTCATGGACGAGCGTGGAAACGTGAGACTCATTGTGGCTCAGGCTTCCATCCTTTACATCCAGTCGGACGAAAACTACTTGCGCATCTATTACCTCGACGAGGGCAAGATCACCAGTTACCTTTTGCGCAGTTCGATGAAACGCATTGAAGATCTTTGCGCCAAAAACGGATTAATCCGCTGTCATCGTTCCTATTTCGTCAACAAAAACAGAGTTGAAGTCCTCCAAAAAGAGAAGGACTTCACCTATGCTATTCTGGATGTGCCTAATACTGCCCGCATTCCGGTCAGTAAGAACTATTACGACCAGATTGCAGCGATTTTATAAGTGGAAAGTGGAGAGTGGAAAGTGGAAAACTCTCCACTTTCCACTTTCATCTTTCCACTATCCAACGTGGATATTGTCATTCACGAGTTTCATGATCTTCTCGGTGTCGTTGCCGAGTTCCTTGCGGAGGTTGGCATCCTTGAAGTCACTGAGGAACTTGATCATGTAATCGATGATGGCATCGGAGAACACGCCTTTGGCGGTGTAGATCTCACGGTCCTTCTTGAGTTCCTTGGCGGCGGCCACGCAGCTGTCGGGCAGCTGTTCGAGGGCTTCCTGCACCTTCTTGTTCTTGGCGTCGTGGATGTTCACGCCGAGGCCGACGTAGGTCTTCTCGGCCACCTCAAGGGCGTTAGGCATCTCGAAGCCGTGACGGGCGGCGGCGCAGAGGGCAGCCATCAGCAGGTACATGTCGGCGCAGCCGTCGGAGGCACGCCATTCGAAGGTCTGCTTGTCGCTGAAGTCGCGGTTCGACTTCTTCTCCATCGGGTTGCAGTCGGCCACCATGTCCTTGCCATTGTTGATCCAGCCCAGCGGCACACGCACCAAGGCGCTGCGGTTGCTGTACGACCAGCACAACGAGGTCGGGGCTTCCTGATGGGGCACCAGACGGAGGAACGACAGCGGGTTGGGGTTACCGAAGGCAGGCAGTGAGGTACCGGCATCCATGTAGCCGGCGATGGCCTTCTTGCCATAGTCGCTGAGCTCGCCTTTTTCCACCATCACGCTCTTGCCGTTTCTTGTGAACTTGCAGTGGACGTGCATACCGGAACCGGCTTTGCCCACAGTGATCTTCGGGGCGAAGGTCAGCACCACGCCATACTGGTAAGCCAGCTGGCGCATGATCCACTTGGCCACGACCAACTGGTCGGCGGCGTCTTCGATGTTGGTGGGCAGGAACTCGATTTCATTCTGTTCGTAGATCTTGCCTTCGTGGGTGAAGTTACCCACCTCGGAGTGACCGTATTTGATCAAGCCACCGGCCTGGGCGATGAGGCGCATGGCCTCCACACGGTATTCGGTGAACTTGTTGAACGGGGCGCTCTCGTGGTAGCCACGCTGGTCAGGCACTTCGTAGATCTGTTCGTCATCGGCGATGATGTAGTATTCCAGCTCGCCCATGGTCTGCATCTCGAGACCTGTGGTCTTCTTGAAGACCTGATGGGCCTTGCGGAGGATGTACTCCGGTGAGCTCTCGAAGGGCTCGCCGTCACGGTTGTAGAACGAGCAGAGGATGTCGAGGGTAGGCACCTCGGCGAAGGGGTTACGGAAGGCGGTGCGGTATTTCGGCACCACATAGAGGTCGCTCTTTCCGGCTTCGATGAAGGGGAAGAGGCTGGAGCCATCGACACGCTCGCCAGCGGAGAGGATGTTCTCCAGGTGTTCGGCGCTATGGATGACAAAATTGAGGGTTTTGAGTTTGCCGTCCCATCCACAATAGTGGAAATTCACGAATTCGATTTCGTTTTCCTCGCAGTAGCGGATGATGTCGGCGCGAGTAAATTCAGCTGCTGGTTTTTGCAGATACTGCACCAGCAGGTTGGGGTTCATTGCAATGCGTTGATCCATTACGATATTTTTTAGGATTGTTGTTTCAATATTGGGAGGGCAAAGATAGGGATTATTCTGGGAATAATCAAGTTTTTTCATTTTTTGAAATTTACATTCACTTTTTTGTGAATATTTGAAAAAAGTTTGTATTTTTGCGGTGAAAAAAGATAACACATGAAAGTTTTGTTTGAGGAACAAATGAACACCACAGAAGCAAATAAAATGAATCCTTTTATTCCGACTCATCCCGGCGAGGTAATCAAGGATGAAATAGAATATCGCGGCATTTCACAAAGAGCGTTAGCTGAAGAAATAGGTGTTTCCTATACTCAATTGAACGAAGTGCTCAACGGCAAACGCACACTGAATACAGAAATGGCCTTGCTCATCGGTGCCGCTTTGGACATTGATGCAGAGCCTTTGTTATCAATGCAAACCCGTTATGATATGATTACCGCCCAACGTGACACGGTTTTCGCTCGTCGGTTAAAATCCATACGAAAGATTGCGGCGGTGCTGTGATTATTCAGAATATTTTATATATTTGCGAGAAATAAGAATAACAACGCGTATCATCCTGCGTTGCGAGAAGGACGGCTACATGTCGCAAGAAAAGGAATTTGACGTGCGCATGGTGTTGGATCAAGAGGAGATTTCAGCGTTCTTCAGATTGGTGAAGGATGAGTAGCTGGCCTACAAGGTCAAAAGCCATCAGCACAGGGCAACGTGCCGGAGGCACGTTACTTTATTAACCCCACACGCCAGTGTGGGGGCATGACATGCTCCTGTGATGCTGCGTGTCGGAGACACGCTACCGTCCATAGTGATGTAGCGTGCCTTCGGCACGCCATAGTAGATGTGATAGGTCTCGGAACCCCACACTGCGCTGCGCTTGTGTGAGGTTAATAAAGTGGCGCCTCTCCGAGGCGCTACTACCGTTTCAACATGTTGAAATAAGCATCCAGCAGTTTTTGGGCTCCGATGTAGGCGCTCATACGTTGGTTGCGGACGTCGTTTTCGATGAGGGGAAGGAGGTCGGTGACCAGCTGGTTTTGGTAGAAATCCGATTTGAGGGCAGACTCCATGGTGTCGATCATCATCTGGACATCCTGTTGGGAGCGCTTTTGCTGGAGGAAGCCGTTCTCGCGGATGGCCTGGACGTGGTCGTAGACCATTTGCCAGACGGCTTCGATGTTGTAGCCGGTCAAAGAAGAGCAGGTGAGCACCTTGGTCTCTTGGCCTGATTCGGGCATGGGGAACAGATGCAGGGCGGTACGGCATTCGGCAGCGGCGCGTTCGGCACGCATGACGTTATCGCCATCGGCTTTGTTGACCGCGATGCCATCGGCCATCTCCATGATGCCACGCTTGATGCCTTGAAGTTCGTCGCCTGCCCCGCTGATGAGGATCAACAGGAAGAAATCGACCATGGAATGCACGGCGGTTTCGGACTGCCCGACACCGACCGTCTCAATGAAAATAGTGTCGTAACCCGCGGCTTCGCAGAGGATCACCGTCTCACGGGTCTTACGGGCCACGCCACCTAAAGTGCCCGCTGAAGCCGAAGGACGGATAAAGGCATTAGGATGCACCGAGAGTTCTTCCATACGAGTCTTGTCACCTAAGATAGAACCCTTGGAACGTTGACTCGACGGGTCGATGGCCAGCACTGCCAGCTTGTGGTCGTTGCGACAGAGGTACATACCCAAGGCCTCAATGAAGGTACTCTTGCCAGCGCCAGGGACGCCCGTGATGCCCAAACGCAAGGCCTTGCCAGAATGTGGCAAGCAGGCGGCGATAATCTGTTGGGCAATCTCTTGGTGTTGCGGCAGTGCGCTCTCCACGAGGGTGATGGCTTTGCTCAACGCCACACGGTCGCCTTTGAGGATGCCGTCAATATACCAATCGACCGGCATCAGCTTCTGTTGGTTGCGGCGCAAGCGTTCCAACGCTTGAGGGTTCACCTGCATCGGTTGATCGACTCCTTCAGCCACTTTTAGGTTCGATTCCCACTCATGTTCTTGATTTTCAAAATGTTCGATATCCATAGTCTGCTTTTGTTTCAAGTGGCAAAGATAAGCTTAAAAAAGATTTTTTTTCGTAATTCAAAAATTTTTTGTAATTTTGCGTTTCAACCATAAGTGCACTCTAATGACTAACAAGTATCGAGTACTTTTTGTACATCAGGAAATCGCTCCCTATCTGCCCGAGACACCCATGAGCTTGATAGGAAGGAACCTGCCCCAAGCAACTCAGGAAAGCGGAAAAGAAATCAGGATCTTCATGCCACGCTATGGCAACATCAACGAACGGCGTAACCAGTTGCACGAGGTTATCCGTTTATCGGGCATGAACCTCATCATCAACGACACTGACCACCCTTTGATCATCCGGGTGGCCTCGATACAGAAAGCTAGAATGCAGATTTATTTCATCGACAACGATGATTTCTTCACTAAAAAGAAATATACGGCATACGACTCCAACGGCAAGTTCTGTGAGGACAACGACAACCGTCTGGTGTTCTTCAACCGCGGCGTCCTTGAAACGGTGAAGAAACAAAGCTGGTCGCCCGACCTCGTCCACTGTCACGGTTGGATGTCAGCTCTGATGCCCCTCTTCATCAAGCGAGCCTATAAAGACAACCCCCTGTTCAATGAGTCAAAAGTGGTTTACTCCATTTATGACGACACCTTCAAGGAGACCCTGCGTGACGACTTCGACAAGAAAGTCAAACTTCCCGGCATCACTACAAAAGACCTCAAATATTTCAAGGATCCCAACTACCTGAACCTCACCAAGGCCGCCATCGACTTCTCCGACGGCATCATCATCGGCAGTGAAAAGATTAATCCTGAAGTAGAAAAGTATCTCAAGACCTGCAAGAAACCTATTTTGGAATACCAGCCAAGCGACAATTACGCAGAGGTCTATAACGATTTTTACGACACTATCTTAAGCAAGTGAAACGCATTGTGAAAACACAGTTTTTTTCTAATATTTTCAAAATACTGATAGTCAGTGTTTTGGCTATTTTTGGTTTTTCTTGTAGCAAGACTACGGAAACCATCGGCAACGGTTTATTGTCAGACAGCGATCATATCGGCGTGGCTTTTACCGACACGCTACACATCGCCTGCTATTCGCAGTTGGTTGACTCCATGCCCACCAAAGGCTATTCTACGGTATTGCTCGGCTCAATGATGGACCCCGTGATGGGCATGACCGACGCGGGCGTCATCACCCAGCTTCACCTCTCGTCAACGAACCATTACTTTGGCGACAATCCCGTCATCGACTCCGTGGTGCTCCAATTGTCTCTCACCGGCTATTACGGCGACACCACTACCTGGCAGACTGTGCATGTCTATGAACTGGCCGACACCTTGTCTGCGACAGAGAGTTATTACCAGTTTAGCGACATTGATACCAAATATGAGGACCTGGCCAATGGCTTCCAGTTCCGTCCGCGTCCCCGCACCAAAAACACGGTGGTTGGCAACGACACTTTGACTTACCCGGTGATCCGTATCCCGCTGTCAAACAGTCTCGGAGAACAGCTGGCCGCCGCCGACAGTTCAATATTCAGCAGCACCGAAAGTTTCAAAGAGTATTTCTACGGACTGAAGATTTGCTGCGAGAGCGTGTATCAAGGCGGTGCAATCAGTTACATCAACCCCACCAGCAACACCATCACCCAATTGCAGGTGTATTACCGAGAGACTCCTGACGCCAATCCGATGCGCTACTACTTCTACATCACCTCCGAGGATGTGTATTTCAACCAATATCTCCACGACTACACCTTGGGTTCGCCTGAGTTCATGCAACAAGTGATCGACGGACAAACCGAGATGGGTCAGCAGCAACTCTACCTCCAGTCGATGGGCGGCGTGCGCTGTGTCCTTCGTTTCACTGACGTGCTCGACTGGGCCGAGAACTTGAAAGAGGAAGGCTCACACCTCATCATCAACGAGGCCAAACTCGTCCTTCCCTTCGGAGGCGCGGAATCCGACACGTTGTTGGCACCTCCCACCTCCCTCGCCTTGCTCAACATCAAGAACGACACCGTTACAAGCCTCCTCCCCGACTATTTGGAAGGCACCAGTTATTACGGTGGCAACTACTCCAGCGACAAGAAAAACGTCACTTTCCGCGTCTCAGAATATTTACAGGAATTAATCCTTGGCAGCTACACCAGCCAAGGCCTCTACCTTTCCATCACCGGTGCCTCTTTCAACGCTCAGCGATGGGTGATGGCGGGTCCTGAATCAGCACAGGAACAAGCTTTGAGATGCGAGGTCAAATATTCGATAGTAAAAGAATAAAATATTATAAACATGAAGAAATTATTTATTATGTCATTGATTTTTGCAGCGCTGGTAGGCCAAGCGCAACAGAAAGAGACCATTGTGGTCATCGAGACCAATTATGGAACCATCAAGGCCAAGTTGTACAACGACACCCCCTTGCACCGCGACAATTTCCTGAAGCTGGTGAATGAGGGCTGGTACAACGGCTCGCCGTTCCATCGTGTCATCAAGGACTTCATGATTCAAGGCGGACAAAATGCCGACGGTCGCATGGATCCCGGCTACACTGTTCCCGCCGAGTTCCGCGAAAACCACTTCCATCAGAAAGGTGCTCTTTGTGCTGCCCGTCAAGGCGACCAGGTGAATCCCAAGAAGGCTTCGAGCGGATCGCAGTTCTACATCGTGCAAGGCACTGTGTTCGACGACAAGAAACTCGACCTCTATGAGGAGCGTTTGGGCAAGGTCTTCAGCGCCAAACAGCGTCAAGCTTACAAGACCGTGGGTGGCACCCCGCATCTCGACGGCGACTATACCGTATTCGGCGAAGTCACCGAAGGACTGGAGGTCGTCGACAAGATCGCAAGAGTCAAGACCGGTTACATGGATGTGCCGGTGGAGCCTGTGATCATCAATAAAATTACTGTTGAGAAAAGCGCAGATAAAAGCTGCTGCCATTAATTTTTTTCCATGAAAGAGAAGATTGAACAAATACTTCACGAAGTGAAGGACTTCCAGGCCGAGAGCAAGGAGGCTTTGGAAGAGTTCCGTATCAAGTATCTGAGCAAGAAGGGTGTCATCCCTGCCTTGTTCGCCGATTTTAAGACCGTCGCCCCCGAGCTCCGCAAGGAGATGGGCATGATGCTCAACGAGCTGAAGAACGCCGTCACCGCCAAGGTGGAGGAACAGCTGGAGCGTTTCGAGACCCAAAGCACCTCCGATGCCGGTTTCGACATGACCATGCCTGCCGGCGAGATGCGTGGCTCACGCCATCCTCTGTCGGTGGTGCGTCGCGACATTAATGAGATTTTCGAACATCTCGGCTTCACCATCGCCGAGGGTCCCGAGATTGAGGACGATTACCACGTGTTCACCGCCTTGAACTTCGCCCTGGACCATCCGGCACGTGACATGCAGGACACCTTCTTCATCGAGAAGGACCCTAACGAGAACAAGCCCACCGACGTGCTACTTCGCACACATACCTCGAGTGTGCAGGTCAGGGCCATGGAAAAGAAACAACCGCCCATCCGCATCATAGCCCCTGGACGCGTGTTCCGCAATGAAGCCATCTCGGCCCGCGCCCACTGTATCTTCCATCAGATCGAAGGCCTTTATATCGACGAGAACGTGTCGTTTGCCGACCTGAAGCAGACCCTGTACCACTTCGTGCAGGAGTTCTTCGGCGAAGGCACCAAAGTGCGTTTCCGTCCCTCCTACTTCCCCTTCACCGAGACCTCGGCGGAGATGGACATCTCATGCAACATCTGCGGAGGTGCAGGCTGCAATATCTGCAAGCATACGGGCTGGGTGGAAATACTGGGTTGCGGCATGTGCGACCCCAACATCTTGATTGCCAGCGGCATCGATCCTGAGAAATACACAGGATTCGCTTTCGGAATGGGCGTGGAGCGTATTGCCATGCTCAAATACGGCATCAACGACTTGCGTTTGTTCTTTGAGAACGACCTAAAGTTCCTGGAACAGTTCGAGTTGAGTTAAGTTGAAAACGGAAAGTGGAAAGTGGAAAGTTTTTAGTTTTCCGTTTTTCGTTCTCCGTTCTCCGTTTCCTCGTCCTTACCGTTCACGCCATCTTTAAAGCTCTTTACGCCTTTTCCAAGACCGCGCATCATCTCCGGAATCTTCCGACCGCCGAACAGCAGTAATACAACAAATACGATGAGGATGATTTCAGTGGTGCCGATGAATAACAGTTGCATAGTTTGAAAGTTTATTTGATGCAAAAATAATAAATATATGAAAAACAAGGTATTCTTTCTTACTTTTCTTGTGCTGCTCAGCGCCAACCTAACCGCTCAGAAGCAGTTTAAGTTGCAATCGCCCAACCAGAAAATCTTGGTTACCATCAACGCCGACAAGCAACTGAACTACTCGGTGAAGCACATCAACACCATGGTGCTGGCCGAGTCGCCCATTGCAATGACCTTGACCGACGGCACGGTGCTGGGGAAGAATCCCACGGTGCTCACGGCACAAAACCATTTCACCGACGAGGTGGTAAAGGCTTCCTTTTATAAGAAAAGTGAAATTAGAAACCTATACAACGAGCTGATACTGACTTTCAAAGACAACTACCAGGTGATCTTCCGCGCCTACAACGAAGGTGTCGCCTACCGTTTCGTGACCGACTTCCCAAATCAGATTACCATTGCCTCGGAGACCGCCGACTTCAACTTCGACCAAGACTACACGGTGATGGTCCCCTATGTGAATGCCCGCAAAGGCGAAGGTGACTTCATCGAGCAACAGTTCTTCACCTCGTTTGAGAACACCTATACCACCACAGCGGTGAGCCAGATGGACCCTGAACGGCTGGTGTTCCTGCCTGCTTTGGTTGACTATCCCGACGGCACCAAGGCCGTCATCACCGAAGCCGACCTGGAAGACTTCCCCGGTCTGCTGCTCCGTAACCCCGAGGACAAACGTGGCTTCAGCGCCATCCACGCCGGCTATCCAAAAAGCGAGGTTCAGGGAGGACACAACAACCTGCAATATGTGGTGAAAAAACGGGAGAACTACATCGCCAAAGTCAACGGCCAACGGGCCTTCCCTTGGCGTTGTGTCATCATCTCTGAAAACGACAAGGACTTGGCTGACAACGACATGGTGTACCTTCTGGCCTCGCCAAGCCGTGTCGATGACATCAGCTGGATCAAACCCGGCAAGGTGGCATGGGATTGGTGGAACGCTTGGAACATCTATGGTGTAGACTTCGAGGCAGGTATCAACACAGAGACCTATAAATACTACATCGACTTTGCCAGCAGATACGGCATCGAATATGTCATCTTGGACGAAGGCTGGGCTGTTAACAAGAAAGCCGATCTGTTCCAAGTGGTACCCGAGATCGACTTGCCCGAGCTGGTGGCCTACGGCAAGGAACGTAACGTGGGTCTGGTTCTCTGGGCCGGCTATGCCGCCATCGACAACGACATGGAGCGGGTCTGCAAGCATTACTCCGAGATGGGAATCAAAGGCTTCAAAGTCGATTTCATGGATCGTGACGACCAAAAAGTGGTTGACTTCTATTATCGCATGGCCGACATGGCAGCCAAGTACCACCTCTTCGTCGACTTCCACGGGGCTTACAAACCCACCGGCTTAAGCCGCACCTATCCCAACGTGCTGAACTACGAAGGCGTTTATGGCTTGGAGCAAGCCAAGTGGGATAACGAAAGCGACCTTGTCACCAACGAGGTCACCATCCCTTTCATCCGCATGGTAGCCGGTCCTCTCGACTATACCCAAGGCGCCATGAAAAACGCCAACCAGTATAACTTCAAGGCTGTCTACACCGAACCGATGAGCCAAGGCACACGCACACGCCAACTGGCCGAATACATCATCTTTGAGTCGCCTTTCGGGATGCTCTGTGACAGTCCGAGCAACTACCTGAAAGAGGACGAATGCACCCAATTCATCGCCAGCGTGCCTACCACCTGGGACGAGACTGTGGTGCTCGACGGCAAGGTGGGCGAGTATTTGGTGACCGCACGTCGGAAAGGTGACCGCTGGTACATCGGCGCTATCAACAACTGGAATGAACTCGACCTGGTGCTTGACATCTCCGAACTTGATGGCGGCGCCCAACAGGCGCATGTCTTCCGCGACGGCGCCAACGCCAACCGCGTGGCACAAGACTACGTTTCCGAGGATATCGAGATTTACGCCAACAAGCTGATGATTCATCTTGCCAAAGGCGGCGGAGCCGTGGTGGTGTTTTAACGGAGAACGGAGAACGGAAAGTGGAAATCGGAGATAGAATATTATACGAGGATAATCATTTGATTGTCGTCAACAAGCTTCCTTCGGAGATTGTGCAGGGCGACAAGACAGGTGATGTGTGTCTTCTCGACGATGTCAAGGATTACATCAAGAAGAAATACGACAAGCCTGGCAATGTGTTTGCCGGATTGGTTCATCGCATCGACCGTCCCGTGAGCGGTGCCGTGGTGTTTGCCAAGACAAGCAAGGCCCTCTCGCGTATGACCGTGAAGGTGAAAGACCGCGACTTCCACAAGATTTATCTAGCTATCGTGAAAAACCGTCCTCCGAAAGATGCCGATGTCCTGGAGGATTACATCGTCAAAAACGAAAAGCAAAACAAGTCGTATATCGTTCCCGAAGGCACCAAAGAAGCAAAATTGGCTCGATTAAGCTATCGTTTGATAGGCAAATCAGACAACTATTATCTACTTGAAGTTGAGTTGTTTACGGGTCGTCATCATCAAATACGTTGCCAGTTGGCACACATCGGATGTCCCATCAAGGGCGACCTGAAATACGGCTATCCACGTAGCAATCCCGATGCGTCTATTTGTTTGCACGCCTACCGAATCTCATTTGAGCATCCCGTACAGAAAACCCAAATCGACATCACGGCGCCGATGCCCAAAGGAGAACCGTGGAAGTTTTTTTAAGTCCACTTTCCACTTTCATCTTTCCACTATCACTCCGCTTCCAAGCACATACGGTTCCGTTTCGTGATACATGACCCCGAACTGTCCCGGGGCAATGCCTGAGATCGCCACATCGGAGACGATGTCGGCGCCTTCAGGTGTGATGTGGATGGTGCCCATGGTGAATTCCGGCTGGTGGCGGATCTTATAGCGCACCCGCATGCCTTCGGTGAGGTGAAGCGTGGGGTTCATCATCTGAAGGTCACCTAAAGGAATGATTTCGGTGTATTGCGCAACGGGGTCGTAGCCTTGCGACACATAGACGATGTTGTTCGGGATGTCTTTCTTGACCACAAACCACGGACCTCCGCCGAGGCCAAGACCGCGACGCTGTCCTATGGTATGGAACCAAAAGCCCTTGTGTCGGCCCAGTTTTTTCCCGGTCTCCAGTTCCACGATGTCGCCTGGCATCTCGCCAAGGTATTCCCGGATATAGTCGTTGTAATTGATCTTACCTAGGAAGCAGATGCCTTGGCTGTCGTGACGTTCCGCCGATGGCAGTTTATATTGTGCCGCCAGCTTGCGCACTTCGGGTTTGGGCAAGTCGCCGATGGGAAAGATCACCTTACTCAGCTGAGCATAGGTGATACGGCCAAGGAAATAGGTCTGGTCCTTGAAAGTATCCGCTGCGGGGCCAAGCCAGAAGATGCCGTTGGCATCCTCCCATGAACGGGCGTAGTGCCCAGTGGCAATCTTGTCGAAGGTATGGCCTTCCTTCTCCTCAAACGCCCCAAGCTTGATCCATCGGTTGCACATCACATCCGGGTTAGGTGTAAGACCTTTTTTCACCATTTCCATGGTATATTTTCCAACTGTCTCAAAATATTCATGCTGTAAGTCCACAATATCGAACTTGCAGCCATATTTCTTGGCGATATAGGTGGTGATCTCGATATCTTCTTCCGAGGGACAGCTCGAGAGGTCTTCTTTCCCTTCCATCCCTATCTTGATATAAAAGATATGCGGGTCGTAGCCTTGCTCTTTGAGCAGGGGGACCACCACGGAGCTATCCACTCCTCCCGATACTAATGCGGCGATGTTCATGTTGCAAAAATAGTAAAAATTAATCAGTCATCGAGTAAGGCTTGTCTTCGGGCTTCAATCCCCGTTCCCGATTTGGCTCGTTACCCATTTCAAAAACGAGTTCCCCGCCTTGCATCAGCTGGTCGTGAGTGAGGTAAAGCTTGGTGATTTCTTGACCGTTGAGCGTCACTTTTTGGACATAGCGGTTTTCATCGCTCACGTTAGGCGCTTTGATTTCCAAGGTCTTGCCGTTGCCCAACCGCACCTTCAAATGAGGAAGATACGGCGCTCCGAACACATATTGGTCGCTACCGGGGCACACAGGATAGAAGCCCATGGCTGAGAAGATGTACCAGGCCGACATCTGGCCGCAGTCGTCGTTGCCGCAGAGGCCGTCGATGTTGTTTTTATAGAAGCGGTTCATGATCTCACGGAGCCAGTACTGGGTCTTGTACGGCTGTGATGACCAATTATACAAATAGGCGATGTGATGCGCCGGCTCGTTGCCGTGGTTGTAGCAGCCCATCAGTCCTTCCTCAGTGACATCTTCGGTGTTCTCGAAAAACTCTTTGGGCAGTTGCATCACAAAGAGGGTGTCGAGGTTATGGATAAACCGCTTGTCACCACCCATGGCTTCGACAAGGCCTTTCACATCCTGGGGCACATAGAACGAATACACCCACGAGTTACCTTCCACAAAGCCTTCCCCTTCCGTGTCGAACAGGCTGAACGGCTCTTTCCAGCTTCCGTCGCTCATCCTTGGACGGGCAAACCCCACTTCGGTGTCGAAGGTGTTGCGCCAATTGGCTGCGCGTTGCTTGTATTCTGAGGCCGTTGTGGTGTCGCCGGCTTTCAGTGCCGCTTGGTAGATGGCCCAATCGTCGTAGGCATATTCGAGGGTGACGGACACACAGCCGCTATTGCGGTCAAAGGGAACGTAGCCGAGGCGTTGGTAATCCGAGAGATTCACGTAATAGGGACAGGTAGAGCTACGACGCATGGCTTTCAGCATCTGTTCGGAAAGCGGAACCACCCCTTTGTTCAATGCATCGGAGAGCACCGAAACGGCGTGATACCCAATCATGCACCAGTTCTCATTTCCCATGTGTGACCATACCGGCAACAGTCCGTGGACACTCTGTTCGCTGTGTTTCAGCATCGACTTCACCATGTCGGCGTTGCGTTGGGGTTGCAGCACGTTGAACAACGGATGAAGGGCACGGTAGGTGTCCCATAAGGAAAACACCGTATAGTTGGTAAAGTCATTCGCTTGATGGATGTTGTGGTCGAGGCCGCGGTATTGTCCATCCACATCCATGTAGATGGAGGGGTTGATCATGGTGTGATACAAAGAGGTGTAGAGCATGGCCTTTTGGTCTTCAGTGCCTTCAGCGTGAATCACCGACAACTCCTTGTTCCATTTTGATTGGGTCTCTGCCAGCAATTGGTCGAAGTCGCGGCCATCGGTCTCAGCGTGGAGGTTTTTCAAAGCCCCTTCGGTGCTCGTGGCGGAAAGTGCGACTTTGATCTCAAGCGTCTCGGGGTTGTTGAAGGTGAAATACGCCACAATCTTCCGTCCCGTCATCTCCGGGAAGTGGTGTCTGACGTCGAACTTGCCCCAACCGCCATTGTACTTGGGTCTTTCCAGTTCACGGTAACCATAGTCGGTGATGGGCTGGTTAAAGCAGATGGCAAAGTAGGTATAGTTGGTGCGGGCCCATCCGTTGGTGATGCGATAGCCTGTCAACAGCGTGTCGTTTTCCACACGGAGGTTGGCCCAAAGGGTCTTGCCATCATAGTTATAGATGCCGTGCTGAAGGTCGATGATAACGCTACCGTTATGTTCAGAAGGATAGGTATAGCGGTGTATTCCCACATGTTCGGTGGCGGTCAGTTCCACCTTTACATTGTAATCGTCGAGCGTCACCCGGTAATAACCGGGAGTGGCGGTCTCAGTAGCATGGGAATAGCGCGAACGATAGCCTGCGTCCGGATTGGTTTGCGTTCCCGGGTTGAACTTGATGGGGCCGGTGACAGGCATCACCAGGATGTCGCCCAGGTCGGAATGGCCGGTGCCACTGAAATGGGTATGGCTGAAGCCCACGATGGTGCTGTCCTTATACTGGTAACCCGCACAATATTCATAAACTCTTGGTTGATATACTCCATCGATATCATGGGGTACGGTATCGGTGTCTGGACTCAGCTGTACGATGCCAAACGGAGCGCATGCCCCGGGAAAGGTATGACCCATGCCGTTGGTACCGATAATGGGGTTGACATAATGGAGGTAGTCGATCTTGTTTTCGGTAATAGTAGGTGTTTTGCCACAACTTAAAAGCAGCAAACAGACAACGATTGATAGGATAATTCTTTTCATTAGATAGATTTTTGCCACAAAAATACAAAAAAATATTTATCTTTGTTAAAATTTTCAATTATGATAGAGCCTCACGAACTCGGGAAGATGGGCGAGGATCTCGCAGCGCAATACCTCGTCAACAAAGGATATCAAATACTCGAACGCAACTGGCATTCGGGGCACAAGGAGATCGACCTCGTTGCGTTGGACGGCACCACTTTGGTGGTTGTCGAAGTGAAGACGCGGAGATCTGACGACTATGGGGAACCCGATATCGCCGTGGGAAAAAGCAAGCAGCGCATGCTCGTCTGGGCGGCTGATTCCTATGTGCGTTACAAAAAACTCAATGTGGACGTGCGGTTTGACATCGTTTCGATTGTGTTCAACGGCGACACGCCGGAGATAGAGCACATCGAGGATGCCTTTATCGCTTCCTTGTATTAGCCCACCGAACAACCAGGGGCGACCACGTCGCTGGGTGTAAGCAGCACGAGGCGACCATCCTTGTCCTCGGCGGATAGAATCATGCCCTCGCTGACCACGCCTTTGAGTTTGCGCGGCTCGAAGTTGGCGATGAAGCACACCTGCTTACCCACCAGTTTCTCAGGCTCGGTATAGTATTTGGCGATGCCGCTCACGATGGTGCGTTTCTTCATGCCGTCATCGATGAGGAACTGCAGCAGTTTGTCGGCCTTCGGCACTTTCTGGCATTCCAGGATGGTACCTACACGGATATCCACCTTCATGAAGTCGTCGAAACTGACCACAGGCTTTACCTCATTGGGTTTCCACGCGTTCATTTGGTTGGCTTTTTTAGCCTCTTCCAGTTTCTGCAGCTGGGCGGCCACAACGCTGTCCTCGACCTTCTCGAAGAGCAACTCGGGCTGACCGATGACATGACCTTCGGGCAGCAGGATGGTATTGGCGGCATCGTTCCATCCATTGACTTTCAGGTCGATCATCTTTTGCAGCTTATGGGCGCTGAACGGCAGGAAAGGCTCGCTCAATATGGCGAGATGAGCCACAATCTGCAGGCTGAGAGCCATCACAGTCTTGACGCGCTCGGGATCGGTCTTGATTTGTTTCCAAGGCTCGTTGTCGGTGAGGTATTTGTTGCCCAGGCGGGCCAGGTTCATCAGTTCGGAGAGGCCTTCGCGGAACTTGTAGTTCTCGATGAGACGCCCTATCTTCTCGGCATAGCCATTCATCTCCGCGATGGTGGCTTGGTCTGTTTCATTCATCCCAGTCAAGGCGGGAACGACGCCTTCATAATACTTGTGGGTCAAGACCAAGGTACGGTTGACGAAGTTGCCGAAGATGGCCAGCAGTTCGTTGTTGTTGCGGTCTTGGTAATCCTTCCAGGTGAAGTTGTTGTCCTTGGTCTCGGGGGCGTTGGCGGTCAAGACATAACGCAGCACATCCTGTTTGCCCGGGAACTCTTCGAGGTATTCGTGCAGCCACACGGCCCAGTTCTTTGAAGTGGAAATCTTGGCGTCTTCGAGGTTGAGGAACTCGTTGGCCGGCACGTTTTCAGGCATGATGTAATCGCCGTATGCCTTCATCATGCAGGGGAAGATGATGCAGTGGAACACGATGTTGTCCTTGCCGATGAAATGCACCAGTTTGGTCTCTGGGTCTTTCCACCACTTTTCCCAGTTCTCGCCGCGTTGTTCGCAGATCTCCTTGGTGTTGGAGATATAGCCGATGGGGGCGTCGAACCACACATACAGCACTTTTCCGTCGGCGCCGTCGAGCGGGACAGGCACGCCCCAGTCGAGGTCGCGGGTCACGGCACGGGGTTGCAGTCCGCCGTCGAGCCAGCTCTTCACTTGGCCATAGACATTGACTTTCCACTCCTTGTGACCTTCGAGGATCCACTCGCGGAGCCACTGTTCGTATTGGTCGAGAGGCAGGTACCAGTGTTTGGTCGGTTTCTTCACCAGCGCTGCTCCGCTAAGTTGCGAGTGGGGGTTGATGAGTTCATCGGGGCTCAGTGAGCTGCCGCATTTCTCGCATTGGTCGCCGTAGGCGCCATCGGCTCCGCATTTCGGGCAGGTGCCCACGATATAGCGGTCGGAGAGGAACTTCTGGCGCTCAGGATCGAAGTATTGGTCGGTCTCCTTCTCGATGAACTTCCCTTCGTCGTAGAGTTTCTTGAAAAACTCCTGGGCGGTGGCACGGTGCATCTTGGAGGAAGTGCGCGAGTAGATGTCATAGCTGATACCCAGTTCCTCGAACGACTTCTTGATGATGCCATGGTAACGGTCGACGATATCCTGTGGGGTGCAGCCTTCTTTCTCGGCCTTGATGGTGATCGGAACGCCATGTTCGTCGGAACCACCCACAAACAACACTTCCTCGCCGCGCATGCGGAGGTAGCGGACGTAGGTGTCGGCAGGGATATACACGCCGGCAAGGTGACCTATGTGTACGGGGCCGTTGGCGTATGGCAAGGCTGTGGTTACTGTGTAACGCTTGAAGTGTTTGTTTGTTGATTCCATTGACTTGAAGATTTTTAAAAACAGGTGCAAAAATACAACTTTTCATTTTTATTTCTATTTTTGCCCTACATAATTCAAACGACCAAAAAATAATTATTTTTGCAAATCAACCTTAAAAAACATCATACTATGGACTTAAACAGCATTTTAAGCGTTTTGGCGGCAGGTAACAACGCCAACGAAATAGGTAAGCAGTTCAATATCGACAGCACCAAGGTGACCCAAGTCATCACCAGTGCTCTTCCCACCCTCATCGGAGCCATGCAGAAAAACGCCTCCACCGAAGCTGGAGCCAACTCTTTGTTGGGCGCCTTGACCTCACATGTCGGCGACACATCGGTGAACCTGAGCAATGAAGGTCTTGCTGACGGTGGCAAAATCTTGAGCCATATCCTGGGCAGCAACTCCGGATCGGTATTTTCGGCGTTAGCCAAACAGAATGGTGTCAGCAGCAACCAGGTGAGTAGCATTTTGGCGGCCATTGCTCCCATGCTTCTTGGCTTGCTTGGCAAGGGACAGCAAGGCAACAACGGTGGCGCCAGCGCTTTGGAAGCCATGCTTGGCGGCATGCTCGGCGGCGGCAACAGCAGCGCCATGGGCGGTCTGGGCAGCATCCTTGGCGGACTCGGTTCATTATTTGGAAAAAAATAGAAGGAATAACTCTTTAATAACATGGATATTGTCATTGCCGGAGATAGTGAAGTTGGACTGCACTTGGCGGAAGCCTTGGTGCGCGACAACCACAACATCACCATCGTGGACCCTCACGAGGATCTGCTGAAGATGGTGGAGTCGCATAGCGACGTGATGACCATCACGGGCGACTCCACTTCAGTCTCGGTGCTTCACCGTGCCAACGTGTCGAGGGCCGACCTTGTGATTGCAGTGTTGCACGACGAGCACATTAATTTGCTCACTGGCATCGTCGCCAAGAAACTCGGTGCCAAGAAGGTGATTGCCCGCGTGAACACGATGGAGAATTTAAATACGGATGTGTGGAGAATGTATCAAGACCTTGGAATCGACGCCCTTTTGTCGCCCGAGGACATCGCCGCTCAGGAGATCATCTCACTGTTGAAGCAGAATGCTTCGTTGGAGACTTACGACTTCAGCGGAGGCAAGCTTCAGCTCTTCATGGTGAAGCTCGAGCAAGAGGCTGAGATCGTCGGGAAGAGTGTCGGCGAGGTCACCGAGCAATACCAGCACATCGACTTCAGGGTGGCGGCCATTCACCGCAGGCAGAACACTTTCATCCCCCAAGACGACACGGTGTTTCAGATTGCCGACATGGTGTATGTGGTCACCAAGCCCCATGCCATCAAGGACATCATCCGGCTGAGCGGTAAGAAACAGATTAATATCCATAAAGTGATGATTGTGGGTGGAGGACGCGTGGGTCGCATCACCTCCAAAAAGCTTGAAAACGACTTGGATATCAAGATTTTGGAGATCAGCAAAGACCGTTGCACCGAGTTGACCAACACCCTCTCGAAGGCCCTGGTGGTCAACGCCGACGCCCGAAACCTCGACGTGTTGGAGGAAGAAGGCATCGCTGAGATGGACGCTTTCATAGCGGTCACCGACAACACCGAGACCAACATCCTCACCTGTTTGCAGGCCAAGGCTTTCGGGGTGAAGAAGACCATCGCCTTGGTGGAGAACCTCGACTATATCGACATCTCGCAGAACATCGGTATCGACAGTATCATTAATAAAAAGCTCATCTCGGCTAGTTACATGGTGCGTTACACCCTGGGCGCCAAGGTGTCGTCGATGAAGTGTCTGAGCGGCATCGATGCCGACATTGTGGAGTTCGAGGTGCGTCAGGGATCGGCGGTGACCCGCAAGATGATTGGCAAGCTGCCCATGCCTTCCGACGCAATTATCTGCGGCATCGTGCGTGATGGAGTGAGTTACATCGCCACCGACGAATTCGAGATCGAAGCCGAGGATCAGGTGGTGGTTTTGGCTTTGCCCAACGCCATCCCCGCCGTCGAACGGTTGTTCCATTAATCATTAATCACGATGGGCGCCAACAGCAAAGTAAGGCTATCTGTACTGCTGCGTGTGCAGGGACTCTTGTTGTTCATCGAGGGTCTTTTCATGCTGACCGTCTTGCCCGTGACCTATTTCCATCACGGCATTAATGTGTTCAGCATGCCGTTTTCAGCGCTCATCACGGTGCTCACCGGTTTCATTTTGACTTTCTCGACACGGCGTTATAAGGGCCAGCCCATCAACCATCGTGAGGGTGTGATTACCATCTGTCTTTCGTGGCTGATGCTGTCGGTGTTCGGAGGGCTGCCGTTCTTGCTCAGCAAGAGCGTGCCCAACTTCACCGATGCCTTCTTTGAGGCTTTGTCGGGCTTCACCACCACGGGGTCCACCATCCTCACTAACATCGAGACGGTGCCCAAGGACATCCTTCTGTGGCGCAGCCTGACGCAATGGATGGGCGGTTTGGCCATCATCGTGTTTGCCGTGGTGCTCATCCCCTATCTGAGCGTCGGTGGTATGCAGTTATTCATGACGGAGATGAACGGCATCAACTACGACAAGTTGCATCCACGCACCATGCACACTGCCAAACGCCTGTGGGCCCTATATGTGTTTTTCACCTTGCTCGAGGCGGTGTTGCTGCATTTCGGCGACATGGACTGGTTTGACGCGGTATGCCATTCGCTGACCACCATCTCGTCAGGCGGTTTCTCTACCCGAGCGAGCAGCATCGCAGGCTATTCCGATTATTCGCAGATCATCGTGATGGTTTTCATGACCTTGTCAGGGTGTAATTTCACCCTGCTGCTCATCACTTTGGTGCGCAACCCGAAGGCTTTGTTCAACAACGAGGAGTTCCAACATTTCGTTCTTTTAATTCTGGGCGTCAGCGCCGCCATCACCCTTGTGCTGGTGTTCATGGTCAACGTGAGTGTCGGAAGCGCCTTGCGTTCTTCGTTCTTCAGCGTTATCTCTTGTCTCACCACCACAGGCTTCTTCGTCACCGATTACACCTTATGGCCGTCAGGTTTGTGGGTGGTTTTGCTCCTGCTTGTGTTTATCGGAGCCTGTTCAGGATCCACGGCGGGCGGCATCAAGATCATCCGGCATCTCATTTTCACCAAGAACGCCTACCTAGAGCTTCGGAGGGTGCTTCATCCCAACGCCATCATCCCGGTGAAGATCAACAAGAAAGCCCTTTCTCGGAGTGTCGTTTTCAAGACGATGACCTTCGTGTTTGTGTATTTCATCATTCTTATTATCGGGATGGTCGTTCTGCTGACCTTGGGTGTCGACTTCGACACCTCGATAGGCGCCACCCTTGCAACCTTAAGCAACTGTGGTCTGGGTATCGGCAGTGTAGGGCCTTTCGGCACCTATGCTTTCTTGCCTCAAGCAGCCAAATGGGTGTTGGCGATACTCATGTTGCTGGGTCGCGTGGAGCTTTTCACATTAATATCCATCTTCTCAAGAAACTTTTGGAAATAACAACGTTATGATATTCTACTTCTCCGGCTGTGGAAACAGCAAGCATGTGGCCGAAACATTGGCCCAAGGCCTTGGCGACACCTTGGCATTCATCCCTGAGGCGGCACGCAACAACAGGTACGACTACACACTCGCCGACGATGAACGGCTGGGCTTTGTGTTCCCCATTTACTCCTGGGCACCTCCGCAACTGGTACTCGACTTTGTGAAAAAACTCAAGTTGGCCTCGAAACCCAATTATGTGTATTTTACATGCACCTGTGGCGACAATTGTGGTCACACCGAGAAAGTCTTCCGAAAAGCCGTCGAGGAGAAAGGATGGGAACTCTCGTCTTGTTTCTGCGTGAAGATGCCTGAAACCTATATCGCCATGGGCGGTTTCAAACTCGACACCGAGGAGAACGCCAAGCGGAAAATCTCAGAGGCCGACGCCACCCTTGCCCGTCTCCTGCCACGACTGGCCAACAAGGAACGTTTTTCCGAAATGATTGTGGGTGGTTTTGCTTGGCTCAAGACCTATCTCATCAATCCCGGATTCAACCGTTCTGCCACCGACGACCGGAAATACCGCACTACCGAAAAATGCATCGGCTGTGGCAAATGCGTGGATGTCTGTCCTTTACAGAACATCACCCTGGAGGAAGGTCGCCCCAAATGGAACGGTCACTGCACGATGTGTATGGCCTGCTACCACCATTGCCCCGTGAACGCCATTCAATACGGGAAAGCGACGGAGGGGAAGGGGCAGTATACCTATGCTAAGATAAAAGTTAAAAATTAAAAGTTAAAAGATAAAAGTTAAAAGATAAAAGTTAAGAGTTAAAAAGATGGTATGGGGTTTGTAGATTTTAAACATTATTAACACTAAAAATCTACAGCCATGAAAAACATTGCTTTATATCTGATGCTGTTAATCGCCATTCCGGCAACGGCACAACATGGTCTTTTTGGGAGTCACTCCCACCACCACTCAAACATCTATTCACATTCGCACAACCACTCCCATGGTCCCTTGCTGAACCAACACCATTCCTCTCATTCAGCGACGGTTTATGCCATGGATGCCGAGGACTTCGAGGTGGCGTTCCGTTTCATTGCCAAAGAGACCTTCGACAGCAAACGGCTGGACATGGCCAAACAGATTGTAAGGGACAACTGGATGAGCGCCAAACAGATAGCCTCTATCTGTGAGTTATTCACCTTTGACTCCAACAGGTTGGATTTCGCCAAATACGCCTACCGTTCGTGTGTCAACAAAGGCATGTACTTCATCTTGGACGAGACGTTCACCTACCGTTCCTCAAGAGATGAGCTTCACGAATTCATAAAAGATTGGTGATAATTAAAAAATGTTTTTATTTTTGTACCGTAATTAGTTATAAACCAAAAATAAAAACATGAAAAATAAACTCCTTACCTTATTGGCATTGTCGGCTTTCGTAACCTTCAATGCCTTTGCTCAATGTGTGATTCCGATCACCAGCGGACAGTCCTATATAGAA
Organism: uncultured Bacteroidia bacterium; assembly: GCA_902801465.1. GTDB lineage: Bacteria > Bacteroidota > Bacteroidia > Bacteroidales > F082 > Limimorpha. The sequence continues at coordinate 81,071 of CADCIH010000009.1, read as the reverse complement.
AACTTTGATTCGGGCACGATGGAGTGCTGGACTGTTGAATCGACCGGAGCGGCCACTTGGGCGATAATGAACGGCACCGGATCGAACGTGGCGGCCTTCCAAAACGCCGAGATGTTCGACGAGGCACGTCTGATCTCCCCCACTTTCGACATGTCGGGGGTCAGCGGCGCAACCTTCAGCTTCGGATATGCGATGATGGCCCTTTACGAGCCCGACGTGCTGACGGTAAGCTACCGCACCTCGGAAGCTGACGATTGGCATGAACTCGGCAGCTACAGCGTCAACGACTGGCAAAACGTTTACGATGAGACCTACGAGTTGCCCGACATCTCTTCCACCTATCAAATCTCGTTTTTGGGACACAGCAACGGAGGATTTTACATTTTTGTGGACGACATCGAAATCGTTCCCGTTGGCGGATGCAACCGACCGATGAACCTGGAAGCCACAGAGATCACCTATTCGTCGGCTTTGCTTGGGTGGTCAACGACAGGCAACGAAGAAGACTGGATCGTTGAGATCAACGGCAACCAGAAGCCCGTCAACACACAGCCTTATCTCGTAGAAAACCTCAATCCGGATACGGAATACTCTTTCCGCGTGAAAGCCAACTGTGGCGATGCCGGAGAGTCGGATTGGTCGTACCCCTCGACATTCAAGACCCGTTGCGACGTGATCACCGTGACTGACAACGAGCCTTATTTCGACGATTTTGAGTCGTCGGAGGACTTCATCTGCTGGTATAATGAGATTGCCTATGGCACTGATGGCTGGGTGATCGACCCTGGATATACCATCTTGAACAACACCGCATTTTTCATCTGGTTGGGCGGCGAGGCTCGACTGATTTCCGCTCCTCTGGACATCTCCACCGTCACCCACCCCGTTCTCACCTTCAAGCACAAGCAGCCCCATGGTGATGGAAACGCCGATGAACTCTCGGTTTGGTACGCCACTTCGCAGAACGACTATTGGCATCTGCTTGGCGAATACACTGAGATTACCGACAGCTGGGTAACCGAGACCTACGTCTTGCCTGAACCTTCGGCCTCCTATTACATCTGTTTCAAGGCGAAGGCCAACAATGCCAATGGTGCGTATGTCGACGAGGTTTGGGTGGGTAACGGCCAGAGTGTTGGCATCCCCAGCCATGTCGACCCCGAGGTTACCAATGGAGATGTGGTGGTCTACGACCTGTTTGGAAGACAAGTCGCCAAAGGAAAGCTTGTTGAAGGCCGCATGGACTTCGACATGAGTGGTCTGGCCAAAGGTGTTTACGTGGCAAAAATCGCCAATGCCGGCACGACTACCACCATCAAGCTTGTAAAAGATTGATTTTAGTTTTGTTTCTTGTATGATAAAAATCGATTTTTTACCCAGTGTCAATTATTCCATGATGAATAATGGCGTGAAGGTGTGCAATTCTCTAATTTTAGAAAACGACAGCGATGACGACTGGCATCGGATATCGGTCCGAATCAGTGGACCTTTCATCAAAGAGAGCAGCTGTCTGCTGGAAGAGTTGAGGAAGGGACAATCCGCCCAAATCAACAACCTGGTCACGATTGAACCCGATATCAAGGTCTTAAGTGAGATCACCGAGGCCGTCAAAACAAGTTTTATTTTAACCATTAAATGTGAAGAGGAAATCCTTGAGGAGCAAGAATACCCCATCACCCTTTTATCATACGAGGAATGGTCTGGCAGCTCGGTCATGCCCGAGCATCTGGCCGCTTTTGTCGTTCCGAACAACCCCTATCTCTCCAAAATAAAACTCGAGGCGGCCAAATTTCTGGAACGATGGACGGGATCGTCTTCTTTCGACGAGTACCAGACACAAGACCGAAACAGGGTGCGCGCCCAGGTGGCTGCCATCTATGAGGCACTGCGTTCCGAAGGCATTATCTACTCAGCTCCTCCGGCCAGTTTTGAGAAGACGGGGCAACGCATCCGTTTGGCCGACAGGGTGCTGACCGAAAAGATAGGAACCTGTTTGGACACCAGCCTTTTGATCGCTTCCTGCCTGGAAGAAATCGGCATCTACCCGATTATCGTCATCCTGAATGGCCATGCCTTGGTAGGCGCTTGGCTCATCCCCAATGTGTTCCAACAGATGGTCTGCGACGATGCCAGCTATCTTCTCAAGGAGATGGCCGATGGCAACAACAACCTGGTCTTGTTGGAATCAACGTTCATCACTTCGTCGGACCGCGTCAGCTTTGAAGACGCCGTCAAAACCGCCATGCTGAAAGTCAGGGACGAAAGTCAGTTCCTCTATTTTATTGACATCCACCGCTGCCGGCTGGGCAACATCAGGCCCATGCCACAGAGAATCCAAGTGGATGGAGGTTGGACCTTCGTCAACGAGGGACTGGAACACGAGAATGCCACAGAGACCGTCAACGCTTTCAACCATTACGACCTTCGGCTGGAGGATACCGGGAGACCCACCACAAAACAGATGATCTGGGAGCGTAAACTCCTCGATTTCTCGTTGCGCAACAACCTGCTGAACACCAGGCTTGGACGAAAGGTGGTTTCTTTCATCTCTTTCGAGATTGAAAATTTGGAGGACCATCTACAAAACGGCGAAGACTATCACATCACACCGTCGCCGGGCAAGAAAATCGAGCCTAACAACGGCATGTACGACTCGAAACAGCAGGCTGTCGAGTATGAGACCTGTGTTTCGGAACTTATCCGCGACCATAAGATAGCCTCCTATCTGACCCCAGCCGAACTGGAGAATGCCTTAAAATATGTTTATAGAACTGCACGCACCTCTTTGGAAGAGAACGGCGCCAACAGTCTTTTTCTGGCTCTGGGCATGCTCAAATGGTATGAGACCTCCAAGAGCGAGCAGCCGCGCTACGCCCCTATCCTTTTGATGCCGGTTGACATTGTGAGGAAGAGCAGCAGCAACTATATCATCAGGAAACGCGATGAAGAGATGTTTCTGAACATCACCCTGGTGGAGTTGTTAAAGCAGAACTTCAACATCAACTTGGAGGGGTTGAAGGAATTGCCAAAAGACGAAAACGGGGTCGACGTGAGTCTGGTTTTCACCTACTTCCGCAGGGCCATCCTCCAACAGAAGAAATGGAATGTCATCGAAGAGTCGATGTTGGGCTTGTTCTCATTCAACAAGTTTGTGATGTGGAACGACATCCACTCGAATGCCGATAAGTTGAGGGAAAATGTGATTGTGGCATCGCTGATGGAGAGCCGCGACAAGCAGGAGGCCGACACCAACGCCGTTGACGCCAGAGTCATCGACAAGGAAAGCGCCCCCATGGACTTCGCCATTCCCTTGGATGTGGACTCATCGCAGATGGAGGCCATCGCCGAATCGGGACGTGGCAGGAGCTTTATCCTTCACGGCCCTCCGGGAACAGGCAAGTCGCAGACCATCACCAACATGATTGCCAATGCCCTGTATCAAGGCAAACGGGTTTTGTTTGTGGCTGAGAAGATGGCCGCTTTGTCGGTGGTGCAGTCGAGGCTTGAGAAGATCAACCTGGCTCCGTTCTGTTTGGAACTGCATTCCAACAAGGTCACCAAAAAACATTTCCTGGAGCAGATGGAGGAAGTGCTGAAGGTGACCCGAATCAAGTCACCCGAAGAATACGCCCAAAGGTCGGAAGAGCTTTATAACGAGCGCAAGGAATTCATAAGCTACATGGAAGCCCTTCACGATAGAGGAGCCAACGGGTTGAGCTTATATGACTGCATCTCGGGATACGTCTCCATAGAGGAGGACGAAGCCCCGGGAGAGATCCCTCCAAGCAATTTGATTTCAGCCAGGTATCTTGAGCAGTGTCGTGAACAGGAGGAACAGACTGCGGCTGTCCTTAAGTTCGTCGGGGCACCCAACAAGAACCCTTTGTATGGCTTGGAGCCTTTTGACAACAAAAACAGCACACTCGACGGGATCAAGGCTTTGCTGCAAGAGTTCAAGGACCGTTATGGCTTGTATTTGGCCCAGCGTGGCAAACTGAACTCCCTCGTTCCTCTCGACTTGAAAACCGATGCCGATGCAAAATGGTTGGAGCTGTTTGTCAAGACCCTCCGCACGGAGAAGGACCGTGAAGCCTTATACGAAAACGCCCTTGCTTCCTATAATGGGAGCATCGTGCAGATGGATGTGAACTCCTACCTTCGTGAATGGCAGGAGATCAAGGCCAAGTGGTTCATTCCACGCTATTTCGCCAAGAAAAACTACTTGAAGATGTTACAGCAGGCCTACGGACCCATCTTCGAGTCGAATGTGGAAAGCGTGTTTAAATCCGTCAGCGATTTTCAGGAGCTGGGTCGGTTGTTGCAAACGCAAACGGAAGAGGTGTCGGCCTTTGCCTGTTCCCATAGAATCAGCCATTCAGAGCGTTATGAGGCTTATTGTAAGTATCTTGGAGACCAAGTCAAAGCCCAACGACAGGCCTTCGTGCAGCAAGCCGACATGGTCGTCAAGCTCAACCATGAACTGAATTCCTTGACGGAGCGGATCGAAGCGTTGGCTTCGGTTCAAGACGGCAAGGCGGGCATCATCAACCATGTTGACCAATGGCTGGGCCACTATCAACACATCAACGACTGGTACCATTGGATTGCCAAGAAGCGGGAGCTGAGACAAAAGGAGGAGCATACTGTAGTCGATTTGATCGAGGAGGGAGTCCAGCCATCCGTGGCGACGAATGCCTTCCTGAAGAGCATCTATCATACGATGATCAAGGAGATCGTCGATAAGAACGAGCAGCTGAGGATGTTCAACGGGTTGAAGTTCAGGCAGCAGATTGAGAAGTACAAACGCGACACCGCCAGGTTCCAGGAGCTCAGCAAGGAAGCGTTGTACAGCAAACTCGCCTCTAGGGTTCCTTTCTCCTCGGCGGCCATAGCCGAGGGGTCGGAGATGAGCATCTTAAAGAGAAACATCGCCAATGGAGGTCGGGGCAGCTCCATCCGTTCCATCATCGAAAACATCCCCACCCTGCTGCCGCGGTTATGCCCTTGCATGTTGATGAGCCCGATTTCTGTGGCGCAATTCATCGACATGAATTCGGAGAAGTTTGATTTGGTGATCTTCGACGAGGCCTCGCAGATGCCCACCAGCGAAGCTGTGGGAGCCATCGCACGCGGCAAGACTTTGGTCGTGGTCGGCGACAGCAAGCAGATGCCCCCCACCAGCTTCTTCACCACCAACCAAGTCGACGAGGATGAGGCTGACATCGACGACATGGAAAGCATCCTCGACGACTGCATCACCCTTTCGCTTTGCGAACACCAACTGAACTGGCACTACAGAAGCAAGCACGAGAGTCTGATTGCGTTCAGCAACTCACAATACTATGGCAACCGACTGTTGACCTTCCCGTCGATTGACGACCGCGTCACCAAGGTGACCCTGGTGCCGGTGAATGGCGTGTACGACAAGGGGCGGACCCGAAGCAACTCAGAGGAGTCAAAAGCCATTGTGGCTGAGATTGTCAGAAGGCTTTCCGACCCTGTGTTGCAGAAACAGAGCATCGGCATCGTCGCATTCAGCCGGGTACAAGGCGACCTGATTGAGGACGACCTGATGGACGCTCTCGACAGAAATCCGCAGCTCAAGGCCATCGCATTTGATGGAAAAGAGCCCATCTTTGTCAAAAACCTTGAGAACGTACAAGGCGACGAGCGCGACGTGATCCTTTTCTCTATCGGCTATGGCGCAGACAAACACGGAAAGGTGTCGATGAACTTCGGTCCGTTGAACAACACTGGCGGTGAGCGGCGTTTGAACGTGGCGGTCTCACGCGCCCGTTACGAGATGATTGTCTATTCCACCTTGAAAGCCAGTCAGATCGACTTGAAACGCTCCAACGCGAAGGGCGTTGAAGGTCTGAAGGCATTCTTGGAATACGCCGAGACTGGCCGTCTGCCGTTCATCTCGAATGGCATCGCGTCCAAGTCCGAAAACAGCGTGATGGTAAATCAAATCTGCGAAGCCTTGCATCGGGAAGGATTCCTCACCGAGGCGTTTGTCGGCCGTTCGGATTTCAAGGTCGACATCGCCGTCTCCACACGCGAGCATCCCGACCAATACATCCTTGGCATCTTGTGCGACGGCAAGACGTATTATGAGACCAAAACCACCAGGGACCGCGAGATCGTTCAGCCCGGCGTCCTCAAGATGCTTGGTTGGAGAGTGATGAGGGTGTTCTCGCTCGATTGGTACGAGAACAAGGAAAGGGCATTGGAGCAAATACTTCAGGAACTGAAGGCGGCCGTTGAAGGTGTTGTCCAGCAAGAACCCGAGGAAGAAGACTCGTACGTCTTCGATGCGGAACAAATCAAAGACAAGGGGTTCACCAACCAAAATGTCAGGAACAAAAGGCTACTGCTCTATTTCGAGTGTCCGCTCTCGACCTTTCCTGAAGACAAAAGCCAGTTTGATCCTCACGACTCCATCATTCCATACCTGATTGAGAAAATCCTTAAGGTCGAACAGCCTGTTACGGAGTACTATCTTTGCAAACGCATGGCCAAAGTGTTTGGCTTTGAGATGGTAGGTGCCAATATCCAGAGAGCCGTTGCGTATGCGGTAAAACAATTCTATCAAGACCCGTATTCAATTGCCGGTGAACGCAGTTTTTGGCTGAGAGAGAAGGATGCCCAAAACTACTTGAACTATAGGGTCTCCGAACGACCTGTCACCGACATCCCCGCCATTGAGATCATGAACGCCGTTCGTGAAGTCGTGGAAGAAGAGTTCTCTGTGCCAAAGGACAAGATTCCGTCATTGGCGGCAAGAAAACTAGGATTTTCCCGTAAGGGAGCGAAGATTAATGATGTTATCTTGGTGGCTATTGAACTGCTTGAAAAAGCTGGAATTATAATAATAAACAACGATTATATATCATTGTGTTAAACATTATCCCATGAAACACAAAAATCTTTTGGCAGCGTTGCTTTTGTTGCCTTTTCTGCTGAACGGGCAGAATGCCGATGATTACACCCGATATGTCAATCCTTTCATTGGCACCCAGACCGACGAGACCGGGGCTTTGAGCGGGAGTACTTTCCCTGGCGCCACCATGCCGCAGGGGATGGTGCAGCTGAGTCCTGAGACCGAGCAGATGGTCACTTGGGATCCTTGTTCGGGTTACGACTATAACAAAGACGTTATCTACGGCTTCACCCACACCCATCTCAGTGGCACCGGATGCACCGACTTGATCGATGTGAGTTTGATGCCATGGGGACGGCCCGTGACCCCTGCGGAACTGAAGGCGGCTGACTTCGGGCAGCATTACAGCCATTCGATGGAGGAGGCCCATCCGGGATACTATCAAGTGTTATTGGAGGAGAGTGGGGTGAGTGTGGAGCTTTCGGCCACCACGCGGACGGGTATTCACCGATATGTTTTTCCCAACGGGAAGCCGCAGACGGTGATTCTCGACCTCGACCGTGGCACTTTTAGGGGTGAGGCTTATTACTCCAAGCGGCGCACCTACGACGTGATTCAGGCACAGATCCGCATCGTGGACGACCACACCATCGAAGGTTACCGTGTTGTGACGGGCTGGGCCAAGATGCGCAAAGTGTATTTCAGGGCTGAGTTTTCGAAGCCTTTCAGTCAACACATCCTGATGAACGGCAGTTTGAACGTCGGCAACAGCGATGTGGTCAACGGAAGGACTTTAAGGGCCGCTTTGAGTTTCGACCCCAGAGACGGTCGTGAATTAATGGTGAAGGTTGCCATCTCGCCTGTCGATGCTTTCGGCGCCCAGCAGAACATGAAGGCAGAGGCTACCAGCTGGAACTTCGGCGACTATGTGCGGGCTGCACACGATGCTTGGCAGCTCGAGTTGAGCCGTATCGACGTGGAAGGCACCGACGAGCAGAAGACCATTTTCTACACGGGACTGTATCATGTGCTGATGCAGCCCAATACGATGAGCGACGTGGATGGCCGTTATATGGACACCAACTTCGAGATCAAGCGGATGCCCGAGGGGCAGACCTATCACAGCACCTTCAGCCTGTGGGATACCTTCCGTGCAGCGCATCCACTATATACATTAATAGCTCCCAAGGTCGCCGCGCAGTTTGTCCGCGACATGGTGCTTCACCACCAGACCTACGGCTATTTGCCCATTTGGGACCTTTGGGGACAGGACAACTACTGCATGATCGGCAACCACGCCATCCCTGTGTTGGCCGATGCCATCATGGCGGAGATCCCCGGCATTAATTTGGAGGAGGCCTATCAGGCCATGGTCGAAAGCAGTACGAGGAGCCATTTCAACTCGCCTTTTGAGATTTGGGAGCAATACGGTTATCTGCCGCAGACCTTGCAGGACGAAAGCGTGAGCATCACTATGGAGCAGGCTTTTGATGACGCCTGTGTGGCATTGGTGGCCAAGAAATTGGGCAAGACCGAGGACTACGAGCGGTTTTACCGCCGGAGCATGTTTTACAAGAACCTCTTCGACCCAACGACAGGGTTCTTCAGGCCCAAGGACGAAAACGGTCATTGGATGAAAGACTTCGACCCACTCAGTTACGAGCAGCCCTGCTTTGTGGAGGGCAATGCCTGGCAGTACATGTGGTTTGTGCCGCAGGATCCGCAGGGACTCATCGATCTCTTTGGAGGCACGAACGGCTTTTTGAAGAAACTCGACGAGAACTTCAGTCTGACGGCCACCTCAGGTGAGATCAATGGCAACGCCAGCGGTTTCATCGGGCAGTATGCCCATGGCAACGAGCCCAGTCATCATACTGTATATCTCTACAACTTCGCAGGAAAGCCGGAGCGGACACAAGAGTTGGTGGAGCAGGTACGTAGCGAGTTCTACCGTGCCACGCCTTGTGGTTACGCTGGAAACGACGACTGCGGCCAGATGTCGGCTTGGTATATCTTTTCCGCTTTGGGCTTCTATCCCTTCCATGCCGGTTCGGCAGAGTATGTCATCGGGACGCCATTGTTCACCAAGGCCACATTACACCTTGAGAACGGCAAGGACTTCGTCATCAGCGCCCCCAACAAGACGCCTGAGAGCATCTATGTGAAGAGTGTAAAGCTGAATGGAAAGCCGATTAAGGATTACAAGCTCACCCACCAGCAAATCATGGCAGGTGGCACCTTGGAGTTCAATATGAAGTAACCTGAACGGTTCTGGCGTAAGAGACAATTTTGCCGTCGTTAGTCAGGCGGTCGTAGAGCGGCACGGCACCTAAACCTTCTTCATTTTTGATTCTTTTAATGGATTTAAGAAAGCAAAGATAGGTATTTTCCGTTACTTTTGCAACCCAAATGGACGACAAGAAGTATCTTCTCAGCCTCATCAGCGAAGGCGAGCATCAGCAACAGGATTTCAAGTATCGTGTTGACGACGCCCGCAAGCTGGCACGGTCGGTTTCTGCCTTTGCCAACACCGACGGAGGACGGCTGCTCATCGGCGTGCGAGATGATGGCCATATCGCAGGTGTCCGCACCGAAGGCGAGATTTATGTGATGCATCAAGCCGCCTACAAATACTGTCAGCCCGAAGCCAGTATCCAGTTCGACACCTATCATGCCGAGGGTCGTACTGTTGTGATTGCCACGGTACCCCCTTCCGACAAGCGGCCAGTATGCGCTCAAGACGAAGAAGGGCGTATGCGAGCCTACATCCGCATCAAGGATGAGAACATTGTGGCTTCTCCCGTATTATTTGAGCTTTGGTGCGAGTCGCAGAAGCCACAGGGCGCCTTAATCACCTACGACGACGACATCCGCCGGTTGCTTGAGGTGATGCAGGGGAAATTCACTTTAAAGCAGATCGTCCGTCTTGTCAGGCTTCCCCGACGCAAGGTTGTCTCCTTGTTGGCTCATCTGATACGTTTTGGCACTGTGAAGTGGGAGTACGAGGACCAGGAGTTTTTCTTTAGTTTGGTATAATCCGCTCGATTTGCAACAGCTGTCGCTTGATGTCGAGACCCGAGGCGTAGCCTGTGAGCGAGCCGTCGGCACCGATGACGCGATGGCAAGGAATGATGATGGAGATGGGATTACGGTGTACAGCTTGACCGATGGCTTGGGCCGAGTGGCAGTTGACGCGTCGAGCGATTTCGCCATAGCTCACCGTTGCGCCGTAGGGGATGTTTAGCAGCTCATGCCACACCTTTTGTTGGAAAGGCGTACCTTGTGGTTTTAACGGAGGGATAAAATCCGGTTTCTTTCCGTTGAAATAAAGGTCGAGCCAACGACGGGTTTCAGCGAAAATGGGAGCATCTTCCTCCGTTGCGGTTTCTTGGTTCTTTGCAAAGTCCAATCCTGTCAGCGCGTGACCGTCGCTGACCAAGGTAAGCATTCCTATTGATGACTGATAGAGGGATTGCGGCATTACTTGTTGAGCTGTTTAACGGGGAAAGTGAAATAGGTGTTGGGGAACGGTTCGTTTTTCAAGGTGAAATGCCACCACTCTGAGCTAAGGGGTTGGAAGCCGTGGCGGAGCATGGCTTCACGCAAGATCATTCGGTTATGGAACTGTTCGGCAGTGATGCGATTGTTGGGTTTGTATTTTCCTGTTTTGGGATTGCCACCGTAATCCGGATGGCTTTCCACGCCGAACCAATCGAAAGTGCCGCCCATATCGACTTCTTTTTCCGTGGTCATGTCGAAAAGGGTCAAATCAACGGTGGAGCCGCGGGTGTGGCCACTCTTCTTCGCAATGTAGCCCAACTCGAAAAGCTTGTCACGGGGCACTTTGGGATAGAAATAGGGTTTCATGAGCGTGTCGTTGATATCGGCGGCCCAACGCACGAAATGATCAACGGCACACTGCGGACGGTAGGCGTCAAAAATCTTGAGGCGGTAGCCTTGTTTTTTCAGGTCATCGCTCACGGCGCGAAGGCTGTCAGCCGCTTGACGGGTAAGCAGTGCAACGGGCTCCAGATAACCATCCACGCGCGTTCCAACGAAATTGAAAGTGCTGTAATAGCGGATTTCCAGGATGGCATCAGGGACGACATCCAAGATGTTCACGAACTGGCTGAAGTCGTCTGTGGGTGATAGTTTCCCAGTCTGTTGTTGGAATTCGTAACGGGCTTTTTCAAGCTGAGCCAAAAAACCGGAACTGGTGTGCAGGCGACTCACCCCGATGGCGGCACAGAGGCGGCTGGCGTCTACGTCGCTCTGCCAGTGGGCACCAGCGATGACACGGCTCTCGCCGTACATGTAGCCACGAGCCATGATGGTGTCGGCGTTGTCGGGGTTGATCTCGGAGAGCAGCAGGGCGGTGGCATAGCCACGTTGGCTATGTCCCGAAGGGTAGGAACCTTCGCCTGAGAGTTCCACCTCTTCATAGCTTGTAAGCATGTGTTCGTGGAAACGCTCGAAGGGGCGCTTGCGGTGGTAAAAAGCCTTCGGCTTGACGCGAGTTGCATCGATGGTGGAGAGGCTGTTGACCATGAACTTGTAGATCTCGGGCGTGTTATCCTTGGAGATTTCGAGGCCGAAGGGCACGGTGAACACTGCGAAGAGCGAGTCGTAGTTCCAAACGGCATCTTGGAAGACGAGGGCAGCGCGTTCCGGGTCGTTACGTTGCTGTTTGCCCCACATATATCGCATGATATCGTTAACGAAGTCCGTCCCGATGGTATCCGGCGGCGGAGGCAGGCATTTGATAAGGTTGGGCATTTCGTCTTCGCTGAAATACAGCGTGACGTCATCGTTTTGTGCTTGAACTGTTAGACTGCCGCAGAACAAGATGGCGACAAGACACCATAAGAAGATCCGTTTCATATACGATCGATTTTTCGCTACAAAAATACGTTTTTATTCTTTGGATTGATACGGCAAGGTTTCTGCGGCCATCGGAAGCGGAGCTTCTTCTTCCGAAGGGTACGGGAAGGGCGTATGTTTGCTATAAAGAGAAAGCAGTTTGTTGTTGAGGAGCATTTCCACTTCACCCATGGTATGTTCGATGCGTTTTGGGGTCAGTTGGCATTCCCAAACGATAATCACCTGCCATCCGTTGTCCTGCAGCACCTGGTAATTCTTTTGGTCCCGTTCCTGGTTTCTTTTAATTTTATTCACCCAAAATTCTCGATTCGTCTCCGGAATCTTACAACATTTTCCGTTTTCAACTTTCCACTTTACCTCCCATTCGGTCGGTGAGCCCTTCGGGGTTCCACTTTCCGCTTTCCACTCCAAATGGTGTCCATGCCAGAAGCACCCATTCACAAAAATGGCCGTATGGTATTTCCGCATTACGATATCCGGTTTTCCAGGCACCGACTTCACGTTGAGGCGGTAGCGGTAGCCGTGGTGCCACAGCCATTGCCTCACCTTCAGCTCGGGCTTGGTGCCTTTGCCGTGGATGTGCGACATCACGAGGTGACGCTGTTCTGGTGTGAGGCGGTCGGTCATAATGTTACCAGATAAAAGGCAAAACCTTGTATTTTACCCGTTGTTTGTATTCGCTATAGCCCTCTAGACCTTGTTCCAAGACTGCTTCTTCGTTACGGATGCGTTTGGCGATGAGAGGGATATAGAGCAGCATGATGGTGAAAGAGATGGGCGAGGCCAACACCAGGGGCATCATCAGGAAGAGGATGGTGGTAGCCATGTACATCGGATGACGGACCACCCCGTAGAGACCCGTGTCGATCACTTTCTGGTGTTCCTGCACCTCGATAGTCCGTGAGAGGTAGGTGTTTTCGCGCAACACCTCGGCATAAAGGCCATAGCACAACAGGAAGAGCGCTGCAGCCACCCATACCGCCCAGTTGGGCAACACCAGCCACTGGAAGCGCCAGTTGAGGCCAGCCACAACGAAAGCTGCCACAAACAGCAAACCTGATAAGGCCACGACCGTCTTTTGTTCTTTTTCTTGTTCTTTGGCGTTCAACCGTTTCTTGAGCAGTTCAGGGTTCTTGACCATCATGACCAATCCCGCGACGAACATCGGAACAAAGAGGACCCCCATCAGCAGCCAGCCTTGCCAATAATGGAACGAGCCGGCAGGCAAAAAGAGGAGGATTCCCAGGAGAATGACCCCGAGAAAAAACTTGGTTAACGCTTGAAAGAGTAAGTTTGATTTCATATCATTCTTCAAGATAAGCATTTAAGAACCGCTCAGCGAGGCTGTTGGGGCGGATGTTTTGCTGAGCCTCCTCTGGGGTGAACCATTGATAGGAGTCGATTTCCCTATTGGGTGAAAGCTCGCTGGCGTCTTTCACGAAGGCCGTGAAGTTGCACATCAACGTGTTTGACGGCTCGAAGAAACTCGTGCGGTTGAACTTGATGCGGCTCACCGTCATCCCCGTCTCTTCCTTGATCTCGCGGGCCACGGCATGTTCCAGGGGTTCGCCACGGTTCACATAGCCCGCCACGAGGATGAAGAAGGGTCGCCCATACTGTTCGATCAGCAGAATCTCCCCGGTCTGTTCGTTGATGACGATCATGCTGACCGCCACGTTGTACATGGGGAAGCGGTACTCCTCGCATTGGGGGCAGTAAGGCACGAAGCCCTCCCCTTCCAAGGGCTTCTCGATGAGTGGAGCACCGCATTCAAAGCAATGTTTTTGGATCATAGTGTTCTCTTCTGATGGGTTAAAGATGCGACCAATTCGTCGCTGATGTTATTGCCTAACTGCCGACAGACGTCTTGGCTCCAACGTTGGGCCATTGCGATAAGTGGAAAGTGAAAAGTGGAACGGCGTAAGCCCTCACCGACCGAAGGGAGGTAACGTGGGAAGTTAGGATGCATCGATGACGAGGTGGTGATTTTGGCGTAGATATAACCCGCATTGAAGTTGTCGCCGGCGCCGACCGTGCTGACGGTCTCGATGGGCTGCACGGGATAAGTCTCGCAACCCTCGGGTGTATAGACCCGGATGGGGCGCGCGCCATCCGTAAGTATCAATGTAGTACAATAGCGACTCACCCGTGCGTAGATGGCATCACCGTCATTCAGGCCGTACAGATAGTTGAAATCCTCCATCGAGCCGCGCACCACGTTGGCCAGGCTCATGTTCTCTTCGATATTAGGCTTCAGGACAGGGATGTCGGCGATATAGTTTTTGCGGAAATTGACATCATAATAAAGCCAAGCCCCCGCTTCGTGCGCTTTACGCAGTAAACCGCCCACTTTTTGACGTATGGCTGGATTGATGGCAAAGAACGACCCGAAGAGCACCACATCGTCCTTGGTAAACACTGGCAGCTTTCCGCTGAGTGCGACGGGCGATGGGTCTTTATAGAACACATATTGTGCATCGTTATGCTCATCGAGAAACGCCAATGAGATGGGTGATTTGCCGTGTTCGCGACGAAAGACGTATTCCGAAGACACGCCATTCTCTTTCAGATAGTTGCAAATTAGATCGCCTACGTGGTCATCCCCCACTTCCGTCACCATGGCGCAGTTCACCCCTGCCCTTCCTAGCGAGACAATGCTGTTGAAAGTGGAGCCGCCAGAGACCGCTTTTAGGGGTTGGTCGTCTTTGAAGAGGATATCAAGGACGGTTTCTCCGATGCCGAGGACGCGATTAGTATTCATTGTGGAGCAACCAAATCCTTTAATCTCGAATATTGCGCATCATACCTGGTCTGCTTGGTGCATTCCTTCTTACTCGCATCCATCACTGAAGCATCCAGTTCAACTGTGGTATCTATGTCCACGACAACGAACATTTCTGTCGTTTCCACGTTTTTGTATCGGTCTGCTTCCACAGCCTTTGATTGCACAACCTTGCAGGCTCCTTTCACTGCAAACAGATGTTGGCCAACATTACTGCGATGATGGAAGAGCACATATCCGATGGAAGATAGGTTCTGTACTATCTCCATCGAATCAGGCGTGTACTTGATGCCAACTGCAAGTTTCCCTGAAGAAATGAATTCTTTGCTCTTGTTATCGTAGTATTCCATCATAACCATTAGCACACCGTCTTTCTCGGGTGCCGGCACTGTACCGTCATCCGATTTTCTAGCAGCTTCAATGATGGGTTCAGGATCTGCGCCTAACCCGCACGGCACCACAATGAAATACTGGCGCAGTTCTGCGAGCAAGCTCTCATTGTCGCCCTCAGGGTCTTTTCTGTCTAAGGCCAATGAATAGACCTCTTCTGAGTCATAAGGAGTGTAGGTCTTTCCAAGAATGTCTTGAAAATGCATCTTGAAGTATTGACGCGCATCCACACCTGGGCGAGCTTTCATCGCATAGAATGCAAAGCCCTCCTTCTCATCTTGTAACCATGTCTGTATCTCTGTGCGGAACTTCTTTCGTACCTCTTGTTTCCATGCTGCTTTCTGCGAAGCATTGTCCCTAGCATACAGCGACAACACGAAGAGGAAGTTCACGTCATAATGGAATAGCAAAAGCGTGTCACGGTCAAAGAGACGATTCTTGAATTGCTCTTTGCGGTGCCTATTATTCTTTCTGTCGGTTTTCTCTATGCCGTCGTTGGTATAGCTGAAGGTCTCGTCCATCTTGGCCGACACAAAGAAGTTGGGAATGATGTTGTAGCCCTCAGTCACGTCATCACGCAACCTCACGCCCGACTTCGGCTGTTCGCCTCGGTTGAAGATGTCAAGATTCCATTGGATGACGTTTCGGGCATAGGTGTACTGTTTGTAGATGGATTCATCCCCAATCGGATGCCCCATCTTGTAATACTTCGAGTCACCAATGTAATAGGTCTGTGCTGCTTCGCTCTCTATGAGACTCTTCGCTGTATAGAGGTGGTCGACAATCTTGCCGTCCTCCTGCTTCTTCTCCATGTCATCCGGCAACGGATTGTCGCCTATCAGTTCATCAATGATGGCCTCAAAGACAATATAGAAGCTCTTCACCAGCAAATACTCTTTCTTCTCAGTGCTGACAAACACTTGCCGCGATTCGTCGAAGAAAGCATAGCACAAATTCCAAAGCTCCAGTGCCTTGTCTGAGAAATACTTGTATTTGATTTGCCTCAGCCTCGTCAATCCATAGCCATTGAGGTAGGTCTGGAACTGCGGACCTTTGATGAGGTTAAACTGGCATTTGATGTCTTTTGCGAAACCGTAGGTGTCGCCGATGTAATTCAAGATGGAGAAGAAAATCACCAGCAGTTCTTCGTCAAAGTTGATTTGCCGTTTCTTGTTCACTGGCTTTAGGTAAACAGGCTGTCCGCTTTGCACGATGGCCATCTCACGGCTGATAGTGCGCGTCCAGTTGATTTTGTTGTATCCTAAATGGAGATTCTTCACGATGAAGAAGAAGAAACTCTGGTTGTCTTTGTTGAACTGCAGCAGCTGCAGCAGAATGTCAAGGTAGGTGTTGCTAAGCCTACGCATACCTTTGCCAATCTGCGCGATCTTTGTGTGATACACGATGTCAGTGTCATTCCGTTTGTCGTTTTTATACACAACGATGGCACGGTATATCCAAACGGCAAACTTATAGAGGAAGTCCTTTTCCCTTGCTTCCATCTCCTTGTTTTGGTCAGGCGAAACGATGTCTTCTGGCTTGTATTTACCAAAAGCCAGTTCTTGCCCATCCACGTCTTTGAGAAGCACCTTGGGAAGAATGAACACGCAGTCCTTCAGTAGGGTGTTATAGTAATACCCTACATAGTGAATGGAGACTTTACCCTCCACATTCTCCAAGGCATCAATGCCGTGAAGAATGTCCTTCACTTTGGCTACATCGTACTGGTATTCTTCAATGAGGATTCTCATTCTTCAACCTTTGCAAGTGTTAGCCCCCAATTCATTTTATTAACAGCTTCAATAAGTGTGAAAACCTTACCGTTATCGCCATATCCATTATGAGCAACATAGATAAAAGAGCCGTTACAAGGAATCTCATGAGAACGTTTGCTATTGTCTGTTCGGGCTTCATATTCATCTTTTGATTCAACAAAATGAGGAACGATGTTTCCCAATTCTCTCCAATTAGAAAGAACTTCATTTATTGACATACTAGGGTTAAGCTCAATGTATTTTCTCATACACTCTGCCGCAAGACTGTTCTTAGGATACCTTCCTATCCCATTGATAGAAAACTTGCTATAATCACGACTGGTTGATGATGCTCTATTCCCATCTTCATCTTCAATAATGTCTTCAGTATTGACTTCTGAAATTGGTTCTACTCCAAGATTCTGTAAAAAAAGCATTACCTTGTCCTCAACAACTTTTGCCTTGCCATCGTTGCCTACGGTATAGAACTTATTAAACGACAACAACGTGCCATCCTCATCCTTAAATATGCTGCCTGCTTCATTAGCAAAGTCTTTGAACACATCATTCCACACGTAAAACACCACCTTGCCTACAAAGGTCTTGGCATCGATGATACCTCCTTTGGCCTTGCAGAAGAAGTAACCCATTTTCTTGTCTTCAGAATTAGTGGTGGTATTGATTTGTTCGTTCATCTTTTCAAGGAAATCCCACCAATCGTATTTCTTTCCGTTCACCTCAATCATCCATCCTTTGTTCGCGTTTGAAATGGGAATGTATTGCCAATCCCAACGACGTTTGAAGGCTGAGTCAATGGGGAAGAGAGATTGGTCGCTGGTGTTCATCGTGGCCCATATATGTAGATTTTGAGGCAAAACCAGTCGCTCACCGCTCAATACTTCCTCTGGCATCGCGGCTTTTTGCTCATCCGTCAATGCAGCAAAGCCATATTTCTTGTCAGTCAGCAAAAACTTCTTGATGTCTTGGTCGGGTGAAATGGGATATTTGGAACGCCCAGTCTCATCATTTCTATCAAGCAGTTGGAATAAGTCACCAAAGATTTGAGCACAATTGCCTCGGTTGATTTCCTCGATAATCAAGTAAAAATCTTTGCTTTGGTCTCTCCATGCCTCTGTATATGCCTTCAAGAACGCTTGTGGCACAAAATCATATACGATACGATTCTCATACACTATTTCCTTTGTCTTTTCATCTGAAACCACATGCCCAGCGAGGTCTCTAAGAGGAACCTCAATAGATGTGGGCTTATACGCGCCCACAAATGTTGAGTAGTCACTGTCTGGGTGGAATGTTGTTCGCTCACAAGGTTTTTCTTTATCATCAACCTCACATTTAATAGTGTGTGATTTTCCAGTGCCAGGCGCACCGTAATAAATAACTTGCAGGTCGTTTTTGTTGGGCTTGTTAACTGTGCCGTTCGCATCTGATGATTCAAGTAATACATGATATTCACTCTTTGGTAGATTTCTCATGACAATTACACCATTTCGAATCGTCAAATAGTAATACTTCTTAGGGTCATAGTCGAGCTTCTCTTTGTCAAACTGCACAGAGTAAAACTTGGTTTCAATTGGAGAATCTGAGCGTTTCTTTCTAGCTCCAATGAATGAAATCTGAATATCTTTTTGTAAGCCATTAAATTCACAAGCATAAGAGTATTCCTTATTTTCAGAATATCCAGGAAGTCTTTCAATATTCACTATTTCAAAATCCTCGATTTTTCCGTCTTTTCTTTTCCCCGGATTGAGTAACACACGACCGCATTCATTAACAGTTAGCATGTCTATTACATTACCTGATAATTCATAGTGCGTTATTACTAACTCATCGCCTGGTTCCATGTGATAATCATCAACAATATCACCCAATCGTTTTAATCTAAACTCACCGGTTTCAACTTTAGAATAAACCTGATATACTTTATTCGAAACCGTATCTGTAAGATTGACGGCGACACCTAATGGGAATACATTAGATAAGTCTTTATCAGCATCTACAACCAAATACCTATCATGGGTATTGCCCATGCCTAATTCGGTCAATGTAGGGCGATGAATGTACTGAATGATTCTTGAAGCGCTCATAATTATAAGTATTTTTTGATTATATTAGCAATTTGTTTGGCCATCAATACTGGCACTGCATTACCTATTTGCATATAGGTCTTTAAGTAAGCTCCAAGGAATAGATAATCGTCTGGAAAAGATTGAACTCTTGCTGCTTCGCGTGGAGTGATACTCCTAATTTGGAAAGGATGAATATGGGAAAGGCAGTCCATTTTCAAATGAGCAGTAATGGTTCTACAAGGCCTATCAGCATACAACTTGAAGTATTTGTCCTTGAAAATGCCGTTCCTTCTTGCATAAGGCATTATATCTGCGATTTTTGGGTTTGTGGCATCTTCTCCTTGTCCCAATCTCTTGAATATCTCGTAATTCACATCACTGCAATAGCGTGCCTTATGATTGAAAACATAAGGTATCTCACGCCCTGCATTGATGCTGGCCAGATATGGATTTCCGCAACTATCATAGGTGTTGACATCTATCTTCATGCCAGTTTTCTCATCATCGACTTCCGTCAATCCTTTGATACGCGGAGCGTCCAAAGGCTTTATATATTCTAGAGCTGCTTGAAGGTTATAATGAGGATTCTTCTCGCAGGCTTTTTCTATCTTTTGAAATAGAATCTCAGGTGTTATGCGTTTAGAATCTATTACATCATTCCTGATGGCAAGATAGATAAGCCTTTCCCTGCTTTGTGCCACCCCAAAGTTCACAGAATTAAGCAAGCGATATGAAACATCATAGGAATACTCTTTGCCATTTTTTTCGATTCTGATGGATTTATAATCTTCTACAACTTGACTGGCTACAGATAGCATTCCCTTGACATTCTCCATCACAACAAACTTTGGACAAAGTTTCTTGATGGCTTCAATGTAATACTTGTATAACTCATTACGAGGATCATCAATTATCCTTCGCTGATTTGCACTGCTGAAACTTTGGCAAGGAGGACCTCCAACTACAATGTCAACATCTTCATCCACAAAGTCCTCTATATTGTCGACTATCTTTCTAATATCCTCTTTCAATACGTTTTTTGAGGGCAGTTCGGGATGATTGAAACGAAATGTCCTAACACAAACATCCTCAAAATCATTGGCAAAACAAACCCTAAATCCAGCTTGGACAAATCCACAACTTAACCCACCTGCGCCTGCAAAGAAATCAACCATCTTGGGGTTTTTGCTTTTTGCCTCTTTTGCTTGAATTTCTTTCCGTTTCTTATTATTGAGTCTGTCAAGATAATCGCCATAAAGTTGTTTGTGAGTTATATAAAAAGCAACCGAAGAAATAAATCGTGTATATTCATTCCCGACAACTCGTTTTAAGTCAGTCAGTTCAGTTTCTTCTTCAATTACACCCATATCTTGCAGCTCCTTCACGACTTCTTTTGATGTAGTAGGAGTTTGTGGTATGATAATTTTATCACGCTCAGCGATGACTTCTACTAAGCGGATATA
Organism: uncultured Bacteroidia bacterium; assembly: GCA_902801465.1. Lineage (GTDB taxonomy): Bacteria > Bacteroidota > Bacteroidia > Bacteroidales > F082 > Limimorpha. The sequence goes on along the minus strand of CADCIH010000009.1, from coordinate 60,831 downwards.
GATAAGGATTTTCTCTACAAATTCTTCCTTACTTGTCAACCGTGTTGCATTCTCAAAAATCATTCTGGTAAGTCGTCTAGATTCATCTTTATGGATTTTGCAAGAGCCTCTGCAAAAAGCGGTGGAACTGCATTGCCGATTTGTTTGTATTTTTCACCCCTCGAACCTTTGAACTCAAAATCATCAGGGAAAGATTGAATCCTTGCCGCCTCTCGCACCGTAAATGTACGTTTCTGAGCCTCATCAGGATGAATGAATTGAAATCCGTCTTTATGAATATGAGCCAATATGGTTTTAGATGGCAAGTCCCACCATTGCACCACATAACTGTTATCAAATACTCTGGCATGTTCATGCTCATACTGTGGCATTTCCCTTCTCAGTTGTCCAAAAGTCCAATGATTATGAATCATAACCTGAAAGCGTTCTCTATCCAACTCGTTATGGCTACGAGCAATATGATCCATAAGTGGATATATACCTTTTTTGCCAATTCGTCTAAGGAACTCGTTGTTGCACGGATATAGAAACTCTTGCGTTGAGGCATCGCATCCTGGCTCTACTGGAGGCAAATCTCCAATTGCCTTTCTGACATCAATAAAGTGTCTTTTTCCATGTCTTTCGTCTTCTGGTGTTTCAGGATTCCAATGCGTCTTTACAACATCCTCATATAGCTGCAATGGGTCTTTCTCAATATCTTTTCGCACTCCGATAATAATAACACGTTTGCGAACTTGAGGCACCCCATAGTCAGCGGTATTATGAATGAGGACATTAGGGTTTCCTACTACTTTATACTTTTTTCCAAGTGCCTTTAAAACTTTAGGGAATATCGGAGAATTATTAACCTGCGCCGAAAGAAGTCCAGTTACATTTTCGAAAACGAAATACTTAGGATTATAATGCTCTAATATCTTTACATAACTCTCAAATAGATAGTTGCGTGGGTCGGTGGCCATTTTCTTTCCATCCCTAACTCTTCCCGCTGTTGAATATGCTTGGCACGGTGGGCCACCAATAATAATATCTACAGTCCTTCCAGCAACTGCATCATCAATCCTTTCAAGAATATCTTTTGAAGTTATATCGTATTCAATTACTTCTTTATCATAATCTTTATAACCATAATACTTCATTCTTGTTCGTAAGGTCTCACAACACGAATGGTCAAATTCGACATGGGCAAGTGCCTTGAACCCTTGTCGATAAAAGCCTTCCGAAAGGCCTCCACAACCTGCGAACAAATCTATGAATGTGTATTTTTTCTTTGGCATATATATTATTTTGTTTTTCCAATCAATCTAATCCATTCAGAATTGTCAATTCCTACTCTTGATAATTGAGATGTATAAGCAGCAACGATGTGTTGAGCGAACATTTCTTTTAACTCCGCTACCCAAACAAATTGCTTGCCGTCAGTGTCTTCAAACACATACTCACCATTCTCTTTTAGTTCTGCTTTAATATTTGAGTCATTCTCCTTAGGCGAGAATCTATGCAATTTAATCGAATACGATTTATTATCTACAATCAAATGGTCTTGTTCTCCAACGACAATGGCTTCTCCTTTAATACCTTGCACTAATGGTAAAAATAAAAAGGGCCGCTCTTCGTCTGCTGAAATTCTCACAGAATCACAACTTTGTTGAATGCATATTAAAAACTTATCTTCTTCTTTATACTTAATAATTGTTCCTATCGTAAGCCGATGAATTTTGGGTGAAGAAAATAAATTACTATGCTGAACTAATTTTGCCCATTTGTAATTAGGGTGCTTTGTATCACCAGAACAGAACAAGCTTGATGCTTCTTTTTTATAGAAATCAACTTGATTCAAATTCTCAACATCAATATTAGCATTAAAGATAGTATTGAGTTTATTTCCAAAGCCTTCATCAGGTCTTACGAAGGCTTTTAGATTATCAGCATTAATGGTAAACTTCTTTTTTCCTATCGTAATCTGATCAACTTTTATATTTTCATCAATCCATGCTTCAATCCAACTATCAAAATCTACATCACTATTTTCAATCAAATTAGCCACTGCCGTACCAAATATTTTGGGCAACATAGAAATAGCATCGTTACAATCAGGAATTGAAACATAGTGCCCTAAAAATGCAGGATCAATATCTTTTGAAAAGACACCTAAAATATTAGATGTGTTATCTCGAATGGCAGTAATTGCAGACAAAGCATAATTTGGCAGCAAACCCATTGTTATCTCAGCAAACTCATTAACAATAATGTTCGGCAATTCATCATATTTTACAACTTTGCTTTTGTATTGTTCAATATGTTCAAATTGAGAAGTCTCTTTTGCTCTTACCAAAATACGAATATTGTTCGTTTGAGTATGTAACAAACAATCCTCTTTAATAAGACTTGGGGGAACATTGATGTATTTTTGAATTTGGTCGGTTATTTCATTTAAATCCGTTTCGCCCGTATATACAATAATTAATTTTACTTTATCAGTACTAGCTTCATCAACCAACTTCTTGATAAGCGGTTTTGTATAGTGACCACGATTATCAGATTCATCATCTGCCATGGGATCATATTCGGAAGTGGTATTTAACCTTAAATTCCAGTCTAATACAACAACGTCTGCTTTTAAAAGCGAAACAGCACAATCATATATATCCTCTTCAGTTTGTGGCGCATAAATAGCACATATTTTACCTTTCTTTAAAAAAGCGTCAGAAACAGACTTGGCATCAAATTCGTTATTGTGAACGGCTGCTTCAATTGTGTTTTTTATTTTTTCCGGGTATGCTTGCTCGTCAATAAAAACAATATCACGAATAAACTTATCTGCAATCTCACGGGATAAGGTGACAAAGGGTTTCTCTTCGTTGTTATTATTCATGTTTTTGGATTTTAAATGTGACATTAGCCTCTGGCATAGGGTTGACAAGTAACAAGTCATAACCTTCTCCATTTAGTATTTCTCTACTGATGTTTAATCCCAAACCTCTTCCATTGGGTTTTCGAGAAAAGCGCAATTCAAAGATACGCTCTTTATCTTGTATTGGTATTGCGGGACCATTATTGGAAATATATATTCCGGAATCATCTGCATGTAATCGAATCACTTTCTTAGGTTGTTCGCTTTGTGACAGCCAATAAATAGCATTGTCAATTATGTTGACAAAAACGGGATAAAAAGTTGAACGGAAACCATAGATATGTCCGTGCGAGAAACCATTCGTTTGTTTAAAATCAATTCCATGCCGCTCCAGTCGATTTTTAAATAAATCATTCAAGAAGGATTTGATATCAGAGTTCGGAATATCTTCTCTTTCTCTATATAATCGTCTATTTAATGGCGTCATAAGTGCCAAATATCGGTCTAAATGTTCAAAATTAACCTTGATGTTTTTATATATTCCTTCCAAGTTCTCATCGACATCAGACCATGCCCGTAAATCCTTCAAACTATGACGAATAGATGTTATGGTGCTATTAAACTCATGATGAATTATCCCAACAGCCAACCCCAACTGGCTCAATTCAATATCTGCTTGTAGTTGTTCTTTCAACGAGTCCAGTTCTTCTGAAACGCTTTCTGCTATTTGATCATTAGTTATAATGTTGCCTTCTTCGTCCTTTTCGACATAAAAACTTTCGAATTGACGGATTATTCTATCCATCAAGGATGTGTTTCTTTGACTGATGGTTTCTATCTCATCTTCCATTCTTTGACGCTCTTGAACCAAATCAAAAGTATCAGAATCTTTGGTTTTTAATGCAATGAATTGCTCATGAACATTTTGTATCTGTTTGTCAAGATCCATTACAAGTTCAGAGGTTAATTCTTTAACTTTTTTTGAAACCGAAGAAACAATGTCATTGGTTTCCAAACGCTTCTTTTGATTTATAGATTTGGCTTCTGATGAAATCAATTCAACAGCTTGTTCCAATCTTTTGCGTTTGCTGATTTCAAAATTACGAGCCTTTGTATATGCCTCAATAAGATTGTCTATTTTTTCTTCGGCCTCTTTGAAAATGGTTTTTTGTAAATTGTCATATTCAACACAATATGCCTCAAAATCTTGTCTTGAACCTTTTGATATTGTAAAACCACGGGGAGCGGACACGGCTATCTGCTTTTTATAATCAGACAGTTTCTTCCTAACATCAAATTCTGCCCGTAGAATTTTTTCGCTGGCAACATCTTCGTCTTGTTCATACCCGATATTTAATAATTGTTGCGAAAAGTCATCTATGATTTTTTGAATCTCGTTATCTATCGTATGATTGGTCAAAGATTCGAAAAATTGGGATAATTCTCGTAAGAACTTTTTTTTCTTACCGCTATTTAGTTTTTCTCGCCTTGCCAATGCTTCATAATGTGAGTTGAATTCCTCTTTTTTCTCTTTGTAAAATTCAGAATATGGCGAGGTGCTACCATCAAAGAAAAACTCAGTAGCCAATTGCCACAAGAAATTCTTAAGTATTGATTGCAATTCCTTATAGGCTCTGTTCTCAATAAAACCTTCTCTTCCGGCTTTTTCAATTAACAAACTTTTTTTGTCATCTTCAGAAATTGATATTGCTCCAAACATTCGTCTGTATGAAAAAAAAGCCGTAGAAGCGCGCTTTGAACGATTTTTCTCAATATCTAAAAAATCATAATCCGAATCGCCATAGGGAAGGACCCTTATGTTGTTTCTGTAAATATACAATCCTCCAAATTTGTCTCCCTTTGCCTTAATACGGGAATAGTCTTCAATTGATAATCTGGAGCTTTTTTGTTCTCCTTGTATATAAGCAAAGTTGATTGTGAATGGGCCACAAAGGGTTTCTCGATAATGATTCTCTTTCCAGTTTACCACATAATCCTTGTATGTTTTTTCTCCATATATTCTAATATCACCTTTAAATTGGCCGTATTTATCAAAAGAGCCGCTAAATTGATGGTCCGCCAATTCAAATTCCTCCGGAGTAAAAAAATGTTCTTTATCTATAATACTTTCAAATGACTCCTTGTCTTCGCGATACTCTCTAAAAGCTATATCAATTTGAGGTTTGGGATGATTAGGTGTCATGGTGTTATGAAAACCCAGAAGCATTTTTTCCATTTTAGTGGCTTCATCGGATCCAGATTCACCATCAATATCTGAATTAAGAACATCGTCAACTGGCGAAATATAAAAATGAGTTCCTCCTGTGTTGTTTTTAAAATTGGTGATTCCTTGTAACGTGTTGAGCAGGTCAGAAGGACTGACCGTAAATGATGTGACATCGTTTCTGAATCGATCCCGCGCATTTAAATCTATAAGTTCTTTAATAAATAGTTTTTCAATATTATCCAGTACCTGCTGCTTTAAAAATGAGATGTCAGATTCTGTAGGAACATGGTCAAATTCTTGAATAGGTATAACAATATCCTCTAAATTGATTCCAGGTAGTTCAAAAAAAGACCAATTTATAAATGCAGTAACAAACGGTTGAGGATGGTTAGATGAGAATTTTGATTTAGTAAGAATAAGTACTTGTTTGCCAATAGAGGCAATGGCCAATCTTCCTATGCCTTTTTCTCCTGTAATGGGTCTTCTTTCTTTGTCTGGATCAATTGGTGGCAGGCTTGAATGAGTATTTTTAAACTTACTCTCTGTACCCAAAGTAAGCCATCTTGACTCAAACTCATCCTTAGTCATTCCTATGCCATCGTCTCGCAATACAATTAATCGATCTTTTCTGAAATAATCTATATCAAAATGATCTGCATAGGCATCATACGCATTCTTTATCAATTCGTTAATGGCAGTAGGAATTCCAGCAATTTGTTGTCTTCCCAACAAGTCCAATGTTCTTGCGCGTGTTCTGAATTGAGCCATAATTAAAGCGATTGAATTAATTGACCTAGTTGTTTTGCATACTTGCAAGGTACTGCGTTTCCAATGATACGGGCTGCTCCTGCAATACTATTTGTTTTAAATACATATTCTTTGGGAAATGTTTGTAGCGTTGCCCCTTCTCGGATAGATATTGCTCGGTCTTCATCTGGATGTGCAAACCGACCATTAGATATATTGAAAAACTTTGTAGTAATTGTTGGTGCTGGCCTATTCCACCACATACGGCCATAATTGTCTTTGAAAATGTCATCTTTCCCGATGTAACAATCAAGCTGTAATTCGAGTTGGTCCGCCCAACTCAAACGGTTTCCTCCATTGTGAGGTGTCAACGCCATACGTTTCAAACTAATTTCGCTTAATCCTGCAACTGTATGTTGAAAGTCAGTAGTGTCTTTATGTCCTGCCTTTATTTTCGGGAAGCCATTTTCGACCCCTAAAACATCAGCTACAGTAAGTACTTTTTTTGACTTTTGGGGTAAAGAAACTTGTACGCCATCCAATCGGGTAGCGATGAGTGAAAACCTCCGGCGACTTTGTGGAACTCCGTATTGACTCATATCAACAATTTCTTTGACCACATTTTTGTAACCAAGAGAGTCCAGCTTATCCAAAAAACGATATAAGGCGGTTTCTTTGTTTGTAACTATTCCTGGAACATTTTCAACTAAGACATATCCAGGTCTATAGTACTCGATAAAACGGGCGAAATTGATCAATAAGCCTTTTGATTTTTCAGCTTTACTATGGTCGGTATTGATAATACTATAATATTGGCATGGGCTACAACCAACCATAATTAATTTGTCGTCGTATTTTTTTACACCAAAGTTTCTTTCAAAATAATCGCTCCAAAGGTTTTTAATATCTTTGTAAATAAATGTACTGCCAGGATTGTTGAACTCGTATGTCTCTTTTGCATTTCCGTCAAAATCCACTCCGGCAATCACATCAATCCCCGCCTGGCGCAGTCCACACGTCATCCCGCCTCCTCCGCAGAAGAAGTCAATAGCCTTATATTTATTCTTATGCCTTCCCATAGTTAGTTTTCTTCCTTTAAATTCCTCTCCAAAAACCCCTTCAACGCCCCCAAATACGCCGCATCCAAATTCCAATGCAGGGTGTTCTCATAGTCGCGGTTGGGTTCTTTAATCAATTCTTTCTGGCTCTTTGTTTCAAAAAGCAATGCTTCGAGATACCCGTAAATCTTTGTTTTCTTGGCTGGTGTGGTCAAGGGCGGGGGCGTTCTGCCTGGAATGTCCAATTTCACCAGTTCCTTTTCGTAGTTTTCCCAACATTCAAAAATCGGCTTGTTGTTCGGGTTGATGATGTTTTCCAATAGGTCTTCCAATGCACCTGCATCTTTGTCGTTGGGAAGCAAAAACAACTCAAACTCCAAACTATTATCTTGTTTCCATTTGAGAATGTCGGAACGACGGGCGTCAATATCTTTGTCAGCATCAATGATGACGATATTTGTGCCGCCATTGTCAGTCATGGTTTTCATGCGCTGTTGCCAAGCGGCTCCTTTGAGATTGGTCCAACCATCCAGCTTCACGATGCTGTTCTCAGGAACCTCAACGCCCCACAAATGATGAATGTATTGCTTGAAGAATACCACATCAGCAATGCCCTCTACATATATGGTGAACAAGCCTTTCATAACACAACGCTTCTGATTTCAATGTCATTATTACACGCTTCTGCAAGTCCCTCAAAGGTATATTTATAGGCTTGATGCCCTTTCAGTTTGGTGTTTTCAATCGTATAGAGTCGTAACGCATCCTGATACTCCGAATGTTCTTCCAGCATCTCGTTCAAGCGGTAAAGAGTTTCCTTGCTGTGGGTGGTCACAAACACCTGTTTGTTGGTGTCAGTGGCCAAGGCGAAGATGGCCTCCCAAAGCTTCTTGTAAGCGGAATAATGCAGGCCGTTGTCGATTTCGTCAATGAGAATCATGGTGTTGTTTGGATTTGCCGAACCAGCAACAATATTCAGGAAACGCCGTAAACCATCACCAGACATACTGATAGGTAGCATCTCTTTGACATCCTCAAAGCCAACATACACATCATTGTTCAAGATTTCAATCGCATTTATCTTTGTGTCGAATTTTTGCAGATACTCTAACAAAGTGTTTTTCAGCTTGCGCTTAAATAATTCCGACAAATCCTTAGTTAGATTGCTTGATAGCAAATCTGACGAGAATAATACCGCAGAATTCTTTTCAACATACTCTTTGGACGGCTCTTGGCGCGATACTACGTCAGATTGGTTGATAAATAGAGAACTGCGAAAACGCTTAGTCCCGTTGCTCGTGGTGATATCATAGAGCATCTCTAATGTATTGGGCAGTCTCACTGTTTCTGACAGAATAAGTGGCTCGTCAATAGATTGCACTCCATCATCTGGAGTTTCTGTATGAAAAAGCCTCGTCTGTAAATGTCGGCTAATTCCATCCATCTGCAATGATGAAAACTCTGGAGTGTTTGTTAAATCTAGATTATAGAATTGGTAGCGGGTTTCTTGCAGAGAGGCAATTCGAAAATTACGTGTTCTTGCCTTATTCAAACTAAGAGGCAAATCTGGGTTTGACATTCCTGCCAATAGTAATATAGCCTCTAACACAGAACTTTTTCCTGAATTATTCTGTCCAAGAAATACATTAACTCTTGAGAAATCATCTATGATTAGATGTTTAATACCTCTGAAGTTGCTGATTTCTATATTCTTAAAGCCGTCCATGAGTAAAGATAATTATTCCAAATTAACTTGTAAAAATACAACTTTTCCGTAATATATCAATAATTTTTTCTTGAATAGAAGATGTATTTTTCAACAAATTCTTGCGAACGGCCATATCCATTAAAACAATATCTCCTTTAGAATCTCCTTGGGCGTAAGTGTGTATTTAGCCATCAACCTTTGTAACAACCATATCATCTCTTCATTGTTGAGTTTATGACGCATGACATCACGATAAGCATCTTCCGCTCTATGCCATTTGTTGGTCTTGATGGGTTTGGGCGCTTCGCCATCTTCAACAAAATCAGAGAAATCGGGAATAGTTTGCCATTGAGGCAAGGCACCATCATGTTCAATCGCCAACTCCAAATAATCACCGAAACCATCTTCGTACGGTGGTATCATGGCGTTAGGAACATACCCATTGATCTGCCACAAAGGCTTCATGTCGGCATCCAACAGCGTATAGGTACCGCTATCACATACTTTGGCCCACATCCGGAGATAGTCATTGTAATCCCAGTCAATCACTTTACGTTCAAACAGGTCAACTGTGACTTCAAGCCTCTGAGTTTCAATATTGAGCATTGGAGGAACAAAGTCCTTTTCACATTCAAGTTCTGTCATCAACCCATCGTCGAATGAGATTAAGCCGTATTTGTCATCCTTGTCGTATGGGATGGAAATGTGGAGAAAACGAGCTGCTTGCTCTAATTTAGATTTTAGTTTTGTACTTGTTATTTTCATATTTATAACTTCCTTTATTCATTATTTGTTTCCGTTTTTTTCTTCTTTAAAAACTCAACCAAAAAGTCATAAAATGCGTCAACATCGCTGACGTTGTAATCTTTATCATCAACCCAATACTTTGCCTCATTTTGAGGTGCCTCCTCCAACCACCAGGAGAGTTCGTTCCCAACATATTCATCATCTTCAAGTCCAAACATGAAGTTGAAGGCTTTGTAAATAGCATCCCAAAGTGGTGAAATGTAAAATGGGGGGTATTGACCTTGGTCATCATCCCAAATCAGTTCCAATGCTTTGTTTAAGTTGTCCTCTTTTTGCTGCGCCTTTTGCACGGCGGCAATGAATTCTTTGAATTGTTCACGAGTCGGTGTCATAGCTACTTGTTTTTATAATTCGCCAACAAGTAGCAAAAGACGGCCTAATGTTTCATCTTCGAAGAAAAAATTACTCAAATGTGTAACATTCTTGTATTTCGGATACTACCCCTAAGGCCAAAAACCTTCCCGTCCTCCGGCAATAATCTTCAACTGAGACTTAATCATGATAATCCTCCTCCCTCCACTGGAACTTCACCGTTTCGGGAACGAGGTATTTGCCGATTTTGTAATCGATGTTGGCCTTGTGGGCCTGGCTGAGCTGGTAGCAACGGGGCACGCAGTACATCTTGCCATCCTTGATGAAATGGGCACCCGTCTGGTGGAAACGGAAAGCAACGTCCTTGGCGATACACTGCTCGCGAAGAGAAAGAATCCAGTCGTAGTCGCAAGGACGGGCATCCACACCCGACTCACCGCCCACCGACACTTCGTCAATGGTTTCGTTCAAATAGGGTGTGAGGTCCATGGCGGTGAGCAAGGGCGAGGCGATGATGCTCTTGCGCTTGATGGGAAGCGATAGAAAAATGGGCAAACGATAGTCGGCCATCTCCTGATTCTCGACCGTACAGCCCACAATGACATTGTCATAGCCGTCACCCCAGTCGTCGGGAACGCACTCCATGAAACGGTCTATACGCTTGGTAAAGAAAAAGAACCACAAATCGCTTCGGCGACGCATCATCTGCCAACAGTCGGGACGCCATTCATCGGCGTCTTTCAACAGAAAATCCGAGGTGAAGCAAGTGAAGACGACCTTTCCGCTCTCTATCTTCCACGATTTGTCGCGCTTCCGCTTGATTGGGAGATTGAAATTACCCGTCTTGCGGCATTCACTGCTGAAAATCTCACTGCCATACAACGCATCCTGCCGATAGACATAGCAGTACTTGCACCCAGGACTGATCTTGGTGCAACCGTGCCACGGATTCCAGTCGGCGTAAATCTCCCAATGTTCGGACATGTTGCAAAACTAAATAAATTATCGGAAAACCACCACGGGTTAGTATGACAATATTGGTCTACCCCCCCTCTTGCGACATCCCTCCTTTTGCCGTATCTTTGCGCTCAAAATTTGCCAGACATGGAAAATACCACAAACTTCAACCTCCCTTTGCTTTGGGAGAAAATCAAGGACAACGCCAAACGTTTTGGGCGTTTCACCACCAAACAGGCGCTACTGGTTTATTATGTACTGAAAAGCGATGACACCCCGACTGCAACCAAGGTGATTGTCTACGGGGCATTGGCATACCTGATCCTGCCGGTAAACCTCATCTCAAGCAAGCGCCACCCCATCTTGGGCTGGGCCGATGAGATCGCAGCCATCGCCATAGCTTACCGGAAAATCAAACAACATGTCACCCCGGCCATGGAACAACAGGCCGAGGAGACACTAAACAAATGGTTTGCGTGATTTCGCCGTCCTCGCTTACTTGACGGCACCCGCCCACTTCTCAACTTCAGCCCTGTTGATCTTGTTGAGCAACTTGCCTTCACCGAACTTGTACTTGGGATAGGCGGCTTGCAGGTCTTCGCAGGCTTTCTTGATGGTGCTTCCACCCGAGGTGGCAAAAGGTACGATGGTCTTGCCCGTGAAATCGTTGGCCTCAATAAAGGTGTTGATGATGGTCGGGGCGGTGTACCACCAAATGGGGAATCCCACATACACCACGTCGTACTTGCTCAGATCGACCTTACCTCCGTCTTTGAGGGCCGGACGCGAGCTCTTGTCTTGCATCTCAACGCTGGAACGTGAGTTCTTGTCACGCCAGTCGAGATCGGCATCAGTGTAAATCTTCTCCGGGGTGATTTCATAAAGGTCGGCACCGATGATGCCTGCCAACTCCTTGGCGGCTCCACGGGTCACGCCCGAAGCTGAAAAATAGCTCACTAAAGTCTTCATAGCTTGAGTTTGTTTTGAATCTTGGCATTTCGTCGCGCCACAGCAACTCTTTTTCGTCCCACAGCAATCCTGGGCCGAGACAATTCCAACCATGGCGACAAAAGCCAGCAATAAAGTTAATCTTTTCATTTTTTATTCTTTTTTTAGTTTTGACAAGCGATTATTACCATTTTTGCAAAAATAAGGATAATCTCGATATATCAGTTTCTTCCCTGAAGAAAAAACTGTTGCCCGCATTCGTGCGCCCCTCCGACCTCGACCGCGAGACCATGGTCTTCCCCTCTGTCGACCGTGACCTTTGCATCGGATGCGGACGTTGCTACGTCTCCGGCAGCAAATGTGTCGGATGCCACCTCTGCCGACTGGTCTGTCCCGTCGGAGCTATGGGATTGGCCAAAAGAATCAAGAAATAAATTGGCGCCCGGCTGGGTTGATTAATTCTCTGCAGCGAAAGCCTTTAGTGCATTCTCATCCAATCGTTGAACGGTCCACTCGTCCATGGGGATAGCCCCGATGCTGCGATAAACAGCCAAAGCAGGCTTGTTCCAGTCGAGGCATATCCATTCCATACGGCCGCAGTTGCGCTCCACGGCGAGCTTGGCGAGGTATTTCAACAAAGCCTTGCCATAGCCCCTGCCGCGCTTTTCAGGAAGGATGAACAGATCCTCCAGATACAGACCCTTGCGACCGACAAATGTCGAGAAATTGTGGAAAAACAAAGCGAAACCTATAACCACGCCGTCCTCCTCGGCAAAGACCACCTCGGCGGAACGCTCGACAAATAATGAGTTGTATAACGTGGCTTCGTCAGCTACGACTTCATCGGCGCATTTCTCGTAAACAGCGAGTTTCTTGATGAAGTCAAGGACAAGACCTGTTTCTTCAGGTTTTGTGGGACGTATGGTGAACTGGCTCATGACTTATTCCACTATGTCCATCTCAGCAATGAGATTCTTTGCACCGGCGAACTTGTCGATGATGAACAACACATAACGGATGTCCACCGAGATGTTGCGGCAGATGTCGGGGTCATACACCAAATCGCTCATGGTGCCTTCCCAGCAACGGTCGAAGTTGAGGCCCAACAGCTGGCCGTCGGCGTTCAGGATGGGACTGCCTGAGTTGCCTCCCGTGGTATGTACACTTGCGGTGAAAGCCACGTGCATGGTGCCGTCCTTGTCGGCATAACGCCCATAGTCCTTGTTGTTATAAAGCTCCTTCAGCTTGGGCTCCACCACATAGTCGTAGATGTCGGGGTTCTCCTTCTCCATGATGCCTTCCAAAGTGGTGAAGTGACGGAAGTTCTTGCCATCCTGCGGCTTGAAACCCTCCACCTTGCCGTAGGTGACACGCAGGGTGAAGTTGGCATCGGGCGAGAAACGCTTCTCGGGTTCCATCAGCATCTGGCCTTTCATGTAAAGACGCTGCAGACGGGCCAAATCATTATTAATGGCGCTCATCTTCGGGTTGACTTCCTCGCTATAGAAATTAATCAGGCTTTGGTAAGCGATTAATGCGGGATCCTTTTGGAGCTTCTTCGCTTTGCTAGGTTTAAAATTATCAATAAAATTGTTGACTTTTTCTTCATCAGCAAACATCGACTTGCTGAAAAGCGTCTTCACGTAATCATCCACATCCTTAATGTCGTTCAAGAAACCAGGGCGGAAGTCGGCGGGTTGGTTGTTGAGATATTCGGCAAGCATGGTGCGTGCCACTTCCTCGTCGATGGGTTGATAATAGTCCTTGAAGAAGGTCTCCGAGGCTTTGCGAAGCGAGGCGAGCATCTTATCGACTTCTTCCTGAGGCGTGTCGGAGGTGACTTCTGAGAGTTTGTTGAATTTACCTGCAAAATCGATAATCTCGATATTCAGGCCGGCATTGCTCAAGTAAGTGTAGGCCACGCGATAAGGCTCCAGTTCCTTGTATTTCTGTTCGAAATCCTTCAAAAGATTAATATACAGATAGCGTTGGCGGCTGGCCAGGCACCATTCTTGGAACGACTCTTCGTAGAAGCGTTTTTTCTCCACGCCGTGGAAATGGTTGATGCCTTCGGTGACACCCATCCATTTCTTCCAACCGTTGCCGAGTCCAGCGTGTTTGGAGGCATATTGGATGCGCACCTTGCGGTCTTTTTCTTGATAGGTGTTATAGACGTCAAGTATCTTGCCACGGAGGTCAACGGCGATGGGGTCGATGACATTGGCTTCCTGATCGACGGCTACGGCAGGCAGGTATTCGCTGGTGCGGGCGGGGTATCCGAACACAAAGGCGAAGTCGCCCTCGTCGGCGCCCTTCAGCGAGATCTGCAGGTGCTGGGCGGGTTTGTAAGGCACGTTGTCGGCACTGTAGTTGGCAGGATGTCCATCCTTGTCGGCATACACGCGGAACACGCTGAAGTCGCCTGTATGACGGGGCCACACCCAGTTGTCGGTGTCGCCGCCAAACTTGCCGATGTTGCTGGGGGGACAGCCTACCAGACGCACATCACGGAATACCTCGTTGAGCAGCAGGTAGTATTCGTTACCCAGGAAGAAGGGTTTTATGCTTACCTTATAATTGGTGGTCTTCTCCACCTCGGCGATGATGTCCTTGATGGCTTGGTCGATGGTGGCCTGCCGTTTCTCTTCCGTCATCTCCTCTGTGACATGATACAGCACCTGGTCGGTCACATCGCGCATCTCGCGGAGGATGGTAACCGTCAACCCAGGACAAGGCAGCTCCTGCGAGCGGTCCATGGCCCAGAAACCATCGGTGAGGTAGTCGTGCTCCACCGAGCTGTGTTTTTGAATCCAGTCGTAGCCGCAGTGGTGGTTGGTGAGCAGCAGCCCGTAGTCGCTGACGATCTCGCCTGTGCAGCCACCGCCGAAGAGCACGATGGCGTCTTTCAGGCTGCTGTGGTTGATGCTGTAGATGTCGTCGGCAGTGATGCGCATACCCATCTCTTGCATTTCTTTTTCGTTGTACTGGAGGAGCATCGGGATCCACATGCCCTCGCCGGCGAAAGCCATCGCTGAGGTCAACAGGATGGCCAATGATAGAAGAAGTCGTTTCATGATAACTTTGCTAGATTTGAATTTTGGGCAAAGTTAATGTTTTTTCTCAAAGTCTCACATCCCGTTTTGGCTTAAATCGACCGACACCACTACCGGCTGGCTTTGTGCAGCTACTACACCAACAGCGTTTTTCACATTGGAATACACTTGCACAGGCTCGGTAAACATGCCTATCAAGCTTTCCGGATCGTTGTTTGAATACGCCCGGTAAGATTTGAAATATTGGTAAAAATTGGAGTCCATGCAGGTGACCTCCAAAGTAAAAGGCTCTTGATAATACACATACTCCTCCCCTAGATACCAGTAGGTTTCCATCGTCAGCGTGTATTCCGATCCGTCAAAAAACTTGTCGGTGAACAAGTTGTATTGTCCCCTGCCGTAATATTCATTTTCACCGAAGAGATTCTCGATATCGTCAACGGCTGTCAGGTCGGTAAACACGGGGTCGGATGAAGTAAAGCTCGACAATGCGTCTTTTGGATACAGATTATAGTAATTATTACCCGCAGGATCGTTAAGTTGCAAGGCAAAACGAAGTTTCACTTCGTAATCATCAGGTGGGACTTCCGTCCGTACCGTGTCGAAGCTGATTACTTGGGGAGATTGGGGCACGGTAACTTCGGCGGTGGCGTTATCGAACTCGCTCGAACGCACCTCGAAACGCAGCTGGTCACCGTCGCAAATCACATACTGGCCTTCACAATAGTTGAAGGCGTATCTAAGGCGCTCCTTCAAGATCTCACCTTCTTCGGTCCAAATGTAATATTGCTCCATTATCGACGAATCACGCACTTGAAGGCTTTCTTTGAAGATACCGTTTACATAAAGGTCGACTTCAACATCTTTCACTCGGCGATCGGGTTGGTCATCAAGGAAAAAAACGCTCTTTTCCACACGGAGGCTTGCCGGTTGTCCGGCCTGTTGCAAACCGTTGACGACCAGAAAAGGATTGGATTGTTCACCCGTGAAATCAACCTCCTTGGTACAAGATGCTAAATGGCAAATCAAAACGGTTGACGCTATTAATAAAACAATTAATTCAATTTTTTTCATTTTTTCTACCGATATGGCACCCCGATGGGGTGCGGTGGGTTATTGGGTTGTTCTGTTTTTTACCGATGTGGCACCCCGATGGGGTGCGGTGGGTTATGGGGTTATTCTGTTTCTACCGATATGGCACCCCGATGGGGTGCGGTGGGTTATGGGGTTGTTCTTTTTTTACCGATGTGGCACCCCGATGGGGTGCGGTGGGTTATGGGGTTATTCTTTTTTTCCGATATGGCACCCCGATGGGGTGCGGTGGGTTATGGGGGTTATTCTGTTTTTACCGATATGGCACCCCGATGGGGTGCGGTTAAAATTTATATTGCCAGGTCAACGTAGGGATGATTGGGAAAATACACACTTGTTGGAGCGTTTTGCGGTCGACATACTCATTAAGATAAGGATTGTATTCGTACTCTGACCACGGAACGACCACAAAGGGGTTGTTATGGCACAAGGCGTTGTAGACGCTGATGCTGAAGATCCGTTCACAATACTTTTTTTGCTTGTGGAAGTTGGCCACCAAGTCGAGGCGTTGGTAGCTATTGTAACGATAGTTGTTGCGGCTCTCGATGTAACCTATGGTGGGATAATCGTTGTAACCGACACCCAGTCCGTTGTAATCTTGATACGACAGTGTGGCGCAGTTGCCCGTGCTATACACCCAGGTGGCACCCACGTCGATACGGTCGTTGAACTCATACATCAGCACGATGTTCAGGTCGTGACGGCGGTCATATTTGGCGGGAAACACCTGTCCAAAGTTCAGTTCCTGTCCTTCACGGTTGAAGAGGCGGTTGGTATGCGCCCAGGTGTAGCCCACCCAGCCGGTGAATTTGCCCACCTGTTTTTGGGCGAACAGCTCGATGCCGTATGCCCAGCCATCACCCATCACCACCTTGTCGTCCCATCCGGTCTGATCCAACGAGAAAAACGAGGCTCCGTCCTTATATTCCAACACGTTGTTCATCTTCTTGTAGTAACCTTCCACCGAGAATTCAAAGCCCTTCCAGTCATAAAAAGCGCCCACGGCCACTTGGTGGGCGTTCATGGGTACGATGTCGCCCGTGACAGGCACCCAGAGGTCGGTGGGAAGGCTGATGGCGTTGCTCGAGAGCAGGTGGATGTATTGGCTCATATAGGCATAACCCGCCTTGAGTGAGAACTCATCGGTCACCAAAGCCCTCATGCTTAAGCGGGGTTGAAGGCTGTGATAGGTTTTCTTGTCAACGCTGAACGTGGAATAATGCAGCCCAGCATTAAGTTTAAAGTAGTTGCTGATATCCCAGTTGTCTTCCACGTAAAGGTCGGTCTCCAACGCTCTCACGCTGGCATCGCTGGTCACCGTGTCGAAAGCAAATCCCGTCTGGTTGTCTTCAACCAACTTGATATGGTAGGCCGTGGTAGTGGGTTTATAGGTGTGGTGGGTGAGGTTCAGGCCGAACTTCATGTCGTGGTTGTCGTGAGGCTTGTAATCGAAGTCGGCTCTGGCACTGTAGTCATAGATGCCCGAATGCAAGCCCAAGTCGACACTCTCGGAATAACTGCTGTTTTGGTCTTGGTTCACAAAGCTGCTCTCATCACGGATTTCCGCTCCCATGAAATGCCGGTACTGGGTATAGGCTCCTGTGACATTCATGAAGAGGTTAGGTTGGATGACGTGGTTCCAACGTAAGGCGGCCACCCGGTTACCCCACTTCCAATCGAGGTTGAAGCGCTCTGAGCTGGTATTTGTTCCATAATAGGAGCTGGAATAATCGTAACCGAGTTTGATCCGCGCATACACCTTGTCGTCGCCTGAATAAATGCTGAGGAACAACCGGTCTTTGTCGGAAAACTTATGGTTGAGTTTCAGGTTGAGGTCATAGAAATAATAGCCACCCCACCCCGAATTTTTTTTGTTTTCGCTATTCATTTTGACGATGTAATCGGCCAGCGGAGCGGTGAACACGTCGTAGTATGTGCGTCGGAACGAGAGGTTAAACGAAGTCTTGCCTTTGATGATGGGGCCTTCCACGTTGATTTTGGAAGCGATCAAACCCAAGCTGAGGTTGCCGTGGTATTCATACATGTCGCCGTCCTTCATGCGCACATCAACCACTGACGAGAGGCGACCTCCAAATCGTGCGGGGAAGTTGCCTTTATATAAGGTGACGTTTTTGATGGCGTCGGCATTGAAGGCCGAGAAGAAGCCTGCCGCGTGGTTCACGTTGTAGAGCGGCACACCATCGAGGAGAATGAGGTTTTCGTCGGGACCGCCACCACGGACGTACATTCCCGCTGAGCCTTCGGTGCCTGACTGGACCCCAGGAAGCAGCTGCAAGGCCTTGATCACATCGGTCTCACCGAACAAGGCCGGCACTTTCTTCAGTTGCATCACGGGGAGTTCGATGGTGCTCATTTGTGTGCCTTTCACGTTGCTCTCGATGGCACGAGCGGTCACCGTCACCTCGTTTAGCTGATTCGACTGTGCCAAAAAGATGTTGATCACCGTGTCGTTTTTCAAATCAAAACGGGCTTGGAAAGGATCATAACCCACAAACGAGGCCCTGAAATCAACCTGTCCCTCAGGCAACTTTAAGGTGTAATACCCGAAGTTGTTGGTCACGGAACCTTTCATGGTGGCGGCATCATACACCGAGGCTCCCAACAGGGTCTCCTGGCTCTTCCCATCGGTGACATAGCCGCTGATGGTATGGCTCTTTGTGGGACTCTGTGCCATCGCCATGGGGACAAACAACGACAGCAACCATAAAAACAAAATAAATTTTTTCATATCAACTCGTTTCCAACGATTCAAGATGCAAAAATACGTATTAAGTGTAACTTTTTCCTCTTTATTTCGTTATGCATTAATAGATTTCTTTATTTTTTTTCATTTTTTTCTTGACATAAAACAAAAAATCTTTACTTTTGCAGTGTGTTAGTAAACTAATACACCAAATAAACAAAGGATGATACGGTTAGAAAACATTAATAAAACGTATTTTGGGGCTCAGCCCTTGCATGTCTTGAAAGGCATCAACCTCCATGTTGAGGAGGGTGAGATGGTGAGCATCATGGGGGCGTCAGGTTCGGGCAAATCGACTTTGCTCAACATCTTGGGCATCTTGGACAACTACGACACGGGCGACTATTATCTCAACGGAAAACTGGTGAAAGACCTCAGCGAGAACGAGGCCGCCGACATGCGCAACCGCACCATCGGCTTCATCTTCCAGTCGTTCAACCTCATCCCCTTCAAGACGGCGATGGAGAACGTGGCTTTACCTTTATATTATCAGAACGTGAGCCGCAAGAAACGAAACAACCTGGCTTTGGAATATCTTGAGCGGTTCGGCTTGAGGGAATGGGCCGACCACTATCCCAACGAGCTTTCGGGCGGACAGAAGCAACGTGTCTCAATGGCCCGTGCCCTGGTGACCCAGCCCAAGATCATCCTCGCCGACGAGCCCACGGGGGCTTTGGACAGCAAGACCTCGGCCGAGGTGATGCAGATTCTCCGAGAGGTCAACCAAAGCGGCATCACCATGGTCATCGTCACCCATGAGAAAGGCATCGCATTGAGAACCAATAAAATCATCCACCTGAAAGATGGCGTGATCGAAAATATTGAGATTAATAACCCCGACCTTATCGACTTCAACACGGAGATCAAATAATGGACTTTTGGCGCGAAATATTCATGGCCTTGAGCCGCAACAAACTGAGGACCTTCCTCACGGGATTCGCCATCTCGTGGGGTATCTTTATCCTCATCGTGCTGCTCGCCGCCGGCAACGGCATCATGAACGGCATCAGCGAGGAGTTCAGCGACCAATCCAAAAACACCTATATGATATTCGGCGGCGAGACCTCCAAACCCTTTAAGGGTCATGGCATCAACCGCGATATCTGGTTCACCGACAAGGACATCCGCTTCTTGGAAAACGAGGCGCAACATGTCGACCAGGTATCACCGACCATTAATAGCAATGGCTTTGCCTATTTTGGCGACAAGTCGTGCAGTGTCAACATGAGAGGTGTCCGCCCTGTTTTTCAATCCATCTCGAATGTCGATCTCATAGAAGGACGGCTGCTCAACGAACGTGACGAGAAACAAAGCGAGAAGGTAGCCTTGATCGACGATGCGCTTGAGAAGCATCTTTTCGACAACGGCATCTCCCCCATCGGGCAGTTCATCATCGTCAACGGCATCGCCTACAAGGTCATCGGTGTCTATGAAGGCGACCCCAACTCAAGCGGCGGCGGTGCCCTGGTTCCCTTCTCCACCTTGAAAAAAATTACCAACCAGAGCCACTACTGGATGTTGCGGTTCACCGTTAAAGGCTTGGAGACCAAGGAGGACAACGAGGCTTACACCGAGTATCTCCGGACCCAACTGGCACACCTGCATGAGTTCGACCCCAATGACATGTCG
Source organism: uncultured Bacteroidia bacterium (assembly GCA_902801465.1). Classification (GTDB taxonomy): domain Bacteria; phylum Bacteroidota; class Bacteroidia; order Bacteroidales; family F082; genus Limimorpha. The sequence goes on along the minus strand of CADCIH010000009.1, from coordinate 40,678 downwards.
GCTGTTTACATACGCAGCACCCAGGAGGAATATCTTCAGACCATGAAGATCTTCAACACCTTCGAGCTCTTTATCTGGATCATCGGATTTGCCATGTTGGCCTCGGGCATCGTGGGTGTGAGCAACATCATGCGAATCACCGTGAAGGAGCGCACCAACGAAATCGGCATTCGCAAGGCCCTCGGCGCCAAGTCGCGGTCGATACTCGCCTCCATCGTCACCGAGTCGATGATCATCACCACCATCTTCGGCTACATCGGGATGTGGCTTGGCATGGTGGTGGCCGAAGTCAGCGGCAACATCCTGAAGACCATACAGGAAGGAAACAGCGTCACCCTGAACATCGTCCCTAGCATCGACATCCGCATCGTGATAATGGCCACAGCCTTGCTCATCGTATGTGGTGTCCTTGCCGGATTCTTCCCTGCCCGCAACGCAGTGAGAATCAAACCAATAGAAGCAATGAATTATAGATAAAACCCTTTTATTATGTTCGATTTCGACGGATTAAACGAGATTTGGCAGACCATTACGCGCAACAAGACCCGCAGCTTCCTGACGGCTTTCGGCGTGTTTTGGGGCATCTTCCTCTTGGTGATCCTCTCCTCCACCGGCAACGGCTTCGAGAACGGACTGATGAAACAGGTGGAAGGCGTGACACCCAACACAGCGTTTTTCTATACCAGCACCACCAGCGAGCCCTACAAAGGCTACCAAAAAGGACGCTCATGGACAATGCAGATGTCGGACTTGGAAGCCATCAGAGAGGCCTTCCCGTGCATCCAGGCCATCTCGCCCGAGTCAAGCCTTTGGTCGTCAGAAGAGAAAAACGTGGTTTACAACAGCCGCGGCGAAAGCTTCTCGGTGAAAGGCGTGATGCCCGAATACAACGACATCCAGAAATCGAAGATATTGAAAGGTCGTTTTATTAATGACACCGACATCGCCTCATGCCGCAAGGTATGCCTGTTGGGAAAGAAAGTGTATGAAACCATGTTCGAGAAAGGCGAGGACCCCCTCGGTAAAATGGTGAGAGTCAACGGCATCTATTTCCAAGTGGTGGGCGTGGTCCGCTCCTATACCGAAAACGTCAACATCAACGGCACCATCGACGAATCGGTCCTCCTGCCCTTCACCACCATGCAACAGGTTTACGGCATGGGCGACAAGATCTATTTCTTCGCCCTTGTGGCCGACGACGACACTCCCATTTCCAGTTTTGAGGATGACCTCAAACTATTAATCAAGGAACGTCACGACATCGCGCCTACCGACGAGACCGCCATCGAGTCGTTCAACCTTTCAGAGATCTTCGGGGCATTCAAGGGGATGTTCTTGGGTATCCATATCCTGATTTGGATTGTGGGTCTGGGCACCTTGATGTCGGGCATCATCGGCGTGAGCAACATCATGCTGGTCACCGTGAAGGAACGCACCCGAGAGATTGGCGTGCGGCGCGCCCTCGGAGCCAAGCCGAAGAACATCATCAGCCAAGTGCTTTCAGAGAGTCTGCTACTCACTGTATTGGCCGGTTTGGTTGGCATGTGCATCGGCGTGGGCATCATGGCCATTGTCGCCATGATCACCTCTAGCATGCCCAGCAGCGATACCATGTTCCAAGACCCCAACATGGGGTTCGGCGCCGCTGTGACCGCAACTGTTATCATCATTGTTTCGGGACTTCTAGCTGGAGTTTTACCTGCTTGGAGAGCCATACAGATTAAGGCAATTGATGCGATAAGGGAAGAGTGAGGAGATAAAAGATAAAAGATAAAAGTTAAGAGATAAAAGTTAAAAGTAAAACTATATAAATATGAAAAAGTTTTTCAAAATTTTGTTTTTCATCTTGTTAGGGATCGGGGTAATTTGGACTTTCGTGTATCTCTACAAGAAATCGAGACCACAAACGGTTGTTTATGAAGTGATGGAGGCCCGTATTGACACCATCCAGAAGACCACCGTGGTCACGGGTCAGATCGACCCACGCGACGAGGTGGCCATGAAGCCCCAAGTGTCGGGCATCATCGCCGAGATCCTCAAGGAGCCTGGACAGCAGGTCAAACAAGGCGAGGTGATCGCCGTGGTGAAAGTCATCCCCGACGTGAGCAGCCTCTCCGCCGCCGAGTCGCAAGTGCGTGTGGCCAAACTCAACCTCGACAACGTGGAGAAGACCTACCAACGCCAGGAGAACCTGAAGAACAAAGGCCTTATCTCCGCCGAGGAGTTCGAGAAGTCGCAACTCGAATACCAGCAGGCCAAGGAGAGCTACAACAACGCCAAAGACCAACTGAACATCATTAAGGAGGGCATCTCGAAGAACGCAACGGGATACAGCAACACGCAAATCAAGGCCACCATCTCCGGCATGATCCTCGACATCCCCGTGAAGGTGGGTAACTCGGTCATCAACTCCAATACCTTCAACGACGGCACCACCATCGCGACTATCGCCAACATGAAGGACATGATCTTCAAAGGCAAACTCGACGAGACCGAGGTGGGTAAGATTCATGAAGGCATGCCTTTGGTCCTGACCATTGGAGCCATGAACGACCGCAAGTTCGACGCCGTGCTGGAGTACATCGCCCCCAAGGGTACCCAGGAGAGCGGAGCCGTGTTCTTCGAGATGAAAGCCAAAGCCATCCTGCCCGACGACGTGTTTGTGCGCGCCGGCTATTCCGCCAACGCCGAGATCATCCTCGACCAAGCCGTAGGTGCAGTCGTCGTCCCCGAGACATGCATCAGCTACGAGGCTGGCGAGACCTATGTGTATCGCTGCACCAAAGAAAGCATGCCACAGGAGTTTGAACGCCAAGCCGTCAAGGTGGGCCTGTCCGACGGTGTCAACATCGTCGTCACCGAAGGCTTGAACGCCGGCGACAAGATTCGGGGAAATGAGATTGTGAAGTAAGAAGTTAGAAGCAAGAAGTAAGAAGATGAAGAAGAGCATTCTGATGATAGTATTGTTGGCTGTGGCTTTCACAATGAGGGCCCAGCAGCCTTGGACCTTGCAGCAGTGCATCGACTATGCCATGGAACACAATGTCGGTATCCTTCAGAGCCGTTTGCAGCAGCAGAACGCCGACTACCAGCTCAAGATGAGCCAGAACGCTTGGCTGCCTTCGGTCAACGCCAGCGCCTCCGAGGGATTGGGCTTCGGACAGTCGCCCTCCTACACCGGCGTTTATGTGTCCGACAACTCCTCGTCGGCCTCTGTGGGCGTCAGCGTCTCCATGCCTTTGTTTCAAGGTCTGAACCTCTATAACACCAACAAAGCCAACGAGTTGAACCTTCAGGCCAGCACACAGGACCTCGAAGCTGCCAAGCGCGACCTCCGTCTAGCCATCATGGCCTATTACATGGAGGTGGTTTACTGCAAAGAGCTCCTGGGCGTGGCCGAGAAGCAGCTGGAACTCTCTGAGAGTCAGCACCAACGCACCCAAGAGCTGTTCGAGGTGGGCCGTCTCCCCGAGTCGAACGTCTATGAAAGCGCAGCCCAGGTAGCCACCGACCGAGCCTCTCTCACAGAAGCACAGAACAACCTGATGCTCAGACTGTTGGATATCACACAAGCCTTGGAACTTGATGACGTGGAGGGTTTCGATGTGGTCGATCCCGAGGTGTTCATGACCGATGACGAGATGCCTTTAGTCTCGCCGCAAGCCACCATACAACACGCCTTGAACCATCAGCCCGAGATGCAGGCCGCCCAGCTACGCTTGCAGCAGGCTCATTATGACCTGAAAGCCGCCAAATCCGCATGGTATCCTTCGTTGAGTTTCTACGGTGGTTATTCGAACGGCATCTACCATTATTTCACCGACGGGTATGCCAACACCCCCATCCAGCAGCAGTTGCAGACCAACGGTCGCACCCAGCTGGGCCTGTCGCTCAACATCCCGATTTTCAACGGCATGCAGACCAAATACCGGGTGAAGATGACCGAGTTGGGCATCGAGAACCAGCAGGTGAACATCGAGAACACCAGCAAGAAGTTGAAGAAGGAGATCCAGCAGGCCTATTACAGTGCCGTTGCCGCCAAGCAGAAGTATGTGGCTGCCGATAACAGTTTGAAATCATCGCAACTGGCTTATGATTATGCCCAGGCGGGCTTCGAGGCGGGCAAGACCACCCTGATGGAACTCAACGAGAGCAAGAACCGACTTTACAAGGCTGAGTCGAGCCTGTTGCAGGCCAAATACGAATACCTTTACCGTTGTAAGGTGATGGCGTTCTACAACGAAGATTAAACATCCACTCTTTCGACATAACTCCTCAGTTTTCCCGCGGAGGTGTGCTGCCTTCTCAAGATATACAGATGCCGGTTCCACAGCGCCACTTTGCTGTAAATATCGACATTCAACTTTGCCTTCGGGAGGGTTTCCCCTGTGTTGATGTCAATCTCATGAAGCCAATGGCCGATAAAGGTGTAAAACTTGTTTTTCGCTGGGTCTTGTAAAATCTGCGGTTTCCAGTCGCTTTTCTGGGAGTAGTCGATGGGGCAAGACTTGAGTTCGTTCAGGTTCTGGTCGTATTGGCGGATTTGGTTGTTTTCATGATCGAAATACACCAGTTTTTTACGCATCAAGGCCAGGTGTGCCGAGCTGTCGCGGAACCATGCGAGCCTAGTAAACCGTTCCCAATCTTCATGCGAGGGGCCGTGCTCTGGTCGGTTTGCAGCGTCAAATTTCATTTCATCGATAAACTCCTTGAATTCGTCCGAGCCGTCATCAACGAACAAAGGCTGTTTTTGTTTGGTTGCCATATCGATCCTGTAAAACATGGTCGAAAAGCCATCCATGACGGTGCTCCTCAGATAAAGATGATGGTCGGTAAGAAACAAGCAGTCGCCCATCACGGCGTTGTAATGGTTGCGCTCCGTGGCGAGGTAAGGCTTGGTTTTATTTTGCAGATCGATTTGATAGACGCTGTCGGAGCCCATCAGCTGGCAGTTACCCATGCAATCTTTCAACAATCGTGTGGGTTTGAGGTGCTTTGAGAGCGGTAGGGTGTCGAACACCTTGAGGTCTACATCCGCCAGCAGCAGTCGGTATTTGTTGCCATTGCCCTGAAGCATGCAAACGATACCGTCGTACACCTCAAAATCCATGATGATGTTTCGGTCACCCTCAAAATGAGGACAATCCGCCAAGATGCTGACTTCTTTCAAGGCGTATGCCTGCTTCCGCATCCTAAAGCTGATATTGAGCGAATCCTTTTCCAACTGTTTCGGTGTAATGCCCACCACAGTATCTTGATAGCCGATACAGGAATAATGCAGGTTGATGCGTTTGTTGTTGTCAGATAGCACTAACGCATATTGTCCCTGGGCGTTGGATACCGTTCCATACTGGGTGTTGAGCACACTGATGTTCACGTTCTCCACACCGAGGTTGCCGTAAACCATGGTTTTTGTCTGTGCAAACGAGGCAATACTCATGATGCCGCTAAACAATAGTAAAATGAGCTTTTTCATAGTGTTTCTTTCTCCTCAATATTAACTTGATACAAGGCTTGCCGATGGTTGTTACCGGTAGGATAAAGGAAATACAGCACCCTGTTGTGTACCCTCAGCATCTCCGCAAAGGGATAGCCGCTGAGGTCGAGCACGGGGGTGGCAGTACCTGTAGGCAGGTCGATGCGCACCAAGGTGGACATGCCGTCGTTGACGAAGAACGAATAAAACTCTTTTCTCGCCCGGTCCACCATCATGGATTTCTTCCAACGTTTGTCAACTATGCTTTCTCCTGTCCATTTTTTGCGCTGGTGAAAAACAAGTGGGTAACGTTCCAACTCATTGCCAACCTCATCGTAAATGACAGATTCGGCATCCGTATAGGCAAAGAGATAGAATTTATTGTCGAGGCTATAAATCGGATTATAAATATATAACAGATGTGGGAAGAAATTGGTGGTCAAGAAATAATAATCGTTGTTACCAGCTCTACGCAAATCATCTCGAGCGTCTTCATCCACAATGTGTTCAAGCAAATACATTGTGTCAGCCGTCGGGGTGACGCAGTAATAATACTGTTCCAAGCCGTAAAAGGCGTATCTTCCCGTGATGACCACCTTATCGGAAGCCGCCACGATAGGCCCATAAGTCTTGTAAAAGTTCTCCAGCGAGATGGGGGCATACAGAAACATGTCTTTCTTTAGTCCGCTGGTGGTTTCGGTGAAGCCCACCTGACAGGCGTTCTCGTTGCTGATCACATGCACAAAGCCCCAAAAATCCTTAAAAAGATATTTGTATGCGGAGGAAATCTTCATCTCATGAAGTGTGTCCATCTCAAACGACAGGTGAAGAAGTTCGGTATTCCTTTGGCGGTATGCGACAAGATAGATGCCATCGTCAGCGATCACATAGTCGAGGACGCTCCGCACTGGGTTGTCGAAGGCGATATGAGGGGCATTGCCGACGATCTCCACTTCCATAAGCTCGTGCTTTTTGGTTTTCATCTCGATATTGAGCTCCTGTCCTATCAAGTCTTTTTCCTTGATTATGTAAGTCATCGGCTCATAAACGATGTGGGCGAAACGGATCTTCTGTCCTGCGGATGGCCGTGGCAAAGCAAAATGACCATTCTCATCCGTTATGGAAACCAGCAGCGTGTCATTCACATATACGCCCACGTTTTCGATGGCTCGGCCTTTTTCGTTGACGCATACGCCTTGGAGGTAGAGACGATCTTGGGCCTTGGCCGTAAAAGCAAGCATCCATAGAAGGATTAACAAAAAAGAGTAAAATCGAGTGTTTTTCATAACGATGTGGTGTTAAGGTTATTCTATTTTCATTCGATAAAGCGCTTTGCTGTGGGTGATTCCGGTGTGATACATGAAATATAGTATTCCATTGTTCACCCTGGGAAGCAACACAAATTGGAATCCTGACAGCCTTGCGACCTCTTTGGTTTTTCCTGTTTTCATATCGATTTTATGTAACACCAATATGCTGTCCTCCAAGAAAACCGCATAGAACTTTTTTCTTGCCCAATCCACCAATACCATTCGGTTCCAGGTGCTTTTCATGGGCCTCTTACCGTTCCATTTCACATCCCGATGAAACTTGATCGGGGTTTCTCCGACCAGTTGTGCGTTTTTGTCGAAAAACTCGATTTTGTCGGCCTCGAAATTGAACAAGAACAAAGAATCTCCCACGGCAAATACAGGGTCATAGATCGGAGGAGGGGGAATCAAGCCGCCGAGGCCGAACTTTCTGATGTTTTCCACCAAGTCCAAGCCTTCTTGATCGAAGGTATATTCCATGGCATAAGCTTTGGGGTCTCCTTTTTTGAAATAATTGTAATACAACTCTTGCGCCCCGTCACCGTAAGTGGCAATTACAAGAGTGCTATCGATCGCCGCGGCAGCGTTACCCATGATGCTATAAAAATCACGGTGTGACATGCCATAGAAAAGCTCCGCGTCTAAATAAGTGTCGCCGAGTTGCCGATGCCCAATCTGGTAAGTGGAGTCATAGCTGATCAGATGGATTTGCCCATACACGTCCTTGTAAAGCCTTTCAAACTTCCTGTCGATGGGAAGGATGGACAAGGTGTCGAAATCCAAAGTAAGATGAAGTAGGGCGTTGCTACTTTTGCGGTAGACGATCATGTAAAGGCCCATCTCGTTGATTTCGTAGGCCAGAAGGCTGATCAACGGTTCGTGATAGGCGATTTGAGGTCGGTTTTCCGTCACCGTGACTTCCGCAAGGGGATAATCCCTGGGGCGCATACGGAAGCTGAGGTTGATATTTTCTGATTGTAATTGTTTCGGCGTGAGACTCACCACGGTATCCTGATAGCCGATACAGGAATACAGCAAGTTAATACGCTTGGAATTATCCGTTATAAGAAGCCTGTAGTTGCCTTTGGCATCGGTAACCGTCCCTTGTTTGGTGTCGGTCACGATGATGTGTACATTCTGCACCCCGAGGTTGCCATGGACCTTGGTGGTTTGGGAATAAGTGGCTTCAAAAAGGCAAAGCAGAGCAATAAGGAGTAAGTATTTTTTCATGGGAACAAAGGTAATGACGTAGTCAATTGTTTTTGTCCCTATGCCGTTGTGATATAGATTTATTTATGGAAGATTTATTGTTAATCGATTGATTTTCTATAGATTATAACAGAGCACCATATAGATTTTTTGGGATGATCATGTTACCGACAGAGCATCCCTAACGGGATGCCAAATAATCCGAAAACACCCATCTACCGATAGAGCTTCCCTACGGGAAGCCGCATCCCGTTTGGATTTCCCGTGGTCATCCGCATCCGTTTGGAATTCCCATGACCCTCCGCATCCGTTTGGAATTCCCATGACCCTCCGCATCCGTTTGGAATTCCCATGACCCTCCGCATCCGTT
>CADCIH010000009.1:0-32196 GCA_902801465.1 uncultured Bacteroidia bacterium | reverse complement strand
CTCTATCGGTAGGGATGCCATGTCGGTAGAAAAAACCCAAGAAACATCCGCATCCGTTTGGAATTCCCATGACCCTCCGCATCCCGTTAGGGATGCTCTGTCGGTAGAATGCCATGCCGGTAGAAAAAAAACCATGGGTTGGACCTATATATTGCGCGGAAAACAGCGGGTATATTAATGATTCATGAGAAGGACTCATCCCAACAACCCAACTAGCGGATCCTTCCCTACCTTTTTCAGCAAGTTGGAACGGTATTTCATCACCGTATTTTGACTCAACTCCAAGATTTCAGCTTCTTCCTTGATGCGAAATTCGAGGAAGTTAAGAATCAGTAGGTCGTATTCCTGCTCGCTCAAGTCGGGATAGGTGGTTTTCAGCCGCTCGTAGGCTTTGGGATAAGTGGCATTGAAGGCTTCGAGGATGCGCTTGCGCTGGCTGCCTCGTGAAAGGACTTCCCTGGCCTGCCGTTGGAGATTCTCGAAAGTCTGGCGTTCAATGGCAGATTGTGCCTCGTTGAGCTGACGGTCGTAAGATTCTCGTTCCCGTTGTTGTTCTTCAACCAAGATGGCTTCTGCCTTTTTGTGACGTTTGTGAGTGATGAAGATGATCCACGCCATAACCAAAAGCGCCAACAAGGCCGTAACGGCGATCAAGAGGATTCGTCGATGTGATTTTTGCCTTTCCTGATTAAGGGAGACGTCGTAATTCTCCGCCAAAAACAAGGCATATTCGTTGATTTTCAAGGTGTCGCCTTGGGCCAAAGCAATGTCGAGCAAGAATTTTGCGGCGGTTGTCTTTTCGTCGGTATCTGTTAAAAACACCTGTTCCAGATAGACTTTGGCAGAATCGGTTTGCCCATCGAAGTAGAACTCGGTCCCCATGCTCAGCCAGTGTTCTTCCTCATGTGCAGACTTGGCTACAACGTTCAGGGCCATCGCGCAAACGATGATTACGATGAAAAGCCGTTTGATGTTCAACCGTTGACGCATGGACTGAATCATTCTTTAATCTTTACTCTACTAAGCACACCATGGCTCCGCACTGCGTCGAAATAGACACTGTAGGCATACCCGCCATGAATCTTGAATACTCTCGGATAGATGCTGACGCAAGCTTTGTGAATGATGCCAACGCTACCTTTTGCCGGGTTGTATAGCCCCAGGTAATTCATTCCATCCTTCACAAAGAGTCCGTAGGTCTTACCCGTGAGTTCATCCGTGAGGAATTGGCTCTTAAAACAATCTTCTCCCGAAAGGATTTTCAACGGCCGTGGATCGGAGGTATTGAAATCCTTATCGACTTCCACGATCTTGAGTCCCTGCAAGTCAATCAATTGCAAAAGTCCGTTATAGATCAAGGCGGCAGTATGGTATTCCTTGGCGACATTTTGACGGTACCATAAAATCTGAAGGTGGATATTCAAGGTTTTGTTCAAGCGGCGTAAATCTCCATCCCATGTACCCATTCTCAGCTCATTGGCCCCGAGAGGAACCGCGTGGTCGTACATGGCAATAATCTGATTCAGTTGGTCTTGACACATTTCAATGGCGGCTGGATTGATAAAGCGGCACAAGGGATGGTTTTTCTTATCCGGATCGTCTTTCAGGATGTACGAATAGGTTTGCGTTTGTCCGTGAAATTCCTGAACGTGGTAGTCGTGCTTGTCGTAAACCATGCTGCGGAGCACATTGGCCCCGTTGAACTCCAACACAAACCTCGCCACTTTGTCGTTGAATTCCTGTTTGGAGAACGTCGTCAAAGGCAAGGCATTCCGCTGATGATCGAAATACACCTGCAGACAGCTGTCGCGGTTCATCAGCAGAAAATGCCCGAAAGGATCTATATACAGTTCCTCATATTGTTGTTGGAACTCGGTCTCGCTCAGCTTGTTTCCCTCAAGGTCGAGCAGACTCAGCACCGAGTTGCGGTTGCGGTTCTCCAGCACAAGGACCTGGTTCCCCGAAAAGGCAATATCGGCGATATAGCGGTTGCTTTTTGTCCGATAGAAGTCCTGAGCTTGGAGGCCTCCAACCAGGCATAGCAACACAACGATGATCAAGTATCTTTTCATAGGAACAAAGGTATTGAATCTTTCATCAAAAAAACGGCTTAAATCGTTGAATACATATTTTTTCTGAAAAATTTTGAATTAACGTATTGATTTTAAGAATATTAATAAATAATTAGCTATAGATTATTTAAGAATGTATCCAAAATATCAACAATAAACCTATTGACTTTTTTTTAAATTAATAATATATTTGCCGTAAAAATTATTTCTGTTAATTATTGATAAATAATAGTAAAAATACTATTTTTGCAAAAAGTCTCGTTATAACGATAGTTTATGAAATCGATTGTCATTTATCACGGTTCGACAAAGATCATCGAAAAGCCCGTTTTTGGGGTAGGAAATCCGAAAAATGATTACGGATTGGGCTTTTATTGTACCGAAAATCTTGAGCTCGCCAAAGAATGGGCAAGTACGGAACAACGCGATGGCTTTGCCAACAGCTATGAAATCGACTTGGAGGGGGTGGACATTCTCCATCTAAATCAAAAACCCTATCATATCCTGAATTGGCTCTCGATACTGTTGAAAAACAGAACGTTTGTCCTGTCCCAAGGCCTGCCCACAGAAGCAAAACAATACCTGTTGAACCATTTTTTACCCGACTACAAGCCTTACGATATCATCATAGGTTATCGGGCCGATGATTCTTATTTCTCGTTTGCCAACGCCTTTTTGAACAACACCATCTCATTGGAGCAATTGCGAAAAGCAATGCATTTAGGAAACCTGGGGGAACAAATCGTATTGAAAAGCGAAAAAGCGTTTGCAAGCATTCATTTCAAGGAAAGCATCCCCGTTGACAGCAGTCTGTACTACCCGAAACGCCAAGCCCGCGACCGAAAAGCAAGAGAAGATTTCCAGAAAGAAAAAACCACGGCATCACCAGTTGATGCCATCTATATGATTGATATTCTCAGACAAAAATGGACTACCGATGACCCGCGCCTATAATCACTTATATCTTGAGGATGTGATGAACAACCTCGGCACCATGTTCGACTGCGCCGTCCATGCCGCGCATTGCGACCTAATGTTGTTTTACGAGATGTTTCTGTCAAGCGGCGTCGCCTCACAAATTGAGGCGGGCAATCCCCGTTACCTGTCGGGACTGTCGGGGATGGAACTTATGCAACTGGTTTTGGATAAAACTATTGACAAAACGGTGCCCGTCCTGTCCTACGCACCTTTTGACCGCACCCCCGAATATTGGGCTGGTTGGGCGTTGGCCTATTACCAATGGTATCGCGCCCGAACGTTTTCGTTTCTTAGAAGCAATGGATTAAACATCAACACCTTGCTTTCGCTATATCCAACCTTGCATGAAGCCGACCTTTCCAAATTTGTAAAAACAGCTGATGCACTGATCGAGCAAAGTCTCCAACACCGGAAGAACCCGCTGAAAACCATCCGCAAGCAGTCCCGTCTCACTCAAAAAAAGTTAGCTGACTTGTCGGGGGTTTCACTTCGCATGATTCAAGCTTACGAACAGGGCGACCAGGACATCACCAAAGCGGAAGTGCGTTCGGTACTCGCACTGTCACGGGTGCTCGGTTGTCGTCCTGAGGTGATTATATTAGGTTAAAGATTCTTTCCTTATTGCACCACAAATTTCCGTGTCACATCACCAACGCTGATGAAATACATGCCATTGGGTAATTTTGACACGTCAATCTGGTTGTTTTCACCATGGACGCAACCCGTCATCAGGGTTTGTCCCATCGTATTGCTGATGCGGTATTCCCCGGGTTGGGCCCCAGAGATGGTGATAATACCCGTGGCGGGGTTGGGATAAACCTGGAATCCCTCCGTGGTGGTTTCGTCAACATCGTAATGAAAATTGAAATACACCTCGTCACAAGCGGTTTCGCTCGTCTGGATAATCAACTGTCCGTATTGCCACACGCAGCGCATACCTTCCACACGATAGTCGTCTCCTTTGGTCATCAAGCGCTCCGGGAAGAAGCTGGTTTCATGGCCGATGCCACAGATGATGGTGCCGCTAAACAGGTCTTGGGGATCGCTCACCACGAGGGTCCGATAGGTCTGGCCATTGTACTCCACCGTTCCTTCTTCATCCACATGCATCACAAGTTGCGAAGTTCCCACTTTGATCTCCCACTCGTCACCCACCTGGGCTGCGAAATCATACAACATCGTGAACTCGCCCAAGGTTTTGTTCCACCAATATACCTTGTTGTCACGTTCATAGATGTATTCCCGTGATTGTTCTGTGCTGAAATCCTTGTCGTAAAGGGTGTTGATACGCACGAGGATATGGGTGGGCTCTTCCTGGACGGTGGTGTCGGCCACATATTCCAAATGCTGATAGGTGACGCTGCCGTTTTCGTTCTGAATCTCATAATACCATTCCGTCCCGATGGGGAAGATGCCCATTTCCACGATGTTGGCAAACTCGTTCCATCCTGGTGCGTTCTGATAAGCCGAAAGCGATCCTTGCGGCACATAGATGGTGGCGCTTCGGGGCACATAGTCGAAAGAATGGTAATAAGCCTGTTCCGCGTTTACCGTAGGCGGAACCGGATTATAGACATAGATCTTCTTCAAATTCGTACACCAAGAGAAGGCCAATCTGTCGATGTAGCTGACCGATTCAGGGATGGTCACCTCGCCCATCCTCTGGCACATCCCAAACAACCGATAAGGAATGGTATCCATGGACTGGGGAAGGGTAACCGTAGAGAACCGGCCATAGATAAAGGCCTCCGGGGCAATGTCGGTCAACGTCTCGGGAATGACCAACGAGCCAGGGTCTTTGCAGCTCATGAAAGCATGCGTTCCAATGGCCGTCACCGACGAAGGAATGTCGGGCATACGGGTAAGACCGCATTGGCCGAAAGCGTAAGGACCAATAGCCTCCACTCCTTCGGGAATCACGCTGTTCTTACAGCCAATTACAACCGTGTTGGTGAGTCGATTGATGATACAGTTGTTTTCGGAATCATAAACGGGATTTCCCTCCTCAACAGTTACCGACTCGATCTTTTCGCAACTATTGAATGGGTTTCTTTCGATTGTAGTAACCGAACTGGGAATCTGAACGGTCTCAAGATTGCCACAATACGAAAAAGCATCAGCCATTATGGTTGTTACAGTATTTGGAATAACTATATTGGTCAACTTATCATTGTTGCGGAACATACCATTCGAGACCACCGTAAGCCCTTCGGGAAGCACCAGGGTTCCCGTCAAACCAGTGGTCATGAAGCATTCACTGCCGTAGGTCACATCCTTTTCGGGAAGTACCACTTCCGTCATGCGATCGCAACGGCAAAAAGCAGTATAACCCACGGAGTTCACCGAATTAGGGATGACCACGGTGCCGCTCAACGAGGTGCAGAGGTAGAACGCACGGTTTCCAATGGCCGTGACGGTGTTGGGGATGACCACCGAGGTGATGGTACTCTCTCGAAATGCATTGTCCATGATTTCGGTCACCGTCCAGTCGGCACCCCCACTGTGAATGGTCTCAGGGATGACCAGGTCGCCCGAAGGTTTGGGCACACCGGCAGCCAACCCAATCTGATGGTTGTTTTGATCCAAAACAGTGCAGAAGAGCAGCTGTCCTGAGGGAGCGTATGCGGTAAAATCGTAAGCCTTAACATTTCCCATGGCCAAAGTCATCATAACAAGGATGAAGAATTGTTTTTTCATATTGTTGGTTTTATTTATTTATTCATAATTATTTCATAGTTTTCCGTTTTCCGTTCTCCGTTCTCCGTTTACACCGCATTAACTATCTCTTCGAACGACCGGTTGTCGTCTCCGAGGTTCATTTTCATTTGTTTGATTCGGGTTTTACGTTTATAATAGGAGTCGGTTTGGGTATCCAACAAGATGGAAATCACCTGATTGGAGAAGCCGTTTTTGGAGAGGCAGCAGATGCGCACGTCCCATTTGCCGAGCTTGGGGAAGAGCTGAAGCAGGCGTTGTGAGAAGCCGTCGAAGATCAAGTCGGTGAGGTTGATGAAGTCGGTCCAGTCGCTGTCGGTAAGCTCGAAGTTGAGTGTGTCGGCGTTCACCTGTTCGCTGAGGGCTTGGGCTGTGATCATCACTTTGTTTCGGGCCATGATCTTCTGGGTCATCATCAGCTCTTTCTGCGAGAGGGTCTGCTGGTTGCGTCGTAGCTCGTCGTTGGTGCGAATTAAGGTCTCCATGTCGCTTACCAGCTCGTGGATACGGTTTTGGTCACGCTCCACTTGACGTCCAAACTGTTCCATCTTCAACTTATGGTCGCTAACAATCTTCCTCACAATCAAAAGGATGACCAACAGAGCAATCAGTACCAGAGCGATAATCAGATATAACTTCAAGTCGTGGTTGCGATGCAGGCTCTCCAGCTCGCTTTGTTGGGCTTTCAGTTCGTATTCCGACTTGATGCGTAGCATGACCTCGCTGGAATGTTCTTGTTCCGATTCCAGCAAATTCGTTGAGAACAACTGATGGTATTGGATGGCCTGCTTGTAGTCGCCTTCGCTGTAGGCGATGGCATAAAGCGTCTGATAGACAGACATTTTCAATCCAGGGCGTTCGCTACGCAAGGCTTCGTTCAAAAAGCTTTTGGCGTACTCGAAATCGTTCAAATAATAATAAAGGATGCCCAAGGTCATGTGTGCGATGTCGGTATCGGTGTCGCTGAGGCCGATTTCCAATGCCTTGTTGACACTCTCGATGCCTTTGGCAAAGTTGCCGGTCTCCATATAATAGTCGCGCCCCATCTCCAGATAGAGGTCGCCCAGCATGGCTTGATCATTAATCAAGGAGGCGATGATAAAGGCTGAGTCATAATAATGTTTGGCTTGGGTGTATTGTTCCTGTGCCCTGACGGCCCGGCCACTATTGCGGTAGGCGTTCATCATACCCGTGGAGTCCAAGGTCTGGCGGAAACAATCCAAGGCCTTTTGATGCTGGAGAAAAGCGCCCTCGAACAGTCCATGCTTGAAGTACATCGCACCGAGGTTGTCGCAAAGTTGCCCTTCGAGTTGCAGGACTTCTGTGGTCTTTTCGCAAGCCTGCAACGCTTCCAGTCCTTGCAAGAACTTTTCGGCGGCCTCTTCCGATTGGCGTTGCTCGCGCAGGCATGTTCCTTCTTCATAAAGGGATTGGGCTTGTCCCACCCGTTTGGTTTGGGTGTTGCAAGCGGCCAGCAAGCTGCAGACCAACACGAGAATTAGAAATTGTGTTCTCATATTTCGAATGGTTGTTGATGCAAAATTACAGAGAAAAACAACTTGTCAAGGGGTTTCTAAAGGAGCTTTGGAGAATGTCCCTATCATTTCAGGCTGTCCAAGTTGATAGATATTGATTTTCATTGAGTTATAGCTTAGCAGGATTTCGTTTTGTCCTTGTCTTTTTTTACCCCACACTGCGCTATCGCTTGTGTGGGGTTATTGAGATCACGTGCCTTCGGCACGTTTGGGAAGCTTATGTTTTTATTTCAGAAAATGATTTATCTTTGTAAGCGAAAAAGTTCATTATGGAAGAAATCATCACTTTTCTCACCAATGTGCTCCACAACAACAACCGTGAGTGGTTCCATGAGCACAAACAGGAATACCAAAGCGCCCAAGCGAAGTTCAATGCCATTGCCGAGCAGATTATTGATGGGGTTCAGCGGTTCGATCCCGACATGCAGGGGTTGACTTTGAAGGATTGCACCTATCGCTTCTATCGCGACACCCGTTTCTCAGCGGATAAAACGCCTTACAAGACGCACTTCGGGGTGTTTGTGTGCAAAGGCGGAAAGAAATCGATGCTCAGCGGCTATTATTTTCAGGTACAGCCTAGGGAATCAGAAGATTACTTCAGTGGCAACATGCTCTGTACGGGAATGTATATGCCTTTTCCTGAGACACTTAAAACCATCAGAGAGGAGATTCTTTACAACGGCGAACCATTAAGCGAGGCCATCAAGAAGGCCAAGGGCTTTACCTTGGATACCGGACGCAACATGAAACGAGTGCCCAACGGCTATCCGAAGGATCATGCCTATGCCGAGTTTTTCAAGCAACGCGACTGGCTGTTAGTCAAAGAAGTGGACGACAAGCACCTTTACAGTCCCAACCTCGTGGAATGGGTTCTTGATGAGTTCAAAAAGACGAAGGACTTTTGTCAATGGCTCAATCAAGTGGAAAGATGAATAAACACTGGCAGGCTTTTTGTTTCAGACTTTTTGAAACAAAAACCCCGTCACTATGGATTACGTATTACTTAGCATCACATTCGCCGGGGCGCTCATCTCAGAGCTGCTTTCCATCTACGCCGACATGATCGGCTGCAAGACTTTCCTCAAGAAACTTTGGCCCGGCAAAACGGAACGTTTCTACTTTATCATCGACGCCCTGCTGATGCCTTTCATCGGCACCGCATTGGCTTATTTCATCATGGAACCCACGAGCTTGAAGACTGCCTTCTGCGCGGGACTCACCTGGTGTGGCACCCTGCAGACCCTCGGTCTCACCCTGAAGTCGGAAACGACCACCACCATCAAGGAATCGGGCGGCAAGACCACCGTCTCGTCAACCACCAAAACCACGAAAAAAGTCTAACCTTAAACCATCTGTGTCATGAAAACCGAAAAGAAAAAACGCATCATCACCCTTATCCTGCCTTTGGTCGTGCTATTCCTCTTCATAGGTCTGTTCGTGGGCAGCAGCATCAACCGCAGTCTTCTGCGCAAGGAGTTGACCGAAATGAGGGAAAACACAGCCAAAGAAGGTAACGCAGCCCGACTTTCCGAGATTGAAAAGAGGAACAAGACCATTGATTTTATTATCGGGCGAGACAAAGAGACAGAGTTATTGATTAAGGAGTTGAAAAAACAATAAAACTTTTGTTATCTTTGCAGACGTTTTTGATAGTGTTATTTTATGCCCTCACAATTATTTGGAACCATTGTCAAGACTGCCGCTGAGTTGAAAAACATCCCAGTGCAGATCAAGCAACGAACTATCAGACCAGTGAAGGCCCAGGAGCGCGAGTTGAAGAAGCTGCTCCGCAAGGCCCAGTTCACTGATTTTGGAAGACATTACCATTTTACGGATATCCTTTTGTCGAAAAACGTCATGGAGGCTTTCAGAAACACCGTGCCCGTTTTCGACTACAACAAGATGCATGACGAGTGGTGGTACCGCGCCCTGAACGGCGAGCACAACGTGGCTTGGCCGGGAAAGATCAAATACTTCGCTTTAAGCAGCGGCACCTCCGAAGCGTCAAGCAAATACATCCCCATCACCCGTGAACTCAACTCGAAGATCACTAAGGCGAGCATCCGTCAGCTGGTGTCGGCGGTGCGTTACGACTTCCCGAAGGACTTCTACAACCGCGGTGTGCTGATGATTGGCGGATCGACCGACCTTTCCTACAGCCGTGAGGGCGGCTATTATGCCGGCGACCTTTCGGGGATCTCGGCGGGAAAGATTCCGAGATGGTTTGAGTTCTTCTACAAGCCCGGGCAGCGCATCTCGAAGATCAAGGACTGGTCGGAGAAGCTCGACGAGATGGTGAAGGCCGCTCCTACTTGGGATATCGGCGTCATCGTGGGCGTGCCTGCTTGGGTGCAGATCCTGCTGGAGCGCATCATCAAGGAATACAAGCTCAAGACCATCCACGACATCTGGCCCAACCTGATGGTGTATGTTCACAGCGGCGTGGCTTTCGCTCCTTACGAGAAGAGCTTTGAGCGCATCTTTGGCAAAAAGGTGACCTACATCGAGAGTTATTTGGCCTCGGAGGGCTATATTGCCTATCAGGTTGACTTGAATAAGCGCGTGATGCAGCTGCTGGTCGACAATGGCATCTATTTCGAGTTTGTGCCTTTCAACGAGGAGAACTTCGATGAGAACGGCAACATTGTGGAGCATCCCAAGACGCTGACGTTGAAGGAGGTGGAGCCCAATACCGAATATGCCTTGCTGCTCTCAACCTGTGCTGGCACTTGGCGTTACCTTATTGGTGACACTATCAAAATCCTTCCTCCTGACGGTCCTTTGTTTGGCGAACGGCCCAAGGGGGTGAACATCGCCATCACAGGTCGCACCAAACAGTTCCTGAGCATCACTGGCGAACACCTCTCGCAGGATAACATGACGCAGGCGGTGGAGATGACCGCCGAGGAGCTGGGGGTTGACATTACCGAGTTCACCGTGGCGGGCATCAAGCATGACACCATGTATGCCCATCATTGGTATCTGGGTTGCGACGAACCCCTCGACCCGCAGGTGGCCATCAAGAAGATCGACGAACATCTCTGCAAGCTCAACGACGACTATGCCGTGGAGCGCACTGAGGCCATCAAGGAATTGTTTGTTGATGTGCTTCCAACGGAAATATTCTATAAATTTATGGAAGAGAAGATTGGCAAGTGGGGTGGTGCGACGAAGTTCCCGAGGGTGTTGAAGGGAAAGCGGTTGGAGATGTGGGAAGAGTATTTGGGGAACGGAAAACGGAAAACGGAGAACGGAAAACTATAAACTATGATACGGTTTGTATTCGATGCGATTGTGTTTGGGTTGACCTTGGCTATTGTGTTAGGGTTTGGCCCGGCGTTTATCACATTGATTCAGACCAGTATCCATCGTGGGTTCCGATCGGCGGCATGGTTTGCCGCGGGGGTGTTTCTCAACGACATTCTGATGGTGTCGCTTTGCGTGCTGACATCCATCCAGGTGGTTGCCAATAACAATCGAGAGATGTTTTTTTTCAGCCTTGGCGCGGGCATCATCTTGGTTTTGTTTGGCATCTTCACCTATACGAAAAAGGTCAAGGAAGACAACTTCAAGAGCATCAAGGAGCGCACTGACGAGATCATTGATGAAAACCGTGAGAATTTCAAGAAGGACGACGATACGCCCCGTTGGTTTGTGTTTTTTGGAAAAGGCTTTGTGCTGAACATCCTCAACCCGTTTGTATGGATTTTCTGGTTCAGCACGGTGGCCATTACCGCAGGCAACATGGGAGGCAACAAGTTGAAGATTTTGTTGTTTTTCGCCATTGTGCTGGGCACCAGTTTAGGCTGTGACCTCTTGAAGGCCAAGGGCGCTTCGTTCTTGAAAAAGTTCTTCAACGCGAAACGCATTCGCATCATGAACAGGATTATCGGCTGGGGGCTGGTTTTGTTTGGGCTTTACTTTATCATCAGCGGAATCGTTAAATTCCTTTAAGCGGTTTTCCACTCACTCACTGTTCTGGTCTCTTTCGAGAAGCCGATGCCTATCTTCACCACGGTTTTCTTGGGCAAATCGGAATACACGGTGCCGTCTTCCACCTCATCTCTAAATTCTAAATTACTAATTCCCAATTAATATAATTAAGGTGTAATCACCCAAACAGTTCCGTCGCCAGGTCGTAAACCGTAGCCACCGGAACCACCTCAATGTGAAAACGCTGGGTGTTCAACCCCTTGGCGTTGTATTTGGAGACGAAAATCTTCTCGAAACCAAGCTTGTCGGCCTCGGCAATGCGTGCCTCAATGCGAGTGACGGCACGAATCTCTCCCGAAAGTCCCACCTCGGCGGCGAAACAATAACGGCTGTCGATGGGGATGTCCGCATTGGATGAAAGCACTGCGGCCACCACCGAGAGATCCAAGGCAGGATCATCGCTGCGGATGCCTCCGGCGATGTTCAAAAACACATCCTTCATGTTCAAACGGAAGCCGGCACGCTTTTCCAAGACAGCCAACAACATGTTCATCCTCCGGGTATCGAAGCCGGTGGCGGAACGCTGCGGCGTGCCATAAGCCGCCGTGCTCACCAAAGCCTGGGTCTCGATGAGCATGGGGCGCTGTCCCTCCATGGTGGCGGCGATGGCAATGCCACTCACCTCCTCGTCGCGCTGCGACAAAAGGAACTCGCTGGGATTGGTCACCTCACGCAAGCCCGTCGCGTTCATCTCGAAGATACCCAACTCCGAAGCGGAACCAAAACGGTTCTTGATGGTTCGCAAGATTCGGAAGCCATAATGACGGTCTCCTTCAAATTGCAACACGGTATCCACGATATGTTCCAATATCTTCGGTCCGGCGATGCTGCCGTCCTTGGTGATATGACCGATCAGAAACACAGGCACCTGGTATGTCTTGGCAATCTTGTTCATCTCGGCTGCAGACTCCCGAATCTGCGAGACCGTTCCTGCCGTAGCATCCACGTATGGCGAACTCAAGGTCTGGATGGAGTCCACAACGATGATATCGGGCTGCACCTCCTTGACGTGGTTCAAGATCTCCTTGGTATCGGTCTCGGTGAGAATCAGACACTGCTCGTTGCGGATGCCAATCCTGTCGGCGCGCATCTTGATCTGGGTCTGGCTCTCCTCACCGGAGATATAAAGTACTTTCTTATTGATAAGTTGAAGAGCTGTCTGCAATAAAAGTGTTGATTTTCCGATACCAGGCTCGCCGCCTACCAGCACCAACGATCCCAACACCAATCCGCCGCCCAGCACCCGGTTGAGTTCCGCAAAAGGCAGCACAATCCGCAGCTCCTCAGCGTTGGAAATCTCACATATAGGGAGTGGAAAGTTTTCCGTTTTCCGTTCTCCGTTTTCCGTTCTCCGTTTTCCACTTTCCACCACCTTCTCTTCCACGCAAGTATTCCATTCCCCGCAAGCAGGGCATTTCCCAAACCATTTCGGCGACTCGTTGCCGCACGATTTACAGAAAAACACGCTCTTCTCCTTCGCCCCCATAACTTTTATCTTTTATCTTTTAACTTTTATCTCTTATCTCTCATCTTCCCCTTGTCTCTCGAGAACAAGTACATCACCACGATGATCAAAAACACCGATACCGGCACGCTAATCAAAATGCGCAACAGGGCTTGTCCCACCAAATGGAAGCTGAACCCTTCGAGCATGAAATAGGTGAAGTTGTGTACCAGTACCATGACAAAGGTATAACGCAAAAACCAAGGGAACCCCACCTGATTAATGTTTGGCTCCCGGTTCATCTCAAGTTTCTGGCTTCCTGACACGATTCTTATGATAGCAGGGCGGCAAAAAGCCATCAGTGTGGTGGCTCCGGCGTGCATGCCCAAGGTACCCATAAACAGGTCGATCACCAAACCGATGCCGAATCCCGAGAGCAAGAGTTGCCAACCCGGGGTATTGAGGGGTAGCAGCATCACGAAGATGAGATAGATGTAAGGATGCACGTAGCCGCCCAGTCGGATATGATTGATAAGCAACACTTGTGCAGTTACCAACGCTACAAACCTTATTATATTCATCAAAGTCCGGTTCATGGCATTTGTTGGTTTTGGATGAGTAATTCGAGTTCATCCAGGCTGGTGTGCTGGATCACATACACGTTTTTCAGCGATGCGAAGTCGGTGGCATATTTGATCTTGGCCTGGTTGAGCGTGCCGTCGGGTGACTTGATGAGTTCCACCACGGTGCCGGCCATCAGGTTCTCTGGGAAGATATAGGAGTAGGAGCTGGTGACGATGGTGTCGCCGGGCTTGGGTCTCAAATGTGTCGGGATGCCATCCACGATACCATAGCGGTAGTTGGTGTTCTGCCAACGCAAGGTGGCGATCTGTTCCTCGTCGTTCTTGAACCGCACGCTGATGGTGGAGTAGCTATGTAGCAGGCTCATCACCGAGGCGTAATGGGGACTTACGTCAGCCACGATGCCCACGATGCCGTTGCTCGAGACCACGCCCATGTCCTTCTCAATGCCGTCGGCGCTTCCCTTGTCGATAAGGATATAGTTGTTCGGCCTGTTGACGGTGCTGTTGATCACCCTTGCCGGGATGAAGTTATATACTGTGTCGGCGTTCACAATTTCTTGGAACCCCGTAGTGGTATCGATTGTGGCGGCCAGCTGTCGGCGCAGCAAGGCATTTTCTTCAGCCAGCTCGTGGTTAATTTTCCCGAGGCGGAAATAGTCGCCGATATGCGTACCAGTCTCATACACGCCCCCCACGATGTCGTTGGTCGTGTTGATCCGCTTCTGGCGATGATAGCCCTGTGTGAGGGTCAACAGCCACACACACAGCACTTCGAGCACCAGAAAGAGGATTACAAAGTGGTGTTTTTGTATGAAACGAAAGAGGTTGTACATTCCTTACTTGATGAGGAAGGTGAAGCGGTCGAAGTTCTTCAGTGCGATGCCGGTACCGCGAGCCACAGCGCGCAGCGGGTCCTCGGCCACATGGATGGGCAGCTTGGTCTTGGCGGAGAGACGCTTGTCGAGGCCTCTCAGCAAGGCGCCGCCACCGGTGAGATAGATGCCGGTGCGGAAGATGTCGGCTGCCAACTCGGGCGGAGTCTGTTCCAACGCGTTGAGCACGGCGGTCTCGATCTTCATGATGCTCTTGTCGAGGCAATGGGCGATCTCCGAGTAGTTCACCTTGATCTCCTTCGGGATGCCGCTCAGCATGTCGCGACCTTGCACGGCGAAGTCTTGTGGTGGGTTGTCGAGTTGAGGGATGGCGGCGCCGACTTCGATTTTGATACGTTCGGCGGAACGTTCGCCCACGATGATGTTATGCTGTTTGCGCATGTATTCCTCGATGTCGGCGTTGAAGTCGTCGCCGGCGATACGGATCGACTTGTTGTTGACGATGCCACCCAGGGCGATGACGGCGATCTCAGAGGTGCCACCGCCTATGTCGATGATCATGTTACCTGTGGGTTCGAGCACGTCGATGCCGATACCGATGGCGGCGGCCATGGGTTCGTGGATCAGACGCACTTCCTTGGCGCCGGCTTGTTCAGCCGAGTCTTTCACGGCGCGTTCTTCCACCTCGGTGATGCCCGAAGGGATGCAGATGACCATCTTCAGGCTGGGGGGGAACAGGGTGTTCTTGAAATTAATCATCTTGATCATCTCGCGCATCATGTACTCGGCGGCCTGGAAGTCGGCGATCACACCATCGCGCAGGGGACGGATGGTCTTGATGTTTTCGTGGGTCTTGCCATGCATCATCATGGCACGCTTGCCCACGGCGATGATTTTCTTGGTGTCGCGTTGCATGGCCACGATCGAAGGCTCGTCAACGACCACCTTGTCGTTGTATATGATAATCGTATTGGCCGTACCAAGGTCAATAGCGATCTCTTTGTTCAGAAACGAAAAAGCTCCCATTTTATTGAATTTAGAATTTAGAGTTTAGAATTTAGCGTTTTCCTATGAGGGGTTGAGTTAGATTAATGTTTGAAATGGCGGTAGCCTGTGAATACCATGCTGATACCGAATTGGTTGCAGCTGTCGATGGAGTCTTGGTCGCGGACGGAGCCTCCGGGTTGCACGATGGCGGTGATGCCCGCCTCGTGGGCGAGTTTCACGCAGTCGTCGAAGGGGAAGAAGGCGTCGGAGGCCAGAACCGCTCCGTTGAGGTCGAAACCGAACGAATGAGCCTTTTCTATGGCCTGCCTCAGAGCGTCAACCCTTGAAGTCTGACCGATGCCCGAGGCGCACAACTGCCCGCCTTTGGCGAGGGTGATGGCATTGGAACGGCTGTGCTTGACCACCTTGTTGGCGAAGATCATATCATTAATCTCGTCTTGGGTGGGAGTCTTGTCGGTCACCACCTTGAAGTCGTCAGCGGTCTCGCTGTGCAGGTCGCGTTCCTCCACGAGCCGTCCGTTGAGGACGCTCTTCACGACAATGCGGTCGTAGCAATCCTGCTTCAAGCGCAGCACGATACGGTTCTTCTTGGAGAAGAGCAGGTCGAGCGCCTCTGGCTCGTAGTCGGGCGCCACCAGCACTTCCACAAAGAGTTTATTAATTTCCTCAGCCGCATCCTTGTCGATGGGACGGTTGCAGACCAGCACGCCGCCAAAGGCCGATACAGGATCGCCAGCCAGGGCTGCCAGATAGGCTTCCTTTACCGTTGGGCGGCAGGCAATGCCGCAGGGGTTGTTGTGCTTGAGGATGGCGAAGGCCGTGTCGTTGAACTCACGGATGAGGTTCAGTCCCGCCTCGAGGTCGAGGAGGTTGTTGTACGACAGCTCCTTGCCGTGAAGCTTCTCGAACAAGGCATCCAAGTCGCCGTCGAACCAGCCTTTCTGATGCGGGTTCTCGCCATAGCGCAGCTCCATAGCTGGTGCAAACCAGTTGTGGATGGCCGTGTCGTAATGCGAGCTCTCGGCAAAGGCATATCCGGCAAAACGCCTGCGGTCGTCGATGGAGGTGGCGCCGTTTTGCGCTTTCAGCAAGCCGATCAACTCGTCGTAATACTTCCTTGACGGCACGATGAGCACGTCGTTGAAGTTCTTGGCGCCGGCGCGGATCAACGAGATGCCGCCGATGTCGATCTTCTCGATGATGGCGCTCGCATCGTCGGTGTTAGCCACGGTCTCCTCGAAAGGATACAAGTCCACAATCACCAGGTCGAACGCGGGAATGTCATACTGAGCCATCTCGCGCTGGTCCGACTCCAACTGGGTTCGCCCAAGGATGCCGCCGAATACCTTCGGATGAAGGGTCTTGACCCTACCACCCAAAATAGAGGGGTAGCCTGTCAGCGATTCCACAGTCTTCACCGTCGTGTCGATCTCATGAATGTAGTCAAAAGTTCCACCGGTTGAATATATCTGCACGCCATAGGACTTCAACAGGTTGACAATTTGGTCCAATCCTGTTTTGTAATATACTGATATTAAGGCAGTTTTAATCTGTTTCAAGGGATAAAAAATTAGGAAATTTCGTATTGCAATTTTATTAAAAAAATGCACATCCTGCAAGCCAGTTTTAAAAAAAATTATTCTAAATTTAATCTAAATAAAAAATAGATGAGAAGTAATTGAAATTTTTCTTATTTTTACAAGTTCAAAATTAGTATAGTGGAGACAAGGTGGATTTTAAATAAAGCGGTTGATAAACAGCAAGTTGCTGATATTGTCAAGGCTCTCGGCATCGATGAGAACCTTGCCACCTTGCTTGTGCAACGCGGAATTGTCACCTTCGACGAAGCCAAAATCTTCTTCCGACCCTCCCTCAACCAACTCCACGACCCTTTCCTGATGAAGGACATGGATCGCGCTGTTGACCGTGTGGTCCAAGCCATCGACAACGGAGAGAAGATAATGATTTACGGCGACTATGATGTGGATGGTACCACCGCCGTGGCATTGGTCTATACTTACCTTAAGAAATTCTTCAAGAAGAAAAAGATAGAGTTCTATATCCCAGACCGTTACGATGAGGGTTATGGTATCTCTTTCAAGGGCATCGACTATGCGGCTGAAAACGACTTTAAGTTGGTGATCGCCCTCGACTGCGGCATCAAGGCCGTGGAACGCATCCAATATGCCAACGAAAGGGGGGTCGACTTCATCATCTGCGACCACCATCGTGCAGGTGACGAGATTCCCGCTGCCGTGGCTGTGCTCGACCCCAAGCGTCCCGACTGCACCTATCCCTACAAGGAGCTCTCGGGTTGCGGCGTGGGCTTCAAGCTCGTCACCGCTCTCTCGATGCGACTCAAACTGCCTATCGACGAGGTCTATGAGCTGCTCGACCTGCTGGCTGTCAGCATTGCTGCCGACATCGTGCCCATCACCGGCGAAAACCGTGTGTTGGCCTACTATGGATTGAAACAGCTCAACAAAAAGCCTCGCCCGGGCATCGAGGCCATCCTCCAACACGCCAACATCTATCGTCGTGAGGAAGACCCCGATAGGGTGGACGGAGAAAAAGACAATGCCCTCACCCGCGAGCTCACCATCAGCGACCTGGTGTTCCTCATCGGTCCTCGCATCAACGCCGCAGGGCGTATCGACAAGGCTTCCGACTCGGTGCGACTCCTTCTCGCCGAGAAACACGAACATGCCCTCAAGCTGGCCGCCAACATCAACGAGCTCAACGACACCCGCCGTGAACTCGACAACGGCATTACCGAAGAGGCACTTAACATGATCGCCGACGACGAGGAACTGCGCAACGCACGTTCCACCGTCATCTTCAACGAGAATTGGCATAAAGGCGTCATCGGTATCGTGGCCTCACGTCTTACCGACTACTACTACCGTCCCACCATCGTGCTCACCCGCGCCAACGACCTCATCACGGGCTCGGCGCGCTCCATCAAGAACTTCGACATCTACGATGCCATCGACCATTGCTCCGACCTGCTAGAGCACTTCGGTGGCCACAAATATGCTGCGGGTCTCTCCATGCGCCCAGAGAACGTCGAGGAGTTCCGCCGCCGTTTCGAGGCTTACATTCGTGAGCACCTTAGCCCCGAAGATCTGGTGCCTGAACTCGAAGTCGACCTGAAGATCCAGTTCCGCGACATCACCTCGAAGTTCATGCGCATCCTCACCCAGTTTGCCCCCTTCGGCCCTGGCAACACCGCTCCGGTGTTCTGGTCCGACAACATCGTCGATGCCGGCGGCTCACGTCCCGTGGGCGGACACAAACACCTAAAGCTTACCGTGCGTCAGCAGGGCGACGACGAGCGCAACGTGTTCTCAGGTATCGCCTTCCAAAAGGGCGACCTCTTCTCGCGCATCCACAGCGGCGAGCCCTTCAGCATCTGCTATAACCTTGAATACAACTACTGGCAAGGCAAGACCACCCTCCAGCTCAACGTCAAGGACATCAAGTTCAAGGAGAACTTTTAGCACCCTTTATCGGCGGGAAACAGATTAGCCTTACTTTTTCAATCTATCTGGATTCTCTTGGACGAATTGTGCCCACTGGGAACTAGTAGACTTGCGGCTGTGCTTGGGCTTGGTGTAATTGACGTCCTTACCTCTGTCGAGATAATGGCAGACGGCGGCAGCCAGGGCATCGGTGGCATCGAAATACTTGGGCATCTCAGTGAAACGCAACATGGCCTGAAGCATCTTGGAGACCTGTTCCTTGGAGGCGCTGCCGTTGCCCGTGATGGTCTGCTTGATGGTACGTGGGGCATATTCGAAGATGGGGATGTCGCGATACAGCGCTGCGGCCATGGCCACCCCCTGGGCACGGCCCAACTTGAGCATCGACTGTACGTTTTTACCGAAAAACGGAGCCTCGATGGCCAACTCATCAGGATGGTATTCGTCGATTAATTCCAACATCTTCTCAAAGATCATCTTGAGCTTCATCGCCTGGTTGGGGAGCTTGTTGAGCTTGATGACATCCATGCGGATGATGCTCAGCTCCTTGCCTTGCTGCTGAACCAGCCCGAACCCCATCACCAAGGTGCCTGGGTCGATACCCAATATGATTTTTTCGACTTCCACGGGATTACATCAACTTTTGGTAGAACTGCCACCATTTGTCGGGCAGTTCGTTGTTCATGGCCTGGTCGTAATCCTCCTTGGAGCAAGGAATGTAATGATGCCGCTCGTAACGAGGGTCATCGGCGTGCATGAACGACATGTCGATCCACCATTTTCCAGTGACCTTATGGCAGAGGAAAATGACGTTTTCCTCACCTTCTGCGATCTGTACGTTGTAACGCTTGAAGTCGTTGCTGTCGGCGGTCGGGAGGTCGTCCTGGCGCTGGCTGTAGCCATCGATGAAATACCAGATCATCTCGGCGATCAGGTTGGCCGTGCGTGAATTGATGTCGTAATGCGGATTGTATTCGAAAAAGCCTATCGAAGAGAGTTTGAAGTTCAGTCCTGCGTAACGGGTCATCTTGCAAGCGTCTTCTCCGAAGAAACCGTTGGGCGAGGCGTTTTTCACCCCCGGTGCATCGGCAGCACGGAAGGCGGCCATGTCGATACTGAGGATGTTGGCGTTGCGGATAAGCGGTTCCGTGAGATCGATCTTCGGACGCAAGATGCCCAGACGATAAGTATCAAATAGTAGTTGTTTCATCAGTTCTATACTTTCCTTATCAACATAATAGGATTGATATCCGATGTTTGTGAAGTTGAAAAGGAAGTTAGGCTGATGCAGGATGATATGGCTCAGATAAGAGTGTGAGTTGAGTCCCTCATTGTCGTTACCAAGGTCGAAAATCGGATCTATCGTAGTGATATTCACCAGTTTACCAGTAGGTTCGTACACTTGGTACATAGGATAGGTCATATCCTGGCTACCGCCGAAAACGATGGGAAGGACGTGCTCTTTCATTAATTCAGTAAGCACCTGATTCAGAGCGTAATAGGTATCAGATATTTCTTGACCTGTCTTGACATTGCCAAGGTCGACGATTTTGATGTCGGTCCAATGGTTGAAGAGTTGGTAGAAGGCCTTGCGAATATAGTCGGCTCCGTCGGCGCACCCGTGGTTATCCACGGCGCCGCGTTCTTCCTTAATGCCGATCAAGGCCAGTTGGAATCCATCCAACTCGGGGAAATCCTCTTCGTTGCGGTAGATGGTGAGGGTCTCCCCGAAGGTGTTCTTTCCGGGACGGTTTATTGTGGTAAAACATTTCTCCGGAACAGGTTCCAGAAACAGGCTGATATCCATAGCGAGGGGAATGCGGAATGCGGAATTAGGAATGCGGAATTAGGAATGCGGAATTAGCCTCCGGAGGTAATAATTCCGCATTCCTAATTCTTCATTTATTTATATAGTTTTTGCCAATTTTTGTACTCACGGTCGCGCCAGGGGGCGTTGTGGTAGGCATAGCTGACGATGGCGGGGATGACGGTGGTGCCTTCGGCGTAGACCATCTGTTGGAGTTCTTCGCTCACCTTGCCCCATGAGCCAGCCTCGAGCAGTGTCGATGATGAGCAGGCGCCGTCGCGCACGTCGGCCACGGTGATCTGGATGGCATATTTGTGCATGGGCACTTCGACGCCAAGGATTTCGGCGCAGACGACAGTGTCTTGTGCGAAGTTCTTGGGGGTGCCGCCACCAACCATGAAGAGGCCCGATTGAGGGCTGTTCATCTTGATTTCAGTCAATTCGAGGAAGTCGGCCACGCTGTCGATGCTCACGTAGGGTTTGCCGGCTTTCTTGCGGAGCCACTGGTGCTTGCCGATGCCGAAACCAGCGCTGCTGTCGCTGAAGGCGGGGCAGAAGATCGGCACGCCGCACTCGTAGCAGGTCTGGATGAGGCTTTCTTTTTTCACGCCGTGACCGTTGGCCAGCCATTTGCCGACTTCATAGAGGAACTCGCGGCTGCTGTAGGG
This sequence comes from uncultured Bacteroidia bacterium, assembly GCA_902801465.1. GTDB lineage: Bacteria > Bacteroidota > Bacteroidia > Bacteroidales > F082 > Limimorpha. The sequence goes on along the minus strand of CADCIH010000009.1, from coordinate 11,077 downwards.
ACGGCATTCGAGGGTGTCGGCCACGTCGCAGGTGGCTTGGTCGCAGGCTTGCAGCTCTTCCTCGTCGATAAAGGTATCATAGATACGGTCGATGTAGAGCTCACGCAGCTTGGTGTCGGGGATGACGTTCTCTTTCGTGCCGATGTAGTGCTTGTAGCCGAGGGCTTCGAAGAGGTCCATGTCGATGATGGAGGCACCTGTGCTGACGACGGCGTCAACCATCTTGTTACGGACCATCTCAACGTACACCTGCATGCAGCCGGCAGCTGAGGTGGAACCGGCGATGGTGAGGATGTTGGTGCAGTCTTTCTCTGCAATCATCTGGCAGAGGATGTCAGCGGCGCGGGCGGTGTCGCGTGAGGTGAACGACATCTTGCGCATGGCGTTGATGAGTTCCGTCGAATCGTACTTTTTGATGTCGATGTGTTCGACAACGTCTTTCAGAAGGTCTTTTTTTTCCATAATTATATAGTTTATTAATTAATAATTTTGAATTTAGAATTAAGAGTTCTTTTTGCGTTTGGGAGCGGCCTTTTTCGGAGCTGTCTTGGGGGCGTCTTCCACCAACTTCAGGCAGTCTTCGTAGGTCAAGGTGTGAGGATCCACGTCTTTCGGGATGCGGTAGTTTTTCTTTTTGTAGGCGATATAAGGACCGAAGCGGCCGTTAAGCACTTTCATCTCGGGATCGTTATCGAAGGTGAGGATGGTGTTCTCCTCGTCTTTCTGGCGTTTCTCACCGATGATCTCGATGGCGCGCTCGATGTCGATGGTAGCCGGATTATCGGTCTTGGCGAGGCCGTAGAACGCGTTGGCGTGTTTCACGTAGGGGCCGAAGCGGCCGACGGAGACGCTCACTTCCTTACCCTCGTATTCACCGAGGATGCGTGGGAACTCGAACAGTTTCAACACTTCTTCGAGGGTGATGGTCTCGATGCTTTGGTTTTTGCGGAGGCCAGCGAAACGGGGTTTCTCTTCCGACTCGGTGTCGCCAATCTGGGCCACGGGGCCGAAACGACCGACTTTCACGTAGACGTTTTTACCTGTGGCGGGGTCCACGCCGAGCAGTTTCTCGCCGCTGAACTTGCCTGAGTTCTCGGTGGTGCTGACCACTTGTTTATGGAAGCCGGCATAGAACTCACGGATCATCTTGTTCCATTCGCACTGGCCTTCAGAGATCTTGTCGAACTCTTTTTCCACGTTGGCGGTGAAGTTGTAGTCGATGATGCTCTCAAAGTATTGCAGCAGGAACCTGTTGACGAGCACGCCGATGTCGGTAGGCAACAGTTTGCCCTTCTCGGCGCCGTAGTTTTCCTTGCCGGTCTTTTCGGTGATCTTATTGTTCTTCAGGGTGATGACATTGAAGGCCTGGACGGTGCCTTTGATATCGCCTTTGGTCACATACTCACGTTTCTGGATGGTGGAGATGGTGGGCGCGTAGGTCGAGGGGCGGCCGATGCCCAGTTCTTCCATCTTCTTCACCAGGCTCGCTTCGGTGTAACGGAGCGGGTGACGGGTGAAGCGTTGTTGGGCTTCCATCTTGTCGAGTTCGAGAACGGTACCCTCTTTAAGTTGAAAGTTGAAAGTGGAGAGTGGAGAGCTTTCCATTTTCAACTTTCCATTTTCCACTTCATCGTCATCGTAGCTCTCCATATACACCTTGAGGAATCCGTCGAAGAGGATGACTTCGCCTGTGGCGGTGAATTTCTTGTCGGAAGTGGAGATGCCGATGTTGACGTTGGTACGTTCAATTTGGGCGTCGGACATCTGGGAGGCGATGGTGCGTTTCCAGATGAGTTCGTAGAGGCGACGCTCGTCGGCGGTACCTTTGATGGTATTTTGGTCCAAGTAGGTGGGGCGGATGGCTTCGTGAGCCTCTTGAGCACCTTTGGTCTTGGTGTGATATTGGCGTGTCTTGACGTAATCGGCGCCGTAGTTTTCGGTGATCACTTTCTTGGCCATGCCGAGGGCGAGGCTTGAGAGGTTGACAGAGTCGGTACGCATGTAAGTGATCTTACCTGACTCATAGAGTTGTTGGGCGAGGCGCATGGTGTTGGCCACGGAGAAGCCCAGTTTACGGGCGGCTTCCTGTTGCAAGGTGGAGGTGGTGAACGGCGGTGCCGGTGTCCTTGAAGAGGGTTTCTTCTCGATGTTTTCCACTTTATAGCTGGCTCCGATGCACGACTCCACGAAAGCGCGGGCTTCGGCCTCGGTATCGAAGCGGTTGGGCATCTCGGCGGCGATGGAATACTCCTGTCCATCCTGGAGGAACGAGAACTGAGCGGTGATGCGATAAGCGCTGGTCTGCTGGAAGTTTTTGATCTCCTCTTCGCGTTCCACGATGAGGCGGACGGCGACCGACTGCACACGGCCTGCCGAGAGTGAGGGTTTCACCTTCTTCCAGAGCAGGGGTGACAGCTCATAACCTACCAGACGGTCGAGCACGCGACGGGCTTGCTGGGCGGCCACCAGGTCCATGTCGATATCACGGGGATTCTCGATGGCGTTCAATATGGCGGTCTTGGTAATCTCGTGGAACACAATACGTTTGGTGTCTTTGTGCTTAAGATCAAGGGCTTCGTAAAGATGCCATGAGATGGATTCTCCCTCGCGGTCCTCATCGGATGCGAGCCAGATGGTCTGGGCTTGGCTGGAGAGTTTCTTCAGTTCAGCGACGAGCGCTTTCTTGTCGTCGCTGATCTCGTATTCAGGTTCAAAATCCTTTTCTATATTGACACTAAGCGTGTTTTTGTTCAGGTCGCGGACGTGTCCGTAGCTCGACTTGACGGTGTATTCCTTACCTAAAAAACCTTCGATTGTTTTGGCTTTTGCGGGTGACTCAACGATTACTAAATTCTTTGTCATGTTGCTTCGATTTCAAAAAATGATGAGGGTATGCCTCGGGATTTCGGGCGCAAAATTAGTAGAATTAAACCTCATAGGGGGAATTTTTTTTAATTTTTTTAATTTTGCATTATGAACAATTTGTTATCAACGGCTACGGAAGCGGCTCGCGAGGCAGGTCGGGCCATCATGGAAGTATACGCACAGGCGTTTGAAGTATATACAAAAGACGATGATTCGCCGGTGACCCAGGCAGACCTTCGGGCGAGCAATATCATCAAGGAGATGCTGAAGCCGACGGGCTTGCCTTTTGTGAGCGAGGAGGACTTGCCGCCAGACCGCTCGAAGTTCGGTCGCTATTGGCTGGTGGATCCATTGGACGGCACCGCAGAGTTCGTGAAACGCAACGGAGAGTTTACCGTGAATATCGCCTTAATCGAAAACAAGCGGCCGGTATTGGGGGTGATCTATGCGCCTGTGACGGAACAGCTGTGGGGAGTGGAAAGTGGAGAGTGGAAAGTGGAAAACGGAAAACTTTCCACTTTCCACTCTCCACTTTCCACTTTCACCGTGTTGGTCAGTCGTTCGCACCGGACCCCGGAGGTGGATGAATATATAAATAAGGTGTTACGTCCGGAACATCCCGACTTGGTCATCGACACCCAGGGCAGCAGCTTGAAGTTCGCCCGTTTGGTCGAGGGTACAGCCGATGTCTATGTCTGTTATAGCAAGACCAAGGAGTGGGACACGGCCGCTGCCGATGCCATCCTTACCGCTGCTGGAGGCAGGGTTGTGAGAATCAGCGACGGGCTACCTTTGGAGTACGACAAGGAGGATTATCCCAATCCGCCGTTTGTGGCTTGGGCTCCAAAAAAATAGTTTTATCAAGAATTAGAGAATTTGAGAAAAAATCATCGTGTGATAAGTTCCTTCTTTAATTCTTTAATTCTCTAATTCTTGATAATAATCAATCTTTAGTGTAATTGCGTCTCTATTTCTTGCATCAGCTCCTCCCCTTCCAGGTTACGGGCGACGATCATGCCGTCCTTGATCAAGGCGTTCTGAGGGATGAAGGCGATGCTGTATAAAGCGCCGGCGGCATTGCTCCAACCTTGAAGATCGGAGACTTGTGTCCAGGTCAAGCCATCCTTTTCGATGGCGGCAAGCCAGGCTTCCTTGTTGGTGTCGAACGAAACACCCAGCACGTCGAAGCCTTGGTCGTGGTATCTTTGATAAGCTGCCACCACATCCGGATTGGCTTTGCGGCAGTCGGGGCACCACGAAGCCCAGAAATCAACAAGTAAGAGCTTTCCTTCGGCCAACTGCGACAAGGTCACCGGGTTGCCATCGGGATCGTTTTGGGTGAAGTCGATGATGGGCTGACCGGCTTGTACACGCTCCAGCTTCTCCACATATTCCTCGGCCATCGTCAAGTTATTTGAAGTGATGGTACTGTCGGCATGATGGATGTTGTCGATCATGGTACGCATCTCGCAGGGACCAAAAGCCCATTTGTAACGATACAGCACATAATGCGCCACTGGATCTTTGGGGTTCTCCCAGATATATTCGAAACAATGCATTTTCAACATTTCTTCGCCATCGGCTGGGGCGATGGTGCTGTCGGCTTCCACCTTGGCTTCGAGTTCATCATAGCCTTTTGTGAAGGCATCGAGACGGGCTTGGGTTTCAGAACCTTTCACCACGATGGCATTGGGGTTCTGGGCATCACCTTCGATCGTCATATTCTTGTGGTCGGTAAAGAACGCGAAGGGGCGGCGCCAGCCTTTCAGCATGACGGCATACATCTCGTTGTCGTTACAAACAGGAGTATTGAACACGGCATCCCAGTTCTGGATGACCGCTGAATCCAGCACTTGACCAGCCTTTTGGAGATAGACCGTCTCACCTTCGGCATTGGCTATGTTTACATTGATCTTGAATTGAGGTCCTTTGGGACCGCAGGCGGCCATCATCATGACCAAGGCTGCAAACAGTAAAGCTTTGTTTTTCATAATATGCATTAATTGAATGTGCAAAGATAAGGTTTTCTTGGTTTTTCCTAATTTTGTGGAGTGAAACGTTTGTTTTTCATATTGTTCCTGGTTGTTTTGGGTCTTCCGACGCTGGCTCAGCGGGGGGACGTCGTCTTATGTGAGGGTTTCTACAATGCCTGGCTCAACGAAGGTTGGGATGTCAGTGGCGACGAGTGGGTGGTTTGGTATATCTCCGGCACTTCATACGCTGGCAGCAAAGCCAACGAGCTGCAGATGTACCTCGACTACAACTTCAATGGCACCACCATGCTCACCACACCATTGGTGACTCTCGACAAGTATGACTACATCATGGTTCAGTTCAACCATAGTATCGAGGTGTACGACACTTCGCACAAGGGGGTGATTGGCATTGGCATTTCGACTGACAATAAGAGTTGGGAGAGCATTTGGACCGACACTATCACCGAAGGCGTCTTACAGAGCCAGTATCTGCTGACTTTCGACATGGAGCCTTGGCGCAGCAAATCGAACCATTTCTGTTTTTTCTATACCGGCGACGGTTCCTGTGTGAAGAACTGGTTTTTGGACAGCATCATCGTGTTTGCCGACAACAAGGACAAATACGGACGCATTCCCGACGACCGTGACGAGACAGGCTTCATCGCTTCGAAGTCGTACTCCTGGCCGAGCGGCAGAGCCAAAAACATGTTCACTCGACAACGACGTTCACGAAACAAATTCGCAAAGATTGTGAACGGAAACCGGTGGTAATCGGAAAATATTCGTAATTTTGCATTCCTAATCAGAATTGACTACTAAAATGGACGTTCCTTTAGAAGACCCTAACTCGCAATTCACATTTACCTACGACGACATCAAAGGCACCGTACATGTCGTGGATCATCTCACCGGTGAAGAATACGATTTATTGAAAGAAGACACAGGCTGGTTTGACGCCGAGTTCAAGTTCGACGTTTAAATAAATGCGGAATGCAGAATGCGGAATGCGGAATTAAAAATTAGGAATTAGGAATGCGGAATGCGGAATTAAAATTAGGAATTAGGAATGCGGAATGCGGAATGAACCTTCGGTAGATAGTCATTCCGCATTCCGCATTCCTAATTCCGCATTATTCCACTACGAGCTTCCTGGTCTCCACCGCGCCATTCTGGCTGATGATACTGACCAGATAAATGCCTTTGTTCCAGTTTGCGGCATCAATGTAGTTTTCCGTTCTCCGTTCTCCGTTTTCCGTTTCAAACACTTTCTGTCCCACCAAGTTATAGACCTCTACCCTGGCGATGTCGGCACCTTCCACGGTGAATTGGCCGGAAGTCGGGTTAGGATAGAGTTTGGTCTCAGCGGAAATCTCGGTGACGTTTACCAACAGGCCTTCGTCGATCGTGACGTGGAACTCCACTTCACCGCCGTCAGATTCCACAACGACAGTGGTCTCAACGGTTCCTTTTCCTACCAAGGAAGAATTGGGAAGCATGATAAAGTGGAAGCTTTCTCCCAGGTCGAGAGAATAAGGCAGTCCGTACTCGGGCATGATTTCCAGATACTCATTATCCACTTCCATGATTTCTGATACTGCGATCAGCGACGATGAGGCATAGTTGGCGTTGGTGACAGCCACCTCAATTTGAGGATTGTCCATCGTCAGTTCAACGTTCGGGGTCTCGGTAACCAAGCCCATATCCATGAGGGGCGTCTCACCCACGGTGAAGTGGTGAGGATCGAGTTCGGCGAAGACGGGTTGGGTGTAACGGTGGTTCGATTCGTCGGCGCCGAACACATAGTAATCGATTTCATCTCCACCTTGGAAACCGGTGATATTGCCGACATACTCATCGGGGTTGCCAGTAGCCGTCATGTGAGCCACTTGGTACTCGCCTCCGTTGATGCTATAATAAACAAGGAGTGAATCCTGTTTCAGGTCCATGCCGCTGTAAGCGATGAACTTCGAGACCACAGGATATTCCTCTTGCCATTCCTGTTCGCCGTGAAGCACTTCGCGGTGATCCACAAAGAGCATGTTGAAGTCCATCACGCCACGGGTGCGGCAGTGGAGGGCGTCGGTGTTTTCCCAGCCGATGCTCCAGTCGTTGTTATACACCGGAACGATGTTGTAACCTGGCATGGCTTCTTGGTAAACCTCAATGGCCTGTTGGTTATAGGTGGCGTTGTCGCCCATTGGAACATATACCGACTTGTTGAGGATCAGGCTGTTGGTATAGGGAGCCAGGGTATAGCCGCCCGGCTCTTGCACGCGATAGACATGGTAGGGATAGCCCCAGCAGCAGTTGGTGGTGGCAAAGTAGTTGGCTACGGCGTCATAGTCAGCGGCATGGCTGTTGCTCGAAGGCAGCTGGGCAATCAAAATCTTGTCGGGAGCGAGGTACTTGCCCCAGCAGTCCACGTGGGCGATGTAGTCGCCTTGCGGGTCGATGGTGACATGATAAGGATCGATGCCAAGGTAATCGCGCATCTTTTGACGGACGTTTTCTTCGTTATTGTTGTTTTCGTTAAAAACCAGCTCATCGCTCACGCCATGGCCACGGCCATCTTCCATCATGTTACCGCCGGTGTGTTGGAGGTTCATGCCGTACAAGGGGATGTTCCAGTAGTTGGCGAACACTTCCGACATGTTGTCGTCGTTGGGACGGGGACGGTTGTAGCGGTTATCCACGATGGCGGGGGTGCGGTCTTCAAAAATATACCACGGGCCGTAGTCGCGTACCCAATAGGAGTCGGTAGGGGCGTTCACGAAGGTGACATTGTTCATGTTGACACCAGCGTTTTGGAAGGTGCTTTGGGCGCTGCTTTGCTGGGTGGTGATGCAATACACCATACAGTTGTTCGACAGATCTACAACAAGGCTTGTAGGGATGCCCAGGGGGTAACGAATCATGACGCCTTGCATGGGCTCAAATTCGCCCACAAAACGGGGTTCACCTGTCGGAGGCGGGGTCTCGGTGAAATTCTCGTTACGGACGGGGGTGTTCATCTCCTCTTCAGAGAGGTAGTGCCAGCGAGCCCAATCGGGTTTGCGGTCTTGTGCTTGAACGGTCATGACGGCCATCAATGCGACAAAAGTGAGGATGGTAAAGACTTTTTTCATTTTATGAAGCTTTAATTTATTGTCGATGAAGCGGCAAAGATAACAATTTCTTATTTTTGTCACTGAAAATTTTAATGTCATGAAAGCATCCGTATCTTACCAAGAGTTGCAAAAACTCGTCACCGAACAGACCAAACAGCCCATCAGTTTTGAATTTGTTGACCAAAAAACCATTAAAGTATTGTATGAAATCAACCTTGGTATCATGAAGAAGAAGATCGGCATCGATTTGAAGGTGCTTGATATTATTGGTACCGATTTGCGGGTGAAGTATTCCACCGGTTTCGGGATGGACGGCATGGTAGGGATGGTTTTGGGCATGGTCCGCGACAAAATCCCGGAGGGTTTGTTAGAAGAACAGCCCGATCACGTCTTGCTGCTTCATCTGGATAAGATTGACAAGATCAGACCCGTGTTTGAGCGCGTTGATGTAAAAGATATTAATATGCTCGCCGAGGCGTTGGAGTTGGTTGGCGATTTCAAATAAAACTATTTCAGCCAATCCTTGATGTCGGGCAGACCGTCTGGGTTGATGACGGGAGTACGGAACATTTCCTGTTCTGGAGCCTCTCCGATGTTAACTTGGTTTTTGTCTCTTTCCTCGATGAAATGTTTCAACTCTTCTTCTGAAACATCCATCAACTGCATGTTTTTGACATTCTTCCAACGAACGTAAGCCGCGAGATAGTGATAATACTCCGCTTGGGAGTGGATGTGTGCCAAATGATTCCGGTATTCCTTGTCATGCAACACCTTGGAACCAAGTGTCTTGCCCGGGCAGGCTTCAAGATCTTGTACCATTCGGCTTCTGATGCGGTCTGTGGTACCTAGGAAATCGTCATATATCTCTTTGATGTTTTTGATATCGGCAAAACACTGGCCCGTGTTTTCGATAAACTCAAAGTTTCCTAAGTTTTTCCATGTGTCGATCGAGTTGGAGAAGATATTCTCGGCCGATTTGTCATGGTTTAAGGTGTAGTATGCCGTAACATTATTAATGCCGTAGAGAAGCTGGTTTTGGTCGACGATGTCAAGAGAATCCATAGGTATGGCGAGCAGATAGGCGGCCAGCGTATCGTTCCAACTCATGTGATCGGCGCATTGATCCAAATGTTTGGCGAAGGTCTCTATGTTACCCATCACCATCATGGCGGTCATCTTGCGGTCTTTGACTACACGGCGATACAGCAGCAGTGCATTGGTGCCAAAGGTGAGGACGATGGAGATTGAAATGCCGAGTACCGTGCGAAGCAGGTTTCTCCAGAATTCGCGGTGGCCGTTATTTTTTTTAGGGTTTTCTTCGACATTGTTCAAGGTGGCGTCTTGGGCACTAGTAAAATCTTCCATTTTACAATTCTTTATGGTACGATGTCATTTTTTGTAGGGACAAAAATACAAAAAATCCCGCCAGTGATGACGGGATTTTTTGATTTTAGGTTGGAATTATGCCTGTTTGCGCCGGGACCGAAGATGGCCACAGCGCCGGCGTCGTAGAGGAACTGGTAGTCCTGTGCGGGAATCACGCCACCCACGGTGACCATGATGTCGGGACGACCCAGTTTCTCCAGCTCGGCAATCACCTGAGGCACCAAGGTCTTGTGACCGGCAGCCAACGAGCTCACGCCCATGATGTGGACGTCGTTCTCCACGGCTTGTTTGGCAGCCTCGGCGGGCGTCTGGAACAAGGGACCCATGTCGACGTCGAAGCCGATGTCGGCATAACCGGTGGCCACCACCTTGGCGCCACGGTCGTGACCGTCCTGACCCATCTTGGCGATCATGATACGCGGACGGCGGCCTTCCAACTTGGCGAACTCGTCGGCCATGCGGCAGGCTTCCTCAAATCTTGCATCGTTTTTCGTTTCCATAGAATACACTCCTGAGATTGAACGGATGACGGCTTTGTAACGGCCTGCGACCTTCTCGCATGCCATGGAGATCTCGCCCAGCGAGGCGCGGCACTTGGCGGCTTCGACGGCCAAGGCAAGCAAGTTGCCCTCGTGGGTCTCGGCACACTTGGTGATGGCCTCCAGGCAACGTTGCACATCGGCCTCGTTGCGGTTGGCGCGGAGCTCTTTCAAGCGCTTAATCTGCGACTCACGCACAGCGGTGTTGTCCACCTCCAAGGTCTCGATCGGATCCTCGTGGTCGAGGCGGTACTTGTTGATACCGACGATGGTCTCGCGACCTGAGTCGATCTTGGCCTGCTTGCGGGCAGCGGCTTCTTCGATACGCATCTTCGGCAAGCCGGTCTCGATGGCCTTGGCCATACCACCCATGGCTTCCACCTCCTGGATGTGACCCCAGGCACGGTGCGCAATCTCGTGGGTGAGGCTTTCCACATAATAAGAGCCAGCCCACGGGTCGACGACACGGCAGATGTTGGTCTCTTCCTGGATGTAGATCTGGGTGTTACGGGCGATACGGGCGCTGAAGTCGGTAGGCAGGGCGATGGCTTCGTCCAAGGCGTTGGTGTGCAGCGACTGTGTGTGACCCAGGGCGGCGCCCATAGCCTCGATGCAGGTACGGGCCACGTTGTTGAACGGGTCTTGCTCGGTGAGCGACCAACCTGAAGTTTGCGTGTGCGTACGCAAGGCCAACGACTTGGGATTCTTCGGGTTGAAGGTGCGTACAATCTTGGCCCACAACATACGGGCGGCGCGCATCTTGGCAATCTCCATGAAGTGGTTCATGCCCGAGCACCAGAAGAACGACAGACGCGGTGCGAAGGCGTCGATGTCCAAGCCTGCTTTGACACCAGTGCGGAGGTAATCCCAACCGTCGGCCAAGGTGTAAGCCATCTCGATGTCGGAGGTGGCACCGGCTTCCTGCATGTGGTAACCCGAGATGGAGATGCTGTTGAACTTCGGCATGTTCTGCGAGGTGAACTCGAAGATGTCGGCGATGATACGCATCGAGAACTCAGGCGGATAGATATAGGTGTTACGCACCATGAACTCCTTCAAGATGTCGTTCTGGATGGTGCCTTGCAACTCTTCGTACTTGGCACCCTGCTCCAAGGCGGCGACGATGTAGAAGGCCAGGATCGGCAACACGGCGCCGTTCATGGTCATGGAGACGGACATTTTGTTCAGCGGGATCTGGTCGAAC